>NZ_JBKJHB010000019.1:0-263 GCF_046614455.1 Flavobacterium sp. RNTU_13 | reverse complement strand
TCGGTAACGATCAATGCTGCTCCGGCTACACCGACTGCACCGGTTGCTACTTTGGTTCAGCCAACGTGTTCGGTTGCTACAGGTTCAATAACAATCACTGCTCCAACAGGAACAGGTATGACGTATAGCATCAACGGAACGGCTTACCAAGCATCAGCTACCTTTACAGGTGTTACAGCAGGTACGTATTCAGTGACTGCTAAGAACGCTGCGGGTTGTATCTCGTCTGCGACTTCAGTAACCATAAACGCTGCTCCGGCTGC
>NZ_JBKJHB010000018.1:0-265 GCF_046614455.1 Flavobacterium sp. RNTU_13 | reverse complement strand
GCCAGCGGCTCCAACAGTAACGAGTGTTCAACCTACGTGTTCAGTTGCTACAGGTTCGATAACAGTAACTGCTCCTACGGGAACAGGTGTTACGTATAGTATTGACGGAACGACTTACCAGGCATCAGCTACCTTTACAGGTGTTGCAGCAGGAACGTACAGCGTAACAGCTAAAAATGCTTCGGGTTGTATCTCGACTGCGACTTCGGTAACTATCAATGCTGCTCCGGCTACGCCAGCGGCTCCAACAGCGACGACTGTTCAG
>NZ_JBKJHB010000017.1:0-676 GCF_046614455.1 Flavobacterium sp. RNTU_13 | reverse complement strand
AGTAGCCGTTGAGATACAACCCGCAGCATTCTTAGCAGTTACTGAATATGTTCCTGCTGCAACACCTGTAAAGGTAGCTGATGCCTGGTAGGTTGTTCCGTCAATACTATACGTCATACCTGTTCCTGTAGGAGCAGTTACAGTTATTGAACCTGTAGCAACTGAACATGTAGGTTGGACCAAAGTAGCAACCGGTGCTGTCGGCGTAGCCGGAGCAGCATTGATAGTTACCGATGTAGCCGTTGAGATACAACCCGCAGCATTCTTAGCAGTCACAGAATACGTTCCTGCTGCAACACCTGTAAAGGTAGCCGATGCCTGGTAGGTAGTTCCGTTGATGCTGTAGGTCATACCTGTTCCTGTCGGAGTAGTGATTGTTATTGAACCTGTAGCAACCGAACACGTTGGTTGAACCAAAGTAGTAACCGGTGCAGTTGGCGCAGCCGGAGCAGTATTGATAGTTACCGAAGTCGCAGTCGAGATACAACCAGCAGCGTTTTTAGCAGTCACAGAATACGTTCCTGCTGTAACACCTGTAAAGGTAGCTGATGCCTGGTAGGTTGAACCATCTATACTATACGTCATGCCTGTTCCTGTAGGAGCAGTTACGGTAATACTTCCTGTCGCAACCGAACACGTTGGTTGAACTAAAGTAGCAACCGGAGCTGTTGGCGTA
>NZ_JBKJHB010000016.1:0-798 GCF_046614455.1 Flavobacterium sp. RNTU_13 | reverse complement strand
GGGTGTTGCAGCAGGAACGTATTCTGTGACTGCTAAGAATGCTACGGGTTGTATCTCAACGGCAACATCGGTAACGATTAACGCTGCTCCGGCTGCGCCAGCAGCTCCGACAGTAACGACTGTTCAACCTACTTGTTCGGTTGCTACAGGTTCAATAACTGTAACTGCTCCAACAGGAACGGGCATGACGTATAGTATTGATGGTTCAACCTACCAGGCATCAGCTACCTTTACAGGTGTTGCAGCAGGTATGTACAGCGTAACAGCTAAAAACGCTGCGGGTTGTATCTCGACTGCGACTTCGGTAACAATAAACGCTGCTCCGGCTACGCCAACAGCTCCGGTTGCTACTTTGGTTCAACCAACGTGTTCAGTTGCTACAGGTTCGATAACTGTAACTACTCCTACAGGAACAGGTATGACGTATAGTATTGACGGAACGACTTACCAGGCATCAGCTACCTTTACAGGTGTTGCAGCAGGAACATATTTAGTAACGGCTAAGAATGCTGCGGGTTGTATCTCAACGGCTACATCGGTAACAATAAACACTGCTCCGGCAGCACCGACTGCTCCGGTTGCTACAACTGTTCAACCAACATGTTCAGTTGCTACAGGTTCGATAACTGTAACTGCTCCGACAGGAACAGGTATGACCTACAGTATCAACGGAACTACCTACCAGGCATCGGCTACGTTTACGGGTGTTGCAGCAGGAACGTATTCTGTGACTGCTAAGAATGCTGCGGGTTGTATCTCAACGGCTACATCGGTAACGATTAACGCTGCTCCGGCTGC
>NZ_JBKJHB010000015.1:0-1351 GCF_046614455.1 Flavobacterium sp. RNTU_13 | reverse complement strand
CAGCTGCTACAGGCGGCACGGAGTTGGCAACAACTGCCGCGCTTGCAACAGGTACGTACTACGTATCGCAAACGCTGAACGCTTGTGAGAGCACAAGGACCGCGGTGAGTGTAACAGTAAATACAACAGTTGCCCCAACAGCATCTGCACAAACATTCTGTAGCGGAGCTACAGTAGCAAGTTTAACTGCAAACGGCACTTCATTAAAATGGTACACAGCTGCTACAGGCGGAACGGCGTTGGCAACCACTGCCGCGCTTTCAACAGGTACGTACTACGTATCTCAGACGCTAAACGCTTGTGAGAGTACGAGGACCGCGGTAAGCGTAACAGTAAATACCACTGCTGCTCCAACCGCATCGGCACAGACATTCTGTAACGGAGCTACGGTGTCTAACCTTTTGGCAAACGGCACTTCATTGAAATGGTACACTTCCAATACAGGCGGAACGGCGTTGGCAACCACTGCCGCGCTTGTAACCGGTACCTACTACGTATCTCAGACACTGAATGCTTGTGAAAGTACAAGGGCAGCAGTGAATGTAACAGTAAACACAACTGCTGCTCCAACAGTATCGGCACAGACCTTCTGTAACGGAGCTACGGCAGCAAGTTTAACTGCTAATGGCACTTCGTTAAAATGGTACACAGCAGCTACAGGCGGAACGGAGTTGGCTTCGACCACGATACTTTCTACCGGCACGTACTACGTATCGCAAACAATAAATTCTTGTGAGAGTACAAGGACTGTGGTAAGTGTAACGGTTAATACAACTGCCGCTCCAACAGCATCGTCACAGACATTCTGTAATAGTGCAACCGTAGCGAACCTTGTGGCAAACGGTACCTCACTAAAATGGTACACTTCCAATACAAGTGGCACTGCGTTGGCAACCACTGCCGCGCTTGCAACAGGCACCTACTACGTATCTCAGACGCTGAACGCTTGTGAGAGTACAAGAACAGCGGTGAGTGTAACAGTAAATACAACTGCTGCTCCAACAGCATCGGCACAGACTTTCTGTAACGGAGCAACGGTGTCTAACCTTGTAGCAAACGGAACTTCATTAAAATGGTACACAGCAGCTACAGGCGGAACGGCGTTGGCAACCACTGCTGCGCTTTCAACAGGTACATATTACGTATCGCAAACACTTAATGCTTGTGAGAGCACAAGGACCGCGGTGAGCGTAACAGTAAATACAACAGTTGCCCCAACAGCATCGGCACAGACCTTCTGTAACGGAGCAACGGCAGCAAGTTTAACTGCTAATGGTACTTCATTAAAATGGTACACAGCAGCTACAGGTGGCACTGCGTTGGCATCGACGACGATACTTTCGACAGGTAC
>NZ_JBKJHB010000014.1:0-3124 GCF_046614455.1 Flavobacterium sp. RNTU_13 | reverse complement strand
TACTATATTGTTGCCGACTGTAACTGTCATCGTTGTGGTTGTAGCACACTGGCCCGCATTTGGTGTAAATGTATAGGTGGTAGTGGCAGTATTATTTACAGCCGGACTCCATGTTCCTGTAATGCCGTTTGCAGATGTAGTAGGCAGTGTTATTGAGGTTCCGCTACATATTGGTGCAATTTGCGTAAATGTTGGCACTATATTGTTGCCGACTGTAACTGTCATGGTTGTGGTTGTAGCACACTGGCCCGCATTTGGTGTAAATGTATATGTTGTAGTGGCAGTATTATTTACAGCCGGACTCCATGTTCCTGTAATGCCGTTTGTAGACGTAGCAGGCAGTGTAAATGAGCCGCCGGGACATATAGCCGCTATCTGTGCAAAGGCAGGAGTTTGAGGATTGGTTACATTCATAGTAACTACATTACTTGTAACCGTTGCCACAGATGCGCATGTCGCACTACTGGTCATTACAACAGAAACAGTATCTCCGTTCATCAAATTTGACGGTGTAAATACAGCACTGTTAGTGCCAACATTACTTCCGTTTAGTTTCCACTGATATTGAGGTGTCGCGCCGCCATTAACCGGGGTTGCAGTAAAGGTTACCGGGCTACCTGTGCATATTTGTGTAGATGATGCGGCAACGGAAACAGATGCCGTACAGGGTTGTATTGATCCATAGACGCAAATAGTAAAGGCGTCAATAGCCGGCCCGTGAAAAGCATTGAATACCCTTATATAATATTCTTCTCCCAGCGTTAGGTTAGAAATGTTTGCAGTTTCACTTACGTTTGCTCCATATCCGTTAATACAGGCAATAGAAGTGCCGTTGCATCCTCCTTGAAATACCTGGTATCCCAGGTCGGTACCAAGCATTGGCCCAATGTAAATGTTTGCGCTGGTTCCTTCGGCTATAAATTTGAACCATAAGTCCTGGCCAGCGACGGGAGCGCATGAAATTGATGGCCCGTCAAACATTGCACCGCTAAAAGTAGCGGCAATTGGCGTACATGAGGTATTTTGGTATAAGAGCGTTGCATTTTCGCAGGTGTCATAAGCAGGCTTAGGATATTTTGTAATGCAGAAAGTGATATTCTGGCTAACATAGCCACCCATTAAATGGAAAAACCTTATGTAATAGGTTTGACCTATTACAAAAATATTATCTCTGTAATATTCAGAAACATTGTTACCTCCATTATTTACACAGGCTATCATTGTTCCGTTACAACTTCCTTCAAATATCTGGAAGCCTGGGTTAAAACCGCTTACAGGGTTCATGTAGATACTATAGGTTTGCTCAGTTGCAACAAATTTGTACCAAATATCTTGTGAAGCGGTGCCTGTAGGGCACACAGGGGTTGTTCCGTCATTATGCGAGGCTGAAAATGTGCCTCCTATATAATTACACGTTGTATCTGGAAATACTTCAGTAGCATTGGTGCAAAGGTCGTTAGCAGGGGGCGGATATTTATTAATACATATAAGAAAGCCCGCATTACTTAAAGAGCCCCCGTTGTGTAACACTCTTATATAGTATTCCTGCCCAATAATAAAATTATTGTTTATGTAGCTCTCAGCTTGGTTCATGCCCTGATTGTTAACACAGGCTACTACCGTACCGTTACAGCCACCCTGAATTATCTGGAAAGCCTGGTCAATACCGTCTGAGTAAGACATATTGATACCCATGGTAACATCAGTAGCTGTAAATTTGTACCATACATCCTGCTGTGCATTGTTGGTACAGTTGGTAGTTGCGGTACCATCCCTTAGCGCACCGCTTATGGTTCCATTAGTATAACTGCATTCTAAATTAGGCGTTAATTCCACGGCATTAGCACAAAGGTCATTGGCTGGCGCAGGATATTTGGCAACACATATATAAAAGTTCGAAGTACTTGTAAAGCCTCCATCATTTAATACCCTTATATAATACTGCTGGCCAATTATAAAATTGTTAGCCATATACCTTTCGGCCTGATCCATCCCAAAGTTATTTACACAGGCTATAACTGTACCATTACAGCCGCCCTGCAGTATCTGGAATGCCTGGTTTATTCCTGGTGAGTAAGGCATCGAGATGCTCATTGTGGCATCGGTAGCCGTAAACTTATACCATACATCCTGTAAGGCATTCGGAGCACATGTTGCTGTATCGCCGTCTTTTAGCGCACCATTAATAGTGCCTGCTATGTAACTGCATTCTAAAGTCGGGATAAGTTCAATGGCATTCGCACAAAGGTCATTGGCAGGAGTTAAATATTTAGTAACACATATATTAAAGTTAAATGCACTAACCTGCGTAAAGACATTTATTACACGCACATAATATTCCTGACCGGGGATAAAATCGCTCCTGAAAACCGTTTCAGTACCATTTTGTCCACTGGTGTTTGCACAGGCAAACAGAGACCCGTTACATCCTCCCTGAAATACCTGTATTGCATGGTTCAGGTCATATATGCCGTCTACGGTAATCCTCATTGTTGGGTCGGTAGCTGTAAATTTATACCATACATCCTGGCTGGCCGTTGCAACGCATGAAGTGCCGCCATCATTTAGCGCCCCCGAAAAAGTACCCGCAGTGTAGTTACATGTAGTTCCCGGTGTTAACTGTATAGCATTGGCACAAAGGTCGTTAACAGGGAGAGGATATTTATTAACACATATATTAAAGTTAAATGTACTTACCTGCGTAAAGACATTTATTACACGCACGTAATATTCCTGACCGGGGATAAAATCATTCCTGAAAACCGTTTCAGTACCATTTTGTCCGCTAGTGTTTCCACAGGCAAACAGAGACCCGTTACACCCTCCCTGAAATATCTGGATTGCATGGTTTAAGTCATATATAGCGTCTACGGTAACTTTCATTGTTTGGTCGGTAGCCGTAAATTTATACCATACATCCTGGCTGGCCGTTGCAACGCATGAAGTGCCGCCATCATTTAGTGCCCCCGAAAAAGTACCCGCAGTGTAGTTACATGTAGTTCCCGGTGTTAACTGTATAGCATTGGCACAAAGGTCGTTTGCTGGGAGAGGATATTTATTAACACATATATTAAAGTTAAATGTACTTACCTGTGTAAAGACATTTATTACACGCACGTAATAT
>NZ_JBKJHB010000013.1:0-3579 GCF_046614455.1 Flavobacterium sp. RNTU_13 | reverse complement strand
AACTTCCAGCAGGGCGTTAACCCTATAACCAACCTTACGGCCTATACCAATGTAAGGGCTAATACCACCAATGGCGTACAAACCATCTACATCAGGGTGAGCAATACAGCCGGATGTTATGATGTATCGCAGGCACAGCTAATCGTTCACCCGGTCCCTGTTGCCCAGGATCCCCTTGAGGCCTACCACATGTGCGACAACGGGGTTTCAGATACCGATGGCCAGGCCATTTTTGACCTTACCAGCTACAACACCACAGTACTAAACGGCATGAATGCCGCAGCGTTCCCGGTAAGCTACTACGCCAGCCAGGGCGATGCTGTTGCCGGTACCAATGCCATACCAAACCCGGCTACGTACCAGTCGGCTAACGCCACAGTATATGTACGTGTTACCAATAACACCACCCAGTGTTATGATTTAGTAGCCCTTGAGTTAGTGGTAGACCCACTACCGGTAGTAGTACAGCCGTCTCCATTAACCCAGTGTGATATAAACAACCCGGGTGATGAGAAAGAAGTATTTGACCTTACCAGTAAGATTACTGAGATTACCACAGGTGTAAACGGTGTAAATGTAAGTTTCTACCATACGTATGCTGATGCGCTTGCGGACAGTAATGCCATAGCTAACCCTGCTGCATATACCAACACGGTAAACAACGGTGTGGAGAGCATTTTTGTAAGGGTATCAAATGCTGAAACCGGCTGTTACCGCATTGTTATCCTTGATATCAGGGTAGCCCCGCTTCCGGTACTTACCATGCCTACGCCAGACCAGCTAACGGTGTGTGATACCAACGGTTCGGGTTACGGCAGCTTTGACCTTACGAGCCTTGAAAATATCATGATCAATAATGGGGTAAACCTTTCGTTAACGTTCTACCAAACGGCTTACGATGCGGCTAACAACCTAAACGCAATACAAAACCCTGCGGGCTATACCAATCTTAACCCGGGTGTGCAGTTTGTGTATGTAGTAGCTACCGATGCTACCAGCGGTTGCCGCTCACAGGTATATACCCTTACCCTTAACGTATCACCGGCACCACGCACGGTGAGGCTAAACGACCTTACCCTGTGTGATGACCAGGACAACAACGGCCAGGACAACCAGCGTGTGTTCGACCTTACGGTGCAGGATGCTGCCATTGCTACCCAGCTGGGTGTAGCCCCTGGTACGTATACCATCCATTACTTTACCACTGAGGCCAATGCCCTTGCCGGCGCCCCACGCATTACCGCGCCACAGGTATTTATGGCTACAGTCGACGGCCAGCAAATTTGGGTACGTATAGAAAACAGCACTACAGATTGTTACCAAACCGGCAGTTTTGCCCTTAACATCAACCAGCCACAGGCCCTTGCCCCGGCGTCGATGTTTACCAAGTGTAACGATGGGGCTGTAAACAACCAAACGGCTGTATTTAACCTTACCACTAAAAACGATTATATCCTTACCCCATTTGGCATAGGGGAGGGCAACGTAGTAACCTACTACGCTTCGGCAGCAGATTACGTCGCCAATACACCGATTGCCACACCGGAAACCTACAGCAATACCAGCAACCCACAGGTGCTGTTTGTAAAGGTAACCACACCACAGGGCTGTATCAGCAGGAGCTTCCTTACCTTAAGGGTGCTTCCTCAGCCTACACCAAACACTACCCCAGAGGCACTGGAGGTATGCGATACCAATGCTAACGGTTACGGCTTTGAGCAGTTTAACCTGAAGAATGCCAGCCGCCGTATCCTTGATAACGACAGCAATGCGGTAATCAGCTACCACGAAACCCAAGCTGATGCGCTTGCCGGTA
The DNA here is from genome assembly GCF_046614455.1 of Flavobacterium sp. RNTU_13. NCBI lineage: Bacteria > Pseudomonadati > Bacteroidota > Flavobacteriia > Flavobacteriales > Flavobacteriaceae > Flavobacterium > Flavobacterium sp. RNTU_13. Next base: position 1,763 of record NZ_JBKJHB010000013.1, on the reverse strand, counting down.
CCAATGCCATTGCGGCAACAGCTACAGGCGACATCCCTTATGTAAACACTACAGCATGGAGCCAGACGGTATATGCCCGTGTAGCCCTTGCCGGCAGTGAGGTAGCCGACCCAAGCTGTGTACAGGTAGTAGAACAGGTACTAACAGTTAACCCAATGCCGCCAATTTATGACCCGGCTACCGGTAACGTACCAAACTATGCCATCTGTACACCAAACAGCAGCGGCTTTGAAAGCTTCCGCCTTATGGAATTTGTACGCGGTGTGATTACCAATGCCGGAGGCAACCCTAACGATTACGACATCAGGTTCTACCGCGATAATGCAGCGTATGCAGCCGGTACAGCCCTGCCACACGTATATACCAATACCACCCCGAACCAGCAGACCATACTGGTATACGCCAGGAACTTTGCTACGGGTTGTGACATCCTTACCAATCTAACGTTGTTTGCAGATCAGGCCGCTGTGGCCCATGCTGCAGCCAGTAACCCATGGACGGTATGTGATGACGATGGTACAAACGACGGCATGCACAGCTTTGACCTTACCCAGCAAGACGCTTCTATACTGGCTACACAAAGCACAACCATGTTCAGGGTAGAGTACTACACCACTCAGGCTGCTGCCCTTGCTGCAGACACTACCTCACCAGACTACATAGCCAACCCGGCTGCGTTTGTAAACACCAGTAACCCACAAACCATCTGGGCTACGGTTAAGAACTACCTGAGTGCGGCACCATGTATAGATGTTACCAGCTTTGAAGTAGGCGTGGAGCTACTGGGCGAGCCGGTAATCAGTACCCCTGGCGACAACCACACCCTTTGTATGGAATACAACGGTGGGGCCATAAACCCGCTACCGCTTACTGTAAACCTTGCTGCAGGCAGCTATACCTTTACCTGGTACAGGGATGGTGTAGAAGTAGCACGGGACCTTACCGCTACGCAGTACAACGCTACTGAGCCGGGCTTGTATACGGTAATAGCCACGAGCACTACCGCTTTAGGCTGTATCTCAGAACCATCGGCAACATTTGAGGTAATACAATCAGGCCCTGCACAGGCTATTGACCCTAATCAGCCTTATGTAATCAGTGCCGCCTTTAGTGCAGACCAAACCATTACGGTACTGGCACAGGGTTATGGAGAGTACCAGTACTCACTGGGTCCTGATGGTCCATGGCAAAACAGCAATGTGTTTACCAATGTTCCGCTGGGTTACTTTGACATCTATGTAAGGGATACCAAGACCGATAACCCTTGTACGGATTACGTTATTGAAGGCGTAAGCATCATCGACTATCCGAAGTTCTTTACCCCTAACGGCGACGGTTACAACGACTACTGGAACATTCAGGGTATGACCAACAGCGGTTATGAAACGGCACGTATCTTAATCTATGACCGCTACGGCAAGCTGATCAAACAGCTGAACCCGCTAAGCAGGACTGACCAGGGCCAGGGATGGGATGGTACCTACAACGGCCACCCGCTGCCAAGTGACGACTACTGGTTTACGGTAGAGTTCACTGAGAACGGGCAAACCCGTGAGTTCAGGGCGCACTTTGCTTTAAAACGATAAAGTTTAGTTTAAGGTTTAAGGTTTAAGGTTCCAGGTTTAAAGTCTTGGAACGTAAACAAACCTGGTACAAATAGTAAACCCCTTGGTTAGTGAGCTAACCAAGGGGTTTGTTTTTATTGCGCATACACTTGTAAGGAAACAAAAAAGCCATGCTACAATAATGTTAGCATGGCTTTT
>NZ_JBKJHB010000012.1:0-4202 GCF_046614455.1 Flavobacterium sp. RNTU_13 | reverse complement strand
CAAAGCGTACAGGTATGGATTCCAGGGGCAGGAAAAAGACGATGAGCTAAAAGGCGAAGGTAACAGCCTTAACTACACCTTTAGGATGCACGACCCAAGGATTGGTAGGTTCTTTGCGGTGGATCCGCTAGCATCTAAGTACCCATTTTATTCTCCATACCAGTTTAGTTCAAATAGTCCAGTACAGGCAATTGAACTTGAAGGATTGGAAAGTAGCAAAATACCAAATGAAAATGAGAAAAAACACGAAGGAGGTTCTTTTAAAAGATTTTTCAGCAAAGTACTTTTAGGCTGGATGAATATAGCATATAATGTTAATCAGATATCAACAGGAAAAGCTCCAGTTCGTAATCCTTATGCTGATCCAGATTATGGTGAAAAAGTGGTAAAGGGACAACAGGAAATAGTTAGTTTAACTTTAAGTGCAGTAGATATAATGCAAACTGCCAAATATGGTATTGGGGATGCTGAAGAAGATTCTAGAATATATTCTCAATTAAGCCAGAAACTTAAATTAAAAGGAATTCCTAGAGATTTATTAAGAGAAAATTATACCAAGGAGGTTGCAGCTTTAAGCAAGGTTGGAGAAGAAATGTTAAATGCCGGAATACCAGAAAGTGTAGTTGCTAAAAGTTTGAATGAACAAAGAAGGGCACTTGGATTGCTATATAAAGATGCAACTCCCTCAGATTTGCGAAAATTTATTTATGAATTTAATATAAGACGTTATGGTGATAAATTAGGTCCCACCTATGAAGCTATGAAGAAACAAGGTAAAACTGATGCACAGATTATTAATTCAGCATCTAGACCCTTAGGAGATAAGAAAGCATTGGGAGAGGCCTTATATAAAGAGTTTGGTAAAAAAATTGAGTCTATTTTAAAAAGATATGATATGCTATAAATATGAAGATTTATTTACAAAAATTTAAGGAATTTAACACAGTTTTAGAACTAGACATTGAAACCCGAAATTATTCAATTATTAGTAAACAGTCAAATTTCACCATTTCGGGTTTTTTCTCTAATTTCGACTCCGATATAGTAGGTGTGTTTTGTCAAAAACAGAATATTTATTTATATTTTAATGAAATGATATACAAGTATGATACTAATGTTAGAATTGAATATTTTATAGATAATAATGTTTCCCATTTAAATCTATGCGCGCTAGATAGTGAGTTGAAAATTAATTATTTAATCAATAATCCTGTATCAACATTAATGTATTCTGAAATCGATGAAGATAGCGACTTTGGCTTATGGTTATCTAATCTAACAAATTCGGAAGAAAGAAGACAAATTTTTTTGAAATATAATTCCTCGAGTATTTAATATGTAAATTATTGAAAAATATGGATTTTGCAAATCGAAATGTTTTCTCTAGCAACAAAACAATGGTAAGAATTGCAATCGTGGAGGCTTTTTTTAACATAACTATAAAAACAGGTTGTACCAATAGTTTTCTAAAATAAAAAACGGTAGATATATTTCAATACACCTCCAGCTTACTATGCACCTTCTCAATCTCTTTGTCCATGTATGTCTGTGCGTAATGTACATAGCGGTTAAAGGAGGTGCTGGCGTTGCTGTGGCCGCTTATTTTTCGTACCAGGTGTTCTGGCATGCCTAGTATAAGCAGCGTGGTTATGGCCGTGCGGCGCATCATGTGAGAGCTCATTTTATCGCAAAAGCGGGTTTTTGCAGCCGTAGTAGTAATAGCGCGTGTTTTACCCTGGCGTTCGCGGTGTATGTCTATAGGGGTGGTGTAACCCGCAAGCTCGCCTATGCGCTTCAGGGATTTATTAAAGTTAAACAACGTAAGGTTGCCAAATACGGGCAGCTTACTATTGCCCGGCTTGTATTGGTCATATATAGCAACTGCATACCCGGGAAGCTTTATATAGCTAAAGGTTTTTGTTTTTTTGCTGCGTAGTTTCAGGTACCAGTCAGCACCCTGTTGTTCAAAGTTTTTTGTGGTCAGTAAAAAAATATCGCTGTAGCGTAAGCCTGTGGTACAGCCAAATACAAAAATATCTTTTACCTTGCGCAATGCAGGTGTAAGCGAGGCTTCAAAAGTGCGGTCGTGTATTAAAAACTTTAATTGCTCCGGTGAAAGCACCAGTATATCTATCTCCTCCTTACGTACATAAAACAGGCGCTGAAAATCGCCCGTATACATATCTTTATCGTTTTTAAGGTAGTTAAAAAATATGCGTATGGTTTTTATGTTTGCCCCCACATAATTATCAAAACACCCCTTTTTATATAAAAACTCGGTAAACTTCTGGTAAAATTTTTTCCAGTAGTTTTTCTCGCTTTTGAGTTCACGGGCGGTTAGTTTAGAAGCATCGCTTATACGGAGCTCAAAACCGCAAACGGTACTAAACTGTACCAGGTTTTGCAATACATAGCCGTAATTTTGTATGGTTTGCGGTTTTATACGCTCACCGTTCTTTTTTAGGCGTTTGCCGGTTTCGGTATCTTTTATAAACTGCTTAAATAAGGGCACTAATGCCGCCTGCTTTTTCATTAATGTATTTTGACCGCAAAGTAAAACAAAAAAGCAAAGCACAAAGCTTTGCTTTTTTGTTTAGGTGGTTACAGTAATGCTAGTAAATTCTTTATTTCATGTATATAAAGTAATGTTTTTCTGATAAAATACAATTAAATGTTCTATTTCCTAAGTCTATTTCATCTTTATAAATAGTTCTGTTAAGAGAGCAATATTAAAACTTACAAATAAATGTAAATTAGTTCACAAATTTAGCGTTTAATTTAAAGATGAATTTTTTGTATTAAGTATGTACTTATTTTGGCCATAAATTTATATACCACATTAAGTTATATCTACTAATTATATACGTTCTATAGCTATCATTCAGCTTTATATCAATATATTTTTTTTCATTTTTTAAGTATAATTTAATATTGTCTGTTTTATAATTAATTTTATAATGTTTAAACAGCATATTTGGAGGACAGTCATCACAATCCGTTGTATCTTTTTTACTAAACTCATCAACCAATTTATTATTAATAATGATACCAATAGTATCATTAAATTTTTCTTTGATAACCAATGCAATAACATTGGTGTCTTCTGAAGTTGTATAAAATTTAGAACTTTTAGTAACACTAGGACTTTCTTGTGATATAATAGCTTCCTGTAACTGATAATGTCTAATATCTACCTTATTGGAAGAACAGGATATTAATAAACTACAACAGAATACGGTGATATATTTCATAATTATGGTTTTTTTAATTCTTCTGTAGTAGGACCACCGTCAGATTTTCCCCTTACAGTTTCTATAATAGCTCTGATCTGTCCGGGCTCTATGAAATTTGATGTTGTTGTAGGAGGACGTAGACTTTTATCTGGATTATCGTCAGTATTCATAAAGTTCTGAATAATTTTATTTAACACCCTACTATTAAGATCACTTTGATTAAGTTCAGGATTTAATAATATTTCAATTACCCCTAACTCCCATGGATGATTTAATCCTCCAGAATGCCCAAAAATTTCGTGCAAGGCTGTTTCTGCCATATCGGATTCATCAACTATTTTTCCATTTTTTGTAATACCGATATTCGTTGTAAATGAATATACTTCACCGTGATTCTCTCCTTTCTTCCAAGCTTCACTTGTTGTTACAGTGTTACCATTTCGAACCACTGTTTGAACACTTGTTCTGTCATCAAAAATTAACCTCCCTATATATCCATCGTTAGAAGTTCTAGGAGTGTAATCCAACACCACGGTAGTTTTTACATCATGTTGAAAATTCTTTCCATCTTGTGTATATACCAACGCTCTTGTGCCTTCTTTTTCAATTTTAGTTTTTATCGCCTCACATCTTGATTTTATAATATTAGGGTCAGTAATTATTGTAGATTGATTTTCTACTTTGACTCGTATTACAAGTTCTGTAGTTAATTTAATAGTACCGTCTGGTAAAGTTACTGAAGTGGTAGTTTCTGCCCATTCTTTACCGTCTAAGTCAACTCCATCGAGTGGTCTGTTTGAAGCAAATTGATAAGGTGTCAAATAGGGATAATCCGATGTTAAGGGGTCAATACTCATAAATCTCGCGATCCTTGGGTCATACATTCTAAAACCATAGTCATAACTATCTCCTTCCCCTTTCACTTCATCATCCTTCTCTTTTCCATTAAACCCATACCTGTACGCTTTT
>NZ_JBKJHB010000011.1:0-5329 GCF_046614455.1 Flavobacterium sp. RNTU_13 | reverse complement strand
AAAATGCAGTACCATCTGCGCAGGCGGGCTTAACTTCTCTGTTCGGGATGGGAAGAGGTGAGCCCCGCCGCAATAATCACCTTAAGTTTTTAGTTTCAGGTTTCAGGTTATTTTCGTCTAATGTTCCTATCGGTAACTTTAAACGTTAAACCTTAAACTTTAAAACTGCAACTCAGCGTTGCCAATATTTTAACATACTGCGATAAAAACTAATAGTGTATTTGAGAAAGTTCTCTCCTGCCCCCGAAAGGGCAGGAAAAGAGGCGTACATAAGCTTACGGGTTATTAGTACTACTCGGCTATGACATTACTGCCTTTACACCTGTAGCCTATCAACGTGGTCATCTTCCACGACCCTTAAAAGAAATCTCATCTTGTGGTGGGTTTCGCGCTTATATGCTTTCAGCGCTTATCCCTTCCCGACGTAGCTACTCTGCGGTGCCCCTGGCGGGACAACAGATACACTAGAGGTCAGTCCGACTCGGTCCTCTCGTACTAGAATCAGATCCACTCAAATTTCTAACGCCCGCAGTAGATAGAGACCGAACTGTCTCACGACGTTCTGAACCCAGCTCGCGTGCCACTTTAATGGGCGAACAGCCCAACCCTTGGGACCTTCTCCAGCCCCAGGATGTGACGAGCCGACATCGAGGTGCCAAACCCCCCCGTCGATATGAGCTCTTGGGGGAGATCAGCCTGTTATCCCCGGCGTACCTTTTATCCTTTGAGCGATGGCCCTTCCATACGGAACCACCGGATCACTATGCTCTACTTTCGTACCTGATCGACCTGTATGTCTCTCAGTCAAGCTCCCTTATGCCATTGCACTCTACGCACGGTTACCAAGCGTGCTGAGGGAACCTTTAGAAGCCTCCGTTACTCTTTTGGAGGCGACCACCCCAGTCAAACTACCCACCAAGCAATGTCCCCCAATCATGGGGTTAGGCCTCAGATAACCAAAGGGTGGTATTTCAAGGATGATTCCACGAGTCCTGGCGAACCCGCTTCACTATCTCCCACCTATCCTACACATCAATTATCCAAGGTCAATACTAAGCTATAGTAAAGGTGCACAGGGTCTTTTCGTCCCACTGCGGGTAATCGGCATCTTCACCGATACTACAATTTCACCGAGCTCATGGCTGAGACAGTGTCCAGATCGTTACACCATTCGTGCAGGTCGGAACTTACCCGACAAGGAATTTCGCTACCTTAGGACCGTTATAGTTACGGCCGCCGTTTACTGGGGCTTCAATTCAATGCTTCTCCGAAGATAACATCTCCTCTTAACCTTCCAGCACCGGGCAGGTGTCAGGCCCTATACTTCATCTTACGATTTTGCAGAGCCCTGTGTTTTTGATAAACAGTCGCCTGGACCTTTTCACTGCGGCCAGCTTGCGCTGGCGACCTTTCTCCCGAAGTTACAGGTCTATTTTGCCTAATTCCTTAGCCATGAATCTCTCGAGCGCCTTAGGATACTCTCCTCGACTACCTGTGTCGGTTTACGGTACGGGTTCTTATAATCTAAGTTTAGAGGTTTTTCTTGGAAGCCCTTAGGCACACTATCACTTTGTCCGAAGACTCCGTGTACTATCGTATTTCACCAAATCCTGCGCATTTTACTACAAGACCTATAGCTACGTACTTTAACGAACTATTCCGTCAGTTCGCGGTGCTTTCATCACTCCGTCGCCCCATCACAATTATAAGAAGTACGGGAATATTAACCCGTTGGCCATCGACTGTCCCTTTCGGGGTCGCCTTAGGTCCCGACTAACCCTCAGCTGATTAGCATAGCTGAGGAAACCTTAGTCTTACGGCGTGCGGGTTTCTCGCCCGCATTATCGTTACTTATGCCTACATTTTCTTTTCTATAAGCTCCAGCAATACTCACATATCACCTTCGGCGCCGATAGAATGCTCCCCTACCACTTTTTCAAGTCCATAGCTTCGGTAGTATACTTATGCCCGATTATTATCCATGCTCGTCCGCTCGACTAGTGAGCTGTTACGCACTCTTTAAATGAATGGCTGCTTCCAAGCCAACATCCTAGCTGTCTGGGCAGACAAACCTCGTTTTTTCAACTTAGCATACATTTGGGGACCTTAGCTGATGGTCTGGGTTCTTTCCCTCTCGGACATGGACCTTAGCACCCATGCCCTCACTACTGGTAAACATTTATTAGCATTCGGAGTTTGTCAGGAATTGGTAGGCGGTGAAGCCCCCGCATCCAATCAGTAGCTCTACCTCTAATAAACTAAGCCAGCGCTGCACCTAAATGCATTTCGGGGAGTACGAGCTATTTCCGAGTTTGATTGGCCTTTCACCCCTACCCACAGGTCATCCGAAGTCTTTTCAACGACAACCGGTTCGGACCTCCACTGTGTGTTACCACAGCTTCATCCTGCCCATGGGTAGATCACACGGTTTCGCGTCTACCATTACTGACTATGGCGCCCTATTCAGACTCGCTTTCGCTACGGATCCATACCTTAAGTACTTATCCTTGCCAGCAACGGTAACTCGTAGGCTCATTATGCAAAAGGCACGCCGTCACACCATAAAGATGCTCCGACCGCTTGTAGGCGCACGGTTTCAGGATCTATTTCACTCCGTTATTCACGGTTCTTTTCACCTTTCCCTCACGGTACTGGTTCACTATCGGTCTCTCAGGAGTATTTAGCCTTAGCGGATGGTCCCGCCAGATTCAGACAGGGTTTCACGTGCCCCGCCCTACTCAGGATACTGCTATCTATTACATCGGTTACCTATACGGGGCTATCACCCTCTATGGCTTAACTTTCCAGTTAATTCCAGTTCCCTTTGCATAAAATGCCGCAGTCCTACAACCCCAAAATTGCCGTAACAACTCTGGTTTGGGCTAATCCGCGTTCGCTCGCCACTACTTACGGAATCACTTTTGTTTTCTCTTCCTCCGCCTACTTAGATGTTTCAGTTCAGCGGGTTTGCCCACCTAACGGTGTACTATGTCTTCAACATAGTGGGTTGCCCCATTCGGAAATCTTCGGATCAATCTGTATGTGCCAGTCCCCGAAGCTTATCGCAGCTTATCACGTCCTTCTTCGCCTCTGAGAGCCACAGGCATCCCCCGTGCGCCCTTATTTTGCTTATTGTACTTTCGAACTAACAACTTACGCCGTTAGCTACTGTGCTTTCTATTTCTTATTTGTTTCTTATCGCAATATGTCAATGAACTTTTAGCTTATAGCTGTCAGCTGACAGCTTTTAGCCTGGTGGAGAATATCGGAGTCGAACCGATGACCTCCTGCGTGCAAGGCAGGCGCTCTAGCCAGCTGAGCTAATCCCCCGTACTTTTAGCTGTCAGTCATCAGCTTTCAGCTTTCACCGGATGTTGATTACCCAACTTCTAAAATTTCCTTTTTATCTTAAATTAAGAACTCCGTAGTCCCGGGCAGACTCGAACTGCCGACCCCTACATTATCAGTGTAGTACTCTAACCAGCTGAGCTACGAGACTATTTTTCTTTTAAGCTCTCTTAATTTAAAACATCATTTTTTTGAACTAACAGCGAGAGTAAGATCTAATCTCTTACATCAATATAAACCAGCGAAGGTCATTTCTCTAGAAAGGAGGTGTTCCAGCCGCACCTTCCGGTACGGCTACCTTGTTACGACTTAGCCCCAGTTACCAGTTTTACCCTAGGCAGCTCCTTGCGGTCACCGACTTCAGGTACCCCCAGCTTCCATGGCTTGACGGGCGGTGTGTACAAGGCCCGGGAACGTATTCACCGGATCATGGCTGATATCCGATTACTAGCGATTCCAGCTTCATGGAGTCGGGTTGCAGACTCCAATCCGAACTGAGACAGGCTTTATAGATTCGCTCCTCCTTGCGAAGTGGCTGCTCTCTGTACCTGCCATTGTAGCACGTGTGTAGCCCAGGACGTAAGGGCCGTGATGATTTGACGTCATCCCCACCTTCCTCACGGTTTACACCGGCAGTCTTGTTAGAGTTCCCGACACTACTCGCTGGCAACTAACAACAGGGGTTGCGCTCGTTATAGGACTTAACCTGACACCTCACGGCACGAGCTGACGACAACCATGCAGCACCTTGTAATATGTCCGAAGAAAAGTCTGTTTCCAAACCTGTCATACTACATTTAAGCCCTGGTAAGGTTCCTCGCGTATCATCGAATTAAACCACATGCTCCACCGCTTGTGCGGGCCCCCGTCAATTCCTTTGAGTTTCAAACTTGCGTTCGTACTCCCCAGGTGGGATACTTATCACTTTCGCTTAGCCACTCAGTCTTACAACCAAACAGCTAGTATCCATCGTTTACAGCGTGGACTACCAGGGTATCTAATCCTGTTCGCTACCCACGCTTTCGTCCATCAGCGTCAATGTATTGTTAGTAACCTGCCTTCGCAATTGGTATTCCATGTAATATCTAAGCATTTCACCGCTACACTACATATTCTAGTTACTTCACAACAATTCAAGCCCTACAGTATCAATGGCAATTCGACAGTTAAGCTGCCGGATTTCACCACTGACTTATAAAGCCGCCTACGGACCCTTTAAACCCAATGATTCCGGATAACGCTTGGATCCTCCGTATTACCGCGGCTGCTGGCACGGAGTTAGCCGATCCTTATTCTTACGGTACCGTCAAGCCCCTACACGTAGGAGTGTTTCTTCCCGTACAAAAGCAGTTTACACACCATAGATGCTTCATCCTGCACGCGGCATGGCTGGTTCAGTCTTGCGACCATTGACCAATATTCCTCACTGCTGCCTCCCGTAGGAGTCTGGTCCGTGTCTCAGTACCAGTGTGGGGGATCTCCCTCTCAGGACCCCTACCCATCGTAGCCTTGGTATGCCGTTACCATACCAACTAGCTAATGGGACGCATGCTCATCTTGTACCGAAAAACTTTAATAATCAGTTGATGCCAACCGAAAATACTATGGGGTATTAATCCAAATTTCTCTGGGCTATCCCCCAGTACAAGGCAGATTGCATACGCGTTACGCACCCGTGCGCCGGTCTCAAGGCCCGAAAGCCTCTACCCCTCGACTTGCATGTGTTAAGCCTGCCGCTAGCGTTCATCCTGAGCCAGGATCAAACTCTTCATCGTAAAATTTTTAATATTTTAACGACCTTTATTTCGCTAGGTTCTTTTCAATAAAAGCTAGTATCTCTTACTCTCTCTTAATGCTGTCAATCCAATATTTCTATGAACGTGTCTTCTTATTTTTTACCTCTCAAAAACCAAGTTGTTATCTCGTTTTCTAAGCGGTTGCAAAAGTACAACTTCTTTTTAAAACCACAAGACTTTTTTTA
>NZ_JBKJHB010000010.1:0-21794 GCF_046614455.1 Flavobacterium sp. RNTU_13 | reverse complement strand
GGGGTCGGTAGCTGTAAATTTATACCATACATCCTGGCTGGCCGTTGCAACGCATGAAGTGCCGCCATCATTTAGCGCCCCCGAAAAAGTACCCGCAGTGTAGGTGCATGCAGTTCCGGGTGTTAACTGTGTGGCGTTTGCACAAAGGTCATTTGCTGGAGTAGGGTAGTTAGTGACACATATATTGAAGTTAAATGTACTTGGCAATGTAAAAACATTTATTACACGCACGTAATACTCCTGACCGGGAATAAAATCGTTCCTGAAAACCGTTTCAGTACCGTTTTGTCCGCTGGTGTTTGCACAGGCAAACAGAGACCCGTTACACCCTCCCTGAAAAATCTGGATTGCATGGTTCAGGTCATATATAGCCGGTACGGTAACTTTCATTGTTGGGTCGGTAGCCGTAAATTTATACCATACATCCTGACTGGCCGTTGCAACGCATGAAGTGCCGCCATCATTTAGCGCCCCCGAAAAAGTACCCGAAGTGTATGTGCATGCAGTTCCGGGTGTTAACTGTGTGGCGTTTGCACAAAGGTCATTTGCGGGAGGCGCAAGTGCCGTAATAGTGTTATGTACAGGGTCACTTGCATAATGGTTGTTTGCATATATGTTGATATGCCAAATAGAAATAAAAAGTAGTAGGTAGTACTTTATCATATAATATTTATTGGTTTTTTGTTTTTTTTAATTGCGGTGCCTGCAAATATAAACCGACAGGCATTTTTATACATAAACCCATGTTGCCAAAGTATGTACTAATGTTGCATTACACCGAAAACTATTGGTTTTTAATGTAATGGCTGGGAGATTTACCAAAATATTCTGTAAATGATTTTGTGAAATAAGACTGGCTGCCGAAGCCACATTTAAAGGCTATTTCCGATATATTACCCTCATTATTCAGCAAAAGGTCTTTAGCTTTTTCAAGGCGCACCATACGTATAAAATTAGTTGTAGAAAATCCTGTAAGCGCGCTAAGCTTTCTATGCAGCTGGCTGCGGCTTATGGCCATATCGTCAGACAATTCATTTACAGAATATCTGTCGTTGTCTATGTTTGCAATAATGCAGGCGGTTACTTTATTTATGTAAGGATTGTTACTTTTTATGCGTTCCTCGAATGTTTTTGGCAACTGCACCGCTGCCTGGTAGGCTTCCCTGTTGCGCTGTATGGTAGTATAAAGATTGCGCAACGTGAGTTTTAGCTCATCAGGCGAGAAAGGTTTCGGAATATAAGCATCTGCACCGTAGCCCAAACCCTCAAGACGGCTTTCAAGAGATGCCTTTGCTGAGAAAAGTATAACAGGAAGGTGATTGGTAAGCTCGTCTGACCTTATTTCTTTCAATAATTCAATTCCGTCCATTTCCGGCATCATAATATCTGAGAGTACAATATCTGGCAGGCTATCTTTTATAATTTCAATAGCTTGTTGCCCATTTTTAGCATGTAGAATCCTGAAATCCTCTTTTAGTACATATATGGTAAAGGCGGCAGTATCGGCATCGTCTTCTGCCAGGAGGAGTGTAGGGATTTCTCCTTCAGGAACATCTACATCAAAAACATCTACTTTCTCTACAGGGATTGAAACTATAAATGACGTGCCTGAAGCGTTGCTTATAAGCTGTAGTGTGCCATTAGTTAATGCTACCAGTTCTTTTACAATCGAAAGTCCTATCCCTGTGCCATTTGTGCCCAAAGAATGTGTACCCCTGTAAAACCGGCGGAATACCTTTTTCTTCTCCCTGTCAGGAATTCCCGGCCCATTGTCTTTTACTTCAATAACCAGGTTTGTATCTTCCTGTGTAAATTTAATCGTAACTTGTGATTTTTCAGGACAGTATTTTATTGCATTCCCTACAAGATTAGAGAGTATTTTATCCAACGCGTTAGATGGGAAAGAAAGATAGCTATCTGAAAATGTTTTGTTATTGATAATTTTAATATCTTTTAGGCCTGCCTCAGCTATGAAACCATTTACAATGTCATCGATAAAGTCTGCAATGTTACCTGTCGTATAATTTACCTGATAACTACCCTTACCTAATTTCGATGCATCCAATAATTCGTCTATAAGCCTTGTTAGTTTTTTTGCATTACGTTCCATCAGCAGTAAGTTATCTGTATTCTTAATGCCTGCGTCTTGCTTCATTACCTGTATAGGACCATTTATAAGGGTAAGCGGAGTCTTTATTTCGTGAAATAAGTTTTCGAACAGTTTTAGTTTTTCCTGTTCATATTGCTGCCTGATTTTTCTTCTCTGGAAAAGCAGATAGGTTATAAATCCGCCAATCAGAAACAAAAAAATTGCGCCAAACAACAGCATGTTGCGCTGGTTTTTTCCCTGTTCTATTTCCTGTTTGTTGCGCTGTATTTCTTTTTCTTTTTTTTCGCTTTGGTACTTTACTTCAAGCTCTTCAATTTCCTTTTGCTTTTCAGCAGAAAATAATTTTTGGCGCATTTCGGTTTCCAGCTTTTTATAACGATAAGCATTCTTAAAATCGCCTGTAATAGAATATAATTCACTGATACGTTCATATAACGCAGGCTTAAACGGGTCTTCCGGCCTAAGTTCATTTATAGCAATAGCTTTCTTCATGTATTCGATAGCCTTGCCATAATTTTTCTTTTCAAGATAATAGTCGCCTATATTTTGCAAAGTCGACATCATGTTAAGGTAATCTTTGTTTTTTGATGCAAAATCAAGGCTCTTTTCATAATAAAAAACACATGAATCGGGATTCACCATTTGGTAGGCGGCACCAAGTGAATTGTAAACTGTGGCGAGATATTCAGGCTGTTTATTTTTTAGTAGGGTTTTCTCAACATTTTTTAGTGTCTTTACCGCTTTACCTGGTAATTGATTTGAGATTTGTAACGTGGCAATATTTGTAGAAATAATTGCATAGTATTGATAATCAAAAGCGTCTTTCTTTGACTGTGCTGCAAGTTCGAGATACAACTCTGCTTTTTTAAGGTCCCCCTGATAAAAATAGCAAACGCCTATGCCATTATAAATAGTTCCGGCCAATGATTTTTCTTTGTGTTTCTCTGCGAGCTTCAGCCCTTGCTGATAAAAAAAAATTGCCTCTTTTATCTTATTTAGTTTCTGATATGCTTCGCCCATCTTTGCATAAGACCGGATAACAAGCTTAGAATTATTAGTTTTTTTGCCAATGGCCTGGGCTATGCCGGAATAATATAAGGTTGAATCAGGATTTTGTGCTAAAAAATAATTGGCGAGTTCTATTTTCAGTTCGCCTTTCTGCGGTTCTTGTGCGTGAGCAATCAGTGTGCGTAACGAATCTAAAGTATTCTGGCAATAAGGCTTCGTTGGTATCAGAAATAAAAACATTACAGTTGTGATAACTGTAAAATTTCCCAATATTTTACACGTATTGGTAGTATAGATTTTCCGTGGTATGGAGAAAAAAATATTTATGAATGGCATATTTACGTGGTTGGATATTTTTACAAATATATAACAAGCCTTAGTATTTTGGTTAAATTACCCGCAGTGCATTTTGATAGTTAGTAATAAAATTTGTGCAACCTGCTAATAAGCAGTAAATTGTAGTTCCCACACAGACAATTCAATGCACAATTTTACAGCAAATTATAAGAAATTTTAGGAGTTATAAACAGACAGGGGGGGATCTAAAATTTGTTATCTCAAATTCTTAAACATGATGTTTATTTGCGTTCTCGTAAGTCTTTGGAATGTTAGAACATTCTAGTCTTATCCTGTATTCTTCTGCCTCATCATGTAACATACCGTGCCTGAAATTTTCTTTAGACTTAATTATTCCGTTCCCTTGAAGGCTCCAGGCGGGTTGCGACTTTATTGGAGTGAAAGGTGGCAACATATCCATATTGTTAAGGTAAAGTTTAGGAAACTCGGCGAACACGAGGCTACTTTTGAGCTGTCCTTTTTTGATGACCTATTTTACAAGCTGCGTAACATAAGTGATAACGCTATTTACCGATGCAGAAATTAGCAAAAATATTTCCAAGCAATTCGTCATTCGTTACCTGGCCTGTGATTTCTCCGAAATAGTATAATGCCTGACGTATATCTATAGCCATCAGATCAGCAGGAAGATTAGCACGCATCCCGTATTGTACTTTCTGTATCTCTTCTAATGCTTTTATAAGTGCATCATAATGGCGGCTATTGGTAACAATAGTTTCGTTGTTAATCAGTGCACCTGTATTAACAAATGATAGTAATTTCGCTTTTAAGGCGTCTACACCATCGTTATTTTTTGCAGAAATCAAAAGCACATCCGGAATGGTTTGCTTTATTTCTTCGATTTGAGTATCCGTGTATAAGTCCTTTTTGTTTGCCAGTACTAGCAACGCCTTTTGCGGATATTGATTCTTGATTTTTTCAAGTTCTTTCACCACGTTTGAAAGCGCTGTATGGTCTGCTATAAAAGGAGCCAGGTAAATTACCACTTGTGCCTGGGTAATTTTCTCAAAAGTCTTTTTTATGCCAATGCTTTCCACAACATCATTGGTTTCGCGTATACCGGCAGTATCTATAAACCGGAAACCAATGCCGCCAATTACCATTTCGTCTTCAATAGTATCGCGTGTAGTACCGGCAATATCCGAAACTATTGCGCGCTCTTCATTTAGCAGCGCGTTTAGCAGGGTGCTTTTACCCACGTTGGGCTCGCCAACTATCGCTACTGGAATACCATTTTTAATCACATTGCCCACTGCAAACGAGTCGATAAGGCGTTTAAGCACAAACTCTATACGGTTAAGCAGGTCTTTAAACTGGCTGCGGTCGGCAAATTCTACATCTTCTTCAGAAAAGTCTAACTCCAGTTCTATGAGTGAAGCAAAATTTAAGAGTTCTTCACGTAGTTTTGCTATTTCATTACTAAAACCACCACGCATTTGCTGCATAGCTATTTGGTGGCTGGCTTCATTGTCGCTGGCTATAAGGTCTGCCACCGCTTCAGCCTGGCTAAGGTCCAGCTTTCCGTTTATAAAAGCACGCAGGGTAAACTCCCCTGCCTGAGCCATACGAGCGCCTTTGCGCAATAGGAGCTGTAATATTTGTTGTTGTATGTATTGCGATCCGTGGCAGGAAATTTCAACAGTATTTTCTCCCGTATACGAGTGAGGGCCTTTAAATATAGATACCAACACCTGATCATACACTTTATTATCGTCTTCTATATAGCCCAAGTGTAGTGTATGGGATTTCTGACGGGTAATATCCTTGCCATTTACGCCCTTAAATACCGTTGCGGCTATTGTAATGGCATCTGGGCCACTGAGGCGTATAACGGCTATTGCGCCCGCTCCCGGGGATGTAGCAAGGGCTGCTATTGTATCCTGAAATATCATGTCCGAAATTTATAAGCTACAAAGATACTGCATTTGGCTGATTAATATAAATACCGTTTTGTGGCTGTTTATCTTAATTTTAATTTATGATTTTGGTCATATACACTTGTGGTAAAAATCCGTAATTTTAATAAAAATCAAGTCCAGTACATTATGAAACGTATCTTATTTCCTACCGATTTTTCTGAAGCTGCTGCCAATGCATTTTTATATGTGCTTAACTATGCTCACGCGTTTAACGCAGAGGTAGTGGTATTACACGTATACGATTTACCTGTTGTAGATATGCCTCCGCTGCCGGAAACCTCGCAAGAGATTTTTGAAGCTGTTGAGTTTAACAGTTTCGAAAAATTTAAAGTTGAGCTGGAAGAGCTACACAGAATTGCAAATGAAAATAACCTTGGGCACATAAGTATTAAAAATGTGCTTAACTATGGCGACCTTGTTTATAATATTAATCAGCTGTGCAGAGAAGAATCAATAGATGTTGTAATGATGGGGACTAAAGGCGCTACAGGACTTAAAGAGGTATTTTTAGGCAGTAAAGCGTCGGGCGTTATGCAAAATGCCGATGTTCCGGTAATTGCAATTCCTGCAGCGGCTAAATTTTCGCCTGTAAAATCCATGTTGTTTACTACTCAGTACCATGATAAAGATAACGACGCGTTACTTAAAACTATTGAAATAAGTAAGCGCCTTAACGCAAGGGTTTATTGTGTCTATATTACAAACGCAGATGACCCTAATGATATTGAGGAGCGAATAGAGGAGTGGAAGATATACTACCGTGATGAAAATATTTCGTTTTTTAAGATACCGGGTGCCGATGTAGAGCAGTCATTACTGGATTTCTCTGAAAATCAAAATATAGGCCTTATTGTAATGAGAAGCCACAAAAGGGGCTTTTTTGAAAGCTTATTTCATACCAGCCTAACCAAAAAAATGATGTATCACAGCACTATACCGTTACTTGTTTATAAAGACTGAGCATTATAGTATCGGAAATAAAAAACCAGCCGTATGGCTGGTTTTTTCGTAAACATTATATCGTCTATGTTATTCTTCTGTATTTTGAGTGGGTTCCGCGGCCGGTGCCTCGTCCTGCTTTTTAGTTAAAGAGCGAATTTGTTTCAGCTTGTCTTTCCACGTTTTAAGCTCTTCTTTGTGGCGCTCTATACTTTTGTAAACTTCTTTTACAAACGGATTGTCAGCCTTAGCATTGCTTATAAACTGAATGTTGTTTTCAAGTTGGAAAATTTCAGATTGTACTTCGTCTATCTTACGCATAATAAACACCTGCTCATTCTCCAGCCTGCGTGTATCGCCGTCTGCCAGTTGTTCCAGCCTGTTGCTAAAGCGTACCATTTCGCTTTCCTTTTTACTCAGGCTAAGCTTGTCAAACAACGCATCCAGTATCTTGTTGAATTTTCCTTCAATGTGCCTGCGCGCCTGTGGTACACGGCCCAGGGTTTTCCAGTTTTCAATATGTTTTTTAATAGCGTCCAGGTCATCTTTATGGTTTCCTGAAAGCTCAAAACCTTTTAATTGTTCAAGGTACTCTTTCTTTCTCTCAAAAGCGTCCACTTCATCTTTGTTAGCTTCTGCTCTGTGCGCATGTAGCCTGTCGAAAAAATGGTTACAGGCAGCTTTAAAGTCTTTCCATACAGCATCGCTATACTTGCGCGGAACATGGCCTATAGTTTTCCACTCCTCCTGTATTTGCTTCATTATAGCTGATGTACCTGTAAAATCATCACTATCCTTAAGTTCATTAGCTTTTTCTACTAGTGCAAGTTTACGGTTAAGGTTAGTTTGCTGGTCTTTTTTAATGTCTTTATAGAAAGAGTTTTTTACCCCGTTAAAGTTACGTACGGCTGCTTTAAATGCAGTCCAAACTTCTTCATTAACTTCCTGCGGCACTTTTCCGGCTTTAAAAAACTCATCCCTAAGTGCTTCTACACGGTCAATAAGGCCTTGCCATGCATTATGAGAGATAACCTTGTCTGACGCTATAGCATTAATCTTGGCAATGATTTCCCTTTTATGTTCCAGGTGCTCATTTTCGGCTTCACGTAGTTTATTAACAAGGGCTTCACGCTTATCGTGAATCTGCCTTGTAATATCGCTAAACTTTCTCCAGATCTCTTCGCGATGCTCGCGTGATACCGGGCCTATTTCTTCTTTCCAAATTTTATGAAGCGCCTGTAGCTCCCTGAATGCCTTATTTACATCGGCTTCGGTAAGTAAATCCTCTGCACGGGCTATAATTTTCAGCTTTTGGTCCAGGTTATGTTTAAAATCCAGGTCACGTGCTTCCCTGTCCAGGTGCAACTGGTCATAAAAACGCTCTATGTGGAAGTGGAAGTTATTAAATACGTGGTTATATTTATCCCTTGGTATAGGGCCGGCATTTTTCCAGCGCTCCCTTAACTCGTTAACCTGTTTTATAGAGTCTTTAAGGTTGCTGGCATTATCGGCCAAAACTTTAAGTTCTTCAATAATCGCCTGCCTTTTATCAAGGTTTGACTTCAGGTCGGTCTGTACTTTTTTAAAGTGAGAATTTTTCTTGTCCCTGTACTGGTTGTACACTCCGTCAAAACTTTGCTTTAAAGGAAGATGATATTCAAATCCGGTTGTGTCGCCATTGTTTTCATTGGCATACTCATCCTTTTTATCTTCAATAAAATGATTGTATTTGTTGTAAAACTCCCTGCGAACTTCTTCCACGCGGTTTTTTACCGAAAGCACTTTTTCGGCAGTAACCAGCGTTTCAAGTTCTGTAGCCAGTTGCTCCATGCTAAACCCAGTGTAATCAGGTACCTCTTCAGCATGCTCCTCGTCGTGGTGCTCCTCTTCGGTATCAGTCTCTGCCGCTACATGTTCCGTAGCTGCTGCTTCCTCTGAAAATTCCGGCGCAAAAGGCATTTGCCCCTCGGTTTCATGGAGTTGCTCTTTAAGGTCTTCAGCCTCATCGGGCAAATCGCTGTTTTCTACAATTTTGTTGTCAGGCAGGTAGCCGTTTTCAAAGGTATCTCCGGCTCCTGAAATGGTGTTTCCATCTGCGTTATGCAGGTTGTCATTCTTTTCTTCTAACATTTGTATAATGCTTAAGGGGTTTAACTGCTTTACAGCCGAAAGATACTAAACACGCTTTAATATTCAAAGAAAAACATCTTGTTATGATAATTTTTCTGTTAAAGCGCCGTATCGCAAAAAATATTTTTATCTGTACTTTGCTGTACTTTTTTACTTATTCCATATTTTCCATGCACGCTCTGCCTGATATACTAACATCTTGTATCCGTTCATTGTTTTAGCGCCATTTTCTTTTGCCTGACGCAGAAAACGGGTTTCTTCCGGGTTGTACACAAGGTCATACGCTATGTGTTTTTTAGTAAACAAACTGTAATTCAGCTCAGGGCATTCTTCTACATCCGGAAATGTACCTACCGGGCTCGTGTTAATAATAATATGGTATTCGTTAAACACATCTTTTGTTAAGTCGGCGTAGCCATACATTTCCTCATTGCCACTGCGCGATACAAAGTCATATTCTATTTTAAGCTTGCGTAGCGCAAAGGCCACAGCTTTAGCCGCACCGCCTGTACCCAAAATCAATGCCTTTTTATGGTGTTTTTCAAGCAGCGGTTGCAACGACTTTTTAAAACCGTAATAATCTGTATTATAACCTTTAAGTTTGCCTTTTTTAGAAATGGTAATGGTGTTTACCGCGCCAATTATTTTCGCGTTTTTTGAAAGCTTATCCAGCAGCGGTAGTATTTCCTCTTTGTACGGTATGGTTACATTAAGCCCTTTTAACCCCTTGGTATTTTTTATGATGTACGGTAGCTCCTCAATCTCATCAATGTCGAAGTTGCGGTAGCTTACACCATCAAGTTTTAACTTTTCAAACTTCTTTTTAAAATATCCGGCAGAGAAGGAGTAGCTTATGTTACGGCCCACCAGGCCAAAAATTTTGTCTTTCATGATTATGAAATTGTTTAAAAATAAACCCTGCATTTTACGGGCAGTACAAATAAAAATTATTTACAAACCTACTTATTTAAAATGGCGTTGTATGGGCAATAGAGTAGGGGATATCACAAAATTTAGCCCCTACCTTATTTCAAAACTATGAATCAACGAGTACAACATACGTACGTTTTCATCCTTTGCATTTGTTGCCGGTATCCATTTTGGGGCTTTGGCTACTGCTTCGGTCATCATTTGGCCAAGGGCTTTGTTTGGTGTTTTTATGATTTTTACGCTGCTTAAACTGCCGTCTTTTTCTACTATAAATGAGTAAAATATACGGTGCTTGCCTTTTGGGAGTCCTAGATTTTTGTAATCTATATGGTTTGTAATAAAATCCATAAAATGTTTTATCCCTTCTTTATCTCTGGGCATAGTTTTCACATCTGCTGGATGGTATATGGCGTCGGGTGCCGAAAGGTCACGTACAGAATCAAGGCGGCCTTCCGGTGGTGCACCATTGCATATTATTGGGTGCATACGAGGGCTTGCCGTTTTGCTTTTTTGAGCAAAACAAGGGAAACTTATTAATAATATGACTATAAGTTGCTTCATAATATAAAAAACCCTGCCTTTACGGGGCAGGGTAAATGTACAAAAAAATGTAGCTTGTTATTTCTTATAGCGTTGTATTTCTTCCTGAACAATGTCTAACGCATACGCTTCCGGGAAAAGTTCCTGCATAAGCGTATGGTTTTTATAGCTCAGTTTCAGGGCGTTTTGCAAATGGAAAATACCTTTATCAGTTTCCTGCTCCAATAGGTAAAGCCCCGCAAGGCGATATTGAATTTCATACTGTTCTGTATGGTACTCATCTGCCTCTATCAGGGTTTTTATCGCCGTTTGATGCTCACCTATATTGTATAGCGTATCAATCCAAAACAACCAGGTGTCCAGCTGATAGTCTCCAAATTCTACCGCTTTTCGGTAACCTTCTTCGGCTTCTTCAAAAAAGCCCAAACCATTGTTTATGCTGGCATAGCGTTTCCAGTAATGCTTGTTTTCGTTGTCTATGCCTATGGCTTTGTTAACGTAATACAGTGCCTTCTGAAAGTTTTTTAGCCTGATATAGAAATCAGTAATGGCAATCCATGCCTTATCTAAAAGCGGATCTTCGTGAACGGTTTTAAGGTAGTACTTTAGCGCTTTTTCTTTATTGCCAAGCCTTTCATAGCATTTACCTACGCGTAACAGGGCGAACGACGTTGGGTCGTCCAGTTCCATGGTAATATTATAGCAATTTATGGCTTCTTCATATTGTTTCAGCTTTTCAAGTGTTTTTGCCTTTTCGAGAAACGCACCTAAAAAACTTTCATCAATAAGGGTAGCATAATCAAATGCCCGTAGTGCCTGTTCATAATTTTTTATGGCATAGTACTGTCTGCCCAACTGGTGCCATGCTACCTCGCTATACGGCTGCTTGTCTATAAAGCTGTTTAGGAAGTCTATGGCTTCCAGGTTCTGGTCCAGAAAATCAAAGCAATATACTACATTGTACAGTGCCGAGTGGTCTTCTGTGTCTTCTTCCAGGCACTTAATAAAATTTTCCTTAGCCATTTCCAGGTTATCCATAAACAGGTACTCCATACCCAGTAGCGAATACACATCGGCATAATCATCTGTGTATTGTAACGCCATTTTTAAGAGCTCTACCGCTTTGTCGTGCTGGTCGCGCTTGCTGTATATGTTAGCTTTCTGAATATAGATTTCTTCGTTAGTGGGCTCTATGGCATACAGGTCGTTAAGTAAACGTTCGGCCTGTTCCAGTTTATCGTCAAAAACAAGTATCTCAACCTGCACTAATTTTAAGCCTGTTGATTTGGGGTGTTGTTCCAAACCTAATTTTAAGGCCTTCTTAGCTAAATTTATTTTTCCGCTGTCGAGATAATGGAGGATAATGTCCTCAAACTCTTCAGAGTCAAAGAAGAATACTTTGTTGGTTTTCAACATCGATTCGAACTTTGATAAGGATAAACTGCGATCTTCTTCCTCGTGACTCAAATTCATACTCCTCTTTCTGTTATATTATCCTTTTTAAAGTTACAAAATCTTCACCTTAACAGGAAATCCTTTAAATATCTTTTAAACAAATTAATTAACAAAATACTGGCTGTTTGCCTGTTTTGTTAGCTTTGTAACTCCTGCATCACTTCATCCATCACTTCAAGAATAATGCCAACCCCCTCGCGTATTTCGTCTTCAGATATGGTTAGGGGAGGGGTTATGCGTATGGCTTTTCCTTCAAACAGTAACCAAAACAAAATAAGCCCCCGGCTGTGGCAGCGCAGTATCACTTTGTTAGTAATATCATCGCTTTCCATCATGGCGGCAAGCATAAGCCCGCGGCCGCGTACATCTTTAATTAATGGATGCACTAAAAGACTACGGAAAAGTTTTTCTTTTTCCAAAGCCTGCGCCATTATGTCAGTCTCCACAATTTCCTGCAGCGTGGCAAGGCAGGCTGCAGCAATTACCGGATGCCCACCAAAAGTGGTTATATGACCCAGTTTAGGGTCGTGGCTCAGCAGGTCCATCATTTCCGGCGATGCCGTAAATGCACCTACAGGCATACCACCACCCATACCTTTGCCCATTACAATAACATCGGGCACTACATCGTAATTCTGAAATCCAAACAACTTGCCTGTACGCCCAAAACCCGGTTGTATTTCATCGAGTATCATTAATGCGCCCACTTCATCGCAGCGTTTGCGTACTTTTTTAAGGAAGTCGTTATAGGGTTCTATAAACCCTGCGCCACCCTGTATGGTTTCCAGTATAATACCGGCTGTTTTAGTAGTTATTTTTTCAAGGTCTGCCTCGTTGTTGTAGGTAATAAAATCTACATCGGGTATTAGCGGACGGAATATTTGCTTGCGCTCCTCAAACCCCATAACGCTCATAGAGCCCATGGTATTGCCATGATAGGCATTAAAACACGATATAAGCTGGCTGCGTCCTGTAACGCGTCGGGCCAGTTTAAGCGCCCCTTCGGTAGCCTCAGTACCGCTATTTAGCAGGTACGTACTGCTCATATGGGGAGGCAGGTGCTGTGCAAGCAGTTTGCAAAACTCGGTTGCCGGGTGCTGCGCATACTCACCGTAAACCATAACGTGCGAATACTTATCTAGCTGGTCTTTAATAGCCTGATTAACCCTTGGGTGCTGATGCCCCAGGCTCGCCGCCGAAACACCGGCTACAAAGTCCAGGTAGGGTTTGTTATCTACATCGTATATATAACTCCCCTTAGCGTGCGAAATTGCAAGGCCGAGAGGGTGTTGTGTGGTTTGTGTTTGGTATTTATAAAAATCGTCCAGCATCATGGCTATACGTAATTGAATTTTATTTAGGATTTTTTGAATTATCAGCAGGTGCCGTAGCGGGTGATTCCGGTTTTGGCTTAGGGTGTTCTTTATCCCAATCTGTTGTTTCCTTCATTTTTTCCAACGGCTTGTCAGTCTGTGCTTTTAGCTTTCCTGTTTTCTTTAGGATTTCCTCGTGCAACTTCTTTTCATCCTCCGGAAATATATCGTCATGCGTAAGAATCATTTCGTCTCCCCGCCATACAAAACCGTTTAACTTTCGCACGTTCTCGGGCAAATCCTTCTCGGGGTAACTTTCACTTTTCGGACTTATTAAAGACGACACCGAAACAATTTGGTTGTCTTCTATTTCCATGTGAATTTTACTGCTCACACCTTTATCTATCCCTATCAGCGAATTATCGCCGTCATACATGTAGTAAAGTTTTTCGGTATTACCCACCAGGTCTACCTCGTATAACTTGTTATCGCAAAACCTGCCGTAAAGGTTTTTACCCTTTAGCTGGTTGTACCGTGGTTTATCGGGGTAAAGTTTAGTGTAAATTGTATCAAGCTGGGCTATAAAGGCATCTTCAAGTACCTTAATACTATCCAGTTGCTTTGTAACATTTTCTGAAATTACGTGGATTACCTTACCGGTTATCTGGCTCTTTCCGTTCCATACTACAGGTCTTTTTATTAATTGTGTAAGGCCTCTTTTTTCATCCGAATGAATAGAGTCGCACTTACCGCTCATGTCTTTTTTGTAAAAACGGGCATCGGTATATCCACGTATTATCCGGCTGCCTTCTTTTCCGGTTACTACCAGGCGCTTGGCGTGTACATAAACCGAATCGTTTTCAGCCAGGGTTACAGCCTCGGCGTGCTTGGTTACAAAAAGTGAATCCTTAAGTTTAAACACCTCGCCATAATGCCCCCGCACAACATATTTGTTTACACTGTCGCGGACGCTTACGTTGTTTGTAAGGGTAGAAAACTCCCTTTTTTTATCATAATATATATAATCTGCTTTTATCCGCTGGGTGTCGTAGTCAATGTACGAATTTGTGAACAGTTTTGCCTGGTCTTTTTTACTGTCGTAAAACCCTTTTTCGGTATATACAAAGCTGTTTTTACCCGTAATGGTAGACGGGCCAAATACATAGGCATGGCCCGGACCCGTATAGTAATCCAGGTGGTTTGTTTTTAATACTGATTTAGGATTGGTAAGGGTAACGGCTGTGTTAAACTGATATTTTTTTTGGGCAATGTAGTAGCGTCCGGCCTTGCTTTTCAGTACATTATCTCCATTGGTTATAGTGCCGTTAGTGCGGTAATATGCCTGTTGTATATTACGGTCAAAATATACCGTATCTGTAACCAACCGGGTATCTGGCGATTGCATGCTTACAGCACCACTGGCAAAGGCGAATTTCTTAGCGCCATTGTATTCTGCATATTTACTGTTCATGTGCAGGGTATCGCCCTGGTTCATTACTACATTACCAAAAAGCTTCGCGTAGTCGTCGGCTTCCCAGTAGTACGCTTTATTAGAAGTAATTACAACTCCTTCGTGTTTAAGGCGCACATTTCCGCTAAGTACTACGGCACCCGGTATTTCGGTTTGGTTACGGTCTATAAAGTCGGCGTTTTCTATAATAACTTTACTCTGCTTTTTTTGTGGCTGTTGGGCCACAGCCTGCAGCGAAACCATTATTGTTAGTGCCAGTAAAAGGATGTTCTTCAAAGTGGACAAAATTTGTTGCAAAATTACGTAAAACATTGTTACAACGGGTGCGCTAATGTGTTTATAAAACGCTGCTAACGTGATAAAATTATTAACAACAGGGGTTAAAAAAACCGCCACTCGGGCGGTTTATATATGTTAAAGTGTTTCTACTCTTTTCTTTGCCGTAAATATGAGGTAAAAACCAGCTATTATAAACGGTATGCTGAGCCACTGGCCGGTAGATAGTGCATTAAATACCGAAAGTTTCTCGAAACCGCCCTGGCTTGATTTTACAAATTCCACTACAAAACGCACGGTCCAAAGCAGTACAAGGAATACCCCAAAAATAAGCCCGTGGTATTTGCGTGCCGGTGTTTTCCAATACATGTAGAATATTATGGCAAATACAAATACGTATAAAACGGCTTCATACATTTGTGCAGGGTATCTGTATGGAATTTTAGCCAGTAAATCTGCAAACTTAGGGTTGTTTTCTATCATAGAGTAAGCAAGGTCGGGCGTTTTTGCGCCTGTTGCCCTCATAGCCTCTGCTTTACCTAACCAGTCTTCACCGCGCACAAATTTTACAGCAGTAGCCATGTTAGGATCTTTAACCTCGTTGCCTATAATTTCGCTGTTAAAAAAATTACCTATCCTTACAAATATACCGCCGCTGGTAACCGGGATGACTATACGGTCTAAAACCCAAAGTACCGGCCTGTGGATTATTTTTTTGCTGTACCATACCACCGCCAGTATAATGGCTATGGCTGCGCCGTGGCTGGCAAGCCCTGCAAAACCGGTAAACTCAAATTCTCCTTTGTCATTCCATCTAAACGGAAGGAAAATTTCTGAAAGGTGATTTTTAAAGTAGTCCCAGTCGTAAAAAAACACATGCCCAAGCCTGGCACCCAGTAGGGTAGCTACCACAGTGTATATAAAAAGCTTATCAAGCTTGTCATCTGTTTCTCCTTCGCGGTCGTATATTTTTTTCATGATATACCACCCCAGTGTAAAGGCTACTACAAACATAAGGCTGTAAATGCGAAGTTTTATAGGGCCAATATCAAACCCTTCAGACGGGTTCCAGATGATGCTTAGCGCGTGTGTCATTTCTTACTGTGATTTTTTAGTTTGCCGTGTTAGTAGGGTAAATATAGGTATTGTTACAGTACGGCATGTTAATTAATGGTTGTGGCTGCATTTTTTATCGGGCACAGGGTCATAACCCTTGCCACCCCACGGATTGCAGCTCAGTATACGTTTTGCACCCAGCCATCCGCCGTAAATAAGGCCATGTTTTTTTAATGCTTCCAGCGTATATTGTGAACAGGTAGGGGTGTAGCGGCACGCCGATGGCAGCAGGGGAGATATGGCAAGCTGATATACCCGAATGAGGAATATAAAAGGTGCAATAAGTATCTGCCCTGCTTTCATAGCGGTTTATTTTACACTGAAGGTTGTACCTTCTTTTGTATCTTTTAGTTCAATGCCCAGCGTGGTAAGCCTGTTGCGTATTTCATCGCTCAGGGCAAAGTTTTTATTGGCACGTGCTTCCTTGCGCATTTCTATAAGCATGTTTACAACGCCTTCCAGTTTTTCGCCTCCGCCTTCAGCGCCTTTTTCGTTTTTAAGCCCCAGTACATCAAATACAAATGCATTAAGCGCTTTGGTTAAAACATCCAGGTCCGCAGCGTTTAGCGTTTCTTTTCCTTCCTTTAGCAGGTTAATGTACTTAACGGCTTCAAAAAGCTGTGCAATAAGTATAGGGCTGTTAAAGTCGTCATTCATAGCGTCATAACACTCCTGCTTCCATTTTTCTATATCTATAGAAGATGAAGCGGCAGGTTGTATTTCAGAAAGCGTTTCAAACGACTCCATTAGTTTGTTGTACCCTTTTTCAGATGCTACAATAGCATCATCGCTAAAATCCAGGATGCTGCGATAGTGCGCCTGCAAAATAAAAAAGCGCGCCACCGATGGCGAAAATGCCTTACTTAACACGTTGTTATTCCCCGTAAACAACTCCCTTGGTAAAATGTTGTTTCCGGTAGATTTTGCCATTTTCTTGCCGTTAAGGGTAAGCATATTGGCATGCATCCAGTAGTTTACCGGTGTATGGCCGGTAGCGGCTTCGTTTTGGGCGATTTCACATTCGTGGTGCGGAAACTTAAGGTCCATACCACCGCCATGTATATCAAAATGATTGCCTAAATATTTCGTACTCATCGAAGTACACTCAAGGTGCCAACCCGGGAATCCATCTCCCCAAGGCGAAGGCCAGCGCATAATATGCTCTGCTTCGGCGCGTTTCCACAGGGCAAAGTCGGCAGGGTTGCGTTTTTCGTTTTGCCCTGCCAGTTCGCGGCTGTTGGCCATCATATCGTCCAGGTTGCGCCCGCTAAGTTTTCCGTAGTTGTGGGTTTCGTTAAACTTTACTACGTCAAAATAAACAGAGCCGTTGCTTTCGTAAGCAAAACCATTAGCTATGATTTCTTTAATGGTTTCAATCTGTTCAATAATATGCCCGGTAGCAGTAGGTTCTATGCTTGGCGGCATATTGTTAAACAGCTCCAGTATTTGGTGGAAGTCTACAGAATATTGCTGAACAATTTCCATAGGCTCCAGTTTTTCCAGCCTTGCTTTTTTAGCAATCTTATCTTCGCCTTCATCGGCATCGTCTTCTATGTGGCCTACGTCTGTAATATTACGTACATACCTCACCTTAAAGCCTAAGTGCTTAAGGTAGCGGTACACCAGGTCAAAAGATATAAAAGTACGACAGTTACCCAAATGCACATTGCTGTATACGGTAGGCCCGCATACATACATACCCACGTGTCCGGGTACAATAGGGGTAAAGGTCTCCTTTTCGCCACTGAGCGAATTGTATATCTTAAGATGCTGGTTAAGGTAAAGCTGCATAGATAAAAAAGATTACTATATATTATGGGTGTTTTAATTAAAACTGTGTATCGAGCTGAATGTAGTCTAAAAATTCGCGGCGTACGCTATCTTCTTTAAACTTACCTCCAAATTCGCTGGTTACAGTACTGCTTTCTATATCGCGAATACCGCGCGAGTTAACGCACAGGTGCTTGGCGTCTATTACACAGGCAACATCGTCAGTGCCCAGAACACGCTGCATTTCCTGTACTATTTGCATGGTAAGGCGCTCCTGTACCTGAGGGCGTTTAGCATAATAATCTACAATACGGTTCATTTTACTTAGCCCTATTACAGAACCGTTACTTATGTATGCCACGTGGGCGCGGCCTACAATAGGTAGTAAATGATGCTCGCAGGTAGAATAAACGGTTATGTTTTTTTCTACCAGCATTTCGCCGTATTTGTACTTGTTTTCAAAGGTAGAAGATCCCGGCTTTTTAGACGGGTTAAGCCCTCCGAAAATTTCTTTTACAAACATTTTTGCCACACGGTTAGGGGTACCTTTTATACTGTCGTCGGTAAGGTCCATGCCCAGTGTGTGTAATATACTTTCTACGTCTTTTTTTATAAGTGCTATTTTTTCGTCGTCAGAAAGGTTAAACGCATCCTGCCTTACAGGGGTTTCTGCGCTTGTGGCTACGTGGTTTTCACCAAGTTCGTCATGTATTTCTTCTATTTGACTCATTCGTGTAGTTGTTAAACATAAAATAGTTTGCAAAGATAAACAGAAAACTCTTTAATTATACGTAAACCCGCTTTGGTTTGTAAGGATTTTAAATGTAGGTGTTTATGGTTAAGCTTATGTATTTTCTTTCAGCTTATCTGTTAAAAGCGTTGCCTCAATGTTAAAATATCCTTTTTTGAAATTTTTACACAAAAATCAAAGAAATAAGGTAGGGTAATCTGCGTTTAAGGTGTTAAAGTAAAAAATGTAACTTTTTTGTTGCTTAAAAATCAATTTATCGTAAATTTCGCGGTTCAAAATCTTTTGGTTTAAAATGAAAAAATACTACTTATTATTAATTGTTTGTTTACTGGGATTAAATATGTTTGGGCAAAGTGGTTTTGAGCCTTGGATCGTTCCTTATTATGATCCAACTGATCCTAACACCAACAATAGGCCTTTGTGTGCCAGTAACTTAGAGGTTCCTAGACAATCTCCAGCTGGTGGTTTCGGTACGGGTAATATGGGCCCTGTAGGTTGTTTAGGAAGCACGCCAAACCCTAACTGGTTCTTTATCCCTGTGGGCGTTGGAGGAAACATCACCTTAAACTTATCTCAAACTTCTAATGCAACGGGTGCTGGTATTGATATAGATTTCATCGTTTGGGGGCCATTCTCCTCGCGCGATGCCGCCACGGTTGCAGTGCAAAATAACAGAAACCTTAATCAGGTAGATTGTAGTTATTCTGGCAGCGCTACAGAAACTATAGAAATACCCAATGCTCCTGCAGGTTCATTTTATCTGCTGCTGGTAACAAACTTTAATGGTAGTGCAGGCACATACACTATGACCCAGCAAGTAACTCCTGGTATGGGTTATACTGACTGCTCTTGTATTTTAAGTATTACAGGAGATAATCTGATATGTCGCCAGGGTGGTACAGCAACACTTACGGGTACGCTTACCAGTTACAACGATAATTTTAATACCGTTGCCAGTAATCAATGGCAATGGAGTGGTCCTTCTGGAGATATACCAGGTGCTAATGGCCGTACTATAACGGTTACTGCGCCCGGCACATATACGTTAAGGGTTAGAAATGATTATTGTAGGGATTTTGTTAGTCAGTCTTTTACCGTATCCCCGGTAACATTCCCTGTACAGGCTCCTGCAGATCTTACAGCATGCGCAGATCCTGCGTTGCCGTATGCATTTAACCTTGCGCAGAATACACCTCATATACTTAATGGCGAAGCGCCCGGCGACTACGATATTTACTATTACGCATCGTACCAGGATGCGTTAAATGGTTTTCCGTTTATTACAAACGAAAATGCTTACAGTGCCATGGATGGTACTCAAATATGGGTTTCGGTACAAAACGGATTCTCACCTTATGGCTGTATAGACTATTATTCGTTTGTACTTCATGTTGATGCTTTCCCTACCATTGGTACACTACCTAAGGTTTTTGCCTGTGATCCTGACCATGATGGTATTGAGACTGTAGACCTAACGGTGCAAAACCCTGCAGTCCTTGGCGGGCGCAGTGCAAGCGGTTACACCATTACATATTATTTAAACCAGATAGACGCCCTTGCCGGTGTTAATGCTATTGCTAATCCTCAGGCTTACGTAACAGGAACTGCTACTTTTTATGTAAGGTTGGTTAATAACTCTAACCCGACGTGTTTTGACACGGCTAGTTTTGGAGTTGAAATTATAGATAAACCAGTTACTACTGCTCCTGCCAATGCAAGTGTTTGTAGTAATGCGCCATATATATTGCCTCCGCTATCAGTGGGTGCTTACTACAATCAGCCCGGTGGCGCAGGTACGGCAGTTGCGGCGGGTACGCCTATAAGCACTACAACAACAATGTACGTGTACGCTGCAAATTATGGTTATGCGCCAGATGGTACTACAAGATTGTTTACCTGCGATGACCAGAAAAGCTTTACCATACAGGTATCTCAGAGCCCGGTTATTGCGGCAACGGTTCCTATGTATGCTGAAGATGCAGATCGTAATGGTAGAGAGATTGTTGACCTTACAACACAGGAAAGTAGTATTTTAGGAGGTGTAAATCCTAACACTGTTGTAATAACCTACCATCTTTCTCAGAACGACGCTGATAATGATACCGCTGCAATAGTTAACCCGCAGTCATACAATGCTGCCACAGGAACCATCTATGTTCGTGTGGAAAGTGCGGCTAACCCGGCGTGTTATTCAGTAGGTAGTTTCTATGTAAACATTGTTGAAAAACCTCAGGTAACTGCTCCGGCTAACCAGTCTACATGTAGCGATCAGTCGTATATATTGCCTGCACTTACAGTAGGTAATTACTATAGCCAGCCTAATGGCGCAGGCACTCAGTATACCGTAGGTGCTGCTATAACTACTACTTCAACCATATACGTTTATTCTGCTAATAATGTTTATGCGGCAGATGGTACTACAGTATTATTTTCGTCTACAGATCAAAAGTCGTTTATAGTTAATGTCGTACAAAAACCTTCGGTTGAAGTAAGGCAAGACGTAGACGCGTGTCCTACATATATATTGCCGGGTCTTTCGGTAGGTACCTATCGTACAGCAGCTGGTGGGGCTGGTATCCAGTTATATCCTGGAGATATTATTACCCGTAGCCGTACTATTTACATATACGCTGCTAACACAGATGGCGTAGTTACCTGTACAGACGAAAGTTCGTTCAGGGTTAATATTCTTACAGCTCCTGCTTTAGGCGCTGTTACAAACATGGAAACGTGTGATGATCCAAGTAATGATGGTACAGATGTGTTTAATTTAACAATTGCCGGAACACAGGCTATTAATGGTCAGTCTGGGCTATCGGCTTCGTATTATACTTCTGCCTCTAATGCAAACTCATCAGTTTCACCTATAGCTAACCCTGCTGCTTACAGAAATACTACTCCCGGTACACAAACAATTTATATAAGAGTAGAAAATACTACGGGTTGTTACAGTGTAGCGCCGCTTACTTTAACAGTACACCCTAAACCTCTTGTTCCTGTACTTAACGACTTTGTTAAGTGTGATGACACGGCACCGGCAAAAGACGGTAAAGAGATTTTTAATCTTACTAGCCGCGTTGCAGATATTACTACAGATGCTACAGATACTGTAACGTTCTTCCTTAGTAATACAGATGCACAGTTAAATCAAAATCCTATTACAAATCCGTCTGCTTTTATGAATACCGTTCCTGATACGCAGACTGTATATATTAGGCGTGAGACACAGTTCGGCTGTTGGGATACTGGTTCACTAAAACTTATCGTAAACCCTTTACCTGACGCTAACCTTACGGTTCCGGTATTTACTTCATGCGAAGAAGTTCCGGGCCAGGGATATTTCAATTTAAATACGATTACCCCTGTTATTACCAATGGCCAGGCGGGATATACAGTTGCCTACTACGTTAACCAGAGCGATGCCTTGGCGGGCAATGCCAACTTTTTAGACGTTAGCGTTCCGTACCTTTCATCAGACGCCACATTATATGTTTTGGTAAAAGATGCCGTTACCGGATGTAGCATCGTTGTAAGCACCTTATTAGATGTCCAGTCGGCCCCTATCATCCCGGCATTCCCGGCATTAGAGGAATGTGATTTTAACAACGACAACGTAGCGAGTTTTAACTTACAGGCGCTGATAGACCAGGTTGTAGCGTATTTTGGCACAGGAGTTACCATCTCGCTTCACGAGACCAGCGAGGATGCC
>NZ_JBKJHB010000001.1:0-1112027 GCF_046614455.1 Flavobacterium sp. RNTU_13 | reverse complement strand
TGTAGCCGTAGAGATACAACCCGCAGCGTTTTTAGCTGTAACAGAATACGTACCTGCTGTAACACCTGTAAAGGTAGCCGATGCCTGGTAGGTAGTTCCGTTGATACTGTAGGTCATACCTGTTCCTGTCGGAGTAGTGATTGTTATTGAACCTGTAGCAACCGAACACGTTGGTTGAACCAAAGTAGCAACCGGTGCTGTCGGCGCAGCCGGAGCAGCGTTTATCGTTACCGAAGTCGCAGTCGAGATACAACCCGCAGCGTTTTTAGCTGTTACTGAATATGTACCCGCCGCAACACCTGTAAAGGTAGCTGATGCCTGGTAGGTTGAACCATCTATACTATACGTCATGCCTGTTCCTGTAGGAGCAGTGATTGCTATCGAACCTGTAGCAACTGAACATGTAGGTTGCGTTGTATTTACTGTTGGCGCAGACGGACCCGACGGAGCCGCAGTTATAGAAACCGGGAATCCGTTTGAAACACATCCGGCAGGGTTTTTAACTGTTACCACATAAACTCCAGAAGCAACGTTATTAAACACATTTGAGGTTTGATAATCGTTACCGTTGATGCTATAGGTAAGCCCCTGGGTTAGCGGAGAGTTTACCGTAATGGTAGCTGTACCCACTGCACATGTTGGCTGAACTACAGTTACCGTAGGCGTAGCCGGTGGTGTTGAGCCACCCTCTATAGTTACCTGAAGTAACTCTGATCTACAACCTGTAGCATCTTTGTAGTAAACATAGTATGTATTTGCTGCAAGGTTAAGAAACTCCGGAGACGACTGATAGCTGTTACCGCCGTTTATAGAGTACGTATAACCGGCACCCTGAGGGAAAACCACGGTTAAGCTTCCTGTATTTGCGGTACATGAAGGTGTAGTAAATTCTACATTTGGAGCCGGAGGTGTTGCTATATTTACAGTAACTACATTTCTGGCACTTTCGCAACCGTTAACGGTTTGGGTAACAAAATACAAACCTGAAACCAGCGGCGTATTACTTGCCAGCGGTGTTCCGCCAAAATCAATATCGTACCATTTAATATTAGTACCTGTAGCGGTAAGGTTTGCCACAGTAGAACCATCACACAGTGTGAAATCTGGTGCTGTAGGAGGCGGTGTAGTGTTTACCGTGATTTGTACGGTAGCCCTTGGGCTTTCGCAACCGTTAATGGTTTGGGTAACATAATACGTATTTGTAGACACCAGTGTACTATTGGCCAATGGCGTAGTACTTGTAGCACTTTGGTACCATTTAATATTTGAACCCGAAGCCACAATATCAGAAACATCGGAACCGCCACACAGCGTTTGTGCCAAAACTGCCGGAGCCGGCGTAGCACACGTAGAACATTTTATAAACTTGCTCCTGTTTGTATTGCTCTCGCCGCAAGATGAATTGGTGTGGAAGTAATAACGTAGTACACCCGAATTAGAACCGGTGTTCCAGATTAATGGTGTTACTCCAGATGCCAGTACTGTAACTCCGTCTTCGGTTGTTATGGTAATATAATCGGTAGGTACAGAACTGCTAAATGTATATTCTGTATTTGCGTTAAGGTTAATCTTAGTATACTCTCCTGCATAAGAAGCAGCTGTAATTGTTACGTTTGTACCGGTACACACTGGGGTATATACTGTATTTGGGTATTGTCCGTAAGACGCATTGGTACACGGTAATGTACTAAATGGCTGACCTGCTACCCATACACCCGGTACGCCATTACAAATGGTGCGTACCCAGTAGTAATACTGGGTATTTCCTGCCAGGCCTGAAGCAATATATGAATTACCTGTAGAACTTGTTACAACACTAAGAGCGTTAGATGGTGTTGTAGGCGATGTAGATACCTCCACCTGGTAGCCGGAAACATTGCTTCCTGCTGCACCCGACCATAATATAGTGGCAAATGAATACGTGATATTAGACACCGCAGGATTTGAAGGCGGATTACACGGTGCAGAGCCACATCGTATGTACCTTACCCTGCTTGCGGCCTGCTCACCACAAGTATTGTTAGTGTGGAAATAATAACGGAATGAGCCGCTGTTATTAGCCGAGTTCCAAACCAGTGGCGTAATGCCCGAGGCAAATACTGTACTACCTGTTTGGTTGGTTATGGTAACATAATCTGTAGCAATAGAGCTGCTAAAGGTGTACTGCGTATTTGCTGTAAGGTTAACCATACTGTATTCGCCTGCATAGGCACTCGGAGTAATCGTCTCATTACTGCCCGTGCACAGTGGCGTATACGTAGTAGAAGGGTACTGATTGTATGTAGCATTAGTACAGGCCAATGTAGTAAAGCTGCCACCCGCTACCCAGCTACCTGTACCATTTGTACATAACGAACGTACCCAGTAGTAATATGTGGTAAACGGAGAAAGCGTAGTGGTTATAAATGTTGTACCTGTAGTAGTATTAGGAACACCAGTAGTTACTGCCGGCGGCGTAGTGTTGTTTGTAGAAAAATACACTTCATACCCTGCCGGAGCGTTAACGGTTGGTGCATTCCACAAAATAGCGACGCCAGATGTTGTAGTACCGGTTGTACTAAGCGCAGTAGGTGCAGGACAACTTACGGCATTACATTTTATAAACTTGGTACGTGCTGTATTTTGCGCGGCACAAGAGGCATCGGCGTGGAAATAGTAACGGAATAATCCGGTGTTATTTCCTGTATTCCAAATCAACGGTGTACTACCGTTAGCCAGGGTTACTGTACCGGCCTCGTCTGTTATAGTAATATAGTCTGTAGCTACAGAACTGCTAAAAGTGTACTCTGTAGCTGCCGAAAGACGCACCAAAGTATACTCACTGGCAAAACAGTTTGGCGAGATGGTTTCTGCAGTACCTGTACAAGAAGGCGTATAGGTGGTTGATGGAAACTGCCCGTAGGTAGCCGTGGTACAACCCACAGTAGAAAGTGTGGTAAATGATCCGCCATATATCCAGGCGCCATAGTTAGTACCACATGCAGAGCGAATCCAGTAGTAGTACGTGGTGCCCGGGGCGAGCCCTGTTGCCAGAAAAGGAGAACCGGTTGTAGGAGAAAAAATATCTATAGTACCGTTGTTAGTCCTTACCGGTCCGGTTGATGATTGCCTTATAGATACTTCGTAACCGCTTGGTATAGCAGTAGGTGGATTTACCCAATAAAGAGCAGCATTGTTTGAGGCAATATTACCCACCCTTATATTGGTAGGCGCGCCGCAGGTGGCTGCACCAGTAAATAGTGACCATGAAATGGTAAACGTACCCGAAGATCCGTTAAAACCATCTTGTATAAGGTACACGTTTACAGCGCTGCCTGTAGTGTTTGTCCATGCCACGGTTTGCTCATCCGGGTCGTCATAACAGCTTATTGGTGTAAGCGATGCACAGTTACCGTAGGCTAACGAAACAACCGAATCGTAGCTGTTGCTTACCTGTGTTACCGTAAGTGTAGCACCATTTGGCACTGATAAATAATAATATAAATCAGGCGATGGTATTGTAGGCTCTGTAAGGCAAACGGTACCTACGTAGTTAGCGCTGGCACCGGTTGTAGTACTCGTATAAGGGCTTGTAAGTGTAGCCAGGTTTATGGCGCTGGTACATATATCTCCCTGTACTAACTGAGAAAAAGGTGCTGAAGTGGTCCACGCGCTAAATTCGCCTGAACAGTTTGCCCTTACGTGTAAATATTGGGTTATGCCCGCCGAAACCGGGTAAGAATTTATAGTGGTGGCTGTGGTATCTGTACCTGAAGGCGGAGGCATGGCCGATGTGGTTACCGCGTACTGATACCCCGATGGTGTACCGGTAGTACCCGGTGCCCAGCTTAAGCTGGCTGCACTTGCCGAGGTAAAGGTACCGCTTACATTTACGGGCGCTGCACAATTTACCTGCGAAATTTTTGCAAGGTAACCATCGTACTGGCCGGAGTAGGTGTTTTGGAAACCGCCCTGCGCTATGCCGCTGTTACTCATTGTTAAGCCTGAAAGGTACAGCGCATTTGTACTATCTACAGCGCAACCTAACATTATATCGTATGCTGTGCCGCCAAAATAGCTGCTCCATACGCGTGCGCCGCTACTGCTAAACTTAGCTATAAAACCATCGGTTTGCCCCTGGTAGGTATTTAAAAATCCACCCGAAGCTATATTACTGCTACTGGTGGTATATCCTGAAAGGTAAATGTTTCCGGCACTGTCTAAGGCTAAGCTGCTCTCTGAAGAATAATCGTCTCCACTGCCTCCGTAGTATGTACTCCAGTTTAACGCGCCGTCGTTACTAAATTTTGCCAGATACGCATCGGCAGGAGAGTTTACGCTCTGAGAGCCACCAAATGTGTTTTGGAAACCGCCCGAAGCAATACCTGTAGTACTGGCAGTATGGCCTGATATGTAAACGCTGCCATCTGCAGCTACAGCCAGCATACCTGATTCTTCTGCAGCTGTTCCGCCAAAATAAGTACCCCACATACGGGAACCAGAGGACGTAAACTTAGCCAAAAAGGCATTATACTGATCAGTAGTACCCGGAAATGTACTAAGGAAACTACCCGAAGTAGCAATACCCGTAGTACTTTTAGTGGTACCGGCAACAAAAACATTGTTATTGCTGTCTACACCTACACTATTTATTACATCATTGTTAATATTACCGTAATAGGTACCCCATAACCTTGAACCGCTACTGTTAAACTTTACAATAAAACCGTCTGTATTGTTAGAATACGTATTTTGAAAGCCGCCTGAAGCAACCCCGGTAGTACTTGCAGTGTAGCCTGCCACATACACGTTACCCTGGCTATCTATAGCACAGTCATACGCTGCATCGCCAAATTCTCCTCCGTAATAGGTAGACCATTGACGGATACCGTTTGAATTGAATTTTACAATCAATGCATCCCAAACGCCGCCATAAGTGGTATCAAAACCGCCTACCGCTACACCAGAGGTACTCATTGTATCTCCTACTGCGTACAAGTTACCGCTACTATCTGTTTTAATATTAAACAAAATTTCGGTATCACTACCCCCGTAGTATGTAGCCCATATACGATTGCCTGAGCTATCAAATTTTGCAATGAACATATCATTAGTACCTTCAAGCGAAGTATCATAACCTGCAGAAGCAATACCTGAAGAACTACTGGTGTCGCCACCCAGGTACACATTATTCTGCGAATCTACACATACCCTATCATTATTTTCATAACTGATGCCACCATAATATGTAGCCCAAATAACCTGTGGATCTATACGATAAGTAGTGTTTGTAGGGAAATTACCCGCAAAACCCAATGTGTTTTTTTTAACTTTTACAAAGTTTGTAGCAATTTCGTTACCGTTGCTGTCAAAGGTTACAGGCTGTTTTTCGCGTACTTCGCCCAGCCTGGTTTTTAGCACCAGCTCGCCGTTTTCTATATTTACCGCGTCAGCATCTTTTACCTTTAGTTTTATATCTGCAGGGTTTCCGCCCGGGTTTACCACAAAATCATACTCCATAAATCCTGCCTTGCTGTAAACAACCCAGTCGATGTTAGGATAAATGTTTTTGTAGGTAATTTTTTCGTATCCCCTTACACCGGTTATGCCGTTAGGGCAGTGTGCCAGGTAATAATTTTCGGTGTAAACCGACTGCTTTTCTGTAATCACCTGCGCATTCGGGTTTGCCCCTTCCAGGTGTACGGAAAAACGATGGGTTTCTAGTTTTGATTTTTTCTCGGGAGTGGTAATAACAGCCCCCGGTTGTGGTTTCTTGCCTGCCTTATCACTGGCGGAGTAAGAAAACTGATAGTAAATGGCATCTTTTGCCAACCAGAGCCTGGTGCTGCCGCTGCGGGCGGAGAATAAAACATCTGCCCGTGCGTTGCCCTTAGCGTCTGCTACCTGCCCCCTGTTCTCCATAAAGATGAGCTTGTCATCCTTTTGGCCAGAAAAAGCTTCTTTGCTAAATTCTTGAGCCGAAGCAAAAAGAATAAAAAAGCAACAGAAAAATAGTAGTAGTTTTTTCATGCATTAAGGTATATACTTGGTTAAACTTTCGGTTTTAACATAAGGAACCAAGTAATACAGTGGCGCACTATTTTACGCAACGGATGGTTAATTTCCGTAACGGTTTGATTGGTATAGTGGTAAGAAAACTCGGTCCCAGGTTTTTTTCAGTGACAAAGAAACAATTATTAAATGATTTCGCCATTCCCACTAGTAGGTATTTTTTAACTTTTTACCCCTCAATAACCAAAATTTAACATAAATTACTACCAAGTGGTAATTTTTTCGTATAATCCTCATTTTTTTGTTATATTTTTTTTCTAACACACCAATCGGTGAGTTAAGGTAATGATTGGCTCCCTTAAAATCTGTGGATATTGCTGAAGGATATATGTAAGAAATTACCTTACGCAGTAGTAAAATTCAAGTAAATAACCTGTAAAGTAAAATCGTTGCCAACTCTTTTTGGTAAAATAGGACCGCTAAGCAGGCTGCTTTTCATAGGGCGGTTTGGTTCTAGGTTGTATCAATAATTGAAGCTAAAGTAGTTCACAGTAAAGAAATCGTACAAATATCAAAAATAAAAATCTTTATAAAACTGATAATCAATTTTATAAGGATTCACTATGCAGAGAGGAAGGGATTCGAACCCTCGATACCCTTTTGAGGTATACACACTTTCCAGGCGTGCGCCTTCGACCACTCGGCCACCTCTCTAAAAAATTATAGTTTCAAAAATAGGCTAAAACTACACACTGTGCAAGCTACTGCGTAAGCTCGCCATACATAGGCGCCTCAAACAGCTGCTTAAAACGATGCGCCGGCACATCGGGCTGGCCCAGCAGGTACATCATTTTAGTAATAGCGGCTTCGGTAGTAATATCGGCTCCGCTAATAACACCTATCTCCTTAAGTAGTGTACTGGTTTCGTACTGGCCCATGTTTACACGGCCACCGCTGCACTGGGTTACATTTACTACATGCACACCACTTTCTATGGCTTTTTGCAGTATGCCTATAAACCAGTCGCCACTGGGAGCGTTACCACTGCCGTAGGTTTCCAGCACTATGCCTTTAAGGCCCGGTATGGTGGTTATGGCACGCAGTACCTGTGCCGTAATGCCCGGAAACATTTTTACAATAGCCACATCTCCGTTAAAACCCGTATGCAGGCTAAAGCTGTCTGTGGTACGGGGCAGCAACTGCTCGCGGTTTACGCGCAGGTGCACGCCGCTTTCGGCAAGCGGTGGGTAGTTAGGCGATGTAAACGCATTAAAATGCTCCGCGCTTATTTTAGTAGTACGGTTACCACGGTACAACTTGTATTCAAAATACAGGCACACCTCGCGCACTACCGGTGCGTTATCCTCGCGCAGGGAGGCTATTTGTATGGCGGTAATCAGGTTCTCCTTAGCATCAGTACGCAGGTCGCCTATGGGCAGCTGAGAGCCCGTAAACACCACCGGCTTTTGCAGCCCGTGCAGCATAAAGCTGAGCGCCGATGCAGAGTAGCTCATGGTATCGCTGCCGTGCAGTATTACAAACCCATCAAAATCAGGGTAATGCTCTGCCACTATACGCGCCATTTTTTCCCACCCGGTGGGGTTCATATCGCTGGAATCCATGGGGTGGGCAAACGATATGGTTTCTATATCACAATCAAGCTGGCGCAATTCGGGTATGCGCTGCAGCAGTTTTTTAAAGTTGAATACCTTAAGGGCACCGGTATCAAAGTTTTTTACCATACCTATGGTACCCCCGGTGTACAGCAGCAGTATGCGTGGCTTAGGCGTGGTCATACTTTAGCTTATTTACCACAGGGTTAGCATACATTGCCAGGAAACCATCGCGCAGTATTTTGTTGTCTTCATCTATGCGCATTTCCAGCCTGCGCTCAAAGACCTGCTTTTCCTTTTCGGTATACCTATCGGCAAACTGTGTGTTGCCGTGCATAAGGTCGTACGCTATGTAGTTTGTAGGCCAAAGCTTGTACCCTTTTATAATGGCCTCATCCAGCACCTGGGTAAGGGCCTGTATTTGCTTATTGGCATTATCTGTAAGTGCTGCAATATCATCAAGTTCAGCATCTATAACCTTGCCTACATGCAGGTGTATGCGCTTCTTTTGGCCAATGATACCACTAAGCAGGTTATTAAAATCTTCGTTCTTTTCCTTAACGTACACCTCATCATTGGCTTTAGCCAAAAGCTGCGGCATTTTAAGGGCATCGGTAGGGTCGTACTCATACGAAATACTTACCGGCACTATTTTCAGCTTACGGAAAAACTCTGTAAGCGGCTGGCCTTCATTAGCCATGGTAAGCATTTTTAGCACCCCTTGCTGTGTAGCATCGTTACCATCTTTAGTACGGCCTTCGCGCTGGGCTATCCATACGCTGCGGTTTTCGCGGCGAATAAGGTGGTACATGTACTCGCTCATAAGCTTACTGCTTTGCAGCAGCTCTCTTGGCGAAAGGCCGCGCTGTACCAAAAAGTTTCGGTTAAGGCGCGAAAGGGTAAGTAAAAAAGGCTTTTGCACCAGGTTATCGCCTATGGCACTGGCGGTCATGGTAAGGCCTTTTTCCAGCAGGGTAACGTTTAGCAGCGAGGTGTCCAGTATAATATCTCGGTGGTTGCTTATATAAAGATACGAGGTATGCGGCTCCAGATTTTCAAAACCCGAGGTGGTAAGCCCTTCCGAACTTTTTTGCAGGATCATGTGTATGGCATGATAAATAAAATTAGCCTGAAAATCCCGTTTAGAATGGGTGCGCAGCAGCTGTGCCTTCCATTCTTCTTCGCTCATTTCGGGGAAGGTGAAACTCATGAGCGCTTTCATCATAGGGTGGTTTATTACGCTACGCAGTGCCTCATTTACTTCGCTGTCGTAAAAAGGCCTTATATGATCAAATTTCTGCATGTGCTTCTGTTCTTGGGTTTTTTAAGGTGATGGTACAAATGAACAAAAATTAATCGGATTTTGCCCCGTTTCGGCATTAAATACCGTATATGTCTTTGCTGTTTCGTGTGGTAATCTGTGCTATTTCCTGCACACTCAGTCCATATATTTCGGCCAGTTTTTCGGCTACCAGCACCACGTAGGCGCTTTCGTTTCGCTTGCCTCTGTGGGGCACGGGTGCCAGGTAAGGCGCATCGGTTTCCAGCACTATGTGCTTAGGGTCTATGTCTTTTAAAAACTGATCTATTTTACCGTTTTTAAACGTAGCCACACCGCCTATGCCCAGCTTCATGCCGTAGCCTATGGCACGTTCGGCCTGTTCCTGCGTGCCGGTAAAGCAGTGAAATATACCGTAAAGCCCGGCGCCTTTGTGGCTCTCCAGCACATCAAAGGTTTCGTTAAAAGCATCGCGGCAGTGTATGTTTATGGGCAGGCCGTATTGTTTGGCCAGGGCTATCTGCCGTGAGAAAGCATCCTGCTGCTGGGCTAACAGGGTTTTGTCCCAAAAGAGGTCTACCCCTATTTCGCCTACGGCATAAAACTTCTTGTCGGTACGCGCCAGCTCCTGTGCCACAAAGGCCAGTTCTTCCTCGTAATTTTCTTTAACGTGTGTGGGGTGTAGCCCCATCATCATAAAAACATTTTCGGGGTACTGCTCCTGCACGGCGTACATGCCCGGCGCATAGGC
Source organism: Flavobacterium sp. RNTU_13 (assembly GCF_046614455.1). Taxonomy (NCBI): domain Bacteria; kingdom Pseudomonadati; phylum Bacteroidota; class Flavobacteriia; order Flavobacteriales; family Flavobacteriaceae; genus Flavobacterium; species Flavobacterium sp. RNTU_13. The sequence continues at coordinate 1,102,393 of NZ_JBKJHB010000001.1, read as the reverse complement.
ACTGTCTATGGCAGGTACAAACAGGCGGGTAACCCCGGCGGCAAATGCGCGCTGCATCATGGCATCGCGATCCTGGGCAAACTCCTCTGAGTATAAATGGGTATGTGTATCGGTAAAAATCATTATATGCAATAAAGCGCGTGCAAAAATACGAAGTTGATGCAAAATTTGGCTTTGGATTACCAACTTTTAAGGTTAACTTTACAAAGACCAACTTATTTTTTAAAAAACAGCTATGAACGACCTGAAATCCCTGTTAACAAAACAGGGCTACAAACGGATTACCTTTAAACTAAGCAGCACCCAGCATTTACTGATTAAAGGCAAAATAAACGGTATAGAAGGAAAATTTATACTAGACACCGGTGCCAGCAACAGTTGCGTTGGTTTTGAGGCCATAGACCGGTTTACCCTATATGCCAAAGACAGCGATACCCGCGCCGCAGGAGCCGGAGGTACCGGAATGATAACCCAAACATCGTTAAGCAACTATCTGCAACTGGGCCGCTGGAAACATAAGGATTTTGGTTTGGTAATTTTTGACATGACCCACGTAAACGAAGCGCTTAGCCACTACAAAGCCAAGCCCGTACACGGCATTATAGGTGCCGATGTGCTTATAAAAGGCGAGGCCATTATAGATTATAAAAACTTTTGCCTGTACTTAAAGTAATATCCCATACAACCATTACATTAAAACCAAAACCGTATGAAAAAACTCTACGTTCTTTTACTCCTTATCGGTGCTATGGCAGGCCACAGCCAGATAAACGTGCCGCCACAGCCCGCTGTATCCCAATGTGATTTAGATACCGACGGCTTTGCCACAGTAGCCCTTACACCCGTAAGGCAAAACCTGCAGGCCACGTTTCCTGAACAAACCTACAGGGTAGGCTTCTTCCCTAATATGGTTGCCGCTATGGACAATACCGGCCAGCTACCTGAATTTTTTACGAACACCACACCGTTTAGCCAAACCATTATAGTTAAGGTTTGGGAAATAGAAAACCCTGAAAACGCAGGGTATGCGGACCTGCAACTTTACATTAACGTAGCGCCACAGCTTACTACCCCTACCCCCATAGTATTGTGCGATGCCGACGGCACCCCGGATGGCTTTACCATATTTAACCTTAACAACGCCCTGCCCGAAATACTGCAAAACGAACCTGATGCAGAAAACCTTACGGTTACCTTTTACCAGCAAGATGTATCGGGTGGCGCTATAACTAACCCGGGTACTTACATAAATACCACCAACCCGCAAACGGTATTTGTTATGGTACGCAACACGCAAAACAACTGCGCGGCCTTTACCACCCTTACGCTGCAAACAACGCAGCAACCCATGATACCAAGCTTACCCGCAATACACTACTGTGGCACTATAAACCTAACCGAAAACAGTGCCTTGTACAGCAATTATACCGCTACATATTACGAAACCGAAGAAGATGCTTTTACGGGTACAGCCGCAATAGCTACGCCACAGCAATATTCTGCAGCAGGATCTGGCACGGTGTGGATAAGGCTGAATGATGATAACTCGGGCTGCTTTAGCATAGTGGAGCAAGCCTATCTATCATCGGGCATTACTGCGCTTGAAGTTATGCAAAACGGTAGCAGCATAACACTAAATACTACGTCGAATACCGAGGGTTACATTTTTACCATAGTTAACGCACCGCCGTTATATGAGCAAATTTTACCCTTTTCACAAAGCTTGCCTACATTTACAAACCTGTCGGCAGGTGGGTATACCATAAATGTTCAGGACACTTGCGGCAATATGTTTGTTATCTCATTTGAGGTGATGGACGCTCCGGAAGGCGATACCGAACAAACCTTTACCGAAGGTGAAACCATAGCCAACCTTACCGTTAACGGTACTAATATAGCCTGGTATGCTGAACGTGCCTTAATAACACCACTACCCACAAACACACCGCTTACCGATGGCACCACCTACTATGCAACACAGGTTTTTAATTCCGGAAAAAGCATTCCGCTTGGCGTTACCGCCCGCCTTGCAGCCGGCACCGAAGCGCTTGATAAAAACAGGTTGCAGCTGTACCCTAACCCTGTTAGCCATGTGCTTACAGTAACAAATAACAACGTTATTAGTACCGTAGCGGTTTATAATACCCTTGGAGCATGTGTGTACCGTAATGCAGTAGGCAATGTTTCGGCACAACTGAACCTCAGCGAGTTGGCTCCCGGGGTGTATTTTGTACGCGTGGAGGGTAATGGTTACTTAAAAACCTCAAAAATTGTTAAAAAATAGGTTTCAGGCGAAATTAATTTAACACACTGTTAAGGGAATTAACTATGTTTGTACCCTGAGAGAGCGCGTGCAAAACCTTTACCAACCTAATTATTGAAGAAACTTTTACCCGTATGTTAACGCCAAAGGGAGTGTAGTGACCCCACCGGCAAGACTGGAAAGCAACTAAAATACTAAACCGATTCAAAGCTATAGTACCGGGGCAAATAAAACTGCTAAGGACTAAAAACTAAGAAACGCTGTTTCCCGGTATAAAACGGTACAATTAAGGCAACCTACTAATAAAAGTTACATTGCATGTTTGCACTAATACCCTGCCCTAACCGGCAGGGTTTATTATTAAGAGCCTGTTAGTACGCATTTGTGCAGAAGTTTTTATATTTACGCCAATAACCAACAGCTATTATGTAAACCTTTAGTTTGCAACATTGACAAATTACCAACAACACACCCTTGAGCTTTATCCCTATCAATGGGGATACTGGGCAAACTTTTAATAACATATATTGCAATCGATAAATTACTAATAACTATAATGAAAAAGATTTTACTTTTTGCAGGAATTTCTGCCTGTTCCCTTTTGCTGGGATCTTGTTCTAATGACGACAATAACAGTACTGACAACAGTAGTAGCACCGGCTCTACCGGTAAAGTGACTTTTAAAATTAATGGCGTAGCAAAAACACTTAACACAACATCAGTAGCACTCAGGACTCCGGAAGCTGACGGGGATGTTTACCTTTGGGCTGCCGCAACCGATGGTAAAAAAGCAAACTTCGACTTTCAAATATACAGAGGACGGGTAGGTGACCAAGGCTCTGCAAATTTCTATATAGATGAAAATTTTTACTCAACAGGAAGCTCAGATTTTATAATATACTTCACCCAAAACGATGAGCACCACCTAAAGGGAACATTTAGCGGCGAAATTATTAACTATGCTGCCACAGGCAGTAATAGCAGGGCGCAGGTAACTGAAGGTTCTTTCGACATAAACTACTAAATTATCAGTTGACTGCATTTTACTAAAAAAACGGTTGTTACTGAACAACCCAAAGTTAAAGACACTTGAATAAGGTGTTACTACACATTTTTAAGGCTTACAGAAGCCGATTTTAAATTAGGAATAAAATGAAAAAAAATTTACTTTTTGCAGGTATCTCTGCCTGCTTACTTTTACTAAACTCTTGTTCTGGTGACGATAATAAAAGCAACGGCAGTAACAACAATTCGGCTACCACGGTGTCTTTTAAAATAAACGGCGTAGCAAAAACCCTTAATACAGCAAACGTAACAGCCAGGCCTCCTGAAGCAAATGGAGATTTTATTTTAACTGCCGTTGCTACAGATGGTGCCGGCACCAGCTTTGATTTTGGTGTATACAAAGGCCGCCTGGGTAACCAAGGCAGTGCTAAATTCAATATTAACGGCACCCTTTATAGTGGTACTACAAACGGCGCGTTTGGCAACTACATTATGTACTTTACACAAAGTGATGATCACCACCTGAAAGGGACATTTAGCGGACCGATAGGCACATCTACAGGCAACATCGCTGTAATAACCGATGGTGTTTTCAACATAAACTACTAAAGCGATTATTCAAAAAAACCGCCACTAATATAACTTACAGTGCACGTTTGCACTAATACCCTGCCCTAATCGGCAGGGTTTATTATTTGTAGCCTGTGGTACAAGTTTATGCAGAAGTTTTTATATTTACGCTATTAACTAACCAACAGCTGTTATGGGAATATTGGATTTTTTTAAGCCTAAAGCCAAACCGTTCGTTTCTCCATCTGCGTATGCGGCTAACAAAACAAATCAGGCACAAATGGCCACACAAACCCTGGGGCAACTTCGTAAACTGAATGTTACAGAAACGTGCGAGCTTAAATTGGAGTTTTTCTTTTATACCAATGTACACGATAAAGCCCAGGCACTTACAGCATACCTTAACAGGCTGGGGCACTACGCCTAAGCAGGAGTGATACTTTGAAGATGAAAAAACACCCACCGAAATTTAATGGAAACAGAAGAAATAAAAGAACGAATAATAAAAGTATTCCTGCAGGAGAGGCAGGATATACATGCTTCTTACAACACTGATAATCTTTTCAGTTATCTTATTGAACCCCCTGCTAAAAAGGGTACTTTAAAAAACTCTTTTAAGGGTACCAAAAAGTATTACCGATTTATGGATGGCCTTGAGCTTGAATTTGGAATTTGCTTTAGGCTAGCGGAATTAGAAGATGAATATAGCATTGACCGGTTGGCAAAAAAGATTAACGAGAGGCTACACAAAGGCTCAGGGAATAAAAAGATTATCAGGGAACGACTTAAAGAAAAACACCGTTACATTTTGGAAGTGATACTTATCCTGATAATTACAGGGGTATACTTTTGGTTGGGAATACATTTGATCTCGATAGTAATCACTGTTCTCTGTTTGGGAATGATGTATTGGCTAGTAAATAGTAGAGTTTACACCAAAAGACATGATAGAAAACTTGCTGAAATTATTCTGAATAAGTAATAACAAAAAAACCGCCACTTTACAGTGGCGGTTTTTATATATACTGACTAAATATATACTATAGTTCCAGGGCTTTCTTAGGGTTGTTGTCCATAAGAAGTTCCACAGGGTTTTCAAGGGCTTCTTTAACCGCTACAAGGAAACCTACAGACTCACGACCGTCGATAATACGGTGGTCGTAAGAAAGCGCCACGTACATCATAGGGTGAATTTCCACTTTACCGTTTACAGCAATAGGACGCTCTATAATGTTGTGCATACCAAGGATACCACTCTGAGGAGGGTTAATGATAGGCGTAGACAGCATACTGCCGAATACACCACCGTTAGTAATGGTAAAGGTACCACCGGTCATATCATCTACAGTAATCTGTCCGTCACGGGCACGAAGCGCAAGACGCTTGATTTCTGCCTCAATACCACGGAAAGTAAGTGCCTCTGCATTACGCACTACCGGTACCATAAGCCCTTTAGGACCCGATACGGCAATAGAAATATCGCAGAAATCGTAGCTGGTTTTAAAATCACCATCTATCATAGAGTTAACATCCGGGAACAGTTGTAGCGCGCGGGTTACCGCCTTTGTAAAGAACGACATATAACCAAGGCTTACACCACCGTGCTTAGCCTTAAACGCGTCTTTATACTCGTTACGAATGTTGTTTATCGGCGTCATGTTTACCTCGTTAAAGGTAGTAAGCATAGCCGTTTCGTTTTTGGCAGCCACAAGGCGCTCTGCCACTTTACGGCGTAGCATGCTTAGTTTAGTACGCTCGCTGCTGCGGTTACCGCCTGTAGGAGTACCCATACTGGCTTTAGCGTTTACAGCGTCGTCTTTAGTAATGCGTCCGCCTTTACCTGTACCGGTTACAGTAGCTGGGTCTATGGCTTTTTCATCAAGTATTTTTTTAGCCGCAGGCGAAGGTGTACCTGTAGCGTATGTAGCAGCAGGGGCAGCCGGAGCCGGTGCAGGAGCAGCCGCTTTCGGTTCTTCTTTCTTAGGTTCTTCTTTCTTTTCTTCGGCTGCAGGAGCAGGAGCAGCACCTCCGGCAGGCTTAGCCGCGCCGGTATCTATAAGGCAAACTACCTGGCCCACTTTTACAGCGTCGCCTTCTTCTGCCTTAAGGGTAATAATACCCGCAGCTTCGGCAGGAAGCTCCAGGGTAGCTTTATCTGAATCTACTTCGGCTATGGCCTGGTCTTTCTCCACATAGTCACCATCCTTTACCAGCCATGTAGCGATTTCTACTTCGGTAATCGATTCCCCCGGAGAGGGAACTTTCATTTCTAAAATCATGTCAGTATAATTTTATATGAGTGTTTTTTTATTCTGAAAATCAAATGTACGTATTAATTAAATAGGTTCTTGTCGAACACCATTGCTATAGCTGCCGCATGACGCTTTTTGGCACGTGCCGAGCTACCTGCCGCAGGCGCACTGTACGCCTTAAGCGATGCTACGCGGAACTTCACTTCGTTAAAGTTCATAAGCATATAGCCATAAGCACCCATGTTACGCGGTTCTTCCTGAGCCCATACGTAGTCGTCTGCCTTTTTATATTTGGCAATAACGGCCTTGATTTGCTCTACCGGCAGCGGGAACAGCTGCTCTATACGTACAAAGGCCACATCGTCCCTGCCCAGTTTTTCGCGCTCTGCCACAAGGTCGTAGTAGAACTTACCGGTACAGAACACCAGTGATTTTACCTTTTTAGGATCTGCAATAGGGTCATCCAGCACCTCCTGGAAGCTGCCTGTAGCCAGCTCGTTTGCAGAAGACACTACAGATGGGTGGCGCAGCAAACTCTTAGGTGTAAACACCACAAGCGGCTTGCGGAAATCTGTCTTAAGCTGCCTCCTTAAAAGGTGGAAGAAGTTAGCCGGAGTAGTAACATCGGCTACATACATATTGTGGTTAGCACAAAGCTGAAGGAAACGCTCCATACGGGCACTACTGTGCTCTGCACCCTGGCCTTCGTAGCCGTGAGGCAGTAGCAGCACCACGCCGTTTTGATTGTTCCATTTATCTTCGGCTGCACTAATGTACTGGTCTATCATAATCTGCGCACCGTTACCAAAGTCGCCAAACTGCGCTTCCCAAATGTTAAGCGTTTTAGGGCTGGCAAGGGCATAACCGTATTCAAAACCAAGCACACCATATTCTGAAAGCAGTGAGTTGTAAATGTAGAATTTACCATTCTGGTCTTTCAGCTGGTTAAGCAGTACCACTTTTTCTTCGCTTTCTTCGGCTTTTACCACAGCATGACGGTGAGAGAAGGTACCCCTTTCTACATCCTGTCCGCTTATGCGTACATCAAAACCTTCGGTAAGTAATGAACCGTAGGCAAGTAGTTCGCCCATAGCCCAGTCCAGCTTATCGGTTTCAAAATACATGGTTTTACGGTCGTTAATCAGCTTTTGTATTTTGCTGATAAACTTCTTATCTGCCGGAAGCTCTGTAATGGTTTTGGCAATTTCGGTAAGTTTATCCTTATCGAAAGAAGTATCGGCTTTTTCAAGCATTTTCTGCTCGTCGGCCTGGTTGTATCCTTCCCATTCATTTTGCATGAACGGCGTTATAACGGTAAGGTCGCGCTTACGCGAAGCCTCAAGGTTTTCTTCAAGATTGTCTTTGTATTCTTTTTCAAGGCCACTTACAAAGTCCGCCCCAATAACACCGGCGTTTATAAGCACTTCGGCATACAGGTCGCGCGGGTTTTTGTGCTTGGCAATAAGCTTGTACAGCTTAGGCTGCGTAAAGCGTGGCTCATCGCCCTCGTTATGTCCGTATTTACGGTAACCAAGAAGGTCTATGAATACGTCGGTTCCAAACTGCATGCGGTATTCTAAGGCAAAAAGCGTAGCATGTACCACTGCCTCGGCATCATCGGCATTTACGTGCAGTACTGGTGACAGGGTTACCTTAGCCACATCTGTACAGTAGGTAGACGAACGCGCATCAAGATAGTTAGTAGTAAAACCTACCTGGTTGTTTATAACTACGTGAATTGTACCGCCCGTTTTGTAACCATCTAGCTTAGCCATTTGTACAATTTCGTACACAATGCCCTGCCCTGCCACGGCAGCATCGCCATGTAGTGCAATAGGAAGCACCTTGCTAAAATCATCGGCATAGTGCCTGTCTTGCTTAGCGCGCGCTATACCTTCTATAACCGCACCTACGGTTTCAAGGTGGCTTGGGTTTGGTGCCAGGTTTACGTTTATGTTTTTACCGCTTTGGGTAGTTTTATCGGCAGTAAGGCCAAGGTGGTATTTTACGTCGCCATCAAAAAGGGCATCGTCGTCGTAATCTTTACCATCAAATTCGCTAAAGATATCGGCTGTTTTTTTACCAAAAACATTAGCCAGTACGTTAAGGCGGCCACGGTGTGCCATACCCATAACAAACTGCTCTACACCTTTATCTGCAGCGGCCTCTATAAGGAAATCAAGTGCAGGGATAAGCGTTTCGCCACCCTCTAGCGAGAAACGTTTTTGGCCTACATATTTTGTATGAAGGAAGTTTTCAAACGAAACCGCCTCATTTAGTTTTTCAAGAATACGCTTCTTCTGGTCTGCGTTAAAGGCAGGCTGGTTGCTGTTTACAGCCAGTTTTTCCTGTATCCATTTACGCACCTCAGGATCGCGGATGTACATATACTCTATACCTATGTGGCCGCAGTATATTTTTTGCAGGTAGTCTACAATATCGCGCAGTTTACTTGGCTGAAGCCCCACCTCTTTAGCAGCGTCAAACACCGTATCAAGATCGGCACTGGTAAGCCCGAAGTTTTCAAGATCCAGCGTAGGGGTAAACGTACGGCGTTCGCGCACCGGGTTTGTTTTGGTAAACAGGTGGCCGCGGGTACGGTAGCCCTCTATAAGGTTTAGTACCTTAAATTCTTTTTGTAGTTTTTCTGGGATTCCGGAATAATCAGCAGCAGGGGCAGCGGCCTGGGCCGGGGCACTGTGCTGTGCAGGGGCGGTATATGCCACCTCTTCGGTAGCGCCGCTTCCGTAATCAGAAGCAGCAAAGTCAAACCCCTGGAAAAAAGCCCTCCAAGAAGGCTCCACGCTATCGGGGTTCTCAATATATTGATCGTATAAATCAGCAAAAAATGCAGTATGCGCTGCATTTAAAAAGGAAAACCTGTCCATACTTATGTCTTTGTGACGGTGGGTTATAAAAAATTTACGCAAAAGTACACTATTTATAATAATCTTTCAACGATTTTTATATATTTATGGTCAGTAATTATATACTACGCCCGAAATGCCTAAAAGCTTTATCATTTTTTTAACAAAATTAACATCTGCCCTTACATTATTTTTATTTTTTGGCAGTGCCGGTGCACAAGAGAACGATTTTTTAAAAAAAGTACAATTTGGAGGCGGTTTAGGTGTGGGTTTTGGCAGCGGCTATACCGATGTAAACGTATCTCCCGGGGCTATTTACCACATAAACGACTACCTGGCGCTGGGACCCTCGTTACAATTTAGCTACACCTACCAGCGCAACTGGTACAAAAACATGCTCTACGGAGGATCGGCAGTGGTACTGGTAAACCCCGTGCCGGCCATTCAGCTCTCTGCCGAATTGCAGCAGCTGCGGGTAAACCAAAAGTTTGACATTAACGACCTGGGCATCTATCCGCCCGGCATTACTACCTATAACACTACCCGTGATTTTTGGAACACCGCACTTTTTGTGGGCGTGGGCTATAGCATAGACCGCGGCACCATAGGCTTTAGGTACAACGTGCTGTACAATAAAAACGATTTTATTTATGGCGATGCGCTGATGCCTTTTGTAAGGGTGTATTTTTAATAGGGGTATTTTGGGATGGGGTCATTCGATGATATGCCTCAGATAAACAATTTAAAAATATATTACCGTAAACGAATTAATAAAAACCACTGATACATCATTGTTGATTTGTAGCAATCGAATAGACCGAATCTCGCAGTCCGATAAGAGAAATAATCACCTGTGGGAACCCGTCATTAATAAAATCAGGATGACCACTTAGCAGCATTTCAAAGTCAAGATCATATATTACTGAATATTTAGGAGATATATTTCTCAAGTGTATATTATAAAATCTATAATCCGCAAATTCAGACTCATCTAAGTTCTCATAGCGAACATACACATCCTTATACATTTTATATACCTCAAGATAATCAGAGCTTTTCATATTTTCTACTTGAAGCATTATACATGTAATATCATCAATTAATTTTTGCATAGTTTTAGTCATCACATTTCATTTACTACAAAAATAACAAAAATCTATTTAATAAGTAAAAATAATAATTTTTACTTATTAAATATAGATAAACGAATTGCGCTGATTTCTAATCTACACATTATTCTTTGTAGATGTATATATTCCACCAAGACGTCTTTACAAAACCTTTTGGATTTTCAATCTATTCACAGTTAAAAAAGTAAAGCACGATTACAAATCCGCGCTATGGAACAGGACTCCCCAATTAACGCATCCACAAATCCACGCATAACCACAAAAACTAATACCGGTTCCTGAACCATACCTTTTGCCATTCCCTTTTCAGGATAAGGAAGGTAACCTGTTCGGCAAGTTCGGTAATATCGCCGCCGTTAAGGGCTTTTACCTCGTGTTCGGGTACGTCTATAATGTAGAGCAGGTTAAGATATTCGGCAAACTTATGGTGTATCAGCCTGAATATTTTGTCCTGCACCGCCATTTTCAGCTCAAAGGGCGATGTACCCCCGGCAAACTCCACCGGTTCATTAGCCAGGGCAAAGTCTTTATTAAGCTGCTCTATAAGTTTTATGTACAGCTGTTCTTTCTGGGCCTGGCTCAGCAGGAGGTCGGTGGTTTCGGGTGCAATATACATTACTGTATGGTTAACGTTTTTTGGTTGCGTTTCTTTTGCCAAATATCAACAATTTTTGCCAGCAGCACATCGCCCCCGGCATAAATAAATACGGCACCCATAGGCGGATTACCCGATGGTATAACCCAAAGCATGGTACCGCGCCAGTTCCAGCAGTTTAGCATAACCCCCGAAACTTCGGTAAAAATTACGCTCAGTGCCACAAAACAATACAAGTTTTCGTAGCGTTTCCTGCGGAGCACCAAAAAGAATAACCCACCAAAAAGCAGCGTAAAATAATCGTGCAGTACCAGGGCGCTGAACGCAAAAAGAAGTATAAAGAAGATTTTGAAAAACAGTTTCAGGGCAGCATCATGCCGCATGGCCCAGGCGGTGTGGGCAAATATAAACCCCGATGCGTACACCAGGGCATGGCCCACCGGCACATACAGCGGAATGGCCTCACCCGCATAATCGTACATGTGCAGCAGCTTACAAAAAATGAGTTCGCCTACATACGTAAGCGGCACAATAACCAGTACCAGCCTGCGCAGGTACGCGTCGGCGGTTTTGTAGATAAACGCTACATAGAGCAATGCAAGCACGGTGGTAAGCGGCCTGCCCTCAAAATAATGCGCCCTGAAATACGGTGAATCAAGCCCTAACGACACCCACACAAATACCGGAAACAGCCATGCCTGCCACAGCTGCACGGGCTTTACACCGGGGGTGGTATGTGTTGCTGCCGCGTTAATCACACCGTACGTTTCATAAGGTTTTGGCCAAAGGCACGCAGCAGCGCCTTTTTATCATCGGCTATATCCATTTTATCCAGCGTATCAAAGGCTTTAAGGGTATACTCCTCTATGGCCTCTTTAGTAACCGCATCGGCACGGCTGGCAGTAAATATATTTTTTACATCCTCTACCTTGGCTGCCGGGTCTTCGGGCTGGGCGGCAAACCATTGCAGCAGGCGTTCGCGGTCGTAGGCATTGGCCTGCTTAAGCGCCTTAAGGTACAGGTATGTTTTTTTGTTCTCTATAATATCGCCCCCTACCTGCTTGCCAAAGGTAAGCGGATCGCCAAAGGCATCCAGGTAATCGTCCTGCAACTGAAACGCAATACCCAGGTAACGGCCAAAATCGTAAATAAGGTTAGCATTTTCTGCAGTAGTACCCGCTACTATGGCACCCATTTTCATGGCGGCACCCACCAGCACGGCGGTTTTATACTCTATCATTTTAAGGTACTCCGGCTCAGTAACATCGTTACGGGTTTCAAAGTCTACGTCCCACTGCTGGCCTTCGCACACCTCAAGGGCGGTTTTGCTAAACAGCTTTGCCAACTCCCTAAAGGTAGCCGGCTCGTATTGTTCAAAATGCTGATAGGCCAGTATAAGCATGGCATCGCCACTAAGTATGGCGGTGTTGGTGTCCCACTTTTCGTGCACGGTTTGGTTACCGCGGCGCAGCGGGGCATCGTCCATAATATCATCGTGCACCAGGCTAAAGTTATGAAACACCTCTACAGCCACCGCAGCCGGAAGCGCGGCACGGCAGTCGGCGTTAAACACCTCAGCCGTCATAAGGGTAAGCACGGGGCGTATGCGTTTGCCGCCAAGCGACAATATATAGTTTACAGGATCGTATAGGTTTTTTGGTTCTTTAGTTACGGCAGTCTGGGCAAAGTAGTCGGCCACTACCTGCTGGTAATATGCTATAGGGTGCATTAATTGTTTTTTTTTGATAAAGGTAAGTTTTTATTGCGGTTGTGCCAAACGGTTTTTTGCGCACAATGGTTAAAATGCCTTGGCCTAAAGTCCGTTTAACATCAAAATTGCGTGTTTAACCAAGTTTTAATCCGCTGCAATTAGCAGGAAATACGCCACGAAAACGATAACCTTTGACAAATTTGTAAAAACTTTGGAAACTTTTTTTGTTTTAAAAGTTTCCTTTATATATTTGCACTGTAATTTTATCCTAACAATGAAAGAGGCCATACAGGAAAAAGCAATGGAAATGTACATGAAGCTCGGCTTCAGGGGCGTAACGCTAGACGATATTGCCCAGGAAATGAGCATAAGTAAAAAAACCATTTACCAGCATTTTTCTAACCGCAACGAACTTATAGAAGCGGTGGCAAAACATATGCTGCAGGAAATAAAGGACGAAATAGACAACCTGTGCCAGGGTCAGTTTAACCCTGTTGAAGAACTTTTTGCCATACGCAGCTACCTGCGTAAAACCTTGGAAGGCAAGTATCAGCTACCTATTTTTCAATTGCAAAAGTTTTACCCTGAAATTTCGCAGAAGATAAAACAAGACCAGTTTTGTAAAATGCACGATAGCGTTATGGATAACCTTAAACGCGGCATAGACATGGGCTTGTACCGCCCGGAGTTGGATTTAGAATTTATTACCCGCATTTACTTTGCAGGGGTTACCGGTACTAAAGACCCTAATATTTTTCCGGAGGATAAGTTTAACATCCACACACTGCATACGCAGTACCTGGAATACCACCTGCGCGCCATAGGCACAGAAAAAGGCCTTGTATTGTTACACCAACACCTACAGGAAACGGACGAAAATTCTTAACAAAATTTTAATTTTTGTAAAATGATGCAATGTTATACATTTGCATTGACAAAATTGTCAAACAATAAAGTTAAACTAAAATGTCAGCTAAAAGAACCGAAGAGATAGCCGTAGCAGTTGATACTGAACAGCTGATAAAAGATACCGCCAAGAAAATATTTTTTGGCGAAGGCAGGTTTAATGCCACCACGCAGGAAATAGCCGATGCAGCCGGTGTAAACCGCACGCTTATAAATTATTATTTCCGCTCGCGCGATAACCTGTTTAATATAGTGTTTGAAGAAGCCCAGGCAAAAGAGCACGAACGTACTGAGATGATAGTATTTGCCGATATGCCCCTGCGCGATAAAATAGCCCAGTACCTGGATATAATGCTGGAACAAAGCAAAGACTACCCGTACCTTGAAATATATATGGTTACCCAAATGAACCAGGGCTGCGTGTACAAAGACCCTGAAACCATGAACCGCATGCTGGATAAGTTTTACCTGCAAATAGCCATAGAAATGGATAAGGGCAACATAGCCAAGATGAGGCCGGAGCAGTTTTTACTCAACTTTATTTCGCTTACCTCGTTCCCGGTTTCTATGAGGCCGCTGCTGCAGGAAACCATGGGCTTTAGCCAGGAAAGCTACGACCGCCTGCTGGAAGAACGCAAGCAAATAATACTGGATATGCTTTTTATAAACAAAGACGAATTGTAACACCCTTTTAAATCTAAATATCAACAAAAAATGAACAGTTTAATCACCCGTAAGGGGCTCCTTGCCCTTTTAATGGTACTTTCGGCAGCTGTGGGGCTGCGCGGGCAAAACAGGCCTGCCGCGCAAACCATAACGCTAAAGGATGCCATTAACTACGCCCTCCAGAACAAAGCCGATGCCGCTAAGGCAAAGCTGGATGTGGAGAACAGCGAGTACAAAATACAAGAGGTGCGCTCGCAGGCGCTGCCAAATATTTCGGCTAACGGTGGCCTTACCTACAACCCTATCCTGCAGTTAAGCGCATTACCGGGGCAGGTATTTGGCGGGCCGGTAGGGTCTGTAATACTGGCACCACTGGGACAAAAATGGAATTCTACGGCAGGGATAAGCCTTACGCAGAAAATTTTTGACCAAAGTGTGTTTACCGGACTTAAGGCCGCAAAAAGCACCCGCGAATTTTACCAGGTAAATGCCCAGCTTACAGAGCAGCAGGTTATAGAGCGTGTTGCCACTAACTACTACCAGGTATACGTGCAGCGCGAAAACCTGAAAACGCTGAACGAAACCTACGCGAATACCGAAAAAACGCGCAACATTATTAAAGGCCAGTTTGATGCCGGGCTTGCCCGTAAAATAGACCTGGACCGTATGAATGTAAACCTGCGCAATATAGAAACCCAGCGCACGCAGCTAAAAAATGCGGTAGAGCTACAGGAAAACGCGCTGAAGTTTTACATGGGCATGCCTATAGATACGCCTATTACCCTGCCTGATACAGACATGAACATAAAGCCACTGGCTATAGAGGAAGCTCCGGATGTAACAAACCGCGCCGAATACCAGTTGCTGCAAAAACAAAAACAGCTGTATTACTATAACAAAAAAGCGCAGGAAGCAGCATACTACCCCAGCCTTTCGGTTACTGCAGGGTACAACTATATAGGCCAGGGGCCGGAAATGCCCTGGTTTAAAAAATCTGCCGATAACGTATACTGGAGTGATTTTAGCAGCATAAGCCTTAACCTGCACGTGCCTATATTTACGGGTTTTGGTACCCGTGCCAAAGTAAGGCAGGCCGATATAGAGCTTAAAAAGAACGAAGAGGACATTAAGGATACCAAGCTTAGCCTTGACCTTGCCTACCAAAATGCCAAAGTACAGATTCAGAACAGCCTTAGCACCATAGACCTGCAAAAGGAAAATGCAAAGCTTGCCAAAGAAGTTTTAGAAAACACTCAAAACAACTATAAGCAGGGGCTCGCCACACTCACCGATTTATTAGATTCTGAAAACTCGTACATACAAGCACAAAACAATTATACGTCTGCTTTATTAGATTATAAACTTGCCGAAGTACAGCTTATTAAGGCTAAAGGCGAACTGGAAACCCTTAAAAAGTAACAACCATGAAAAAAGTAATATACATAGTAGTAATCGCAGCTGTAATAGGTGGCGGATATTTAATACTAAATAAAAACAAAGAAAAGAACGATGCCGAAACCGCAGTAGTAGCACAGCAAAACAGCAGTGTATCTGTACGTACGGCTACCGCTACACAGGGCGTGCCAGACCTTGCTTATAAGGCAAACGGTACCTTTGAGGCGGCGCAACAGCTTAACTTCCCTGCCGAAAACAGTGGCCGTGTGCTTAAGGTTTTGGTAGACGAGGGTGACCGTGTACACAAAGGCCAGGTGCTTGCCACCATAAAAGGCGAACAGCTAAGCATAATGCTACAAAGCGCTAAGGCAGCCTATGACAATGCCAAAGCCGATGTACAACGCTACGAAAGCGCCTTTGCTACAGGCGGTGTTACAAAACAACAGGTAGACAACGCCAAAGTGGCTTTGGCCAATGCTAAGGCGCAGTATGACCAAACCCGCGTAAACCTGGGCGACACCAGCGTAAAGAGCAGCATTAACGGTATTGTAAACGCGCGTAACATAGAACCGGGCAGCGTGGTATCTCCGGGTACTGTGTTGTTTGAACTAGTAGATGTAAGCTCATTAAAGCTTAAAGTAAACGTACCGGAAAGCCAGGTAGCTACTCTTAAAGTGGGTGCGCCTGTAAAGGTATCGGCAAGCGTATACCCGGATAAAACCTTTAATGGTAAGGTAACGTTTATTGCCCCTAAGGGTGATGCTTCGCTTAACTTCCCGGTAGAAATTACCATAGCTAACAACCCTAACAACGAGCTTAAGGCGGGTATGTATGGTAGTGTAACCTTTGGTACCTCAGCAAAACAGGCCGAAGTACTTACTGTACCGCGTACTGCATTTGTGGGCGGTGTGGGTAACAACCAGGTATTTGTGGTTAAAGAGGGTGCCGCTAAACTTACCAAGGTGGTGGCAGGACGCATTTTTGGCGAAACGGTAGAAGTGCTGCAAGGCCTTACCGCAGGCGATGTGGTAGTTACCAGCGGACAAATTAACCTTACCGACGGTAGCAAAGTAGAAGTTATTAAGTAAAGCCACAAGCCCCTTACCCCGAAAGGGGAAAATAGCGAATTGTCGTAAAAAAAGGGGAACTATGGGGGTGTTGAAGGACAGGCTGTGTAACCTGAAACTTTAAACTTTAAACCTGAAACATAAAAATGAAAATAGCAGAAATATCCATAAAACGGCCAACACTTATTATAGTGTTGTTTACCATACTTACTTTGGGTGGGCTTTACAGCTACAGTAGCCTTAGCTACGAGCTTATCCCTAAGTTTGAAACAAACGTTATTACCATTAGCACGGTGTACCCTGGTGCATCGCCGGGCGAAATAGAAAATACCGTTACCAAGAAGATTGAAGATGCGGTGTCGTCTTTAGAATTGGTTAAAAAAGTAGAATCAAAATCGTACGAAAGCCTTTCGGTAGTAATGGTAACGCTGCAGCCTGAAGCCAATGCCGATTACTCCCTTAACGATGCCCAGCGTAAGATTAACGCTATTGCAAAGGACTTACCGGAAGATGCTGATCCTCCCTCGCTGGTAAAATTCTCACTGAGCGACCTGCCTGTAGTAACACTAGGTGCAACCAGTAAACTGGATGAGGTGGCGTTCTACGACCTTCTGGACAAAAAAATAGAGCCCATACTTAGCCGTGTAAACGGTGTAGCGCAGGTAACCCTGGTGGGTGGCGAAGAGCGTGAGATACAGGTAAACCTGGACGAAGACAAACTAAAAGGCTTTGGCCTTAGCATACCGCAAGTACAGCAAACTGTGCTGGGCAGTAACCTGGATTTCCCTACGGGTAGCGTAAAAACGCGTGAAAACAGTATGCTTGTGCGCCTTTCGGGTAAGTACCGCAGCGTGGAGGAAATGCGTAACCTTGTTATATCGAGCAAAAACGGAGTACAAATACGTTTAGGACAGGTAGCCGATGTGCAGGACAGCCAAAAGGAGGCCGAAAAAATAGCCCGCGTAAACGGCAAAAGCGCAATTGCCATTCAAATAACCAAGCAAACCGACGCTAACGCGGTACAGGTGAGCGAGGACGTTAAAAAAATCATCTCAAAAATCGAAACAGATTATGTTAAGCAGGGGCTTAAACTACAGGTAGCAAACGACACCTCTGAGTTTACCCTGGTAGCTGCCGAAGCGGTTATACATGACTTGTTTATAGCTATTTTCCTGGTAGCATTTGTAATGTTGTTCTTCCTGCACTCGCTTAGGAACGCGCTTATTGTAATGGTGTCTATACCGGCATCGCTTATTGCTACCTTCATAGGTATGTTTGTTATGGGGTATACCCTTAACCTTATGAGCTTACTGGGCCTATCGCTGGTGGTAGGTATTCTTGTAGACGACGCCATTGTGGTACTGGAAAACATTTACCGCCATATGGAAATGGGTAAAAACCGCGTTCGCGCCGCGTTTGACGGTACTGCCGAAATTGGCTTTACGGTATCGGCCATTACCCTGGTTATTGTGGTGGTGTTCCTTCCTATAGCTATGAGTACGGGGCTTGTAAGTAACATTATTACACAATTCTGTGTGGTGGTGGTTATTGCTACATTACTGTCGCTACTGTCATCATTTACGCTTATACCATGGCTTTCATCACGCTTTGGTAAACTGGAGCACATTACCGGTAAAAACATCTTCGGTAAAATAATCCTTGGGTTCGAAAAAGGGCTGGATAACTTTACCCACTGGGTAACCGGTATCCTTAAATGGGCGCTTAAAAGCCGCGGTACTAAAATTGCCAGCTTACTTGTAGCCATAGGTTTATTCTTTGGTGCCATATTTATTACAGGCAAATACGTGGGTGGTGAGTTCTTTGCCAAGCTGGACAGGGGCCAGTTCATGGTTCAGATAGAGCTTCCTAAAGATGCATCGCTGGAAAGCACTAACCTTATGCTGCTTAAGGCTGAGGATTTCCTTCAGAAAAAGAAGGAGATTAAGAGTATTATTACTACCGTGGGCCAAACCAGTGAAGGATTTGGCGGAGCGCAAAGTACGGCTTATAAAGGCGAAATCACGGTAACCCTGGTAGATGCAGAGCAGCGTACAGACAACTCGTTTGTATATGCCGCTAAAACCAAGCTGGAACTGCAAAAAGTACTTATAGGTGCCAAGATAAAAACCGTACCGGTAAGTATACTTGGAGGTGCAGACGAAGCGCCTATAGCACTTACTATAACCGGAAACGATTTTGATAGTGCTTACGAATTTGCTCAGAAAGCGGCAAACGAGCTGCGCAAGATACCGGGAGCATCGGAAGTGAAACTGACTTCAGAGGCAGGTTCGCCGGAGATTGACGTAAAAGTAGACCGCGATAAAATGGCTGCCCTGGGCTTAGACCTGCAAACGGTAGGTTTAACCATGCAAACGGCCTTTAACGGCAATACCGATGGTAAATTCCGCGCCGGCCAATACGAGTACGACATTAACATTCGCTACGGCGAGTACAACCGCATGAACATAGACGATGTACGCAACATAACGTTTATTAACAACGCTAACCAGGAAGTAAAACTGAGCCAGTTTGCCGCCATTAGCGAAGGATCAGGCCCCAGCTTGCTGGAACGCCGTGACAAGAGTACATCTGTAACGGTACAAGGCCAAAGTGTAGGTAGGCCGGTAGGTAGTGTTGTAGCAGACCTAAAGGTAAAACTTGAAAAACTTGAGAAAAAACAAGGCATTGGCTACGTATGGGGTGGTGATGAGGAAAACCAGAGCGAAGGTTTTGGTACGCTGGGTATAGCCTTGCTTGCCGCGATTATCTTGGTATACCTTGTTATGGTAGCGCTGTACGACAGTTTTGTGTATCCGTTTGTGGTACTGTTCTCTGTACCGCTGTCGTTTATCGGGGCGCTACTGGCACTTGCATTAACAAACAACTCGCTTAATATATTTACCATATTAGGTATTATTATGCTTATTGGTTTGGTGTGTAAAAACGCCATCCTACTTGTAGACTTTACCAACCATCGTAAAGAACAGGGCGAAAGCACGTTTAACGCGCTTGTACAGGCTAACCATGCCCGTCTTCGTCCTATCCTTATGACCACTATAGCCATGGTTTTCGGTATGATTCCTATTGCACTTGCCAAAGGTGGTGCCGCGGAAATGAATAACGGACTTGCATGGGTAATCATTGGTGGTCTTATAAGTTCCCTGTTCCTTACACTTATTATAGTTCCGGTAGTGTATTCTATTTTTGATGGCCTTATCCGTCGTTTCTCTAAAAAGGAGAAAACAGACTACGCCGCAGAAATGGTAGCTGATTATGAGCACCGCGAACTAAGTGAAGATGGCTTTTCACCGAAGCATTGATTTATGTTTTCATCTTATAGATGGGTACCCTGCCACACGGCAGGGTATTTTTTTATGTAAATCCCTGAAAGAAATCCAGTATTTTAAAACATTAATTTAGAATTAATAAAAATAAAATCGCTTTTACAAACACATCCGTAAAAGTAACGAACATCATCTGTATTTATTTAGAATAATTAAAAATAGTATTGTTTCATGTGCGTTTTGGGTTTAACTTTGCGCCGTTATTAAAACACAAACAAAAACATGAAAACGTCTATTTTCAGATCAGCCCTTACACTAATCACCCTGCTGCTGGGCATTACCCTATACGCGCAGGACAAAGGAAGTGTAAACGGAACCGTGGTACTAAATGACAATACCCCGGCAGAAAACATTACCGTAGTACTAAAAGGCACCGTGTACAGCGCCGTAACTAACACTAAAGGTACCTACGAAATAAAGAACGTAAAACCGGGCACCTATACCCTACGCGCAGCATCGGTAGGTATAAAAACGGTAGAGCAAAGCATAACGGTAAATGCCGGGCAGGTTACTACTGCCAATGTTTCGCTTAACGAAAGCGCAGAACAACTAAACGAAGTAATCATAAACGGGGGTATAAACAAGTTTACCCGTTCTACAAGTACTGTGGTGAGTAAAATGCCGCTTAAAGACATAGAAAATCCACAAGTATATAACACCATTACGGCAGAACTGCTAAAGGAGCAGGTAATTACCCAGGTAGACGACGCTTACAAAAACGTTCCGGGCTTAGATAGGCTTTGGGAGTCTACAGGACGTGGTGGCGATGGCGCGGGCTATTTCAGCCTTAGGGGTTTCCCTGTACAACCTACCATGGTAAACGGCTTACCGGCGCTAAGCAACGGTAGCGCAGACCCACAAAACATAGAGCGTATAGAAGTAATAAAAGGCCCATCGGGTACGCTTTTTGGCAGCAGCCTTATCAGCTACGGTGGTTTAATAAACATTACTACTAAAAAACCTTTTGATACCTTTAAAGGTAACATTAACTACATAGGCGGTACGTACGACCTTAACCGTTTTACAGCCGATATAAATACCCCGTTTGCCAATGCCGAAAAAGGTGCCGTACGTATAAACGCGGCCTACCACAGCGAAGGCAGCTTTCAGGATGCAGGGTTTAAAAAATCATTTTTTGTAGCACCATCTATAGTTTATAACGTTAATGATAAACTAAGCTTTTTTGTAAATACCGAAATTTTTAACGGCCGCAGCACTAACACTGCCATGCTGTTTCTAGACCGCTTTTCTCCCCTGCATGTAAACAACATAGACCAGCTTAAAGCTTTTGGCTACAGCAACAAGCGTTCTTACACCAGTAACGACCTGTATATAGACACCCCTACCTTTAATGTACAGGGACAAATGAACTACAAGATTAACGACCAGTGGACTTCTCAAACCGTGCTTTCAAGATCATCGGCTAAGTCAGACGGGTTTTACTCTTATATCTACGAAGGAACCACTACAGCAGAAGCCCTTTTGCCTGATCGTAACCTGGAAGGTTTACTGTTTGCACGCTACATGAGTAAACAAAACTCTTCCACCTACGCTACAGACATACAGCAGAATTTTATTGGCGACTTTAAACTGGGGTCACTAAGAAACCGCATGGTTGTAGGTTTAGACTATTTTAACCGTAACGTACAAAACAACAGTACAGACTACCCGCTAAACGGCTACATTTATATAGGTAAAAACCAGTCTAAGTTTGACGCTGTGGCAGCTGCCATGGGTCAGCCTACCGGCACAGATGATACCGGTGTACTTACCCAGGCAGGTATGAATGCCATTTTAGCTAACAGCAGTGTAACTCCATCTTCTACAAAGGAAGAAATATACAGCGCTTACGCATCAGATGTACTGAACATTACCCCGGCACTATCAGTAATGCTAAGCCTCCGTGCCGACCGTTTTATCAACAAATCGACTAACTTTAACCAAACCGCGTATTCGCCTAAGTTTGGTATTGTATACCAGCCAATACTTGATAAGGTTTCGGTTTTTGCTAAC
This sequence comes from Flavobacterium sp. RNTU_13, assembly GCF_046614455.1. NCBI lineage: Bacteria > Pseudomonadati > Bacteroidota > Flavobacteriia > Flavobacteriales > Flavobacteriaceae > Flavobacterium > Flavobacterium sp. RNTU_13. Next base: position 1,080,609 of record NZ_JBKJHB010000001.1, on the reverse strand, counting down.
TATATGGATGGTTTTAGCAACGTAGCACCTACCCAGGATCAGGTGCTGGGTGCCAGCATAGCAAGAAGCTTTGATCCGGAACACGCAAAACAGCTTGAAGGCGGTACAAAACTAAACTTGCTTGGCGACAAACTCTCTGCAACCCTTAGCTACTACTACATAGAAGTAAACGATATGGTATACTCTAAGCAAATAGCTAACGATCCGGATCCTGTAACCGGAGCACCGGTAATGCCAAATATCATAAACTTCCAAGATGGTAAACAACGTAGCCAGGGCTTTGAAGCTTTCCTTACCGCTAACCCTGTAAGCGGGCTTAACGTAATAGCGGGCTACAGCTACAACGACAGCAAACTGGTAGCAGGCGATGAAGATTTTATCGGCAAAAGACCGGAAAGTGCCGGAGCGCAAAATATGGTGAACCTATGGGCTAGCTACAGATTTAGTAACACCGTGCTAAACGGCGCTCTTGAAGGTTTCGGACTTGGTTTTGGTGGTAACTATGCCAGCGAAAACAAAATATTTAACCGTAACAAAGCCGGTACCTTTACACTGCCGGAATACACAATACTAAATGCTTCGGCTTTCTACAACATAAGCGATGTTACCCTTACCCTTAAGTTAGATAACCTTACCAATAAGGATTACTACAAAGGCTGGAGTACCATAAGTGCACAAAAACCAAGGGTAATTTCAGCAAGCCTTTCGTATAGCTTCTAAGTTGTCCACTATAAAAATTACATAAAAACGCGTCCTTCCGCTATCGTGGGAGGATGCTTTTTTAGCTAAAACAGAACAGGCGCAGGCAATGTCTAAACAACCAAAAAATAAAAAGAAAGATTTTAAGCACTGGGTGGGCAAGGCGCACCTGTGGCTGGGGCTTACCTCTGGGCTGGTAGTACTGCTGCTGGCCGTTACCGGGTGCATCTACGCGTTTCAGGAAGAAATTACCACTGCACTGCGCCATGATGATATATACGTAACCCCCACCCCGGGGCAGCAACACCTGCCGGCAGCCGTACTTTGGGAAAAAACCCAAAAGGCACTGGGGCCAAAAATGCCCCTTAACAGCCTGGGCATTTATAACAACCCAAACAAGGCAGCGCTGTCTTACGCCTATAAATTTAACGAAGGTAAGTTTTGGTATTTAGACAACCTGGAGTATTACTACATAGTATACACCAACCCCTACACCGGCGAAGTGCTGGGCGTGTACAACGAAGGCCACAGCTTTTTTAATATTGTAAAAATGCTGCACTGGAGCCTGCTTATAAGCCACCCCATAGGCCAGCAGATTATAGGGTGGGCTACCTTTATTTTTGTAATAATGCTTATAAGCGGCATTATACTATGGTGGCCAAAAAACAAGGCGGCACGCAAGCAACGCCTGTGGTTTCAGTGGAAAGAAACGACCAAGTGGCGTCGTAAAAACTACGACCTGCACAACATTTTTGGGTTTTATGTATCGTCTGTAGCATTGGTACTGGCGTTTACCGGTATGGTGTGGGCGTTTACGTGGTTTCAAAAAACGGTATACGTAGTATCCAGCCTTAGCATAACGCCTCCGGTACCTGTGGTGGCAAAATCGGCTCCGGTTAAAACCAGTAATAAAGACGCCGCGTTTAACACTGCCATAACCGATGCTAAAAAACGCTACCCTGAAGCCGACTACTACAGCGTAGGCCGCCCTACCGATAGTACTGCCGCCATAGGCATGCACATAAACCTGGTTCCGGGTACGTATTACAAACACCACCACGCGTACTACGACCAGTATACGGGTAAATTTGTTGCCGAAGAAAACTACAAGGATGCTAATATGGGCGAAAAGGTAATTGGTGCCAATTACGACATACACGTAGGTGCCATACTGGGGCTGCCGGGCAAAATACTGGCCTTTACGGTAAGCCTTATATGCTCTGCCCTGCCGGTTACGGGTTTCCTTATATGGCGCGGGCGCAATAACAAAAAGGCCAAAAAACCCGCCGTTGCCTAAACCGCGAATTTTCTCTCTCTGTTATTTATAAAAAATCCCCGTAAGCCATTTAGCTCCGGGGATTTTTGCAATGCATAGTTATGTGGTTAGTAGTACTTATACGGTACTATTTATTTACTGCTACGGCGTCTTTGCTCCATTTTTTTACAGCGGCTACGCGGCTGTCGGCATAGTCTACCTCGGTAAGGTTAGCCCCGGTCCAAAAAAACCATTTGCCCACTTTTTTACCGTTATCATACGTACCCATGCTTTGTTTAGAACCATCTTCGTTATAAGCTACCCATGCACCGGTAAGTTTACCGTCTTTATAAAATCCGGTTTGCTTTACAGCACCATTATCATAATAGTACGTGGTTTTAATAACGTTGTTTTCTATTTCGTGTGTAGGTGTAACGCTTTGGGCTGATAACACACCTGCTAACAGCAGGAATCCGGCAACAAAACTCTTTTTCATCTGCTCTGTGTTTTAAGGTTATACGTATTGTTTAAAACAAATATAAAAATTTAATTTACATTAAAAACATATTCGCTTAACAATTTGGTAACATTGAGTAAAACTTAACATTGGTATTTTCCCAAAATAAATCTCAACCAACGCAAAGCTTCAGCAAACACTGGGGTTTTAGCCACATTGTGTACCGTAAAACAATGTTACCTACTCTAACCAAAAAACGTGCATTAACCACGATTGCCAAAATTTTTTATCCCGAAAAATGGGTAAAATCGCGGTATTGTTACTAATTTTAACCGAGCCAAAGTACCACGTTACGTACCAATTTAAAACCGAACCCAACAGAAGCCTGTTTTTTTTACTGCTGCTGTTTCCGTTATTCGCTATACCAAACCTGCTGCTTACCGATTATAAAACCGAAACATGGTTTCCGTATGTACGGTACGGCTGTGTAGTTCTATTCTTTGCCATTGCTGTCTTTGCGCAGATGTTTACTACCGCTAAACAGTGGAATGGCATACCTGCGGCTGAAACCCGCAACAACTATCTTGTGCCGGTTGCGGTGATAGTTATGCTTTTAGCGGCATTTGCTGCGCTGGTAGTTGGGTTTTAAAACGGGGATTGTTTTGCCTGAAAAAAATATCCTGCTCAAAAGCAAACGCTACATATAAATGTACCGAAGCCGTTTATACTTTTCCATAGACGGTCTCTCTAACCCCTCCTTTTTCTACCCACTCATTAAAACTGAGTTCAAGAGGCATAAATTCAATTCCTGAGCAGTTTTGTTGCTCTATAAAGGCTTTTAATTTTTCGGATGCAACGTATTTTACACCACCTTCTACTTCGGTTAGTACAAAAAAGTCTTTATCGACTCCAGGCAGTATATTAATTGAGTCTACCAAAATTCCGGCAGGCGAACCCTGTTCATCTATTACTTCTTTCGTATTTATATACGCATTATAATCGAAAATATCTAAAGGCCTTACCAGGTCAAACGTGTTTTCGGTAAGGTAAACTTTAGATTTTGTATAATCAATGAAGTTCATGTTCACCTCAAAAAAATTGAGCACCCAATAATCTTCATTTACAATGCCATTTTTAATTACAGGCGACTTAAAAAATTGCATCCCTGTCTTTCTAAATTGTTGAAGGATATCCTTAAGCTTGGTGCTTACCAGCGGCTTTTTAGTAAATCCCATACCGGTAACATTAATCAAGTCTGTTGACTTAGATTTAGCGTATAAAACAGCATTAGCCGTTATGGGTTCAAAATCCAGTACAGGCGTAAAATATACGTGTTCTATAAATCGGGGTTCGTCCCAAACATCGCAGGAGTATTTAATCCCTTTAACTTGCGGATAGTGCCCGGTTACTTTTCTTGACAACGAAGACCTAACGCTGTAGTATTTCATGAATAAAAATATGGTTGGTTTAAAACATAATAGCACTCGTAGCAGTAGCTACAGTCTACACAAATATATTGTGAAAAAAAATTACTTCAGCAAAGTGTTTAGCTCGTTTAAAAGCTCCTCGTTACTGGGGCGTTTCGCGTCAAAGTCAACAATTTTACCCTGAGGATCAATTAGTATAAACCGTGGTACCGACTCTATTTTATAATCCCGTACCATGCTGCTATCCCACGCGTTTTCGGCAATAAGCTGCGTGCCGCCCAGGTGTTTTTCGGCAACTACCTTTTTCCATTTTGTGGCATCTTCGGGCTTGTCTATGCTTACGCTTATAAAGGCTATGTTTTTATCTTTTAATGTTTTTTGCAACGCTAAAAGATCAGGGATTTCCATCATGCACGGCTTGCACCAGGTAGCCCATACATCTATATACACATACTTACCCTTAAAGTCCGAAAGGCTTACCGTTTTACCTTTTACATCTTTATAGCTAAACTGCGGCGCAGGCTTGCCGGTAAATGTAAGTTTGTCTTCGGCTGATTCCACTGTGCTGTTAATAAGAAACTTTTGCTGACTACACATTGTACGCACCACGGTTTGGCTGGCAAAGGATAAATTTGCCTCCTTGAGCAGCGCATCCCACGATTCCGACAGCTGCGCGGCACGGGCTTTAAGCACCTCCGGGTTGTTTTGCTTCTCGGCACTTTCACTAAAGGCTTCTGCTTCTTGTTGTACCTGCCTTAAAATCTGGTTTTCTTTGGCACCATCACCACTAAAGGTAATAGTACCATAAAGGTCTGCGGCGTCTGCCGTTATGGTAAGGTTAATGTCGTTAGACAGGAACACGGGTGTTTCCTCCTGGCCTACCCGAATAATAAACATCCCTACTCCCTGTTGTATAAGCCCCTGGAAGTGTCCGGTTTTATCTAACGCCAGCGCCTTACGGAATTTACCGCGCATGCTCTGTACAATTAACGAGTCGGCTTTGTTGTTTTTAATTTCTCCTTTAAAGTTGGTAGGGGCATCTTGTGCGTGCACGGCGGTTGTGGTAACAAGCAGCAACAAGGCTAAAATTGGTTTCATGGTAAAAACGGTGTATTGGTTAAAAAAAAAGTACCCTGTACAAATAGCACAGGGTACGCAAATATATTGTAAAAATGTATTACTTCAGCAGGCTTTCCAGCTGTGCTGTAAGTGCCGGGTCGCTTGGGCGTTTTGCATCGGCCTCTACCACATTACCCTTAGGGTCTATAAGTATAAAGCGCGGAATAGAGTTAATGCCGTAGGCTTGTATAAAGTCGCTTTTCCAGTCTTTGTCTGCAAACAGCTGAATACCGCCCAGTGCCTTATCGGTTACAAATTTTTTCCACTTGTCATGGTCTTTCGCCACGTCTACTGAGATACTTACAAAAGCTATATTTTTACCGTGGAAGTGCTCCTCTACCTTTTTCAGGTATGGGATTTCCTGGCGGCATGGCCCACACCATGTAGCCCACACGTCTATGTATACATATTTACCTTTTAGTTCGGCAAGGGTTGTAGTACCGCCTTTGTGGTTTTCGTAGCTAAACGGTGCCGATGGCTTACCCTTCATTTTATTAGCCTCAGCCGCCTGTGCCACCATCATGGCAAGCTGTTCCTTAAGGCCCATAATTTGCGGACTCATGTTGCTTACGAAGTTTTTATCCAGCGCAGGGTCTTTAAGCAGGGTAGCAAACTCGTCCATTTTAGCGTTAATGTTTTTGGTTTGTTCCTCTAGAGGCAGGTTTGCCTGGCCTTCGGTAAGGTTTTCCACGCTTATGTTCAGCTTGGCTATAAAGTTGTTTTCTTTTTCGCCGGCACCTTTAAAGGCTAAGGTTTCGTCAAACTGAGCGGCGTCCATGTTCATAGTAAGGTTGTAGCCGTTTTTAAGGAACAGGGTAGCATATTCTTTACCATCGGTAAGGGTATAAAACCCGTCGGTAGGTACGGCAAAGCTATCGGCAAAAGCGCCTTTTTTAGAGGCCTTAAGTACCTTTTTAAAGGTTTGGGTCTTTATAACCAGCGAGTCGCTGTTAGGGTTTTTAATGCTGGCTGTAAATTTTACCTTATCGGCCTGCGCGTACATTGCGGCAGAAGCCATAAGCATAAAGGCAAGGAGTTTTTTCATAAGTTTTAGTGTCGTTGTATATAGGGTGTAAATGTAAGCGAGAAATGCATAACTCTGTAAGGAATGTTTGTTAAAAAGTCGAAAGCAGAAAGTCGGAGGTCCGAAGTCCGAAGTCCGATGTTGGGCTATACCGTTTAGAGTGATTGCAAAAGCTGTGCCGCTTCCGGTTCAGAAGGGCGCGGGGCATTGGCATTTATAATACTGCCATCGGGTGCCAGAAGCACATAAAACGGTATGCCCTTTCGGCCAGAGGAAAATTTAGATATAATATCGCTGTCACTTCCTTTATTGCCAGCAAGGTTTATAACCGTGGCAGGGTCGTCCTGTATATGTTCTTTCCAGTCGTTTAGCTGGCGTTCTTCGTTTATACACACCTTTACAAAAGCTATGTTTTTGTCCTTGTAGGTTTCGGCAAGTTGGGTAAAATAAGGCGCTTCATACAGGCAGGGCCCACACCAGGTAGCCCATACATCTATATAAACATATTTGCCTTTAAGGGTTTCCATGCTCACCTTTTCGCCGGCAGCATTATACAAGGTTACCTTAGGCATGGGTTTACCTTTCATGCGTCCGGCTTTTTTCAGGTTATTTATACGGTACTGCATTGTTTCCCCATCCGAACGTATATCGGCAAGCATATACGCCCTAAAATCTTCATCGAGCGCGTTGTTTTTCAATTTTGCCTCCAGGTCGTGGTTGCGTTTGGTTAAAAGAGCCTGCATACAGTCTACATTATCATTACACTCGGTTAGCTTCAGGTCTATAGCGTGGTCAAACTGAGCCATGCTGCGCATCAGTTTGTTTTCGGCGGCCAGGGCATCAGTAAACACTACCGTACCCAGCATATTTTCCTGGTTAAAGCTTATGGTAGTGCTTTTGCCGGGTTCCAGGTACACACGCATACGCTGCGATCCTAAAAAAACATGGTAAAAACCTTTAGAAATAGGGATTCTTAAATTGTACTTCCCGTCGGCTACTTTCTTTATGCCCTTAATGTTAAGCCCGGACAATAGGGCAAGAGGCTCGTTTGTTTCGCCTTCTATGTTTACGGTAAGGTCCAGGTCATCGGGCTGGGCAAAAGCCGGAAATACATACACAAAAAACAGCAGGATGCACAAGAGTTTTGATTTCATAAAAATGGGATTGGTTGTGCCAAAAATATGTATTTTGCCACAGGCGTACAACAAACCCAAAACTATAAACCACAAACCGGAAACATTTTTCTAAATTTGCAACCGAAATTTCAACACATATATAATAATGTACAGAAGCCATAACTGTGGGGAGCTTACTGCCAGCCACATTAACCAGGAAGTAACACTAGCCGGATGGGTACAAAAGGTGCGCAACAAAGGGTTTATGATTTGGGTAGACCTACGCGACCGTTACGGCATTACACAGCTTATTTTTGACGAACAGCGTACAGAAAAAGCCGTACAGGACCTGGCTGCCACACTGGGGCGCGAATTTGTTATTCAGGTAAAAGGTACCGTAATAGAGCGCGAAAGCAAAAACCCTAACATGGCTACCGGAGATATAGAAATCCTGGTAAAAGAACTTAATATACTAAACGCGGCCCAGCTGCCGCCGTTTACCATAGAAGACGAAACCGATGGTGGCGAAGATATCCGTATGAAATACCGCTACCTTGATATACGCCGTAACCCGGTAAAAAACAGCCTGCTTTTCCGCCACAAAGTGGCCATGGAAGTGCGCAATTACCTATCTGGGCAAGGCTTTATAGAAGTGGAAACCCCGGTGCTTATTAAAAGTACACCGGAGGGCGCACGCGACTTTGTAGTACCAAGCCGCATGAACCCGGGGCAGTTCTACGCCCTGCCACAATCGCCACAAACCTTTAAGCAGCTGCTTATGGTGGGCGGTATGGATAAGTATTTCCAGATTGTGAAGTGTTTCCGCGACGAAGACCTACGTGCCGACCGCCAGCCGGAGTTTACACAAATAGACTGCGAAATGAGCTTTGTAGAGCAGGAAGATATTATTAATATGTTTGAAGGCCTTGCCAGCCACCTCCTTAAAGAGCTTAAGGGTATAGATACCGGCAAGTTCCCTCGTATGACTTATGACGAGGCCATGCGTAAGTACGGTAACGATAAGCCAGACATCCGTTTCGGTATGGAGTTTGGCGAGCTAAACGCCGTAGCCCAGCACAAAGAGTTTGCCGTGTTTAACAACAGCGAACTGGTGGTGGGTATTGCCGTTCCGGGGGCTGCAAGCTATACCCGTAAACAAATAGACGAGCTTATAGAGTGGGTAAAACGCCCTCAGGTAGGTGCTACCGGTATGGTATATGCCAAATATGAGCTTGATGGTTCGCTTAAATCATCTGTAGATAAATTTTACGATCAGGACGACCTTAAAAAATGGGCCGAAGTTACCGGCGCACAACCAGGCGACCTTATCCTTGTACTAAGTGGCGATGCGCACAAAACACGCACACGCCTTAGTGCCCTGCGTATGGAAGTAGCCACACGCCTTGGGCTGCGTAACCCCGAGGTATTTGCTCCGCTGTGGGTAGTAGACTTCCCGCTGCTGGAGTGGGACGAGGAAAGCGAGCGTTTCCACGCTATGCACCACCCGTTCACCTCACCTAAACCGGAGGATATGGCACTACTGGAAACCAATCCGGGTGCCGTACGTGCTAATGCGTATGACCTTGTACTAAACGGTAACGAAATAGGCGGAGGCTCTATCCGTATACACGATAAGGCTACACAAAGCCTTATGTTTAAATACCTTGGCTTTAGCGAAGAAGAAGCTAAAAACCAGTTTGGTTTCCTTATGGATGCGTTTCAGTACGGTGCGCCGCCACACGGAGGCCTTGCCTTTGGTATGGACAGGCTTACGGCTATCTTGGGCGGACAGGAAACCATTCGTGATTTCATTGCCTTCCCTAAAAACAACAGCGGCCGCGATGTTATGATAGACGCCCCAAGCGCCATAGACAACAAACAGCTCGATGAGCTTTTTATAAGCGTAAAACCGCAGTAAGCTACTGCACAACAGCATACCCTACCCCGAAGCATTTGTTTCGGGGTATTTTTTTAACAGGATTTCCACACTACGCCATAAACCGTTATCTTGCGGCATAAATCCTGTAACCAAATGAAAAAAATCTACATCCTTTTACTGGTGCTGTGTGCCGGTGTTTCTGCTTTCGCCCAAAAAACCATTCAGAGCAAAATTAAAGACATGGCCACGGGCGAACCCGTAGAAATGGCTACCATTACCGCCGAAGGCACCTCTATAAGTACCGTAAGCAACGCCGAAGGTAGCTTTAGGATAACCGTGCCCGCAAACGTAACCCAGCTAAGCATAAGCCACCTTAATTACAGGCCGTACACCGTAAGCGTGGCACAGGCATCAGAAGAAATAAACCTGGAACCCAGCATTTTTACCCTGGAGGAAGTGGTTGTAACGAACCAGCCGGTAGACGGGCTGCTGCGCGGGGCGGTAAAGGCATCTAAAAAGAAGATGGAAAAATCGCTGCTGCTAAATACCTATTACCGTGAGTTTGTAAAAATTAACGGCCGCTACGTACGCTTTGCCGATGGGCTGGTGGATTTTTACGTAAAACGCAAAAGCGGTGCTGCCGATGTGTATGTAAACCAAAGCCGCACCCGCAAGCTGGTAAAGGTGGGCGACACCAAAATTATGACCCATGGCAGCGATTCTATTACTCAGGCTGACATGAATACCATAGAAAGCATAGGCGTGTATAAACTAGACGATGCCATAGAAACGAGCTATAACTTTGGGCTGGTTAACAAAATAGTTTCAAATGCAGACCTGTACGACCTTACCCTTAAAACCCGCCAGGATAAAAACGGGCGCAACCTGCAAATTGTTTCCATAAAGCCTAAAGCCGGCGGCAAAGGGCTGTATATGGGTACCGTAACCTACGATACTGCCACTAGCCTTATACTGGATACCGATATACAAATAGATCCTGCGTTTATAAGCAATGCCCCTGACATAAAAATATTTGGCATTTACCTGCGCATTACCGCCATAGAAAAACACACCAGCTTTGTGCTGGATAAAGACAAGTACATAGTAAGCTACAACAAAGGCCGCGTAGGTGTTTACATAAAATTCCGCGATAAGATAGACGATAATCTGGAGTTTTTAAACGACATGGTTGTAAACAACCATAAAGAAACCGAAGAAACCCCGGACAAAGCCAAACGCTACAAAGGCAAAAACCTGTACAATGCCGGCAACCACTACACTACAGAGTTTTGGAAAAACAGCAACGCCCTGCTGTTAACCGCCGCAGAAGAAGCCATTTTAAAATCCATGGAATAATAAAACTACACTATATTTACCCCGGAATTATAAAAAACCAACCACGTATGAAAAACAAGTTATTACTGCTGGCAGCCGTAACGCTGCCATTATTTGCCACCGCGCAGGAAACCGCCACTAAGCAAAATCCGTTTAAAGTAGGTGTATCTACCGGGACTAACCTTTCGTTTATGCGAAACGACACGTTTAACACCTACGACCCCTGGGTAGGAAAAACCATAGGCATTACGGCAGAAAAGGCCATACACCCTCATTTTTCGCTAAGTTCTGGCGTGTACTATGAGCAGCGCAACTTCCGTACAAATTACGAATCTGTGAGCTTTGACCCTAATGTATACTACGACACGTACGATGTAGAATTCCGAAACCATTTTATAACGGTTCCGCTAACGGTAAAAGCATTTTTTACAAAAGAAAGCAGCGTTTACGTTATGGCCGGGGGTTATGCATCGTTTTTCTTACGCGGTGTTTACAAAGACGGCACAGACACTTTATTAAATACAAAACGCGGTACAGAAAGCACTAACATGGGCGCGGTATTTGGCGGCGGTTACCGCTGGAAAATAGACGGCAGAAACGAGCTTAACTTTGAACTGCGCGATAACCTGGGGCTTACCGGTATGTTTAAAAACTCTGATAATTACAAAACCCACACCATAGCACTGGTGGTTAACTACCAGCTTGCACTGTAAAAATAAAAATGCCTGCTTTTCAGCAGGCATTTTTGCACCATTAAACTACGTACCGTTTCCGGTACACCTAAACATTTTTGGCCGTTAAGCCACTGTTTTTTTCTATTCTTTAATTTCTTGTATGTGTGTTTTTCGGAAAAAAAACATCACGTAACTACCTAAACTAAACTACACTCAAATTAAAATAGAAATCGAAAGAAAACAGTTGGTATTCGTTTTTGGCATCCCGTGCCGAAAAACTTCATTTTTACAGTTACGAAAATACAAAGGCTTATCAAAACTTTGTTGCGTGTTTTCCGCAAAATTTGTTAAAACACAATCTTTACAAGCGTAGGCTTTTGCAGCATTAGTGCTTTATTAACGCCGTATTTGCCAAAACGCGCCAACTGTAACAAAATTTGAAACATTTTAAAAAAAATTAGTACCTGAATAATAATGAATAAATTTTTTAACATTTTTTCTTGCATAGAAAAGAAATAAGCCTACCTTTACGCATTATTAATTTATTTTATTGCAAAATGCGCACAGGCAAAGTTAAATTTTTCATCGAATCTAAAGGTTTTGGATTCATTACAGACGACGAAACAGGCAAAGACATCTTTGTACACATTACCGGCCTTAAAGGTGGTAACCTTAACGAAGGTGATAAAGTAAGTTACGTTGAACAAGACGGAAAAAAAGGTAAAGTAGCCGCTAACGTAGTAGCTATATAAGTAATATATAATTAGTACGATTACCTAGTATCACAAAGCCACCTTCGGGTGGCTTTTTTTATGGATAAAACACAATATATGCAGTTTATTTACACGTTGTTTAAGATATTCTTAACAGAGCCATTGGTTTGTTAACAACTACACACAACCCATAGGTTTTTGCTGCATTATTAACTTATTTAGAACCATTAAAAATTACACACCTTATCTTCTATCTCTTTAAAAAACCTTGAATAAGTAGTGTAATCAAATGTATATTTGTGAATTGATTTACATATATACACACTAATTATGGAAACAGGTCAGGGACAACTGATTCCCATTTTAATGCAAATGGGGCTTGCCATAGGCTTTGTAGCGGGTACAATAGCAATATCTAACATGCTGGGGCCAAAGCGCCATTCGGCAAGCAAAGACAAAAACTTTGAGTGCGGTATTGAGTCTGTAGGTAACGCCCGTATACCGTTTTCTGTTAAGTATTTCCTTGTAGCAATCCTCTTTGTACTTTTTGACGTAGAAGTTATTTTTATGTACCCATGGGCGGTTAACTTCCGCGAAATGGGTGTAGACGGCCTTATAAAAATGGGCATATTTATGTTCCTGCTTGTAGTGGGCTTTTTCTACGTGATTAAGAAAAAAGGACTGGAATGGGAGTAACATCGGGCGCATGCTTTTTGCATTAGTAACCTGATCATCAAAAAACAACATTTAGTATGAGCGATTCATCAAACATAAAAGTGGCCGATGCCCCTGAAGGATTTCAGGGCGAAGGCTTTTTTGCCACAAAACTTGCCGATGTAGTGGGGCTTGCCCGTGCCAATTCGCTTTGGCCATTGCCCTTTGCCACATCGTGCTGCGGTATAGAATTTATGGCTACCATGGCCTCTACGTATGACGTGGCCCGTTTCGGTTCTGAGCGTATGAGCTTTTCGCCACGCCAGGCCGATATGCTGCTGGTTATGGGTACCATAGCTAAAAAAATGGCACCTATACTTCGCCAGGTATACGAGCAGATGAGCGAACCGCGCTGGGTTATTGCCGTAGGCGCATGCGCATCATCGGGCGGTATATTTGATACGTACTCTGTACTACAGGGTATAGACAAGGTAATCCCCGTAGACGTATACGTACCAGGATGCCCGCCAAGGCCGGAACAAATACTGGATGGTATAATGAAACTGCAGGACATAGTGAAAAACGAATCACTGCGCCGCCGCAACTCGCCTGAATATAAAGAATTAATGGCTTCTTACAACATATCATAATGGCATTAGAAACCACTGTAATACAAGATAAACTAACCGATAAATTTGGCGACAGGGTTTTCGGTTTTGCACAGATAAAAGACATATTTTCGTTTGAAGTAGCCCCGGAGGTAAGTAACGATGCCATACGTTTCCTTAAGGAAGACGCCACGCTTCGTTTTAATTTCCTTACCGATGTGTGCGGTATACACTACCCTGATAACGAAAAAGAAAGGCAGTTTGCCGTGGTATACCACATGCACAACTGGCTTGATAATGTGCGCATCCGCATAAAATGTTACCTAAACGGCGACAACCCTGAAATAGATACTGTAACAAACCTGTTCCTGGGAGCTAACTGGCAGGAACGCGAAACCTATGACTTTTATGGCATAGTGTTTAAAGGCCACCCGCAGCTTAAGCGCATCCTTAATATGGATGAAATGCAGGTGTTCCCTATGCGCAAGGAGTTTCCTATGGAAGACGCCGGCCGTACCGATAAGGACGACCGCTTCTTTGGTCGCAGTACTGATAACGCATTAAATTACTAACCGGCAATAAGTTTATATAAAAAACATGTCAGACCTGTTATTATCTCCGGAAGACCGCTACGCCAAAATCATTGAGGCACGCAAGCACAACGACGACGGCAGCGAACTCTCTGTACTAAACCTGGGCCCTACCCACCCTGCCACACACGGTATTTTTCAGAACATACTGCTTATGGACGGGGAACGCATTATAGATGGCGAAGGAACCGTAGGGTACATACACCGCGCTTTTGAAAAAATAGCCGAAAACAGGCCGTTTTATCAAATAACACCACTTACAGACAGGCTTAACTACTGCTCGTCGCCCATAAACAACATGGGCTGGTGGATGACCCTTGAAAAAACCCTTGACATAGAGGTGCCAAAAAGGGTACAGTACATGAGGATAGTAATTATGGAGCTGGCACGTATTGCAGACCATATTATATGTAACTCTGTACTGGGTGTAGATACAGGAGCCCTTACGGGATTCCTATACGTGTTTCAATACAGGGAAAAAATCTACGAAATCTACGAAGAAATATGTGGCGCACGCCTTACCACAAACATGGGCCGTATAGGCGGGTTTGAAAGGGACTGGAGCGATGCCGCATTTAAAAAAATAAACGACTTTTTAACCGAGTTTCCGGGTGTATGGCAGGAGTTTGAAAACCTACTGGTGCGTAACCGTATTTTTATGGATCGTACCATAAACGTAGGCCCTATATCGGCAGAAAAAGCCATGAGCTACGGCTTTACAGGCCCTAACCTTAGGGCAGCGGGTATCGATTATGATATCCGTGTAATGCAGCCGTACAGCTCTTACGAGGAGTTTGATTTTGATGTGCCTGTAGGCAAATCAGGCGATACGTATGACCGTTTTTGTGTACGTAATGCCGAAGTTTGGGAAAGCCTTAAAATCATCCGCCAGGCTATTGATAAAATCAATGCCATACCAGAAAAAGTGTACCACGCTAATGTGCCTGATTACTACCTTCCGCCTAAGGAAGATGTGTACCATAACATGGAGGCACTTATATACCACTTTAAAATTGTAATGGGCGAAGTGCCGGTGCCAAAAACCGAAGTATACCACGCGGTAGAAGGCGGTAACGGCGAGCTGGGCTTTTACCTGATAACCGATGGTAGCCGTACGGCATACAGGCTGCACTTCCGCAGGCCGTGCTTTATTTACTACCAGGCGTTTAACGATATGGTACAGGGCCAAATGCTGTCTGACGCTATTGCTACACTAAGTAGCCTTAACGTAATTGCAGGAGAGCTGGACGCTTAAATTTGATTTATTATAAATGATGAATTTTGAATTATAAATTATCGGGTGATGTTCGTTCGAAATTTATGATTCGGGGTTTGAAATAAAAAGAACGTTTTGATTTAGGGTTTTAAAGTCATTTAAAATTTATAATTCAAAATTTAAAATAGAAAAAAGGAGTATGGAAGTTAGTCACATACATCAGGACATAAACATAACGCCCGAGCTGTCTGCACGGATAGAGGAGCTATGCAGCCACTACCCTGCCGAAAAAAGGAAAAGCGCCCTGCTGCCGGTACTGCATGAGGTACAAGACAAGCACGACAACTGGCTTAGCGTACCACTACAGGATAAAGTAGCCGAAATTCTTGGCATAAAACCCATAGAGGTGTATGAGGTGGTTACGTTTTATACCATGTTTAATCAAAAGCCTATAGGTAAGTACATGTTTGAGTTTTGCCGCACATCGTGCTGTATGATTCGCGGTGCCGAAAACCTTATGGACTATACCTGCCAAAAGTTGGGTATTAAGGTGGGCGAAACCACGCCCGATGGTATGTTTACCGTAGTAGGTGTAGAATGTTTAGGTGCCTGTGGTTATGCTCCTATGCTTCAGCTGGGCGACCATTACTACGAAAAGCTGGATGCCGCTAAAATGGACCAGCTGATTGAAGACTGCCGCGCGGGCAAAATAGATTTACATAAACTTTCCATTTCGCAATAACAATGGGACAAAAGATATTATTAGAGCACGCTAACGTACCGGGTATAAAAACCTATGAGGTGTACCGCCAGCATGGTGGGTACCGCTCGGTAGAAAAAGCGCTTAAGAGCATGACGCCAGACGAGGTGGTGGAAGAAGTAAAAACCAGTGGCCTTCGCGGCCGTGGTGGAGCGGGTTTCCCTACCGGAATGAAATGGAGCTTTATAGACAAGAAATCAGGCAAGCCACGCCACCTGGTGTGTAATGCAGACGAGTCTGAACCGGGAACGTTTAAAGACCGTTACCTTATGGAGTACATCCCTCACCTACTTATTGAGGGTATGATAACCAGTAGCTACGCGCTGGGCTGTAACCAAAGTTACATTTACATCCGTGGCGAATACATGTGGGTTTACCGCATCCTTGAAACTGCTATTAAAGAAGCTTACGCAGCCGGTTGGCTAGGTAAAAACATACTGGGCACAGGTTACGACCTGGACCTTGCCGTACACTGCGGTGGCGGTGCCTACATTTGCGGTGAAGAAACCGCTCTTATAGAATCGCTGGAAGGCAAGCGTGGTAACCCGCGCATTAAGCCACCATTCCCTGCTATTAGCGGTTTGTGGCAAAACCCTACCGTAGTAAACAACGTAGAATCTATAGCCGTAGTGCCATGGATTGTAAACAATACCGGGGCAGAATACGCTAAAATAGGTATTGGCCGCAGTACAGGTACTAAGCTAATTTCGGCATCGGGCCACTGTAAAAACCCGGGCGTTTACGAAATTGAGCTTGGCCTAAGCGTAGATGAGTTTATGAACTCAGACGAATACCTGGGCGGTATGATGGACGACCGTCCGCTTAAGGCACTTATCCCTGGCGGATCTTCGGTGCCTATCTTACCTGCACACCTTATCTTTAAAAATGCCGAAGGCGGCGACAGGCTTATGAGCTACGAATCACTTTCTGAAGGTGGTTTTGCAAGCGGTTCTATGCTGGGTTCGGGCGGCTTCATTGTATATAACGATACTACCTGTGTGGTACGCAATACCTGGAACTTTAGCCGTTTTTACCACCACGAAAGCTGCGGACAGTGTTCACCATGCCGTGAGGGTACCGGGTGGATGGAAAAGGTACTGCACCGAATAGAAACAGGCCACGGCCGCGAGGAAGATATCGACCTGTTGTGGGACATTCAGCGTAAGATAGAGGGTAACACCATTTGCCCGCTTGGCGATGCTGCTGCATGGCCTGTAGCTGCTGCCATACGCCACTTTAGGGAGGAGTTTGAATACCACGTGCGTTTCCCTGAAAAGATAAAAGATAAAGACCACTTTGTACACGAACCTTTTGAGAAGGTAAGGCACCTTGTGGCAAAACAAACAGTATAATTAAGTCATAAAGTCGGGAGTCTGAAAGTCGTAAAGGCTAAGGATTTCAAAAAAATATAGGTTGTAGTGTACGTGCCGATGGGAAACCTGAAACATGAAACATGAAACTTTCAAACCAAAATTCTGATGAAAGTAACAGTAGACGGCCAGGAAATAGACGTAGAACCAGGAACCACCATCCTGCAGGCTGCGCGCAAAATAGGCGGCGAAAGTGTTCCGCCAGCCATGTGCTATTATTCTAAACTAAAAGGAAGCGGTGGTAAATGCCGTTGCTGCCTTGTAGAGGTAAGCAAGGGTAGCGATGCCGACCCACGCCCTATGCCTAAACTGGTAGCCTCTTGCGTTACCGGTTGTATGGACGGTATGGAGGTAAAAAGCATCACCTCTGAAAGGGTGCTGGATGCGCGTAAGAGCGTTACCGAATTCCTCCTTATAAACCACCCGCTGGATTGCCCCGTGTGCGACCAGGCCGGTGAGTGCGACCTGCAAAACCTTAGCTTTAAGCACGGTGCTGCCAAAACGCGCTTTATTGAAGACAAACGTACCTTTGAGCCAGAAAACATAGGCCCGAACATTCAGCTGCACATGAACCGCTGTATACTGTGCTACCGTTGTGTAATGACAGCAGACCAGCTTACAGATACACGTGTACATGGTGTGCTGAACCGTGGCGACCACGCCCAGATTTCTACCTACATAAGCAAGGCGGTTACAAACGAGTTTTCGGGTAATATGATAGATGTGTGCCCTGTGGGTGCACTGACCGATAAAACCTTCCGCTTTAAGCAAAGGGTATGGTTTAACAAGCCTTATAACGCACACCGCGATTGCGACAAGTGCTGCGGTAAAACTACCCTGTGGATGTTTGGTAACGAAATACAAAGGGTTACTGCCCGTAAAGACGAATTCCACGAGGTAGAGGAGTTTATTTGTAACGAATGCCGTTTTGACCACAAAGACGTAGCCGACTGGACGATAGAAGGCCCGCGTAAGTTTGAGAAAGATTCGGTTATTAACCAAAACAACTATACCCGCAAGGTAGAGCCGGTAAAAATAGGTACCGAAAACCAAATACTGCTTGGCCGCGATAAAGACCGCCAAAAAATCAGTATGACCCAGGTACCGCTAAAACCCGAAGAAGAACAAGTATTAAAAAAAGGGAACTATTAAGCAGTTAACAACAGGCTTAACCTGAAACCTTAAACTTTAAACAAAATAAATGGATAGTGCTATCATTATAGAAAAGAGCGTATTTATTGTGGTAATTTTTGCCATAACCATGCTTTTTGCCATGTACGAAACACTTGCCGAGCGTAAAATCGCGGCATGGTTCCAGGACCGTATAGGCCCTAACCGTGCAGGTAAAGGCGGTATACTGCAACCCCTTGCCGACGGACTTAAGCTGTTTGCCAAGGAAGAATTTTTCCCTAATACGCCAAACAAATTCCTGTTTATTGTAGGGCCTGCGATTTCTATGAGTACAGCGCTTATGACCAGCGCGGTAATACCATGGGGCAAAAGCCTTACCATACTGGGCCGCCAGGTGCAGCTGCAGGCTACAGATATAGACATAGCCATGCTATACGTATTTGGCGTACTGTCTGTAGGTGTATATGGTATAATGATAGGCGGATGGGCGTCTAACAACAAATTCTCGCTTATGGGTGCCATGCGCGCGTCATCTCAAATGATATCGTATGAGGTAGCCATGGGCCTTGCCCTTATAGCCCTGGTAATGATGGATGGCTCTTTAAGCATACGCCACATTGCCGAAGGCCAGCACGGCATGAAGTGGAATGTGTTTTACCAGCCGGTAGGCTTCCTTATTTTCCTGGTATGTTCGTTTGCCGAAACCAACCGTACCCCGTTTGACCTTGCCGAGTGTGAGGCCGAGCTTATAGGTGGTTACCATACCGAGTATTCGTCTATGAAAATGGGCTTTTACCTGTTTGCCGAATATGCCTCTATGTTTATTAGCTCTACCATACTTGCCACCATTTACTTTGGTGCCTACAACTATCCGTTTATGGATGAGGCTGCAAGCGCGCTGGGCGAAAACATAGCTAACCTTATAGGTGTTGCCGTACTTTTCGGAAAAATATGTTTCTTCATATTCTTCTACATGTGGGTGCGCTGGACTATACCACGCTTCCGTTATGACCAGCTTATGAGGCTGGGCTGGCAAATGCTAATCCCGCTGGCTATAGTAAACATAGTGGTTACTGCTATTGTAACGCTTTTTGCCGACGGAAAGCTGTAAGTAATAAAAAGAAAGACACGCCCACAGGGCAACAAAAGATAAATAGAGATGTCAATAGAAACGCTATCATTATCGGGACGCAAGAAAGAGGTTTCAAACAAAAAGATGAACTTCTGGGAAAGCCTTTACCTTGTGGCTATTGCCAAAGGCCTTAAGATAACCCTGAGCCACCTTTTTACCCGTAAGGTTACTATTAAATACCCTGAACAAAAACGTGAGCTTAGCCCCGTATACCGCGGACGCCACACGCTAATGCGCGACGACGAAGGCCGCGAACGCTGTACCGCCTGCGGATTGTGTGCACTAAGCTGCCCTGCCGAAGCCATAACCATGAAGGCGGCAGAACGCAAAGCCGACGAAAAACACCTGTACAGGGAAGAAAAATATGCCGAGATATACGAAATAAACATGCTGCGCTGTATTTTCTGCGGATTGTGTGAGGAAGCCTGCCCTAAACAGGCCATATACCTTACCAAGAGCCATACATGGGTACCGTCTGAAAGCCACAGGGAAGATTTTATCTTTGGCAAAGACAAACTGGTAATGCCACTGGAAGCGGCTATTAGAAACACTCAAACACAGACTGCAAGCTAAGATGATAACGTTATTTTACATACTATCGGCGTTTACCCTTGCTACGGCCCTGCTTACCATCCTTAGCAAAAACCCTATTCACAGCGCGATTTACCTTGTACTGTGCTTCTTTTCCATAGCCGGACACTATTTTATGTTTAATGCTGATTTCCTTGGCATGGTACACATTATAGTATACTCTGGCGCGATTATGATTTTGATGCTGTTTACCATAATGCTTATGAACCTTAACAAGGAAGACGAGCAGCATAAACCCCTGCTTTCGCGCTTTGCTGCGGTAGGTTCGGCCGGGCTTTTAGGCCTTGTGCTTATTGCCGCTTTTGTAAAGGCAAACAGCGGGCTGGTACCGGGTATAAAAAACGGCACCGAAGATTACCAAAGTATAAAGGTACTGGGCAAGGTACTCCTTACAGAGTACATGGTACCGTTTGAATTTGCATCGGTACTGCTGCTTGTATCTATGATAGGTGCAGTATTGTTAAGTAAAAAAGAACACATCAACAGCTAATATGGAAAATATATTACAGCAAGTAGGCATAGATAATTACCTGTACTTAAGCGCAGTGCTTTTTTGCATTGGTGCTTTTGGGGTACTTTTCAGAAGAAATGCCATCGTTATGTTCATGTCTATAGAGATTATGCTAAATGCAGTAAACCTGCTGCTGGTGGCTTTTTCTGCATTACACCATGATGCCAGCGGACAGGTGTTTGTATTCTTCTCTATGGCAGTAGCTGCTGCCGAGGTAGCTGTGGGGCTTGCCATTCTGGTAGCCATATACCGCAACCTGAAAAACATCGACATTGATAACCTTAAGAACTTAAAAGGATAACGCCTGATGGATAATAATTTGGCCTTACTACTCTTAATCATACCCTTTACAGGGTTTCTCATCAACATTTTCTTCGGGAAAAAACTTGGGCATAACGCTCCAGGATGGATAGGCACTGCTGCCATAGCGGCCGCCTTTGGGGTAACCCTTACCTTCTTTTTGCAGGTACTAAACACCGGTAAACCCGTTATGATAAACGTGGCCCCATGGCTTACGTTAACCAACTTTACGGTTGATTTTAGTTTTCAGCTGGACCAGCTTTCGCTGCTGTGGCTTATGTTTGTTACCGGTATAGGTACGCTAATCCACATGTACTCTGTAAGCTACATGCATGACGACGAAAACGTACACAAATTCTTTGCTTACCTTAACCTGTTTGTTTTCTTTATGATAACCCTGGTTATGGGCAGCAACCTGCTTATAATGTTCATTGGCTGGGAAGGCGTGGGGCTTTGCTCTTACCTGCTTATCGGCTTTTGGCACAAAAACCAGGAGTATAATGATGCCGCTAAAAAGGCTTTCATTATGAACCGTATAGGCGACCTTGGTTTCCTTATAGGTATTTTTATCCTTGCTTACCTGTTCCATACTACAGAGTACAGCCTTATGCAAACCGAGCTGGCTAACGGATGGCAGGTAAACCAAAGCCTGCTGGGCATAGCCACCCTGTGCCTGTTTATAGGTGCGTGTGGTAAAAGTGCACAGCTACCGCTATACACATGGTTACCAGACGCTATGGCGGGCCCCACCCCGGTATCTGCACTTATACACGCGGCTACCATGGTTACTGCCGGTATATTTATGATTACAAGGCTAAACTTTTTGTTTAACCTAACCCCTGAGGTACTGGAAGTTATAGCTATAGTAGGCGCCATTACGGCACTGGTAGCAGCTGCCATAGGCCTTGTACAAACCGATATTAAAAAGGTACTTGCCTACTCTACCGTGTCTCAGCTGGGGCTTATGTTCCTTGCACTGGGCTGCGGTGCTTATGAGGTGGCAGTATTCCACGTTATAACGCACGCATTCTTTAAGGCGTGTTTGTTCCTGGGTTCAGGTTCGGTTATCCACGCGCTGCACGGCGAACAGGATATGCGAAACATGGGCGGACTGCGCAAGGTAATGAAGGTTACCTTTGCTACCTTCCTGGTTTCTACCCTTGCCATTTCGGGCTTGCCACCGTTCTCGGGCTTTTTCTCTAAAGACGAAATATTAATGACGGCCTTCCACCACAACCCTGTGCTGTGGGGTATAGGTTCGTTAGCCTCTATAATGACAGCGTTTTATATGTTCCGCCTGGTATACCTTACGTTCTATAAAGATTTCCGTGGTACAGAGGAACAAAAACACCACCTGCATGAGTCGCCTGCACTGATTACCTTCCCGCTTATAGTACTTGCCCTGCTTGCAGCAGTGGGCGGTGCGCTTAGCCTACCGGGTAACAGCTGGCTAAACCACTACCTTGCCCCTGTTATGGCACACCCTGCGGCACACCACGAGCTGGGTACTACAGAGTACGCCCTTATGGGTGTAGCGGTTATAGGCGCGCTTATAGGTATAGCCATAGCGTACACTAAATACAACAGCAAAGGCGAAGTGCCACCTGCCGATGCCGGGTTTACCGGACTTAGCAAGGTGCTGTACAACAAACTGTATGTAGACGAGTTTTATATGGCCATTATCGTAAAACCGATTTACGCCATAGGCAGCTTCTTTAAAAACATTGTAGAAGAAGCCATATCGGCGCTGGTGTTCGGCCTGGGCAAAGGTGCAAATATGCTGGGTAACGGCGGAAGGGCACTGCAAAACGGCAGCATAGGTTTTTACCTGCTGGTATTTGTACTGGGTATTTGTTCAATAATAGGCTATATATTTCTGGCAAAATAATTTATACTGATGGACGTATCATTTATTCTGATTACCTTACTATTAGGGGCAGTTGCTACCTGGCTTGCAGGCGACAAATGGGCCTCTAAAACGGCACTGTTCTTCAGCACGGCTGCTTTTGCGGTTACCGCATACGTAATTTACCTGTTTACGCAGGGCGATGTGGTAAGCATGCACTTTTTATGGATTAAAAAACCACTGGTTATCTTCGCGCTGCAGGCCGATGGGCTATCGCTTACCATGGCGGCTCTTACCACAGCCTTAACCCCGGTTATTGTATATTCTTCTTTCGGGAATTTGTTTCCGCGTACCCGTAACTTCTACGCGCTTATACTGCTTATGGCGTTTGCCATGGTGGGTTCATTCCTTGCCGTAGACGCTTTGGTGTACTACGTATTCTGGGAGCTTGCCCTTATCCCTATCTACTTTATAGCGCTAAGCTGGGGTGGAGGCGATGCCGAAGAACGTAAAAAAGCTATTGTTAAGTTCTTTATATACACCTTTGCAGGGTCGTTGTTTATGCTGGTGGCGTTTATATACGTATACCTTAAAGCAAACACGTTCCTTAACCTGCAGCTGTACGCGCAGTACCTTAACCCTATAGAGCAGCGCTGGATTTACTGGGCGTTCTTTTTGGCATACGCCATAAAAACCCCAATAATACCGTTCCACACATGGCAGGCTAATACGTACCAAAAAGCCCCTGCGGCGGGTACCATGCTACTAAGCGGTATTATGCTAAAAATGGCTTTGTTCAGCATAGTGCGCTGGCAGTTACCGCTTACTCCGTTTGCGGCAGACCAGTACAAGTACATTGTTATAGGCCTGTGCCTTGCCGGTGTAGTATACGGTAGCATCCTGGCACTAAAACAAGACAACATTAAAAAACTACTTGCCTACTCATCTTTGGCACACGTGGGGCTTATAGCCGCCGGTGCTTACACGCTTACGCTGGATGGTATACGTGGTGCGTTTATACAAATGATTGCTCACGGCTTTACGGTTGTAGGCCTGTTCTTTGCAGCCGAAGTTATAGAGCGCCGCTACGGCACACAAAACATAAGCGAAATGGGTGGCATACGCCCTCAGGCGCCTAAGTTTGCCTCTATGTTCCTTATCCTGGTTATGGCATCGGTAGCGCTGCCGGGCACCTTTGGTTTTGTGGGCGAATTTGAGTTGCTGTACAGCCTTGCGCAAACCCACATGGCATTTGCCGTACTGGGAGGTACCACAATTATCCTTGGCGCGTTTTACATGCTAAAGATGTTCCAGAAGGCTATGCTGGGCGAAACAAACGCCAGGCCTTTTGCCGATGTTACCTTTGCAGAGGGTACTGTGTTTGTAATCCTTATAGCGGTATTGTTGTTCTTTGGTCTTCACCCGAAACCAATAGCCGACTTTATACTGCCTGAGATACAGAATATGTTAGTTTACATAAACCGATATAAATTATAATGGAGATTTTAATAGCTGTTGCAGGATTAGGCATACTGTGCCTTATAGCAGAAATATTTAACCTGAGGAAAGCCATAGTACCCGTTACTATAGCAGGCCTCCTTGCCACACTGGTTTATGTAGGCTTAAAAATTACCGGGAAATCGGCAGAGCTGTTCCCCGGGTTTGGCATAGACGAGGCGTCTATGAACAATATGTTTATAACCACTAAGTTTGGCCTTGCCTTTACAGGGCTGTTTGTACTGCTGGCGTTGCTGCTTATAGCACTTACACCACAGTTTCAAAAAGACCACAAAGCTAAGCTGTCCGACTTTGTAGCCACAAAGCTGTTCCTGCTTACGGGTGCCATAGCACTGGTAAGTTTTGGTAACCTTTCTATGTTCTTCCTGGGTATAGAAATACTATCTATAGCCTTATACGTGCTTGCTGCCAGCGAGCCGAAAAACCTGCGCAGTAACGAAGCCGGTATGAAGTATTTCCTTATGGGATCTTTCGCCTCGGGATTCATACTGTTTGGTATTGCACTAATATACGGTGCCACCGGTTCTTTTGACCTAACATTTATTGGTACCATAAACCGCGAAATAATGCCGTGGTGGTTTAACATAGGTGTGGTACTGATTACCATAGGCCTTATGTTTAAGGTAGCTGCCGTGCCGTTCCACTTCTGGGCTCCGGATGTGTACGAAGGATCGCCTGCACTTACTACAGCAACTATGAGTACACTGGCTAAAGTAGCTGCCGTAGCGGCGTTCTTTAAGCTGGTAATTATGCTAAACCCGGTTATGAAAGGCTACCTTACTACCATAAACGTGGTAGCGGTGCTTAGTATGCTGGTGGGTAACCTTATTGCCCTAAGGCAAACCAGCGTTAAGCGTATGCTGGCGTTTTCGGGTATATCGCACGCGGGTTACATGCTGCTTGCTTTCCAGTTTGTATCCGTAACCGAAGCTGAAAGCAACCTGTTTTACTACGCTGCGGCTTACGCCCTTGCGGGTATTGCTGCCTTTGGCGTTATAATAGCCGTAAACGAAGCCAAACAATCAGAACAGATAAGCGCCTTTAACGGCCTGGGCAAAACCCACCCTGTACTGGCTGCTATACTATCAGGCTCATTGCTGTCTATGGCGGGTATACCGGTATTTGCAGGTTTCTTCGGAAAAATGATGCTGTTTAGCCAGGTGCTGGAAAAAGGTAAATTTATCCCTCAGACAAAAACAGCCGTACTTACACTGGTACTGCTTGCTGTAATAAGTTCTATTATAAGCGTGGGCTACTACTTTAAAGTTATCATAGCCATGTATAACAAAGAAGCTGACGCCGAAACAGAACCTAAAAAATTACCATGGGTGTACACTGCGGTAGCGGGTGTGGCCATAGTGCTAAACCTGGCACTTTCTGCCCTGCCTGCCGTACTGGCCGACCTTTGGAAATAACCCCATCTTACTGAAAAAATAAAGGGCGCCATTATGGTGCCCTTTTTTATGCGGTGTTGTTACGGTTGTTTATGTGTTAGGTTTTGCGCGTTTACCAGCCTTCCTTCAGTCCGTCTTTCAGGGCGGCGGTGTAGCGCTCCAGGTTAAACCTGTAAAGGTTAGGCGCCTTGTGCGCACCACCCTTACGGGTTTCCGGCATTTTATCCAGTATGTCGTAGGCCATCATTTTGCGGTAAAAGTTACCCCGGTTCAGTGGCTTGTTCAGTATGGCTTCATACAGGCGTTGCAGTTCGGGCATGGTAAAAATTTCGGGCAGCAGGTTATAGCCTACCGGCTTATAATTAAGCTCACGCCTTAGTTTTATTAACGCCTTTGCGGTAATGTGTGCATGGTCCATCCCCATGTTGGGTAATTTTGCCACATCATGCCACGCTATATCGCTGGAAAACTCATCGGGCACGGCCTGCACCTTGGTATAATCCACCAGGGCATAAAAGCCCACGGTTAAAAAACGCATTTTGTGCCAAAGCGTATCCGGATAATCGCTAAAAAAAGGCTCACTACGCTTTATTTCGCTAAATACCTTAAACTGTTGCAGGTAAATGTTACTAACACCCGTACGCTCGTACAGCAGGCGGTTTGCAGCATCATTTAGCTCCTCCTCCTTGCCCATGTAGCCGCCGGGCAGCAGCCACGCGTCGCTATCCTTTAGTTTGGTAAGCAGCACCTTTAGTGTGGCATCATGAAAACCAAATACCACACAATCTACAGATATGTGGGGCAAAAACTTTTCATACGCCGCATCACTACGGGCTATTATTAAATCTTTAAAACTCATAATTGGTTTATTTTCGGGTACTCAAAGGAAAAAGTTTTTTTATTGATAACGAAATTTTTAGCTACATTTTTTTGTACTTTAGCATTAAATAGCTTCTTTTTGAAGCAATAACCAAAACCTACAATGACACACAAATTAAAGTACGCTAAAACACTTTGGCTTCTCCCCTTTGCAGCCGTTACTGTACAAGTAAAGGCACATACCGTGCCACAACCCAGGCAAATAACCATAAACGGGTTTACGTTTACTGACTTTAACGGTAACAACAGGCTCGATGTTTACGAAGACTACCGCCTGCCCCTACAGCAGCGCATAAACGACCTGGTAAGCCAGATGACCGACGACGAAAAAGCACACTTCCTTTGCGGTACGGGCATGCCGGGGTTTGATGGTATAACACCCGTAGCCGGCGCGGTGCAAGGCCGTGTACCGGGCGCTGCAGGCACCACCTACGCCATAGACCGCCTGGGCATACCCGCCATTATACTTGCCGATGGCCCTGCGGGGCTGCGCATACAGCCAAAACGCGAGGGCGATACTAACACCTATTACTGTACAGCGTTTCCGGTAGGCACGGCGCTTGCCAGCAGCTGGAACACCACACTGGTTACACAGGTGGGCATGGCTATGGGCAACGAGGTTAAAGAATACGGCGTAGATGTGCTGCTGGCACCGGCGCTAAACATTCACCGTAACCCGTTGTGCGGCCGTAATTTTGAGTACTATTCTGAAGATCCTGTGGTTTCGGGCAAAATAGCCGCAGCCATGGTAAACGGTATACAAACAAATGGTGTGGGTACCAGCATAAAACACTTTGCCGCTAACAACCAGGAAACCAATCGCCTTAGCATTAACGAACATATAAGCGAGCGTGCCATGCGCGAAATTTACCTGCGCAACTTTGAAATCGCCGTGCGGGAATCTGACCCGTGGACGGTAATGAGCAGCTACAACCTGGTAAACGGCACCTATACCTCGGCACGAAAAGACCTGCTGACCGATATACTACGCACCGAGTGGGGCTACAAGGGTATTGTTATGACCGACTGGTTTGGCGGATATGCAGGCTTTGAGTCTATTGCCGGTGGAAAGGCCAGCAACGTGGTAGCGCAGGAAAACGCCGGTAACGACCTGCTTATGCCAGGCATGAAAGAACAGGTGGCCGCCCTGTTGCAGGCCATGAAAAACGGCAGCATTAAAAAAGAAATCATAGACCAAAACGTGGGCCGCATACTGGAGCTGGTATTAAAATCGCCCACCATGCAAAAGTACCAGTATAGTAATAAGCCAAACCTTAGCGGCAATGCAGAAATTAGTCGCGCTGCGGCAGCCGAAGGTATGGTGCTGCTTAAAAACGCTGAGGGCGCACTGCCCATGGCTGCTAAGAAAAAGGTAGCACTGTTTGGGGTTACGTCGTACCAGTTTATTTCGGGTGGTACGGGCAGTGGCGATGTTAACGAGGCATACACCGTATCGTTACCCGATGCGCTGCAGTTGGCCAATTTTAAAGCCGATACAAAGCTAACGGCTAAATACATACCCTTTGCCGCCAAGGCTCAGGCCGATGAAATAGCCCGCCGCGAAAAAGAGGGCGGTATACTGGGACAGCCGAAACGCCTGCCCGAACTTAACCTTACCTCTGCCGATATAAACGATGCTGCGCTGCAAAATGACTATGCGGTAATAACCATAGGCCGCAACAGTGGCGAACAGCACGACCGTACGGTAGACAACGACTTTAACTTGGCTGCCGACGAGCTGAAACTGATAAACGATGTTAGTGTGGCGTTTAGGGCGCAAAAGAAAAAGGTAGTAGTGCTGCTAAACGTGGGCGGTGTGGTAGAAACCGAAAGCTGGAAAGCCAAAGCCGATGCCATACTGGTAGCGTGGCAACCGGGGCAGGAAGCGGGCAATGCCGTAGCAGATGTGCTTAGTGGCAAAGTAAACCCAAGCGGCAAGCTTACCATGAGTTTCCCGGTAAAGTATGACGATGTGCCTTCGGCAAAAAACTTCCCGGGCACGCCTAAAGATAACCCGAAGGAGGTTACGTATGCCGAAGGGATTTATGTGGGCTACCGCTACTACAATACCTTTGGGGTAAAAACATCGTACCCGTTTGGTTACGGGGCATCGTACACCACGTTTGAGTATACCGCTATAAAAGCATCGGCAAAAACACTTACCGATAACATTACCATAGCCGTTACAGTAAAAAACTCGGGTAAAACCGCCGGCAAAGAGGTGGTTCAGCTCTACGTGAGCGCACCTGGCAAAAGCATGCACAAGCCTAAGCAGGAGCTAAAAGCCTTTGGCAAAACAAAACTGTTGCAACCGGGCGAAACCGAAGTGCTTACCTTTACGCTTAGCGCGAAAGACATAGCCTCGTTTCAGGATGGTAAAAGCGCATGGGTAGCCGAACCGGGATTATACACCGTTAAGGCAGCGGCATCGAGCCAGGATGTGCGCAAAACCACCACATTTACCGTGGCTAAAGAAATCATAGCCGAAAAGGTACACAACGCATTTGATACCGATATTACCATAAAGGAATTAAGGCCGTAAATCACGCCTTACACATAACCACTACCCTGCGCAGGTAGCCCGCCAAAATAACCGGCAGGCTACCTGCGTTGGTTTTTCTTACAAATGTTGCATTATTAAAGGCAAATGTGCTTTTTTTATAAATATTACACTTTCATAATAAAAAATACAATTACGAATACTATATTTTTTAACAAAAAAAGTGCGTATTAAAAAAAAATTCATTACGTTTACGGTAACAATCGTTTAGGTAAAAACAATTAAATGGGGTACCCATCACGCAAATGAAAGGTACCCCGCCAAGATTTAAAATAAGTAGTGCTATTTTAAACGACAGGAGGCTGTACGAGTGGTAACGTAAGCCTCCTTTTTTTTATTGTGCCGTTTGCCAAATATTTTTCTTCAGCTATTTTTATACCGCCGTATAACCACCATCGGTTATAAAATACGACCCCGTAGTAAACGACGACTTATCTGAACTTAAAAACACCACCAGGTCTGCCACTTCCTGCGGCGTACCCAGCCTGTTCATGCTTGCCTTGGCAGCAATGCCCTTCTTCATATCATCGGTAAGGTTATCATCCAGCAGCGGCGTAGCTATATAGCCCGGGCCTACTGCATTACAGCGAATGTTTTTTTGGCCGTACTCGGCCGCTATGTTTTTGGTAAGGCCCACCACGCCGTGCTTGCTGGCGGTGTAGGCAGGGCTCATGGGTGCCGCCACAGTACCGTGTATGCTGGCTATGTTTACAATGCTGCCTCCGCCGTTTTTTTCCATTTGCTCCAGCTGATAGCGGCAGGCATAAAATACACCGCTCAGGTTTACGGCAATTACCTTATCCCACCCTTCTACAGGGTATTCTCCCGTAGGGGCAGCAGGGCCGCCTATACCGGCATTGTTACAGGCTATATCCAGCCTGCCGTATTTTTGTACAATGGCAGCCACCAGGTTTTTGTTACCCTCTGCCTTACTGCTGTCGGCGTGTACAAAAAATGCCTCGCCCCCGGCACTGGTTATGGTGTTTACGGTTTGCTGTCCGTGTGCTTCGTTTATATCGGTTACCACTACTTTGGCACCTTCTTTGGCATACGCCTCGGCTATGGCACGGCCTATGCCGCTACCGGCACCCGAAACCACTGCCACTTTATCTTTTAGTAACATAGTTATTGGTATTTATGTTTTGAAATTTTTGTCTTATAAATTTACGGCGATTTTATTTTGCTTATATTTGAAGCATTGGTTTTTTACCGAAAGTTTAACAGCGCGTTACATTTGTGCACCCCACCGTTACGCGGCGTTAAAAAAATCGTTAAATTAGAGGAAACAAAAAGGCCAACTAAATGTTTAACCACCTGAAAGCATACCTGGAAACCAAAGCCAACTTTACGCCTGCCGATTTTAAGGAGGTAGAAAAACGGTGCACGTACCTGAGCCTTGCTAAAGGCGAAAAGCTTTTGGAGCGCGGCACGGTATGGCAGCACCATGCCTTTGTATGCCGGGGACTGGCGAGGGGGTATCAAACGGATGTTTTTGGCAATGAAAAAACAACGGTTTTTGCCCCGGAGAACTACTGGACCGGAGACAGGGAGAGCCTGCTTACCGGAGAACCCGCAGAAATGTGCGTAGTAGCCGAAACTGATGCTGATTTTATCCTTATTACCCAGGATGACTACAACACGCTGTGTGTAACCCTGGCACCGTTTAGCGAGTTTATGAGCAACCTGGTGCAGCGAAATCTTGCTTCTCGCCAAAACTATATTTTTATGCCTGCACTAAGCGATGCCGAAAAGGTGCAGCAGTTTTTACAAAAATACCCCACCGTGCCGGCAAGAACCAGTACAGCCTGTATAGCGTCTTTCCTTGATATGGACGTTAAAGTACTGGAAACGTTATTGGTAGCGTATTCTTAAGATTCACTTTTATTAACATAATACGTTAACATACTGCCGGAAAAGTTGTAATTTTGAATTGACAAAAACCAAAAATCCCCTAATGACTGAAGTATTTGAAGCCTACCTGAACAGCAAAGCTGCTTTTTGTGCCACCGATATGGCGCATATATTAAAGCACGTGCAGTTTATCCACCTAAAAAAAGGCGAAAACCTATATAACGAAGGCGGCTTATGGCCGTATGACGGCATAGTGTGCAGAGGCCTGCTGTATAAATATACCCAAGACCTTAATGGGGAGCAAAAAGTTACGGCTTTTTGCAGCGAACATTACTGGGTGGGCGACCGTAGCAGCTCGCTTACCGGCATGCCTGTAGCCTATACCGCCACCGCACTGGAAGACACCACCATAGCCTGCATTAACATGGAAGATTTTGAACGCGTGCGTATAGAGGTGCCCTTGCTAAACGAGGTGTGCGAGCAGCTGATACAAAACAACATGGAGGCTGCCCGAAAACGCATAGCCAACAACATGATACAAAGCGATGAGGAGCGTTATTGCGATTTTATAAATGCCCGCCCGGGCGTTGCAGAGCGCATTAGCACGGATTTGCTGTCGTCTTACCTGGGCATAGGCAACCTAAGCCTGGACCGTATTATAAACGGAATCCCGATTAAAACGCAGCAGTAAGTTGTTTATCGTTTATGGTTTGTGGTTTCGAGTTTAAGGTTTAAAGTTTAAAGTTGCTTACTCAAACCTGAAGACTGGGACTGAAAACTGGGACTGAAAACCCACCCCGCCCTACGGCCACCCCTCCGCAGGAGGGGAATACCACTCTGCCGGTAGCTTTGTGTGCTTTGCTCATTCCAGAGGAATGCTTTGAGGACGTTACAAAAACTGAAAACTTTGGGAATCTCTGCGCTGGCTTTGGGAATCTTTGGGCTACAAAAAGCTTCGTGAAAAACGTGGTGCCTTTGTGGTGAAAACTGCGACTGTAAAGATGGCCGCGCTCCGTGCCTCCGCTCGCCATGACGAGGCGGGTTTCGGTTTATAGTTTGTGGTTTAGGGTTTAAGGTTTGGTTCGCCAGTTCGGCTTACACCTCGTGCAAAGTTGCTTACTCGAACCTAAAAAACTGAGACTGGGAACTGAAAAATGGGACTGCAACTGAAAACTGTGACTGAAAAACTGAGACTGAACCCCATTACAACCAATACTTATGAAAAACCCGTTTTTACTACTTACAGCCTTGTGGTTATTGTGGTCTTGTGGTGCAAAAAAAGTGTCGTTATGGCCGTATGTAGCTGTATTTAAATCAGATGAAAGCCCCAATATACCCGCAACATACATTATTTTAAAAAACCCGGCTAAGTCTTATGAAATGTATAGCCCCCTCCTGTACACCAGTATTATAGGGGAATGGAAACAAGCGCACGACACCCTGTACCTGTACCCTAAATACGAATTACAAAACAAAAGTGATGGTTTACTACAGCGTGAAATAACACAAAAAGATTCGACCATGCTTACCGTTATGCATACGCTTCTTGTAAAGCCAAATGAGCTAATAGACATAACCCGCTACGATACGATTTTTAAAGAGTTTACTATCTTTCTCCCTAAAACCGACGGTACAATTTACAAACGCACAACCCAACCGTAAGGTTTAAAGTTGCTTACTCGAACCTGAAAACTGAGACTGAGACTGAAAACTGAGACTGAAAACTGAGACTGAAAACTGAGACCTCCGGCTTTAGACTTTAGACTAATACACCACCTTTTTACTCACGCTTCTGTTTACGTCTATTACATAAAATAGCGCCTGAATATCGTTTATATACAACCTGAAATCAGTAAACTCCGGGCTATCGTTAAGCGAATGGCAGGTAATGTAGCCCTCCTCGGTATTGTGTTCTATAATTTCCTTTAGCAGCGGCAGCTTGCTTTGGGTGGTATAAATCACCCAGTACGGAAAATCGCGGTAGCGCAGCTTGTTTACCCAGTGCTGGCGTTGCAGCTCGCGGGTGCTTACAATACTGTTTCGGCTTATGGCCTGGTTGCTGCCATCGTCCATACTATCGCCGTTTATACGAAATGCCACATAGCGCCCGTGCACCGGCTTATCTACCATAATGCCATGCTGGCTTAGGTCCATAAGAAAATCGCTGTCCTGGTAATTATCCAGAAAACCCGCCTGTACGTTAAAGTCGGCCAGCGGCATAAGCATATAAAACTTGCCGTTTGGCAATTCTATAAACTGGTTGCCGTTTTTATTTTCAAACGGGTGGGCAAACTTTATTTCCTCGGCACCCACTACCTTTTTATCGGCCACAGCGTTATCCAAAAGCACCTTGTGTAATATTTCGCTTTTACTTTTGGGTATCGGCTTTCCTTTTTCGTAATTAATAATCGTTTCACGGCTTGCGCCAATACGGTCGCCCAGTTCCTTTTGGGTTAAACCCAAAGCTTCCCGACGCTGTTTTATTTCCAATCCTTCCATAATCAACACTTTACGGATATATCGAGAAAATTTTAAACCAAATGTAGAAAATTTTCATCTAATTTATTTTGTTGTGTGGAATATTCCACTTAATTTTGCATTGTAGTTGGAACAAAGGTACAACATAAAGCGAAATAAACAACACCTAATTAGCTAAATAGTGAATTTATTCACAACCTTAGCTTTAATTAACCCGACATAAGGTGTTGAACTACCGTCTAAAAAGTGTAATATACCACAAAAACCCAACTTACAAAACCAACGTAAGGCCAAGATTTGCACCAAAAAAAGATTTGCACACCATGAAATAATGACGCAAAACGAAAGCAAAACCAACCCGCAAGAGGGCAAAACCACCCCAACCCACGATGCCCAAACACGGGCGGCTGCCATACAAATGGAAGCGATAATGCTCTTTAACGCCGACAGGCGGTTTACCATTACTGAGTAAGTGTTTATGCTGTTATTGGGTTATTCGAAAACCCACCGCACGCATCTTCCCGAAACAAAATTTTTAAATCATTCAATCTTTAAATTTTAAAATTCATCAAAATGACTATTACAGGAACCATAGAAAGCATAGAATACCGCAACACAGCCGGCCATGAAAAGAAAGTAGTAACCCTGGTGCCAGACCATCGCCAGCGTGCGTTTGTAGAGTTTAGAGGCCGCCGCATGGACGAACTCGCCGCCTACAAGGAACACGACGAAATTTCGGTAGACGTGTCGCTGGAAGGAAAAATAAGCAAAAACAGCGGCATACAGTACAACAACCTCGTGGCCTTTGCAGTAAGAGCGGTGTAGGTTTTAGTTTAAAGTTTAAAGTTTCAGGTTTCAGGTTTAAAGTTGGCTTACTCCTCGTGCAAAGTTGGCTTACTCGTACCCATCATCGGACTTCGGACTTCGGACATCCGACCTGAAAACTGAGACTAAAAAACTAAAACCCACCCCGTCCTACGGGCACCCCTCCGCAGGAGGGGAATGCTTACCCGTACCCATCATCGGACTTCGGACTTCGGACATCCGACCTGAAAACTGAGACAATAACCAAATAACCTTAAAAGAAATGAATTACAAAATAAAAGGCATTATAACCGCCATAGGCGATGTAAAAACCACCAAACTGGGCACTGCGGTGCAGCAACTGCATTTTGAGCAGGAAAACGGACGTATGTTTTATCCTTCGGCACTGGGCACCAAGATAGACCTGCTGCAGGAACTGCTTCCCGGCGATGTAGCCGAGCTGGAATTTCACATTAGCGGCAGCAAAGGCACGTACAACAACGTAATTATAGATAACCTGGTGAGGGTGTAGTTTTAGGGTTATTCGGTTATTTGTGGATTTGGTTATTTGGCAATCAGCAACCCGAAGCCCGGACATAACGCATAACCCTATAACCGAATAACCACATAACCCTATAACCAAATACCAACCCAATGAAAGATCCTGCATTTCCGTTTTACGCACAAGACTTCTTAACCGGGGTAATGCACCTTACCATGGCCGAACGGGGTATATACATTACGCTGCTGAGTTATCAGTGGGCACACGGAAAAATCCCAAAAGACAGGCTTGGGTTAATTTTGGGTTCGGGTTGGGAAACTCTTTGGCAGGCCGTGGCTATTAAGTTTATAGAATCTGAAACGGGTTTTTTAACCAACGTCCGCCTGGAAGAAGAACGCAGCCGCCGTGCCGATTACAAACGTAAACAAACCGAGAACGGTAAAAAAGGCGGCAGGCCAAAGGGTAAAACCACTGGTAACAAACAAGATAATACATCTAATAACCATCAAACAGAAATAAAAGAAGAAAACCCAATAAAAACCCAAAACCTAACCCAGAAAAAGCCTTTAGAAAATGAAAGTGAATATGAAAATGAAAATATAAATGAACATGAAAACGGAAAAGAGGGTATGGGAGAAAAACCCGACGTTGCTGTGGCTATCGGCCATGTGGTGCCACCGTTTGCCGGACCAGAGTTTGCCACCCAGTGGACCGCCTGGAAACGCTACCGCCAAACCGAACACCACCGCACCTACCGCAGCCCGGAGAGCGAACAGGCAGCCCTGCTGGAACTGGCCACCCTAAGCAATGCCTGCCAAACCACCGCCATAGCCATACTGCACCAAAGCATGGGCAAGGGCTGGAAAGGGCTATTTGCATTAACTCCAGAGCATGGAAACAAACCACCTGCCGGACAAAGCAGGGTACAGTATAGCGACGCTTTCAAACGAAAAATTGCTGAGCGTTTACGGACCGGCAAACTGCCTTAAGCACGCCGGTAAGCTACCCGATATTACCACCGCCATGAACACCACCGCCCCTACCCTGGCGGCCATAAGCCGGGAGAAGGGCAGGGGGTTTTCGCAAGCGCTGGTTATGGGTTGGCTGGTGTACCTAAACGACCTGCTGAACCTTAACAAACCCATGACCGAAGACCAGATAGACCTGTGTGCCCAGGAGGTTATTACGCTATACCCATCGTTAAAAATGAGCGACCTCACCTACCTGTTTCGCCGTATAATAGCGGGGCAGTACGGGGAGTTTTACGAAAGCCTGAGCATACCTAAGGTGCTGAGTTTTTTTCGCGATTACTTTGAAGAACGCTGCCTTGCCGCAGCAGACGAAAGCCGCCGGCGCCACGATGATTTTATGTGTAGGGGTGAGTTTAACGTAAGCAACAACCTGCGCAGGAAGTGGAATAACAGTTGATGGTTGCTGGTTGTTGGCTTTATGACTTTTGACCTTCGACTTTAAGACTACTCGTGTTCTTTGACATACTGGAAAATTTTATATGGTAGCTCCTGCATTAGCTGTTAATGCTGATGCAGGAGGTGCTGTATGTGAGAATATTTATGTTGCAAAATAAGAACGTAATTTATAAGTTTGCACTCCTTTTTCAGTATCTAAAAAAAAAGGTAATTTAGATACAAGTGGAATAAAATTTGTTTACTTTTATATAAAGCTAGAAAAAATGAGAACAAATAATCTATTTATGGGAATTCTATCTATGATTAGTTTAATGTTTTCGAAGATAGAATCAGTATTTTTTACTCGAAATACTTTGATGAGCAAACAGGCTGTTGACCTTCTTAATGATCCCACAACTCGAGAAGATTTCATTGAGTTTACTACAGGAATCGATTCAGATGGAAAAAGGTCTGAAACGCATACTCAAATGAAGGTCGAAAAAACTTTCACAAAACAAAATGGTGAAAAGATAACATTGGTCAAATTCTCCTAAAAATAATATGGACATAGCATTAAAAACCCTGGTATTAATAATTTTTATTTTAGTGCCAGGGTTTCTTTTTAGAAGAGTCTATTTTCAAGGACCTTTCTCACAACAATTTGATTCTAAATCATGGTCACACTCAATTTTTTATAGTGCATTATTTGGAATACTCATCAATTTTGCTGGATTCTATTGCTATGAATATCTTTTTCAAAAGATAAATTATCCATACTGTCTAAGTTTTTATAATTCACTTACAAAAGAAAAAATCGAAAAAAAGGATTTAAATCTTTTTAGCATTGAAAGTGTTTACAAATACTTGGCTATATTATATTTTGTTTCAATATTTTTAGGTTGGTTCATTTATGAAGTTGTAAGAAACTTTAAATTAGACAGATATTTTGCACCCTTAAGATTTTCAAATAATTGGCACTATTATTTTAAAGGCGAAATAAAAGATTTTAAAGATTTCTCTTTAGAGAAAGGAAAATGTAATGCTACAACTGTTGATGTTCTTGTAAAGTCTGAAAAAGACGGAAATAATTTATATAGTGGTATTTTGACTTCTTATGATTTGGATCACAACGGGAATCTTGACTATATAGTGTTAACAGAAACTCAAATATATGATCAAACACAAAAGAAATTTAAAGAGATCCACAGTACTGTTTTTAAAATCCCCAACTCAAATATAAATAATATAAATTTCAGATACTCCTACCTAGATGAAGACACCACAACAATAGATTTTATATCTGTAGTTCTACTATTTAGCCTTTGGTTTTATACTTGGTGGGATCCTAGCAGTATTTTATTGGATTATAACCTTCTTTCTAGAATTGCTCTAAAGTTATTGATATGCTTTACCATTATAGGCATATCAGTAACAACATCAAGTATTTTGAGATTAATTATTTATAATAAAATTTTTAAGCCTATTACAGAGGATATAAATCCCACAGAAAAAGTTGAAATTGAGAAATCTAACTCCGAAAAACGTTTAAAAATTAAGATAATGAAAAATGACATTAGAGGAAGTTTTTACTCAACATTATTTTTTGCTATTACTTGCTTTGTAATTATTTATTTTACTTATTGAAATAAATCCCCTAATATTCCCCTAACCACACCACCATGAAAGCAGTAACCCCTGCTTCGGTACCCAGGAAAACCAAGAACACCCTATACAAACCCGAGTATGCCGATAAGGCCCAAAAACTCTGCCTGCTGGGCGCTACCGATGCCACACTGGCGGCGTGTTTTGGCGTAAGCCGGGATACCGTACTCAACTGGAAAAAGCAGTACCCCGAGTTTAAAGATGCCCTTGTGCGCGGCAAAAAAACCGCCGATATAGAAGTGGCGGCATCCCTCTACCAGGCCACGCTAGACCGGATCATTACCGTAAAGCAAGCCATAAAATGCAAGGAGGTGTATTACGACGAAAACGGCAAACGCGTAGAAAAAGAACGCGTGGAAATAGTGGAGGTAGAAAAACACATTCCGGCCGATTTTAGGAGCCAGCAGTTTTGGCTGCGCAACCGCAACCCCAAGCAGTGGAACGAAAAGTGCGACGATACCTACGACATCCCACGCGGGGTAACGCTTAATTTGGGCGAGGGCCACAATCCGTTGCAGGATGATGAAGCTACTGCCTAAACAACAACACGCCATTTGGTACCTTAAAGATTCCGTTACCGAAGAACTCCTGTACGGCGGGGCGGCAGGCGGCGGCAAAAGCGCCCTGGGCTGCCTTTGGCTTATGGAAATGTGCCAAAAATACCCCGGTTCGCGCTGGCTTATGGGCCGCAGCAAGCTCAAAACCCTGAAGGAAACTACGCTTAATACCTTCTTTGAGCTGGCCACCATGCTTAAGCTGAGTCCGCAGTTTCATTACAAACCCACCGAAAACATTATTTACTGGAAAAACGGCAGCCAGATATTGCTGAAAGACCTGTTCCATTACCCATCTGACCCAAATTTTGACAGCCTGGGTTCGCTCGAAATTACCGGTGCTTTTATAGACGAATGCAGCCAGGTGGCCTATCAGGCATGGCAAATTGTAAAGAGCCGCATCCGCTACAAACTCACCGAATTTGGCTTGATACCCAAACTTTTGGGCAGTTGTAACCCTGTAAAAAACTGGGCGTACAAGGAGTTTTACAAGCACTGGCGCGAGGGCAAGCTCCCCGCCTACCGCAGGTTTATACAAAGCCTTCCGGCAGATAACCCGCACCTGCACCACAGCTACTTACAGTCGCTTTTACGGCTCGATAAAAACAGCAGGGAGCGCCTGTATTACGGCAACTGGGAGTACGACGACGATCCTGCAACGCTTATAGACCACGATGCCATAACCGATTATTTTAACCCCGCGCACCTTACCCCTCAAGGCGTTAAGTACATGACCATAGACGTGGCGCGCAAGGGCAGGGATAAAACCGTGTTTCGCGTATGGCACGGCTGGGTGTGTATTGCCCGCTATGCCATAGCCCGTTCGGGATTGGATGAAGTGGTGGGCAGGGCCAAAATTTTGCAATCCAAATACGGCATTGCGCTGAGCAACATTCTAGCCGACGAAGACGGGGTGGGCGGCGGGGTAGTCGATTTTTTGCGGTGCAAGGGTTTTGTAAACAATTCGGCTCCGCTGGAAATGCGCCAGGGCGACACTTACGTAAAACCCAACTTTGACAACCTTAAAAGCCAGTGCAGCATTAAAATGGCCGAGATGATAACTAATCGCCACGCAGGCGAACTGTGCCACGACCCCACCCTTATGCAAACCGTTACCGAAGAAATGGAACAGGTAAAACTAAAGGACATAGACCGCGACGGCAAGCAGGGCATTATCCCCAAAGACCGTGTTAAGGAACTCATAGGCCGCAGTCCGGATGAATGGGACAGCATTATGATGCGCTACTGGTTTGCGCTTAGGAAAGATTATTCGGCAAGGGTGCGGGTGGGTTTGTAGTTTATGGTTTGTGGTTTATAGTTTGCCTGTCATGACGAGGTACGAAGCTATCTCATTTTTGTAACAAGGAGATGCACAGAGATTTTACCACAAAGCACTCAAAGTTTTTTCACAAAGTAACCCTAAGAAAACTACTCTTTACAGCACACAAAGCATTCCTGCGGAATGTACAAAGTACACGGAGTCTCAGTCTCCCCCTTGCGCCAGATGGCGAGGTACGAAGCTATCTCATTTTTGTAACACAAAGATGCTCAGAGATTTTACCACAAAGCACACAAAGCATTCCTGCGGAATGTACAAAGTACACAAAATAGTAACCTAAAACTAATGAGATGGCCGCGCTCCGTGCCTCCGCTCGCCATGACAGGCGGAACGGACAACTGAGACTGTGACTGAAAACTGAAAACCCACCCCGCCCTACGGGCACCCCTCCGCAGGAGGGGAATGCTTACTCTTATCCATCATCGGACATACGACATCCAGCCTCCGCGATCTCTTTACATTCCGAAGGAATGCTTTGCGTGCTTACCCCAGAACAAAAACTTTGGGAATCTCTGCGTTTGCTTTGAGAATCTTCGGGCTACAACACCTCAAAGAAACTCCGTGCGTCTCTGTGCCTTCTCCTTGCACCTCTGTGTTACAAATCCCTCGCAAAGATGCCTAATCTTTCATTGCTTCAATCTTTAAATTTTTCAATTTAAAAACATGAAAAACATCCGCATAAAATACTACGCACGCCTGCCCGATACCACCCTGTACGATGCCTGGCTGGAAACGCTCCCGCCCAAAAACACCTTTGCCGGCAAAACCCTGAACCTGCAGCAAATGCCTTATGCCAATGTAAAGTACTGCATCCGCCTGCTGGGTAAACTAAACAGTTGGCCACAAGTGCAGGAGCTCTTTAGCGTGTGCTTTGGCGTAACCCAAAGGCAGTTTTACAACGTTCGGGTGGCGGAGTACTTTGCCGCGCGCAAGTTTTTGATTTCAGAGTTTAAATGTCTCATAGCCACCGAAACCAAGCTGCTGCACACCCTGAGCACCGACAGCCACCTGTGGCACATGGCGGGTGCCGATAAGCTAAACGTTTTTAGCGATACCCTGCCCCTGATTCAGCTGGGTAAAACCTTTGGGCAATACCCTTACGATTTGGGCAGAAAACCCTACGGCGAAATCTTTAGCCTGCTGGCACAGATAAAAGCCCAAAACGAAGTGGAAGCAGCGTATGCAAAGCTGACAAGAAAATAGTTTACAGTCGCAGTCACAGTTTTCAGTTGCTTACTCCGAACTGAGACTGAGACTGAAAACTAATGAGATGGCCGCTCTCCGTACCTCCGCTCGCCATGACAGAACGGTGGATGGTTGGTGGTTTGTGGTTTGCTGCGCCAGTTCGGCTTACGCCTCGTGCAAAGTTACTCACTCATATCCATCATCGGACTTCGGACATCCGACATCCGACCTGAAAACTGAGACTGAAAACCGTACACCCACCCCGCCCTGCGGGCACCCCTCCGCAGGAGGGGAATGCTTACTCATACCCTTCATCGGACCTCCGACCTCCGACAAAAAATATTTCTGCTAAAACCCTAAAAACATTTGTCTTTAATCCTCTACATAAACGGTTCGGTGGCTGATTTGTCGCCCAATACCGT
Source organism: Flavobacterium sp. RNTU_13 (assembly GCF_046614455.1). Lineage (NCBI taxonomy): Bacteria > Pseudomonadati > Bacteroidota > Flavobacteriia > Flavobacteriales > Flavobacteriaceae > Flavobacterium > Flavobacterium sp. RNTU_13. Next base: position 1,039,649 of record NZ_JBKJHB010000001.1, on the reverse strand, counting down.
AATAGCACAAACCCGGCAGGTAAACGACCTTAACAGCTTAGACGACCGCCAGGCAAGTTATACCAACAAGTTTAGCCTGCCCAAAACCGCTAACAACGTGCGGATAATGAACTACCTTACCCTTACCGGAAACACCAGCAACATACCTTATCAAAAAAACGAATGCAGCCTGTACAGCACTACAGGCGAATGCTTTGTATTCAACGGCTGGGCGGTGGTTACCGATGGTGGCGACAGCTACGACGTGGTTATTTACGATGGTATTATAGACCTGTACAAGGCCGTGGAAAACAAAAACCTTTCGGCACTGGGGCTAGACGATCTTACCCATAAAAAAACCTTTGCCGCCATAAAAGACTCCTGGGATACCAGCCTTGAAAACACCAACAAATACGCCTACATACTGGCCGACTATAATGGCGATAATACCGTAGCAAATCCGCCCGCAACGGGGCTAAGTGTAAATTTTGACTACCTGGTGCCGGCCGTTAAGGTAAGCTACCTTTGGGAGAAAATATTTGGCACTTACGGCTTTAGCTGGTCGGGCAGCGTGTTTAATTCGGATGACTTTAAAAACCTGTGGCTCACGTTTCCGAAAGGGGTACCAAACCTTTCTGACCAAAACCCTGTGTTGTTTGATGCGCCTCACGGCTGGTTTGTGCAGGGTCCTAACACCGTGCCACACCGCTGGCTGGGCGCGTTTGCCGATACCCGCACAGACCCGGACCCTGACCCGAATGATATTATAAACGCCAGCAGCCCCAGCTACATAAAAATTAACCAGGCAGGGCGCTACTACATAGAAATCTCGGCTACGGTAAATGCCTCTCAGGGCAGCGACTTTTACCACTCACCGGTTTCGGCTACTAATGTGTTCCTGGCTTTAAATGTACAAAACCAACCGGTACAAAATATACCGTACGGTATAAGCCTTAACCCGAAACCAAATGTCCCAAACGCATTTATCTTTGCCCAGGAAATGGATTTGCCGGCAGGCACCACGCTTACAGTGGTATTTGGCGCGCCAAATTATTCGCAAAACGCGTATTACATAAACAATAACAACAGTATAGTTACGCTAAAAATTACCAAGAGAGATCCGTCTCAGATCGACTTTTCGCAGGCGTTTGCTGATTTTTCCATCCGCGATTTCCTTACCGAGATTGTGCAGCGCTTTGGGCTTACCATGTACAAGCGCAGGTATGAAAACCATTACGAATTTCTTACCCTGCACGAGCTGCTGGAAACCGGTACCGTGGCAGACTGGAGCAGCAAGTTTGTAAAAAAACTTCAGGAAGAGTATGTAACCGGCAATTATGCCCAGCAAAACTGGTTTAGGTATGCGTATAACGACAAAGAGCAATCGCATAACGATGGCTACCTTACCGTACTGAATGCCAACCTTAACGATAGCACCGATTTATTTAAATCAAGGATATACAGCCCCGAAAAACAAACCGTAACCTACCTGGGGCGCACTACTAACGTGTACAAACTGTGGGATAAAGAGATTAAAGAAAACCCGGCAGAGGGCGAAGCTCCTATTAAATACAAGCCGCTGGATAAGCGCTATTACCTTATGCGTGCCGAGCGAAAAAACACGTCGGTTTTTGTAAAAAGTAACGCTAACCCGCAGCAAAACGGCACCTGTACAAGCTACCTTACCGAAGATTATACGGGGCTTCCGTTTAGCCAGATTTTGCAAACCTACTATGCACCGCTGCAACGCATACTGGAAAAAACTATTGTGGTAAGCGCGCAACTTTGGCTGTCTGAAGCCGATGTGGCTAATTTCGATTTTAAAAAGAAATACTATATAGCCCAGCTGGGAGGCAATTTTGTTATGAATAAGATAACCAACTACGTACCCGGAAAACCCACAACCTGCGAGATGGTACGGGTAGCCTGAGTTTTAGCTTGCGCCAATATTTGCCAATACCCTGACCATGAGCAGTAAACAAGAAATTTTATTAAAAGTAAGTGCCGATGCACGGGAAGCTAACGAAAACCTTAAGCAAAGCCAGGCCGCCGTAAAGGAACTGAAAGACCGAATGGCAGAGTTAAAGGACGAAAATAAAAAAAATACCGATGAGTATAAAAATCTAAAAGCCGAATTAAAAGAGCAAAAAGAAGCCGTATCAGACTACAAAAAAGAGCTGGATAACCTGGAAGATGCCCACAAAAAAAGCATCAATACTAATAAGGAGTTGGAAAAAACGCTGAACGACAACCTTAATTCGCAGCGCAGTTACCAAAACCAAAACGAAGACCTGATACGCATTCGCGAAAAGCTTCGGGCTACAGACGATAACTACCTTGACAACCTGGAGCGCATACGCGCACAGATAGAACAAAACAACGAAAAAATAGCCGAGGCTAACGAGCTGCAAACTAATGGTACGCTTACCATGGGCTACTACAAAGACAAGGTAACCGAAGCCTTTGATAGCATTAACGTATTTAACGGCGGCATCAGTGGTTTTATAAGTCGTGCCCAGGCGGCAGGGGGCGTGGGTAATTTGCTCTCTGATTCTTTTTCGTTAATGAAAACCGGTATAGCGGGTGTAGGCAAGGCCATAGCCGCTAATCCCCTGGGGATTTTGCTGAGCGTGCTGGGCCCGCTAATACAAAAACTTATGAGTTTTCCGCCCGTAACCCAGGCAGTAGAAAAGGCCATGGCAGCACTGGGCCCGGTAATAGATATTGTAACCATGCCCATGCAGCTGCTGGCAAAAGGCATTGCGTGGGTTATAGAAGGCTTTGCTGATTTTGTAGGCTCCAGCACCGAAGCAGGCCGCGCCGCACAACAATTGGCTAAAGACAAAGAGGCGCTTAAAAATAGCGAAGAAAAGTTAAGTGCTGCCATGAGCGTTCAGGAAGAACGCAACCTAAAGGCAAAACAAAGCATAGATGAGTTAATGAAGGTGGCTAAAGACCAAACCAAAACAGAACAGGAACGCCTTAAAGCCCTTGACGACGCCCATAAACTAGAAACGGCAAACCTGCAGGAGCGTAAAAAACTAAGCCAGGACGCATACAATAATGCGGTAACCAGTGCCGCACTGGGCAAAGGCCTCAGCAAAACAGAGTTAGACCAACTGCAAGCCCAAGGTGCTGCCTACGCTGAGAAAATGATGAAGGTAAAAAAGTTTACCCAGGAGGAAATAGACGCCCTTAAAAAGGCTAACATAGATCGCCTGAATATAAGCGGCGAAGAAAAAAAGATACTGGCGTCGTACGAGGAAGACCGCGCTAAAATAGCACAAGATGCCGCCGCAAAGCGCAAAGCCGACGAAGAACAGCAAAAACAAGCCGCGGAAGCGCGTAAACAAAGGGCTGCAAAAGCCGCCAGGGATGCCATAGACCTGCAAAAGCTGGAACTGGATATGTATGTGGAAAGCAAAAACGCCAAAGCACATACCATGAAGGAGGAGTTGGAAATAGCCGAGGAAGTGCACCGCCGCAAGCTGAAGATAATAAACGCTGAATTTGCCGCTTCAGATAAATCCGCTAAGGCTAAGGCAGAGCGGGATAAGGCAAGTATAGAAGAAAACAACAAACTGCTGAGAAAAAAGGCAGAAACTGCCGCCAGCTATGCCGAAAAGGAACTTAAAGCGTATATATCGGCAAACGAAAAAAGCCTTATTTCTGTTGATAAAATTAATGACGAACTCATAAAAAAAGAAGGAGAACGCATAGCGGCGCTCGAGGCTAAAGAACTGGCGTACCTGGATCAGCGCAGTGAGAATGAGCTTATAAACAGTGAAGATCTGGAAAAAGCCAAGACGGCTATTAAGCAAAAATATAATACCGAACGCGAAAACATACAAAAAACTATAGACGCTAATGCTAAAGCTGATGACGACGACAAAAAAAAGAAATTAGCAGAAGAAAAAGCGATAGAATTAGAAATTAAACGTGCCAATGCCCAATCAGAATTTGAGTTGCAGCGTATGGATGAAGATGCGCGGTTCGACCAGGCTAAAAAAGCGCTTGACAAAAGACTGGAAGAAGAAAAGCTAACTAAAGAACAACATAACGCTTTGCTAGAGGCTGAGAAAAAAAAACATGAAGATAACCTTAAAAAAATAGACCAGGCCGTTTTTGATAATAAGATGTCGCTTACCAGCCAGTCTTTAAGTGCAGTAGCCGAACTTTTGGGTAAAAATACCGCCGCCGGTAAAGCTGCCGCAATAGCACAAACCACCATAGACACCTACCTTGCTGCACAAAAGGCGTATACCTCTCAGCTAATACCCGGCGACCCTACATCGCCCATTCGTGGTGCCATAGTGGCTGCAGCTGCGGTAGCCAGCGGACTGGCTAACGTTAAAAAGATAACCTCAACAAAAACTCCTAAAGCCGAAAAAGGTGCCCTGTTTAGCATAGGCGGAAAACGCCACAGCCAGGGAGGCACGCTGTTTACAGGCGAAGACGGTACCCGCTTTGAAGCCGAACAGGGAGAAATCATTGGGGTAATGAACCGCAATGCGGCACGCCACTTTATGGCGTTTAACAACACGTTTCCGGCAGGGGGCGGTGGCAGCACGGGTGGCAATTACTTTGCACAGGGCGGCATAGTATCTCGGGAGGTGGCGCAGCAGGCCGTAAACCTTGATGAGCTGGCGGCCAAAATAGCGCAGGCTAATGCCGCCATACCGGCTCCGGTAGTTACCGTGCAGGATATTGTTACCCAAAGCAGCAGCTACGTTAAGGTACGGCAGGCGGCTAATTTTTAAATAAAAAAACTGCCGCTGTAATGGCGGCAGTTTATACTGTTATTTCTTTATAGTCTTTTTTTCGCTACACTCTATAATGCCGTTAAGCTTTGTACCGTTAAAATCCAGTGAAGCAGTATCTACTTTAATGGTCTTTATTTTGTTTTTTCTTACGGCTGCAAGGTTTTTGCCATACAATAAAAACGAAAACGAGTATTTAAAGGAGTTGGCAGAGTGTACCTTAACTTCTACATAAGCATTTACTACAAGTGGCGCACCATTTTGTAACACAAGCGTTACCTTTTCTGGTGCTTTACCTCCTGTTTTAGAAAACATGTTACAGACTAAAGAGTACTCTACTTCATTGTCCCCAGTTTGTTTTAACAAATGACAGCCGGGTTGTATGTAAAGACCGGTATCTAAAGATTGACCGGGCGCATTTATATAATCACAGTAAAAATCTGCAGGCAGTTTAAGCCCGCCTGTTACCTTTAAAGGATACTCATAATCGCCACCAGAACGGTAGCGGTAATATAAGATGTTATTTTCTTTGTCGCGTAAAATTACCCGGGCTACAACCTGGTCTTCAACTTCTTTCTGCTCATCTACATCTATTACCTGAAATACCCTGCCCAGTAACGCCTCTCTTTTAGAACGGCTCTTAAAATCGGCTACCGGCATGTAGTGCTCCTGCATATCACGATCTGTATAAAATTCGATGAAGTACCCGTAAGTGCCCGAGACTTTATTGTCTACAACAGTAACCTCAGTATCTTTTAGCAGGGCCGGGCGGATAAACGGAAAACTTTCCTGTGCCTGTACAAGCGAAAGCAACATAAGGGTAAAAAGTACATAGATTTTTTTCATGATAATGGATTAGGTAATTGGTTTATGTAATTCTGAAATGGATTGAAAAATTGGTTTGGTTAAAATGATTTGGTTTTACGGGACAAATATAATCGATTTTATTAAACCACAAAGAAAAACATAGATTATTTTCTTAGCTAAAATTTAAATACATCAAAAAAAACGCTAAACAAAAAAGCCCCCCGTCATTGCAGCACAGGGAGCTTTTAGCATATAAATGGTGGAAAGAGAAGCGTTTTTGTAGGTATCAGTATTTTTGCACAACGCTGCTACGGGTACAAATATAAGAGGTTTTTGTTTCCAAACAATATTTTATGAAGAATATTTTCTTATATGATTAAAAAAATTCTTTCGGGCTGGAAAAACTTCCTCAGTAAAAGCGAAGTAACCGAAGAAACCGCCCGCAGCCGGGCTGCCATTTGTGCCGCCTGCCCTAACCTAAAGCACGGCAAGCTCCTGGCGTTTGTTACAGACCGCCTTACCGAAATAGAAGGCACGTACTGCCACCTGTGTAAGTGCCCGCTGAGTGCCAAGGTGCGCAGCAATGATATTTGTCCTGAAAAAAAATGGTAATAATGACCCGCTACCAAAGCATTACCGCCCTGGGCGATACGTTTTTACAACTGATGTCGCAGGGGTTTATCCCCACGCATATACTGGACTGGAAAGTGTACTACGAAGCCTACCTTACCGAAGCCGAAATCCTTAAAAAACAATACGGCCGAACCAAAAAAACCCGCGCCGCCGGTAACGTAGCCGATACCTATAAAATTAGCGAACGCTGTATGTTTAGCATTATAGCGTTTATGGAAGGGAGGTGAGTTTCTTTGGTTTAAGGTTTAAGGTTTAAAGTTTAAGGTTTAAAGTTTAAGGTTTAAAGTTTAAGGTTGCTTACTCTGACCTGAAAACTGAGACTGAAAACTGAGACTGAAAACTGAGACTGAAAACTGAAAACTTAAACTATTAATTACCACATTCCGAAGGAATGCTTTGCGAACTTTATCAAGAAGAAAAACTTTGTGAATCTCTGCGCTTGCTTTGAGAATCTTTGGGCTATAACCCTTTTAAACTTCGTGAAAAACTTGGTGCGCTTTGTGGTAAAAAATTACAACCAAAGATGGCCGCGCTCCGTACCTCCGCTCGCCATGACAGGCGTATCGGGAGACTGAAAACTGAGACTGAAAACTGAGACTACCCACTCCCCCATTCCGAAGGAATGCTTTGCGAACTTTATCAAGAAGAAAAACTTTGTGAATCTCTGCGCTTGCTTTGTGTATCTCTGTGTTACTAATCAACGGAGTGAGCAACTTGAAACTTTAAACTTGAAACCTAAAATTAAAGATAAAAAACCTCATCACCCAAAAACAGCACCGGCTTACCCTCATGGTAGCCGCTGCTCCATTTTGTAGCGGTAACATTTGTTTTTAGCGCGGTGGCGTTCCATGTGTCAAAATCCAGAAACAGCAGCGTACTACCCTGGCCATTAACCGGGGTAAGCTGTTGCAGGTAAATCCCGTTATCTGAAATATGCAGCCAATCGGCAAAGGTAGCGCGCTCCAGCTGCGGCACATCGGGGAATGCTTTTAAGAAAATCGTTTCGCTTTCGGTACCCGGCACCCCGCCCGCCCATCGGCTGGAAAGGCTCACTCCGTTACCGTTAAAAAACACACCCCACTCGTTTAGCGCAGGCAGGTGACTAAGGTCTACCGCAGGCTTAGGCGTTTCTTTTTTCTTTTTAAACCACGAAAACATACTATTTCAGATTTTTTTGATTTCAGATTTCAGATGGAATCCGGAATACAAATTTAGTAAAAGTTGCCCGGGTTTTGTTGGCAGTTTTCAGGTCGGAAGTCCGAGGTCGGAGGTCGGAGGTCGGAGGTCCGATGTCCGATGATGGGTACGAGTAAGCATTCCCCTCCTCCGGAGGGGTGCCCGCAGGGCGGGGTGGGTTTTCAGTCGCAGTGGCAAGCCTGAGTAAACCTTAAACAAAAAAACTAATGAGATGGCCGCGCTCCGTACATCCGCTCGCCATGACGAAACGGTTTATGGTTTGCGGTTTGCTGCGCCAGTTCGGCTTACGCCTCGTGCAAAGTTGCTTACCCATACCTGAAAACTGCAACTGAGACTGACCACTCGCCCATTCCGAAGGAATGCTTTGCGGACTCATACCGATAAAAAACTTCGGGAATCTCTGTGCTTACTCTGTGTATCTCTGTGTTACTAATCAACCGAGTAAGAAACTTTAAACCTTAAACAAAAATAAAAACCAAAAAATAAAAAAACATGACCGACATTGTACGCATACTCCATTCCGTGGCCGATGCCCACGCACTGGAATACCATTATGGAAAAAAAGCAGCCCTTAACCTGCTCGACGGCACTGCCGCACAAGACACCGGCAAGGTGTACCTGCTTCACGAATTTACCAACCGCAAAAGCCAGTACAACATCAGCGGCACCCGTATAGAAAACACCCTGTACGAAGGGAAATTCTTTTTGGTAAAACACGCCGACTACACCCTGCCTTTTTATGCCGAAACAGGCAACCCCACCGAAACCGGAAAATATGCCACCGGCATTGCACCGCTGCTGCAGCTTTTTGCCCTGCTAGGTAACGACCTCGCCTGCCACGGGCTTACCGTAACCCAGTGGGAAAACATAGACGTAACCGATGCGCTCGATGCCAATATGGATGGCCTGCTGTGCTCTTACACCATAACCGTACCCCAGGCCTATGGAAACTAACGTACAGGAAATTTTCAGGGCCGAGATGGAACAGCTGCGGCAGGAGGTTATAGCCCAGTACCGCAGCAGTGGCAGGGCAGCATCCGGGCACTGGGCCGAAACGGTACAGGTGCAGCAACTTCCAAACGGTTTTACGCTCGTAGCCGATGGTTACATAAACGGACGCGGCCCCGGCAAGGCACCACCCAGCGCAGCCATAGAACAATGGATTACCCAAAAAGGCATAGCAGCCCGGCTGGGTAAAGAAATTTCGGTAAGCAGCCTGGCGTTTCTCATTGCCCGAAAAATAGCACGTATGGGTTGGCACCCCCCTGCCGGGCAGGAAGACTTTATAGCCCGGGTGGTAAGCCCGGCGCGCATTCAGCAAATAATGGATAAGGTGGCACCGGTGTATCTGGATACTTTGGCCCAACAATTTTTTGATTCCCTAAAAACAGAACTTACATGATACAGTTTACACAAATGCAACCCGAAACCGCCCTGCGCATGGCGTATAATAATGATGTACTGGGCTTTTACAGCACTACCATAACCGCACCCGCCTATGCCGAGGTTACCCTGGGCACGCTGCAACCCATACGCCTGTACCCCAGCCCCGGCGGCACGTTTTACTGCAATCTTTCGCCTTATGTAACGGCACTTATCAATACAAAAAACTTTGCCGACACCACGGTAACCGACCTGAGCGTGGCAGACCACCAGTCGTTTGTGTACCCGGCTTCAGATGGGCGGCTGCTTACCGCCAGCCTTACCATAAACGTAGTACCGGCAGCATCGGGCAACAACACCCCTGTAATTACAGATACCGTAACCAAAAACCTGGTGTGGCTGGCGGCAGTGCAGCAGCATACGGATTATCGCCCGGTTAGCGTAACCGATTTTCAGGTGCTTACCCCGGCCCGGCCCAATGCGGCTAACCAATGGTACGTAAAGTATTGGGAAGGCTACCCGTTTGACGTGTGCCTGTACAACACCACGCCTGCCCTTACGCTTAAAAACATGGCCAACCTGCAGCACGAATCTTTTACCATGAACGGGGCATGCAGCAGGCTGTTTATTTCAGACGGGCGGACGGATGTTACCCTGGAGGATTTTATAGCGCTGGTACCGGGGAGCAATCCGCTGCTTGTTTCGCGCCAGGATGATGCCGATGTGTACACCCTTACCGTAGACAAGGCGCCGCATTGCTCCGGGGTGTACCTTAAATGGCTTAACAACCAAGGCGGCTACAGCTACTGGCTTTTTGAAAACACCTACGCCACAGACCGCAGCGTAAAAGACCTGGGCGAACTGGACGCTGATTTCAACAACCTTGCCGATAGCTTTGGGCGTACTACGCAAATAGGCCGCAAGTCACAAGACACACTAAAGCTGGTAGCCGAACTGCTTACCCCGCCGCAGCGAAACATAGTGCAAAACCTACTGGAAAGCCCTAAGGTATTCCTGTTTACCGGCACACCGTTTGGCCGCAGCAACTACCACAACTGGGTAGAGGTTTCGGTAAAAACCAATTCGGCGCGTATAAAAAACCCTCGCCAGGAGCTTACTAACTTTGCCATAGACATAGACCTGCCCGAACGCTATACGCTGAGTTTATAGCTTTTCGTTTAAAGTTTAAGGTTTAAAGTTTAAGGTTGGCTTACTCATGCGGTGAGGTCGGAAGTCCGAGGTCCGAGGTTGGATGAAGGTACACGAGTTAGCATTCCCCTCGCTCGGCGGGGTAGCTCAAAGCCGGGGTGGGAAATGTAGTTTGCAGTTTACACCTGTCATGGCGAGGCACGAAGCCATCTTTATTTGCCACGAAAAAACCCATTAGTACAAAACCTGAAACAAAAAACTTATGAGATGGCCACGCTCCGTACCTCCGCTCGCCATGACAGACGTGATTGGGGAGCAATGCCACATTCCGAAGGAATGCTCCGTGAACTCTCAAAGCAATGTAAAAATAAAACCTCTGAGAGTCTCTGCGCTTGCTCTGTGTATCTCTGTGTTAATAAACCTTTTAAAACTTCGTGAAAAAACTTGGTGCGCTTTGTGGTGAAATAGATGGCCACGCTCCGTACCTCCGCTCGCCATGACAGGCGTGATTGGGGAGCAATACTACATTCCGCAGAAATGCTCTGTGAGCTCTAAGGGCAATGAAACAGTAAAACCTCTGAGAATCTCTGGGCTTACTCTGTGTATCTCTGTGTGACTAAACAACTGAGTAGAAAACCTGAAAGTTTACTGCACAACTCCCTTCAGTACTTTGCCCCGAAACCCGCCGTAACTTTGCAAAAGAATTTCAGTACTGAAGAAGAATCGAATTTTAAGTATTAAGTATCAAGAATTAAGTATTAAGATTTTGTAGGTACGAGTAAGCCAACTTTAGACTTTAAACCAAACCAAAAAATGACCGGAAACATTTACATCTCGGGCCAGATAGGCACTTTTGACGGTACCCCCGGCGTAACCCTGGCCGATGTGGTAGCCCAGGTAAAAAAACAACCCACCGCCACTGCCTTTAACGTACACATAAACAGCGAAGGCGGACTGGTAGACGTAGGGTTTGATATTTACCACTACCTGCGTGCCCTGCGCAAGCCGCTTACCACCATAGGCAGCGGCATAGTAGCCAGCATAGCCACCGTGATTTTTATGGCAGGCAGCAAACGCCAACTGCGCGAAAACACCCCGTTTATGATTCACCTGCCTTGGGGAGGCAGCATGGGCACCGCCGACGAAATAGAGCAGTTTGCCGCCCAGCTACGGCAGGTAGAACAAAAAATGGTAGGCTTTTATACCAAAGCCCTCAGCGTACAAAAGGAAGCCATACTGCCCCTGCTGAAAAACGAAACCTGGCTTAGCGCGGCACAGCTCAGCGCACTGGGGTTTACCACCTCAACCCAACCCATAAAGGCGGTAGCCAAAGCATATTTGAATACTAATAAACCCATGAGAGGAACTTTTAGCGAAAAAGACAGGCACTGGATGGAGAGCCTGTTTACCAGGGTACTGGGCAAGTTTAACCAGCCCCAAATTTTTAACAAGCTGGTACAGGATGCCACCGGTGCCGAAATTGATTTTACAGACCTTGCCGATGCCGATGTGGTAGAAATAGGCGCCACCGCCACCGTAGACGGCGCTCCTGCCGAGGGCGAATACCTGCTGCCCGATGGCACTACCTACGTGTTTACAGCAGGCGAACTTACCGAGATTATAGAACCCGAAGCAGACCCCGCAGCGGCTCCGGCAGCGGCATCGTTACGGGCGCAGAACAAAGCCCTGAAACGCCAGCTTGCGCAAATTAAAACCGAGGTAATGGCACTAAAACGCCAGGTGGGCAGCCGCTACAGCATAGACGGCCAAAGGGCTACCGTACGTAAGCCGGCACAGGCCGACCGCGCCACAGGCATCCGCGAATATTTGCAGTCAAAAAAAAGTAAGTAATGCCTCTTATTAAACGCAGAAACGACCAGGAATTTACGCTTAACCCCCGCGAAATAGATGCGGTAAGCGAAGTAATTTTTGAGCGTGTATTTAACAATTCGGATATTGCCGAGTTTCACGAAATAGAAACCGGTATAGATACCGATACGCAAATTGCCTTTGCAAACAAACTGGGGCTATTGGGTAAAAAAGCATCGGGTTGTGGCCCTACCCCTACCGATACTACCTTTAACCTAACCGAGAAATTCTGGACCCCCGTGCTGGAGGAATTCCGCCTTACACACTGCCAGGGACAAATGGAATCGCTTATGAAGGTGTTTCGCAAAGCCAAGCGCATTAACCCCGACTTTTTCGACCTTGTGGGCAGCCAGGAACTGGGTGTTATCATAGCCGTGGTAGAAGAAGCGCTTAAGGAAAACATTCATACCAAAGTGTGGTTTGATGTAGCCGGCGTTACCGCACAGACTGCTAACGCCAACCATCTGTACAACGTACCCGATATTGCCGTACTGAACTCGTTTGACGGTTTGTTTAAACAAATTTTTACCGAGGTAGATGCCGATGCTCCTAACCGTGTGGCTATTTCGGCGAACAGCCAGTCGAGCTACGCTGCGCAGGCATTGGCCCCAGATGCGGCACTGGATATTCTGGAAAAAATGGTAACCAAAGCCGACGACAGGCTGCTATCTGCAGATGATGCCTTTATACTGGTTACCCGCTCTATAGCCGAAAACTACCGCGCTACACTACGCGAAAAAAACCTTGGGTCGGGTTATCTGGAAGTGGTGGAAGAAGGCAGGCCAAAACTGTATTTTGATGGTATTGAAATCAAGGTGCGCTACGACTGGGACCGTTTTATTAAAGATTACCAAAACGATGGCACCAAGTACTACCTGCCCCACCGTGCGGTGTTTACCACCAAGAGCAACATTCCGGTAGGTACGCTAAATGCCGAAGACCTTGCCAAACTCGATGTGTTTTACGACCGCGTAAACAAACAAAATATTATTGACGCCGCCTATACCCTTGATGCCAAGCACCTGGAACCGTACATGACGGTGGCAGCGTATTAATTTTAGTTTCAAGTTTCAGGTTTAAAGTTTGCTGTGCCAGTTCGGCTTACGCCTCGTGCAAAGTTGCTTACTCGGGTGTGGTACTCTGTAAACTGAGACTGAGATTGAGACAGGAAACTGAGACTGAAAACTGAGACTGGGACTACGACCGAAAACCAAGACTGAGTGAGCATTCCCCTCCCTCGGAGGGGTGGCTGAAAGCCGGGGTGGGAAATACACCTTGTAGTTCAGTTTTACAGATACCCACCCCGCCCTGCGGGCACCCCTCCGCAGGAGGGGAAACCACTCGGGCGCAACACTCAGCGGTCTTTATACATTCCGGAGGAATGCTTTGTGGACTCTAAAGGCAGTGAACTTTGTGAAGCCCTTAGTGAGCTTTGTGGTAAAACATTAGAATATCTCTGTGTTACTAAACAACTGAGTAAGGACTGAGACTGAAACTGCAACTAAAAAAGATGGCCGCGCTCCGTATCTCCGCTCGCCATGACAGGCGCAAGGAAAAACTGGGATTGGAAATTGCGACTAACCCCTCTGCGTGCTTCCCCATTCCGCAGGAATGCTTTGTGAGCTTTATCAAGAGAAAAAACCTTTGAGAATCTCTGCGCTTTCTCTGTGCTCCTTTGGGTTACTAAACAACTGAGTAAGCACTGAAAACTACGACCGAAAACCAAGACTGAGTGAGCATTCCCCTCCCTCGGAGGGGTGGCTGAAAGCCGGGGTGGGAAATCCACTTTGTCGTTCAGTTTTACAGATACCCACCCCGCCCTGCGGGCACCCCTCCACAGGAGGGGAAACTACTCAAATCCTTCATCGGACCTCCGACCTCCGACATCGGACTTCCGACTTCCAACCAAAAAAAGATTTGACTTTTTTAAACAAAAACAACAAATGTCTGATTGCACAAGCACACTATTACACGATATCAACTTTGATTGCGTAAACAGCCCCATTGGCGGCATTGAGCAAAACATCCTCATAATCAAGAAAAAAGACATAACCGGTGCCACTTACAGCACTACTAACCCGCTGGTGGTAACCGCACTACAATTAGCCACAGGCGCATCGGTATGCAGGCTGCAAGGCATAAAGCAGGCTAACGGCAAGGCGTGGGAACTCGTTAAAAAAGAGAACGCGCCAGACAAGTACAAGCACACCTTTAGCGGGGTGATTTTTAACCCCGGCGCGGCTAACAAACAAAGTGCCGCCACACTGGCACAAGGAGACAAGTACGTTATTGTGGTAGAGCAAATGTGGAAAGGTACCGGTAGTGCCGACGCGTTTGAAATCCTGGGGCTGGCATCGGGCTTAGAAATGAGCACCATGACAAACAGCAGCAAGGAAAACGACAACATGATTATGTTTGAAATGGCCAGCGTAGACGGTTTTGAAGAGCCTACACCACCACGAAACCTGCTCCTTACCACGGGCTACAGTGCTACAAAAGAGTACTTTGATACCAAGCTTGATACCGAAGAGTCGGCAGGCTAAAACAAATATCCAAACCTACATGGATTTTAAAAACATGGATATCGCCACCCTTACCCGCGGAGTTTCGGGTAAGGGCGAGCGGTACCTTGAGGTGTTCCTCAGGGCGTATACCGCTATTTTCCCGGGGCCGCTAAACCCGCAGTGCCCACGGTGCTTAAACCAATATTTGCAGCAGTACAAAAACTATATTACAACCATGGAAACCACCTGCAGGTACCGCTTACACGAATGCTACGAAAACATTCCGCTTCAGGAAGGATCTGATATACTTATAAACAACCAAAACCTTACCGATGCCTACGCCCTTATACTGCTGAACCAGCCTAACGGGGTGCGGTATTTTGCCGAAATGCCCCAGCCCGGCAATGCCCCGGTGGCTGATAATACTAACCCCCCAGCCGATGTGCCACACCCCGCACATGTAAATGAAGATACGCAGTTGCTGGGCGAATCAGAAGATTTAGAACCAAACCAGCCCTAACCATGAAAACGCTTTTTGTAGAGGTTTGGAAACGCCTTACCCCATGGAGCAAAAGCGCCGATGTGTATGCTAATGATGTAGACAATGCGTACCCTGAGCGCATGGACCGGCTTATAAACAACAGCGTTACCGCAAAGAGCGCCGCTGCCATAATGGTACAGTACCTGCTGGGCAAAGGCTTTGGCCCCGAGGCCGATAACAGCATAGTAAACGCATCTAAAAAGCTACGCCTTATAGATTTTGCCGATGACCTTGCCGAAGATATAGTAAAACAGCGCGGCGCGTTTATACACATTAACTACAACGCCCTGTACCAAATAGCCGATGTAAGCATACTGCCTTACGAATGGTGCCGTGTGGGCAAAAAAGATAGTACCGATTATGCCGGAAAGATAGCCGTGTGCAAAGAATGGTTTAACCCAAAACGCAGCGGTATAACGCTTATAGACGTGTACAACCCCCGCAAAGCGGTAATCGACGCGCAAGTAGAAGCTGCCGGAGGATGGGAACACTACAAAGGCCAGGTGCTGTTTATAAACATGGATACCAAGCTGATTTATCCGCTAAGCCGCATAGATTCGGTTGCCGAAGATTGCGACAGCGAGGCACAGGCGGGTATTTATAAAAACAGGCTGCTGCGCCGTGGCTTTTTTGGCAATACGCTGGTGGTAACGCGTCCGCTTATAAGCGGTGGGCTGGAACCCGCAAGCACCGCCTACCGGGAAGCCGAGAACGAACGCGAGGCGTTTCAGAAAGCGATTAAAGACAGCCTTGGCGCAGATAATACCGGCGGGGTGCTGTGCCTAGAAATGGATTTTGCCGGAGAAAAACTAGAAGACGCCATTTTAATAAAACAGATAGAAAGCAAAATAGATGACGAGCTGTTTAACTATACCGAAAGCAGCGTGCGCGAAAACATACTGGTGGCGTTTAACAACCTGCCATCGGGTTTGGTAAAAACGAATGACAGTGCGCTGTTTGGCAACAGTGGCGAGGCCATACGCGAAATGAAACGTACCTACTGGGAAAACACCTCTAAAGAACGTGCCCTGCTTACGGCTACCCTAAACCGCATTTTGGCACAAATGCCCGATTACAAAAACCTGATTGTAGAACCCATAAAACTGATAGACGATGGAGTACCAGCCCCTGATAACCCGTGAGGACATAGCCCGCTACAAGCAACTCTCTAAATCGGCTTACGACGACAAGCTGAAGGAACAAATACTGGATGCCCAGTTGCTGGATCTGCAACCGCTCATTGGCGAAAGCCTGTACAAAAAAATTACTGAAAATCCGCAAGGCAATGCCTCCCTGCTGGATTACGGCACCTACACGCATGATGGCATAGAGTATATTAACTACGGGCTAAAAATGGTGCTTGCGTACTTTGCCTATGCGCGTTATGTGTACTTTGGGTCGTACATAGATACCGCGTTTAGCATGGTAGAAAAGCTTAACGACAACAGCCGCCCGGCTGATGCTTTGGCCAAAAAAAACATTTATGCCCAAAACCGGGATGCAGCCATGCAGCTTTGGGGCAATGTAAAAAATTACCTTACACGCACTGCCCACCCCGATTACAAGCCATGTGGGCACCGCGCCCCGGGCAAAGGATTTCATATTAAAAAACTAGGCTAATGCACGTAATACGCACCGTAAACAGTAAACGGTTTTCTTTAAACGGCATAGAATACCTTAAAAACTATATAACCCATGTTTCGGGTAACCAGCTCGAAATTTTTAACTGCTATGACCGCGCCGATGTGCTGCTGCCGCTAACGCACTACAACCAGTTTATGGTAAATGGTTCGGTATACAACTCCGCATCGCAATTACAATCGGCACTGGCCGATGTGTTATATGTGCGCACTACCCTGGGCGCAGTAGCAGCAGACATAAACCAGGATAATATAGACCTGGTGCGCAGGCTTACCATTAGTGCATTCAGCATGGCTAACGTGCTGAATGCCATAAATAACGGACCCGCGTTTACCGTAAACGAAAAGCAGAGTGTGTGGTTTGCCATTAGTGTGATTCCAAGTAGTAGAAGAGGTACAAAAAGCATCTATAAATACAAGATGACCGGGCTGGGCAAAGGCGATTACGGCGCACCAAACGGAAGTAATAGTCCCACACCCCTTACTGCGGCTAACCTGGAGCTGGTGTATTACAGCGTGCTGGACAGCGACCTGATTTATCAGGCACCCTCTACCATAAACATTAACCTGGGCACTATAAACCTGCCGCTCATTTCATCGGTTATTAACCAGCGGCCTGTAAATGCACCGCTGAGTTTCGACTCGATTACCGAACGCTTTACCGTTCTGGAGGCTACATATAACGGGGCTGTACAGCGCAGGCTTTGGGTGGGCGGCACGGGTAAGTATGGCCAAGGCGCACAGCAAGTTACCGAAGATGACCTTGAAGTGATCCCGGAGCCTGTTGCCACTCCTTCCGTACCCACCTATACCCAAGTGTTAAATGCTGGGCCGCTTAGTAATGCGTATGCCATACATTACGGCAGCCTGAACCAAAACACAACCGGCTACGGAACCGACATTAAATACAGTAATCCGGATGGAAACAGCATTATTGTGGAGTTTGAAGACCCGGTGGCAACGGTAAAGCGTATTGTCCCCACAGGTGCGGCAGACGATTACTTTGCCCTGCGCAGCGAAGTAAATAAGCCTGTAAAACAGATTAACGACGAAGACCCAAATGTAGTAAACGGCGTTTATGCCCTTACAGTGGCAGACACTAATTACTGGCTGTCGTTTAACAATACCATTGCCCTAACGGTTCATATTCCGGAAGAGGTGTTTTCAGCCGGCACACTTATAGAGGGCGACGCCAGCGGAACAGCGCAGGTCAGCTTTACGGCGGCACCAAATGTAACGTTGCAGCAGCCAACCGGAGAGCTGGCCCGTACTGCCGGGCAATACAGTGTGTTTGGCATTAAGTTTAGAAGTGCATCAGAGGCATTATTATTTGGACGACTGGAATTGATATAGATATGGGAGCAACGGCTATTAAATACGCATCGGTAAAGCCTTTTAGTGCTTTTATTTCCGATTGGGACACTACACTTATCAGTACAGGAAGTAGTGCATCAAACCAGGTAACGCTTCCATTGTACGAAGGCGGCATATATGATTTTTCAGTTTCATGGGGAGACGGCACCTCATCCCGGATACGCTCGTTTAACGCACCCGATATCACCCATACCTACGCTGCAGGTGGTGTGTATCGTATTACCATAAAAGGCATTATTAACGGCTTCAGGTTTAATTATACCGGCGACAGGCTTAAGATTAAGTCGGTTAATCAATGGGGATGTTTCAGGCCCGGCAACCTGGGGTATGTTTTTTATGGATGCAGCAATCTCAACCTCGCTACGGTTACAGACGTGCCGAATTTAAAAGGTGTTACTACCCTGGCATATATGTTTGCACAATGCAGCAGCATCAGCCGCATTAACCGTATAGAGGAGTGGGATATCTCTGAAGTTACTGATTTAAGTTCGCTCTTTTGGCAGGTAACACAATTTAATCAGTCGGTTAACAACTGGGATACCTCAAAGGTTACTGATATGAGTTTTACGTTTCAGGAGGCGACGGCGTTTAACCAACCCCTGAACAACTGGGATGTGAGTTCGTGTACGTCATTGTACCAAACCTTTTACGGATGCAGTGCCTTTAACCAAAACATCGACAACTGGAATGTGAGTAACGTAAAAAATATGCGGGGTACATTTTTTAATGCCTCGTCTTACAACCAACCGCTAAACAGTTGGAATACCGAAAACGTAACCACCATGAGGAGCATGTTTAATGGGGCAACTGTATTTAACCAGCCTTTAAACAACTGGAATACAGGAAAGGTTACGAGTATGAGGCAAACTTTTTATGACTGCGTTGTATTTAACAATAATATTTCAAACTGGGACACTAATAATGTTGAAGAAATGAACAGTATGTTCAGTGGTAACTTTACTTTTAATCAGAATCTAGAGAGCTGGGATGTATCAAAAGTGATTACAATGCAATCTATGTTTTATAGAGCCTCAAACTTCAACCAATCCTTATATAACTGGGATACTTCCTCGGTTACAGATATGGCGCAAATGTTCTGCAGGGCATATAAATTTAACCAGCCGCTGGGCAACTGGAATACTTCAAATGTTACTAATATGTTTAACATGTTCCGCGGGGCTTCTGACGGTAACCAAATGGCATTCAACCAAAATATAAACAGCTGGGATGTAAGTAAGGTAACAAACTTCGGCTATATGTTTAATTACAATAACGTATTTAACACTCCGCTAAACAACTGGAATACGGCTTCAGCCACTAATATAAGTGGTATGTTCCGCGGATTTTCATCTGCTTCTTCAACTTCCTTTAACCAGGACATAAGTACATGGAACGTATCAAATGTAACCGACTTCTCTTATATGTTTAGCTTTAACAATAAATTTAACCAACCGCTAAATAACTGGAACATGTCGGCTGCAAGTATATTAACAGCCATGTTTCAAAGTGCTGTAGCGTTTAACCAGCCATTAAGCAACTGGAATACCGCTCAAACAACACGCATAGACGGTATGTTTCAGTCCGCCACAGCCTTTAACCAAAACATAAGCAGCTGGAATATCACAAACGTAATCGCGCTGGATAACTTTATGATAGGGAAATCCGCTACCAATTTTTCCAAACAAAATTACGACGCGCTGTTAAACAGCTGGGCTTCGCAAAATGTAAAAACAGGGCTTAAACCACACTTCGGATCCATAAAATATACGGCGGCAGCACAGGCTGCCCGAAATTCGTTAATCCAGAATAAGGGCTGGACCATTACCGACGGAGGCATTACAACTTAAAGAATATTTGCCTAAAATATTCGCATTGTGAAAACATTTCAATACCTGGCAGGATCGTTACTATCGTTTTTAGTACCGCTGCACGGGCTTCTTATAGCCGTAGGATGCGCCGTTGCGCTGGATACCTTTACCGGCATTTTTAAATCGGTTAAACTGCGTGGATGGAGATCCATACAAAGCCGTAAACTGTCTGACGTTGCAGCTAAGGTACTGCTGTATAATACGGCGGTACTATCCGTGTATGTTATGGATCATTTCCTGCTGTCGGCATTTTTTAAGAACTGGTTCTCTGCCGATTATTTTTTCACCAAAATAATTTCACTGGCGCTGGTGGTTATAGAACTTACCTCCGTAAAGGAAAACTTTGAGGCCGCCTACAAAAAAGACCTCTGGAAATTACTTAAAAGCATTGTGAGCCGTACCCGCGAAATCAGCTCTGATATTTCTGATTTAACGCACTAACTATGCCACCTTCAGAATTTATAAAAAAATACCTGCCTCATGCCAAAGCTACCGAAGCTAAAACCGGCATCAGCGCCGTAGCAATATTAGCCCAAGCCGCACTGGAAAGCGGCTGGGGCGAAGCCGCTCCCGGCAATGCCTTTTTTGGCGTGAAAGATACCGACGGTGTAAACGGAAACGAGCAGTTGCTTACCACTACAGAATACAGCCGCCGTGCCGACCTTAAATTCCCCCTAATAATAAGCATAACGCCTATTGTACGAAACGGGGTTAAAATGTTTCGCTATAAGGTAAAAGACTATTTCAGGAAATATAGTACCGCCGAAGAGTGCTTTACAGACCACGCGCAGTTTTTCCTGAAAAACAAACGCTACACCGAAGCACTGAGCGTAAAACACAACCCCGTAGTGTTTGCCCGCGCCATAGCCCAGGCGGGGTACGCCACCGCTCCTGATTATGCCAAAGTACTCACCGGAGTTATTAACACCATAGAAAAACTGATATGAAAACACGCACCAAAAACATTTTTATAGCAGCGCTGGTAGTGGCGCTGCTTTTTAGTACCGCCACCTGTACCACTATAAAAAGTACTGCCTATGAAAACGAACGGGCATTAACCGATACCCTTCGCTACTATACCAATGCGCTGGGAGCACAAACCGCAAGCATCAGAACTTTACAGGCCGATAAGATCCAATTAAAACAGTTGGTATTAAACAAAGACAAGGCACTGGCCACACTGGCAAAAGATTTTAGCAGGGTACATTCGGTTACAAAGTATAACACGGTTACGGTGGTAGATACCATAAACGTGCGCTATATCGACACGGTTCCTTGCACATTTCAACGCGAGGGTGTTGTAAAAAATGCGTGGTATGGGTTTAAATACAGGTCAGATCAAAACGGTATTAGCATAGACAGCCTTACATTACCCAATACAGCCATTGTAATAACAGGAACCAAACGCAAATGGTTTTTGGGCAAAGAAACCCTGGTTACAGAAGTTACCAACACTAACCCCTACCTGCGCACCACCCAACTTACCGCTGCCGAGATACCCCAACCCGTACCGGTATATAAAAAGTGGTATGTATGGCTGGCGGTGGGTGTTGCCGTAGGCTTTATTTTGGCAAAATAATAACGTGCTACCGGAAAAGTGAGAAAAACAAAAACAATACAATAAGCGCCAGCACTATATAAGCCCTAAAGGTATACAAGCGGCTGTTTCGGGTATTGTTACGCTGCCATAGACCTTTACGGCTATGCTTTACCGAAAGCAGCAGCGTAAGGAAAAAGATAATCACTAACAGGGTGAGCAGCTTGTTTATCATTAGGGCAAAAGTACGTTGGACGCTAGGAAAAACACAAATTGGGATAGCATACTTTTAATGTCAAATTTAGATAAAAATATGTTAAAACCTTTATCTTTGGATCGTCATACAATAAATAAAAATCGTTTATGAAGAAAATTAACTGGGAAATTTTAGCTCTAACCAGATTTATCTTGGCAGCAATTGTTATAGTCAACCACCTTACCGATTACACCGATGTAGGATGTTTAAATTGGTTTAAAAAGTTAGGCGCTTTTGAAGCAATTCTTGGTTTCCTTCTGATAAGCGGTTTTTCAATAGGAAAGTCTATTCAGCGTAATAAAGAAAATTATTTCCTGAGACGTATAAAGCGTATATATCCTGTTTACCTTGCCAGCATATTATTTTTAGTGGGTGTAGCGGGACTCAAAACAGATTTTTCGTCGATTATATACTTTATATTTAACCTTTTATTTCTTAATCATATTTTTACAGCAACTTCTTTTGTGGGGCCAGCATGGACGCTGGCTACAGAAGTATGGCTGTATACACTAGCACCATTTTTCTTAAAGCTAAGCCAAAAAGCACTAATAGGCATTATAGCAGGGTCGTTTGCTGCCTTCGCTATATATACTGCCGGACGCACACTTTACCACTGGCCATACTTTTCTGGCACTTCATACGGCATTAACCTTATTCTTTTGGCATTTATATGGGTTGCAGGTTTTGTACTGGCAACACATCCTGAAAGTAAGTCTATTACCAAAATTATTGCATTACTATTTGTTGGTCATATTGTGCTTTCGTTTGCAATACAAGGCGCATACAGAATAAAACATAATGAGATACAACTATTAATTAACACCGATTTACCGGAATACATACTTAAATCAATTTGTTTATTATTTAGCTACATAGTAGTTGTGCGTAATAACACCATAAAGGAACCAGGGCATGTAGCCAACAGGGTTTTCAACTTCTTAGGTAACATATCGTATCCTTTGTACCTTACCCACATTACGTCTTATGAGCTCATGGTTAAATACTTTCATATTAATAACAGGTTTGCACTCATTTTAGCTTCAATTCTAATTTCATCCATAGTGTATTATATATTCGATTTTTACACAAAAAAACGAACTGTTGCTTAATGTTTGTTAGCTAAAAGCCATAATAATATGCCGAGCAAAACGGACACCGAACCACCCGTAAAATAGTGATTAAATAAACGACTACTTTATAAATACAAAAAAGCAGGAATCCGTTAGGGTTCCTGCTTTTTTTGTTTTAAGCGAGATTGCTTCGTGATACCGCCTCTCAATGAGTGCGCGATGACGTTTAGACTTTCGACTTTATGACTTTTGACTTTATGACTTTATAGCCTAACTATTCATAATCGTTTCTATCTCGTCAGCCTCAATAGGAATATTTCGCATCAGGTTAAATGGTTCGCCGCTTTGCTGTACCACAACATCATCTTCCAGGCGGATACCAAAACCTTCCTGCGGAATGTATATACCCGGTTCTACGGTAAATACCATGTTGGCTTCCATCGGCTGGTACAGTAATCCGTAATCGTGCGTATCAAGCCCCATGTGGTGGCTGGTACCGTGCATAAAGTATTTTTTGTATGCAGGCCATGCCGGGTCTTCGTTTTGTACATCGGCTTTATCAAGCAGGCCAAGGCCCAGGAGTTCGCCTGTCATTATTTTGCCCACCTCTACGTGGTACTCTTTCCACAGCGTGCCCGGTGTAAGGAGTTTTGTAGCTTCGTTTTTTACGCGCAACACCGCGTCGTACACCTGGCGCTGGCGTGGTGTAAAACGCCCGTTAACCGGAATGGTACGGGTAAGGTCGCTGCTGTAGTTAGCGTATTCGGCAGCAATGTCAAACAATATAAGGTCGCCATCGTGGCACTGCTTATTGTTTTCTATGTAGTGCAGCACGTTTGCATTATTACCACTGGCAATAATAGGCGTATACGCAAATCCCTTACTACGGTTGCGAATAAATTCGTGTATCAGCTCTGCCTCCAGTTCGTACTCCCACACACCCGGCTTGGTAAAGCCCAGGATACGGCGGAAACCTTTCTCGGTAATATTACACGCGGTTTGGATAAGGTCCAGTTCCTCCTGTTCTTTTATAGAACGCAGGCGTTGCAGTATAGGGTTGCTTTTAGCCACCTGGTGTGCAGGGTATTTTTCTTTCCACCATTTTATAAAACGCGCCTCACGGGTTTCGGTTTCCACGGCAGAGCGGTAGTGCTCGTTCGTGTTTATGTAAATCGTATCGCAATACGTCATGATTTCGAAAAGCGTTTTTTCAAAATCCTTAAGCCATACAATGTTTTTAATGCCGCTTACTTCGGTAGCGCGTTCTTTGGTCAGCTTTTCGCCTTCCCATACGGCTATATGTTCGTTGGTTTCGCGAAGGAAAAGTATTTCGCGCAGGTGCTCATAAGGAGCGTCGGGGCACAGTAAAAGGATAGACTCCTCCTGGTCGGCACCGCTCAGGTAAAAAATATCGCGGTGCTGGGCAAAGGGCAGGGTGCTGTCTGCACTTACCGGGTAAATATCGTTAGAATTGAATACGGCAACGCTTTTCGGCTTCATTTCGTCCATAAACTTTTTACGGTTTTTAATGAAAAGGCTGCTGGGTATTTGATGGTATTTCATGATAATAATTTTATTATGATACCAAAGGTAGGGAGAAATGAGGGACTGCAATAAATAAATTAATTGAAAATATTTCCCAAAACGGGAACTTTTTATACCTTTGTTTAAACCAACAAGATAGTGAGAGTTATAGCGATAAAAATATTACGAGATTTCTGGACCCTGCATGCCGATTGCGAACAACAACTGAAAGCATGGTACAAAGAAGCTGAAAAAGCTGCATGGAATAGCCCGGCAGATATTAAAAAAGAATATCCGGGAGCAAGCATATTGGAGGACAACAGAGTAGTTTTTAATATTAAGGGCAACAACTACAGGCTTATTGTAAAGATAAACTACAATCACAAAATGGTGTGGATACGTTTTATAGGTACCCATGCAGAATATGATAAAATTAATGCTAATACCATATAAAAATGAACATCAAACCTATAAAAACAGAAGAGGATTACAATGCAGCATTAGAAAGGCTTGAGGTTATTTTTAATGCAGTACCCGGCACACCCGAAAGTGATGAGCTGGAAATATTAGGTATATTAATTGAACAATTTGAAAAAGAGCATTATCCTATAGATTTACCAGACCCTATTGAGGCTATTAAATTCCGTATGGAACAAATGGGGTATACACAAAGTGATTTGGCCGAAATCATCGGTCAGAAAAGCCGTGCCAGCGAGATACTGAACCGTAAACGGAAACTTTCCCTTGAAATGATTCGCCAGATAAGCAATAAGCTGCACATACCTACAGATGTATTAGTTCAGGTTTATTAAAAATGCTCATAAAAACCCGCGCCATAGTAATCAGTGCCCTACGCTATCAGGAAAAAAGCCTGGTGGTAAAATGCTACACGCAGAGCAGCGGCCTTAAAACGTACTATGTACGCGACGCTTTTGGCACCAAGAAAAGCACCCAGAAGAACATTTATTTCCGCCCGCTGAACCTGCTGGAAATAGAAGCCTCACACAAAGACAAAGGCACTATGGAGTACTTTAAGGAAGTACGCCTGGCGCACCCCTACCACACCCTGAATACCGATATTGTAAAAACCACCATAGTGCTGTTTGTAAGCGAAATGCTGCACCACTGCATAAAGGAGGAAGAACAAAACGAAAGCCTGTACGCGTTTCTGGAAACGGCACTGCTGTGGCTGGACAGCCATGAGGGCACGACCAACTTTCACCTGGTGCTGCTTATGGAGCTTACCAAGTTCCTGGGCTTTTACCCTAACGATGCGGATAACCTGCCGTATTTTGAAATGACCGAAGGCGTATTTATGCCCTACCACGGCATTACGTGCCTTACCCTGGAAGATACCGCCCTGCTGCGCCGCCTTATGTCGCTAAAGCTGGATGATAGCGCTAAGGCGTTCTACGTTACCGAACGGCAGGCACTACTGCGCATTCTGCTGGATTACTATGCGTTTCATATGGAGGGTTTCCGCAGGCCAAAATCGCTGGACGTGCTACGGGAGGTGTTTAGCTGAAAAATAAACATTCAGGTAAAAGATACTGAATTATATCAAAAACCCATATAAAACAAAAAAGCCAGTCTTGCGACTGGCTTTAAAAGCTCCCCCTCTTGGGCTCGAACCAACCCCGATAGCTATCGGGGCTCTGATTAACAGTCAGATGCTCTAACCTAACAGGAACTCTTAAAACCCTTATAAAATAAAAAAGCCAGTCTTACGACTGGCTTTAAAAGCTCCCCCTCTTGGGCTCGAACCAAGGACCCTCTGATTAACAGTCAGATGCTCTAACCAACTGAGCTAAGGAGGAAACTGTATATTGTAAAAGTTATTTAAAACTTATCTTTTCTTTAAGAACGTTGGCGTTAGTGTTTCGCCTTTATTGCGGTGCAAAGATACACCCATTTTTAAATTCTCCAAACAAAAATATCAAAAATTTTAAAAGAATTTTTTGCTCACTAGTGCCCATATATCCTTACCCATAACTAACACCATGAGACTAAGCAAAATAACCATCCCCACTGTTTGTACCACACCCGCAGCTTTATCTGAAAGTTTTTTTCCGGTTATCATTTCGGCTATGGTAAAAATGGCATGCCCCCCGTCTAGCCCCGGTATTGGGAGGATATTCATAAACGCAAGGCCTATAGAAAACAGTGCCGTAAACTTCCAGAAAAACACCCAGTCCCATGTTGTAGGCATTTTACTGGCTATACCCACTACACTTGTTACCTGTGTGTAGGCACCGGTACTTGGGCGCAGTATTAGTTTAAACTGTTTTATATTATACACAATAAGGCTGTACGATTCTTCTACCGCAGCAGGTATCGCTTGGAACACGCTAAACTTCTCACTTACTTCAAAGTCTTTGCTGTGCGGCATTTTTTGTACTATACCCAGTGTAGCCGTACTGTCTACCGGCATAGTTATATTCATAGGCGTGGTACCACGCTTTATGTTTAGTGTAAGTTTACCTTTGCGGTGTGCATAGGCCTCCTCGCTTACCTGCGACAGGTAACGTAGCGGCTTACCTTCTACCCCCACAAGGCTATCGCCCACTTTAAGTCCAGATGCCTTAGCCGTACCCTTAGGAGACAGGCTGTCTATAACGCTTACATTTGTATACGGGTGTATAAAATCCTTACCCTCTTTTTCAAGTATTGCCTTTATGTTTTCATCGGTCAGGTGAATGTTTACCTTTTCGGCTCCGCGTTGTACAGTTACATTTTCGCCTAAAAGCACATCCAGCAGCATACGGTCAAACCTTGGCTGGTATTTACCATCTACACTAACTATGCGGTCGCCATCTTTAAAACCGGCTTTTTTACCCACTTCGCCAAAGGCAAGGCCTTTTTCCTGTACTGCATCGGTACTCATGTACTGTTTACCCACCGTAGCATACAATATGGTAAAAATAAACCACGCCAGCAGTATATTTACAATAATACCCCCCATCATAATAATAAGGCGCTGCCAGGCCGGCTTAGCCCTAAACTCCCACGGTTGCGGTTCGCTTTTCATTTGCTCCGTATCCATGCTTTCGTCTATCATACCGCTAAGCTTTACGTAGCCACCCAGCGGAAGCCACCCAATGCCCCATTCGGTTTCGCCTATTTTCTTTTTTATAAGAGAGAACCCCCAGTCCATAAAAAGGTAAAACTTTTCTACCCTTACCTTAAACATTTTGGCGGTTATGTAGTGCCCAAATTCGTGCAGAATTACAAGTATAGAAAGCATTAAAACCAGCTGGGCAATCTGAATCAGTGTATCCATTTAGTTGATTTAAAAAAGTATATATAAACGCACAAAAATAGTGTTTTCTGATTTACGCAGGGCTAAATAATTACACCGTTATCGTATTTAAAAGTTTGTTAATAATGACAAATGCAATTCATAATTCGTCCTACTGGGGTAACTTTACAAATAAATCCACTACCTTTCTGTAAGGATAGGTTTAATAAAATACACTATGTCACAATTATTCTCTATACATCAGCTAAAGAGCGTTATACTAAAAAACCGCATTGTAATATCGCCCATGTGCCAGTACAGCGCCGTAGACGGCTTTGCTAACAACTGGCACCTGGTACATCTGGGCGCACGCGCTGCGGGTGGTGCAGGGCTTATTATTCAGGAGGCCACTGCCGTATCTCCTGAGGGGCGTATTTCTCCGGGCGACCTGGGCTTATGGAACGATGCCCAGATAGAAAAACTAAAAGAGATAAACCATTTTATACTGGAACAAAATTCGGTTCCCGGTATACAGCTGGCACACGCGGGCCGCAAGGCAAGCTGTGCCGCACCGTGGCAGGGCAGCCATAAGCTTACCGAAGCCGAAGGAGGATGGCGTACCGTAGCCCCCAGCCCCATACGTTTTAGCGACCGCGAGGAACTGCCTCCGCTGGAGCTGGACAAAGAAGGCATAGCCAAGGTTATAGCCGATTTTAAAGCCGCCACAAAACGATCTCTTGCCGCCGGGTACAAAGTGGTAGAGCTACACGCCGCGCACGGCTACCTGCTGCACCAGTTTATGTCGCCATTATCTAATGAGCGTACCGATGAATACGGCGGTAGTTTTGAAAACCGCATACGCCTGCTGCTGGAAGTTACCGAAGCCGTACAAACCGAATGGCCTGCAGACCTGCCGTTATTTGTACGCATTTCGGGAACCGACTGGGCCGATGGTGGCTGGACACTGGACGAGTCTGTAGCACTGGCTAAAATTTTAAAAGAAAAAGGCGTAGACCTTATCGACTGCTCGTCGGGAGGGTTGGTGTACTGGCAAAAAATACCAGTGGAGCCAAACTACCAGGTTTTTATAGCAGAAAGAATTAAAAAAGAAGCCCACATTTGCACCGGTGCCGTAGGGCTTATTACCGAAGCGCAACAGGCAGAAGACATCCTTACAGAGGGTAAAGCCGACCTGGTGCTGTTTGCCCGTGAGTCGCTGCGTGATGCCCACCTGGGGCTTACCTTTGCCCATGACCTGGGAGCCGATGTGGTTTGGCCTAAACAATACGAACGCGCTAAGTTGTAGTTGTTGGTTGTCTTGTCGGTTGTTGGTTGTTGGTTGTTGGTTGCCGGAGAAATAGTTTCCAGGCGCAGTCATTGCGAGGGAGGCACGACCGCGGCAATCTAAATCAGTGCCACTATTAAGATAAAAGTATTCTCACTATCTAAGCATGCTATATAAAAACTCTTAGAGCAGTAAAACCAGTAAAATGAAAAAAATAAAAACAGCACTATTATCATACGGAATGTCGGGCAAAGTATTCCACGCGCCGTTCCTTACCCTGCATGAGGGGTTTGAACTCACCGGCGCATGGGAGCGCACCAAAGACCTCATCCGACAGGATTACCCCAATGTAAAACGATACGGAACCCTGGAAGAACTCCTTGCCGATGACATAGACATGGTAGTGGTTAACACCCCTGTAGACACGCATTTCGACTACACAAAAAAAGTATTGCAAGCCGGTAAGCACGCCCTGGTAGAAAAGGCATTTACCACCACAGCCGCGGAAGCCGAAGAACTGGATGCCCTTGCTAAAGCAAAAGGGCTAAAACTTACCGTGTACCAAAACCGCCGCTGGGACAGCGACCTTAAAACCGTAAAGCAGGTACTGGAGTCTGGCGATTTGGGTGATATTGTAGAGGCGGAAATCCGTTTTGACCGTTATAACCCTAACCTTAGCCCCAAGGCCTGGAAAGAAAGTGCCAATGCCGGGGCGGGGGTATTAAAGGACCTGGGGCCACACATTATAGACCAGGCCATTTACCTTTTTGGTTACCCAAAATCAGTATTTGCAGACATACGTACCCTGCGCGAAGGATCTGTAGTAGATGACAACATAGACATACTTTTGTACTATCCGGATAAGCGTGTGCGCCTGCATGCGGGCTTTTTTAATAAAGAAATGGTACCCAGCTACATCCTTCAGGGACGAAACGGCTCGTTTATGAAACACCGTGGCGATATGCAGGAAGATACCTTAAAAACCGGCGCAAAGCCTAATCTTAACGATTGGGGCACCGAACCCGAAGCACTTAGCGGCATACTAAACATAGTTAAAGATGGCGAAACGATTAAAAAAACCATCCCTACCCTACAGGGCAACTACTACGGCCTTTTTGACGGTGTATACAAAGCCATTACCGAAAATACTACCGAACCCGTTACCGCGCAAGACGGCACCCGTGTTATGAAAATAATAGATGCCGCGCTGCTTAGCAGCAGTACCGGGCAGGTAATACAACTATAGCTAATACCTCTATAACCTTTAAACACCAAACCTATGGAAATTGCAGTAAGTACCCTGATTACCCTCATTGCCCTGTTCCACCTCTACATTATGTGGTTCGAAATGTTTGCCTGGGAAACCCGCGGGCCTAAAATATTCCGCAACTTCCCCAAAGAGCTGTTCCCTAAAACCAAATCGCTGGCGGCTAACCAGGGCCTGTATAACGGTTTTTTGGCAGCCGGCCTTATCTGGACATATTTTATAGCCGATGAGCACTGGCGGGCAAATGTGGCCTTGTTCTTTTTGGGCTGTGTGGCAGTAGCGGGCATATTTGGCGCACTTACCGCATCTAAAAAAATATTTTTTGTGCAGGCACTCCCTGCGCTTATAACTATAGCCCTGGTGCTTGCTTCGGGGCCTAAACAATAAATACAACTATGGAAAAAAGACAACTTGGGGCGTCAGACCTGTACGTGTACCCCATAACCTTTGGGGGTAATGTTTTTGGCTGGACCATAGACCAGAAACAATCATTCGAAATCCTTGATGCCTACACGGGCGCGGGGTTTAACTTTATAGATACTGCCGATATGTATTCGCGCTGGGCAAACGGCAACGTGGGCGGAGAAAGTGAAACCATTATAGGCAACTGGCTGCAAAAACGCGGCCGCCGAGATGATGTTATCTTAGCCACAAAGGTGGGCAACGATATGGGCGATGGTAAAAAAGGGCTTAAAAAAGCCTACATACTACAGGCAGTAGAAGACTCTCTTACGCGCCTTAAAACCGATTATATAGACCTGTACCAAACCCATTTTGACGATCTTGAAACTCCGGTTGAAGAAACCCTTGAGGCGTATGCCCAACTGGTAAAAGAGGGAAAGGTGCGCCATATAGGCACCAGTAACATGACCCGCGAGCGCGTGCTGGAGTCGCTTCAGGTTTCGGCAGAAAAGGGCTACCCCGCCTACCAAACCCTGCAACCGCACTATAACCTGTACGACCGCGCAGGGTACGAAAGCACGCTTGAACCTATAGCACTTTCGCACAAGCTGGGGGTTATCCCTTACTTTTCGCTGGCAAGCGGCTTCCTTACGGGCAAGTACCGCACCGAGGCTGACTTTGGCAAAAGTCCGCGCGGTGGCGGCATGGGCAAGTACCTGGATGAACGCGGCCTGAAAATACTTGCTGCGCTGGATACGGTTTCGGCAGAACTTAACACTACCCCGGCTGCTGTAGCCCTGGCATGGCTTATACACCGCCCGGGTATTACCGCGCCTATTGTTAGTGCTACCAGCATCGGCCAGCTAAACAGCATTATTGCTGCACCGCAGCTGGATATTACCGCGCCACAGCTGGAACTGCTAACAGGGGAAAGCATTTTTTAATTTGTTTCAGGTTTCAAGTTTCAGGTTTCAAGTTCTGGAGCAGATAACACCAGCGTGGTATTCCCTCCTCCGGAGGGGAATGCTTGCTAAACGGCACCATCAGACTTAAGGCAACGGTTGCGGTATGTAATACTGTCCTGCTTACCGCTTAAATCGTACCTTAGCGGGATAAAATATATTTTGTTTTGAAAGTAACCGATTACAACCAATTGCTGCAACAGCATGAAACAGCGTATGAAAAAGAGCAAAGGCAATACAACCTTATAGGAACCATACGGTTAGTGCTTGCCACGCTAATACTAATTATGGGCTACCTGGGTATTAAGTATGCCGATGGCGCCTACTGGGCAGGCGTTGGGGTGCTTTGTGCAGGCTTTGCTTTTGTATATAAAAAACACCAAAAGGTGAGTCGCAGGCGTAATTTGCTGCGGCAGCTCATTCAGGTAAATAAAGACGAAATTGCGTACCTGAACCGTACGGCAATACCGTTTAACAACGGGGCAGAATACAGCGACCCTGCACACATGTATACGTACGACCTGGATATATTTGGGGCGCGGTCGTTGTTTCATCAACTGAACCGAACCTATACGTTCATTGGCAAAAACACCTTTGCAAAGCTGCTGGGCGGGCTACTGCCTAACGACCAGATAGTGCAGAACCAGCACGCCATAGCCGAACTTAAAGATAAAACCGCATGGCGACAGCACATAGCAGCACTGGCTCGCAGTAAAAACGATTCGGCGCAAAAGTACCGCCAGCTTACAGAATGGGCAGGCACCCCGACGGAAAAAATGTCGCTTACCGCGCGCATACTGTGTGTGGCAGGCCCGGTAGCGTTTGTGGCTGCGATGGCGTATTCGGTTATTACGGGGCCTTACAGCAGTGCGGTTACGTGGTTGTTTGTGTTTAATGTGATTCACGCCTTTTCTCATTTTAAAAAGATTAAAGCACTAACCGTTTTTTCAGACGAAATAGATGAGATTCTAAAAAATTATGGCGAAATACTGCTGGCTATAGAGCAAGAGCAGTTTACCGTGCCAAAAAACATAGCACTGCAACAGCGTGTAGCTAACGCGAGTAAAGAAATCCGTACGCTTTCGGGGTTGTTTTCAAACCTTAACAATACGGCTAACCCGCTTGGCGCACTGCTGGTAAACGGTGTAAGCAACTACCACATACACATACTGCGCAGGTTGTATGTATGGAAAGAGCAGCACGCCGTGAACATTAATAACTGGCTTGAGGTTATGGGCGAGTTTGAAGCCCTGAACAGCCTTGCCAATTATGCAGCCAACAATCCGCAATTTGTGTTCCCTGAAATAGCGGAAGACAACCGCATTGAATTTACGCAACTGGGCCATCCGCTGATTCCCGAAACGGTGCGTGTGTGTAATAGTATTCAGTTTACGCAGCAGCCGTTTCGCATCCTTACCGGCAGTAACATGTCGGGCAAGAGTACGTTTTTGCGTACACTGGGCATTAATATGGTGCTGGCGGGTGTAGGTGCCCCGGTGTGTGCCGAAAAAGCGGTAATTCATCCGCTGCCGGTACTGGTATCTATGCGCCAAAGCGATTCATTGGCCGACAGCGAGTCGTACTTTTTTGCTGAGGTAAAGCGCTTAAAGCAAATTATTACCGCCATGCAGGGGCAACGCTCGTTTGTACTCTTGGATGAAATTTTAAAAGGCACCAATTCTGACGATAAACAAAGCGGTACCATAGGCGTGATTAAAAAGGTGATTGCCCAAAATGGCACCGGGGTTATTGCCACGCACGACATTGAGGTGTGTAATACCAGCAGCGACTATCCGCAGTATTTAAAAAACCAGTGTTTTGAGGTACAGATTACCAATAACGAACTGGTATTTGACTACACCCTGCGCGAGGGCATTTGCCAAAACAAGAGTGCAACGTTCCTGATGAAGAAGATGGAAATCATCGCGTAACAGTTTTCAGTCGCAGTTTTCAGTTTTAAAAGCAACACATAAAAATCTCTGTGCTCGCTCCGTGTATCTCCGTGATATAACTGATTTCGTAAAGAATAAGTGTGTAAATTTATGTAAAACCAATATACCATGAGCAACATATTTTTTAACGATTTTGATTTTACGGATTTTTGGGATGATGATGAATATGCAAAGGAAAAATATCTTGAGCCAGAACCTTCAGATGAACTGATTACATCTATAGAAAACGAATTAGGCTACAAGCTTCCCGCATCGTACATTGAATTAATGAAACTCCATAATGGAGGCATGCCAAATAAAAATTGTTTCCCTACTAACGAGCCCACCTCGTGGGCAGAGAACCATATACAGATTACGACTATAATGGGCATAGGCCGTGATAAAGACTATTCTATAGGTGGTGAGCTTGGAAGCCGGTTTATGATAGATAACTGGGGATATCCCGATATAGGGATTTGTATATGTGATTGCCCTTCTGCAGGTCATGACATAGTAATGCTCGACTATACCAGATGCGGAAAGAATGGCGAACCGGAGGTAGTGCACGTAGACCAGGAAAGCGATTACAGGATAACTTTCCTGGCAAGGGATTTTGAAACCTTTATAAAAGGCCTTGTAAGTGAAGCAGTGTTTGATACATCGGAAGAAGATTTGCGTCAAACCTTATACACTATTGAACATGGGGATTTTTCCCCCGAAATAAAAAAATGTTTTGAAAAGCGTAAGGATATTGATTTTGATACAATGCTCAGAGGATTGTTTTTGTCAATAACAAAAGAAAAAGGTTTTTTTGCCCTGCATGCTGATAAACTTTCGGAGATTGCTTACGGCGCACAGTTTTACCTGCTTACGTTAAACAACAGTATAACTACAAAAGAAGCGCTGGTAGAACAATACCTCCCGCTGGTAGCGTTAAGTAACAGCTCAATTTCTTTAGGTGGATATGCTGCTTTTTTTGAAGACTGGTTTGCAGAACGGATAAAACAGGGCCAAATTATCTGGGATAAGGGATTTGTTTTAGAAATTTATTACGAGGACTGGCTTTTTAAAGAGCTGTCGGCTTTTAAGTAAATTATTAAAATAAAACGCTAATGCTTTACAAAACAGATAGCATATAGGCCATCTACTTACTTAGTAGCCTACGACCGTTTTATAAAGCCACTGAAGGGATCGTTTACAGTCGCAGTTTTCAGTTTTAAAAGTAACACGGAGAAAGCTATTACCCAAAGTCTCCCAAATGCAGCGCAGCGAAATTGAAACATCTCTTTCAAATACGTGAGATTCCTCCACTACGCTACGCTTCGGTCGGAATGGAACGCAACTCGTAAGGAATAAGTATATAAATTTGTAAGTAAACACAGGAAAAGGTATGGATATAGAATTAAACGACGCCCGGAAGGTACGCAAGCCCTTAAAAGCGTATAAAGAAGCCAAGCAGAGCTACCTAAACCGCATACGCATAGCAGTCTCTATGTTTTACTTTAGCATGGGGCTTACCTTTGCCACATGGGCCAGCCGCATACCCAGTATTAAGGAAACCCTTGGCCTTACCGAAGCCGACCTGGGTACCATACTGTTTGCCATACCGGTAGGGCAGCTGGTTATGATGCCTTTTTCGGGAAAAATAGTAATACGCTACGGCAGCCGGAACGTGGTTACCCTGGGCATACTGTTTTACATACTGTCTATGAACACACTGGGGCTGGCAACACAGGTATGGCAGCTCATGCTGTCGTTATTCTTTTTTGGCATTTTTAGCAACCTTACTAATATATCGGTTAATACCCAGGGCATACTTATAGAGGGGCTGTACCGCAGGCCTATAATGTCGGCGTTCCACGGGGCGTGGAGCCTTGCCGGGTTTACCGGCGCGCTTATAGGGCTGGGCATGGTTAACCTTAAATGGAGCCCGCTGTACCATTTTGCAGCAGTGGCGGTGCTGCTGTATGCGGCTATATTTGCCAACTTCCGTTACCTGGTAAAAACCAAACCCGCGAAACCTAAAAAACTGGAGCAGGAAAAAAAACGCAGCCTGCTGCCCAAAATAAACCCTGCCCTGGCATGGCTTGGGGTAATTGGTTTTTGCAGCATGGTAAGCGAAGGCATAATGTTTGACTGGAGCGGCGTATACTTTGAAGATGTAATAAAGGCACCAAAATCGCTGGTAATTGTAGGCTACGCCTCTTTTATGAGCATGATGGCAAGTGGCCGTTTTATAGGCGATAAAATCACCCAGCGTTTCGGGCGGAAAAGAGTACTGGCGTTTAGCGGCTTCCTTATTTCGGGGGGTATGTACATAGCGGTATTTTTCCCATACATTATACCTGCAGCACTCGGTTTTATGCTGGTGGGGCTTGGTGTAAGTACCGTAGTGCCGGGCGTGTACAGCCTTGCGGGCAAAACCCCGGGCATAGAACCCAGCCAGGCGCTTACGGCAGTATCCAGCATCAGCTTTTTGGGCTTTTTGCTTGGCCCTCCGGTTATAGGGTACATAGCCCATGCGGTAGGGTTAAAAATGTCGTTTGCCATTATTGGGGTATTTGGCGTGTGCATTGCCCTTTTTGTAAATAAGATTAAGGAAGAGTAGTGTTCGATATTCATTTACAACAAGTTAACTTAAACAGAAACAATAGTAATAATATGACAACATTAGAACAGGCCCTTAAAAATGCATCATATAAAGTTTGGGATGAGTTAGAGCCTATTCCTAACGGCACCAATTATAAAATTTTTGAGGTACGAGAAGAAGCTCTTACGACAATGGCAATAAAAGAACTTTACAGATCTTTTTGTCCGAAAATTGAAAAAGCAGTGATGATTCCAGCAAGTGAAGAAAGCTTAAATGGATATGATTTCGAACTAGTTATTGGTAGTAAATCAAAGAGTAAATATGTTAGGCTATTTGTTCAAGCTAAAAGATTATATGGAAAAAAAATTAGCAGTAACTATAAAGCTATTGATTTTTCACAGACTGACGCCTTACTAAAATACTCTAAAGATAATGAAGGCCTTGGAACATATGCTTTCTATAATCACTTACTTGAGAGAGATTTGAATTTATATGATCACTTTAACTCAGCAACACTGTTTGACAAGAAAACTATGGGAATTACTATTTGCTCTGCATATTCTGTTAAGATGCTAAATAGTAAAAAATTTCACGACTATCATTTCAATGGCGGTATTAGGATATCACCTAAACTTTATTCGTTAAGACATTTTCCTAGTTTATTTTACTTTCATAGGGAAACAAAAAAACATATGGCTGTTCCTTTACATGAACTTTCATATTTCACGATCGAAATTGCTGAGAAAATCAATCAGCTGTATAGAAGGATTAAATCTCAACGCGATAAATTGAATTTTTTTTTCTTTTTCTTTCCTCCTGATCTTGAAAATAGATTCGGCGGTTCAGATGATTTAATACCTGTTTTGAATCAAAACATAGAAAGTTTAGTGGCGAGCTTTAGACAGAGAACTATAAAGGAGAATGATTTTTACAATCCAAAAGCTCTAATAATAATTGATACCGATAATGAATAGTCAAATATACAACTAAAACCATGGAATACAGAAAAATAGGAAATACCGATTTAGAGCTTTCAGTAATTACCTTTGGGGCATGGGCTGCCGGAGGATGGATGTGGGGCGGAACCGAACGCAACGAGGCTATTGAAGCCATACAAAAATCATTTGACGAAGGGGTAACCAGTATAGATACTGCACCTATTTACGGGCAGGGCGACAGCGAAGACATTGTAGCCGAAGCCATAGCGCCACTGGGGCGCCATAAGGTGCAGCTGGTAACCAAGTTCGGTATGCGCTGGGATTTGGCTCAGGGTACACTTGCCATGAAAAGCAAAAACAATCAGGGGCAGGACATAGACATTTATAAATATGCCGGCCGCGAAAGCATTATTAAAGAATGTGAAGACAGCCTGCGCCGCCTGAAAACGGATTACATAGACCTGTACCAAATTCATTGGCCGGATGTTACTACCCCTATTCAGGAAACTTTTGAAACCGTAGCCGAACTGATTCAGCAAGGTAAGGTGCGCTACGCCGGGGTATGTAACTACACCGCAGAGCAGGTAGCCGAAGCCAGCAAATACGTAAACATAGTAAGCGACCAGGTGCCGTACAGTATGGTAAAGCGCGATATAGAACAGGAGTTGGTGCCGTATGTGCTGGATCATGGCAAGAGTATATTGGCGTACAGTCCGCTGGAGCGTGGTTTACTAACAGGGAAAATGCAACCGGGGCACCAGTTTGCCGAAGGCGACCACCGTGCCAGCGTATACTTTTATAAAGACGAGAACCTGAAGCGTGTAAATGAAGTATTGGATAAGCTACGCCCTATGGCAGAAGACAAAGGCGCTACCCTTGCCCAACTTGTACTGCGCTGGACGGTAGAACAGCCGGGCATAACCATAGCCCTTGCCGGTGCCCGTAATGCCCAGCAGAGTGTGGCGAATGCCAAAGCACTAAACATAAAATTAGCCAAAGATGAAATAGCGTTTATCAATACGCTTTTGGCTGATTTGCATTTAGTAAAGTAATTGCTTGTTTTTAATTATATAGGTAACCCTGCGGCTTTTTAGTTGCGGGGTTTTTTGGTTAATTATCTTGTGCTGAAACTTGTTTGGAATCTTCCTCATGTGGCTGGAAAATATTTATGCCAAAACAAAGTCCCATAAAAGGTTTACCATTATAAATCCAAGCTTTTGACTCAACAGTATCGTTATTCACGATATCCCAACCAAGTCCTATTCCTAATGAAAAGAACTTATAAGAACCTATTAGGTTAATATTTGGTGTAAGTGCTGGTTTTTCTACAACCTGAGTTGCTACTCCTTTGGTAGATAGTTCATCTAAAGATACTTTTGAAATGCTTAACCCTCCAAGAAGACTAATAGAAAAGTTATTTGAAAAATTATATTTTGTCCCGGCTGCTATTCCAAGACTTAAATCATTAGACCATCTGGATTTTTGTCCATCTATTGCAGGGCGAATACGTGTTAAATATGTTATTGTACCGAAGTTGAACTCCCAATGCGTAAATGGATTATATATGTAACCATATTTTAATATGTCATCTAATTTAATTATGTAATAAACATCTTCTTTTTCTTTACTGTATTTTTCTAATGTATCTTTGGTTGATTTGAGTACTTCATTAGAATTGAGTTTATTCAAGTCTGTTGAATAGAAATTATATAGCATTCTTTTTGCAAGATTTTTTTTAGGATACTTATCAATTTTTATTTGACAATAAATAGTATCTCCTGTATGCTTAAAAGTATTCATGATTATGAATGTCATATTTAAGTCAGCAAATACCATAGGATGATCCCCAATTCTATTTCCGCCTTTATCAACTTTAAAAATTTTAGGTTTTCCAAATAGTATATACTGCTGAGTGTTATACTTTATGTTAGCTTCTGTAATGGGTGTCTGTGAAAATACTTCGATAATGTTAAACAGCATGAATAGAGTTAATAAAAGTTTTCTCATAATTGATTGATTTTTAATTATTTTGTGAATTTAACAAAAACAATCATTTTCATTAATAGGTAAAATCCTATTTTTAATTATTTAAGTTTTACTAATTTAATGCGAGTTAAGTATCCATAGATAAGCTAAATTTATTATATAGGCATTGATCAAATCTTTGCTATTTGGTTTTTTACTGAAGTAAATTGGTTTTGGTAAGATTAAAAAATCCCTAAAAATAAACCAACTATATACACAGCTGTACAAACATAGTCTACCCACCTTACTTTTCTTTCATTGTAAATATCTCTGGGAGTTATAAATTCACGCCTTTGTAATTTTAGGCTAATATACCTGAGGAATTGTAATAGCAGCACAAGAACTAAAGTGTTTGCCATTGTTACACTAATATGCCCCGCAGGAAACTGGAACAACGTAACATCTTTTATAACGTAAGCAGCTATTGCATGACCTACTCCTACCACAAGCCAAAACAGGTACATGTACAGGTTTCGGATTGCGCGGTATTGAAAAAAAATCAGCAGAAATTGAGTCCCTATTAAATAACCTAAAAGGCGATTAGGCGAAGGGTATTCTGTAAAATGATAATAAAACCACAACCACACAGACAATAAAATGTAGCTTATTATGGTTAGCTTGTTCCAAATGGTTAGCGGGTATGCCTTAAAGAAAGGTTGGATTTTTAATGAAGCCATATAGGATTAAGGAGATACTTTGCGGAATAAACAGAAAAGAATTTAAAACCGAATATCCAGCACACAAAGTAAACAAAAAACAAAAGGCGATCTGTCCACGTTATTTTTCTCTCTTTAAACATATCAAAACTACGTTTATCCGCAGCAACGAATTCTTTCCCTTGCAGTTTAAGACTTGCAAACCGTAATATTTGCAACAGTAAAACCATTACGATGGTATTTGTCGGTAAGCCGCATAGGAAGTATAATTCGGGATCATGGGCAATGTAATATGCCGTGACAAGATGCGCTATACCAACCATAAACCAAAAAGTGTAAACATACACATTACGAATGGCGCGGTACTGGAAAAAATACAATCCGAGTTGGGTAAACATAAGATAAACCGGAAGAATGCCAACTTTTGGTTGGTTTGCAAACAAATAGTAAAACAATAACCCTACGGAAAACAGAGTATAACCTACGATGGTAACAATGTTCCAATTATTTAATGGATATGCCCTAAAAAATGGTTGGTTTTTCATTTAAACAAATTGGCTTTGGTAAAAATACAACAATCCCTGCCAATACTAATACGCATCAGGGTTTTTTATAATACTGTGGGCGCGTTGCAGTATTTTTTCCATTTCCTGCTGGGGTATTTTTTCTAGTTGCTTGTACATAAACGCCATGCGCGCATTTCGCCCCAGCTGATCCTGCTTTTGGTGCAAAAAATTCCAGTACAGGCTGTTAAACGGGCACGAATCTTTATCGGTTCTGGTCTTTACATTATAGGCGCATTCCTTACAGTAGTTGCTCATTTTGTTTATGTAATTACCGCTGGATATATAGGGCTTGGTAGCCAGCACCCCACCATCGGCAAACTGGCTCATGCCGCGCGTATTGGGCAGCTGCACCCACTCTACCGCATCTATGTATACACCCAGGTACCACTGGTCTACCTCGGCGGGGTTTACCTGTGTTAGCAGCGCAAAGTTGCCCAGTACCATAAGGCGCTGTATGTGGTGGGCATAGGCGTTATCCAGCGAATTGTTTACGCAGTGCTTAAGGCAGTTCATTTTGGTTGTACCGGTCCAGTAAAAATCAGGCAGCGGGTTTTTGTTTCCAAAAAAGTTTTCGGTAGCAAACTCCGGCATGCGCAGCCAGTAAATACCGCGCACGTACTCGCGCCAACCTATTACCTGCCGTATAAAGCCCTCTACCTGCGCTATATCTACAGTGCCTTTGTGCTTGTGGTAATAATTAACCACAGTGGTAACTACATCTTTAGGCGAAATCAGCTTTACATTCAGCGCAAAAGAAAGATCAGAATGAAACAGCATTACCTGCTGTGTGTGCATGGCATCCTGGTAGGTACCAAAATACTCCAGCTGATGTTCGCAGAAAAACTTTAGCCGTTGCAGGGCTTCCGCACGGGTAAGGGGCTGGTTAAGCAGGCCGTTTTTTGGCGCACGCCCCATTGTTTTTATCTTCTCCTCCTTAAGCAGGGTAAGTATCGCAGAAACATCGTGTTTAAAATCCGGTACCTTTGGCACAGGGTGTTTGTCGTTCCAGGCATTACGGTTATCATGGTCGTAGTTCCACTGTGTGCCTTCGGGCACGGTGGCGGTTTGCATCAGTATGCCATGTTTTTTGCGCATATTGCGGTAAAAATTCTCCATAAGGAGCTGCTTCTTCCCCTCAAAAAAATCGCGAAGTTCATGGCGTGTGGTATAGAAGTGCGCGGTATCTGCCGCCTCAAACGGAATAGCC
Organism: Flavobacterium sp. RNTU_13; assembly: GCF_046614455.1. Lineage (NCBI taxonomy): Bacteria > Pseudomonadati > Bacteroidota > Flavobacteriia > Flavobacteriales > Flavobacteriaceae > Flavobacterium > Flavobacterium sp. RNTU_13. Next base: position 998,491 of record NZ_JBKJHB010000001.1, on the reverse strand, counting down.
AGCTTTTGGCAAAAGCCTTTTAGTTCCTCATCCAGTCGGTATTCATCAGGCAGCTGGTATTCAAAACGTTTAAAGTCCTTATCCTTAATCAGTGCCGAAAGGTTTTTGGTAAGGCTGCCGGTATTGTGCGCATCATTTAGTTCGTAATATATCACGGTATGTCCGTCGGACTTAAGGGTTTCGGCAAACTGGCGCATGGCAGCAAAAAACGCCGCAACTTTGGTAATGTGGTGGGTGGTGTAACCGGTTTCCTGCTTCATTTCAAACAGGCAGTAGGTAACGGCTTTATCTACCGCGGTAAACCACGGGTGTTTTATGTTGAGCTGGTCGCCCAGCAGCAGCCTAAGCGTTTTCATAATCTGTTGGGGATTATATTCTAATAATGTAAAGGTAGGCTTTGGGTAGTAACAGCGGTAAAAATAATAGCAGTTTAGCACTTGTTTAAGGCTTTTAAAAATAGCATAAGGGCAGCCCTTTTACAGGTACTGCCCTTACACATTTTAAACCAACCAAGTATTTATCTTTAATGTACGGTATTCAAAACCTTGGGGGGAATTATATCATGCGGGGGATGCACATGATAAAAATGGGATTTTCATAAATTGGTTTTGACTGACCTGATTGGCTATTGCAAATGTTAGAAAAAAAGCCGGATGGCGCCGTATCAAAATCTGTTAAAGAAATGTTAACTGCGGAAAATCCGCAATTGTAAATCAATTAGTTACATATTAAATAATTAGATTTAAACCTTATAAAAAATAGTCTTTCCGCTATAAATTATTTCAAATAAAAATCATATGTAGCCAATCCCCCTGCACACAAAACATTTAACCTTTGTTCAACAATTTTATGAATTACCTTTACAAAAAAGAAACATAAACCCTAAAAAATTAAGGACCATGACCGCCGCAATAGTTTGGTTTAAAACCGATTTAAGGCTCCATGACAATGAAGTACTGGTTAGGGCCATACAACAAAGCCAGGCAGTAGTACCCGTGTACTGTTTTGACCCGGAACACTACACCACCACACGCTTTGGGTTTAAAAAAACGGGAGCTTACCGCTTTTCGTTTTTACTGCAATCGCTTACCGCGCTCGATACCGCCCTGAGGAAACTGGGCAGCGGCTTGGTAATAGTAACGGGAAAACCCGAGGAAGAACTGCCAAAACTGGCACGGGAGTACAACGCCAGGAAGCTGTTTGCCAAAAAAGAGGTAACCTTTGAAGAACGCCGTACAGACGAACGCGTAACAGAAGCCCTGTGGAAAACCGGCTGCGAAATGATGCGTTACAGCACCAGCACCCTATACCACGCCGAAGACCTGCCGTTTACCGTAAAAAACATACCCGATATTTTTACCAACTTCCGTAAAAAGACCGAGAAAGACGCGGTAATACGCCCGGTGTTTGATATGCCCGAAAAGATAACCTCGCCTGCTTTGCCCCCACTACAGTTGCCCGGCCATGAGCAATTTGGCCTACAGGAAGCACACCCGGATACCCGCGCCGCCATACAGTTTACAGGCGGTGAAGACGAAGCCCTGCGCCGCATGGACGAATACCTGTTTAAAACCCACGCCATAGCCACGTACAAAGAAACCCGCAACGGGCTGGTGGGCGAAAACTATTCGTCTAAATTTTCGCCATGGCTGGCTATGGGATGCCTTTCGCCAAGGGAAATTTACCATGAAGTAAAACGCTACGAGCAGCAGTATGGAGAAAACAAGAGTACGTACTGGCTTATTTTTGAGTTGCTATGGCGCGATTATTTTAGATTCATGATGAAAAAGCATGGCAACAAACTGTTTCTTAAAGGTGGTTTTAGGGATGCGGCTCCTAAGTACCCGCCGCATAACCCCGATGCCTTACAGGCCTGGATAGACGGTAATACCGGCCAGGATTTTATAGATGCCAACATGCGCGAACTAAAGCTTACCGGCTTTATGAGCAACCGCGGCCGCCAAAATGTGGCCAGCTACCTGTGCCATGACCTGGGTGTAGACTGGCGGTATGGCGCGGCTTACTTTGAAGAACAACTTATAGACTATGACCCGGCAAGCAACTGGGGTAACTGGGCTTACGTGGCCGGCGTGGGTAACGACCCGCGCGAAGACCGACGCTTTAACCCGCAAAAACAGGCTGCCGACTACGATCCTAAAAAAACATACCGAAACTTATGGCTGCACGAAGTATAGAACCACAGTTTACCGATGTACAACTAGACCGTATAATAGAAATGGCATGGGAAGACCGTACCCCTTTTGATGCCATATACGCTCAGTTTGGCCTTACTGAAGACCGCGTTAAAGAGCTTATGAAACGCGAAATGAAGTTTAGCAGCTACCGCCTGTGGCGCGATAGGGTAACCAGCTGCAAAACCAAGCATGCCAAAAGGCGTAACCCCGAGATCTCCCGGTTTAAATGTACACGCCAGCGCGCTATTACTAACAATAAAATATCGAAACGATAACCCGTAATGGAACAAAAAACATACGTATTTGCAGGAGCATCATCATACATAGCGCAGGCAGCGGCGGCGCTACTCACCGCACAGGGACACCGCGTTATAGGCCTTACTACCAAAGATACCCTTAGCGGCTATACCGAAGCGTATACCGTTACTGATTATAATCCGGGCAGCTACCCCGCCATAGAAGGCGCCATACATGGTTTGGCTTACTTCCCGGGGAGTATAAACCTGAAACCGTTTAACCGCCTTAGCACGGCCGATTTTACTACTGATTTTACCGTGAGTGCCCTTGGTGCTGCCGGATTTGTGCAGGCTTACCTGCCTAACCTTAAGGCTGCGGGTAATGCTTCGGTAGTGTTTATAAGCACGGTGGCGGTGGGTACGGGTATGCCGTTTCATGCCAGTGTGGCTATGGCTAAGGGAGCACTGGAGGGGCTTACGCGTTCGCTGGCGGCAGAGCTGGCCCCGCATGTGCGGGTAAACTGCGTGGCTCCATCGCTTACCGAAACCCCGCTTGCCGCAAAACTATTGGGCTCACCCGAAAAGAAAACCGCGGCACAGCTACGCAATCCGTTAAAAAAAGTGGGTACGCCCGAAGAAGTGGCCCAGCCCATAGCCTTTTTATTGCAAGATAACAGCGCATGGATTACTGGCCAGGTGCTTAATACCGATGGCGGCATGGGTAGCCTGAGGCTGCTGTAACGCTGATTAGCACTATTTTTGAAAAACTTTGCGTTTTACGGGCTATATTTGCACACTTGTTTTTGATGCAACATACCCAATGAGCAAAATAACTTTTAAAGACCGCATAAACGAGTACAGGCGAAAACTTACCAAACGCCTTACTAAAGATGTAGGACATGATTTTACAAACCCACCCGCGGGCCCGGATGGTAATGCCGGCATTAAGCGCATACTTATAAGCCGCCCTAACCACCGCCTGGGTAACCAGCTGCTGCTTACGCCGCTGGTGCAGGAGCTGGAGGCTACGTTTCCGGGGTGCAAGATAGATTTGTTTGTGCGCGGTGGCCTTAGCCATGTTTTGTTTAAAAACTATAACAGCATAGGTAACATTATTAAAGTACCCAAGCGTCCGCTAAACGAGCCACGCGCGTATTTTGCCGCCTGGAAAACGGTAAAAACCACCCCGTATGACCTTGCCATAAATGTTATACACGGGTCGTCGAGCGGGGCGGTATCGGTTAATAAGAGTAAGGCGCGGTATAAGATTTTTAATATCCCCACGCCGGCTGTTACAGAGCGTTATGAGGATTACAGGCACCTGGCAAAAAACACCATTTATACCCTGCGCGAAGAACTGGGTAAACTTGGTTTTACCATGCAAACCGGCGATGTGCCCGTACTGGATATAAAGCTTAGCGCAGACGAACTACAACACGGCAAGGCTGAATTAGAAAAGCTTACCGGTAACGATAAAAAAACCATAGGCATATTTACCTTTGCCACAGGTAATAAATGTTACGGCCCTGAGTGGTGGAACCCGGTGTATGAAACGCTTAAGAAGCGTTTTCCGGAGTACAACATTGTAGAGGTGCTACCTGCCGAAAACGTGAGCCAGATAGGCTTTGCAGCGCCATCATTTTACAGTAACGACATACGCGAGATTACTGCTTTTATGGCCGCTACAGAGGTGTTTATAGCCGCCGACAGTGGTATGATGCACCTGGCAAGTGCCAGTAAAACCCCTACCCTGGGGCTATTTGGGGTTACGCAGAGTTTCCGTTATGGACCGTACGGCAATGGCAGCATAGCGGTAGATACTAATGTAACCGGACCCGATGCACTGGCCGACTTAGTAGAAACAGCGCTTAAAAACAGACGATAATAACGGGGCATTATTTTTTTAAACTATTATTTTTTTGAAAATAGTTTATTTCATATATTTGCACCCTGAAAATAATGGATGGCCTCGTAGTTCAATGGATAGAATGGGAGTTTCCTAAACTTTTGATACAAGTTCGATTCTTGTCGAGGCTACTGCAACAAAACCCTGCTTAACGGCAGGGTTTTTTGTTTATATTTACTTTTAAAACAAACCATAAACCTATCCTTACAATGAAAAAATCAATTTTGCCGCTGGTTGCAATGGCGTTTTTGTTTATATCCTGCACCAAAAAACCACGAGTATGCATGCCTTACAAAGAAGCTATAGCAAAAGGCATTATGCCTAATAAAACTACGAAGATACAGCTGGATAACAATGAAGAGTTTCAGCTTGATTTTGTTAGGGACAGCAGTAATGGGTACCCAAATTACGGAAGCGCGGAGGTTGACGGCGCTACTTTTAGGAGAATATTTTCCAGTTACGTTAAAGATACTGTTTATAACACCGATAAGGTGCGTTTCTTAATACTGTACGGTGGTGTAAATGATATTAGCAAAGCAGAAACCTTTGAGAAAGAAAATGTAAACAGCTATACGGTAACGTATCTTGGACAGGATAATCGTGTTGCGCTCGATTTTGTATATCCTGAAAAAAAGATAAAAGAGCATTACCTGATTAGTGAAAGCTACAGTTCGGTAAAAAATTATATTTCTAAAAAAATGGCTAAACCCACTACCAATCGTTGTTTAATCAGTATTAAAAATAACGACTGCGATGTATCGAAAGCTGTTGTTATACCTGTGGCGGAAGACGTACTTTACAAAAGGGCTCATGCCAAATCCTGATAAGAAATGCTCGTTTTGCCTACGCAATATAAACTACTGGATATACGTAGGACAAAGCATTATGCCGATTTACTAACGTGGTTTCTGTACAAATCAAAAAATAATCCCAATCCAAATAATAAATGGGATATATACAAAATGGTGCCTAATTCAAACGCCCCTAAAAACTCGCGAACAGAATGTGTGACAATTATATAAAGCGAATAAACTAAAACTAAAAACAAGTTAGAATAAGCACCGAAAGTATACCAAAAGCTGTTTATAATAATGTTACGATATTTTGTAAACCGCAACACCGCAATAACCATACTTATAACCAGCACTGGTAATGCTCCTACCAGATAATCATACAATAGAGTAAGACCTTTTAAAAATGAATGATCTGTAAAATAATCAAAAAAGACATATACACACCACATCAGGCAAATGAAAAAAGTAATAGCCAGATTTCGATAATGGTTTTGAAGTAACATGGTTAAGCTTGGTTTATGCTAAAATACAAAAAAGCCACCGGTTTCCCGATGGCTTGTATATCAAATAAAAATAATTCAATAAATTACTCTACCGTAACTGATTTAGCCAGGTTACGCGGCTGGTCTACGTTACACCCACGCATTACCGCAATGTGGTAGCTAAGCAGCTGTAGCGGAATGGTAGCCACAAGCGGACTCAGTGCATCGCTGGTTTCCGGGATTTCTATAACGTGATCGGCAAGGCTTTTTACCTGCGTATCTCCTTTAGTAACAATGGCTATAATTTTACCGCTACGGGCTTTTATTTCCTGTATGTTGCTCACAATTTTATCATAGTGCTCCTGTTTAGGGGCAATGATTACTACAGGCATTTTATCGTCTATAAGTGCTATAGGGCCGTGCTTCATTTCGGCAGCAGGGTAACCCTCTGCGTGTATGTAGCTTATCTCTTTTAGTTTAAGAGCACCCTCCAGCGCTACCGGGAAGTTATAACCCCTACCCAGGTAAAGGCAGTTTGGCGCATCTTTATAAATAGACGAAATGGTTTGTATTTCAAGGTTTGTTTGCAGGGTTTGCTCTACCAGTTGCGGTATGCGCTCAAGCTCCTGCAGGTAACGGAAATAATCCGCACGTGCCATGGTGCCCTTAGCACGTGCTATGCGCAGCGCCATAAGGGTAAGCACCGTGATTTGAGTAGTAAACGCCTTAGTAGACGCCACCCCAATTTCAGGGCCGGCGTGGGTATAGGCTCCACTATGTGTTTCACGCGAAATAGACGAGCCTACCACGTTACATACGCCAAATACAAACGCTCCATGCTCTTTAGCCAACTTAATCGCTGCAAGCGTATCGGCAGTTTCACCACTTTGAGATATGGCTATAACCACATCGTCAGGGCGGATAACTGGGTTACGGTAACGGAATTCGCTGGCGTACTCTACCTCTACCGGTATACGGGCAAATTCTTCAAAAATATATTCTGCCACAAGGCCTGCATGCCAAGACGTGCCACAGGCTATGATAAGGATACGGTTAGCGTTTATAAACTTATGCAGGTTATCTTCCACCCCGCTGATTTTTACAATACCCTCTTCTACTCGAATCCTGCCGCGGAAGGTATCTTTAATAGCGTTTGGCTGCTCATAAATTTCCTTTAGCATAAAGTGGTCAAAACCACCTTTTTCTATTTGCTCAAGGCTCATTTGCAGCTCGTGTATGTACGGGTTAACCAGTGAGTCGTCTTTAATTTTGCGTACTATAAGATCCTTGCTAAGGCTTACAATAGCCAGCTCACCGTCCTCAAGGTACACGGCGTTTGGCGTGTATTCTATAAACGGAGAAGCATCTGAGGCTATAAACAGTTCGCCTTCGCCCACTCCTATGGCAAGCGGGCTTCCTAAACGGGCGGCTATAAGCTCATCCGGGTTGTTTTTATCAAACACCGCTATGGCGTAAGCACCTACCACCTGGTTAAGGGCTATCTGCACGGCTTTGCCCAGCTTTATACCTTCCTGCTTTTGTACTTCCTCAATTAGGTTTACAAGTACTTCAGTATCAGTGTCGCTTTTAAAGGTGTAGCCACGCTTTATAAGCTCTTTTTTAATAGGCTCATAGTTTTCTATAATACCGTTGTGCACTATAACCAGGTTACCCGAGTTACTTAAGTGCGGGTGGCTGTTTACATCGTTCGGCACACCGTGGGTAGCCCAGCGGGTGTGGCCTATGCCTATGTTAGCCGATTTATCAAGTTCGCTATCGGCTTTGGCCTCAAGGTCGCTTACTTTTCCTTTTGTTTTACAAAGGTGCAGCTCGTTGTTGTTGTACAACACCACACCGGCACTGTCGTACCCGCGGTACTCCAGCCTTTTAAGTCCTTTTATAATTACCGGATAGGCCTCCCTGTGGCCTATGTATCCTACAATTCCGCACATAGTTTAATTCTCGTCAGGTTTAGTGTAAAATATTTCCAGCCTCAGGCGTTTATCATAGTTTTCTTCATCGCTGGCCGGAATATTGGGTCCGTATAGTTTTACCCCCAGTGGCGTAACAGTGTTACTTGTAGGAGTTGTTTTTACCGTGGTAGCGCCTGCGGTAAAAGGCGTTTTAAGCAACCTGTTAGTACTTACCGTAATATCATCTGTAAGTACAAGCCCCAGTTTTACGTTAGTACTGTCGGCATACTTTACTAAATTGCTTATGTGGTTTGTAAGGCGTATAACGTAGCACTTGTTTACCGCGTCATAAATACCGCCATAAATGTACTTATTGTTTTTAGTACTTGCCGCTGTGGTACCATCTGTACTGTAATCAAATAGCGGACGCTTATTTGTAACATCGTAAAGATAAATACGGTGCGGAATACTATCATACGGCACAGACTGGTCTACATAAAACCGCAGGCGTGCGTCGTTTATAAGTGCTTTTTGATTTACAAGAGCCGTGCGCTGCGCATCCGGAAATATGTCTAAGAGCGCCATACTGCCTGCCATACCGCGCAGGTATAAACTGCTGTCGCCGTTTGTAGCATCGCTTGATGTTACCCCCGCCAGATAATCGGCTGTGTTCTGGGTTTCAAAAAGGTTAACGTGGTTACCTTTCAGGTTAATGGTCATGGTAAGGTGTGTGCGCTTTATGGTAGTGGTAGCATTACCGTTAGCATCGACTTCGTATACCGGTTTACCGTTATTGTACACATCCTGGTTGTACACCACTTTTATGTAACCATTAGTAAAGTTTGGCAATAGCATGGTGCTGCCACCGTTGTACGCCTCAGCCCAAAACGATACCCCCCTAAAGTACTCGGCAAAAGCCGCATTTGTACTTAGCTGAGACGACTTGGAAGGATCTAACACTTTATTTTTAAAGAAGTTCTTGTTCAGGTAAAAGAACAGGCCCGGTGCCAGCCTTTCGGCAATAACAGCTGTAGAATCGGTTACAGCGGCGTCTGTAGCCCTGTATTTAGCACGCCTTTTAATTTCTTTATCGCTAAAGCTTACAATGGTATCATTACCACGAGCCAGTAACGACTGCCCCTGCTGTGCTGCAAACGCTGGTGTATCATCTGAATAATAATACTGAGGGTCTACACCACCTGTGGCAGCATCGCCACCACGTATAAAGTAGTTGTTCTCTGTAATCCTTAGCCTGAACTTATCAGTTAGTTTACCGTAATAACCGTTTATTGTATACAGGTTATCCGTCTCGTTTGTAGTACTGTTTGTTTCGCTACCTGTTTGTGTGGTGGCAAACGGCACATATACCCAAACCGAGTCTATGGTAATATTGTTTGTAAACGATGGGTTAGGGCTGGCAAGCTGCACCTGGGTAACATAACTTGCTGTAACCCGCCCGAAAACCGAGTTATAAGAACCCAGCAGGTTGCTGGTACTGTTGTTTGTTTGTATTTCGCCTATAGGCGTATCGTATGCGGTAACACCGGCATCGGTTACTACTATACTGTTATGAAGGTCGCCATCTACCACATCGCTTCCCAGCAGGTCATACTTGTCATCACAGGAAACCACCAGTGCCACGGCAGCTACGGCAAAGAATACATTTTTCAGAAAAGAAAAATTTCTCATAGAATTTTTGTTACGGTTTTGCTATAAAACCTCGTTTTTATAGAAATTAGTATACGCCGCAGCATAATTTTCTTTTTCCACATACGGAAGGAACGGTTTACCCGATGCCTCTACATACGCCTTAAGGCTGTCTGAAACGGCAGGCGACGCTATAATGCTGGCGTCAGAATGGTCTACCGCCACTTTCATAAGGTTTTCGTAAGTGCTTTGTGCCAGTGCTGCCACAGAGGCCTCAGGTACCTGGTCAAACAGTACTTTGCCCAGCATATCCTCATTAAGGTTACCTTCGTAGCCCGGGGCGTATACCGAAGTTACAATTTTAGTATCAGCAAACAGTGCTTCGTCTTTATAATAATGCTTCATGTACACCGGCAGCAGGCTGGCCAGCCATCCGTGTACGTGAATAATGTCGGGTACCCAGTTAAGCTTCTTCACCGTTTCTACCACGCCTTTTGCAAAGAAAATAGCGCGCTCGTCGTTATCCGGGTACAACGACCCATCTTCGTCTGTAAAGGTGCTTTTGCGTTTAAAGTACTCGTCGTTGTCTATAAAGTACACCTGTATGCGCTCTTTTGGTATGCTTGCTACCTTAATAATAAGGGGCATATCCATATCATTTACCACAAGGTTCATACCGCTAAGGCGGATAACCTCATGAAGCTGGTGCCTGCGCTCGTTAATATTACCATAGCGCGGCATAAAAATGCGTATCTGTCCGCCACGGTCGTTAATCATTTTCGGAACGTCAAAAGACATTAGCGAAACCTCATTTTCAGCCAAATACGGCACTACTTCAGATGATACGTACAATATCCTCTTATCCTCCATCTCAGTATTCAATTAGTTTTGGGTACAAAAAACCATGCAAAATTAAACATTTTTGCGCAGTTTATAACTATATATTAATTTTGCACCCACTTTAACAGCGTACAAATGCTCATTTTCAGCAAAAAAGCCGACCTGAAGGCGCACTTACAGCACCACATACAGGCCGGTACCACCATAGGCTTTGTGCCTACCATGGGTGCCCTGCACAGCGGGCACCTTAGCCTTATGCAACAATCGGTAGCCCAAAACGGCATTACCGTAGTGAGCATTTTTGTAAACCCCACCCAGTTTAACAACCCCGAAGACCTGGAAAAATATCCGCGAACCCTGGAGGCCGATGCCGAAAAAATACAGGGTCTAAATCGGGATATCATCATCTTTGCCCCTACCGTAGACGATATGTATGAGGGCCACACCATAAGCCAGCACTATAACTTTGACGGGCTGGAAAACCAAATGGAAGGCGCACACCGCCCCGGCCACTTTGATGGCGTGGGCACCGTGGTAAAAAAGCTGTTTGAAATAGTACAGCCTACACGTGCCTACTTTGGCGAAAAAGATTTTCAGCAACTGCAAATTGTAAAAAAGCTGGTAGAAAAAGAAAATATGCCCATACAAATTATAGGGTGCCCCATAAGCCGGGAAGAAAGCGGCCTTGCCATGAGCTCGCGCAATGAGCGCCTTTCGGCAGAAGAACGCCACGGTGCCGCCTTTATATACCAGGTGCTGCAAGAGGCGCGTACACGCTTTGCACAGGAAAGTATAGACAGTGTAAAAAGTTATGTGGCGCAGGAGTTTAAAGCGCATCCGGAGTTTGTACCAGAATACTTTGAGATAGCCGACGAAGACACCCTTATACCCGCTACCTTAAAAGAAAACAGAAAATACAGGGCTTTTATTGCAGTATTTTTAGGTAACGTTAGGTTAATAGACAATATTTCATTAAATTGATTACCTTTGCCCCATGCAAATTCAAGTTGTAAAGTCCAAGATCCACCGTGTAGTGGTGACGGGCGCCGATCTTAATTACATTGGAAGCATTACCATAGACGAGGCTCTTATGGAAGCCGCCAATATTATAGAAGGTGAAAAAGTTTCGATAGTGAACATCAACAACGGTGAGCGCCTTGAAACCTATGCTATTAAAGGAAACCGCAACAGCGGCGACATTACCCTTAACGGCCCGGCAGCACGAAAGGTGCAGCGCGGCGACATTATTATTATCATTTCTTACGGTATCCTTGATTTTGAGGAAGCAAAACAATTTAAACCCACTATTGTTTTCCCTAACGAAAAAGACAATTCGCTCACGTAGCGCATGAAGCAGAAAATAACTAAAATATTAAGTATAATACTCCCGCTGGCCGTGGGAGTTTTTTTAATTATATACACCCTTAACAAGTTTACAACACAGCAGCAGGCAGAGCTTATAAACAGCTTTAAAACTGCCAATTACTGGTGGATTTACGCCACGCTTTTTGCCATGTTTACCGGGTTTTGGGCACGTGCCTACCGCTGGAAGTATACCCTGCAGCACATGGGCTACACCGCCCCTTTTTATGTGCGCTTTACCGCCGTATGCGTTACCTACCTTATGAATATGCTTATACCACGCAGTGGCGAGGTAAGCCGCGGACTTGTTATAAGCCGCTACAGCAATGTGCCTTTTGACAAGGCACTGGGTACCATAATCAGCGAGCGCGTGGTAGACCTCATATTGCTTATTGTATGCCTTGGCGCTACCATAGCCCTTAAGCTGGATGAGCTTAAAGACTACATAGTACAAAACGTACCGTACCAAAAACTTATGGTATACGGCATAGCCGCAGTGGTACTGTTTGTATCGGCACTATTATATTATATATACAGCAAAGCCACGTGGATTGCTAAAATAAAACAAAAGGTATCAGGTATAACCGAAGGTGCGCTAAGCGTTTTTAAAATGCCAAACAAGTGGCCTTTTCTACTGCTGTCGCTGTACATTTGGTTTACGTACGTGCTGGTATTTTACATTTCTATCTTTGCCCTGCCCGAAACATCCGGACTTAGTTTTGGCACCGTACTGGTAGCTTTTGTGGTGGGTAGCCTTGCCATAACCTTTACAAATGGCGGTGTAGGCTTCTTTCCGGTAGCCATTGCTAATGTATTGGCTGCGTACAATGTACCCTTTACTGCAGGCACCGCTTTCGGCTGGATTGTATGGAGTGCTCAGGTTTTTCTTGTTATATTTTTAGGAACTTTCTCATTTTTAGGGCTTTCCCTGTTTTATAAAAGAAAATAATGATTATATTGCCCTGCTTTTTCCCCTAAAAACTGTAGAGCAATGAAATGGTTATGGTCGTTGTTGCTTACGCTTGCGGTACTTTCCCCGTCTGCAGCGCAGCAGCAAGTAAAACAAGAAGAGGTATTTAGCACCAAGCTAAATGCCCAGCGTACTATACGGGTATCCCTGCCCCCATACTACGCTACTGATAAAAAGAAAAAATATCCGCTACTGCTTTTGCTGGATGGCGAATACCTGCTGGAACCCTTTACCGGGGTACTTTCCTATGCGTATTATTGGGATGAACTGCCCGAGGTTATAGTAGTAGCCCTGGATAACGTAGACGCAGACCAGCGCCAGCAAGACACCGCCATAGACGAAACCACAGGCATGCCCGCACCCAGTGGCAACCAGTTTTTTCAGTTTATAGGCGGAGAGCTTATTCCGTATCTGGAAAAAAACTACCGCTTGCTGCCATTTCGTATTATTGCCGGTCACGACCTTACTGCACGTACGGCCAACTTTTTCCTGTACGAAGACAACCCTCCGTTTCGCGGTTATATAAACTTTAGCCCGGAGCTGGCACCGGGCATGGACGAAAAGCTTGCCACCGCCTTAGCGGCAGGAAAAAACAACCTGTTTTATTACCTGTGCAGTGCCGATGGCGACATACCAAGGCTTAAAAAAGACATTAAAGCACTGGACGAATCGTTAAAAGCGGTACAGAACCCTAAGCTGAAATACCACTACGAGGAGTATAAAAACGGTAGCCATTATTCTCTTGTGCCTTATGGGGTACCGGGTGCGCTGTACGACATTTTTGCTGCCTACAGGCCTATATCGCCGGTAGAATATCAGGAAAAAATAGCTACCCTGCCTAGCGGCTACACGGCTTACCTGGCTAATAAATACGCTATTATACAGCAGGAACTGGGTATAAACATGCCTATAAGGCTTACCGACATTAAAGCCATTGAAGCTGCCATAATGAAAAACAACGCCTATGAGGAATTGAAAGAACTCGCCAAAATGGTAAAGGAGAGTTACCCCAAAAAGATTATAGGCGAATACTATGAAGGCCTGTACTATGAAATGACAGGCGATTACCAAAAGGCAAAAAAGATATACCTCAAATCCTACTCACTGGAATCTATAGGGGAATACAATAAAGACTTTATGATAAAACGCGCCGAAAAGCTCTAACGGCACATTGTTATATCAACACAAAACCCTGCAAGGCACTATGACGTTGCAGGGTTTTGCATTTATTATTAAAAAGGCGTTTATATGTAGCTAATACCTCAGGCAGAAGCAATAAATAATCATTAGCGACTGCTATTTTTTTAAGTTAAAATTAAAATTTGTTTATGTTTTGGCAACAAATAATGCTATCTTAGTTTTCCGTTAAAAAAATCGCATCGCTATGAACAGAAAAATTACGCTTGTTTGGGGAATTGTCTTCTTTTTAGTGTACACGCTGGGCAATAAAACATAAATACCCGGCACGCGGTCGGCATTACATCCCACACTTTTTGCAGACCTTTAGCGTAAGCCCATATGTTAAAGTAAAAACCAGCAGACACACTCCATACCAAAACATTAAACCGCTAAAAACCAATATATTACGACTTAAAAACACAGTAAGTCGCATTGTTAACACGCGGCTAAAGTTTTCTTAAGATTGCCTTACGAAAGAATTTTCGTGCTAATTTGGGCACAGTTTCTGCCTGTTATTACAGCGTAAAACACCATTAGCCATGAAAACACTTTTTAAAAATTACTTACTTGAGAAAGCCCCTTTTACGTTAACCGAGATACAAACCCTGCTTAACGCCGCCACGCTTGTACACTATAACAAGGGTGAAATTATTTTTGCCCAAAACAGTTATTTTAACTACAATGCGTTTGTATGCAGCGGCCTTGTAGCCACCACGGCATTATACAACAGCCAAAACTACACCGTGGGGTTTGCGCCAGAGCAGCACTGGCTGGGCGACAGGCAGAGCCTGCTTACCGGTACACCCATGCACTACACTGCTACCGCACTGGAAGACACCACACTTTTACTGATGCCCGAAGATACCTTTGAGCAACTGCGCGTAACCATCCCGTTGTTTAACGACCTTATGTTTACCCTCATACAAACCAGCCTGCTACAGGCACAGCAGCGTATACAAAATAACGCCATACTAAGCGATGCCGAACGCTATGCCACCTTTTGCACCGAGAAACCGGGGCTTGCCGCCAGAGTGCCACTGCAACTGTTGGCATCATATCTTAAGATGAAACCCGAGACGCTTACGGCACTGCAGCAAACCACACTCGGCACACGCCCGTTAAACAGCGTACAGCAGCGCGCATCGGCATAGGGTGTGGGCTGATTTTAACATAAAATTAGAATGCCCGGTTTGATTTTTGTAATTTTCGGACGAGCCTTTTCCCGAACTTTACACCATGCAACACACTATTACTAAAACCCAGATTGGCGTTATGAGCGTAGCCGCAGGGGTATGCGTAGCCAATATTTACTATAACCAACCCATACTAAAAGACATAGCCCATAACTTTAACATACCCGAAAGCCGGGCCGGTATAATATCGGTACTGGCACAGGCGGGTTACGGGCTTGGACTGTTTTTCCTTACGCCGCTGGGCGATAAAACCGACCGCAAAAAACTTATCCTTTCCCTTATGGGCATACTGGTGCTGGTACTTGCCGGAACCACCTTTGTAACCAGCTTTGCGCTGCTGTGCATTTTTAGCCTGCTTACCGGGCTTATGAGTGTAGCCGCACAGGTAATACTGCCCATGGCTGCCGGTATGGATACCGTAAACCGAGGGCGCACGGTGGGTATTATTTTTACCGGAATACTGGTGGGCATACTATCGGCGCGGGTGTTTAGCGGACTTATAGCCGGGTGGCTGGGCTGGCGCTACGTATACGGGATTTCGGCTGTAATGGTTATTGCGTGTATGGGTATGGTGCAGTTTACCCTACCCAATGTTTCTGCGGGTTTTGAGGGTAGCTATGCCAAACTCCTCGGCTCGTCTGTAGAGCAGCTAAAGCGTTTCCCGCTACTAAGGCGTACCGCACTACTCGGCGCGCTTATGTTTGGGTTGTTTTGCTCGTTTTGGACTACACTTACCTTTCACCTCAGCGGCGCACCGTTTAATTACGGTCCCGAAGTTATAGGATTGTTTGGGTTCCTGGCCATAGCAGGAGCCCTGCTTGCCCCGGTATTTGGTAAACTTGCCGATAAGGGAAACCCTGCCAAGAGCCAACTCATTTCGGGCGTTACAGTACTGCTGAGCCTGGTGCTTATAGCGGTGTTTCCGCACTCGGTACCTGCGTTTGTAGTGGCGGTGCTACTGCTCGATGTAGGCGTACAGGCCACCCAGGTTACTAACGTGGCTACCATATACACGCTCGATGCTACAGCACACAGCCGCATTAACACCGCCTACATGACCAGCTATTTTATAGGTGGCGCACTGGGCAGCTTTACGGGGTTGCAGTGTTGGGACCTTGGCGGCTGGCCTCTGGTTACTTACCAACTGATTTTGTGGTGCGTACTGGCATTGGTGGTTGTGGGTGTTGGGTTTAGGAGGTAGGTTACAGTAGCAGTTTTCAGTTGTTTAGGGTGAGTTATAGTATATCTAGCACACCATAAAACGCCTGAAATTACAGGACAACTGCCTTTACCTTATGCCCGAAAACCCGGAGTTCCCTCCGCTACTGGTTACCGAAAACAATACGTTTAGTGTTTGGGGCGTGGTTACGTATGTGGTGAGGGAGTTAGGTTGATATTAGAAATAAAATAAATATATTTGAATATAATTTTAAGTCATGAGCGAGGATAAAGCAATTGAAACAGATTTTGATACTTTAGAAGAGGATAAAAATGATGGTGGTATATATCCATATGATCCCGCATATGAAAGTATAGATATTGGTGAAGTCCCCTTCTCTATATTCGAATATCTTAGACAGTTAGAAAAAGGAAAAATTAAGATTCAACCAGATTTTCAAAGAAATCAAGTTTGGAATATTGAGCAGAAAAGTAAGTTTATTGAATCAATAATACTTAATTTTCCACTGCCGCCAATTTATCTTAACGAGAATAAAGAATCAAATTATATTGTAATTGACGGATTGCAAAGATCTACCGCTCTTACGGAATATTATAGTAATAAGTTTGAATTGACTGGAATTGAAGCACTTCCTAAATATAATGGGTACTCTTTCGAAAAATTACCGGAAGTGCTTCAATCTAAGTTTGAAGACAAAAAACTAACTGTATTTGTATTGAAACCTTCCACACCTATGGTCGTAATATATGATTTATTTAATCGTATAAATACAGGTGGAACACAGCTCAACAGACAGGAAGTAAGAAACTGTATTTTTATAGGCAATTCTACTCAACTTTTAAAAAATTTAGCAAACCAAAATGTTTTTATCCAAGCAATTGATAATGGTGTTAAAGGGACTAGGATGAAAGATAGAGAAGTTATACTTCGTTATATAGCATTCCGTTGGTTCGATTACTCTGAAGAATATATTGGGGATATGAGTGCATATGTTGAAAATGCGATGAAAAAGATTAACCTGATGAGTGATGAGCAACTATTGGTAATCAAAGAAGATTTTTTGCGTGTAATGGTATGGTCATATAAAATCTGGCGTGAGAAAAGTTTCAGAATTCCTACAGCTCATACAAGAGGAACTATAAATATAGCAATATTTGAATCAGTATGTAATTATCTGTCAAAGAAAGAAGATGATTTCTTGACCAGAAATAAAGCGACAATAAAGAGAAATTATTTGTTTTTGATAAAAAATAATATCTATTTTGAAGCGGTGACGAAGTCTACAAGTAACAAGAATAAAGTTTTGGATCGTTTCAGAATTGCAGATGAAATGCTTAATCAGAATACTCAATGATAACAAAAATAAATCTTAAAAATTTCAAATGTTTCCACGAGTTGACAACATTTGATTTTTCAAAAATAAATCTCCTTACAGGAATCAATGGCCGAGGAAAGTCTTCACTACTACAGGCTATATTATTACTTTCGCAGTCTAGTGAAATACGTTCTACAGGTGCTATAAAGTTAAAATTGAACGGTACACATATCGATTTAGGAAGTTTTAACGATGTGAAAAATAGTGAAACTGTACGTGGCGAGAACGTAGAAGTTGGAATTGAGTTTCATTTTGGATTGATTGCAAACTTAATTTTGGGAGAAGATGAAAATGATGAGTTATCAGCAGTTTTGATAAATAAAAAAGTATTTTTTGAAAATGAAGACTATTCACATTATTCTTTATTTTTGAAAAACTTACAGCATAAGTTAGATGAAGAAGTAAAACTTAGTAAGTTTGAACATACTATTAATTCTGGAGTGGAAATGGAATTATCTACTTTTATGTTCCAAATTCTACTATCTAAAGTTCACTATGTTAGTGCAGATAGGCTGGGGCCTGTTAAGTTTGTTGAAAAGGTTATTTTGCCTGAATTTCTCAATGTAGGGCCTAAAGGGGAATATGTAATTAATGTCTTGGCAAAAAATAATTTAGATTTAGTAAATGATAAACTTTACAGAGGTAACGACTCAAAGTCAGTAATACAGCAAACACAAGAATGGTTAGGTTATATTCTGCAAGGAGCGACTATTGACATTAGAGGACGTGAAACGGAAAGTATTGTACTCTCAATGTTGATAAATAATAAAAATAATTCTTATAAATATAAGCCTAGCAACGTTGGCTATGGATACAGCTATGTATTACCTTTAATTGTAGCTGGATTAATAGCTAAAGAAGGAGAAATCCTTATTGTTGAGAATCCAGAAGCGCATTTACACCCAAGAGCGCAAGCACGAATTGCAGAGTTTTTTGCAATAGTTGCATCTTGTGGAGTACAAGTTTTCATTGAATCTCACAGTGAGCATATTTTAAATGGTTTGCGTGTTAGTGTATTGCGTCCTGAAATTGGTGTCAACAATGATGATTTGATAATACACTATTTTAATGAAGATTTTGGATCGGAAAAGTTATCCATCGATGAAAAAGGCAAAATAAAAGATTGGCCTTCTGGTTTTTTTGATCAACAAGAGATAGATTTAGGAAGTATATTCAGATTATCGAGATAATTATGATTGCAGAATTTTATCTATTGGCGGAATCATTTATATATGATGGCTTTTCTTCAGTGTCAGAAATCGAAGAAAAGATTGAAGCACTCGGTAGTGATTATAGCAGTATAAAAGAGCATGGAAAGTCTAATAAAATTTTTGTTCATTCAGAGATCTATGAAATTCAATTCATAAATGGATTTACTATTACGCAACTATTGTTCGAGCCAAGCTCAACAGGACTTAATAGGGATGCGCGAAATATGCTACAGAAAATCATTATAGAATCTCAAGAAACATTAATTTTAAGCGAAGAGGTCAAAGAAGTTTTATTGTTAGAGCATTCGGAAGATGTGTGTCATGGATTAATAGCTTTTAATATTATACCCAACCTTTTACCGGAATATCAAATAGTATATAACACTTCTACATGGCTAGACTTTAGGAGATATTATTTAGGGTTGTATCCTAAGAATCCTGAATTTTTTATTTCTGAATGTGAAAAATATTTCCCTGAACTTTTTTTTCATAAAAGAAATGTTCAAACCATAGCTTCAATATTTAATGACTGTCCTAGAAAAATATTGTATCATCTGTCAGCCCTTAATGATAAGTTTAAAGATGTTAAAGATCGAGGGAACCGAACACAGGTTTTAACAAGCTTTAGTGCTTATGCTCAGTTAGACGAGACCGCTTCTTTAGAAGGCAATGCAGCCAGAAAACCCTCACTAACATTTGAATTCACCAACTCAAAATCTGAATCTATTAAAGTTTGCTGTGAGCCTCATCTCAAGTTATGCTATAATGATAATCATCCTGGTGATTCTTCTTATTCTACTAATCGAAGAATTTATTTCCATGAAGGAATGAAAGAAGTTGCAGATGGAAAGATATTGATAGGGCATATTGGAGAGCATCTTTAATTCAAACATTCCCTCAAAAAAACCACCTCCCCTATTCATTTGTGCCGTACCTTTACAGGAGTCTATAAATCCCTACACCCATGGACAACTTAGATGCCGCACGAATGCAAATGGCATTCACCCTCATTTTTCACATTGTATTTGCCTGTATCGGTATGGTAATGCCATTTTTTATGGTGCTTAGCCATGCCAAATGGCTCCGTACCCGCCGCCCCGAATACCTCACCCTTACTAAGGCGTGGCAAAAGGGCGTGGCCATATTTTTTGTAACCGGTGCCGTATCGGGTACCGCGCTGTCGTTTGAGTTGGGCCTGCTTTGGCCGGGCTTTATGAAGTACGCCGGGCCTATTATAGGCATGCCGTTTTCGCTGGAAGGTGCCGCCTTTTTTATAGAGGCCGTAGCCCTGGGCTTTTACCTTTACGGCTGGAATAAAATCTCCGAACGCTTCCATCTTACTACGGGAATCATAGTGGGTATTTCGGGCATTACATCGGGTATACTGGTAGTATCGGCAAACGCCTGGATGAACAGCCCCGCCGGATTTGATTATGTAAACGGGCAGTTTACTAACATAGACCCTGTAAAGGCTTTTATGAACGATGCGTGGTTCAGCCAGGCGCTCCACATGACGCTTGCCGCCTTTGCCGCCACATCGTTTGCCGTAGCCGGTATACACGCATGGCAGATTTACAAAGGCCGAAACACGCTGGTACACAAAACGGCGTTTAACATAGCCATAGTGTTTGGTGCCATAGCAGCACTGCTGCAACCCCTTAGTGGCGACCTTTCCGCTAAGGACATAGCCCACCGGCAACCGGCAAAACTGGCCGCCCTTGAGGCGCACTACGAAACCGAAAAAGGGGCTCCGCTGTACATAGGCGGTATTGTAGACGAGAAGAACAAAACGGTTTCCCATAAAATAGCAATCCCAAAAATGCTGTCGTTTCTTTCCTTTGGCGATTTTAACGCTGAGGTTAAAGGCTTAAATGATTTCCCCGAACAAGACCGGCCGCCGGTAGCCATTACGCACTACGCGTTTCAGGTTATGGTAAGCCTGGGCGGGCTTTTGGCACTGGCTGCGGTGATTTACCTCATAAGTCTTAAAAAGAAATCATGGCAGGGCAGCAACCGCTACTGGCTGTTTTTCAGCCTTATGGCTCCCGTAGGCTTCCTGGCACTGGAAGCGGGGTGGATTGTAACCGAAGTAGGCCGCCAGCCGTGGATTATTCATAACGTAATGCGGACTAAAGATGCCGTAACGCCTATGCCGGGTATGGTATACAGTTTTTATATGTACATAGTGCTGTACAGCGTGCTTACCGTAGCGGTGGGTTGGCTTATGGCGCGCCAGATTAAAGTGCTTAACAGCGTGAATCACAACTAGGGCTTACCCAAACCTACAAGGTTTTTAAAACCTTGCAGGTTAACCAAACTGAATTTCGTATTGTATCTCCTGCAAGGTCTCGCAGACCTTGTAGGTATTAATAATAAAATAGTTAATATGCTTTACGTAGTATTATTATTTGTAGTCCTTTCGTTTTTCCTTTACGTGCTGCTGGGCGGTGCTGATTTTGGCGCAGGTACATTGGAGCTGTTTAGCGGGCCCGAGCATAAAAAGAGCATTAAGAAAACGGTGTACAGCGTTATGGGGCCGGTATGGGAGGCTAACCACATTTGGATCATCATTCTTATTGTGGTGCTGTGGATAGGTTTTCCTGAGTTTTATAACGTGGTTATTGTATATATGCACATTCCGCTTACGCTGATATTACTAGGCATTACACTGCGCGGTGTGGCGTTTGTTTTCCGGAATTACGATGCTATTAAAGACCACACGCAAGACCTGTACGACCGTATGTTTGAATTCAGTTGCCTGGTTACACCCATTTTCCTGGGCATGACGTTTGGCGCACTGTTAAACGGCGATATACAAACGCTGGAACAAGCTCCTAATGCATCGTTTGTACAACTTTACATAGAGCCCTGGCTGCAGCCGTTTCCGCTGTTTACGGGTTTCTTTTTTAGCGCGTTGTGCGTGTTCCTGGCGGCTACGTTCCTTATAGGCGAAGCACAGGATTACGAAAAACGTATGTACATGCGCAAGGCAGCGGTAGCTATTATTGCCGTGGTGGTCATAGGCTTTGCTACCATACTGGTTGGATTTATTCAGGGTAACGATTTTACGCGTGAGTTTATAACCAATCCGCTGGCACTGGGAGCCGTGGCATTATCAGGTATTTTGCTGTACCCTTTATGGAGGGTTATACACATCGGGCGCGTTATCTGGAGCAGGTTCCTTGCCGGGCTTCAGGTGTTGCTGATACTGTTTGCCGCCATAGGTACGCACTTCCCTAACCTCATCATTACCAAAAAAGGCCCTATAAGTTTGCTAGACCACGCGGCTCCGGACCGTGTTATGGACGTGCTTGGTATAAGCCTTATTATAGGCGGGCTACTGATTATCCCGGGGCTTATCCACCTGCTGAAATCCTTCAGGATGATAAAGGTTTTGGAGGAGAGGGATTAACAAATTTTCAGTCACAGTCGCAGTTTTCAGCTTCTTACTCATTCCCGATGGCGCGGATTGCCCAAACTGACGAAGTAAATCCGCGCTATAACATTATGCACTAATAGAAAAAGTGTCGCCAACCAAAGTCCATGAAAAAACGCCACTATTACATTCTGCTGTTTACAAGCCTGGCAGTTATCCCCATTAGTTTTTACGGATTACTAAACAATGCCGTGAGTAAAAAATATGAGCTAAATGATCCTTCGGATTGTATATCTCTGGCAACCGGACAAGACCTGTGCTTATGGGAAAACATATTGCTAGGTAGTATTGGCGGGGCTATACTACTCATGCTGTTGTGTATCTATAAATTGGCTTTACAAAAAAGATAATTAGGTTTTTACAATTACTGCAAGCGATATTACCAGATATAGGACGGTAGAATATTGCCTTTTCGGTCAGTAAGCACCAAAAAAGCAAGACGGTTCTAAATCCAAAAACTACCTTACACAATTATTTTAATCTTCTAAATAAAACTTTTTTAAGCCAAAAATGTACTAAGTTATGCGAAAGCAATTTACCCGATTTTTATTTCTAAAAACTGGCAGATCGTTAACAATAAATTCCTCTCAAAATGTATATTTTGCGGCACAAAGCAAATACAGGTTTAACTATATGGATTTTTATTACGAATTTAGCCCTTGTATTAAAAAACTGACTGTGTAAAAAGTAACGGGTTAAACGCTACTTTAGCACGACTTTAATAGAGTTATACCCCCCTGACAATTAAACAAAAGAGAACTAAAACAATAATTAAGATAAACAGAAATGGACAGTTTAATTAACCACCCCGGTATTATAGCACTGTTTTCGGTAGTAGTACTGATTATGCTGCTGCTGGATTTAGGCATATTTAACAAAAACAGCCATGTTGTATCAAACAAAGAGGCACTTATATGGTCTGTGGTATGGATAAGCCTTTCTATGGGCTTTAGCGGTGTAATTTATTACTTTATGGGCGTAGAGAAGTTTTCGCAGTTTCAAAGCGCCTATTGGATAGAAAAAGCCCTTTCTGTAGATAACCTTTTTGTGTTTATTATGGTATTCGGATTTTTTAACGTACCCAAAGAAAACCATCACAGGGTACTGTTCTGGGGTATTATAGGTGCGCTGTTACTGCGTGCGGTATTTATATTTAGCGGCGTAGAACTTATTAAGCTTACCTACCTGCCGGTAATGACCATTTTTGGCAGGGAAATGGAAATTAACGTGGTGCTTACACTGTTTGGTTTTTTCCTGGTTTATGCCGGTATAAAGTCGGCCTTTACAGAGGACGATGACGACGAGGAGAAAGACTTTAGCACCAGCCCGGGCGCCCGTGTAATACACCGCTTTTTTAAAGTGAGTAAAAACTATGACAAAGACCATTTTTTTACCATAGAAAACGGTATTAAAATGGCTACCCCCATGCTGGTGGTTGTAGGTGTTATAGAGTTTACAGACCTGCTTTTTGCGGTAGATTCTATCCCGGCAATATTTGCCATAGCGCCAGATGATCCTTTTATACTGTACACATCTAATATTTTTGCCATACTGGGGCTTAGGTCGCTGTACTTTTTACTGGCCAACTTTATCCACCTGTTTAGCAAGCTGAAATACGGCCTTGCCATTATACTTGCCTTTATAGGTGTAAAGATGGTTATTTCGCCTGTATACCACATAGACTCTATGCACTCGCTTATGGTAGTGGGTGGTGTACTGGTACTCTCTGTACTGGCATCGGTAATTTTTCCTGAAAAGAAAAAAGAGCAAGCATAAACACGATCTATTTTACTATAGCAAAAGCCGGGAAGCATAACTTTCCGGCTTTTTATTTTTGGTTACAACAAAATACCGTAATCCAGTTATAGTTCTGTTTCTAACACTGCATCTTCATCTACTTCATCTTCCAGAGGAGGGAATACAAAGTCGTTTTCAGAAAAATCTATGATTTCGCCTTTAGGCAGGTATTTCAGCACATCGTCCATGGCCTTTTTCATGCTGAATTCGGTATTAAAATTGCGGCTGGTGGCCAGCACAAAACCTCCGCTGGAAATACGGAAAAACAACTTGCCAGACGCACGCCTGTTTCGGGTATAGGTAAGGTTAGCTATATTTTGGCGCATAGCCTCTATCATTTGTTCGCAATCGCTTTTGCGTTTAAGGCTTATGCTGGTAAATATGGTTTTTTTCCTGCGGGTGTCAAAGCTAAATTTATACTGCCCGTTGTCTCTTTTGGTAATTACAAAAACTCCCATGCCGATATAAGATTTTTTTAATTCCGTTATTGCTATGCCCTGCTGTTAAGGGGGCGCAAATCTAACACAAAATAGGCAAAAACAGGAGGCGGTGTATACTTGCAAAATCGAAAAATTAAACGTTACTTATAAACAACAAAAAAAGGCAGCCTACCACAGGCTGCCTTTAATATTTACAATTGGCACTATCTCACAAGTTAAACAATGTGAAAAATTATTATACGGTTTCTTCTCTTATAAATTCACCGTTTGCTTTATAGTACGCGGCTACGTCTTTACCGTTTTTAGTAAGTACGAGCTTGTACTCGCTACCGTCTATAGCGGCTAATGCCTGCCTCAGTGCGTAGCCTTCATATTTTACCACCGCTTTTTTTAGTACGGCGGGTGCTATTTGGTTTTGGGTAACTTTAGTAAACTCTTTACCGCTGGCATCTGTAACTACGCCCGGTTGTGCCGGTGTAGCAGTAGTTTGTGGTGTGGTGGTTGCCGCTGTGCTACCTGTTGTAGCTGCCGGGCTAGCCGTAGTAGGCTGCTGGGTAACGGCAGGCTGACTTGTAGCAGCGGGAGTTGTAACTTGTACTTTAGTACTATCTGTCTGTGCTATGGCGGTACCGGCAAATGCCAGTGTAAGTGCTGCGCCTAAAAATAAGTTTTTCATTGCTTTAATCTTTTTTGGTTTTACGAAATTCATTTACGCTTATAGTATAATACAAAACCGTACCTTTTATTTTAAAATACTGAATAACAACGCATTAATAAAATACAGAAGTAAACATAAAGTGTTGACTTCCACACAATTATGTGGAATTTTTCTACAATTTACCCTTACGCACCAAAATTTATTGCCCTAGAAATAAGTGTAGTTTGTACCTTTATGCACGTAACTAAAACACACGTTTTATGAACTACAGGGAGTTTAAAGGAGAAAAAATAGCCGAAATAGGCCTGGGCACCTGGCAGCTGGGCAGTGCCGACTGGGGTGTGGTAAATGACGATAAAGCACTGGAAATCCTGGACACCTATGCTAATGCCGGCGGAAACTTTATAGACACGGCAGATGTATACGGCATGGGCGCAAGCGAGCGCGTTATAGGCAAATTTTTAAAAGAGACCGACAAAAAAATGTATGTTGCCTCCAAGCTGGGACGCCGTGGTGATGCGCCAAACGGCTGGCCACAAAACTTTACCTACGATGCCATGCGCCGCCACGTGGAAGACTCCCTTACTCACCTGGGTACAGATCAGCTATTTTTAGAGCAGTTGCACTGCATACCCACAGAGGAACTTAAAAAAGGTGATGTGTTTAATCATCTTCGAAGATTACAGGAAGAAGGGCTTATAAAGCATTTTGGCGTAAGTGTGGAAACCGCCGAGGAGGCTCTTATATGCCTGGAACATGCCGATGTGGCTTCGCTTCAAACTATTTTTAACCTGTTTAGGCAACACCTGCCCGAAGCATTTTTTAATAAAGCCCACCAACAGGGAACAGCACTAATAGCACGCGTACCCCTGGCAAGCGGATTGCTTAGCGGCAAGTTTACAACAGAAACGGTTTTTGCAGAAAAAGACCACCGCAACTATAACGCAAACGGCGACGCGTTTAATGTAGGCGAAACATTTAGCGGAATAGCTTTTGACAAAGGAGTGGCTTTCGCCGAAAAAATAAAAGCGCTGCTACCCGAAGGCAATTTAGCACAACAAAGCATTAAATGGATTTTGCAGCACCCTGCCATAACTACGGTAATTCCGGGAGCAAGCAAGCCGTCTCAGGTTGTAAGCAATATGGCTGCGGCTACATTGCCTGATTTTGATAACGCGGTAATGAATGATTTGGCAAACTTATATAACAACGAGATAAAACCGGAAATACGCGGAGTGTACTAATATTAGCGTAGTAAAAAGATAAAAGGAATACTAAGTGTGATTGAAAATTACGGTATTACAAAAAATTATAACCAAAATTTGCATTTTTGTTATAAAATTACATTTTAATTTATATCTTTACTTTGGCATTGCGTTAAAGCAATTGTGCGTTGTAAGATATTTAACTCAAGATATTCAGCTTTGCTGTAACAACAATGGTTTGTAAAAACCGTTATTTTTCTCTCATTACTGATTCAAAAAGATGGAAGAAGCCCCCGCAATGCGGGGGCTTCAACTTTATTATACGGATAAAAATAATCTGTTGATTATATACTTGATTTAAACTGTTCCAGGAAACGCACATCGTTTTCATAGAACATACGGATATCGCTTATCTGGTACAGCAGCATAGCCATACGCTCTATACCCATACCAAAGGCAAAGCCATTGTACTGCGTAGGGTCTATACCACAGTTTTTAAGAACGTTAGGATCTACCATACCGCAGCCCATAATTTCCAGCCAACCGGTACCTTTAGTAATACGGTAATCGGTTTCTGTTTTAAGCCCCCAATAAATGTCTACCTCGGCACTTGGCTCCGTAAATGGGAAATAGCTTGGGCGCAGGCGTATTTTGCTTTTACCAAACATTTCTTTGGTAAAGTACAGCAGTGTTTGCTTAAGATCGGCAAACGATACATCCTTATCTATATACAGCCCTTCTATCTGGTGGAAAATACAGTGCGAACGCGACGAAATGGCCTCATTACGAAACACCCTTCCCGGACTTATGGTACGGATAGGCGGCTTGTTTTCTTCCATATAACGCACCTGTACAGATGAGGTGTGCGTACGCAGCAGCACATCTGGGTTTGTCTGTATAAAGAATGTATCCTGCATATCGCGTGCCGGGTGGTACTCCGGCAGGTTAAGCGCAGTAAAGTTGTGCCAGTCGTCTTCAATTTCCGGCCCTTCGCTTACGTTAAAGCCTATACTGCTAAAAATATCTATAACCTGGTTTTTTACAATAGATATAGGGTGGCGGCTGCCTATGGCAAATGGTTCGCCCGGGCGCGTTAGGTCGCCATACAGGCCTTTAGCTACCTCTTTACTTTCAAAAGCTTCTTGCAAATGGGCCACTTTAGCCTCAGCAGTATTTTTAAGCTGGTTAATAACCTGCCCAAATTCTTTCTTAAGTTCGTTAGGAACATTTTTAAACTCGGCAAAAAAATCGTTCAGCACGCCTTTTTTACCCAGTATCTTTATACGGAATGCTTCCAGTTCTTCCCTTGTAGCAGCGTTAAACGCCTCGGCTTCGGCAATGTAGCCTTTAATCTTATCTATCATCTTTAACAAACAAAAGTGTGCAAATTTAGGCATTTTATTATTGGTATGCCACTACGCCCTAAGAGTTTTAGCAGTATTATAACCCTTGCTGCCTTATTTAAAATATTACTTAATAAGCCCTTTTTCTAAAAAGTACTCTACAATAGCGGTTTTCATTAGTACGCTTTGCTCGCCTGCCTTAAGTACGGGCAGCAGTTCTTTTACTTTGTAGTGCGGCCAACCGTCAGCATCAAAAAAATCGAACTCATAGTAGCCGTATGGTTCTAACAGCCTGCAAATGGCTATGTGCATAAGGTTTACTTTTTCGTCTTTTTTAAACTTTTTGTGGAATTGCCCCAGTTCCTGCACGCCTATAAGGTAGATTATAGCATCAAGATCCAGTGTATCGCCATCGGCAAAACGTGTGCTAAGTATATTTACAAGCTGTTCCCAGCGTTCTTTCAGTTGTTCATCTCTCGACATAATTCTTCGTCTGTAAGTTACATTAAACCGGCAAAGATAAACCATTTACACCGCAATAACTACTTGCTAAAAATCAGTGTGTAATGTACCTTTGCCTCCATGAAATTTATAGACATAATACTGGCAGCCCTATTAGCATGGGGTATATTTAAAGGCGTACGCAAAGGCCTTTTCTCAGAACTGGCATCGTTAGTAGCCCTTGTTGTGGGATTGTTTATAGCTATAAAATTCTCCGGGCTGTTTGCCGGCAGTAAACCCGGCACAGGCGGTATTACGGTGTTTTTCATCACTTTTATAGCCGCGGTAATAGGCGTTTACCTGTTAGCCAAAGTATTTACAAAACTTGCCGAAGCCGGTGGCGTGGGCATGGTAAACCGCATTTTGGGCGGGCTTTTTGGCGGAATAAAAGTATGCCTTATTGTAAGCGTATTGCTAAACTTTTTACTGAAAATAAACAGCACCCATATTTTTGCCAGCGAAGAAACCCTGCAAAAATCTATTTTCTTTTACCCGATACTCAGCGTAAGCAATTACATATTCCCGGTGCTTAAAACCTGGTTTACGTAGTACGGTGTTAACAAAGCCGGTTATTGTTTTTTCATTTTCTCTATAAGCGTATCTTCATACTTCGCTTTTAGCGGAAGTACCTCTTTGGTGGCATCGTTCGGCACGGTCATGCTCAATACGTAGTGTTTTATTTTCCAGGTTTTACCCTCTTTTTCAAGCACTCCGCTGCCACGGCAGGCTTTCATCCAGGTATCCAGCAGCTCATCAAACCAGGCGGTTTTACCATCTTTGCTAAAATACACATGGCGTTCCAGGGGCTTAAAGTCCCACGCCTTAACCTTCTCGAAATATGGTTTACTAAACGCTTCAAACGCTTTTTTGTCCCAGTTCTCTGTAGCGTCAGTGCCTATATAGTGCCCATCGGCGGCTATTTTATCAAAATATCCGTTGTAGTCGGCTTTGGCAGCAGCCACGTGCCAGTCGTTTAGCAAGGTGTTTATTTCGGCAGTATCGGCTTTGGTATCAATCGGCTTTACAGGCGCTATGTAGGTGTATACACTAAACCCAAGGGAAGCCACCAGCAGGTAGGGAGTAAGTTTCTTCATACCGTAAATATAAAGATTCCTGTTTTATGATTATATTTAGCTGACCAAATAAAAGCCAACAAGCCACAGAAAGCATCATCATGAAAATTACTGTTTTAGACTATTCCATTCTTAATAAATCCACACCTGATGAGCGGATTATTTTCGATGTAAAAATTACAGAGGGTGATGGCAATTTATTACACACTGAATTTACAGATGAAAGTGGAACGCTAACATTCCTGATTGAATCAGTAGGAAAGTACAGTGCCAAGGTTAAAAATGTATATCCCGTAACCGTAGCCATAGCAGATTTTAGTGCACCGCCAAACTACAAAGGGAAAGTGTTTAAATTATTAGAAAAATGAGTGTACGCCCAGATTAACCATGCAATCGCACTACAATAATCATGAGAAAAATAATATTATGTACCTTACTTTTGATAGGCTCAACGCTATCAGCTTCTGCTCAACAAATAGAACCTTTGTATGACAACCCGGATTACGCAGTACCCAATACCTATTACAAAGACCTATATAACGATTTAGATCCCTTTGTAGGCACCTGGATGTATACCAATGGAAATACATCGCTTACTATAACCCTACAGAAAAAAATACGTGCATCTCGTAGAAATTTTTTTGAAGACATGCTGATAGGAGGCTATAAATACGTGGTAAACGGTACCACTGTGGTAAATACGTTGCCGCTACTAAATAATAATTACACAAACCCTATTTATTATTCCTTGCACGGATCCTGTATCTTAGGGCAAAACAGTTTAGGATGTATTGGTTGCGGCCCAGAAACACGCCGCCTGTACCTATCATTCGACGAGCCAAACAGAGATATTTTAATGATGGGACCAAGGATGATCTTTGAGCGTGTAGACGAAGGCGGTGTACAAAAAGTAAAGGTGGTATTTAAAACTACCATGACAGGCTCTCGCGAAGACCCTAACCATGAGCCCGAGTTTTCTGATTACAGTGTGCCTTTCGGTACGTATGTGCTTACCAGGCAATAGCAGCGTAATAGAAAAAACAAAAAATCCGCCCTGCATAGCGCAAGGCGGATTTTTGCATTATATATAACCTATTTTACATACTTTACTTATTACAAGCCAATGCTTTCATCGTGTTGTGAGAGGTCGAGCCCCATTTCTTCGGCTTCCTCCGAAACCCGTAATGGGATAAACACATTGGTCAATTTATACAGGCCTATAGCTCCAAAAAACGAGAAAATGGCTACCATAACCAGTGCCGTCATGTGGTGGCCAAATACCTCCCAACCACCGTGCAGCAAGCTGGCGTTTTCGCCCTCGGCAAATATTGCGGTAAGTATCATACCCATAATACCCCCTACCCCGTGGCAGGCAAATACGTCGAGTGAATCGTCAAAGCTTTTCAGTTTTTTCCAGTACATCATAAGGTTACTTACAATGGCCGATATAAACCCGAAGAAAATACTCTCGGGCACCGTTACATAGCCGGCACCCGGGGTTATGGCCACAAGCCCCACCACAGCACCTATACAGGCACCCATAGCCGAAACCTTGCGCCCGTTTATACGATCGAAGAAAATCCAGGTCATCATACACGCGGCAGAGGCAGCCGTAGTGGTAGCAAACGCCTTAGCCGCCACACCGTTTGCCGCCAGCGAGCTACCGGCATTAAACCCAAACCAGCCAAACCACAGCAGGCCTGTACCCAGCAGCACAAACGGAATGTTTGTCGGCTGGTGGTTGGCATCCTTGCGCTTGCCTAGAAACAAGGCTCCGGCAAGGGCGGCAAAACCGGCACTCATGTGTACTACGGTGCCACCGGCAAAATCTTTAACGCCAAAGTACGCGCCCAGTAGTCCGTCCGGGTACCACACCGCGTGGCACAGTGGTGTATATATTATTATAGAGAACAGGCAAATAAACAACAGGTACGATATAAACCGAACCCTCTCGGCAAAGGAACCGGTTATAAGCGCCGGGGTTATTATGGCAAACTTCATCTGGAACATTGCAAACAGCACAAAGGGTATGGTGCTGGCTATTTTGGCATGTGGGGCAAGCTCCACGTTGTCAAAAAAAGCATACTGGTTTATGTTGCCTATGAGTCCGTAATCGTGGCCACCTAGGGTAATGGTAACGGCAGAGTCGCCAAAGGCAAGGCTAAAGCCCACTACTACCCACAGTATAGAAATTACGCCAAGGCAAATAAAGCTTTGCAGCATGGTAGAAATTATATTTTTTTTGCCCACCATACCGCCGTAAAAAAACGACAACCCCGGTGTCATAAGCAGCACCAGGCTAGATGAGGCCAGTATCCAGGCGGTATCGGCACCATTTATGGCGCTTTCGGGTAAAAAATCAGTGGGGGTAGCGCATTTTATGTGATCCCAAAACAAACCTGTTATGGCTATTAATGCGGTTAGGCCAAAGGCCACATACCATCTTTTTTCGTGCTTTTTCTCCATGACACCCTTTTATTTTATGGGGTCAAAAATATAAAATTAAGTTTATTGATGCAATATACCCTGTTTTTTGAAAGGGTTTAAATTCTGTTTTCAATAACAGACTTAACTTTACTCACACATTCCGATAAATTTTTCTTTACGTCATTACTCCAAAATCGTAATACAGTCCAGCCCTGAGAAATGAGGTATTCGTTTACTTCCTTATCACGTTCTATATTACGGGAGATTTTCTTTTCCCAAAACTCAGCATTTGTTGCGGGTTTCTTTTTGGTTTCAAAATCCTTCCCGTGAAAAAACTCGCTGTCTACAATATGGCTATTTTATACTTTTTAAAGGTAAAATCAGGTTTACCAAATACAGTCTTGTTGTTCTTACGATAACGTAAGCCCTCCTGCCACAATGCTTTCCCGAGAGATATTTCACTTTTAGTAGCGGTACTTTTAATAGCAGCCATGTTCTTGCTACGCTGTTCAGGATTGTGGACGTCCATTATAATTGTTTGCTCTTTGTAAATTCAATAAATGAATCTAACGTCATAATTTTATCTCTAAAAACCTCAGGAAAGCTCTTTAAGTATGGTTTGGGCACAACGAGACAAACGTTATGGTCATACATCTCTTTAAGCTGATTAGAGGAAATACCTTGTTGAAGTGTGAATAAATGCTTAGTTTTAATCCTATCAGCTTCATTTAAAATCTGACGCCACCTATCCTTACAAGTCGTTTTTGACGCTAGCATAATCAATTTATCATCACTGAAGTGTAAGTTATGATAAGCATCTGCTTCTGGAAATAGAAAATCTGGTTTCTTATTACCTTCTGTGACAGCCTGAGAAGAATACTTTAATTGATGAATATTAAACATTTCGGACAAATGATGCTCTAAAGACTTACCCGCCCTACTTTTTCTTCTATTCAAAATTGTGTTAGCTATATCAATTAGCTCCTGTACAGTTTGGAAAGGATTTTTAATACGTTCAGTATACCGGTTATTCTCTATGAATTTAAACAACTGAAATTCGGTGTCTATCCAATTCAGTAATTCTACATCCGGGTTGGCTTTTATAATTTTTTCTGTTAATCCATAAGACCCGATATAACAATTCCTAGCGGTTAAAGCAAGTTCAACAGTAGGAGGAAAATCTATTTTTAAAGCTCTAAGGAATAAATCGAAACAACGCAATAGTTTATTTTCAGCATTTTCTTGAAACTGTTTTGGAATAATTCCATTTACATCGGTGGAAGAGATATTTATTGCAGCAAGAAAATCATCAATATCTTCATCACTGCTTAAAATAAATCCTTCGTAATTCTCCTCATCTTTTTTCGTAAGAACTAATAAGTCTCCAATATTTTCATCTGTCAAAAAAGGAAATCCTTTTCCAAATCTTGTCAAACGATACTCGTTACGCGTACCTTGTCCATAATATATAAATCGACTTTGGGTTTCAAATGTGTCTTGCCACCTTATAGTAATGAACTTATCTTTATTACTTCCTTTCTCACCAGGAGTATTGAAGAAAAGTGACCAAGAATTTTTATGTACGTGAAAACCCGCTTGATGTGCACCTGTAGCACCAGTATCATTGGCTGTTATATATTTACTAAAAGATACTTCAGACTGCTGTACTGATTTTATCGCTTTGTTTAATATTTCTTCCATTGGCTGCTTGTAATTGTTGGATTAGTTTTTCTCCCACAGCCTGCATCAATGGAGAAACAACAGAATTTCCAAATTGCTTGTAAGCCTGATTATCAGAAACTGGTATTACAAAGCTATCTGGAAAACCCTGAAGTCTTGCACACTCTCTTGGCGTAAGCCTACGTGGGTTTTTATTTTTTTGCGGAATTAATATCTCAGCGCCATCTTTGTAATAGCGCGCACTTATAGTTCTTGAAACACCGTTTAGGTCTGTCAGCCCAAAACCAAAACCATTACCTTTAGCTTTGTGCTTTTTAGCATACTCCTGTAGATAATTCCAAAGCTTATCAGATAAAGTATATTTATCATCAACTTTTGACTCAAGAATATCCTGTATTCGATGAACAACCTCTTTTCTCTCCGGAAACTCAAACTGTTCTTCACCCTTAAAGTATTCATTATCGAAACCGACAATAATTATCCTTTCCCTATGTTGAGGAACATAATACTTACCATCAAGAACTTTAAAATAAATATTATAGTTGAGTTCTTTAAGTGTATTTTGGATTACTTTAAATGTATTGCCTTTATCATGTGAAACTAGATTTTTAACATTTTCAAGCATAAAAGTTTTAGGTCGCTTATGCTTTAAAATACGAGCTATGTCAAAAAATAAAGTTCCTTGGGTTTCATCGAGAAATCCATGCGCTCTACCAAGTGCATTTTTTTTTGAAACACCTGCAATCGAAAATGGCTGGCAAGGAAAGCCTGCAAGCAATACATCATGATCCGGGATTTCCTCCTCACTTATTTTAGTAATATCACCAAATGGAACTTCTCCAAAATTAGCTTCGTATGTTTTTCTCGAGTATGTATCCCATTCACTGGTAAAAACACATTCACCACCTAAATTTTGATATGCTAGTCTTATACCTCCTATTCCAGCGAATAGATCTATAAACTTGAAATTTGGCGCTTTAACGGGAGGAAATGGAATATCCCATTTTATAGGAAGGTAATATTGAAAATCAGGCTCTTCAACTAAATTCAACTTCTCATGAAGATAACTAAGGTGCTCTTCAGCCTCGGGCCTGTAAATTTCACTTACATCTTCAGATTGATTTTGTAAATAGTGAGTTAGATTAGCCAGCCCATTGTCAGTATTCCGGTTAACATCTATCTTTAACTTCTCTCGTATCTTAGAATACTTTATCATTACTTCCTAAATCTTTTATCATTAAAAAAAGTTGCAAAATCGGCATCAAGAGCATGGATAATTTTTTCCATTATCACAATTGAAACATTACGCTTCCCCTTCTCAATATCTGATATATAGTTGCGGTCAATGTTTGACACATTGGCAAGATGTTCTATTGAAAACCCCTTAATATCACGGAGTTCCTTAACCTTTATCCCAAATTGTTCTCTGATGTCCATAAACTTTTAAAGTTATTTCGGTGCGGACAATTGACCCGCCTACAATTGTCCGCACGACTGTTTTAGTTTTCAACAATATTCTGTAAGATTTACCTGTATTCCATATTGGAATATTTCACAAAAAGGCACAAAAAAACCGGCTCATCACTGAGCCGGTTTTTATCTTAAAAATAGAACAGAAGTTGTGTTGCACGAGTTTAGTGCCTTCCGTGTCCGTGTCCGCGACCATGGCCATGACCACCGCCGTGTCCGTGTCCGCGTTCTTTTACCACTACTGTATTATGCACATGGTTTACCACCACCGGGCGCGGGCCGTAGGTAGCCTGTGGGCCGGGGTGGTATCCGCGCGGATACTTGTTGTGGTGCGTTTTGTAATATACATAAGGCGTACCGCCGCGGTAGTCGTTTAGTACCACTTTGTAGCCGTTATAAAAATCGTAGTTTCGGTAGCGCACAGGCACCACTGTGGTACGCACCCAGGCACCGTTTCGGGCATAAATGTATTCACTTGTGCTTACGTCATAGTACATGCTAATGTCGGGCAGGTAGTAGTAGCGTACTTCGGTATATCCGGCAGGGCCCCATGCAGGCGGGTTTCCTATGTTTACATTAACGGAAAGTTGGGCATTTGCGTGGCCTGCCGCCATCAGCAGCATAGTAACCACAAAAAGTCGAATCGTTTTCATAATGGTCAAAAAATTTAAGTACGTTAGCCGGGTAAACCCCCAACGTTGATTTGACAGTAACCAAATTACGTGCCTAAGGGCCAAAGTTGTATGTTTTTGCAATCGGTTTAGCGTAACTTTAGCACTTTTATAAACCATTTCTTAATAATTACCTATAATTTTTAACATTTACAGGGTTTAACAGGGGGTCACTACTATCGAAAAAGGCCTTTATGTACCCGTTAGGTAAAAAAACACTATCTTTACCCACAAAAACATTTTTAGATTTAGTAACCAACGACACGTAGTGGCACGGCCACGACCTATATATATACACACTTATGGCATGTACTAGCTGTTCTTCGGGCTCCGGCGGAGCACCGAAAGGATGTAAAAATAATGGAACCTGCGGCACCGATAGCTGCAACAAACTTACCGTATTCGACTGGCTGGGCAACATGACCCTGCCGGGTGGGCAAAAACCCTTTGACTGCGTAGAGGTGCGCTTTAAAAACGGACGCAAAGATTTTTACCGTAACCACGAAAATCTTACCCTGAGCATGGGCGATGTGGTAGCCACAGAGGCTTCACCCGGGCATGATATAGGTATTGTAACCCTTACGGGCGAACTGGTAAAAATCCAAATGAAAAAGAAAGGCGCTAACCCTGATGGGGAGGTGCTTAAAATATACCGAAAGGCTACACAAAAGGACATAGACATTTGGCAAAACGCGCGTAACCGCGAGGAACCTATGAAGGTAATTGCCCGCGAAATAGCCATACGCCTGAACCTGGAAATGAAAATTTCCGACATAGAGTTTCAGGGCGATGCGTCTAAGGCTACCTTTTACTATACCGCTAACGACCGTGTAGACTTCCGCCAGCTGATTAAAGATTACGCGCGCGAGTTCGGCATACGTATAGAAATGAAGCAGGTAGGGTTCCGCCAGGAGGCATCGCGCCTTGGTGGCGTGGGTTCTTGCGGCCGCGAATTGTGTTGTAGTACCTGGCTTACTGATTTCCGTAGCGTAAACACCAGCGCGGCGCGTTACCAGCAGTTATCGCTTAACCCGCAAAAACTTGCAGGCCAGTGCGGTAAACTTAAATGCTGCCTTAACTATGAGCTGGACACGTACCTGGATGCCCTTAAGGAGCTTCCGGATATGGATACCCGCGTATATACCGAAAAAGGTGAGGCTATATGCCAAAAAATAGACATCTTTAAAGGCCTTATGTGGTTTGCCTATACTAACGATACTGCCCACTGGCACGTGCTTGAGGCAGACCAGGTGAAGGAAATTATTCAAATGAATAAACTAAGGGAGCCTGTTTCGTCGTTAGAGGATTATGTAGTGGAAGACGATGCAGACGAAACCGAAAAGAGCTTTATGAATGCCGTGGGGCAAGACAGCCTTACGCGTTTTGATGCTCCTAAGCGCAGGCGCAAAAAACCGCAGCGCGGCAAAGGCGAAAAAGGCGATACAACTGCCGTAGCCGAAGCCCCTGCACGCGATAACCGAAACAGGCGCAGGGACGACCGCCCGGAACGCGGCGAGCGTACCGAAAGGCCGGAACGTGGCGAACGTACTGATAACAGGGAACGCAACAACAACAACACACCACGTGGCGAAAGGCCGGAGCGCGGCGAACGCCGTGATAACCGCGACCGTAACAGGGAGCGCAACAATAACGCCGAAAGGCCGGAACGTGCAGAACGCGGCGAACGCACAGATCGCCCGGAACGTACAGACAACAGGGAGCGTAATAATGCGCCGCGCGGCGAAAGGCCTGAGCGCGCAGAACGTGGCGAACGCACAGATAACAGGGAGCGTAATAACGACCGTAATACAGAGCGCAAACCACGCCCACAACAGCAACCAAGGGATGGCGAAAACAGCCAGCCAAGAGCCGAAGGCGCCGAAGGGGCTAATGATGCACAAAAGAAGAAAAAACACCATAACCGTAATAAGAAAAAACCATCGGGAGATAAAAATGGCAATGATCAAAAATAGCCTTACGGCAATAGCGGCACTGCTTTTGCTGGCATCTTGCGACGAAAAAAGGGTATTTGACGAGTATAAAGAACTCGACGGCTGGAACAAAGACAGCGTACTTACCTTTAACTATGAGTCGGCCGACACTACACAGTTGTATAACATGTTTGTAACCACGCGTACAAACAACAGCTATCCGTACAGTAATATTTTCCTTATTGTACAAATGGAAGAGCCTGGTAACAAGCGCATACTGGCCGATACCCTGGAGTACCAAATGGCCAACCCGGATGGTACCCTTATGGGCAGCGGCTTTAGCGATGTTAAGGAAAGTAAACTGTGGTATAAAGAAAACATACGCCTCTCTAAAAAAGGGAAATACAAATTCAGTATACAGCAGGCCGTACGCAAGGCTAACGAAATTCCGGGTGTACAAAAGCTGGAAGGTGTTACCGAAGTAGGACTACGAATTGAGAAAAAATAATGCATTATGGCAATGAACAACGGTAAAGAAGACTATTCGCATTACGTAAAAAAATTCTGGAAGATATTTGGCTATTCCATGCTGGGTATTGTGCTATTCTTCCTGTTGGCATCGTGGGGCGTTTTTGGTAAAATGCCAAGCTTTGAGCAGCTGGAAGACCCCAGCTACAATGTAGCTACAGAGGTAATCAGTGCAGACGGACAAACCCTAGGTAAGTTTTACATGGAAAACCGTACCCCGGTTAAGTACGCAGACCTGCCTAAAAGCCTTGTAGAAGCACTTGTTGCTACTGAAGACGAACGTTTTTATGACCACTCGGGTATTGATGCCCGCGGTACCCTAAGGGCTATTGCCACACTGGGCCGCAGCGGGGGTGCCAGTACGGTAACCCAGCAGCTGGCTAAAAACCTTTTTCACGGAGAGGGTTCTAAGAACATTATAATGAGGATGATTCAGAAGGTAAAAGAATGGATCATTGCAGTAAAGCTGGAAAGGCAGTATACCAAAGAGGAAATCATAGCCATGTACTTTAACACGGTAGACTTTACCCACAATGCCGTGGGTATACGATCGGCTACAAAAACCTACTTTGGTAAAGAACCGAAAGACCTTAAGCTGGAAGAATCGGCTGTAATTGTAGGTATGCTAAAAAACCCATCGTTATACAACCCTACTCGCACCAGCGAAAAGGCTAAAAAACGCATGGAAGACCGCCGTAATACGGTATTGGCACAAATGGTTAAAAACGGCAAGCTAGACGAAGCTACTAAAGCCAAAATAGAACAAAAACACATTGTGCTGCATTACCACCCTGAAAGCCACAAAGACGGGCTTGCCACCTACTGCCGCGAATACATACGCGGATGGATGGCCACATGGGCAAAAGACCACAAAAAAGAAGATGGTAGCGAGTACGACATTTACAGGGACGGACTTAAAATTTATACCACGCTTGATTCTAAACTACAACAGTATGCCGAAGAAGCGGTAAGCGAGCACCTGGCTAACCTGCAGGAAGAGTTTTTCATAAAACAGAAGAAAAACAAAAACGCTCCGTTTGTAAATATCTCTGAAGCTGAGACCAAAAAAATACTGGATCGGGCCATGCGCAACAGCGAACGCTGGAGGATAATGGAAAGCGAAGGAAAAAGCGAAAGCGAAATTATAAAGTCGTTCAGCGAAAAGACCGACATGACGGTATTTACATGGAAAGGCGAACGTGATACTGTAATGACCCCACTGGACTCTATACGCTACTACAAGCATTTCCTGCAAACGGGTGTTATGAGTATGGAGCCACAAACCGGCTATGTAAAAGCTTGGGTGGGCGGTATTAACTACAAGTATTTTCAGTACGACCACGTAGCACAGGGTGCACGCCAGGTGGGTTCTACCTTTAAACCCATTGTATACGCTACGGCTATTGAGCAGCTGCACATGTCGCCTTGCGACACTATTATAGACGGGCCTTTCAGCATGCCAAAAGGCAAATACGGCATTGATGCCGACTGGAATCCGCAAAACTCTAACGGGCAGTACCGCGGTACCGTAACCCTTAAGCAGGCACTTGCCTACTCTATAAACACGGTATCGGCAAAGCTGATAGACAAAACAGGGCCACAGCCGGTGGTAGACATGGCTAAAAACCTGGGTATTAGCAGTAAAATCCCTGTACAGCCAAGTATTGCTCTTGGTAGTGCCGATGTTACCGTAAGCGAAATGGTGGCTGCCTACAGTACCTTTGCAAACCAGGGTATGTATGTAAAGCCACAGCTGATTACAAAAATTGAAGATAAAAACGGTGTGGTACTTTACGAGGCCGAATCTGAAACGCATGAGGTAATGAGCAAAGACGTTGCTTATGCCGTACTAAAACTTCTGGAAGGCGTTACCGAAACAGGATCTGGCGCGCGCCTTAAATGGGGCGGCGCAGGAGGTACCGGTTACGAGCGTATGACGGGCTATCCGTATAAAATCATAAACCCTATTGCCGGTAAAACAGGTACTACACAAAACCAGAGTGACGGTTGGTTTATAGGTATGGTACCAAACCTGTGTACCGGTGTTTGGGTAGGTAACGAAGACCGAGCTGCACACTTTAACAGCCTTATTTATGGTCAGGGTGCTACCATGGCACTGCCTATATGGGGCTTGTTTATGAAAAAAGTATATGCAGACGACAGTGTGGTATTTAAGGTATCGCAACGACCGTTTGAACGCCCGGCCAACCTGGATATTAAGGTAGACTGCTACATGAAGCCAAAAGTTAAAGATACTACCGAAATTGACAGTATAGCGGCACCTTCTACAGAGGGTATTGATTTACCATAGATGTTTAAAAATATTTCACTCATTGTAAAAAACACCTTCAATTGAAGGTGTTTTTTTATATATTTATACCTCAATTTTAAAATAAATTGTATGATTAATAAAAAAGTGCAGGGAGTTGAGGAAGCCCTGCAAGATATACACAATGATGTTACCATAATGCTGGGCGGTTTCGGGCTGTGCGGTATTCCGGAAAACAGCATAGCACAACTGGTTAAAAAAGGCGTAAGCGGCCTTACCTGCATTAGTAACAACGCCGGGGTAGATGATTTCGGCCTGGGATTGTTGCTACAAAAAAAGCAGATTAAAAAAATGATATCGAGCTACGTGGGCGAAAACGCCGAGTTTGAACGCCAAATGCTTAGTGGCGAGCTTGAGGTAGAACTTACACCTCAGGGTACCCTTGCCGAAAAGTGCCGCGCGGCACAGGCGGGTATACCTGCATTTTTTACCCCGGCCGGTTATGGTACCGAAGTAGCCGAGGGTAAGGAAGCTCGCGAGTTTAACGGTAAAATGCACATCTTGGAACACGCGTATAAAGCCGACTTTGCCATTGTAAAAGCATGGAAAGGTGACGAAGCCGGAAACCTTATCTTTAAGGGGACTTCTAAAAACTTTAACGCCGTTATGGCGGGTGCAGCAAAAATTACCATTGCAGAAGTGGAGGAACTGGTACCTGCCGGGACACTGGACCCTAACTTTATCCACGTACCGGGAATTTTTGTACAGCGCATTTTCCAGGGAGAAAAATATGAGAAACGTATTGAGCAACGTACCACCAGAAAACGTAACTAACAATGGCATTAGGTAAAGAAGATATTGCAAAGAGAATAGCCCGTGAAGTAAAAGACGGTTATTTTGTAAACCTTGGTATTGGTATACCTACACTGGTAGCTAATTACGTTAGGGAAGACATAAGTGTAGAGTTTCAAAGCGAGAACGGCGTACTGGGCATGGGGCCTTTCCCTTTTGAGGGTGAGGAAGATGCCGATGTTATTAATGCGGGTAAACAAACCATAACTACCCTGCCGGGCGCATCGTTTTTTGATAGTGCTACCAGCTTTGGTATGATTCGTGGGCAGCACGTAGACCTTACCATACTGGGTGCCATGGAGGTTGCCGAAAACGGCGACATAGCCAACTGGAAAATACCCGGGAAAATGGTAAAAGGTATGGGTGGCGCCATGGACCTTGTAGCCAGTGCTGAAAACATTATTGTGGCCATGATGCACGTAAACAAAGCCGGCGAAAGCAAACTGCTTAAACGCTGCTCTTTACCACTTACCGGCGTGGGCTGCGTAAAAAAAGTGGTTACAGAGCTTGCCGTACTTGAAATTGTACCCGAAGGCTTTAAGCTACTGGAACGTGCACCGGGGGTAAGCGTGGAAGATATTATTAAAGCCACCGAGGGCAACCTGATTATTGAAGGCGAAATCCCGGAAATGGTTATCGATTAAACACATATAATGAACAACGAATACAACAACATACGCATCCTCCATCTTGATACAAACCATCCGGTTTTGTGGAACGGACTGGAGGATGCCGGTTTTATAAACGAAGGTGACTATAAAAGCACCAAGGCCGAAG
The DNA here is from genome assembly GCF_046614455.1 of Flavobacterium sp. RNTU_13. Lineage (NCBI taxonomy): Bacteria > Pseudomonadati > Bacteroidota > Flavobacteriia > Flavobacteriales > Flavobacteriaceae > Flavobacterium > Flavobacterium sp. RNTU_13. The sequence continues at coordinate 956,950 of NZ_JBKJHB010000001.1, read as the reverse complement.
TAGAGAATAAAATAGCCGGGTATAACGGCATTGTTATCCGCAGCAGGTTTAAAATAGACCGCACTTTTATAGACCGCGCTACTAACCTGAAATTTATAGCCCGTGTAGGTGCCGGGCTGGAAAGCATTGATTGTGATTATGCCCTGAGCAAAGGTATCCACCTTATTGCCGCGCCCGAAGGCAACCGCAACGCGGTAGGCGAACAGGCACTAGGCATGCTCCTGAGCCTGTTTAATAACCTGAACAAGGCGGACCGTGAAATAAGGGATGGCCACTGGATACGCGAAGGCAACCGAGGGCATGAACTGGACGGTAAAACGGTGGGCATTATAGGCTACGGAAACATGGGTAAAAGCTTTGCTAAAAAGCTGCGCGGTTTTGATGTGGAGATACTATGCTATGACATTAAAGAGGGCGTGGGCGATGCTAATGCAACACAGGTTCCGTTACAGGAATTGAGGCAAAAGGCCGATATAGTAAGCCTGCATACGCCTTGGACCCCGGAAACGGATAAAATGATAAACGCAGATTTTATAAACGCGTTTGCCAAGCCGTTTTGGTTTATAAATACAGCAAGGGGAAACAGCGTGGTTACAGCCGATTTAGCCAATGCGCTTAAATCCGGTAAGGTGCTGGGTGCCGGGCTGGATGTTTTAGAATACGAAAAATCATCGTTTGAAACCCTGTTTAGCGGTGGCGATATCCCGGAGGCGTTTCAGTATTTACTGGATGCGCCTAATGTATTGCTTACACCCCACATAGCCGGGTGGACTTTTGAAAGCCATGAACGCCTGGCACAGGTTATTGTAGATAAGATAAAAGCGGTTTTCTGATTTTTGTTAAAAGAAGCTGCTTTCCGTAAAAATTTTATATTTTAGTACGTACAACAGGAGCAACCGAAAATCCTTAACAGAGTAGGGCAAACCAACAAAATACAACTATGATTAACTGGTACTTAAAAGTAGTTAGGGATAACTACGCAAATTTTTCAGGAAGGGCACGCAGGGCAGAATTTTGGAATTTTATTATATGTAATATTGTTATCACACTGTTACTAAGCCTGCTAATATTTATTTTAGATGATACAGGCATCACAATGTACATTGCTTACGCCTTAGTCACATTTTTACCATTAGTTGCGGCTACAGTAAGGAGACTGCATGACACCAATAAAAGCGGCTTGTATATATTGGTGGGATTTATACCGGTTGTAGGGGGCATTTGGCTGCTTATATTATTAGCTACAAACGGCGACTACGGTCCTAATAATTATGGCCCCGACCCTAAAATTGAAGATTATTACACAAATGAAATAAGTACAAAGCAGTACTAAAAAAATAGCCCCAAATGGGGCTATTTTGTTCATATCAGGTCTGGTAGTTATATACCGTCTTCTCCTCTTTCGGCTACCTTACGCTCCAGTTCGGCCTGGAACTCCTCCATAACAGGTTTTACCGTGCTTTCGGGCAGGTCTGCTATGCGTATGTACATTAGTCCGTCTACGGCATTGTTAAACAATGGGTCGACGTTAAAGGCAATAACACGCGCGTTTTGCTTTATGTACTTTTTAATCAGTACCGGCAGGCGCAGGTTACCCGGCTCTACCTCCTCTATTATTTTATCAAACTTATTAAGGTCGGCTTCCGCTTCGTTAAATACAAAGTCTTTATCATCATCCTTAAGCTTTACCTTGTACTCTTTTTTAGGGTGAATGTACTGCGCTATATACGGGTCGTAATAGTGCGATTTCATAAACTCTATCATAAGCGACTTACTAAAATCGCTAAACTGGTTGCTTATGCTCACACCTCCTATAAGATACTTATGCTCAGGGTAATGTAGTGTGGTATGTACCACGCCTTTCCATAACAGGAACAAAGGCATCGGTTTTTGCTGATAATCCTTTACAATAAAGGCACGTCCCATTTCTATGGACTTGCTCATCATATCATAAAGCTCGGGCTCAAAACGGAACAGGTCGTGCAGGTAAAAACCGTCTATGCCGTACTTTTTGTAAATCTGCGCCCCCAGCCCCATACGATAGGCACCTGCCACACGCTTGGTATCGTCGTCCCAAAGGAACATGTGGTGGTAGTATTTATCGTACTGATCAAGGTCTAATGATTCGTTAGTACCCTCCCCTACCTCACGGAACGTAATTTCGCGAAGGCGGCCCAGTTCATGCAGGATGTTTGGTATCTTATCTGCCTGAACAAAAAACACCTCATAGTTTTTGCTTTGCAGCAGTCGGGTTTCCTGTTTGCGCAGTTCGGCTATTTCGGCCAGTATTTTATCCTGGTTTGCAGGCAGGGCTATTTTCTTAGGCTCTTTAGTCAGCTTCAGGTTAAGGTTAGCCGTATCCAGCAGTTTAGATTCTTTTTGGAACGGATTAGCCAGCATATAGGTTTTACGGCGCAGGAACTCACCAAAGTCGGCTGCCGTTTCATACTCGGCTTGTTCCGCAGGCGAAATAGGCTTACCTATACGCACCTTAATAACACGGCGTTTTTGGGTTAGCAGTTCGCTGGGCAGTTTTGCGGTACGCAGGGTATCGCTAATTTGCGACAGCCAGTAAAACAGGCGGCTGTTTTTAGCATGGAAGTAAATAGGCACAACGGGTACCTGCGCTTTTTTTATCAGCTTTATGGCACCTTCCTCCCATGGTTTATCTACAATCAGCTTATCATCTTTATAGGTACTAACCTCTCCCGCAGGAAAAATCCCCAGAGGGTGGCCGTCTTTAAGGTGGCGCAGGGCATCTTTAATCCCGGCAACACTGCTCTTGGCATCTTTGTGGGTTTCAAACGGGTTAACCGGCATTACATACGGCTTAAGAGGCTCTATGCGGTGCAGTAAAAAGTTAGCTATAATCTTAAAATCAGGCTGCCTTTCTACCATAAGTTTAAGCAACAAAATACCATCAATACCGCCCAGCGGGTGGTTAGATATGGTAATGTACGGACCGGTTTTCGGCAGGCGCTTAAGGTCTTCCTCGGGTATCTCAAATTTAATCTGGAACTCATCCAGAAGCGAATTAAGAAACTCCAGGTCGCTAAGGTGCTTGTTCCTGTCGTAAATTTTGTTCATGGTGTCTATTTTCAGGATCTTCATAAGAAGCCATCCTGAAAAGGTCCCTAAAAATCCGTACTTATCTGTTTTAATTGCTTTTGCAACCTCTTTAGGGGTAACTAAACTCATCTACTTTCGTGTGTTTCGGGCAGGGCACAAAGATAACAATTATAGTAACACTACAGGGTAAAAACTTTCCCCCTTACAAAGAATCATTCTAAGTAATTGCCCTTATGCCTTTTGCCTTACATTATTTTGTTAACAAAAATTTGGTGGTAAAATTCTGCCAAAGCAGCAAACCCCGTGCCAGTAACAACAATCTGCAACAGCAAATACAAAAAATAGTATCTTTACCTTATGAATATGCTGCTACACATAGATAACCTCACAATCTCGGCCCGAAAGCAGGGCCAATGGACACCCATTGTAAAAGGAAGCACCTTTACCTTACATCAAAATGAAGTCCTGGGCATAGTGGGCGAATCAGGCAGCGGAAAATCAGTTACCTCACTTGCTTTAATGGGATTGCTTCCAAAGGGTATACTGCAAATTACCGCGGGCAGCATCACCTTTGATGGACGTGATGTTTCGGCTTTAAGCCAAAAAGAATTACGGAAACTGCGTGGGGGAGAAATCAGCATGATTTTCCAGGAACCCATGAGTTCATTAAACCCATCGTTAAAGTGTGGTTTTCAGGTAGCTGAAATTTTGCAGGAGCATACAAAACTTTCTGATGCTGAAATTAAAGCCAAAGTGCTGGAGCTGTTTAACAAAGTAAAACTACCTAACCCGGAGGCCATCTACAACCGATACCCGCACGAAATTTCGGGTGGGCAAAAACAGCGTGTAATGATAGCCATGGCCATAGCCTGCAATCCTAAAATACTTATTGCCGACGAGCCCACCACAGCGCTCGATGTTACGGTACAAAAAGAAATAGTACTACTGCTTAAAGAGCTACAGCAGCAAACCGGCATGAGCATTATTTTTATTTCGCATGACCTGTCATTGGTTAGCGAAATAGCAGACCGTGTAGTGGTTATGTATCGTGGTGACATTGTGGAGCAGGGTACTGCAAGCGAAATTTTTGCCAACCCTCAGCACACCTACACAAAAGCGCTTATAAGCTCCAGGCCATCGTTAGATATACGGCTAAAGCGTCTGCCTACCATTCAGGATTTTTTAAATAATACTGTTAATACCACCGAGGTTACCCCTGCACAACGTGCCGAAAACCATAAAAAAATGTACAGCCAGCCGCCTTTGCTGGAAGTAATCAATGTAGAAAAAGAGTATGTTTCTAATGCAGGGTTGTTTGGCGCAAAAGCAAGCTTTAAGGCGGTAAATAATGTGAGCTTTAAAATTTACGAGGGCGAAACCCTGGGGCTTGTGGGCGAATCAGGTTGTGGCAAGAGTACACTAGGCAATGCCATACTACAGCTGGACAAAGCCACCGCCGGAAAAATACTGTACCGCGGCAAAGACCTTACTAAACTATCAGACAAAGAAATACGGGAACTGCGTAAGGAAATACAAATTATTTTCCAGGACCCATACTCGTCTCTTAATCCCCGACTTACCGTGGGACAAGCCATTATGGAACCCATGAAAGTGCACAAGCTGTACAAAACAGAAGCAGAGCGCCGTGAAAAAGCCATAGAAATATTGCACCGTACCGGCTTGGGCGAGGAACACTTTAACCGTTACCCGCACGAGTTTAGCGGCGGGCAGCGCCAGCGTATAGGCATAGCGCGTACTATAGCACTTCAACCAAAACTTATAGTATGCGACGAAAGTGTTTCGGCACTGGATATTTCCGTACAGGCGCAGGTGCTTAATTTGCTTAACGAGCTAAAGGAAAACTTTGGGTTTACGTATATATTTATTTCGCATGACCTGGCGGTGGTTAAGTACATGAGCGATCAGGTGCTGGTAATGAATAAAGGCCAAATTGAAGAAATGAATGAAGCCGATGCCCTGTATGCCCACCCCGAAAAAGAGTATACCAAAAAGCTCATTGCCGCTATACCGAGTGCTTAGTTTGCAGTGGCAGTGTTCAGTTACGGTTTACAGTTTACAGTAAAGATTAAGGTTCGGGCATATTCTTTTTTGTACTTTTGTGTAATCAATACGCAAAACAATGCTGCAAAACATCCGCATAGCAGTAGACGCCGTAGTATTCGGCTACGCCGGTGGTACATTGTATGTACTGCTTATACAGCAAAAATTTAATGGGCAAGACCCTTACTGGGCACTGCCGGGCGGCCTTGTACAAGACAGTGAGCCGCTTATAGATGCCGTAAAGCGTGAGCTTATGGAAGAAACTAATGTTACCGTAAACTACCTGGAACAACTGTATACCTTTGGCGATGATGTACACCGCGACTCCCGTAACAGGGTAATTTCGGTAGCGTATTTTGCGCTGATTGATTCTGCTAAAACCACCGTTAAGGCCAATACAGATGCCGATAAGGTACAATGGTGCAATGTAAACGAAATTCCTCCACTGGCATTTGACCACAATATAATAATAGAAACCGCCCTACAACGGCTAAGGGCTAAGCTTACTTACCAACCGATAGGATTTGACCTGCTGCCCGAATACTTCCTTTTCTCTGATCTGGAACGCCTTTACAGTACTATTTCGCGTCAGGAAATAGACCGCCGCAATTTTCGTAAAAAGATAATGAGTTTCGGTTTTATAGATGAAACGGACCGTGTATCAGAAAAAAAAGGTGGCCGCCCGGGCAAATATTTTACCTTTAACAAACAAAAATACAATCAGTTAACACAAGAAGGCATCTACTTTGAGTTAAAGTTTGTGTAAAAAATACGCAAAACATTTTGCCGGTTTAGTTTTATCTTTTAAATTTGTGTAAAAATAACGCAAATACATTTTGTTATGGTAAGCTTAAACCTCGATCCTGATTTTACCCCGTTTGGCAAAACAGGATTAACCCACAAACTCTTTACATTTTATGGCGGTGAACCCCACATAAAAATTGAGGAAGGTTTTGATGTTAAACAAAATATTATCATTACCCACAGGCTTAGCAGCTTTAATGCCCTTGGCGAAGTTTGCGTAGCTACCGATGCCCTTAAGCACATGGGAGCAAAAAACATAAGCCTTTTTATTCCGTATATGCCCGGTGCAAGGCAAGACAGGGTAATGATTCCCGGCGAACCCCTTACCGCAAAAGTATATGCTGATATTATAAACAGCCTTGGCTTTGCCGAAGTTATCATTTTTGATGCACACAGTGATGTGGTTCCCGCCTTACTAAACAATGTTACCGTGCTGCCTAACCATAGTTTTATCGCACAGGTAATGGATGAAATAGGCAATGTAACCATAGCATCGCCCGATGCCGGCGCGCTTAAAAAAATATACAAGCTTAGCGAACACCTCGGCGGCGCCAAAGTGGTAGAATGTGGCAAATATCGTGATGTAAACACCGGGAAACTGGCCGGTTTCAGGGTGTATGAAGACGACCTTAACGGAGCCGACATTCTTGTTGTCGACGACATTTGCGACGGTGGAGGCACCTTTGCCGGAATAGCCGATGCGCTTAAAGCTAAGGGCGCAGGCAAACTGTACCTTGCCGTAAGCCACGGTATCTTTAGCAAAGGGTTTGACGTGTTTGCCGGAAGGTTTGAAAAAGTATTTACCACCAATTCCTTCCGGTATGTGGAAGAAACTAATATTGTTAAGCAGTTTAAAATTCAATTATAACCAACCAAGTATACAACCCCAACCAACCATTTTATTAATTTTTAAAACTACAGATTATGAATCCGCTATTATTAACCGATGGTTATAAAACAGACCACCGCCGCCAATACCCAGATAACACTACCCTTGTATACAGCAACTGGACACCCCGTAAATCGCGCATAGAGGGTATAGACGAAGTAGTATTCTTCGGGTTACAGTACTTCATTAAAAAGTACATTATCGAAGAATTTGAGCGCGGCTTTTTCAGCCAGCCGAAAGAACAAGTCGTGGCACGCTATGCCCGCCGCATAAACAACTACCTGGGCGAAAATAACGTGGGCACTGCCCATATAGAGGCTTTACACGATTTGGGTTACATCCCTATGGTATTTAAAGCCCTGCCCGAAGGCACCGCCGTACCCATGCGCGTACCCATGTTTACCATGTACAACACATTGCCGGACTTTTTTTGGTTAACCAATTATTTCGAAACCCTGCTTTCGGCTGTGGTATGGCTGCCATGCACATCGGCTACGCTGGCAAAACGCTACCGTACATTACTGGATGCTTATGCCGCCGAAACATCGAGCGTACCCGAATTTGTAAGTTGGCAAGGGCACGATTTTAGTATGCGCGGCATGGGCGGAATCGATGCGGCAGTAACATCGGCGGCAGCCCACCTGCTTAGCTTTACCGGTACCGATACCATTCCGGCAATAGATTTCCTGGAAGAATACTACAACGCCAATAGCGATACCGAACTTGTAGGCGGCTCTGTGGCGGCTACAGAACACTCGGTAATGTGCATGGGTACTACCGAAGGCGAGTTTGAAACCTTTAAGAGGCTCATTTGCGATATTTACCCTAAGGGTAATGTAAGTATAGTATCTGACACGTGGGATTTATGGAAAGTACTTACCGATTACCTGCCAAGGCTAAAAGATACCATAGCCGCTCGCGATGGCAAAGTGGTTATTCGCCCCGACAGCGGCGACCCGGTAGACATACTTTGTGGCAATCCTAACGGAACCACCGAAGCCGAACGCAAAGGTGTAGTAGAGCTGCTGTGGGATACCTTTGGCGGAAGCACAAACAGTAAAGGCTACAAAGAACTGATTCCGCAGATTGGTGCCATATACGGCGACAGCATTAACGTAGACCGTGCTACCCGCATATGCGAACGCCTTAAACAAAAAGGCTTTGCCAGTACTAACGTGGTTTTGGGCATAGGATCGTACACCTACCAGTACAACACCCGCGATACCTTTGGTTTTGCCATGAAAGCTACCTATGGCGAGGTAAACGGCGAAGGCCGCGAAATATTTAAAGACCCGGTGACCGATGATGGTACTAAGAAATCGGCTAAAGGGCTTATAAAAATTGTAAAAGAAAACAATACCTACACGCTGGTAGACCAGGTAAGCTGGGACGAAGAAAATACCGGCGAACTAAAAGAGGTATTCCGCGATGGTAAGCTGCTTATAGACCAGTCCCTTGCCGAAATAAGAGCCCGCGTGCTGGGGTAGCTTACAGTCGTAGTCCACAGTCGCCTGCACGGTTTTAAAAACCTTGTAGGTATGTTGTAGACTTTATTATCATAAAACATTTAAAAAATGACAATTAAAACTGAAACATATAAAGAAAGCTTGGCCCGTTTACCAAAAATAGGCCAGCATATTACCCTGCACAGCCAGGAAGACATGGTGGTGGTATACCAGGCGTACAATCACCCTATAGCGGATTTTGCAGTAGAAAATCAATTCCTGGGCGGCGATGCCTTTAGTTACAACCGTATGTCGTGGATAAAGCCTAACTTTTTATGGATGATGTACCGCTGCGGATGGGCTGCCAAAGAAAATCAGGAGCGTGTACTGGCATTCTGGCTCCACAAGGATGATTTTAACACGATACTGGAACAGGCTGCTTTTTCCCGTTTTATACCCGAATATTATGAAAGCCATGATGCATGGCGAAAAGCTCTTGAGGCTAAACCCGTACGCCTGCAATGGGATCCGGAGCATGATCCTTTTGGAAACAAAATAGAGCGCCGTGCCATACAGCTGGGGCTTAAAGACGCTGTACTGGAGAACTTCGGGAAGAATTATGTAAAACGCATAGAAGATATTACCGAATTCGCAAAGGAACAATACGCCTTTTTGCAAAACAACCCGCCAGAACTTTTGCAGGTACCTATTGAAGCTGTGTATACTACAGGCAATGCCGAACTTGACAGGAGCGTGGGTATTTAGTTTATAATCTTACTATTAAGCACTACCAATACCCAACCGAATACCCAAATACACACGCTATTTTATTGCTTTTAAAAACTCCAGGGTTTCTTTAAGCAGGGCATCGCGGTCTTCTATATGCGCCATATGCCCATCTGGGTAGGTAACCAGTTTTACGCGGGTGCCTTCAATCTGGTCTATATGGTCTGCATATACCAGGCTCTGGTCTTTTTGGCCCAATACCAGTAATATAGGGTATGGAGCAAAGTGCAGTATAACCTCCCTGTCTTTACGTATCTTCATACCTTCCAGTGCGGCTACTATACCTTGTACCGGTGTTTTTACAGCCTCATTACGCAGCTGTTCTATTTCCCGGTCAAATTTTTCGCGGTTTTCTTCGCTAAATAGGTTGGCTATGCTCATGCGCACAAAGGCTGTGGCGTTTTGTTTTACGGCCGCTATGGCACGGTCGCGGTTGGCTTTACGCTCGTCGCTATCAGCTAATGAGGTACTGTTTTGCAGTATAATGCCCTTAACCATGTCAGGATACAGCTCGGCAAAAGCAAGTGCCACATACCCGCCCATGCTGTGGCCCATAAACACCGCCTTACGTATGCGCAGCTCCTGCAATATGGCGTGTACGGCGTCGGCCTGGTCTTCCATGGTATGCACATAACCCAGGCAGCCGGTATCGCCATGGCCCAGCAGGTCTATGGTTATTACACGATACTTTTTAGCATATTCTGCCGCAAAATAATCCCACATGCCGCGGTTTTCTAAAAAACCGTGCAGCAGTACTATAGCAGTGCCCTTACCGGCATCGGTATAAGTTATGGAGATATTTTTATAGACGAGTTGTTTCAAGTTTGCGGTTTAAATTTCTGGTAGTGCAAAATTAAGAAAATTGCCTTTTTAACCGAAAAACTTTACAAAGGTTTAGCAATTCATTCTGTTTCATGAATCTCAGAATAATAATATAGCTGGAAACTATTCTCACGAAAACAAAGAACAATACTTCCAAACTCAGTATTCCACTGCCTCCCACACCAATCATCACCATCAATAAGTTCGTCTGTTTCAACAAACGATTTACCATAAATATCCACCCCCAGTACTTCAGCTATAATCTTTACGAATCCCGAGACTTCATCCATTGAAACAAAGCAATCATGATCATTTGCAGAAAATTCTTTTAATAAGACAAAATGTGCTTTAGTAAAAGTTTTGTCGAGAGGGATAAATATTTTATTAAAAAAGTTGAAAAAATATTTATCACACCTTTTTACCAAACAATATTCTCGACCATCAGCATAATTTAACAAAACAAACCCCGTTTCCCGACTTTGCTCTCTTATAGATTCAAGAGCCTTAATTTCATTAATAACAGAAATAAAATGGTCAGAAAATGAATGATATCCCAAATTTTCGTTGTAGTATTCTATGAATTCATTAGGTTTTAAAACTATAGTTTTGACTCCGAGTTTTTCATATACTTTTTTTGTTTTATGATAATTCTTATTGTCACTGGTAATATAAAAGTCGCAGCGTGATGCAAATGCAGCATGGTTTGAATCTTCCGAAATATTTCGAAAAGTATTTTTTTCTTTTTCATTTACTTTTATTACATCTGCCTTATACCCGTGCATATCAATCTTCATATAATCAGATGTAATGCTGTCAAACCAATCAGGAACTACTTTGGAACTTTGAAAATATTTTTCGGTTTTAAAATCCCCAAGTCCCATCTTCTTGTAAGCAGTATTTATTACATCGAATGGATTTTTATGTTCATTAAAGTGGCTACTATTAACTCCTACTTTCTGAATAACTTCTCTAATAATTTTATAGTCCTCCTTTTCATTAATGTTATAGTACATTTGTCCAAAGCTTTTAAAAAAGCCATCCATCGTAGGATTTTCTTCTAAACCCGGAAAAACTTTCTTTAGCATTTTAGAACTTTCGGGATCATTATACGCATTTGCAAACTCAGGATTTAAAGGAATCGATTTAAGAAGTTCTTTATAACAAGTTAAGATTTGACTCGCAATTGGATCCAAATCATCCGCACATGAGAATAACTTGTCTATTGAAAAATCTTCGAAAGTAAATTCAGAATCTATCATATCCTCAAATAACTGTATGGGATCATAATATTCCAATGCTAATGCTTTAGATTGAATCAACATACATAACCCTTTCGTAAGAGTTTTGATATATTTTAAATCCTCATCTATAATTCTCCTTTCATCTTCACTCCTATTTTTGAAACTAGCATAAATATCTCCAATATGTGAAATTGAATAGAGAATCAAAAATTTATTTTCGTTTTGTATAAGTTGCTTGAAATCATCTAAATGTCCATTCCTCATTCCAGAAATAACATTCCAATCTAAATAGATTTTAATCATAAAAAAACAAGTGAAAATGTTGTCTATAAATATATAAAAGAAACATACTCACTTAATTTCATACTATCACATTTTAGCTTATATAACTAAAAAAACTTTAATTTTCCCTACTTTTGGAACAACCAAGAGGATAAGCATGAAGATAATTTCATATAATGTAAACGGCATACGCGCTGCGTATACTAAGGGGTTTATAGACTGGCTTAAACAGGCAAACCCGGATATTATTTGCCTGCAGGAAACCAAGGCTAACGTAGATCAGGTGGAGGTAAACCTTATAGAAGAAGCGGGCTACCCGTACCACTACTGGTTTAGCGCCCAGAAAAAAGGCTACAGCGGCGTGGCTATTTTCAGCAAGCACAAGCCAAACAATGTGGTATACGGCACAGGGATAGAGCACATGGATTTTGAAGGGCGTAACCTGCGACTGGATTTTGATACCTTTAGCGTAATGAGCCTGTACCTGCCCAGCGGAACAAACATAGACAGGCTGGACCACAAGTTTAAATACATGGACGATTTTCAGGTATATATAAACAACCTGAAACAGGAACACCCGAACCTGATTATTTGTGGCGATTATAACATTTGCCACGAAGCCATAGACATACACGACCCTATACGAAACGCCAAGGTTTCGGGCTTTTTGCCTGAGGAACGCGCCTGGCTCGATGGCTTTATGAAAAGCGGATTTATAGACAGTTTCCGTCATTTTAATAAAGAACCGCACCACTACAGCTGGTGGAGCTACCGCGCTAATGCACGCAACAATAACAAAGGGTGGCGTATTGACTATGCGCTGGTTAGCGAGCCGATGCGCAACAGGCTGAAGCGCGCGGTTATTTTGCCCGAAGCAAAGCACAGCGACCACTGCCCTGTTTTGGTTGAGATAGACTAAAAACAGGCAAGGTTATTGTGAATAAAAATGTACTTTTACAAAGACCACTAAAACATTACACAAATATGAAACTGAAAACCATTACCGCAGGGGTATTGGCCCTGGCGCTTACTACCAGCTGTGTATCTAAAAAGGTGTACAAAGACCTTGAAAATAAATATGCCGACCTGAAAAAGGAGAATCGCGAAATGGCCGACCAAAACGCGGCACTTACCAAGGAAAAGAATGAACTGGACCTGAAAGCGAAAGACCTGGAGGCAAAACTTACCGCTGCCAGCGATGAACGCGATAAAAATGCTGCCGAACTTGCCGCTACCAAAAAGAGCCTTGATGCCCTTAAGGCAAGCTACAGTGCACTGGAAAAAGACAGCAACAGCGCGCTGGAAAGCAACATGAAGAAAAACCGCGAACTACTGGCGCAACTGGAAGCAAAAGAGAAAGCACTTGCAGCAGAGCAGGAACGCCTGGAAAAACTTAAAAATGAACTGCAGGAACGCAGCGCGCGCGTAAACGAGCTTGAAGGTAAAATGAATGCCCAGCAGGCTAGCATGGCTGCCCTGAAAGATAAGCTGGCTAAGGCGCTAAACAGTTTCCAGGGGAAAGGACTTACCGTAGAGCACAAAAACGGAAAGGTTTATGTAAGCATGGAAAACAAGCTACTGTTTGATTCCGGCTCATGGACTGTAGGCCCCGAGGGTAAAAAAGCCGTAGTAGAGGTAGCAAAGGTACTTGCCGATAATCCGGACATATCTGTACTTATTGAAGGCCATACCGATAATGTGCCGTACAGCGGTAGCGGCCCTATAGCAGACAACTGGGATCTTAGTACCAAGCGTGCCACGGCTATTGTAAACATTATACGCGAAAATAAAAAGGTAGACCCTAAAAACCTTACGGCTGCCGGACGTAGCGAATTTGCCCCTATAGCACCAAACGAAACTGCCGAAGGAAAAAGCAAAAACCGCCGTATAGAAATCATCCTTACGCCTAAGCTAGATGAAATCAACAAGCTATTAAACGAGTTGTAGTACAACTTGTAAACACTATAAAATTAATCCCTGTGGCGTTTACCACTACAGGGATTATTGTTTTATAAACACGGGCAGGATTACGCCGGCCTTTCTTCCTTAGGGTTGTTGTAGCTACGTTTAAAGACGATTTTTATAACCGCACCGTTATCGTTATAAATATCCAGGGTACCGTTAAGGTCGTTACTAAGCCCTTGTATAAGGCTCATACCCAGCGAATCTGTAGCATCAAGGTCTATGTGAATACCGCCTCCATTGTCTGCAATGATAAGTTCGTACATATCGTTTTCACATTGTGTAAGTGTTATATCTATAATGCCGCGCTTTGCATCGGTAAAGGCATATTTTACACTGTTTGTAATCGCCTCATTTAATATAAGCCCAATGGGTACCACCTGAGATACGTCGAAGTTAACATCGGCTACCTCCTGCCTAAACTCTACTATTCCTTCATCAAAACTGTCCTTTAAGTAATACACTAGTTCGCTGATGTAGTTTTTCATGTTTATGGCCGAAGGGTTATCGTTTTGGTACAGTTTCTGGTGAATAAGCGACATGGAGTGCACCCGCCTTTGGCTGTCTTTTATGGCATTAACGGCCGACTTACTCTTAAGATACGCACTCTGGCTATTTAGCAGGCTTATAACAATTTGCAGGTTGTTTTTTACCCTGTGGTGAATTTCCTTTAACAGCCACTCCTTTTCATCGAGCAGATGGCTTAGTATGGCGTTTTTATCGGTAATCTCTGCCTGCTGCCTGCGCAGTATTTCGTTAGTGCGCTGCTTGTTCAGATAAGCGCGGTACAGTACACCCAGGAAGATTATAATCAGCGCAATTACGCCAAATGATATATTACGCAGCTTTTGGGCTTCAAGGGTTTTACTCTTTTGGAGTTCGGTTTCTTTGCCCAGCAGCCGTATGTTTTGGTTTTTAAGCTGAATATCTTTGTCTTTCTTTTCGGTTTCGTACTCTATTTGCAACCGCGATATTTCGTTATTCTTATTAATGTCAAAAAGCGAATCATCGGCTACGCGCACCCGGTTAAGGTTAGCAATGGCACCCAGGTAATTGCCCTGTGTACTATCTACCTGAAAAGCCAGCGTATAGTAGGTTTTTTTACGGTTAAACCCGCCACTTTTTTCGGCAAAGGGTTTCATTTTACTTAGGTACACCCTTGCGTTATCCAGGTCTTTTACCGCAAGGTAATACCGTGCCAGTGCTGTATTAAGGCTAAACACAAACAAGCCCGGCAGTGTTTTTTCATTGGCTTTAACCAGCTGTAAAATACGGTGGCAGTGCTGTCCTGCTTTTGGGTAATTTTTTAACCCCAGGTCGTTATTAAGAAAGCACAATTCCAGTGTTACCTTATCTATAGGTAAATCAGCCGGGTATTTCCGCGAAATCTTTTTCAGGAAAACATCACTTTCGGCAAAGCGTTTCTCGCGCCCCAGCGCACCACAAATATTATTAAGCGCGGTGTAGATGGTAGGCTTATCGCCAATGGTCATAGCCTGGTCCAGCGATTTGTACAGGTATTTCAGGCAAAGGTCATTATCGCCCAGCTGGGTGTATATAATAGCAAGCTGGTTGTAAATATAGCTTAGTAACTCATGCTCTTTGTTAAGCGCCTCGCCATAGCGTGCACCCTTTAAAAAGTAATCTATAGCCTTTTTATTGAGCCCCGCCGTGTAGTAATTGTTACCCATAACGCGGTAAATATTGGTCAGTACCGCATCGGGTACCGCCTTATACGCAGCAAGTGCACGCTCCCCCAGTTGCAATGCCTTTTCGTTTTGTCCGATGTAGTTGTAATGGTCAGATGCCGTGGTGAGTATATTAGCAAGCTGTTTTTTAGTGCTCTTTTTTTCGTATGCCTGAAGTGCCTGCTCCAGCACTTTCGTTTTTTCGTCAATCTGTTCGTAAAAATTATACTGGTTGTATAATTCTTCCAGCGCTTCGCCGCGCACATCTTCGTAATTGCCTGCGGTAGCAAGCTCCAACGCCTTTTGCGCGGCCTGTTTTGCTTCAGCGGGTTTTCCCTGTTTGGTATACGCGCGCGATACCAACACCTGCCCATGCGCAGTAGCATAAGCATCCTGCACCTGGCTAGCCAGTTTTGCCGACTGCTGTGCAAAATACATAGCACTATCGGCAGCGTTTTTGCTTTCGGCATACGGGTATAAGTAGGCTTCTGCAAGCTGGTGTAACAACGGTACTTTTTGTTTGGCGGTAGCAGCCCGCTGCAGCTTTGTACGCAGCGCCGTGGTGTGCTGCGCCGAAACCACGGCACAACTACACAGTAGAAATAATAGGGAGAAAATGCGCTTCATACAGGTAGTGAGGAAAATACAGATTTACAATGCTCTAAAAAACAACCTTGTAAATATAGCAAAATCCTATACAGGTGTGCGGGCTCCACTACCAAAAAACGTATTATACCATCATTTACAGCACCTTATGTAAAAAATAACGGGCAAATGGAGCGCCTTGTTCCCGTGCGCCAAACTTATCCAGCTTTATAATCATGCTGTCTTTTTCTACCACTAAAAATTTTAGGTGATCGCCTTCGGCATCAAGGGTTACCACGTGCTTATCAGGGTCCAGGTTATAGCTACCTTTATATATAGTGGGCTTGGTTTCTTTACCCAGGTACTGCGATTGCAGTTGGTACGTATTATCTTTCCGTAGCGTTATGCGGGTAAGTATTCCTTTGCAGTCGCCACAAGGCAAGCTCCCCGAATAGTTACCATACCAGGCATCTGTAGTGGCCAGTGTATCTGCGGGTTTTGTAGCAGTGCTGTCTGGCATCTGGGGCAGTGTACCCTGCTCCTGCTGCTCTACGCTGGGCACGGGTTTATCGTTTTTACATGAGGCAATAAGCAGGGGCAGCGCAAGGGCAAAAACAATCTTTTTCATAGCAATTTTAATTTCCGTAGGTTAAAGTTAACCGGTTCGGGTGGTTTTCTGTGCCAAAGAAATAATAATTTGGCAGTAGTGCCGCGGTTATGTGGCTGCTAATTTTTTGCATACCTTTGCCACCCATAAAAAGAATGTATTAAGCATGAAAAAAGATATCACCATACCTACGGTAAAAGACATATATGTAGCGGCATTACAGGAGTGGAATGACGACTTTATGGAAAACACCTGGTACGCTTACCTTGTAAACGACAGCACAGAAAAGCTGGAAACCGCTATATTGGTGAGCAGCGCACACGGGCTTATAGATGGCGAAGAACGCAAAACCAGCAGCCTGCGCCACGGGTTTATGGAGGTACTGCCAAACACTGCCGTAAAAATAGAAATGATAGAAGAAAGTGTACTGCAACTGGCTAACACGTTTATGGTTACCTATTTTATAGGCAATACGCTGTACGACAAAACCTTTACATTTGCTGCCGGAAGCATAACCAAAGAAAATGCCACCCAGGAAATCCCGGTTATATATAAAGACGGGATACTTGGTAAATAGCCATTAGGTCGAAAGTTGTAAAGTCGGAAGTCCGAAGTCGGAAGTAATAAAGTAAGTTTTGGGCTTGGATAGTATTTTCATTGATACCTGAAACCTGACACGGGGCAACAGCCGAACTGCCGAGGCAAACTTTAAACAAAAAAGAAAACATGAACAAGATATACTACCTCAAAACCTGTTCTACCTGTGCTAAGATATTAAAGCAGCTGCCTAACCTGGACAGGTTTGAACTTCAGGATATAAAGCCTAACCCGCTTACCGAAGCACAGCTCAATGAGCTTTATGCCATGGCCGGTAGTTACGAGGCGCTTTTTAGCCGTACTGCTACCCTGTACAAAGAGCGCGGGCTTAAAGATAAAACCCTTACCGAAGACGATTATAAAGCACTGCTGCTGGAACACTATACGTTTTTAAAACGACCGGTAATTGTGGCAGGAGATAAAATATTTATAGGCAATAAGGCTAATACAGTAGCCGAGGCCATAGCTTACCTTAAATAAAAACCAGTCGGTTTTTTATTGCATGGAACGCATATAACAGCAGCCGGCACCGGCGTTTCGCAGACAATTTTATAACAAAAGAGTCAAAAAAATGCGTAAATCGGTGTTTACAAGGCACAAGCGTTATTTGCGTTCCATAACTTTTACTACCTTTGCGCATCTTAAATTCGTTGCATGATACAGTCCATGACCGGCTTCGGCAAAGCGTCGCTACAGTTGCCCACAAAAAAGATTACCGTAGAAATTAAATCCCTGAACAGCAAGGGGCTCGACCTTAATGTGCGTATGCCATCGGCCTTGCGCGAAATGGAACTGGGGCTGCGCAACCGTATAGCACAGAAGCTGGAGCGTGGTAAGGTAGATTTTTCTCTTTTTGTGGAAATTACCGGCGAGGAAACCACCTCTAAAATAAATGTGCCTATTGTAAAGGCATACATTACCCAAATGAAAGAGGTGATACCAAACGGCGATACTACCGAACTGATGAAAATGGCCGTACGCATGCCCGACGCGCTTAAAACAGAACGCGAGGAAATAGACGAAAGCGAATGGGCACAAATTGAAGGCCTGGTAGATGAAGCCCTGGAAAACATCCAAAGCTTTAGGATAGCCGAAGGCGTTTCGCTTGAAAAAGAATTTATTATACGTATAGGTAATATACTAAGGCTAATGAACGAGGCCGTGTCTTTTGACGGCGAACGTATAGCTAACGTAAAAGAGCGACTGCGCAACAGCATTGCCGATCTTGAGGTAAATGTAGACGAAAACCGTTTTGAGCAGGAGCTTATTTTTTATCTTGAAAAACTAGACATTACCGAAGAAAAGGTACGCCTGGAAAACCACCTGAATTATTTCCTTGAAACCCTTGCCGGAACCGAAGCAAACGGACGTAAACTGGGGTTTATAGGCCAGGAAATGGGCAGGGAAATAAACACCATGGGCAGCAAAAGCAACCACGCGCAAATGCAAAAGCTGGTGGTACAAATGAAAGACGAACTGGAAAAAATAAAAGAACAGGTACTTAATGTACTTTAGTCATAAGGTCTAAAGTCTTAAAGTCGAAAGATATTTACTCCGGGTCCCCTCTCCTTTGGAGAGGGTTAGGGAGAGGCCACAACAACACACAAACTACACAAATGAGCACTGGAGGAAAACTAATTGTATTCTCGGCACCATCTGGGTCGGGTAAAACCACTATAGTAAGGCACTTATTAAAACACCCCGAACTTAATCTGGCGTTTTCGGTTTCGGCTGCCACGCGCGAACCGCGCGAGGGTGAAATAGATGGCGAGCATTACCATTTTATTTCGCTTGAGGAGTTTAAAAAACACATAAAAAACGAGGACTTTGCCGAATGGGAAGAGGTGTACCGCGATAACTTTTACGGCACCCTTAACTCCGAAATACAACGTATATGGAACGAAGGCAAAAACGTAATTTTTGATATTGATGTAGCGGGCGGGCTTCGCCTTAAACGCAAATTCCCGGAGCAAACGTTGGCTGTGTTTGTAAAGCCGCCAAGCGTAGATGAGCTTAAAATTCGCCTTAAAAACCGCAGCACCGAAAGCGAAGACAAAATAAACATGCGTATTGCCAAAGCATCAGTAGAGCTGGCTACAGCACCACAGTTTGATACCATTATAAAAAACTATGACCTAGAGGTAGCACTTGAAGAAGCCTACAAACTGGTTAAGGATTTTGTAGGGGCGTAAACGGTTTTTAGTGGTTAGGCTGTAGGTTGGAAGATGGTGAGTTAACCTAATCTGAAAATCACATGGGTTACAAAAAGGTTTGTTTAAATTGTAATACTGCATTTAGTACGGGTATGGAAAAAGATGAAATAAAAACATCTAAGTGTACCAAATGTGGTGATGTAATGATTTTGGTTCACCATAAGTTTAAGCCACCCAAAAAGGGGGATGTTGCCGGATGGAAATTAGTAAAACTGTTGCTGGATAATGGTTTTAGGTTTAGACCGGTTTATACGAGAATTGACAAAAACATACTGTTGAAAGTAAATTACCCAAAGACATTAGAAGAAGCCAAAGAATTTATAAAACAGTATAAACCTGATTAGATTGCTTCGTTCCTCGCAATGACGGGATCGAACTATAAGATTATTAAGATGAAAATAGGGCTTTACTTCGGTACGTTTAATCCCATACATGCCGGGCATCTTATTATAGCAAACCACATGGCCGAATACAGCGGCCTGGACCAGATATGGCTTGTAGTAACCCCACACAACCCACATAAAAAGAAAACCACCCTGCTAGACGATTACCACCGCTTGCAAATGGTGCACCTTGCCGTGGAAGACTACCCTAAGCTAAAACCCAGCGATATAGAGTTTCGCCTGCCGCAGCCTAACTACACAGTTAATACGCTGGCGCACCTACAGGAGAAATTTCCCACCCATGAGTTTTCACTGATTATGGGCGAAGACAACCTGAATACCCTGCACAAGTGGAAAAACTACGAGGTACTGCTGCAAAACCATAACATATACGTATACCCGCGCCTGGATAACGGCACCCCAGACGATGCTATAGCCCACCACCCTGCCATACACCGTGTAGGTGCGCCGGTTATAGAACTATCGAGCACATTTATCCGCCAGAGCATAAAAGAGGGCAAAAACGTACGCCCTATGCTTCCCTCCAAAGTATGGGAATACGTGGAACACAATCTCTTTTATAAAAAGTAAATCTTATCCTAAAACGCACAGTCCTCCTCTGTATAATTCATTATATTTATGATGGGATTTTATTGAGGGTTTGTAATGGAGGAACAAAAACCAGACAATTTTTCGGAGTTTGAGCACCTGCACCTGCCTTACCGGCGCAGCCTTCTTTCGGGCCGCATCTGGACTATTTTGGGCGTGCTAACCGTGTACACTGTTATCCGCATGGCTATAGCTGCCGGGCAGTCGGTGTACCTTGGTGTTTTCTTTCCTAAACTATTAGGCTTGTTCCGTATATTACCCTCCCCTTTCCTGGAACTGGTTACTGTGCTCATACTTTTTACCCTGCCGGCGGGTTTGCTAGGGCTTTGGCTGGAAAAGCGCCGCGCCGTAGCCGTTATGCAATACTATGCGCTTGTGTGCCTTGTTGCCGCGCTGGTTACTACTACAGTAGGGCTTATATACGGACAATCATTACTTAACGTGATACCTCTTGAAACCATATTGCTGGCCGACCTGTACTTCCGCATGCGCGAAATACGTTGGGTTTGGGAACAAAAAGCCATAGCCCGGCCTAAATGATACTTTCCCGCGCTCTTAACATAGCCTTACCATTTTAAAGAAATCGTTTTTTGTATCTTAGTGTAAAAGATAAAAGGCACCTGCGCTGTTATGCACAAATGCCTTCTAAAACACCAAAAACAAAAAATTTAACTAACCTTGTTGTAATCCTTAGAATTACACAAAATTCAATAGTATAACGGTTACAACCGGGGTTTCATTGCATTAATTAACACTATTAAATGTTAATTTTTTCAATCCCGCAAAAACTCAGGTAGCAATAACACTGGGAGGATATGTTAAAAATGAGTACTTTTGGCGCGCCTAAACAAACATAATAATGAGCAATGCACCTAAGTTCGCCGTTATAGGTGGGGGAAGCTGGGCTACAGCCATAGCAAAAATGCTGTGCGTAAACGTAAACAAAATAGCCTGGTACATGCGTAATACTACTGCCATAGAGCACATGCAAGCGCACAACCATAACCCTAATTACCTAAGTTCGGTAGAGTTTGATACAGACCAGTTACTGCTTACCAGCGACATTAACGAGGCGGTGGCCTATGCCGATTATGTAATATTTGCCATACCCAGCGCATTCCTGAGCAAGGAACTGGAAAAGCTTACCGTAAGCCTTGAAGATAAAGTGGTGTTTAGTGCCATTAAGGGTATAGTGCCCGAAACAAGCCTTATTGTGGGCGAGCACTTCCATAAAACCTACAACATTCCGTATGAAAATATAGGGGTTATAACAGGCCCATGCCATGCCGAAGAGGTGGCACTGGAACGACTTAGCTACCTTACCATAGCCTGTGGCGATGAAAAGAAAGCACGCGTTATGGGCAAAAACCTGAACAGCCACTACATAAAAACCAAAATATCTGACGATATTGTGGGTACCGAATATGCGGCAATGCTTAAAAACATTTACGCCATAGCGGCAGGTATAGCACACGGTTTAGGATATGGCGATAACTTCCAGGCACTGCTTATGAGCAATGCCATACGGGAGATGAAAAAGTTTATCCGTAAGGTACACAAAATGAAGCGCAACATAAACAATTCGGCTTACCTGGGCGACTTGCTGGTAACGGGTTATTCTGTGTTTTCGCGCAACCGTATGTTTGGTAACATGATAGGCAAAGGCTATACCGTAAAAAGCGCCATGATGGAAATGAGCATGGTAGCCGAAGGATACTACGCCACCAAAAGTGCCTATAAACTAAACCAGGAATACCAGGCAAAAACCCCTATTATAGATGCCGTATACGCCATACTATATGATGGCAAGGATGCCAAGCAGGTTTTTAAAAAGTTAACCGATAAGCTGGATTAATGCAGCTTTTATATCAAACAAAAACTCCCGTAGTGCTTAAAGCGATACGGGAGTTTTTGTTTTTATATAGCTCTATTTACATACACCCATTCTATAAACGGGTATTTTGCGGCATCGGCGTTATGCAATACCTCATTATTATCTTGTACCAGCCTCAGGTAGCACAATTGCTTTATGGGCTTGCGAAGGTTAAGTATGTTATGGTCTTTGCGGCACACCAGCACACGGTTTACCGGGGTGCCATTGTATACCAAAAGATCGTCGAGCTGTACCAGTAGCCAGTGCTTTTGTCCGTCTAGTGTTATACGGTGGGTTATAGCTCCGTTTAGCGGAAAAACATTGCCCAGGGCAGAATCTCCGGAAGCACTTAATGTTATCCTTTTACCAATAAGCGCCGAACCGGCCAACACTTTTACCAAACCAAACAGTAAAAGCGGCAGCACATTTACATTAATTACAGAGCTACCCGCTTTAAACGAAAAACCCCACGAAAAAAACTGTGTTACATCATAATAGGGCTTAACGGCAACTACCTGCAGCAACAGCCACGCATACAGCAGCCTTACTGCATAAGCCCTGCCCAAAAACCACGTAATAACCCCGGTAATGCCCAGCAGGCTCACCATGGCCGATAGCGGATTTGTAGCCGTAGCACTATTGCCTAGGTTTATAAAACAAAACACAACCACTACTATAGGCAAAACCGCTTGTACGGTAAGCACCTGTTTTTTATTGCTCATATTAATCAGATTCTTTTGCAGAAACAATATTGGTTATAATCATATCGGCATGTACGCGGCTGTTTTCTATAAACCACTTATGCGTTTCCATACCGCCACACACCACGCCTGCCAGGTAAAGTCCGGGTAGGTTAGTCTCCATAGTATCGGGGTTGTACACCGGTACACACAATACATCATCGTGCGTTTGTATGCCACAACTTTTCAGGAAATCAATATCAGGCCTGTAACCGGTAAGCGCCAGTACAAAGTCGGCTTCCACCGTTACCGGGCCCTCGGGTGTAAGTATATCCACTTCCTTTTCCCTAATAGCCGTAATGCTGCTATAAAAATGCGCCGTGATGCTGCCCTCGGCAATACGGTTTTCTATATCGGGTTTAATCCAGTATTTTACACGGTCGTTTATTTCGCCCTTGCGGATTACCATGGTAACCTCAGCTCCTTTGTGCCAACACTCCAGTGCCGCATCTACGCTACTGTTATTGGCTCCTACCACAAGTACTTTTCTAAAGGCATACTCGTGTGCCTCTTTGTAGTAGTGGCGCACGTGTGGCAGGTGTTCGCCCGGCACATCCATATAAACGGGAATGTCATAGAAACCGGTAGCGATAACTACATTTTCGGCAGTATAGATTGCCTTATCAGAAATAACATTAAAAAATCCATCTTCCTTCTTTTGTACCGAAGTTACCTTTTCAAAAAGATTAATGTTCAGTTTAAAATGCTTTTGTATGTTACGGTAGTATTCCAGCGCCTCCTGCCTACCCGGTTTCGGGGCAATACAGCTAAACGGCACATCGCCTATCTCCAAGCGCTCGGCTGTACTGAAAAACGTCATGTACAGCGGGTAATTAAACAAGCTGTTTACCAGCGCGCCTTTTTCAAGAATAAGGTAATTCAGCCCTTTGCGCTGCGCGGCAATGGCACACGCCATACCTATGGGGCCACCGCCTATAATTATAACATCGTATTTTACTTCCATGTGTTGTACGGGTTACGGCTCAGGTAGGCGTTGTAATAGCGTTCCTGCCCGGTTACTTCGGCACCCAGCCATTCGGGTTTTATAAAAGCTTCGTTTTCATCAGTCAGCTCTATTTCGGCAATGACCAGCCCGGCGTTATCCCCCAAAAACTCGTCTACCTCATAGGTATGCTCGCCCGCCTTTACCTCATAACGGATTTTATCTATAGCACCCGGTTCGCACAGGGCAAAAAGCTGTTCGGCTTCGGTAACGGGGATTTCCTTTTCCCACTCAAAACGGGTAGTACCGCTGTCGTTTCCCCTGCCTTTTATGGTAAGGAAACCTTTGTCGCCCTTAATGCGTACACGAACGGTACGATCCGGGTGCGATGAAAGATAGCCCTGGGTAATACGTTTATTGGCGAAAGCCGCTGTTTTATAGTCGTCTGCAAGGATAAGGAACTTGCGCTCGGTTTCTGTCATAATACTGTGTGATTACCCGTGCAATTTACGGAATAATGGGGAGTGTTTTTTTGTATATTTGGGATAAACAAAAGTAAAAAAATGGCTACTAACATCTTACAACAGATAGAAGACAAAAGGACTAGTTTCAAAACAGACAATTATGCAATGTCAATTGGTGAACTAGTCAATTTATATGAAAACAACGAAATTATTATAAGACCAGAATACCAAAGATTATTCAGATGGACACATGGTCAAAAAGTAAAACTTATAGAATCAATAATTCTCGGTATACCAATTCCCTCGGTCTTTGTTTATCAAGATGAAAATGGGATTTGGGAATTAGTAGACGGCCTACAAAGGGTTTCAACTATTTTACAACTATTTGGGGTCTTAGCAGATGAAGAACCATTAGTTCTCGAAGGGACAAAATATATTCCTGATCTTGAAGGTTACAAATGGGAAAATGTAGAAGATCCGGAGAAAGAAATTCCAGCCTCTATCAAACTTGCAATTAAGAGGTCAAAAATCAATCTGACAATCATTTTAAATGAGTCCGACAAAAGAGCAAAATTTGAAGTTTTTCAAAGATTAAATACTGGAGGATCCAATGCTTCCAATCAGGAGGTACGCAATAATGTTATGCTTATGGTAAATCCACAAAGATATAGTTGGTTTAATAACCTAGCTTCAAATGTTGACTTCGTTGAGACCCTTTCACTATCTGATCGTCTTTTTGATGAACAATATCACATGGAATTATGTTTAAGATTTATTGCTTTAACCAAATATGATTATAATCACAAAAAAGATGTAGGAGACTTTTTAGACGATATAAATGAAGATATACTTAATAACTTAAATTTTAATTTTACTGAAGTAAAGGAAAATTTTGAATTGACTTTTTCAACATTGAACAGACTCCTAGGGGATAAATCTTTTAAGAAATATAATGGAACAGATTTTAAAGGTAAATTTTTAGAATCAGCTTTCGAGGCTGTCGCTGTGGGATTATCTCATAATATTGCTAGTTATAATTTACCCGCTGAAGACGCAATTATTACAGGTAAAATCGAGCAATTATATGTTCAACCAGAATATATCCAAACTTCAGGTTCGGGTACAAATGCTAAATCTAGAATACCGAAACTTGTACCTTTTGCTAAACAATTCTTTGCTAAATAATGGCTAGAAAACCATATAGTTTAAATGAATTAATTCGCTTGATTGACGATGACTATGCTTGGAGAAGGAAAGAATTAAAAATCATTCAAAATCAGATACCATCAACTCCAAGTCCTAAACAAAATGCAGCATTAAGATTTGCTGTTCCAATATTGTATGCGCATTGGGAAGGGTTTGTGAAGAAAGCATGTGAATTATATTTAGAATTCGTAGCGGCTAAACATTTGAAAAACGATGAATTACAACCACAGTTCATTGCTCTTTCTATGTCTAAAAAGCTTGGAAATTTAGAGATAAAAAACTTAGAAGAAAAATCAAAAACAGTTGAATTTCTTTTAAATGAAATGAATAAAAACTCGAATATATTAACAAAGAACGTAATTCAGACGAAGTCAAATTTGAGATATAATGTTTTAGAAGAGATACTTTTTGTAATTGGAATTGATCAATCAAAATTTTTACATAAGAGCAGTTTAATAAATGACCTTGTTGACGCTAGAAATAACATAGCTCATGGAAATTATCTCAGAGTAGAATTTGATACTTATGGCATAATGCATGATGATACGCAAACTATGATGGAGTTGTTAAAAACTGAAATTGAGAATGCAGCAGTCTTAGAATTGTATAAGAAATAGTGAATCTTTAAACACCAATACGCTGAGTGGATTTTACTTGTATATTTACGAACTAAATTTATGCTAGGTTTCTCCCAAACACCTTCCAAACCTCCAAAACCGCTGGGCCTATTGGCTGCTGCAATTACAGTACAAAAAATAAAAGGCCGCACTTACAAAACCTGTAGTACAGCCTTTTAAAACACAAAGAATAATATTTTAGTCGCGTTTAATAACCACCTTTTTAGTGCCGGTATATTTACCACTTGTAATTTTAACCAGGTAAGTTCCTTCGTAAACGGTTTGCACATCAAAATAGGCTATGGTTTGCCCTTTTTTAATGGTTGCCGTTTGTACCAGCTTTCCGTTGATGTCAAAAAGTTCCGCCTTATAATCAGCTACGGTACCGTTACTTACCTGCACGGCTATTAGTTCTGCCGAAGGATTAGGGAACACCGTTACCGATGGCTCTTTTTGTAGGGCTACCGTATTTAGTGGCTCGTAAGTGGTGGTAGTTTCGGTTACAGAAGTAACACGGCTACCGGTTTTATTACCATAAAACGTAGGGCCCACCACATAAGGAAATGCCGAGTTATGGTTTTCATCTACCGTAGCAAAATAGGCATACGTACCGTTAGGATATTCAGGCGTTACGCAAAACCTGCCGTTGTGCACATCAAGGTAATCGGCCTGGCCATTATGGCTTATAAACTCATAATCTTCCCTAAAATAGCCCAGAGGATATGTGGTGCTTACCGCAGGGCCATCGGGCACATCGGTTCCATCTGCCCATGCAGTGCGGGTAGTAATGTTGCGTAACTGATAGCCTGATTTTATGCGCGTAATGCCCCCGCTGCCATCGGCGTTGGCATAGCCGTACGCCCCGTAAATAGGGAAACCATCAAACGCAAAGCCTATAAGCGGCGAATGTTCCTGAGGGTTTATTACATACAGCCCATCGGCATCGTACAGGTTGCAAATCGTAGAAACCACATTAATATCCAGCTTAAAGGCCGTAGGATTTTGATGGTGGTGGTAGTTACCCATAGCCGGGTGCCCTTTAGAGCAATCGAAGCCCGCACGCTCGGCCGGTATGGCATCGCGGTTCCAGTAAATTACAGTATTCGGCGGGCCGCAGGGCGCATTGCCCGGACCTCCGCAAAGGGCATTGCTGCTGGTGCTCCACCCCACCCCATCGCGGTAATCAAACAGTGCTACTCCGTTTATAAACACGCCTATATCGCCCATAGTGGTGCTGGTAGCGGTACCTGTATTTTGTGTGGGGTTAAGTGGCAGTTTTACTATTTTGTTTTGGTTAGCAGCTACCGAAGGGTTTCCGTCTGAAAAAGGCCCCGTAGGGTATGCCGGCACACCCGTAGCGGTTACATATACATAGTTACCCGAGTATTGTACCTTTTGGCAATTAACCAGTATACCGTTACTAAGGGCGATACTGTTGCCGCTCACATAGTAAGTTCCGGTGGTGCTGGTGTTTTGCAGCCATGATGTAATAGCGGGATTGGTCTGCGCTGTTGCGGCTAAACTTATAAAGCAGATAGCCGCGTAGTGTAATATTTTTTTCATGTAACCAATGTGTTTGTTAAGGTGTGCTGTAAGGGTTAGACGATGTTATTAAGAACTTCCTGCGGCAGTGGCTATTATTTTTTAAACGAATGGCTGTACACCATATCAAACCCTTAATCAAATCCTAAAAGCATCAGCGCTTTCGGGCATTTACAGGTAATTTGACTATATTTACGCTGCTAACCTTAAAAAATATTCATGAAATTTAGGAAATCAAGGGACATTGCAACTTTTGATGATTTCTTTCAGCAGAATTTTGACGACAACAACCTGTGGGAATACAAGGCCACTGAGGTAGACCTGCTGGTGGAACTGGTAGCGATTATTCGCCCCAGGCACCCGGAACGCGTTACCGAAGTAAGCCTTGAGCCACTGCTTGCACTGCTAAAAAGCAACGAAAAGTATTGCAAGGGACTAGGATTCTATATAAAAGGACTGATTAAACAGAAAAAATTTAGCCGCATACTTACCGATGCCGGCATACTTAATGACGCCGATTTCTTTTTTGAGGTTAAAAGCAGGCTGCTGAGTAAGATAATACCTTACCAGCCACAAAAAGACACACTGGAATATATTCTTAACCAAGTGTTTTACCTAAAAACAGATCCTATTTGGATACAGAAAATACCGGAAGCCCAACTGGAAGCGCTTTTTGATGCCTTCGGGTTTCGTTCCCTATACATTTCAGATGAGGCAAACAGCCCGCTTACCGAGTTGCTCTTTGCCATGAAGGTACTTATACAGCGTATAGGAGGCCGCGCGCTGGAGACCGATGTAATGCAGATGGTACCCGAGTACGAAAACCTTGAAAGCCCGTTTATAGCCATACAAAAGGAGTTTAGCATACTGAGCGAACGACTGCTGGAGGAGCAAAAAAACTATGTATCGCCAGATGATATGGGATTCCGGCAGATAGGCGTACTGCTGCACCAGTGCAGGGATTATGTAGATGCGGCGTTTAAAAACAGTTCTAAATACGGCATATCATTACGTGTTAACCAAAACCTGCTGCGCATGCGCCAGCAACTGCAACGCCTGGAGGTGCTGCTGCCACTGCTGGCCATATCTGAACCTGAAGAAGCCCGCAAAGACACCATAAGCCTGGCACTAAACCTGATTAACTACAACTGTATAAAAAACAACGTACGCAGCCTGGTAAGCGAAAGCACCCAACTGCTGTCTTACGAGGTTACGCAGCATACGGCAAACACCGGCGAACATTACATAACCAAAACTGTAGGCGAATACTTCCGGATGTTGTGGGCCGCTTCGGGCGGAGGTATTATTGTGGGAGTGTTGTGTATTATAAAAGTACTGCTGGGCAAAGTGGACACCTCTATTTTTGGCCATGCGTTTTTGTACAGCCTTAACTACGCGTTTGGGTTTATTGCTATCTACGTACTGGGCTTTACACTGGCTACCAAACAGCCTGCCATGACGGCTACAGCACTAATACGCGCCCTGGAACGCGACCAGAAAAACAATGAGCTGGGCAATGAAGAACAGCACCGCGCCTTTGCCACGTTTTTCGCGCGGGTATTCCGGTCGCAGTTTATAGCCTTTGTGGGCAATGTGCTGGTGGCTTTTCCGGTGGCATGGCTGGGTATATGGCTTATAGATATAACCTTTCACTACAACATAGCCCTTACAAAATGGGACAAGCTGCTGTTTGACCTCAGCCCCGTACACTCGCTGGCATTATTCCACGCGGCCATTGCCGGGGTATTCCTGTTCCTTTCGGGTATTATAGCCGGCAGCGTGGCAAATCGCGATAAATTCCGCCACATGTATTACCGTATAGCAGAGCATCCGTTGCTTAAAAAAACCTTTGGTCGCACACGTGCCGAAAAAATAGCTGGCTGGTACGAACGGAAATGGGCGGGCATAGTGAGTAACTTTTGGTTTGGCTTCTTTATGGGCAGTACCTCATCTATTGGTATTTTCCTAGGGCTAAACCTGGATATACGCCACATTACCTTTGCCAGTGGCAACCTTGCCTTGGCGCTTTATGGGGCTAACTATAACATAAGCACCGAAATGATACTATGGGCATCGGCAGGTATTGTGCTTATAGGATTGGTTAACTTTTTAGTGAGCTTTACCCTAAGTATGTCTTTAGCATTCCGTTCGCGAAACATTCCACTTACCGAGTTTTGGGCTGTAGGACGCGCCATACGCAGGCACTTTTTAAGAAAGCCGCTGTCGTTCTTTTTCCCTTCGGGAGAAAAAAAGACAGCAGCCGGCAAAACACCCTGATACTATTTTATTGTAATTTCATCTACAAAAATATAGGCCTCTCCCCCAGCGCCCTGGTGCCACTGCGGCAGGGTGCCAAAGTTGTACGCCTTTACTTTTACGTATCGGGCTTTGGTGTTTAGGGTAG
This sequence comes from Flavobacterium sp. RNTU_13, assembly GCF_046614455.1. Classification (NCBI taxonomy): domain Bacteria; kingdom Pseudomonadati; phylum Bacteroidota; class Flavobacteriia; order Flavobacteriales; family Flavobacteriaceae; genus Flavobacterium; species Flavobacterium sp. RNTU_13. The sequence continues at coordinate 927,118 of NZ_JBKJHB010000001.1, read as the reverse complement.
TGCTTAGTTCTTTTAGCTGCACCTCATAATCATGTGGATCTATAGCGTGGGTTATGTTGCCTGCAGGCGTGTAGGTAACACCATCAATCGAGATAAAAAATTCTACCCTGGTAGGTAGTATAATCCAGGCACGGGTGTCTTGTAGAAACGATGCGCTTATGCTGTGTACATCCTGTACTTTTTGTAAATCTACTACCGCTTCAAAATCCTGAGCCTGGTAGCCCTGCCAGTCGCCCTTGCGCCAGTTAGTACTGCCGTGTATACCGTTTAGCAATGCATCATCGCCCCCGGCTGAGTACTGCTTATCGTATTTTGATGCTATGGCTATGGTGTAGTTATTTGGTTTTTGAAAATAAAATGCCTCAATGGTATCGCTGCGTTTACCCGCATTTTCGGCATAGAAAGACACCACGGCATTACGCTGGGAAACCGTAACCGGGCTTTTGAAAAGCTGGAACGGCGGCAGGTAAGAATCGCGCATATCGTTTACCCTATAGTAAATTTTATCCGATGGGCGGCTGCCTTCAAACGTTACGTCCATACTTCCTGCAAAAGACTTTGATGGCGTCTTTATAACAGGCACGGGCACTATTTCTTCGTATCCCGGCAACATCTTTGGCACATCATATCCTCCTGTAGCAGCAAAACTGTCTATTCCCTCCAATATCCTTGTTTCCGTGGAAGGCGTTAGGGTTATGCTTTTTCCATTTTCCAAATGCACCACAGCTTTTTCAAAATAGGGTTTGGTGCTGCTCCATGCCTCCTGTCCCGGCGTAACCTTATAAACACCCAAACTACTTAGTACGTACCAGGCGCTCATTTGTCCGCAGTCCTCGTTGCCTATAAGTCCGTCGGGGGTATTTTTATAAAAATTATCCAGTATATAGCGCACCCATTTTTGAGTCTTTTCGGGCTTATCTACATAGTTGTATAGGTATGCCATGTGGTGGCTTGGTTCGTTGCCGTGGGCATACTGCCCTATAAGCCCCGTAACGTCTACCTGCTCGCGGCCGGTTGTAGCGCTTGGCGCGCTAAACATTTCATCGAGTTTGGCCTCAAAAGCCACATTACCTCCATACGCTTCTATCATACCCTGTATATCCTGAGGTACAAAAAAGCTGTACTGCCAGCTGTTGCCTTCGGTAAAGTTGTTGTTTATTTCGCGTGGGTCAAACGGTGTTTCCCAGCCCCCGTTGCGTTTCGGGCGCATGTGTTTAGTAGTAGGGTCAAACAGGTTTTTCCAGTTTTGGCTGCGCTTCATAAAATATTTGTAATCGGCCGCATGGCCTGTACTATTTGCCATTTGGGCTATACACCAGTCGTCATACGCATACTCCAGGGTTTTCGATACGCTTTCGTGCTCATCATCTATGCTTATAAAACCGTTGCGCTTATAGGCATCGAGCCCTAAATGGTTGAGCATGGCGCTGTGTTTTGCCGCCTGAAATGCCTTTTCGTAATCAAAACCCTTAATACCTTTGGCGATGGCATCGGCCATAACGCTTACTGAGTGGTAGCCTATCATACAGTCGGTTTCGTTGCTGGCAAGTTCCCATACGGGCAGCCTGCCGCCCTGCTCATACTGGGCAAGGAAGGTGTTAATGAAGTCGGCAGTACGTTTTTTGTCAATCAGGGTATATAGCGGATGCGCCGCCCTAAAAGTATCCCATAACGAGAATACAGAGTAATACGTAAAGCCTTCTGCATAATGCAGCTGGTTATCCCTGCCACGGTATTGGCCATCTACATCCATAGCCACGTTAGGCTGCATCATGGTGTGGTACAGCGCAGTGTAAAATACGGCGTTCTTATCTTTATTCTTTTCGGTGATCTCTATTTTGCCAAGTTCTTTGTTCCAAAGCGCCTGCGCGTTGCTAACGGTTTCGCCAAAATCCCAACCCGGTAATTCGGCTTTCATATTTTTGGCGGCGCCCTCATAGCCCGTAGGGGACAGCGCTACCTTAACCAATAGCTGTTCGCCCTGTTTTACCTCCTTGCTAAAGCTTATAGCTAAAAGCGAACCTGCAAAAAACGTATCGGTTAGCTTAGCCGGGGCAAAGGCGTTGTTGTTTACTTTGGTAATTTTTACCGGCTGGCTAAATTCTATTCGGGCATAAATGTACTGGTCTCGTGCCCAGGCCTCACTACGGCGAAACACCTCTATGGTTTTACTGTCTATAACCCGTACTTCGCCCATAAGCAGCTTATCGCGATGGTTAAGGTCGAGTATAATGTTGGCTTGTCCTGCCTTATTAAAGGTATATTTATGAAAACCCACACGCGGGGTAGCGGTAAGTTCAGCCTTTATGTTATTATCCAGCAGTACAGAATAATAACCTGCCGCAGCCGTTTCATTAGCATGCTTAAACGTGGTGCTGTAGTCTTTTTTATCTAAAGATGCCTCGCCCAGGGTAGGCATAAGCATAATATCGCCATAATCGCTGCATCCGGTACCATTAAGGTGCGTATGCGAAAACCCATAAATAACCTCATCTGAATAATGGTAGCCGCTACACCCGTCCCAGCTGCCATCTACCCGCGTATCGGGGCTAAGCTGCACCATACCAAACGGAACGGTAGCCCCGGGAAAAGTGTGCCCATGGCCGCCGGTGCCTATAAACGGGTTTACAAAATGGGCAAGATCTTTTAAGGCTGAAGCCTTAGTACGCGGTTTGGGTTTATGTTTTTGAGAAAATGCGAAAAATGATACTACTAAAAGTGCGAAAACCGACAGCTTCTTCATTTTAATGAGGAGATTATTTTGGTTAATGTAAAGATAGCGGTTTTTCTATTGGTTGTATGCTTTTAGCAAAACCGGTGGCGGCCTCTATGTACTGCGGTATGTACGTGGCAAGCTATTGTGGTATCTCTATTTCGGGTTCGTATTTTGCCCGGTTGTTATTTTCGGGCAGGCCTATTTCTTTTTTAAAACGGTAATAGCTTTGTTCAAGTTCATAGCGTACACCGCTAACCTCTACAAACAGTGTAGAATCAGTATTATGCAAAACAAAGCTGCTGTAAGATTCAAGTTTAGTTTGAGCAATTTTCCCCATCATAATGTTTTTAAACAAATCAGCCACCGCTTTTTTTCCGGCTGGGCCTAATACTATTGTTTTGTTGTATTCTAATGGTTTTGGTTTACCGTTTAGGTACCGTAGCGAGTCGCAATTAAAACTGTGCCTTATGCAGTTCAGCTTATATGTTCCGATAGTATCCTGGTAAAGTGCAAAACGATCTTTTGGCCCACCCCATTCGCCACAATCGTCTATCATAGCATCCAGGTACACAGTATCCGAAACCGGACCGAACCGCATATCCGGAAAGAAATCATCTTTCGGATTCTCATATATGTATTTTACCGTAGGGTCGTCTATCGAAAGTTTTGCTCCGGGGTCGCACGCGATTATAAACAGTAATAACAATGGAATATAGATTTTTCTCATTTATACGCTTTTGTGGTGTTGGCTAACTGTAAATATAAGAAGTTTCTGTGGCTAAAACCGCAGCAATATTCACGTGGAGGTGTAACACGCGCATGCACGCCACCTTTTTTCATTTTTTTACAGCACAGGCAAACTTAATGCGCTGCTTTGGCGTTTATATAATGTAGGTTTTACAAACGAATAACTACCGTTACCCTATGCAAAAATCAGGTTTTTTTGTAAGTTTATACCCGTAATTTCTGTGCTGAAAAAATGAAACGTATTTTGTTAGCCCTGCTATCGCTTTCTGTAGCGTGTAACAGCCCCAAGGCTGAAGACACGGCTGCGCTGCCGGTTAAAAAAACTCCGGCACAGCATGCGCATGCCCCGGAAAAAGCAAAAAAACAGGCAAATGAAAAACCGGTAGACGAGGAAACCCTAAAAAACGAAGCCCGCCTTATTCCGCATGAAAAAACCCTGGAGGGACTTACCTTCCGGTATGGGTACACCGAATACGATGAAGATGTATTTGGCTTTGAAAACCCGGGCTACCTGGAGGTAAAAAAAGACGGCAAGCTACTGTTTAAAGACGCGTTTAAAGGCGAAGGCGAACCCTATGTTACCTCCCTGGGCTACCACGAGCTGGGTGGCGATAAAAAGCTGATCTTTAAACTAAATTACGGCACACAGGCCTGTGATTATACGCAAACATCGCGCTATTACGTACTAAACAACGACGGCAGCATTGGCTACATTAACGAATACTGGTCAGCTAAAAGCGGCGACGGGTACAGCAACCGCCATTTTAAAGAAATATGGCCGGGCGATGTGGCCGGGCAGTCTAACACGCTTACTATTGTAGAAGGTATAGACTTTAACGACAGCAGCAGGCCTAACCAATACGACACTACCCGTATACTCTTTAACGGCAATGCCTTTAAAGTGCAAAAGCTATCAGATAACCTTAACCGGGCTGCGCAGTAGTTAAATCTTACACCGCCATTACCACATTTCCGTTAAGTAAAGCACGCCTTGCGGGGTGTACAAAATAATTTGTACATTCGTAGTAAACCGCTCATTTTATGAAATTCCTGAAAAAACTCCTCAAATGGTTTGTGCTGCCTGTGGCTGTTATTATAGCCCTCATGTACATATTTGATGTAGATTACCTTATAAAAGCCGTACGTGTGGTGTATCTGCACGGCAAAACCACCGCCTACCTGGATGACTATACCCATTTTGATAACCGTACCATTCACCACGGTACGCCACAACCATGGGCTAATACCAAAGACTACAACAACATTAAAGGTACTGAAAGGCTTGAGCAGGTAAACAAAGAATTGGGCACGGTAGCCTACCTGATTATAAAGAACGACAGCATTTGGCACGAAAGCTATTATGATGGTTACGGGCCGGAGAGCAAAACCAACTCGTTCAGCATGGCTAAGAGCATAACCTCTGCCGCTATGTTTGAGGCTATTGAAGAAGGTAAAATAAAAAGCCTGGATCAAAAAGTGGGTGACTTTTTCCCGGAGTTTAAAAAGGGGCTTGCCGCGAAACTCACCGTGGGCGACTTGTCTTCTATGGCTACGGGGCTGGACTGGAATGAAGAATACAGCAGTGCCTTTAGCATTACTACACGCGCCTACTTTGGCAACCACCTGGAACAAACCATGCTGAATGTACCGGTGGTAAAAGAGCCGGGCAAAGAATTTGTATACGTTAGCGGCGCTACAGAACTGCTGGCTATGGTGGTTACAAAGGCTACCGGGCAAACGCTGAGCGAATATGTATCGGATAAATTCTGGAAGCCTATGGGCATGGAGCAGGATGCCTTGTGGCAGCTCGATAAAAAAGATGGCATAGAAAAAGCCTACTGTTGTGTGGGCAGCAACGCCCGTGATTTTGCACGCTTTGGCAAATTATTCCTGCACCACGGAATGTGGAACACTGCCAAAGTGCTTGACAGCGCCGATGTAGCCCGTATGGTTACACCACGTTTTGCCAAAAGCCCGGAATACGGGTACGGCTGGTGGATAAACAACTACATGGGTAAAAAAATGTACTATATGCGCGGCCACCTTGGGCAGTTTGTAATTTGCATACCGGCAGACAACCTGGTTATTGTAAGGCTGGGTCACACCAAGGGTTATCAAACCAAAAGGACTGAACCTAATTACGACCCGCATAGCAACGACTTTTATGTATATGTAGACGAAGCCTATAAAATGCTGGGCAAAATGAAGCCCGGGGAAGGCGAAGGCAACAAACGTAAAATGAAATAATTTTCAAGACTCGAATTATACCAATCGGTATAATACCCATTAGGGTAGATTAGTGTAATTAATTCGTGTCAAAACAATATTTACAATGCTTGAAAAAATACGGCTGGAAAATGTCCTTTTCATTGATATAGAAACGGTACCCGAACATGAGCATTACTTTCAGCTCGACCATGAAACACAGGATTTGTTTGCACAAAAAACAGCCTACCAACGCAAGGGCGAAATAGAGGCCGAAGACTTTTATGACCGTGCCGGTATTTGGGCCGAATTTGGTAAAATTGTGTGTATATCTGCGGGGTTCTTTACCTTTCGTAATGATGTGCGCCACTTTAGGGTAACCTCTTTTTTTGGCGAAGAAGAAAAAATCCTACGTGATTTCAGCAACTTGTTAAACAATCATTTCGGACAGCCGCAGCACATATTGTGCGGGCATAACGCCAAGGAGTTTGATATACCCTACATAGCCCGCCGCATGATTATAAACGGCGTACCCCTGCCCGGCAAGCTGAACCTTTTTGGCAAAAAGCCCTGGGAAGTACCTCACCTGGATACCATGGAGCTTTGGAAATTTGGCGATTATAAAAGCTTCACTTCGCTAAAACTGCTTACCAAGATACTGGGCATACCATCGCCTAAAGATGATATAGACGGCAGCGAGGTGGCGCACGTGTACTACATAGCCAAAGACATAGACCGCATTGTTACCTACTGCGAAAAAGACGTTGTGGCTACCGCCCAAATACTGCTGCGTTTCCGCCGCGAGGAGCTGCTGGTAGACGACGAGGTGGTGCATGTTTAGGGGTTGAAAGTCCGATGTCTGATGTCCGAAGATTAACAGCAGCAATTATTAGTTATTTTTATACCAAACCAACCTTACTATGAACAAGCTTGTTATTATAGGCAACGGCTTTGACCTTGCGCATGGATTACCAACATCTTATGGGGATTTTATAAATTGGTTTTGGAGTAATTTAAGACTTTTTTACAAAGACGAGTCCATAAAAAAATTAGTGTACGTAAATGAAATGAATTATATTTACGTTCAATATGAAACCTCCTGTTTTGCTGACTTTGTTAAAAACCTTAAGGAATATTGTAAAACAAATGGGCACAAATTCAGTGAGCAGGTAATTGCTGCAATAAAAAATAATCTTGATACCATTTTTGAGTTTAGAAGTGATTTTTTTAAATTAATCTGTAAAAATCATTCAATCCAAAACTGGGTAGATATTGAAAACGAATACTACAGGTTACTAAAAGATTGTTTGAAAGAAAATGACAATACTAAAGTTAAGAAACTCAATGAAGAGTTTGAACAGGTAAAGAATTTGTTGGAGAGATATTTGAAAGAAGAAGTTGATGCCAAATACAACTTTGAAAATACTACTGATATTGTTAAGATATCAGATATATTTAACCACAAATTTCAATATCAACAAGAAAAGAGATATATTCAAGAATTTTCAAATGCTCAACTACCAGAAATACGTATAAGAAATAGGATTTTAAAATCAGCATTTGAAAGTTCTGATGTAACAAACTTTATATTTGAAAAAGGTCGTGAAACCACAAACTATTTTTTGAATTTCAACTACACGCAAAGTTTGTCAAATTATCTGGCTAAACTAATAAATAATGACATAGCTTATTTTGGAACTTCTCATCAAATCCAAATCCACGGTCGCCTTAATGACCCTAACAACAAAATAAATTTTGGCTTTGGTGATGAAATGGATGACCATTACAAGCAAATAGAAGAAAAAAACGATAACGAATACCTGAAGTACATAAAATCGTTTCAATATCTTCAAAATTCAAATTACAAAAAGGTACTGGACTTTATAGATGGCGATAGTTTTCAGGTATATATTATGGGGCATTCATGTGGGCTATCAGATAGGATATTGCTGAACACTATTTTTGAGCATACTAACTGCGTATCGATAAAAGTATTCTACCACCAGCGCGCAGATGGCTCTGATAACTATACCGAAATTGTACAGAACATATCACGCCACTTCAACAAAAAGAAAATGATGCGCGACAAAATTGTCAATAAATCCCTGTGCCAAAAACTACCTCAAAATATACGCTTTGAAAAACTAAATACCCCATAACATAAATATGCTACGGGGTGTTTAGTTGATATTTTATAAGCACTACTTCCGGTGCTTTTCTACGTACTCTTTTATAGGCATACCACCTACAATAACATCTTTAACTACGGCAACATCTCCCCTTACAGACACCACAGCATACGCCGGAACTTTATTCTTATCGTTGTTACTATATTCGCGGTAAACCGTTTCAGCATCGGAGGCCTTGCTTTCTTCCATGTAAAAGCGGTTAAAAGGGTAATCAAAATGCTGTATTCCATCATAATTATATCCTAATTCTACTAAAACGTAGTCCCCTTTTTGTGGTATATCGGTTTGAAGTTTAGTCACTGTAGCAAAACCTTCTTTGTCTTTGCCCAGCAGCGCGTACACTTTCTCGTCATTGCCAAACTGGTATTCTTTGGCTCTTATAGTATCAGGTTCAAAATCCAAGCGAATGTACTTACCCCTAAACGGGTCGGTAGGGTCGATGGGTTTGGTCTTAAACTTATATTCGGTGCCTTTGGTATAGGCCATTTCGTTTTCATATACCATTTGTCCCGGTATGGCGAGCTGTATCAGTGCTACTACAGCAAAGGCTATTAATAAAATTTTAGTTTTCATGAGGTTGTGTTTTTAAGGTTTGTCGCTTGCGTTTACTTACGGCATAGTTGGCCACGAAGAAGCCGGCACCTACCCCTACAAACAGCAGCCCACGGATTACAAAACTAAGGTCGGTATCAAAAAAGCGGCAGCCAGCCAGGATGGTTATAATAACAAGGCCAAAATTTACCGTGAGGTACTTTACCCTGTCTATACCCTGCTTTATGTACCAGAGTCCGGCACCCAGTGTAATGAGGTTCGTAACCACCGCGGCAAAGCCATTTGACACAAACGAAAGCATATACATAGCTAATACTGAAAGCGGTAAAAACTGCGCCAGGTCAAAATCTTTCTGCTTCAGGTTTCTGCCTATAAAGAACAATGTACCTGCAAGCATCAGCACAAAAACTGCTATATAACCGCCGGGCACTTTATCGGTGTCCATATCCTCCCATACTACGCGGAAAGAACCCATAAACAACAGCACCATAGTACCACATATTCCTATAAACTTGTACCCCCAGCCCAGTTTCGGCAGTTTGCCTGCCATGTACAGCAGTCCGTAAAACACCACAAATAACAGGAACGAGAAATCGCCCGTATGCGAGAAAAACATATGTGCTGCCACCATAAACGCTATGGGCATCAGTATGTGCAGGGTACGCGTTATGCGCCCTTCTGCATCATCTTTTATCAGGTTGTAATAATAGGGTAGCACAATGGCTATCAGCGAAAGATACCAGTAGGGTTCTTCATACGGGTAGCTCCACCACCCTTTACTTACGGCATATACTACCGCGATTATTATGTGCAGCACCACGGCGGCATTACTGCGCAGCAGGTATATAAGCGGTGCACACAGCAATGCCCATGTAAGCAGGAATTTAGGGAAATCGCCGCTAATATTGTAAATCTGTGCCACTAAAGATATGCTTGCCCCTACCGAGAAAAACACCAGTACGGCGGCGGTTTCTTTAAAGGCAACGCTCTTGTTTTTAATAATGCAGTACGCTGCAAATGCTTGCGAAAGTAACAGCGGTGTAAACGCGAGCAACGTTTTTACCTGCCGGGAGAAGTTATCCCAGTTGTGGGCAAAAATAAGGATAATGCCCAGCCCCACCAGTATACCGCCCAAGGCGGCAAATATTGCAAGCAACGGATTGCTCTGCTCTTGTTTTTTGGTAAGGTAGTATTGCTCTATATCCCGAACGGTTTCGGGGGTAATCACGTTTGCGCGGAGCAACTCGTCCAGGTCTTTTTTTGGTATAGCCATGGCATAGCGGTTTTGGTTAAAGATAAAAAAATGGTGGGTTTATTAAGTATCGGAAAGAAGTAAAAAAGCCCCGCAGCGCATTGCTGCAACTACAGGGCACCGCTAAGCGTTATATATCTTTAGCCGCTATAAGTTGGGCATCGCGGGTATTCTTTTGTACGGCTATTGCAGAAAACACACTCAGCGTAAACGACATTCCGTAGAAGCCCTTTTCACTCAGCAGCAGGTCGGCGTTCCATAAGCCTATTATCAGCAGCACCAAACAAGCTACGGTGGCAAACCAGCTCAGGCCGTAATACAAGTCAGTTACCGGCAGGCCTTCGGCTTTGTCCCTTACACTTTTCTGTACCGATATTACAGCAAACAACCCGAACAGCAGTATGGTAAAGTAGTATCCTTTTTCGTTAAGCTGCATGGTGGCATTCCATAAACCCACGCAGTATCCTACTACTCCGGCAAGCAGTGCTGCCCATGAGGCCCCTATAAATGCCCCGGTAGGTTTCATAGGGTTCCGTCCGTTTGTGTTGTTGTCCTTTTTAGAAGTTGTTGTTGTTTCGTTTACGTCGAATGTTCTTAGCGGTTCCATAATTTTAAAAATGTTTTTGTTGTTATTTCTGATGCAAAGATGCGCCGGAAATGCTCCGCCCAAAAGTCAACATAAAGACAAAACTGACGACTTAATTATAATTTCATTACATTTGAATACCCTAAAATCAACCCTATATGAATGCCATACCTGATATTGTTTCTTTAATGAATGAGGATGATAAACGTGAGTTTAGCGCATTCCTCCGCTATAAAAACAAGCGTAACGATGCTAAAGACGTTAAGTTGTTTAAACTTATAGAAACTGACGATATAGATGGCATAAAAAAATTATATAAAGGGCAAGATAATAACGATGCCTACCATGCCCTGCGAAAAAGGCTGCACGAAAGCCTGGTGCAGTTTATGGCCAACCGTACGTTTGAAAATGCCACCGGCGAAGCCCACGAGGTACTGCGCCTGCTGGTGGTAAGCCGGTTCTTTTTGGAACATAACCTTACCAAGACCGCGTTTAAATGCCTGGCCAAAGCGGAAGCACGCGCCCTTCCGCTGGAACAATTTAGCCTGCTAAACGAAATTTACGTTACCCGCATTCAGTATGCCCACCTCAACCCTACCGAGGATTTAAACGCCTTAGTAAAAAAGTACCAAACCAATAGCGTTCAAATGCAGCGCGAAGCCCAGCTGAACATAGGCTACGCCTTACTGCGAAAAGAATTGCACGACATTCACCTGAAGGGCAAAGTAGTCGATTTCCGTACGCTGGTGCTGGGCACGGTAAAGCAACTGGGCGTATCACTAAACGAGGTGCTTACGTATAAATCGCTTTACCAAATGCTGTTTATAGCCAACGAGTACGCCACCATGAACCACAACTTTACCTTGGTAGAACCCTTTGTTAAGCGCAGCTATGAGTTTATTGAATCTAAAAAGGAAAGCGGCGACAACCAACTCTACTATCATATTTATGTGATTTATTTCCTGGCAAACATTAACTTCCGTAACCACCGTTTTACCGAAAGCCAAAACTACCTTGCCCAAATGAGCACGCTTATGCAAAAGCAGGGCAGCCGCTACCACAGCCGGTTTTATTTAAGGCAGCAACTTCTGCTGGCATTGAACCTGCACTTTTCAGGCAAGCCCGCAGAGGCTTTGGCAATAGCGGAAAAGGCCCTGAAAAGTGCCACTAAAAAATCGGCTCCCGAAGACGTAAACGACCTGCGTGTGTGCATAGCCATGTTCCTTGTGCAGCAGCGCAACCGCAACGCCCTGAAATACATGGCACAGTTTACCCATACCGATGCCTGGTACGAAAAGAAGCTAGGCATGCTATGGAGCATTCGCAAAGCACTTATGGAAATACTAATGCACGCACAGTTTGAAAACGAGGAACTGGCATTGGCCCGGCTAAAAAGCTTTAAACGCCGCTACAAAAAATACCTGGAGCAGGTAAACGAGCAACGTGTTATGGAATTTGCCCTGATTGTAGAACGCTGCATACTAAAACCCGAAACAGCGCGCCACCCTGATTTCAAAGCTGGTATTGTTAAAATGATGAATCCCGCCATTAAAGAGGATATTTTTGTCATCAGTTTTTTAGGTTGGCTTATTGCTTTAGCAGAAAAGAAAACGCCATATGAAGCGGCTTTGGAGTTAATAAATATGTAGTTTTATAAACCGTTACGCAAAGCGAAAAAATTTATCCTTATAAAGTTATGACGAATACTATGAATATTTACAAGATATTATTCGCGTTACCACTACTATTTATCAGTTGTAATAAAAAACCGGCAATAGCCTACGAAGAAAAAATCCATCATAAAAATTATTATAAAAACATATACGAAGTTACAAATGACACCGCCGAAAAGGGATGGGTAGAACTTAAGGGCGAATCACAGTCACTTACTTTACACTTTTTTCAAGATAAGAAAGACACTCTTGGTTTTGCATATTCTCCCGAATGTTGGGTAGAGTTTCCATACAAAACAAAAAATGGCAAAATCACTGTGTATTGGGATACTATCATTGATACCAAGTATAACTTTGATCTAGTAAAGGCAATGCGAGAAACCCCGCCAAAATATATTGGGAAGCCCTTTTTGGAACTGTCTTTGGAAGATGGAACAATATTAAACGCTCATTATACAGAACAACATTTGATAGAAAACATAAATCAATCCGTTAAAGGAAGAATCGCTTTTCCTGAAAAATTTACGATTTCAGACACTATCATATTTTGAATTTGAGCAAAGGCCTTCGTAATTTCAAACTGATTATTAATCGAATTAGAATTAATTTCAATCACAATATTTCAAAAAAATGTTATATTTACCCTCATAAAAAGTAAAATTCGTAATTTTATTACGTATATATTTGTAATCACAAACAACACTGCTATAATGCCTAAAATACTCATCATCGGCGCCTGTGGGCAAATTGGTACCGAACTGACGAAAAAACTACGCGAAGAATACGGCACTAATAATGTAATAGCGTCTGACGTGCGCAAAACCGATCCGGAGTTTGTAAGCTCAGGCCCGTTTGAGGTGGTAAACGCACTGGATTTTAACCAGATAGAGCACACCATAGAAAAACATGGCGTAACCGATGTGTACCTTATGGCAGCCCTGCTTAGTGCCACGGCAGAGAAAAACCCCGCTTTCGCATGGGATCTTAATATGAACTCGCTATTCCACGTACTGAATTTGGCCAAAGCAGGTAAGATTAAAAAGATATTCTGGCCCAGCAGTATTGCGGTTTTTGGCCCTACAACGCCTAAGCAAAACACGCCGCAGTATACCGTTATGGAGCCCAGTACCGTGTACGGCATAAGCAAGCAAAGCGGTGAGCGCTGGTGCGAATACTACCATAACATTTACGGTGTAGATGTACGCAGTATACGCTACCCCGGCCTTATAAGCTGGAGCACACCTCCGGGAGGTGGTACTACTGATTATGCAGTAGACATTTACCACAAGGCACTGGAAAACGGCAGCTATACCTGTTTCCTTTCAGAAGATACCCGCCTGCCTATGATGTATATGGACGATGCTATACGCGCCACTATAGAAATTATGAAGGCTCCGGCCGAAAACATAAAAATACGCAGCAGCTATAACCTGTCTGCCATGGATTTTACGCCAAAGGAAATTACCGCAGCCATACAGCAGCAACTGCCGGAATTTACCATAAGCTATGAGCCCGACTTTAGGCAAAAGATAGCCGACAGCTGGCCGCAAAGCATAGACGACAGCAGCGCACGCGCAGACTGGGGCTGGAATCACGACTTTAGCCTGCAATCTATGACCGCAGATATGCTGGCACACCTATCGGAATTAAAAGCACAATAGCTAAACATTCATAAACTAACACACTTTTTTAACACACTACGCAACCCGGGCTTTTGTCCGGGTTTTTTTATTTTTGGCAAAAAATACGCCGGAAAATTATACCATCCCGACGAAAATTTTACAAAAAATCTGAAGAAACCTGCTGTGCGACAGCATTATCTACAAATCATGTTAATTAAATGTATATCAGCAATTTAAATACAAAAATATTATTATAAAAAATACGCTGAAAATTCTTACCGAAAAATAGACTAATTACAAATAGCTGATTTTGTTTGGATTATAAAAAACAAATGCTATACATTTGCAGCACGTTTAACAACAAGATAAAAATTAAAAAAATGAGTTTCACAATATCTAACATAAAGCTACAGGATGCAGGCAGAGTACTTGCACCGGCGATGGGGTATTGTGTAATAAATTTTGGATAGATAAAAATATTCAATAACAATATATACAGGCCCCGTTACGCAAGTTTCGGGGCTTTTTTATTTGCACATGCTACAACACATTGTACACATACTAAACGCAAGCCGTCCTGAGTTATTCGGGCAAAACGGCTATGGCACAGGACCGCATATTCCCTTGTGAAAGGAGGAATTACACCTTAACAAAGGTAAACAGCCCGGTCCCGTTAACGACCGGGCTTTTTTATTTCATTTGGTCAGGTGTACAGGTAAGTCATAAAACGCTAAAAAACAAGCGTTGAATTTGGATTAAAAAATAATAACAAAACAACAATCGGTTTTCCGGCATTCGACTTTCGACCCCGGACTTTCGACTAAAAAGAAATAAATGTTTAAAAAAACAACAAACCCGGCAATCACTTAGTGCAGCCTTAACCAGCCAAACCAGGTGTTTGCCAAAACGCTAAAAGCCATGGAAACACTAAACACACAGCTTACGCCTTTTGTAATACGCTTTCCGGCGTTGGTAGAGCAACTGTACCACAATCCGCCGGGCGCCACTATGGCAGGCCAAAGCATAGAAGCTACCATACACAACCATTTTGCAGCTATGAGCGCCGCACACCATACCTGGAAACGCGAAGCTTTTTATAGGTTGCTTATCGTTATGTACCATAAAAAATGCTACGGTGTGCTTAGAAATCCGGCGTATATAGATGTATTGGCAAACATAAGCCGCTTTGGCAACAAAACGGTACACCCCATAGAAGACTGGACAAAAGACAGCCTTACCGCTGATGGTCAACTGGCAAGCCTTATCAGGTATTTGTTTACAACCTATGATGTGCCCCAGTTTATGGAGCACGTATTTGCCGAAAGCAAAATAGTACACATGCTGTGGTACATACAGCTGGGCAGGGGCGATAGCGTGTTGAGCCTGTGTGCGTTTCCCGCTAAGTTTACGCACAAAATGGCGCATGAGTTCAGGAACACGCCGGGCCATATGTACACTGTAGATCAGGCCATACGGCGAGCGCAGGCACTGGGTTACGGTGCCACGCACAAGCTTGCTGAAAACATAGCGTGGTCTGCAAATATTGCTGACATAAAAGACAATACGTTCCGGGCGAAGTTTATACAGTTTGTAGCAAAAAATGCACGGGATGCACAGTTTGCCGAAATAGAATCGGTAACAGGTTACGTGGCAGATAAGTACGCCGAAACAAACGGTTTTAAGCTAAAAGGCCGAAGCTGGGCAGCACTGGTAAAAGCAGCACGCGAGCACGAAATTGAAAAGGCCAAAAGGCTTGCCGCCGAGATGGGGGGCGACTGGGATGCGCTGCAAGTACCTGACTATGAAGTTATTTCAGATAAAGATATCTTTCGTATAGTGCAGTTGCTAACTTCTGAAGAGCTTTACAACGAGGGCGTGGAAATGAGCCACTGCGTAGCCGATTATGACGGTGACTGCGCTGCAGGTGATACTGCCATCTTTTCCCTACGCAAATTTATCGAGGGTACAGAAGGCTATGAAACCCTCGCCACGCTGGAATACCGTACAGAAGAACATAGTATAGTGCAGGCGAAAGCCAGGTTTAACGAGTATGTGTCTTTAGAGGCAGAGCACCACATAGAAAAATGGGCCAAGCTAAACGGTATAGCCATAGACTGCGATTTGTACGTGCCTTACGATGCGCCACAAGCCCCTGTTGCTGCAGCGGTTGCAGCAGTTGCAGTTGGCCAAGCGGCAGGAATGCCACGAATAGAGCCGCGTATAGACGCGCTTATGGCACACCGCAGGCTGGCACAGCAGCAAGCACAAAACGCACGCAACACAGACAATGGCGGCGAAATTGCAACTATAGTAAAATTGGTACTATTCGCATTAAAAATAGTGTTTGTAATTTCCAGGTTTGGTGGTCCATCAACAACAGAATACAAAACACTGCCAGCCATGCCACAATACGAAAATGCTGTACCTGCAAACCAGGTAACCGAGGATTTTAACCGCTCGTTAGACTCAATACTGAAAGAGCAGAATACGCTGCGCAAAGTTACGCCTGCTGCTGCGGGCAAGTAAATACAGGAAGCCCGCTTCAGGTAATGACACTGGGCTTCTGACTAAAAATTAAAAATTATGGCAAAATTAAAATTAAGGGGTAATCACCTCATAGATATAGGATTTCCGCAAAACAAGGCAATAAGCATTGCATTAGACGACATGAAGAAATTCCACAAGCGGGAATCAAGAGAAAGGGTACTGGCCCTGCTTAAAGAAGTATTGGCAAACCCAACTGAATATATGGGAGACGGTATAATGGGCCGCACCGCCGAGGCATTACTCGAAGCGAAAAAAACCGAGAGCCGGCAGCTAAACACCCAGCGTGCACCCTACGCGATTTTTGGCGAAGATGGCATAGCACGGGAGGCAAAAGACCAGCTGTACACCGCACTAAAGTTGCCCATAAGCAAGGCCGGCGCCTTAATGCCCGATGGTCACGGTGGCTATGGCCTGCCCATAGGAGGGGTACTGGCTACCGAAAATGCGGTGATACCGTATGGCGTGGGGGTAGACATAGGATGCCGTATGTGCCTTAGCGTATACGACATAGACCCCAGTTACCTGGAAGGTGCAAAGGATAAATATGTAAACCTGCTACACGAGCATACCAAGTTCGGGATGAGTGAGGTACACAGAAGCCCGGCAGACCATGCTATTTTCAGCCGTAGTGAGTTTAACGACATACCGTTTGTAAAACGCCTTAAAGATAAGGCGTGGAAACAGCTGGGCTCATCAGGGGGTGGTAACCATTTTGTGGAGTTTGGCATAGTAACCATAACCGAAAAAGATGCTACCCTTAACCTGCCTGCGGGCAGTTATATAGGGTTACTGTCGCACAGCGGTTCGCGGGGCCTTGGGGCGAACATTGCCAAAGAGTACACCACCCTTGCCATGAAGCAAACTCCGCTGCCTAAGGAGGCACGCCATCTTGCATGGCTGGATCTTGATACGCATAACGGGCAGGAGTATTGGCTTGCCATGAACCTTGCCGGCGATTATGCTTCGGCTTGCCACCATGATATTCATAGGCGTATAAGTAAGGCACTGGGTACGCGCCCGCTTACCATGGTAGAAAACCACCACAACTTTGCCTGGAAAGAAATGGTAAACGGGCAGGAACTTATAGTGCACCGCAAAGGTGCTACCCCCGCCGGAAAAGATGTGTTGGGCATTATACCCGGCAGCATGACGGCACCCGGCTTTATTGTAAAAGGTAAGGGTAACGCTCAGTCTATTAACTCGGCTAGCCATGGGGCGGGCAGGCTACTTTCGCGCACGCAGGCCAAACGCGAAATTACCAACAGCCAGCTAAAAAAGGTATTGGCACACCACGGTGTTACACTCATTGGCTCCAGCATAGACGAAGCGCCTATGGCCTATAAAAACATACATGATGTTATGGCGCAGCAAACAGCACTGGTAGACGTGCTGGGAACCTTTACCCCGAAAATCGTGAGGATGGACAAGGGGTAGTTTGGTTTATAGTGGGCAGTCGCAGTGAGCAGTTCACGAACCGTTGATAGGGCCGATTTACTGCGCCACGACGGTAGTGTAAGCGATGTCGCAATTATTAAATAAAGAAAATCTCCCTTAAAAGGGGTAAAAGAGAGAGGGCAAACCAACGAACCAACTCTTACAAAACCACAGCAGAACGCGGGTACACGGCACCTGGTACAACAAGGAGCAACTTGCAATAAATGCGTAAACCAACCGCACACTACCTTACCGGTGTACGGTGGCCCGCCTGCTTTGTGGTGATTTATATTAACGCATAAAGATAACCAATATGGGACTTTCTAATCACGAAGTTATGTACATACAGGCAAAGGATAACTACCCTTTTAATGTAGATGAGTGCATAGAAAAACTTCAGTACGTTATAGCGGCCGACGATGAACACGCCGGGGCACACTTTTTAATGGGGCAGATTTACGAGGAGCAACTCGATGATTATAAGCAGGCTGAGTACTACTACCGTATGACGTTGTACCTGGATAAGCATTACCTGCCCGTATACGGGCAATACATTTGTATGCTTATTAACCTTAACAGGCTAGACGACGCTTATAAAATTATTGAAGCCGCAGTAAAAGTGCCGGGCATGGGCATGGCTTACATAGACTTCCTTACCGGGATGCTTTATGAAAAGTACGAAATGTATAATGCCGCAACAGAGTATTATACAAAGGCGAAACTCGGCGGGCTTAATAACTACTGGCTGAGCAATATGGACGATGCCTTAAAACGTATAAAGGATAAAAAGGCACTCGCTAAAAAACTTAGCAAGAAAAAGGAAGCCAAGCCGGAGAAAAATGACAAGAATGAGAAAAATGAAAAGGCTTCCAAGTAATGATAAAAACCACAGGTAATACTGTGGTTTTTTTTGTGCACTGAAGTTGGCCCCACTGTTTACACAAAACTTAAACTACTGTAAAAGGAAGATTCTGTACCGTTTATATGCCGTATCTTTATGCAAAAGCACAGCTCTCTCTTCATAAGAGGCTTGTACCTATACACATAAAACAGAAGAAAATGACGAAAACCGCTATATTATTAGGAGCCACCGGCGCTACAGGAACCGAACTACTACAATTGTTATTAAAGGATAACCGGTACAATACCGTAAAACTTTTTTCGCGAAAAGCTTCGGGTATCAGCCACCCAAAAATAAAGGAGTATATAATAGACTTGTTTGCCCTGGAGCAGCATGCGGCTGACTTTACGGGCGATGTGGTTTTTTGCTGCATAGGCACTACAAAAGCTAAAACCCCAGATAAAGAAACCTATTATAAAATTGATTACGGCATACCGGTAGCGGCGGCAACCCTTGCAGCGGTAAACGGCATACCATCGTACATTGTAATCTCTGCCCTGGGCGCCGATAAAAACAGCAGTATATTTTACAACCGGACTAAAGGCCAAATGCAGGAAGC
This sequence comes from Flavobacterium sp. RNTU_13, assembly GCF_046614455.1. Classification (NCBI taxonomy): domain Bacteria; kingdom Pseudomonadati; phylum Bacteroidota; class Flavobacteriia; order Flavobacteriales; family Flavobacteriaceae; genus Flavobacterium; species Flavobacterium sp. RNTU_13. The sequence continues at coordinate 908,135 of NZ_JBKJHB010000001.1, read as the reverse complement.
AGTTTTAGAAAAAAGCATTACCAATACCCATATAATGCAGCCCTCACTAATTACCACCAAGCGTAGTGAAAACAGGCTGGGCGAAAAAATAGCAGCAGCAGTGTTTAAGGTAATAAACCCGCTGCTTGTGGGCAGCCTTAAAAAGTACCGCAGCATAACAACTACCACAATAGCACGCGCTATGATCTGGCTCGACAATAATAGCTATTCTAATATCATTGTACCATCGGATGAAATACAGGAGTTAGGAGGTTAGAATTTATGACTTTTGACCCTATAAAAAATTACCAAAAAATTATCACGCCCATAACGGCACTGCGCTATCTTTGTAGAGGATTTCAGATTGTATAAAAGTACAGCCTGATTTTTCCGAATAACCGCATAAACGTATAACCAAATCACCTTATAAAAATGATAATATACAACGTTACCAGTGCCGTAGAACCTACTGTACACGAACAGTGGCTACAATACATGATGGACAAGCACGTACCCGAAATTATGGCTACCGGCATGTTTAGCAAAATAAAAATTGTAAAGGTGCTGGGCGATGAACAGCATCATGGCGGTACTACCTACTCTGTACAATATACCGCAGACAGCCGCGAAAAACTGGAGACATATTACAGGGAACATTCACCTGCGTTCCGTGCGGAAATGCAACAACTTTTTGGCAACTCAGTGCTACAGTTCCGCACAGAACTGGAAATAGTACAGGAGTTTTTATCGGTATAAAAATTAAAGTGGGTGCCTTTTTAGTTATTCCCCATAAACAGCGATATTTGCACCATGGATAAAGTAAAAGCTAAAAAGCACCTGGGGCAGCATTTTCTTAAAGATGAAAGCATAGCCCAAGACATTGCCGACTCGCTAACCCTACAGGGCTACACTAAAGTGCTTGAAATAGGGCCCGGTATGGGCGTGCTTACAAAGTACCTGCTTCAAAAAGATATTGAAACCTTTGTTATAGAAATAGATACTGAGTCTGTAGAATACCTGCAGGCACATTACCTTAAACTGCACAACCATATTATAAGCGAGGATTTCCTGAAATACGACATTACTAAAACCATGGGCGACAGCCCGTTTGCCATTATAGGCAACTATCCGTATAATATTTCGTCGCAAATCGTATTCCGTACCTTGGAAATGCGCCACCGTATACCAGAGTTTTCGGGTATGTTCCAAAAGGAGGTTGCCGAACGTATTTGCGAAAAGAAAGGCAGTAAAACCTACGGCATACTTTCGGTTTTGGTACAGGCATTTTATGATGCCGAATACCTGTTTACCGTACCGGAACACGTATTTAACCCACCGCCAAAAGTAAAAAGTGGTGTGCTAAGGCTCAGGAGGAAAGAAAATTACCACCTGCCGGTAGACGAAAAACTGTTTTTCGGGGTGGTAAAAGCCGCCTTTAACCAACGCAGAAAAACACTGCGAAACAGCCTGAAAAGCTACATAACCACTGATATTTTAAAGGAAGATAGTATCTTTGACCTGCGCCCGGAACAGCTTTCGGTAGAGCAATTTATTACCCTTACGCAAAAGATAGCCAATGGAGTTTAAAATCAGCAGGGATTTCATCGCCCAGATAGAGCAATATGCAAGCGAAAACCGTGAAAATGAACTGGTAGCATTACTGGAAGATCTTCACTACGCCGATATTGCCGAAATTATGGGCGAGCTGGATGATGCTGATGCGATTTATATTTTCCACATCCTTGATACCGAAAAAACAGCCGAGATACTGCTGGAGCTGGACGAGGAAGTGCGGGAGAAAATTTTGCGTGGGTTATCTGCAAAAGAAATTGCAGAGGAGCTTGACGAGCTGAGTACAGACGATGCTGCCGATATTATAGGTGAACTCCCTGCCGAAATGAAAGAGGAGGTAATCTCTGAAATTCAGGACGTAGAACACGCCAAAGACATTGTAGACCTGCTGCGCTATGATGAAGATACCGCCGGTGGTCTTATGGGTAAAGAGCTTGTACAGGTAAACGAAAACTGGAGCGTACTTACCTGTGTAAAGGAAATGCGCGAACAGGCGGCTAATGTACAACGTGTACATTCTATTTATGTGGTAGATGATGAAGGCAGGCTTAAAGGCAGGTTGTCTTTAAAAGACCTGCTGGTTACAAGCACACGCAGTATGATTAAAGATGTGTATATACCTAAGGTTGACTTTGTTAAGGTAAGCACACCCGATGTGGAAGTAGCCCGTATTATGCAAAAGTATGACCTGGAAGCCATACCTGTGGTAGACGAACTGGGCAGGCTTGTAGGGCGCATTACCATAGACGACATTGTAGACGTAATTAAGGAAGAAGCCGATAAGGATTACCAGCTTGCGGCGGGTATCTCTCAGGACGTAGAGGCTGATGACAGCATCCTTGACCTAACGCGTGCACGCCTTCCGTGGCTGGTACTGGCCCTGCTGGGTGGGTTTGTAAGCGTAAAGTTGCTCAACAGCTTTAGCGGCGCCATGAACAACCATAAAGAACTGTTCTTTTTTACCCCGCTCATAGCCGCTATGGCCGGTAACGTAGGAGTACAGTCAAGTGCTATTATCGTACAGGGTTTGGCCAATAACAGTATAAGCGGCAGCCTTTGGAACCGCCTTATAAAAGAGGTATTACTCAGTTTGCTAAACGGTGCCATACTGGCATCTATACTTATAGCCGGAAGCCATATATTGCTCGATGTAAGCTACGCCGTGGGTATTACGGTAAGCATATCGCTGGTATCGGTAATCATTATAGCATCGCTTATAGGTACATTTGTACCCATATTGCTAAACCGTGTAGGCTTTGACCCCGCATTATCTACCGGGCCCTTTATTACTACCAGTAACGATATTTGCGGTATCCTTATCTACTTTTCTATTGCCAAACTAATACTTGGGTTTTAGGATATTGCAAATATTTTTGGAATATTTCTAACATGGTAAAGCAATCCATGCTATAAAGCTTTTTATTCATTTTAAAGGAAATTTCACCTGGAAAATGATTGTAAAAACAACTACAGCTCCCCGTCCCACTCGGCATAGAACTGCGCCAGGAAACCCTCCATATAATTGTGGCGTGCTTCGGCGATTTTACGTCCCGTGTCGGTATTCATGCGGTCTTTAAGCAGCAGAAGCTTTTCGTAAAAATGATTTATTGTAGGCGATACACTGTTTTTATACGCTTCCTTATCCATACCCATTGCGGGCTCTATGGCAGGGTCATACAACGGGCGATTTTTAAAGCCGCCGTAGTTAAAACAGCGCGCTATGCCAATGGCACCTATAGCGTCTAACCTGTCAGCATCCTGAACAATATCCAGCTCTTTACTGCTAAACTTCTTGTCAAAATTACCACCTTTAAACGATATATTTTCTATGATGGCCACCACGTGTAGTATGGTATCTTCGTCTACATTTTGGCTTTCCAAAAACTCGCGGGCTATACGAGGCCCCACAGTTTCGTCGCCGTTATGAAACTTGCTGTCGGCCACGTCATGCAGCAGCGCACCAAGCTGTACCACCGTAAGGTTACAGTCTTCTCCCCCGGCGATATTAAGGGCATTGTTATATACGCGTTGGATATGAAACCAGTCGTGCCCCCCCTCAGCACCCTGAAGTTGTTGTTTTACAAAGTTTATGGTGTTGTGTATAAGGGCGGCGTTGCTCATAATTGTTGTTCTTTTTAGGAATACAAAAATACACCCTTCTTTTAAACCCACCGCACAAAAAAGCCCGGCTTTGTGTTAAAGCCGGGCTTGTATAGTGTGTATAACTGTGGTTAACTGCTTTGTGCATCGCCACGCAGTATACGGTACTGTTTACGGGCTTCTATAAAGTAAATACTGTCTTCGTGTTCAAAAATCATCTTCTCGTAAAGCGGCTTGGCCTTATCGGGCTGATTGAGCTTTTTACTATATATTTCTGCTGAAAAAAACAGTGCTTCGTCTATATAAATGCCGTCTTTGTATTTATCTATAATTTCGGCATAGCTTTGCAGAGCAAGGTCGTACTGCCCCATGCTTTCGTAAATGCGGCCTATGCGCAGCAGGGTTACGTCTTGTATACTTTCGGTTTTATCTGTAGCGCGTAGGTCTTTAAACATTTGCAAAGCCTCTGCCTTTTTATTTTGATACAGCTTAAAATCGGCGCGGGCAAACTTTTTAAGCGCCACCTGCAGGCTGTCTTCCACCGTATTGTCGCTAATAAGCAGGAACAACTCCATGGCATCGTTAGCTATAAGTTGAGACGCGCTCGACTTTAGTACGCCAAGCTGTTTTTGCGCCCATTCAAAATCGCCCTTAAAATAACTGGCACGCGCTACCCTAAAGCTCGCCTCGTTACCCACAGCGTCGTTTTTAAGGTCTTCCTGTATTTGGGTATAATACAAAATCGCCTGGTTAAACTTTTCACCTGCCAGTAAAATATCGCTCATTTTCATTTTTACCTGTGCCTGCTGAAACTTATTAAGCGGCATTTGCAGGGCACGGTCTAAAGTGGCCAGAGCTGCCGTGCTGTCTTTAAGCTGAAACGCTTCGAAGTCGGCTTTCAGTACCTGCAATTTAAGCGAACCCGGCGTAGTGCCAAACTTTTCTAAATCGGCCGCTATACGCTGGCTGATGAGCGGCAGGGTAGCATCGGTTGCGTTTTTTATATCTATTTGCAGCACATAATATTCTGCATCTATAAGCAAATCGGTTTCTGTGGTGTTTTGGGCCACAAAGTCGAAAATCTCTTTTGCCGTGGCATCTTCCTGCTCCTCGGCAGCCAGGCGGCCAAGGTTTACAATATTAATAAACAGGTCAGGGTTTCGGCGATATACCGCTTTTTGCTGTATAAAGGCCTTACCGTATTCTTTTTGCTGCACAAAGAACCAGCTCAGGAATTCGTTCCAAAACACATCCTGTGATTTTTGTGTTTGCAGCAGCAGAGCTTTACGAAGCAGGGAATTAAAATTGTCGCTGGTGTTTTCCTCGTTCATAAACCGCGAAAGCTGACTCTGTACCACCACCAGGTTTTGCGGGTTTTGGTAAGAAAAACTCAGTAACTTTTCTATCATGGGTTCTATGTTACCCAGCTGACCCTGCAAAAGTGCCATTTGGTAATCAAAGTTCATGTTAGGGTTAGCGGCATTGGCGGCCTGGTACGTGGCAAGGGCTTCTTTTATAAGCACTTTTTTCTCGAAAGCGTTAGCTATCATGTACACGTTACCTGGATTTTTTGTTACCGCATCTACGGCCTCCTTGTAATAACTGTCGGCTTTCGGCTGATTTTTTTGCAATTGGTAATTGTAGCCCAGGTCTACCAGCAGCAACGGCATTTTTACGAGTTCCAGCTTATCTTTAAGTAGCTTTTCAGCCTTATCATACTGTTTAAGCTGCTGGTAGCACTCCGCAAGTTTTTGCGCAAAAAATGGGTTGCGCGGCTGCGCCTTATCCAGGTCCTGGTAAATAATAGCGGCTTTTTCAAACTCGCCTTTTTCAAAATAATTTTGCGCCAGTTGCTCGTTTTGGGCAAAAGCCGCAACCGAGAACAAAAAGGCGATATATAGGAATAATTTTTTCATACAACAAACAACCTGCTAATAGTGTACCAAACATAAACGCCTGAAACAGCAGTTTTAGCGCAGGCAACAAACAAATATACCCATTACACCCGAAATAACGCGCTAAAAATTAAATTCCTTGCCGGTAATGCCTTGCATATCCTGTAGCTTTATGGGTACCGGGAGTTTTATTGTGGTTGTTTTGCTTACGGGATGGTTCAGCTTTTGGTCGAACTCATTGCCACCTGTAGTAACGATTTTCTTTTTAGTTAGGAAATTGATGCTCTCGTTAAAAATATCGCCGGCAGCTCTATGCATGGAAAATTCATCATAACCGATAAGGATAAAATTATCTTCCTGAAAACGGAACTTGTATGTAGAACTTCCCGCATACCAACTACCGCAACTGGACCAATTGCCGAACCTTAGATGTAACACCTGTTTTTTAATACGGAAATCTTCTCCTGCTGAAAAAGGGTCTGTAACACAAGGTGCTTCCGCAATATGCTCGCTGGGTATAAACTTCTTATTGATAAGCTTCAGCACATAGCCACCACTTTCCTGAAACAGTATAAGTAAATGGCGCGGATTGGTATTAAGTTCCTTTGCGCCTAGACCTTCCTCATTTTTTATAATATTGACCGGGTCAGTATTTTCTATGACTATGGCTGCATCATCCAGCCCATCTTTGTTAAGATCGCCAGTTGCTTTAGCCAAAAGTTTCCACCCTGTGGGCACATAGCTCTCCAACGGTTTTCCTTGTGAATAAACCATTGAAAAGAAAAGAGATAACAGTATGATTAATTGGTTTTTCATTCACTAAAGATATAAAAAAACCTGCCCTATAATTTAGGACAGGCTTCTTATAAAAATACTATTACGGATAAATATTAATCTATAATATCAAAACCGGTGTAGCGCCTTAGCACTTCTGGGATTACAATACCCTCAGGAGTTTGATAGTTTTCCAGTATACCGGCAAGTACACGTGGCAATGCCAGTGAACTACCGTTTAGGGTATGTGCCAGCTGGTTTTTACCTTCCTTATCGCGGAAACGCAGTTTTAGCCTGTTACTTTGGAAGGTTTCAAAGTTAGACACTGAGCTGATTTCAAGCCAACGGTCTTGTGCGGTAGAATACACCTCAAAATCGTAGGTAAGCGCCGATGCAAAGCCCATATCGCCACCACAAAGGCGTAATACACGGTACGGAAGTTTTAGCTCGTCTAATATATTTTTTACGTGATCTACCATACCGTCCAGCGCAGCGTAGCTGTTTTCCGGTTTTTCTATACGCACAATTTCTACCTTATCAAACTGGTGCAGGCGGTTAAGGCCACGCACGTGGGCACCCCATGAACCTGCCTCGCGGCGGAAACACGGTGTATAGCCTGTACACATAACAGGGAGGTCTTTTTCCTCCAGGATTACATCACGGAAAATGTTTGTAACCGGAACCTCTGCCGTAGGAATAAGGTACAGGTTATCGGCAACGGCATGGTACATTTGGCCCTCCTTATCAGGAAGCTGGCCAGTACCATAACCAGAAGCTTCGTTTACCAGGTGTGGCACCTGGAACTCGGCATAACCGGCATCGGTATTTTTATCCAGGAAGTAAGAAATCAGGGCACGTTGCAGCTTAGCTCCCTTGCCTTTGTATACCGGGAAACCGGCACCTGTGATTTTTACACCCAGTTCAAAATCTATAATGTCATATTTTTTAATCAGGTCCCAGTGTGGTACCGCACCTTCGTGCAGCGCAGGGATTTCTCCGCTGCGGTATACCTCCAGGTTTTCTTCCGGTGTTTTACCCACCGGCACTATATCGGCAGGGGTATTTGGCAACTTGTACAGTGTTTCTGTAAGCTGTGCGGTAGCCGCAGCAAGAGTTTCTTCCAGCTCTTTTGCTCTTTCCTTGTACTGGCCGGTTTGCTCACGCATGGCGGTTGCCTCGTCTTTTTTACCGGCTTTCATAAGTTCGCCTATGCTACGCGACAGCTTGTTAGACTCGGCAAGTATGGTATCCAGCTCTACCTGTGTGGACCTTCTTTTCTCGTCCAGAGCTATAACTTCATCAACAAGCGGCGTGGCATCAAAATTACGTTTTGCCAGGGCGCTGATTACTTTCTCACGGTTGTCCCTAATAAATGCTGTCTGTAACATTGTGTAAAAATTTTATAATGTGGGCAAATTTAGCGATTTGTTTTTAAACCATAGGTAACAATTATCAGGCTAATCACATGGTTTTTTAACATTTTTACCAATAAAAAACCCTGCCTTACGGCAGGGTTTGTATGTACTTATAATCTGGATTTATTTAAGTTCTTTTATAAAATACAGGTATACCGCGAAGTGGTCACTGTAGCCTACCTCTCCGTTAGAGTTCCTTAGCGGATATCCTTTAAACGCACCCGACGGTTGTGTAAGGTAGGTTTTGTTATATACGCCTGCTTTCCAGTAACGGTATGATGTGTAATCTTTTTTAAGTAACGGTTCTGTAATAATCATTTGGTCAAACAAGTCCCATGCATCGCGGTGTGCCAGGGTACCTATGCCTTTTTCGCTCATAGGGTACATAGGGTTATACAGCCCGCCCGGTTTTACATCATCGCGGTTACCCTTTGCGCCAAGCACCTCTTTTACGCTGGCGTTGTAAGGGCCATCGTTAAGGTCGCCCATGGTAACCAGCTTCAGGTTAGGATTTTTTGCGTAGAGCGAATCTATTATCTTTTTGTTTAGCGCGGCGGCAGCCTCACGGTTAGGGGCACTCTTTTTTTCGCCTCCAGAGCGCGATGGCCAGTGGTTTACCACAAAGCTTACCTCTTCGCCATCCAGCAGGCCAGTTACTACAAGCTGGTCACGCGTGTAGATGCGCCCGCTGTAATCTACATTTATGTAAACAGACATTTCTTCCTCAGTCTTACCCGTATTTTTACCTTCAGCAACCTGTTTTTCAACCTCTTTCTTTTCCTTTGCTCTTTCCTTATCGAATATCATTAAAGGAACTTTTTTGTAACTTAACGGCTTAAATACGCTTTTACGGTACAGCAGCGCCACATCTATACCCCTTTTATCAGGGCTGTCAAAATGGATAATGCCATAGCCTTTACTGGCTAGTAGTGGCTGCTTAATAAGATCTTCCAGCACACCGCGGTTTTCTATCTCGGCAAGGCCTATAACAGCCGGTGGCTGAGGGTTTTCGCCGCTACCCAGCTCGCTTAATACGCGCGAAAGGTGTTGCAGCTTCAGTTTGTACTTGGTGCCTGTCCAGTGCATGTTACCATCGGGCAGCCATTCTTCGTCGTTGTTTGGCCCGTTTATGGTGTCAAACAGGTTCTCTACGTTGTAAAAAGCTATGGTTTGCACCTTGTACTTTTTATCCTGTGCGTTTCCTGTGCTTATTGAAAATACTGCAAAAAGCAGGAAAAACAGGGCGATTTTTTTGTTCATTATCAACAAATATTAATTTAACATCAATTTTTATAACAAATGGGGTGCCAAAAGTAAATAATATTTTGGAAATGATGTACCTTTGCCGCCGTTAAGAAATTTTTAACTTAACAAAGGAAAGAAATAATTTAAATTTATCTATGAAAAAACTCGTACTCAGTCTTTTATTCGTAATGCAGGTTGTATGTGCATGGGCGCAGCAAGCAGCATCGGTACAGGGTAAGGTGGTTGAAGCTAAAACGCAGAAACCCATTAAAAACGTAGTAGCCACAATAGAGGCTACAGGCCAAACCGCGGTTACAAACGCAGATGGTGTTTTTGTGTTTAACGACCTTGTGGCCGAAAGTCATGAAATTACAGTAACCACTGCCGGTTTTGTACCACAAACATTTAGTGTTGTGGGTGTTGCCGGTAAAACAATTGACCTTGGAGTAATAACACTGGAAGAAGATGTTACCTCTGAACAACAGCTGGGCCTTATAACCATTACAGATAATGACCTGGGTGACGATAACAGCGGATCGGACAACACAGCCGGACTGCTACAAAGCTCTCGTGATACCTACCAGCAGGCTGCTGCCTTTAACTGGGGACAGGCTCGTTTCAGGATTAGAGGTTTAGATAACGCTTACGGTACTACTATGCTAAACGGTGTGGTAATGAACAAACTGTATGACGGAAGGCCACAGTGGAGTAACTGGGGTGGCCTTAACGACGCTACACGTAACCAGGAGTTTACTATGGGTTCTGCACCGTCTGACTATACATTTGGTAACATACTGGGTACTCAGGAAATAAACACGCGCGCCAGCATTTACAGGCCGGGCGTAAGGGTATCTTACAGTGGTACTAATACAAACTACAGCTGGAGGATGATGGGTACCTACGCATCTGGACTACGTGCTGACGGATGGGCGTACACCATTTCTGCTTCAAGAAGGTGGGCTACCGAAGGATATTTTGAAGGTACTAACTATGCAGCAAATTCATTCTTTGCCAGCGTAGAAAAAAAGATAAACAGCAAGCACAGCCTTAACCTTACCAGCATTTATGCACAGAACAGGCGCGGTAAAAACTCACCAAACTCTGACGAGGTAACGAGGCTTGCAGGTGAAGAGTACAACTCTTACTGGGGATGGCAAAACGGCAAAAAACGCAACAGCCGTATGAAAGATATTGAAGAGCCTATTATTATGCTAAGCCACTACTGGAACATTAGCGAAAGTACTTCATTAAACACTAACGTATCTTACCAGTTTGGTAAAATAGGAAACAGCCGTCTTGATTATCAAAACGCAAACAATCCTGACCCTACGTACTACCGTAACCTGCCTAGCTACTTTACATCTATGTACACAGAACAGGGAGATTACATAGGTAACCAGGCGCCTCAGGTGGCTGCTGCAGCAAGTGCAAATTTCCTTAAAAACAGGCAACTTGACTGGACTGCACTTTACCGTGCTAACATGAACACTGCTACCGGACGCAGCGCATACGTTCTTTATGAAGACCGTACAGACGACAAGACATTTACTGCAAATACAATACTTCGTTCTCAGCTTGCCGACAACATTTCTATGAACGGTGGCGTTACATACAGAAGGCTTAAATCGCACAATTTCCAAAACTTACTAGACCTTCTTGGAGGCCAGTTCTACTCAGATATAGACAACTTCTATCAGGGTGATTTCTCTCAAAGCGACCTTAACAACCCTAACAGGCAAGTAGGTGTGGGAGATACTTTTGGTTACAACTATAATCTTTGGGCTAATGTTGTAGATGCGTTTACCCAGTTTAAATTTAACTACAAGAAGTTTGATTTTTACCTTGGCCAAACCTACTCTAGGAGCGAATACTACAGAGACGGTCTTTACAGGAACGGTATCTACGCTAACAACTCTTTTGGCAAGAGCCAAACAGTTACTTTTGAAAACTTTGGTTTTAAAGGTGGACTTACTTACAAAATCAACGGCCGTAACATGATTGTACTAAATGCAGTACGCATGACACAGGCGCCTACCCTGCGTAACACATTCCCTAACGCAAGGATAAACAACAGTATAGTAGACGGTATTACCAGCGAAATTGTAAGCGGTGGAGATATTAACTACGTTATAAGGGCTCCTAAACTTAAGGCACGCCTTACAGGTTTCTACAACACTACTCAAAACTCAGTAGAAACTTCATTCTTCTACGGTGAAGGTATATTTGAGGATACCAGCAATACCGGTGAAGATAATGCGTTTGTAGCAGAAACAGTTACAAACATAAGCAAGCGTATGATGGGTGGAGAATTTGGTATAGAATACAACCTAACCAGTACTATTACTGTAAAAGGTGCAGCATCTATAGGCCAGTACATATATACTAACAACCCTAACGTATCTGTAAACAACGATGCACTTGCAGTAGAAGACGCTTCTGGTGTAGGTACTATAGCCGGTGGTTCTCCTGTAACTACTGTAGACTTTGGTAAATCATACCTTAAAAACTACAAATTACCTGGTATGCCAGAGCAGGCTTACTCTGTAGGTGTAGAATACCGCGATCCTCACTTCTGGTGGGTAGGCGCTAACGCTAACTACCTTGCAGACCGCTACGTAGATGTATCTGCACTATTAAGAACATCTAACTTCTTTAAAGACCCAGCTACAGGTGTTGCTTTTGACAACATAGACACAGCGCTTGCAAACAGGCTACTAAAACAAGAAAAATTTGACCCTATTACCCTTATTAACATTCAGGGTGGTAAGTCTTGGAGGATAGGCAAGCAAACAGTAGGTTTCTTTGCAAGCGTTAACAACGTATTTAACGAGATTTACAAAACAGGCGGTTTTGAACAAGCAAGGAAATCAAACTACCAAAACCTTAGCCAGGATGTACTAAGCGGAACTCCTGCTTTTGCTCCTAAGTACTTCTACGGTTTCGGCAGAAACTACTTTGTAAACCTTTACATAAACTTCTAATTAAATGGCTATGAGAAATATTTTTAAGGTTTTATTATTATCTGCAGTAATAGCCCCGGCGGTTGTTAGCTGCGATGAAGATACGCAATTACCTGCATACGTTCCGGTTAAGGTGTCTCAAACCTTTTCTAAGGGCGAAGACAATTCACTTCTTGCTATTAACGGTTGGACAAACTACAACGAAGCGGGTAACAAGAAATGGATGATACAGGTGTATAGCGGTAACGGTTATGCAGAGTTTAACCCGTACTCGTCTGGAGATGCCTCTAACGTAGGATGGTTAATAACTCCTGTACTTGATCTTAATGATGGTAAAGACCACAAACTTAACTTTAAAGCTTCGCAGAGTTATGTATCGTCAAGCGCTAACAAACTTGAGGTACTTATATCTAAAGATTACGACGGTACCAATGTAACTGCAGCTACCTGGACACCGCTAAGTGCTACCCTGCCTACTACAAGCTCTAAGTACTTTGAGTTTATAAACAGTGGCGATGTAAACCTTGCTGCATACACAGGTTCTAAAGTACACATTGCATTTAAAGTTACAGGTTCTGGTACTAACGCTGATTTAGACGGCTCTTACCAGATAGACAACGTGATTGTACAATAATCTCAAAAAAATGACTATGAAACATTATATAAAATCAGCAGTATTGGCGCTTGCCGTTTCAGCTTCTCTTACAAGCTGTATAGATGAAGACTTTGGCGTACCAAATATGAACTGTGTAGATCCCGGAATTACAGCAAACAAGAGCGTAGCCGATGTAAAAGCTGTAACACCTACGGCATACGCAAAATACGTTCCGGACGACGTTATTGAAGGTTATGTAACATCTAGCGATGAAGCAGGTAACTTCTTTAAGGCTGTTTACTTTCAAACCAAACCTGCAGACGGTTCTGCTCCGGTAGGTTTTACAGTAGCTATAGACAAAACAACTCTTTTTGGTGATAATTTTTATCCGGGCCGTAAGGTGTACGTAAAACTGAAAGACTTATACACCATGCTGCAAAACGGTATCCTTTCAATAGGCGACCAGTACAGCAGCAACGGGCTTGATCCTCAAAATCCTTCGGTACAACTTGCGTTTGGCCGTATCCCTGAGTACAAGTACGCTAAGTACGTAGTACCATCTTGCGAGGAAGTTAGCGAAGAGCAGCTGGTAAGAGAGTTAACCCTTACACAGGCGCTAAACGACGCTAACCTTGGTACGCTTATAGAACTTAAAAATGTACAGTTTGCAGATGCAGAGGTAGGAAAAACATACTTTGAAGATAACATTTCTGCTACTGCAGGTGGTGCTACAAACCGCTTAATTACAGATGCATCGGGTAATACACTGGCATTCCGTACCAGCAGCTACGCTAATTTTTCGGGTAATAAAATCCCTTCACAAAGCGGAAACATCCGTGGCGTACTTACAAAGTATGGCAGCGACTACCAGTTCTTTGCACGCTCTAAAGAAGATATTAAACTAACTAATGATGTAAGGATAGACCCGGCTCCGGCAATTGTAGGTACAAACCTTGTATACGGTGCGTTTAACGAAACATTTGAAAGCTACGCTTTAAACGCTTCTACATTCCCTAATGCAATTAATGATGCTGTTGTAGGTAATTTCTACTGGCAGGTAAAAACCTTTGGTAATAATAAGTACATACAGTTTTCAGCTTTCAGAAATACATCTGCTGCAAACAGGGTACTTTATATAGTTCCGGCTAACTTTACTACGAACAAAAACCTTTCGTTCCAGACCAAAGACGGTTATAGTAACGGAGACGTGCTAAAAGTATACTACAGTACTAACTATACACCGGGCGGTAACATAAACGATGCTACCCTTGTAGATATTACTAATAAATTTAGCATTGCTTCTGGTAGTTCTAACGGTTACGCTACTAACTTTACAAACAGTGGTACTTATGCTATACCGGCTACCGGCCAGGGTTATGTAATATTTGAGTATACTGGTTCTGCAACCGGTGTTACTACTACTATGCAAATAGACAACGTAAAACTACAGTAACAGTTTTACCAAAATAAAATCTAAGAACGGCTTCCTGTAAAAAGGAAGCCGTTTTTGCTTTATGCCACACGGGTTAAATCTTACGTAAACAAACGTTAAACTTGGCAAAAGCTATGCTGTTAACAATAGCGCAGGTTGTATCTTTATTGGTACAAAAACCTAAACCTAATGAGGCAACCCCTGCTTGCATTTAACGATAAAGGCATTTACTGCGCACAGGCCGATGTATACCTGGATCCGTGGCGCGCAGTACCAAAAGCCATTATAACCCACGGGCACAGCGACCATGCGCGTTGGGGGCACGGCAGCTATATAACCCATCATCAAAACGTGCCCATCATACAACACCGGTTAGGTGATATAATAGTTACCGGGAAAAACTGGGGAGAAACCTTTACCATAAACGGGGTTACTTTTAGCTTTCATCCGGCGGGGCACATTATAGGCAGCGCACAGGTACGGGTAGAATACAAGGGTGAAGTTTGGGTTTTTACAGGGGATTACAAAACTGAAGACGATGGCATTAGCACACCTTACGAAGTAGTAAAGTGCCATACTTTTATTACCGAAAACACCTTCGGGCTTCCGGCATTTAAATGGTTGCCACAGGCAGAGGTAATGGCCGATGTGAATGCGTGGTGGGCACAAAACCGCGCCGAGGGTCAAACCTCGGTTATTTTTGCCTACACACTGGGTAAGGCACAGCGTATTCTAAAATACCTGGATCCCTCCATAGGGAAAATATGCACACATGGCGCAGTAGAAAACATGACTAACGTGCTTCGGCCTATGATTACTTTCCCGGAAACTACACTCATTACAAGAGATACAAAAAAAGAAGACATAGCAGGCAGTATCGTAATTGCACCGCCCAGCGCACACGGCACACCCTGGATAAAAAGGCTTACCCCCTACGTTACCGGTTCGGCAAGCGGATGGATGGCCTTTAGGGGCGCACGTAAACGCCGTGCCATAGACAAGGGGTTTGTAATGAGCGACCACTGCGATTTTCAGGGACTGCTGGAAAGCATAAAAGCTACCGGAGCCGAAAAAATAATATGCACCCATGGCTATAGTGATATTTTTAGTGCCTACCTGCGCGAAATGGGCTACGATGCCCGTACAGAGCACACCCAGTATGAAGGTGATGAGGGCGAGGTGGAAGCTGTTGCCAACCCCGAAGCACAGGATACGGAAGGAGGTGCCCTATGAAACTTTTCGCAGAGCTCATAAAAACGCTGGACAGCAGCAATAAAACTAATGTTAAGGTAGATGCCCTTACGCAATATTTCCGTACGGCAAGCGATACCGACAAGGTATGGACCATAGCCATACTGTCGCACCGCAGGCCTCCCCGTCCGGTAAACACCACATTGCTACGCTTGTGGGCGGCAGAGCTGGCTAATATTCCGCTGTGGCTGTTTGAAGACAGTTACCACATAGTGGGCGACCTCGCCGAAACCATAGCGCTTGTTATACCTAACTCTACTGACAATTCTGACAAAAGCCTTACCGAGTTTGTGCAGGAAATGATACACCTGAAAAAGCAAACCGATGAATATAAAAAAAACTATTTACAGGAAAACTGGCTCAGACTGAATTACTACGAACGGTTTGTTTTTACAAAACTGATTACAGGGAGTTTCCGCATTGGCGTAAGCCAGAAACTAATGACCCGTGCGCTGAGCCGTGCAACTG
This sequence comes from Flavobacterium sp. RNTU_13, assembly GCF_046614455.1. Lineage (NCBI taxonomy): Bacteria > Pseudomonadati > Bacteroidota > Flavobacteriia > Flavobacteriales > Flavobacteriaceae > Flavobacterium > Flavobacterium sp. RNTU_13. The sequence goes on along the minus strand of NZ_JBKJHB010000001.1, from coordinate 892,449 downwards.
GTGTAAATGAAGATGTACTGGCGTACAAACTTATGGGCGAATGGAATCCGGACACGGTTAGTTTCCGGGATTTGGTCTTAGAAGAAAAAGCCGGCGATAACCTCAGCCGTCCGTACCCATTTTACCTGGCACACGCCATTGAAAACGAACCGGCAGACCTGGGCAATGTAGCCGACTGGAGCGCAGAACACAAATGGGACGGCATACGCAGCCAAACCATACTAAGGAACGGGCAACTGTTTATATGGAGCCGCGGAGAAGAACTGGTAACCGATAAGTACCCGGAGTTTAACAGCTTTATGGGCATTATACCCGATGGTACTGTTATAGATGGCGAAATCCTGCCGTGGATAGATAATACCATAGGATCATTTAACGACCTGCAAACCCGTATAGGCCGAAAAACAGTAACCCCTTCCCTACTGAAAAAAACACCGGTAATCATTCGGGCTTATGATTTGCTGGAGTGGAATGGCAAGGATATAAGAAACCTGCCCTACACGGAGCGCCGGGCTTTGCTGGAACAGCTTTATAAAAATGTGGCCGACTACGCGCTGCCATTACAACTTTCAGAACGTATTACACTAACCGAGTGGGAGCATGCGCTTCATGAAAAAGCCAAAGCCCGCGACCTGCGCAGCGAGGGGCTTATGTTTAAGCGAAACGATTCGGTGTACGGGGTGGGCAGGAAAAAAGGCGACTGGTGGAAGTGGAAGTTGGACCCTTTTAGCATAGATGCCGTGCTTACCTACGCCATGCGCGGCCATGGCAGGCGAAGCAACCTTTTTACAGACTATACTTTTGCGCTTTGGGAAACCAAAGATGATGGCACTAAAGAACTGGTAACCTTTGCTAAAGCATACTCAGGGTTAACCGATGCAGAATTCAGGATGGTAGATGATTATATAAAGAAAAACACCCTGGAACGTTTCGGGCCGGTAAGAAGCGTAACCCCAAAGCTGGTTTTTGAAATAGGCTTTGAAGGTATATCGTTATCCGGCAGGCACAAAAGCGGTATAGCTACACGTTTCCCACGTATACTACGCTGGCGCCATGATAAGGCTATAGAAGATGCCAATAGCATTGAGGATTTAAAAGCAATGATACCAAAATGAGTCATAAAGCTGTAAAGTCGAAAGTTATAAAGTCAACTAAGTAGACGTAGTTAACGACACCAAAATATTATCACTATAAAAAATGAACAGGGAACAACTGTTTAACATAGCACAAGACTGGTTTACGGATTGCGGGTGGAAACCCTTTCCGTTTCAGCAGCAAACCTGGACGGCTTTTTTACAAGGAAAGCACGGCCTGCTAAATGCGCCCACAGGCAGCGGAAAAACTTATGCGCTTTGGTTCCCTGTAGTTTTAGAATATATAAAGTCGAATCCTGATTATCAAACAAAACATAAACCCGGCCTTAAAGCCATTTGGATAACGCCGCTGCGGGCACTCTCTGTAGAGATACAGCAAGCGGCAGAACGCGTAGCTAACGACCTGGGTACACAACTTACAGTGGGTATACGTACAGGCGATACCTCATCGGCAGAACGTACCAAACAAAAAAAGAAAATACCGGACCTGCTGATAACCACCCCCGAAAGTATGCAGTTAATGCTGGCCAGTAAAGACTACGCCTCTGTCTTTAAAACCTGCAGCGCCATTATTATAGACGAGTGGCACGAACTTCTGGGCACTAAAAGGGGCGTGCAGGTAGAACTGGCTCTAAGCCGTTTAAAGGCAGTAGCACCTAAGCTGCGCATTTGGGGCATATCGGCTACTATAGGTAACCTGCCACAGGCCATGGAAGTACTTTTAGGCCATGATTCTGATGCTTTAAAAAACAGTACTCTTATACGTGCGCACATCAATAAAAAAATAAATGTAAAATCCATCATCCCGCCAACCATGGATGCATATCCGTGGCGGGGTCATATGGGGCTGCATCTTATAGACGAAGTAGCCACAATTATTAAAAACAGCCGCACCACACTGATTTTTACTAACGTAAGATCGGCGTGTGAAATATGGTTTCAGGCCCTGCTGGATAAATACCCTGAATTTGCCGGAGAAATTGCCATGCACCACGGGTCTATAGCCCGGGAAACCCGCGTTTGGGTAGAGCAGGCCATACGGGATGAACAGCTAAAAGCCGTAGTGTGCACCAGTAGCCTGGACCTTGGGGTAGACTTTGCCCCGGTAGAAACCGTAGTACAGGTAGGCGGGCCTAAGGGCGTAGCGCGCTTCCTGCAGCGGGCAGGCCGCAGCGGGCACCGTCCGGGTCAGGAAAGTAACATTTACTTCCTGGCTACCCATGCCATAGAACTTATAGAGGCATCGGCTTTGCGAAAAGCGGTACAGGAAACCGTAGTGGAAGACCGCATACCGTACCTTAACAGCTGGGATGTACTCATACAATATCTGGTAACCCTTGCAGTAAGCGATGGGTTTTACCCCGATGAGATATTTAAAGAAGTACAGGGCACATTTTGCTTTCAGGGGATAACGCGAGACGATTTTCAGTTTTGTCTTAATTTTATAACCCGAGGCAGCCAAAGCCTTCAGGCCTACGACGAGTATAAAAAGGTGGAAATAGAAGCCGATGGCAGGTTTAAGGTAAACAGCCGGCAGGTAGCACTGCGCCACCGTATGCAGATAGGCACTATTGTAGGCGATGCGGTTATGAACGTAAAGTTTTTTGGCGGAGGCTATATAGGCAGTATCGAAGAATGGTTTGTATCTAAACTTAACCCCGGCGACGTGTTTATTTTTGCCGGAAGAAAACTGGAACTGTACCGTATAAAAAATATGGAAGTGCTGGTACGCCGGGCAGACCCGGGTGCCAAGGCGCAGCACGCCACCTGGATGGGCGGAAGGCTTACGCTTTCGGCACAAATGAGCGAGCTGCTGCGTGAGGAACTCTATTCGGCGAATACCGATGAAAAGACACCCGAACTCTACGCACTATACCCTGTTTTTGCGCGACAGCGTAAGGAAAGCATTGTACCTACCGATGCCCAGTTTTTAATAGAAACCTTTAAAAGCCGCGAAGGGTACCATGCCATTTTTTATCCGTTTGAAGGCCGTTACGTGCACGAAGCCCTTGCCAGCCTTATGGCCTATCGTATAAGCCTGCTGGAGCCCATTACGTTTTCGCTGGCGTATAACGACTATGGTTTTGAATTGCTGAGCGATAAGCCCATTGATATGCAGCAAGTGCTGGATAACGACCTGTTTACCACCACACACCTTCACGCCGACCTGCAACACAGCCTTAACGCTACCGAAATGGCCCGCCGAAAGTTTAGGGATATTGCCGTAATATCTGGCCTGGTGTTTACAGGTTATCCGGGCAAAATGCTAAAAACAAAGCATCTGCAAAGTAGCAGCCAGTTGATTTTTGAGGTATTCAGGGATTACGAACCCGAAAACCTGTTGTTTCAGCAGGCGTACCGTGAAACCTTTGAGCACCAGTTGGAGGAGGGCCGCCTGTTAACGGCGCTAAACCGCATAGAGGGCCAGGAAATAGTATGGAAACAATGCGAAAAACCCACGCCATTTAGCTTCCCTATAATAACCGACAGGCTGCGCGAACGCTTATCATCTGAAACGCTGGCTGAGCGTATTAAAAAAATGACGGCCAGTTACATGAAGTAGAAAATGCAGCTTTAGGTGCTTGCTTTACAAACACAGGAATTAGTTTAATAATACACTATCATCAAAAGTTAAAAATTAGGTGCGCGGCGTGTTACAAAGTATCTTTGCAGCCGCATGACCCACAGTATTACCATTAACCAAAACGAATTCATCCTGCACTGTACCGGAGCTGTTTACTGGGTACAAAAACGCCTGTTGCTTATTAGCGATGTACATTTAGGCAAGGTGTCGCACTTCCGTAAGCACGGGGTGGCTTTACCTGGGCAGGCTATGTTTAAAAACTACCAGAAAATGGATACCGTAATAGGGCTGTTTCAGCCGGAGGGTATTTGTTTCCTGGGCGACCTTTTTCATAGTAGCCTTAATAAAGAGTGGGACCTGTTTAGCGGCTGGGTAGCTAAAACGGGCTTACCCATAGTGCTCGTTGCCGGAAACCACGATATTATCCATCCGAGAAAATACGAGGCCATAAACATACAAGTGGTAAGCGAGTGGTCTACAAATGGTTTTTTGCTTACCCATCACCCTGAAGAACGCGAGAGTTTTTTCACACTTTGCGGACACATACACCCCGCCGTTGAACTTAAAGGGGCAGGCAGGCAATTTCTTAAACTACCGTGTTTTTTTCGTACCGGGAGTCAAATGATATTACCGGCATTTGGGGAGTTTACGGGTACCTTTGTTATGACGCCACAACAGGGCAATGCAGTATATGCCATTACCGGAGACATGGTATCTGAAATAAACATTTCCTGAAAATATTTTACTTTTTAAAATTCCTGCTGACATAGGGCTGTCATTAACGGGGGCTACTTTTGTACTGTAATCAAAAAATAAGCAAGAGTTATGGAACACGTACAAACCGCAACAGCAATCATTAGCAAAGAACAACTACTACACCACTGGCAGGGGCATCGCAGCCTTACCCGCAGGGTTATTGAGGCTTTTCCTGAAAAGGAACTGTTTGAATACCGCATAGGCGGCATGCGCCCTTTCTTTATCATGGCTATGGAGGTAACAGACTTAGCCAGCGCAGGGATTAAAGGCCTTGCTACTAACGAATGGGATGCTTACCTGTCGCACGATACGGGCGAAGGCCTGCCGAAAACAAAAGAAGAACTCCTTGCCGTATGGGATGCTACCACCAGCCGCCTGGACGCATATTGGCAACAGCTTACAGAAGAGCGCTTTGCTGAAGAAATTGTGGCATTTGGCAGTTATCCCGGTACAGTGCTTAGTACTATACTGTACTTTATAGATAATGAAATACACCACCGCGGCCAAGGTTATGTATACCTGCGCGGCCTGGGCATAGAGCCACCTGCCTTCTATGAAAGGCCAAGGATATAACTACAGCCGTTTCATCATCAATCATACTATTCACCGCTTTTTACAAAGGCGGTGTTTTTTTATTTGGCGCTATGTAACTTTTGTAGCAGACATAGTAAGGCTATTTGCATTACTTTACATCCTTTAAATTTTTAAGGCTATGAAATATTTTACGGTATCGCGCATTTTACGGTTTGTGTTATCAGGCATTATAATATACCAGGCAGTGGCAGAAGAACAGTACTTATTGCTTATACCGGCAGGACTGCTTTTACTCCTTGCGCTTTTTAACCGCGATTGTGGCACATCATGCGATAGCTGCTCCTCAGACAGCTGTACCAAACATTACAAATAAAAAAACACCGCAGGGGACTAGCGGTGTTTTTAAATAGCATTTAGGGAAAATTTACAGTAATCGTTGCGTTTTGGATACAGTACAAAAGTACCTCTACTCACAGTACAATGACAGCGTTTACCATTGTTTTTACTTATACTAACATAGAGAAAAAGAAGTACAGATGACTTGTGCCAAAATACGCATGTGTTTAACCATATTACACTAAACGCCATATAAACCCTACTTATTGTCAGAAAATACGTTAAAAATTTCATTTTGTCGACACAACAATACCATTCGTCGGCACATAAAATGCATTAGCCTAATAATCCAATATTTCTTATGTAAGCCATGTACATTTGTAACAGATAAATACAACAAACGTCCCCCAATTTTACGTTAACCGTATTTAAGACTTAAAACTGCATAAAGAGGCATTTCCCGATTATCTTCATTTTTACAATGCCAAAAACGTAAGACCGTCTCCCCCGACGGTCTTTTTTTTATTACTAAAAGCATTTATGTGAGTGGTAATTATTTTACCACATAGAAATAAAAAAATAAAGCCGTGCTGATTCAAGGCACGGCTTTTCTCATTACTGCATTCTAATAAATAACTATCAAATTGTTAAATAAAATTATCGTTTAACTATCTTAAACATTCCGGTAGTATTACCCGCCTGTACTTTTACAACATATACACCTTCTTGCAGGCCTGCAAGGCTTATGCTAGCTGTATTAGTAGTTTCTTTTACCAGCATGCCCAGTGTGTTGTACACCTGTACGCTGTTTACGGGCAGGTTTTTTGCCACATTTATGTTCAGGATATCGTTTACCGGATTTGGGTAAGCTGTCATATTTTTACTATCGGCTACAACATTGCCGGTGCCTAATACGGTAAAACCACTGGCATCTACACTTACGGTACTCTGGGCCAGGTTAGTAAACATAGCATTAGCCGTTTCGGCATCGCCGTTCAATGGGGCATACAGCTCAAGGCTCGACTTAAGCAGCGTACCGTTATAAAGGGCTGCAATTTCCAGGTCATTCATCCCCGAGCGGTAAAAATACCAGTTACGGTAAGTAACATCTGCAGGTGCATTAGTACCGTGCAGGCTAAATACTTTAGCCTCCAGTTGCTCATTAGTGCTTCCGGCAAGTACACCATCTACATAAAGTAAGGTAGTGCCGCGTGCATAGTAATGCGTAAGAGCCACAGTGTGCCAGTTGCCATCGTTTACAGCAGTAGTACCTGTTACAGTAGCTCCGGCGGGAGACGTATATACAGGTATACCCTGGGCGTTAATACTTATTACACCTTCGGCAGTTGTAGCCGTGCTAAACGCCGCTATACGGCCTGTAGCGGTAGTTTTAAAATCAACCACGTTTGTAAACGGGTGAATCATATTATCTGGTGTAAACTTCAGCACGCTTTGTGTAGCCGTAGGATCTGGTGAAATACCTGCAGTAGTGGCAATAACCGGTTGGGGTTTTCCTGCCGCTATGGCATCAAAAACAGAGGGTACCATGGCATAAAACATTTCGTTATGGCCGGCGTCATTCGGGTGAAGCGAATCTGACCAGTAGCCCTCTACCCAGTTACCGGTACCGTTATCTGTAGCACCCAACGTGTTAGTGCTCGGCACGTTCCATTGTGCCATAAGCAGGTTCATCTGCTTTACGTAATTATAGTCCGCAGCGTTATAATCACCACGAACGTAGTTATTTATAACCAATGGTGTTTTGCCATCGGCTACAGCTTTTTGTATTAGTAACTGTAAGTTAGTGTTGTACGAATCGTAAGCCGTTTGGCCGTTTTCGTGTATGCCTTCATTGCCCAGTGCAAGTCCAAAAATTACATACGTACCACAATCACCTTCAAGGTCTTTTTCGTAGCGTGCTAGTGCCGCCGTAGTGTTGTTTCCGTTAACCGAAATATTGCTCCTGAAAAATGCCGGGCTTCCGTTAGCCGCCCTTTGCTGAAGCAGGTCGTTATACTTGTATGCATATCCCTGCATGTTTGTAGCGCCTTGCCCGTTCATTACAGAAGATCCCATGAACGAAATTTTGTGCTCATCTATAGCTACACACTGTATTCCGTAGGTGTAATTATTAAGATTAAGGGTAATAACAAAGTTACCGTACCTTAAATCTATATCGCTCATGGTTATGCCAAACTCGTTAGCCTGGCTCTCCATTACAACCGAATTTTGGCTGCCTGCTACTTTTTTAAACACATAGTTCCAGGACTGGTTGCCTTTAAATACAAAACGTGGATTAGTATCGGTTCCTACCACTGTCATGTTTATTGTATTGCTCCATATACCGTTGCCCTGGTATGTTAGTGGGGCATCGCCATTCCATCCGTTAGCTATGCTGCTGCCCACTACACTCCAGTTTATAGGTGTAATGGTGTACGTGTTAGAAGTAAGGTTTACCGTAATAAGTACCGTACCCGTTTGGTCAGGGTCTATACCCGGGCCGCTAAGTGCCAAGGTACCTTGTGCGCTTCCCAGGCCGTATATTGTGGCATTGTCATCCTGGGTAGTGTAAAAACGCAGTGTCCCGGCATCTGCAATGGAAGTGTAAATTTCAAACACATTGCTTACCACCCCGTTTGTACCGGTAACCATGTGCATGGGTAGTGCCGTTTGCGGATTGTCGCCATTTTCGGTAGCGCTTCCGCTAAAGTAAAGCTGTGTAATCTGCCCGGTTACCGTAACATCTGCCGTGCCAAATACATCGGGATTCTGAGCGCTGGCGGCTTTTACCGTTACCGAACCATTACCTACCGGCATAAGCACACCGTTGTTGTTTATTACCGCTATAGCAGGGTTTGATGTACTCCAAACCACATTTTGAAACGTAGCGTTTGCCGGTAAAACTGTAGCAGTCATTTGCGCTGACTGCCCGCTGTTAGTAATATTAGCTCCAGTTACCGTAATAGATGCCACATCTACCACAGGCATATCGGTATACTCTTCTATACGCATAGCGTTTATGTATGCAAAAGAGTTTTGCAGTATGCTCATGTTTAGGGTTATTTTACCGGAAGCATCGGGTGTAAGCATTTCGGTACCCAGTATGCCGGTAAGATTTCCTGTACTACCATCGCTGGTTTGCAGCTGTCCGGTAAAACTGTTTAAGCCAGTAAATACATATTGGGAAATACGCACATTGCTGGTAGGCCTTGAGCCAAAAATATAAAATTTGTATCCTTTTTGCGGATTCAGGTTGGTAAAGGTAAGCTGCCCTGTACTGTTTGCAGAACCTCCTGTTTCAAGATAAAAATAATCCTGGGTAGCGGTGCTTATGGCAAGGTCACCCAGTGCCGATTGTGTTACCGCAGTAGGACCGTAATTAGTGGAAGTGTTTACCACAAAGTTATCGGTTACGGTCATGTTTATGCCGGTGTCGGCATTGTTAGCATTTACAATGTCGTACGCTGCACCAAGTGCACCATTGGTAGCATTGTTCCAGTAATGCCCGTTTGCATCGGGGCTTGGGGTAATAGCCCCATTTGTACCCCCGGTAGGGCCAAAGTCTACATACATGCTCTGCGAAAGCGACTGCGCCTGCATATAGCCCATACCCAGCACAAAGCTGCATAATAGTAATAGTTTCTTCATAATTGAGTGGAATAAAATGATTAAAGATTTGGGTTGTATACTAAATCGTTTGCGAAGAAACTACACCTAAGCGCACAAAAACAGTGCTGGTATAAAATAAGTGGATGTATAAAATGAGATTATACAGTTAATAAAATGTAAATCAAACTATTAGAAATTTTACAAAACCTAAAAAAAGTAGTGGTTTTAATAGCCCTACAAAAGCATTACAACGAAGAAAATGCACCAATTTTAAGTACCTTTTCCTCAAAGTCGTCGCGAGAAATGGCTTTGTTCTTTGTTTTTACCCTATAGTTGTAAATGGTATTAACCGAGTAGCGGAGCAGTTTTGCAATACCGGCACTATCTGTAATACCAAGCCGGATGAGTGCAAAAACCCTTAGTTCGGTATTTAGTAGTTCGCCTTTTTTTAATTGTATTTGTTCATCGGGTAAAAGCAGCGCATTTAGCTTTGCTACAAAGTCCGGATAAATATGCAGGAAAATACTATCAAAATTTTTGTAAAAACGTTCTATTTCTTCCTCTACAAGCTGTGGCGATTTAGTACGGTCCAGCAGTTCTGTAACCTGTTTTGCTATAATCATTTTGTTTACCGTTTTTCGGTACACATCAAGCTTATCTAAATAATCAGAACAAAAATTGAGCAAGGTACCTATATAGTACTCCTTAACCCGGTTAGTATCGGCAAGTTCGCCGTACAGGTTTTTAAGTTCAGAGTTAGTATGCTGTAGCTGGGCGTTTAGCTGGCTAAGGCGGCTATTAGCCGCTTCCAGGTTGTGGCGTGCTGCCTTAAGGTTTCGGTACTGTTTCCAGATGTAAAACACAAGGCACAATAACAATACAGATAATACGCTAATTATAATAACGGTGGCCGTAAGCTTGCTTTTTTCTTTCTGTACCGCCTCGTCATACGTTTTTGTAATTAACGGCAGTACAGATGAAACCGATTGTAACCGCAGCCTGCTGTTGTAAAACGATGCGTCTTCAAAAGCTATGTTTATGTAGCGGTGCGCGCGTTCTATATCGCCCTCCTTAAACAGTTGTACCGCCAAGGCCGTAAGCGATGCACAATCGCGGGTAGCCGACTTTATATCTGAAATTGCACTGAGCACCAGGTACTTTTTATACTGCTCTGTATTGTTTTGCTGCAGGTAGCTTTGCGCTAAAAAAAACGTAATGCTGCTGTAGGGCCTTTCACCCGGGGTGGCCATAGAAAGCCTTTTCAGGTTTGCCTCCCGGTTTTTAAGGTAATCGCCCTTATCGCGGTAACGCATTTCCACTATATTAAGATAGGCCTCTGTACCGGGTTGTAACCGCGCCAGTAAACTATCTGTATATGCATTGTAAACCCTGTCATATTTATTACGGGTAGCCTGGTGTGCACTATAAAACTTGAGCCTGAAATTAAGCCAAATCTTGCCGTAATAATACTGACTTAGTAATGTATCGGGCAGTAATTTCCGGTTTACTGTGGCCTGCACATCTGCGGCCTCGGCATAGTTGCCCGATGATGATAACAGCTCTGCAAGCTGCAATTCGGTTTTATATTGCAGGGTAATATTGCCCATTGTTTCGGCAAGGCGTATGTTTTCTTCTAAATGGCTTACGGCACTGGTAAACTTGTACGGAATATATTCGGCAACCAGCCTGCCATTAATGGCGAAACGCTCCTGTGGCGAAAGGTCTTTTGCAGTAAGATAGTTTTGCAGCTGGGCTATACGTTGTTTTTTGGCGGCTTCGTATACAGATCGCTTATTAATTTCCGCATCAAGGCCAGCCAGTGTTTGCTGGGCCCAAAGCGGTGTATATACAAAAAGTAAAAGTAAAATGCGCCAATACCTCATGGAATAAATACTATTTGGTAAACCGTCAAATATAGCGATAAATAAATAGTACATAAAAACACCGCTGCAAAAATACCGGGCAACACTTTGTAATAGTACGTTTGCCTACACGGATGCTTTGCACTAAAAGTCGAACTTAAGCTGCACGGCTACGGTCTTTTTTACGCCTGCCTCGTTATTAAGGTTAGACAGCGAAATGCCCAGCAACCGCACCGACTCCTTTGGCCGTTCCTGGTACAGCAACTCTTTAACGGTTTCGGTTATAAGGCTGGCATCTGATATAAAATACGGAAGGGTTTTGCTACGGGTTTGCACTGTAAAATCAGAATACTTTAGTTTAAGCGTTACGGTTTTTCCGGCTATCTTTTTCTTCTTAAGGCGGCGTTCCAACTCGGCGGCTATTTTTTCCAGCCTCTCTAGCATAAATACCTCAGACACCAGGTTTTCGTTAAAAGTATGCTCTGTACCTACTGATTTTACGGTACGGTCTGGCTTTACCGGGCTGTTGTGTATGCCACGCACCACGTGGTAATAGTACGGGCCACTTTTACCAAAATGTGCCGCCAAGTATTCCTCAGTTTTTTCCTTAAGGTCTTTACCCGTAAAAATGCCCAGCTGGTACATTTTTTCTTCGGTAACCTTACCCACGCCATAAAACTTACCTATGGGCAGGGCTTCTAAAAACGGCAACACTTCATCGGGCGTTACGGTTTTTTGTCCGTTTGGCTTGTTGTAGTCGCTGGCTACCTTGGCTATAAATTTATTAATGCTAATGCCCGCCGATGCAGTAAGCCCAGTTTCCTCTAATATGCGTTGACGGATTTGGGAGGCAATGAGTGTGGCACTGGGTATGCCTTTTTTGTTTTGGGTAACATCCAGGTAGGCTTCGTCCAAGCTCAGTGGCTCTACAAGGTCTGTAAACTCATGGAAGATGCTGCGTATTTTCCGGCTTATCTCCGTATAACGGTCAAAACGCGGCCGTACAAAAATAAGGTGTGGGCAACGCTTTTTGGCAAGATACCCACTCATGGCGCTACGCACCCCAAACTTACGTGCCTCATAACTCGCCGCCGAAACCACACCACGGGTTTCGCCACCACCTACGGCAATAGCCTTACCCCGCAGTTCGGGGTTATCAAGCTGCTCTACCGAGGCGTAAAAGGCATCCATATCTACATGGATTATTTTGCGCTGGGGTTGTTGTATGGCGGATTCTTCCATACGGTAAAATTACGGAAAAATAAGCGTTGTTCATTTCCCTATCTATGCGTCATTGCGAACGCAGCGCAGCGGAGTGTGGCAATCTATTTATTACTTTTTTATTTCCTTACTCTTGAGTTCTATTATCATTGAGTCTTTGCTTCGAATAATTATTTCTTTTTTTTCAATGTCTAACTTTAAGATTTCATTTCTTGCATTTAGCTCAATCTTTTCTCTATCAAATTTAGTATTTCCATTATCAAATCCTAATTTGTATGAAGCTCCAACAGCCACAACTAAAACCGTCCAAAATAAGTAATTTTTAATCAACATCATTATTACATTGTCGTCTTTCGATTGTGTCTTATTTGGCGAGATTTTAAGGCATGATTCTAAAGTACCAATTAGAATTGTTATGTGCTTATTAAAATCATCTTCTTCATAACCATTTAGTTTATTCTTATGAAATGTTTGAAACAATTTATACGGCCCACTTTCTGAATTATAATTAGTAACCACATAGTTTTCTACGCGTGCAACCCAAGCCAAAAGAGATGGAGAAGCTTTGCTATAGATACCATGAATACTCCTTTCACAATTATTGCTAAAATTTATTTGTGAACTTTCATTAATCAAATCTTGTAATTCATTTTCCATACTTTTTAGATTTCTAAAATCTCAATTTATTGAGGTTTATTTAATTATAAAATCAATCAATCACACCGCCTCAAACAACTTACCCGGCAATGGCCTGATTACACCCTTTAGTTCCATAGTAAGTAACATAGATGAGAGCCTAAATACCGGCATATCGCAGTTCAGGGCTATAATATCCAGGAGTTCCTTGCCGTTCTTTTGCAGATAATCGTATACCTTTTGTTCATCGGGCTCCAGGGTTACAAACAATTGCTTTTGTATTGGTGGTAGCTTTTTGTCTTCCAGCTCCCAGTTTAGCATATATATAAGGTCGGCTGCACCCGTAAGGAGGTTGGCACGCTGGGTTTTTATCAGGTCATTACACCCCATGCTATACTTATCTGTAATGCGCCCGGGCAGTGCAAACACATCGCGGTTATAATCATTGGCCACATTAGCCGTAATAAGCGAACCACCTTTCTCGGCGCTCTCTATAATAATGGTAGCCTCACTAATGCCTGCCACTATGCGGTTACGCTTTACAAAATTTTCCCTGTCCGGGTTGCTAGTACTCCAAAACTCGGTAAGGAAACCGCCGTTTTGCTCCATACGCGCCACGTACTTTTTATGCGGCTTGGGGTACACCTGATTCAGGCCGTGCGCCACCACACCTATGGTTTGCAGCCCCAGATCCATAGCCACCAGGTGTGCGTGTATGTCTACCCCATATGCAAATCCGCTTACAATAACAGGGTTTAGCGGCACCAGGTCTTCCAGCAGCTTGCGGCAAAAATCGCCACCATAGGCCGTCATTTGCCGCGTACCTACAATACTTAGGGTTTTTCGCCCGGCAAAGTTTATATTCCCCGAGCCAAATAACAGTACCGGTCCATCTACGCAATGCTTTAACCGTTCCGGATATTCGGCATCCTGATAAAAAAGCGGATTAATACGGTTTGCTTCTATAAACTTCAGCTCATTTTCGGCAAGCTTATAAATGTTTTGGTTTTGCAGGTTACGGTACAGCACTTCGCCCACACCTTCTATAGAAATGAGTTGGCTTTTTTTCGCTTTTAAGACGGCTTCGGCGCTACCCAGGTGGTTTATGAGCTTTTTTGCCATAATGTCGCCCACACCCTCTACACGCATGAGCGCCAGGGTATTAAATAATTCCGGTTGGTTCATTTTAAATTGTAATCAGCTCGTTATCAGCTAATCATTATTGTTAATAAAATTTGTGAATAAAATTTTGCCCACCCCACTCAATGATTAATTTTGTGTTTATGAAGATAGAGAAATACATATCGGCACTATTATACCGTTACCAGTGTGTTACCGTTCCCGGTTTTGGCGCTTTCCTTACCGAAATACGCCCGGCACAGTTAAACGCTGTTTCGCACACATTCTATCCTCCCAAAAAGGTAATTTCATTCAATGCGAATGTAAAGAATAATGACGGTCTTTTAGCCAATCATATAGCGCAGCAGGAAAAAATTTCTTACGAAGCAGCTGTTTCGGCCATTACCGAAACTGTAGCCCAGTGGAAACGAACCCTTAGCGGCATGGATGTGCTGTTCCTTAAAAACATAGGCCAGATAGGACTTAATGCTGAAGGCAGCCTGGTATTTACCCCGGACACCCCTGTAAACTATCTTACCGATGCCTTTGGGCTTAGCGCGGTGGTTTCGCCAGCTGTACGCCGTGAGGAACTTAAGGCGGTTGTAGAGGAACTGGAAGAAAAAGCACCAATTATTTTTACCCCAGAGCGTAAACGCAGTTACAGCTACCTTAAATACGCTGCCGTATTTGCGCTGTTTGCAGGGGCGGGTGTTATAGCATATGCTAACTACTACAGCCGTAAAATAGACCAGGAAACGCTTGCCGTACATAATGCCGTACAAAGTAAGGTAGAACAACGCATACAGCAGGCCACGTTTTTTATAGAAAATCCGCTGCCGGCAGTAAGCCTTCCTGTAAAACAGGATGAAGAAGCACTGCAACAAGAGGAAACTGCCGTAGCCATAGCGCTGCCATACCACGTGGTAGCGGGCGCATTTAAAAGCGAAGCCAATGCCGAAAAGGCTGCCGCTGCACTTACCGCTAAAGGATACAAAGCCCACAGGCTGGAAGTAAACAAGGCCGGACTGTATCCGGTTGTTTATGGTAGCTTTGCTACCTATGCCGAAGCTCAGCAAAATGCTAACGAAATACACCAAAATGGCGATATAGATGCCTGGATTTTGGTAAAATAACAACAATATCGTAAAAAAGTTCCTCCCGTTGCGGAGGATTTTTTTTGCCCGGTGGTTAGCATTATCTTTGCGCAAAACGCAACAAATACACGCAAATAAAATAATGCAGCCAAAACACCCCTCAGATTCTGTTTGTATTATGACCGACATAGTACTGCCGGGAGAAACTAATCCGCTTAATAACCTTTTTGGTGGCGAGCTCCTTGCCCGCATGGACCGCTGCGCCAGTATTGCAGCCCGAAGGCACAGTGGCCGCATTGTGGTTACAGCATCTGTAAACCACGTAGCATTTAACCACTCTATTCCGCTGGGAAGCGTGGTAACCATGGAGGCAAAAGTGAGCCGCACCTTTACATCGAGCATGGAAACGTTTATAGACGTTTGGATTGAAGACCGGGTAAGCGGAAACAAAACCAAAGCAAATGAGGCCATATATACTTTTGTAGCCGTAGACGAGTACGGAAGGCCTGTACCTGTACCCGCACTAATACCGGAAACCGACCTGGAAAAACAACGCTATGAAGCCGCGCTGCGCCGTAAACAGCTTAGCCTGGTACTTGCCGGAAAAATGAAACCTAATGAGGCTACAGAATTAAGAGCCCTTTTTACCGAATAAAATACAAGCACCATAACGGTGCTTTTTTATTAGGTTATAGTATAGGATTTTGTAAAACAGTTTTCATTTTAGCACTACGGCAACTGAAAAACAATTTATTAAAGTTACATTTTTTTGTAAAACGGCTAAATTGGTTAAAATTTACCATTTCATAAGATAATTGTTATAATACTAAACCTTTGTTAAAACCACGCTGTTTTCTGTGTATTTTTATCATTCAGTATAAACAACTATTACATTTATGAAAAGAAATTTACGCTCACTTGCGGGATTCCTTATGTTCACAGCATTTGGGATTTCGTATGGTCAAAGCTATCAGCCGCTAAGCGTATCGTCTGGGTTTAACCAAGACGTTATAGCAAATGGGCTAGGTGGCGCGTCATCCAGCACTACATCTGATGTAGATAATGCCGGATACGCTTTTGTGGCTAATGACTTTCAGGCAACTGGATCGTCTACTCCACCTGCTTATGGCCTGCCTGTAGGAGGATTGATTACCTCTGCAGTAGCGGCCACTACCGGCCTAAGCTATCAGCTTGCATCATTTTCCGACAGCAATTCGCTAAAACTTAGTGCTGCCGGCGAAAGCGGAACACTAACGTTTTCTAACCAACTGTCGGCAACTAAACTTTACTTCCTGGCTACCTCTGGTAGTGGAGACTCTGACATTATCGTAGAAATCAATTTTACCGATGGTACGTCTCAAACCGCAATATCTGCCACAATACCTGACTGGTATTACAGTACTGATTTACCGGTGGCTGCCTCTGGCTTTGGCCGTGTAAATGTAAATACTAACGGGCTAGACAATCCATCTGATAATCCTCGTTTATATCAGCTTACAGCAAATATAGATTTGGAAAACCAATCAAAACAGATTGAAACCATAACCATTACAAAAAGCAGTTCGTCGGGTGCGTTAAATATTTTCGCTGTGTCCGCCAAGGTGCTTTCTAACTGTCCTGAGCTGGCATCAGTAAATGCCGATATAACCGGGATTGGCACTGCAAACATCACTTGGGAACTTGCCTCTAACGGTTCAGGCAGCGTGCCTGCAACCTACACTGTAGAGGTTTACACAGATGTAGCCTTTACAGAAGCCCTACCAGGCTCACCATTTACGGGCCTTACCGGTTTGGCACAAGCCATAACCGGCCTTGCTAATGATACAAGATATTACTACAGGGTTAAAGCAAACAACGGAATATGCGATTCTAACTACGTTTCGGGCACGTTTTTCTCTGGCTACTGTATCCCTACAGGCCTTACCAGCAGTACATCTTACTATCTTACAAATGTGTCTACCACAAATGGCGCTACAAACATTGCGAGCCAAAGCGACGTGAGCAGTACGGGCTATACTGATTTTTCAGACCAGGCTGTATCTCAGGTACCTGGCGGGTCTTTCAATATTGATTTAGAAGTAAGCAGTGGTACTCACTACTTTTATGTGTGGGTAGACTGGAATAAAGACCTGGATTTTTCTGACGAAGGAGAAACCATTGTAGCCACTACCACCTACACAGACAGCTACAGCGGTACAGTGAACATTCCGGGCACTCAAACTCCGGGCGATTACCGTATGAGGGTTGCAAACAGCTACATAGGTTACATTGACAGTGCCTGTGGACCTGCACCTTGGGGAGAATTTGAAGATTATACCATTACCGTACTAACCCCGCCAAGCTGTTATTTCCCAACAGGACTTGCGGCAAACTACGGATTTACAAGCAGCACATTTAGCTGGAACACACCTACACTGGGCACCGCCCCTACAGGATACGAATACGTATTGTCTACAGAACCTGTAGCGCCAACGGATGCAACTGCAACCACAACACCTTCATTTACGGCAAATACCACTATGGGTACTACGTATTACCTTTATGTGCGTACTAATTGCGGAAACGGCGATTACAGTTCATGGTCTGTAGCTTCGTTTACGCCTAACTACTGTATACCTGTAATTAATTTCCCTACTGATGACTACATTACGCAGGTAACAACCACCGGCGGATATACTAACATAAATAACAGTACAGAATCAGACAGTGGCTACGAAAACTATACCGATATGGAGGTAAGTAAAGCCGCAGGTTCTTCTTTTGACATAAGCGTTACCCGTTTGGGTGGTTATGATTCGGTAAGTGTATTTGTAGACTGGAACCAAAACTTAAACTTTGATGACGAGGGTGAACACCCAATAAGCGTTGATGGCTCTTGGGGTAATGATGCTACTTACACAGGCACCATAAACATTCCGGCAGGTACTCCGCAAGGAAACTACAGAATGCGTGTTCGTTCTTACTATTTCTCTGACATGACTCCTTGTGGAGACGAAAGCTACGGTGAAACAGAAGATTATACTATTGTAGTAGCAGAACAACCTGCTAACTGCACAACACCGGGCATTCCGTTAGTAGATAGTAGTAATGTTACCGAAAGTGGGGCAACAATTACAGTAAGCCCATCTGACGCTTCTTTAGTCCCTACAGGGTATATACTGGTACGCAGCACAGCGCCTTTAACAGCATCACCTGTACTAGGCACTACATACGCGGTAGGAACTGCCTTTGGTGGTGGTACAATAGTAGCTACAGGTACAACAGCCCCTGTGTTTACAGACTTTGCATCGGCTAACACTAAATATTATTATACTGCCTATGCTTATAACGATGGCGGTATAGAGTGTTTTGGCCCGGTATACAGCGAGGCAGCCGTATACAATGTTATTACATGTGCTAAAGCTACAGTAAACGCTGGTGCAAGCAACATTACAAACTCTGGTGCTAACCTAAACTGGACATCGGTAATGGGTACAGGTGGCCTTGCTCCTTCTTACACGGTAGAAGTTTATGCTGATGCCGCTATGAGCAACCTGTTAACTACGTATGTAGCAACTACAAATAGCTATACGCTTACTAACCTGCAAACAGGTACAGCATACTATTACAGGGTAAAAGCTGAAACCACAGGATGTTTTAACGCCACATGGTCTGCTTTGGCTAGCTTTACAACCCAAAGCGCTTACACTCCAATAGATGTTACCGGCTTTGACAGCGATGTTATTGCTAACGGTACAGGTATAGCTAACCTAAGCACTACAGCTGCTGTAGATGGAGCAAACAACTCATACATTTCACTTGATTATCAAAACAATAACACTTCGGGTGTTAGTGGAATTGGTTTGCCTTTAAATAGAAGGCTTACAAACAGTGGCATTACAGGACTGGAGTTCTTATTGAACGACTATAGCGTAAACAACTCGCTAAGGCTTCCTGCACAAAACCAAAGCGGAACCCTAACTCTTACAAGCCCTGTTAAAGCTACTAACCTTTATGTAGCAGTAACCTCGGGTAGTGGTAGTTCTACAATTAATGTGCAAATAAACTTTACCGATAACACCAGCCAGGCTGCAACATCTGTTTCATTACTGGATTGGTACGGTACAGCTACAGCAACACAGCCTGCATTGATTTCGGGCATAGGACGTGCAAACAGGGCTAACGCCATTGGAGGTGTAGAAACAGGCGCTTCTAAAGTGTTCTATGTAACACTACCGGTAGATGCCGCTAACCAGTCTAAAAACATTGCATCGGTAACCTTTACTAAAACATCGTCTGGTGCTACAGAACCGGTACCGAATATTTTCGCAATATCTGCACAACTTGTAAATGAATGTCCTGTGCTTAACAGTGCATTTGCTTTTGCAACTTCTAACGGTGCAAACGTAAGTTTTGGCCTTTTAGCAGGCAGTGCGCCGGCTACCGGCTATACGTACAACTTGTATACTGATGAAGCCATGACTACACCGGTAACCGGATCTCCGTTTAACACCACTACAAGTACTTTACAAGTTACAGGCCTATTGCCATCTACAACATACTATTATAGTGCTACTGCATATAACAGCGTGTGTTCATCTGGAGCTGTAACAGGTAGTTTCACTACAAACTGCGAAACTCCGGCTGCACCACAGGCAAGCGCACAAACATTCTGCGGAAGCGCTACTGTAGCTCAGCTTACGGCTACAGCGGCACAAGGTACTACCCTTACATGGTCTGCCACTCAGGGTGGTACAGCACTTACTTCAGGTACAGCGCTTACCACAGGTACCTATTATGTTACTGCGGCAAACGGTACATGTGTAAGTACTGCTACTGCCGTACAGGTAACAGTTACAAACCTTGCAGCTCCTGTAGCTACTGCTCAAAGTTTCTGTAATGGAGCTACTGTAGCAGAGCTTACCGCCACGGCAAGTCAGGATGCTACATTAAACTGGTACGCTACTGAAACAGGCGAAGCTCTAAGCAGCACTACAGCCCTTACTACAGGTACGTACTACGTTAACCAGACACTAGGAAACTGCAGCAGCGAAAAACAAGCTGTTAGCGTTATCGTAAATGTTGTAGATGCTCCGGTTGCAGCAGCTGACCAAAACTTTACCGATGGCGATACGGTAGCCGCGCTAAGCGCTACTACAGCGGCCAACGCTACTGTGTCATGGTATGTAATGGTAGACGGTCAGTACGTTGCGGTAGAAACTTCTGCTGCGCTTACTAACGATACTACGTATTACGTAACGCAAACCGTAAACGGTTGTACAAGTACTTATACTGCAATTACCGCTCACTACGTATCTGGCACAGATACCTTTGGTAAAAACGGATTTGTAGTATACCCTAACCCTACTAACGATGTACTGAACATTCAGTCATCTACAGTAATAAACAGGGTGGCACTTGTAAACCTTTTAGGTCAAACCGTGCTACAGCAAAATGCATCTGCAGTACAATTACAACTAAACCTTGGCAATGTTGCCGAAGGAACGTATATACTTCAAATTACATCGGCCGATAAAACATCGTCTGTAAAAGTGATAAAGAGGTAAGTTTATACTGAATTTACTTAACTGAAACGCCACCCGTATGGGTGGCGTTTTTAATTTATTTGGCATCAGATAATACGGCACTCTTAATATCATAATGCATCTCTGATGCTATGTCCATATCAAACTCCTTATAGGTAAATGCCATTTGCATTAAAATGTCGCTTTTCTGAGCCACAGCAAAAGACTTCTTTATGTCGTAGTCCATAAAGCCCTTACCTGTGCCTGTAGCCGTGATATTATACTTAGGATCGTTATTCTTTGCCTTGTAACTAATGGCAATATCAAACCGGGCAATGCCATTTTTAATCTCAACCAGTGTGTAATCGGTTATCAGATCCATTTCCAGCACCGTTCCGGCAAGCGGCATTGTAACCGGCGAAACCACCTGCTGGGTATCGCCACGCTTAAACGGCCTTTCAGGATATTTTACTTGGTTAAACATACCATCAAGCGTTTTCAGGACAGACTTTTTTAAAGCATCCGCCATTTCAGGTGCTACGATAGAATCTATTTTAGGAAGTGCATTAACCTCGCCATGGCCATATATTTTTGTAGCCGAAGTAATCCCATTCCTGCCAAAACTATCTGGAGCTTTTATAAACTTTATGGTGAGCGGAAATGTTTTCCCGTCTAACGACTTCCCTGTGCTTACCTCGCTGGTATAGTCTGATTTTACCTCCTGGATCGTAGGGTTTTGCACACCCTGTTCAGCAAGTACCTTCAGCACATCTTCATCGGCCTTGTACTTAATAGTCGTTTTATGATTTTGAATATAGGTTTGCCTATAAGTGGTAGCTGGCTTAAAGCCCAGCGTAAGCGTTACGGTTTTACTGCTTTGCGCAAAAGCTATGCCTGTAGCAAAAACCAATAGCAAGTAAGAATTTTTAAACAATTTCATATTAATATAATAGTTGCTTAGGTAAACGTATTATTAGTTATAAAAGTACGTTACCTATAATAAAAAAGGCTACCCGCAGGCAGCCTCTTCATTATGTTTGTTTTGTATGTATTAACTGTTAAGCGCTTCTGCACCACCCACAATTTCAAGGATTTCGCCGGTAATGGCAGCCTGGCGGGCCTTGTTATAAGTAAGTTTAAGCTGGTTGCGCAGTGCGGTAGCATTATCAGTAGCTTTGTGCATAGCCGTCATACGGGCACCGTGCTCTGAAGCAAATGAATCACGAACCGCTTTGTAAAGCTGGGTTTTAAGCGAAAGCGGAATAAGGCTAAGCACGATTTCCTCTTTAGATGGCTCAAAGATGTAATCAAGCTCAGTATTGCTTTCTTTATTTGCTTGTGGCGGTACCAGTGGTAAAAACTGTTCTGTTATTACTACCTGTGTACCTGCATTTTTAAAGTGGTTGTATACAAGCTCTATTTTATCGTACTCACCGGCAGTAAACCTGTCCATAAGCGATTGTGCTATATGGGCTGTGTTTTCAAAGGTAAGTGCGTCGTACAGGCTGCTTTTGTTTTCTACCACATTAGAAAGCTTCTTTAAAACGTCGTTACCTTTTTTACCAATAGCCAGTACTTCTACCTGCTTACCGGCATAAACAACGTCTTGCAGGTTTTTTACCTGCTTTATAATGTTAGTATTAAAAGCACCACAAAGACCCCTGTTAGAGGTTATGGCCACGATAAGGACTTTATTTACCGGGCGTTGCTCGGCAAATGCTCCACCTGTATCACCCTCCAGCGTAGCGCTAAGATTTTGCAATAGCTCGGTTAGCTTTTGAGAGTAAGGCCTCATGGCGGTAATAGCATCCTGAGCCTTTTTTAGCTTTGCAGCCGAAACCATTTTCATCGCGCTGGTAATCTGCATGGTCGATGAAACGGAAGCAATCCTGTTACGTATTTCCTTTAAGTTTGCCATTTTATCAATGTAATAATGAAACAATTAATCAATGTAACAATTGCTACACTGATTAATTGCTAAATTAATTTTTTAGTATTTCGAAGCGATTTCGGCAGCAGCTTTTTCAAGCACATCTGTGATTTCGTCTGTAAACTTACCAGCTTTAAGCGCATCAAGTGTAGACCTGTGTGTAGCGTTTAGATAAGACAGGTAGTCTTTTTCAAATTCTTTTACCTTGTTTACAGGTACGCTCTTAAGCAGGTTTTTAGAACCGGCATAGATAATAGCAACCTGATCTTCTACTGTAAACGGATCGTTTACACTTTGCTTAAGGATTTCTACGTTACGCTTACCTTTTTCGATTACGTTCATAGTAGCCGCATCAAGGTCTGAACCAAATTTAGCAAACGCTTCAAGTTCGCGGTACTGAGCCTGATCCAGCTTAAGTGTACCTGCTACTTTTTTCATTGACTTAATCTGTGCGTTACCACCTACACGAGATACCGAAATACCTACGTTAATTGCAGGGCGTACACCTGAGTTAAATAAATCTGACTCAAGGAAGATCTGACCGTCTGTAATCGAGATTACGTTTGTAGGGATGTATGCAGAAACGTCACCCGCCTGTGTTTCGATGATAGGAAGCGCCGTAAGCGATCCGCCACCTTTAACAATTGGCTTCAGTGATTCCGGAAGGTCGTTCATTTCTTTAGCAATGCTATCATCGGCAATAACCTTAGCAGCACGCTCAAGAAGGCGAGAGTGAAGGAAGAATACGTCACCCGGATACGCCTCACGTCCTGGTGGACGACGAAGTAGAAGCGACACTTCACGGTACGCTACTGCCTGCTTAGAAAGGTCATCATAAATGATAAGTGCCGGACGGCCTGTATCACGGAAGTACTCACCTATAGCAGCACCTGCCATTGGCGCGTATACCTGCATAGGAGCCGGATCACTAGCGTTAGCAGCAACGATGATGGTATATGCAAGAGCACCTTTTTCTTCAAGGGTTTTAGCAATACCTGCTACTGTAGAGGCTTTTTGGCCTACAGCAACGTATATACAGAATACAGGCTTACCTGCATCATAAAATTCTTTCTGGTTAAGAATGGTGTCTATACAAACGGTAGTTTTACCTGTTTGACGGTCACCAATCACAAGCTCACGCTGGCCACGTCCTACAGGGATCATGGCATCGATAGCCTTAATACCGGTTTGTAGCGGCTCAGTTACCGGCTGACGGTAAATTACACCCGGAGCTTTACGCTCTAGCGGCATCTCATAAAGATCTCCACCAATAGGTCCTTTACCATCTATAGGGTTACCCAGTGTATCTACAACACGGCCAAGCATTTGCTCACCTACTTTTAGCGAAGCAATGCGGTTTTGCCTTTTTACTGTAGAACCCTCTGCAACACCTACTGATGAGCCAAGCAATACTACGCCCACATTGTCTTGTTCAAGGTTCAATACAATACCTTCTAACCCGCTTTCAAACTGTACAAGCTCACCATACTGAGCATTGTTAAGTCCGTACACACGGGCAATACCGTCACCTACCTGAAGTACGGTACCTACCTCTTCCAGTGTAGCACCCGATTCAAAACCGGACAATTGTTTCTTTAATATTGCTGAAATTTCAGCAGCTTTAATTTCTGCCATCTGTATAATTAAGTTTAATTACCTGTTTTATGAACTACTCTAAATAATAGCCTGTTTATAATTAGTTGGCCAGCTCCCTTTTAAGGTTAAGCAACCTTGCCGCTATACTGGCATTAAATTGCTTATCGCCAAGCCTTATAATAAACCCGCCTATGATAGAAGGGTCTACTACATTTTTAATGGTTACCTGGTTAGTGGTAAACTGTTTTATTTTAGCAAGTACCTTAGCTTCCAGATCTGCATCTATAGGGAACGCGGTAGTTACCACAGCCGTTTCTACACCACTCGCAGCATCAAACTGTTCTTTGTACTGTGCCGCGATTGCAGCAAGTATGCCAAACCTTTTGTTTTCCTGTAGCAACTGAAAAAGCGACCCGGTTATCTGTTGTGCACCGGCAAATATTTCGTTAAGTGCGTTTAGCTTAATATCACCTTTTACATCAGGGCTGTTTAAAAAGTTAGACAGCTCCTTGCTTTCTTTTACGGCAGCAGTAATCTGCTCCATATCGGTAGCTACCTGTGGGGCTACGCCTTGGGCTTGTGCAAGGTCTAGTATTGCTTTTGCGTATCGTACTGCAGCTCTGCTCATACGGGTGAAAATTAGTTTAGTTTTACTTCGTCAAGCATTTTTTCTACAAGGCCGGTCTGTGCTTCTTTATTAGCAAGCTCTGCTTTAAGTAGTTTTTCTGCAATTTCTACCGAAAGCGCAGATACATGGCTCTTAAGTTCGGCCATGGCAGCGTTTTTCTCAGCAGCTACTTCAGCTTTAGCTTTTTCTACAATAGCATCAGCTTTTACTTTAGCTTCTGTTTCGGCAGCAGCAATCATTTTATCTTTTATTTCGCGGGCTTCTTTCATAATAGCATCCCTTTCGGCACGTGCCTGGTGAAGGATAGCATCGTTTTCAGCCTTAAGTGTAGCCATTTCTTTACGGGCAAGTTCCGCAGATGCAATAGCATTAGCTATACCTTCTTCCCTTGCATTAAGCGCTTCGATGATAGGTTTCCACGCAAATTTTCCAAGAAGGAAAATAATTACTACAAGGATAATAGCCTGCCAAAAGAACAAACCAAACGAAAAATCATTAATTAACTTATCCATATATTTTTATTACTGGTATTGTTGTTGTTTTTCTAATTAGCTTTAAAACAACACCTGCAACCAACCGTTGCAGGTGTTTGTTTAATTATTTTCCTAGGATTAGAGCACCGAATGCAAGACCTTCAAGAAGTGCACCGATGATGATCATTGCAGTCTGGATTTTACCAGCAGCCTCTGGCTGACGGGCAATAGCATCCATTGCAGAACCACCAATTTTACCTAAACCAAGACCGGCACCTATTACAATAAGACCGGCTCCAACTAGACCTGGAATTTCCATGATATATAATTAATTAAATTAATGTTCTATTTTAAATTAGTTGTTTTCTCAAAAATTAGATTACCGGGATTTCCGGGTCCTCTACATGATGATCGTCATGGCCATGTGCGTGGTCATGGTGATGATCATGCTCCTGCACTGCCATACCTATGAACAGCGAAGAAAGCATGGTAAAGATAAACGCCTGAAGGAACGCCACAAGCAATTCTATTACAGAGATAAACAGTGTTAGCACCATTGACGCACCTATACTACCACCTACGGTAAGTTGGTTCTTCATTACGTAGATTACCGCTATAAGACCCATAACTACCGTGTGACCCGCAGTAATGTTTGCAAATAAACGGATAAGTAGTGAGAACGGCTTAGTAAAAAGACCAAGTACTTCTATAGGCGCAAGTACTATCCTCATTACATAAGGAACACCCGGCATCCAGAAGATGTGGCCCCAGTACTCTTTGTTAGCACTAAATTGTGTTATAAAGAATGTAAACAGCGCAAGGCAAACCGTTACAGCAATATTACCGGTAACGTTTATACCCAGTGGCGTAAGGCCAAGAAGGTTTAGCGTCCAGATAAGGAAAAACACTGTAAGCAGGTACGGCATAAATTTCTTATACTTTTCCTCGCCAATGTTTGGCCTGGCTATTTCATCCCTTACATATATAACAAGCGGCTCCAGCACACGTGCAAAACCTGTAGGCAGCGCGTTCGGACCTTTTTTATACGTTTTAGCAAGACCTGTAAATAACACAAACATTAGTAACGCTGTAAACAATAAAGCCACTACGTTTTTAGTTATAGAAAAATCCATAGCCTGAGCCACCGTTGGGTGACCATGGTGATCCAGCTTAAGATCGCCGGCAGCATCTGTCTTGTATATTTTGTTGTGGAAAAGCTTATAGTAGTTACCATCTACATTAGCCACAGATTCGCCATGGTTAAATGCAGACGACATAAAAAATTTCACGCCGTTATCGTAAAGAATAACCGGTAGCGGGAAACCGTAGTGTTCACCTGTTTGCTCGTCAGAGAAGAACACAAACTCATGAGAGTCCTGAAGGTGGTGGGCAATATGCTCGTTGATTTTTGATTTTTCATCAGCAGGCTCTGCAGCATGACCCTCATGGGCTTCATGTGCAGCAGGGGCTTCAGCATGTACGGCAGCGCTATCGTGCTGTACGTGGATTGAATCCTCAGTTGAACCAGCAGAAGAAATAAGGGGCAGAACCAGCAACAGGGCCGCAACTGAGTTCTTTAGAAATTGTCCGGAAAACACCATCTTATTAACTATCTTAATTTTACAGTCCTCAAATTTTGCGCAAAGGTACGCTTTAATTTAATATATCAATGTTGAAAATCTACTTTTTTCGAGAATTTTCAGCCTTTGGAAAAAATCATTGTTTTTTGTTTAAGAGAACCGTTGTAAAATAGGCCTCCAACATTAAAAATAACATAAAAATAACAAAAATGTTGACTTTCTCTATAGGGACTTCAATCGTTTTCGATAAAACAGGCCTGATATACAGATAGCCCGCTACAACCTGTAAGGTGGTTAAGAGTAGGAAAATATACCCTGTTTGCCCGGGATTTTTTTTGGCTATAAAATGTAATACAAATAATATTGCTGCACAAACGGCATAAAAGAAAAGCACTGTTACATACACAGGATAAACAAAATCAGCACTTTGCGCTTTTAAATCAGGCAGCTGAAACAGCAACACGTTGGTAATTAGAAATACACAGGCAAGGCCCGAAACAATAGCAAAGGTTTTAAAAAAGCTTTTATCCATTTATTTATTAAGTTTATTTACCTGACGCACAACATTGTACAATGCCACAGCAACACCTGCCATAGTACAGATTATAAAATATAGTCCGTTAGGGTTTGGGTATTTTTCGTCGAGCCATGAGCCCAGTTTACTAAATAAAAAAATGATAAGCCCCATTTGTGTAGGGATGCTTATCAGTGCCAGCCAGGGGTTTGGTTTTTTATTATTGTCCTGCGGGTTGCTTGTCATGGGCCGGATTGTTTTTTGGCGTATTTTTCATGGTGCAGGTGGCAGTGAAAACCGCACCCGGTTCTACAGCCAGCTTGCCGGCTACTACCTCACCCTGAATGTGAGCTTTGTTTTTTATGCTAAGAAGTTCCTGCACCTCTATGCGCCCGTTAAATTTTCCTTCTATATCAGCACTCTTGCATTTTACATCGCCGGTAACGCTGGCAGCGGGGCCTATAACCACCCTGCCCTGTGTTGTTATATTACCTACTAAAACACCGTCGAGCCTTAGGTCGGCCTGAGACACTATATCGCCTGTTATAGACGTACCTTCTACAATACGGTTTGTTTTTCCTAAAAGATCTGTATATGATTTCTGCGATTTCTCAAACATACTACTCCTATATATATACGTGTTACTTCACCGGCTGGTACTGCCCAAAGTTTTTCTTTATTTGTATTACCTTATAATCCTCAGCACTTATAATGGTAGGCACCTGCGCTATTTTATATTCTTTGTAATCCCTTAGTATGGTGGCCACATCATTAGCGGCAAGTTTATTTATAAGACCGTGGATAACCACTATATTTTCGTTAACCGTATATATGTCGTTACTTACGGTAATGTTATTGTTATTGTTGTCTTTTATAAACTGCTGAATGGTTTTTATAAGCGCTGCAATTTTAGGGTCGTTAGCCTCAAACTTAAAAATGATTTTAAAGCTTGTAGGCGCCGCGCCAAAGGCTACTTTTTCCAGAGCAGGTATATCTTTTTTAAGCAGGGCATCGGCCTCCTTACCTTCTTTTGCGTTAGCATAGGTAAGGGCTACATAATTAAGCGCTTTTCTATACTCTTCTACACCCTGGAGCCTTCCTGCCAGCCTGGCTTTTAATAGTTCCAGCTTTGGTAGTATATCTTCCCCTTCATAGGTATCTATATACTGGCCAATGTTTTCGTACACCTCGCGAATATCGCCCTTACGGTACTCATCATATAATTTTTTATACACCGCCTCCGGGCTTCCGGCAAACAGCTCTTCCGGGTTAGGGTTTTTAATGATTGCCGCATAACGGGTATCTGGGTATTGTGAAAGTATGCGTTGCTTATACACTTCCGCCTTTGCAGGATCCAGCGTTTGGTATATACGATACAAATTGTAAAGAGCCGGCGGCACAAGGCGCTCCTCCGGATTATACGTCAGCAGCTTTTCCAGCTTATCGGCGGCGCGGTTGTATTCTTTAAATTTATCTTTATAAATGGCACCCAGCTGAAAGTACGCATAGTTGCGGTCTTTAGCAAGGCTGTCTAATACCTTTTGCGACTGCGGAAGCTGGCCTATGTAAAACTCAGGGTCATAACGCGGTTCCAGCGGCTTGTCTTTTTTATTGTCTTTACCCGAAGCCGTACCATTGTTATCTGCGTCTTCCAGGTCTGCAGCGCTAACATCTGAACCTGCGCCACCAGACTTCATTTCAGAGAGTACCCTCCAGTTATCATCAAGCGGCCTTTTGCCCCACTTGGCTGCAAACGAAGCTTTACCCGAACTTACATTAGCATCGTTGTAAAAATAGAACGGACCCGATGCCGCACCACCTGCGCTTCTGGCTACGCCACTACTTTTAGGGCTATTACTGGCAAAAACCGAAGATGCCTCGCGATTCCTTGCCATTTCGGCAGCAGATATGTTGCCTTTGTTAGCGGCAAAAGCATTTTTAGCGTCCGGGGCATCTTGGCCCATAGGATCATCGCCTGCTGCATTAGCCGCACGGTTCTCTTGCTTACGGAGTTCAAGCTCTGCCTTTTTACGGGCTTCCTCGTCTTGCTTTTTTAGTTTCTCTATATATTCACTATAATACGCCACTCGCTTTTCCGGCGAAAGCCCCGCTACATATAAAATACTGTCGTTAGTATTGGCTATGTTTTCGTATTTAATAACATCTTCAAGGTTATCACGTTTCTTTTTGATGGCTTTGTACTCACGCGTGCGGAAATCCATATTTACGAGTGTACTATCGTAGTACTTGCCCGCCACAAGATATTTAGCCTGCTTAAAGTTTATCTCGGCTATGTTTCGGTAATTACTGGCAGTAAGGTATTTATCTGCGCCTTTTTTCTTTATGGAAACATTATAGTACTTGACCGCGTTTTTAGTATTGCCCTGGCGGTCATAGAACAAACCTACCTGATGGTTAATGATATCCAGGAATGGCCTGTTTTCTCTATCGGCAAGCATTTTACGGTATTTCTCTATAAAGGCAAGGGTATCGCCGCCTTTGTGGTTAAACATACCCGCCTGCATAGCATGTGCCTGCACAGTGTATATGCGTGGCGACTTACGCTTCATGTCTATTACCTTTTGGAAATAGGCAAAAGCGCTGTCGGGCTTATCCATTTTACCGTAAAGCTGCCCGGTAATAAAATAATAACGAGCCCTCTTTTCTTTATCGCGGCTGGATTTAGCTGCTTCCTTAAGAACTGTTGCAGCACTGTCTTTATACTCTTCGTTTATGTAAGCCTGGGCCAGTATGGCATTAGCATCGCTATAAATTTGCCTGTCCATAATCTCCTTTTTTTCTTTAAGGAGTTGTTTAAGGTTTTTAATGGCTACACCGGTGTTATCCAGCCTTATGTTGGTTTTTTCGCGCCATACTTTTACCTCATCTATAGCACTGCTCTTAGGGTATTTGTATAACACATAGTTAAACGCCTCCATAGCCGGAATAAAACGGTTGTCGTAGTAGCGCGCTTCGCCCAGTAACAGGTAGGCTTCATCCATTTGCGGATTACGCTCCTGCCCGCCTATGTCCATAGAGTGTTTTTGTATGGCCTTAACGGCCTTTGTTTCGGCGCGTTCTATGTTAGCATTACGGCGGTCTGTGGGTTCCATTTCTTCCGGAGGCCGCTGCATACGCTCTACAGGGAGCACGTCCCAGTAGTTGTCTTTAAGATTGGTTTTAAGCTCCTTAACACCTGCCACAAGCGCGTTGTTACCATTATACATAACGTTGTATTTGGTAGACATGGCATGGTATTTACGGTTTATAAATTTGTCTTTTTTTGTAGAGCAGCCTATGGCAAAAATAGCCGCCCCGAAAAACAAAATATATTTTGAGTAACTGGTTTTCAACACAAAAGAATTTTTTATCCTAAACTTTCAAAATTACTTTTTAGTATAGTAGAGGGTAAAAATACGGTTCTTTTTTGTAATGGCAGTTGTTTTAAAAAAAATTCCCCGCCACAGGGCAGGGAATTAACTTTTTATACTGCAAAAAACGCTTCCAGTTCCTCCAGCGTTTCTGCCGATGTATACAGGTCTTTTACCACCTGGCCTTTGTGCATGGCTACTATGCGATTACTTACCTCTGTAGTATGCGCCAGGTCATGGCTGCTTACCAGTATGGTTTTGGTTTTATCTTCGGCAAGGTCTTTTATAATTTTCTTTAGCCTGAACTGCGTGGTAGGGTCCAGGTTTGCAAACGGCTCATCGAGTATTATAACATCAGGATTACCTATAAGGGTAGCTATAATGCCCACCTTTTTTTGGTTACCCTTACTCAGGTCGCGCAGGTATTTCTTTTTACCCAATATTTCATCGTTAAAAAAATCAGTGTGCTTAGCCAGCAGCTCATTTACCGATGCTTTGTTTTGCCCGCGAAGTTCGCCTATAAAATAAAAGTACTCTTCGGCGGTAAGGTAGCCTATAAGGAAGCTTTCGTCCAAGAACGCCGCAGTAAGGGGTTTCCAGTCTTCGCTTTTGTTTACCTGTATGCCGTTAATTTCTACATGCCCGGTGCTGGGCTCTATCAAATCCAGCAGCAAGCTGAACAGCGTGGTTTTACCGGCACCGTTATTACCTACCAGGCCAAAGCTTTCGCCTTTATTAATGGTAAGGTTTGGTATGTTTAGCACTACTGTGCCGTTATATGCTTTTTTAAGGTCTTGTATCTGTATCATGGTTGATGAAGCGTTGTATTAGTAATTAGTTCTTTTGTTTGTAAGCCGCTATGGTGTCGTACTTTTCTGACTTATAAATGCGCTCTATGGCCTTAAAGGCTGCCTTGCGGAATATAAGCCCCAGTAATCCCGCGGCTGTTACAAATATAAAGCCGTAAAGCGGGCTTATAAGCTTGGCACCCAGCGTGTACAACAGCATAGGCAGCAACAGTTTAGGTAATGATATTAAAAAGGTTTTTATGTTAAATGCCTGCTTATTACCAAAAGCCTGCTTGGCACTGGCCAGGTCTATAGGCGTTTTTACATAGGCTCCACCCAAGAGTACTAAAAGCGAATTAACACCTATATTAAACACAGCGCCAGATAGTATCATAAGGTAAATTTCTATCCCGTAGTACAAATAAAACGAACAGATAAGTGTACTAAATGCCACACCTACCACCATAAGCCACCATTTACTGGCTATGTATTGGCTATACGGAATGTTTTGGCTCATCATTAGCGGGTAATAAGAGCTGTCCCAGCTGGGCACAAACTGCCCGAAGGTCATCATAAAACCACCGGTTACAAATATAGAGGCAAACATTTTCATCGGTGTATTGTCATACGCTTCTATACCGCCACTGTAAAATAATATGCCGTAAAAAATAAATATGACACTCATTATAACCGTAGTCTTGCTGCGCTTGTTTCTAAGGATTAGCCTTAGATCATTTTTAAGGAAAGTGCCCATGGCACCAAAACGGTTAAGGAACGTATATTCTCTCCCATCGGCAATTTCTGATTTTGATTTAAGGCCGGTATCCAGGTAAAGTTTTTTGCTGAAAAATTTATGGCTGTACCAAAATAATCCCGCAAATACCGCTGCCGGAACCAGTACGGCAAAGTAGGTGCTATACAGGCTATGGAACAATGCGCCTGTAACAAGCGTTATGTCAAAATAACCATAGTACTCTAAACCTACTAACGAAGCCAATATACCAAGGAAAATAATGAAGATAAAATCATTATCGCCCATGAGCAGGTTTGCCAGGTTGTTTATGTATACTATAAGCCATAATCCAAGCCACCAGAATACAACCCCCACTGGATCGTACCCCTCTATGAGCAATACAATATTAAAGGGAACCAACAGAAATACGTGCAGCAGGCAAAAAAACGACAGAAACGTTTTGCCCAGTACAAAATTTATAATTGTACTTCGTTTTATGGGCAATGTAAGCAGCGGTCGTGTATTAACCACCGGTACTTTTTGCATTAATGCCCTGATTATCATATCTAGAAGAAAATAATAAATAAGGTATTTGCTTACTACCACTAAAGGATCCTGGTGAAGTTCTTCTTTAATGCCATAGTATGCACCGGCACTAAGAAACAGGAACATGATGCTGTAAATTACTGCCAAAACGCCCAGTATAATCTTAATGACCATGTTAACGCCGAAGGAAGCCGACCTTGTAAAGGACTTCCACTCTAGCCAGAGGAATTTTTTAAACATAATTGTGTGACGGTTTTTAAAGATTAGTGTAACTACATTACAGAACGTTACACTTTTTGAGGGATATTTTCAAAAGCATACTCCGGATAGGTTTGCATCAAATGCTCCTCAGACCGTGATGCCACAGTAAAAAGCATAACATAATAGTACAGCACCATTCCGGTAAAGTAAGCTGCATTTACCCAGACCAATATCACCGGAACCCTGTACTCAAAATAAAAATGCACTAGTTGAAAAGGCAGCATTGTGGGCGCTCCTAAACCTGCGAAGTTAAAAATAACATATTCAAACAGCCATTTTTTACCGGTAGCGCGTACTTTTTTACGGTAGCGCCACACCAGCTGTATTGCACGCGTTAAAAACAGCAACAAAGCTACTGCTGGAAACAGGCTCATCCATATTTCATTTTCTGTAAAAAGAAACAGTACTGCGCTGAAAAAAACCAATGTAAACAGGACACGAGGCACTTGTAAAAAATCTTTGTAATAACGCCATACCAAGCCATTGTATTTTTTGGTAAGCGATAGTTGGCGCTGTTCGGCAAGAGTGGTAAACCCAAAGATGCCAAACTTTTTAAACTCATCTTGTAATGCGTCCTCAAACGGAATGTTGGGTTCTGTAACCCAGCGTTGCTCTATGGCATTGGCAAGGTGGTCTACCAGTTCGGTTTGCAGGTCATAATATTCTATGTAATGCTTTATGGTAAACGCATATAATGCGTCTATCTGATCTGTGGTAATCTTTTTCATAGCAAGGTTTATTTTCCCTATTCAGGATAAACTTCTTTAAGATAGGCTTCGGCGCGGTTGGGTATTATTATCAGTTTTACATATACGTACAGCATTAGCAAGGTGTACAGTATCGACTCGAACAGTAGCAATATGGGTGGATATTCATCCCGCCACATTTGCCAGGCAAGATTAATAAAAAAGACCATGTACCCAAACCCATCTCGGGCATATATCATTTCTTCCATAAGCCAGTGATGTCCATGCGGACTAGTCGCATATCTTCTGCTTAAACTTCTGACTCTTAAAATCATAATGAATAGAGATACTACAAACAACAAAATATAAGCCTTGGGCCACCACAATAATAACCGGAATACCGCATAGCCAAAAGCCGCCACGCCTATTAGCTGTGGTAATTTAAAAAACGAGAAAAAATAACCTCTAAACATTTTACGATACCTTTTGCGAAAGGCAGCCTGGCGTTTAAGCATTATCTTCATAAACCCGAACTTACCGCCAAACTTTTCTTCTTCTACTGCAAGAGCGTCGGCAAAAGATACATCGGGGTTTCGCTCCCAGGTTTGTTCTATGGCATTGGCTATATGGTCGGCAAGTTCGCACTGTACGTCGTAATGTTTTATGTTCCTGCTTTTCAGGAAATAAAACAATGCTTCCACTTGTGTAGCCGATACTGTTTTTCTTGGTTTTGTATTGTTCTCCATAGTATTATACCATTTTGTACTCCGGATAGGTTTCTATTAAATATTGTTCTGCTTTTGATGGGATGATAAACAGTACTATATAATTATGCAATAACAACACTACACTAAGCACGGCTATAAGCCACTGCCCGGCTACGTTTTGGGTATTGTACATCATTTGCCCAAACTGAAACCAAAACCCCGCCAGGGCAGAGAACGTAACCCCCCTGAAAATCATTTCCTCAAACATCCACTTACGGCCTGTTTCCTTAGCTTTTTGGTTAAATGCTTTTATGTTTACGCTCATGCGGTACAGGGAATATACCTGCATACTTATGTACAGGGCCAGCATTACATATACGTTATATGCCAAAATAAGCTTTGCGCAGACTATAAGTGTCAATGTAAGCAGCAACCTTGGTACGGTAAAAAAAGTTTTAAAATACCCCCACATGAGTTTTTGGTACCTTTTACCCAGCGCTTTGCTGCGCTGTTCTACAACATCGCTAAACCCGAAGATGCCAAACTTTTTAAACGCAGCCTGCAGTGCATCTTCAAATGGCACATTGGGCTCTTTAGCCCAGCGCGTTTCTATGGCATTGGCAAGGTGGTCTACCAGTTCAGTTTGCAGGTCGTAATGCTCTACAAAGTGCTGCCTGGTAAAGATGTACAGTTGGTCTATTTGTTCGGCTGTTAGTTGCTTCATTATAATTCATCTTCATGGTTAAACCAAATCATATTCCGGATACGTATCCCTTAAGTATTCTTCTGCTCTATTAGGTATAATATAAATTACTATATAGTTGTGCAAAAAAACCAGGGTAAATATCCCGGACAGCACCCATTGTGCTACAACCCCCGGGCCGTTAAAGTTATCTGTAAACTGAAATGAGATACCGGTAATAAAAAGAGTCGCCGGCATAGTGGTGCTTTTATAAACCAACTGTTCCAGCAGCCATACTTTTTCTTTTTGTTTCAAACGTTTTTCAAAATGTTTTTTTGTAAGGTTAAATTTTGCTAAACACATAAGTTGCAATGCAAGTACTGAGAGCTGAAAAATAGGTACTTCAGTATCAATCAAAAAAATACTGTGCAACGAGAAAAACAAGGCAACAGTAACAATGAGCTTCGGGAATGTAAAAAAGGAAACGAAACAACTTCTTACAAAACTTATATGCTTTTTTAAAAGCGCTTTTGTTCGGGCGGCAACCAATGTTGTAAAACTATTTTTTTCGAATCCGGAATACGCAAAACTAAGGGCGTCTTCAAAATCCGGGTTTTGGTTATACGCCCACTGGCTTTCTATGTGATTCGCCAGGTGATCTACAAGCTCGGTTTGCAAGTCGTAATAGTGTACGCCGTTATTTTGTACAAAAAGGTACAGTTGTTCTATTTGTTCGGCTGATAATTGCTTCATTATAATTCGTCTTCATGGTTAAACCAAATCGTATTCCGTGTAGGTATCCCTTAAGTATTGTTCTGCCCTGGACGGAATCATAAAAATCCCTATGTAACTGTTTAACGTAAGCACCGTAACCACTAACGGAATACCATAAGTAAAGAAATCAACCGTATACTTCATAAAACAGAGCCTTACTATCTGGAAAGAAAATCCCATGTATGCTAATACAATTGCACTACTGTATATGAGTTCTTCAAAAAGCCACTTGCGCCCGGTTATCTCTGCTTTTTTCTTTATCTTATTCCGTTGATAAAGGACCCAGGCCAAAACAGCCATTTGCATAGCGGCAAACAGCATCCCAAAAATCTCTTTATCAAACCTGAACAAATAATACCACCCAAATAATAACACTACGGTAACCAGGACAGCCGGGGGAGTAAAAAAGGCTATAAACCCTTTTGTTACCAACTTAACATAACGCTTACCCAATGCCTCTTTCCTGAGCTTCACCAAGGATGGAAAACCATCATCGGAAAATCCCGAATAGGCAAAACTAAGGGCAGCTTCAAAGTCAGGATTCTGATTACTTTCCCACTGGCTTTCTATATGATTCGCCAGATGATCTACCAGCTCGGTTTGCAGGTCGTAATAGTGTACGCCGTTATTTTGTACAAAAAGGTACAGTTGTTGTATTTGTTCGGCTGATAGCTTATTATGCTGCATAACGGACCTTATATTTTTTAGTTAACACAATATAGTTTACAAAAACAGCTAGTATAAAAACCAGGTAAAAAGAATCAACTAACGCTGCCAACCAATCGGGAGATGTTATTCGTAACGGATTCACTACGATTTGGAATACATATATAAACAAGCAGGGTACACTAAGGGCTTTAAACGCCACCGAATAACCTCTGTCCGCAGTAATCCTCCCTTTTATGGTTATAAATACGGCTGTAAGAAATACAACCAAAAAAACAATAAACATAGTGTCCCCCACTGGTTTT
Source organism: Flavobacterium sp. RNTU_13 (assembly GCF_046614455.1). NCBI lineage: Bacteria > Pseudomonadati > Bacteroidota > Flavobacteriia > Flavobacteriales > Flavobacteriaceae > Flavobacterium > Flavobacterium sp. RNTU_13. The sequence continues at coordinate 855,860 of NZ_JBKJHB010000001.1, read as the reverse complement.
ACACCATATAACGAAACCGCTTTATATGAAATAAAACTCAAAACCAAAAACAGTAATGCAGCATACCAACTTAACAGTATTGAAAAGAAATGCTTAACTGCACGCCTGCTGGCTTTCCACGCAAATGCCTTGCCTTGAATTAATAGTTGGCTTTTGTTCTGGGCCATATATCGTTTAAAATTCTCCATAAAATCGCCCTCCTGTTCCTCAAGGGCACAGGCTATGTGGTCTGTCATTTCATACCGTATGTCTACATACTCCACCCCCGAATTTTTAAGGTAGGTATCTATAAAATGTAATTGGTCTGTGGTTAGTTTAGGCATAATATTTACGATTGTGCTGTTGGTTTACCTGCCACATAAGCAATAGTATAGTGGCTATCAAAGCCATACTAACGGCATTGCTTATATTAAAGATTAACGTATCTGGTGTTATATGCTTATTAAACCATGATAGAGGTATTAAAAGATAAAAACCCGTTAGCCTTAAAAGCCTCCTATAGCTGGGTAAGGATTTAGCCCCTCTCTTAAAACCCATGGCCCACATACCAAATAACATTCCTATTACAAACACGGCTTCAGCCATATATTTAGTAACTTCATTTTGGTACGCCGCGTAAAATAACCCAAAAAAAATCAGCAACTGCAATAGCCCTTTTGGGGACATTAATCCTTTAACCATTTCTTTACGGTAAGCTCTTTCGCGTAGGCGCACCTGTTCCTTAGCAGCCGTAATCATAGCCACCATATTATGGGAATGGACATAAGCGTTTAAGCGTTCCTGAAAGTTTTCGTGAGTTAATGTAGTGTCTTGCTCCAGGGCGCAAATAACATGGTCTGCCAGTTCATGGCAAATATCGTCGTACACTATACCCTGTTGCTTTATATAGCGGTACACTATCGTTTCCGGATATTTAGTGCTTTTACTACGCATAGTAGTGTGATTTATATTTAGCAACCTGGGTTTTTGTGGCTGCATAAAGTGCATACCCTGCCGCACCAATAGTGGCACTCAGTATAATGGTTAACTGGTGTTGCTCCGTACGGGTATAAAGGTTAAGTAAAACAATGCACGCCACCACCAGCATACGGTCTATAATTTTGTAATGTTTTTTACCTGAAAACTCAGGCGTATTTCCTCTAAATACCGGATTGTACGCTGCCACGAGTACTACAACCATAGCGCAAGCCAGCGTAGATATTGCGGCACTATCGGCATCGGAAAAACGGATCATTATCTCCCCTAATGCCACAAGGCTCAGATACACCAGCCAAAAGCCCGGTTTTGTTGTTTCGATAAAAGCAGCCTTGAGGTTTCTGTGCATGGCCATGGCCTCGGCATTTTCATTAAGTTGCTGTATCTCTTCCTTGTGGGATTGTACGTAGGTTTCAATATCTCCACTAAAACCCTCGCTCTCTATAGTACTCGCTACATGGTCGGTCAGTTCCATACGGATATCGGCATAGTACACCCCTACATTTTTTAGCGCGGCGTTTATTTCCTGTATCTGGTCTGTGGTTAATTTATACATGATATAGCGAAAGGTATTTTTTATACAACTCCTTAATGGTAAAATGTATGTTTACTGAAAACGCCCCAACAAATGCATAATACACAATCAGGAAATCAGGATTTGGCACCCATCTTTGCATTAAAATACTTGGGTACAGCACTATCGTGGGCACAAAGGCAATACCCAGGTCAAACGAAAAGCTTTCCCTTTTCCTGAATATATTTTCAATGGCGGGATAAGTACCCATAACACTGCACACCACAAAAATCAGGAACATAAAAATCCCCATATCATCCGGTGCGGCAAACTGCTGTATAACTTTTCCCAAGCCAATAATACCCACGAAAATAAGCAGTATTCTCCATGAAAACAGGTTGGTAAAAAGCAGCTTCAGGCCCTTGGTGGCGCCTGTGCGCATAAACTTGTAGTTCAGTCTGCGCAGCAGTTTCTTGTTGTCGTTTATATAAGCGGCAAGGTTTTGTTCAAAATCCCCTTCCTGTTTTTCCAGCACAGACGCTACGTGGTCGGTCAGTTCCAGTCTTATGTCATAATGTGCTATGCGCGCGCGCAGGAGGGCTTTGTTTACAGCTTGTATTTGTTCGGTTGTAAGTTTCATAATACTTAAAATTGAAGGTCAGGGTTAGGCGCAGGGCTTACCAGCGACTGCATGTTTTTTATAAACTCCTGTAGTTCTTCCAGGCGGTTTACGGTTTCTTTTTCGCCCTGCTCTGTAAGCTTGTAGTACTTACGCAGGCGGTTGTCTACGCGTTCTACCTCCACATCCAGCAGGCCATCGGCCTCAAGTTTATGTAATGCTGGGTACAGCGCACCCTCGGTTATGTTTAGTTCACCGCGGGTTATAAGCTTTACCTTTTGGGTAATTTCATAACCATACATGCGGCCGTTTTCTTCCAGTAGCTTCATTATTATGGTATTAAGGCTACCTTTATACAGTTGGGAGTTTTTCATGTACTACAAATTTGTACAGCAAATGTATACATAAAAATCTTATGTATAACTTTCTTAGGTATATAAATTTTAACCTTTGGTTTATTACTCATATCATAATCTGTATTTTTGCAGTAAATAACAAGCAAGCAATGTCAACATTCTATTCGTTAAAAATAAAAGACATCCGCAGGGAAACCCCTCATGCGGTTTCTATAGCCTTTGAGGTTCCGCAAGACCTTTCGGCAGCATATAACTTTACAGCCGGCCAGTACATTAACATAAAAACCCAGTACGAAGGGCAAGAAGTGCGTAAAGCCTACTCTATTTGTTCTGCACCTGGCAGCGGCGAACTTCGCGTAGCCATTAAAGCGGTTAAGAACGGTGGGTTTTCGGCTTTTGCCAATGAAAAACTGGCTGTAGGAGACAGCATGGAGGTAGGTGTGCCCGAAGGTAAATTTATTTTTGAACCAAAATCCGACAGGCAGCGTAACTATGCAGCGTTTGCTGCCGGCAGCGGTATTACCCCGGTTATGAGCATACTGCAGTCGGTACTTATACACGAGCCAGATAGTACTTTTGTACTGGTATACGGCAATAAAAGCCCTGAGGATACTATTTTTCATGACCAGCTGCACCAGCTGCAGGAAAAATACCTGGGCAGGTTTTTTGTACACTTTGTATACAGCCGTGCCCACGCCGGCGATGCGCTTTTTGGACGTATAGAGCGTGCCGCGGTAAACTTTGTGCTAAACAACAAGCATAAGGAAAAAGAGTTTGCCAAGTTTTACCTTTGTGGCCCGGAGGAAATGATACTTACCGTAAACGACGTGCTAAAAGAGCACAACGTTCCGGAGAAGAACATTAAGTTTGAACTGTTTTCTACCCCTATAGCCGAGAAAAAAATAGAAGCCGACCTAAGTGGACAGACTAAGGTAACCGTACTTGTAGACGACGAGGAAACCACCTTTTTTATGCCAAAGGAAATCACCGTGCTAGACGCTGCGCTAAAACAAGGCGTAGACGCTCCATACTCTTGCCAGGGTGGTATTTGCAGCAGCTGTGTGTGCCGTGTTAAATCAGGTACAGCAGAAATGAAGAAAAACGCTATACTTACCGATGGCGAAATAGCAGAAGGACTTGTACTGGCCTGCCAGGCACACCCTACATCAGAAGAATTATATGTTGATTTTGATGATGTCTAATTAGTCATTTATAGTCGAAAGTTTAAAGTCATAAAGTCGAAAGGCTTACTCGTCTTACGTAATAAAAAAGTCCGTGGAGAATCAACTTCCACGGACTTTTCAACTTTATGACTTTATGACTTTCGACTCAAGACTTCGCCAATCTTATCTAATACCATTTGTGGGGTTATGGTACGCATAGCATCTTCGTAACCCGGCACCACTTTATTTCCGTAAACGGATGTAGGCAACAGCGGATATTTCTCCCTATCAGACGTAATAGAATTAGACAGCGGCTGGTTATACGGTACAAACCCCGCGTAGGGATGCGTGGCACCCCAAAGCGTAATTACCGGCACACTGTACATGGCGGCCATGTGTCCGTTAGCACTATCCATGCTCAGCATAACGTTTAGGTTTGCTATAAGCTGCAGTTCCTGCTTAAGGGTAAACCTCCCTCCTGCTACAACCTCTATATTAAGGCGCTCAGCAGCCATTTTTTTAAGCTGGTGTGCTTCGTGCTTGTTTCCGCCAAATAAATACAGCCTGATGCCCGGTTTAGCCGCTAGGGCGTCTATTACCTGCCGCATTAGATCTGTAGGGTACACCTTGCCCATGTGCTGGGCAAAAGGCGCTATACCTATACGTATGATACCGTTTGGCCCTGCCATATCCTTTAATTCGTTAGGCAGTGCAGGCTTGGGTAGCACCGCACTTTCGTTTAACACCACAGGAAAGCCCAGTGCCTTAAAAACATCGGCATGGCGGTATACAATGGGTGTTACCGCACTAAAATCCTTGTTTACAGCTGCGGTAAGGCGCTTTTGCGCATCGCGCATTTTGTTAAGGGTAGCTGTTTTTTTGCCGCGCCAGGCAAAGAGTTTCGTAATGATTTTGGTACGCAATACATTGTGTAAATCAGCTACGGCGTATATGTGCAGCGCCTTTAGCTCTTTATACAGTCGCAGTATGCCGAAAAATCCTTTATGGGAACCGCTTAAATCAGCCGCGTGGAAACTTACATTAGGCAAACCATCAAAAAAAGGCTTAAAGGCAGCACGCGATGCTACTATAACCCGCACTTCGGGGTGCTGGGTGGTAAGGGCATGGAGTACAGGCACCGTCATGGCTACATCGCCCATAGCCGAAAATCGCAGTACAAGCAAGTGAATGTGGCCTTTTCCTTTTTTATGCGGCATTGTTTAGTAATGGTATTTACGGTGAGCATGCGTGTGCAAAACCGTGTATTAGTAAAAAAACCTCCCTGCTACACGGCAGGAAGGCTTAGGGTATATTGTGTTTGTATTATTTCTTGCCCTGGTACAACACCGGGTTAAGGTCCTCGTCGTTGTACATTTTCATTTGCTTGTACACTTTCATGTACTTATCGCCATTTTCTATATCAGTAAGCAGGTCGTCTATGGCGGTGCTAAGGTCTTTTCTCTGCTCCAGCAGCACGTTTAGTTTCTCCTGGCATTTTGCACGGTGCTCTTCGCTGGCGTCAGGGCGGTTAGCTTCTTCGGCCATGTGGAATATTTTAAGCGCCAGGATAGACAGGCGGTCTATGGCCCATGCCGGGCTTTCAGAGTTTATCTTTGCCGTGGCTTTAGGCTGTACATCTTTATATTTGTCCAGGAAATAGCTGTCTATATATTCCACCATATCCGTACGCACCTGGTTGCTGGCGTCTATTTTACGCTTTAGGTCCAGTGCAGCTACAGGGTCTATATTCGGGTCGCGTACTATATCCTCGTAGTGCCACTGTACGGTATCTACCCAGTTTTTTGCATACAAAAGGTGCTCTATACTACCTTTGTCGTATGGGTTGCTAATAGGCTGATCTATACTGTCGTGTACGTGATAGTCTTTTATACTCTGCTCGAAAATAGGGAATGCAAATCCTGAAAACATACTTTTTATTTTTTTACAAATATAGTTTTAATACTTTTATAACACCAAAACAAATTTTTTCGCAAAATGCAGGTTCATATCCTTTCAGAAAACAACAGTATTTTAAACCGTTTTTTATCGCAGCTGCGCGATGTAACCATACAGGGCGACAGCATGCGTTTTCGCAAAAACATTCACCGCATTGGCGAAATCATGGCCTACGAAATAAGCAAATCATTACCCTATGAGCCGCACACCGTAACCACGCCCCTGGGCACTAAAGAAACCACCAGACTACAACACGGCATAGTAGTAACCTCTGTACTGCGCGCCGGTTTGGCACTGCACGAGGGGTTTACTTCTTTTTTTGACGATGCCGAAAACGGCTTTATATCGGCCTACCGCCACCACCCTAACAACGACGATTATTTTGATATAGTAATGGAATACAAGGCAGCGCCTTCCCTTAAAAATAAAACAGTAATAATAGCAGACCCCATGCTTGCCACCGGCCTAAGCCTGCAGGCTGCCTGCCTTAAATTACTGGAAAACGAAACCCCGGCCGCTGTGCATATAGCCGTAGCCATTGCAGCACCCGAAGGCGTAGAATTTTTACAGAAGAACCTGCCCGATAACTTCAACCTGTGGATAGCCGATGTAGACAGCCACCTGAACGAAAAGAAATACATAGTGCCGGGACTGGGCGATGCAGGAGATTTAGCCTACGGGGTGAAGTTATAAAACAAATAAGGGATGCAGTAGCATCCCTTATTTGTTTTATATAGACCTGTAGTTTTACAACTGCGCAAAGAATATAAAGAATGCTATGGCCGCTATACTGCATACTATGGCTTCACGCGTCCAGTCGCTTTTCTGTGCTTCCATAAAGTTAGCACCCATTATGGCCAGTGGCGCAAAGGTAAATATAAGCAGGCTATTGTTTTTATGGTTACTAAGTATGTAAATACCCACACCTATTAAAAACGAGTACAACACCTTTTTATGGCTGGCCTGAAGGTTTAGCGGTTTACTGTTTATACTGCCCACATAAGGCAATAAAAACAGCAGGGCTACCGGGGCAAACAGCGACAAGGCTATGTTTTGGTACACGTTTTCAAAATAGGTAAAATCAAAGCTCACATACATATCATCAAACAAATGATCGAACAGGTTGTGGCCTATGCTAAGCCCTACCATAATATAAATAATGCTTACCGCCATTAGAGCCACAAACGGAATAATCCAGTTGCGGTAATCCCTGGCTACGTGAAATACAATAGACACAAATACCATAACCAGGTAAATAATGCACCAAAAATGGAATACTGATGCCGCAAGTATCCAAAACGTAGCATCAAATATCTTTTCTTTAGGCGAAATCAATGATTGTAAAGATATTAATCGCCTTAATGCCAGGAGCAAAAAGAAGTTGGCCACAATAATTTTACCGTTTACCAGCGTGGTAGGAAACAGTATAAAAAACAGTATAAATAGTACCACGGCATAGCTGTTTGCCTTAGTAAGGGTATTGCGCAGGGTAATAAACCCCACAAGCAGTACCGATGCACAAAGCAGCAGCAATAAACCTGCTTTTTGGCCCAGCAACAGCGGCACCGAAAGCCAGCTTAGATCGCTGCTTACATTAAGTCCGTAAAATAAAACAAGGGTAATGCCTAATAAAACATAATTTATGGGCCTTGTTTTACTGAAAATACTTGCCAGCATACTATAATTTTATACTTTTGTGTCTATTAATATAATACTTATTAAAAAATGAAAGCATTTTTTGAAGGCCTTGGATCTCTTTTTACTGATTTCCTTTTCATCCCTTTGGATTTCTTCCGCAGCCTTGAGCTTAAAAACTGGTGGGCTGCAAACATCATCACCTGGGTATTTATCCTGATTTGCTGCGCTGCTTTTGTTTACTGGCTAAAACAGCTTAACATATTTAAAGCTAACAACGACGACGACCAGGATACTACGGCACACTCTTTCCTTTCTTAATTAAAGGTCAAAGCCGATATCTTTTCTATAATACATCTTATCAAAATGTAGTTTATCTATATTTTGGTAAGATTTTTTTATGGCCTCTTTAAAGTCATTATCGTAAGAGGTTACAGCAAGCACCCTGCCCCCTGCGGTTACAACCTCGCCATCTTTTAGCGTAGTACCGGCATGGAATACCAGCGAACCCTCTACGGCATCAAGGCCGGTAATTACCTTACCTTTTTCATAATCTTCAGGATAGCCCCCGCTTACCATCATTACTGTGGTAGCACTGCGCTCGTCTATTTCAAATGCCACTTCGTTTAGTTTCTGCTGGCTCATAGCTAGAAAAATTTCTACCAGGTCGCTTTTTAGCCTTGGGATAACCACTTCTGTTTCCGGGTCGCCCATGCGCACGTTGTACTCTATTACAAACGGGTCGTTACCTACTTTTATAAGCCCTATGAATACAAACCCCTTGTAATCTATGTTATCAGCTTTAATGCCATTTACAGTAGGTTTTACAATGCGGGTTTCTATCTTCTCCATAAACTCGGCATCGGCAAACGGAACCGGGCTTACAGCACCCATACCGCCTGTGTTTAGGCCTGTGTCGCCTTCGCCTATACGCTTGTAGTCTTTTGCAGTAGGCAGCAGCTTATAATTTATACCATCGGTAAGTACAAAAACGCTTAGTTCTATACCATCCAGAAACTCCTCTATAACCACCTTTGCACTGGCATCGCCAAATTTAGCATCTACAAGCATATTCCTAAGCTCTTGCTTCGCCTCCTCAAGGTCGTTTAATATAAGAACACCTTTACCGGCAGCAAGGCCATCGGCTTTAAGCACATAAGGCGCCTTTAGGGTTTCAAGAAATTTGCATCCTTCCTCTACGGTTTCTTTAGTAAAGCTGTCGTACGCCGCAGTGGGGATGTTATGTTTTATAAGAAACTTTTTAGCAAACTCTTTACTGCCTTCCAGCTGCGCACCATACTGAGACGGCCCTATTACCGGAACGTGTGCCAGTTGTTCATCATTCTTAAAAAAATCGTACACGCCCTTAACCAGCGGGTCTTCGGGGCCTACTACCACCAGTTGTACATTGTTAGTAAGTACAGCGGTTTTTACAGCCTCAAAATCTACGGGGTTAATGGCCAGGTTAGTAGCTATACCGGCGGTTCCGGCATTACCGGGTGCTACAAAAAGAGTATCGCATAGCGGGCTTTGCAGCATTTTCCAGGCAAGGGCATGTTCCCTACCGCCTGAACCAAGTAATAAAATGTTCATGTGTTTATGCAGATTGTGTGTTTATGTTTTGTAGCTGCAAAGGTAACATTTTTAATAGGCTTTATCCTCGCCCATAAAAATGTTTACCACAGTTTGCATGATTATCTTCATGTCAAACAGCATAGACCAGTGTTCTATGTAAAAAACATCGTAGCGTATCCGGTTTTGCATTTCGCCATCGCTGTTTATTTCGCCACGGTAGCCGCTTACCTGCGCAAGGCCGGTAATGCCGGGTTTTATTTTAAGGCGGTCCATAAAGCGGTAAATGTGGTCTTTATACTGGTTATGGTGGCTGTATACCTTAGGCCTTGGCCCTACAACCGACATATCGCCTATGAGCACGTTTATAAACTGTGGCATTTCGTCCAGGCTTGTTTTACGCAAAAACTTGCCCGTACGGGTTACCCTTGGGTCATTTTTTACGGTAAGGTTCCCCTCGTTATTAGCCACCTGCATAGAACGGAACTTATAGCACCAAAAATCTTTACCATCTACACCCAGGCGGATTTGCTTAAAAAACACGGGGCCCTTGCTCTCCAGTTTTATAAATAAGCCCACTATAGGGATAAGCCATGACATAATAAACACGATAACCAACAGGGAAAAAACCACATCGAAAACACGCTTTAAAAGGCGTGCAATAGGGTCGTGTAACGGCGTGCGGTACAGCGTAAACGAAGGAAAAATTTCGTAATACGAAATACGGAACTTTTTAGGAAGTATGGTTACACCGCCATCGGGTACCAGTTTAAACCGGATACCCTTGGTTTCACACAAGGTGGCCAAATGGTTTATTTGCTGTGTAGTAGCTTCAGATACGCTACAGTAAACGGTATTTACGCCGTTGTTTTGTATATAGGAGTCGAGTTGCGCTATACCGCCGGTAATGTTTGCGCCACTCTCCCGGTCTGAGAAAAACCCAAGCACTGCGTTATCGTTGTGTCGCGAAAGGGCTTCTTTTACCTGTAACGAAGTGGCATTATAGCCTACAATAACCGTATTGCCACAACGGCATTTTGCCTTGTAGGTATTTAAATATACGTATACAAACAGCTTTAATACAAGCACCGGCAAGGTACAAACCCCTGCGTAACCGGCAAGCAGGGTAAGCCCCACAACGGTATGTGCCGAAAATAAAAGGAAGAAGAACATGGCGGCCGTATGCAATACGAGCTGCACTGCTACTTTAGCTACTATTTTGCCTGGTTTTGTAAACGGGTACACCTCATAAAAACCCGAAAAATAGGCTATTATGCTCCAGCTGCAAAAAACGTATATACACAAGTACATATTGCTACGGGCAACATCCTGAAATATAAGTACAGATAAAAGCAGGATGCACATAAGGTCTACAACAATGTTTGTTAGCCTTATGTAAGCCGGAAATCCTTTATTTTCTGAAGTGTTCATACTAAATATAATAATTGCACAGAAGCTACCGCACTGTAATACGCGTGATTATAGGCGGCCTGTAAACAGCACGGTGCAAATAAACGATTTTTTATACATTATTCTGTTTTACAAATATGCCGGGAGTGTTAAAAAGGCAGTAAAAGACCGTAAAAAACACCAGGCCCTTTTGCCTCCATAAAAACGATTCGGTTAAAAACAGGCTTATCATTAGTACAGAAAAGGCTATGTGTATAAAATACCTTCGCCTTACGGCGTTGTACAGGCTGTACACCACCATGGCTATAATAAGCAGGCAGCCACCTATGCCTAAATCTGAAAACGCCTCTATATACTGGTTATGGAAGTTCAGCGTATTGTAAGGCTGGTCTGCCCACCCGGTGTAGGTAAGGCCACGGGCTTCACCTCGTTTTTTTACCTCAACCGAAGACGCATTGATTCCGTAACCCGAAAGCATGCGCGATGAGCCTGAAAGCATTTCTTTAGCAGTACGAAGCTGGTACAGGCGAAAGGCATAGCCATTAAGGTAATCAGTAGGCGCAAAGGTTTCTTTTGTCCATGCTTCCTGCAGCGTTACATTATGCACCATTTCTGTAGCCGGTGCGCCCGTACGCCTTTCATTTTCGCGCTCCATGATTTCAGATACGTTACCGTAATAGGCTAATGCCGAGGCCAGCACTGTAAACAATAGTATAGAGTACACACGGCTTGCACGGTCGTCTTTAGAAAAGAACAGGTAGTATACAATAACCACCAAGGCATCTGTAATGATGATTATTTTTTTTGACAATAAAATGATAACAAAGAACAAGAAGTACATGGCCACTTTACCCCAGTATGTATTGTTTTTTTTACCCAAAAAGTAGAACATGGCCAGCGACAGGAATACCGACAGATACAAGGAAATACTAAGCGTGGCTAAACCGTTAAGGAAAAACACATGCATTCCTTCACCCGAAAAAAACCTGAATACCGCCCTTAGGGTTATGTAAATGGCAAGCAGGCACATGGCGCTGCTGTAGTAACGTAGTATATCGTTTATGTGCTTGTAGCGCAGCGACCTCATAATGCCAAACGCCAGGGGTATAAATAGTAACGGTGCCTCTTTACTCAGCGCCTTAAATGATACCACCGTATCTACACTCCACGCCACAGAAGCCATCATTAGCACAAAAAGTACAATGGGCAGCCACAAGGCAGCGGTAAGGTGTATCTTCATGCTGGCACGCTGGTAAGACAGTACGGTAAACAACACAAACAAAATCACGGCAAGCGTATTGTATACGTGTGCCATGGGTAGTGTAATAAGCATTAACGATATAAAAAATATTACACTCTTGGTGCCCGTAGGCAAGCCCAGTCGGTGTAATAATGTATCTCGGGAATAAACCTGTATGTTGTTCATTGTACGTTTCGTTTCTCAAAAAAAGCTACTAAATTACTTACGTGCAGCAGCTTCTTTGTAAATATTTTCTATAAGGGATATGTTGTTCTGAAGATTAAAATGATCAGAGAACATTTTGCCCGCGTGCTCAGAAAACTGTTTTTGTAAAGCATCATTATGTAACAGGGCCAGTATTTTCTCGGCATAGTCTGCGGGGTTTTCTGAGGGTATTACATAGCCGTTATAGCCATTTTCCACCAGGTCTTTATTACCGTCGCAATTACTTACCACACACGGCTTTTGCAGGGCAAGTGCTTCTATAACCGCGTATGGCAAACCCTCGTAACGCGATGTACTGAGGTACACGCTGCAATGGCTGAGTATGTTAAGGGTGTTTTCGCGCGATGTCCAGTCTATAATAGTTACATTACTTTCCAGCTTACGGTTACGGATGATTTCTTTTACTGCGCTAAGTTTATCTGATAAAAAGCCTACCCCCACTACTACAAGGTGTACCTGGGGCCACTGTTGCTTTACGTGGTAAAGCGATTCTATCATCAGCTCAATATTCTTTTGGTAGCTGGGCCTGCCTATGGTACACAGATACGTATCGGGCCAGGTTTTTTGCAGGGTTAGCGGCTGTATTTGGGCCACAGGGTTAATACTGTTGTTAAATACAATAGTTTTATCCGGGCTAAAGCCTACCTCTGCTATCCCCCTGCCAGCTTCAGACTGCGATGTAGCCAGTAGCGTAGAACTTCCGCGTAATAATTTTTCTATGGTTAAAAAGACAAACTTTTTAAACCCCGTTTCGGCACTTAGGTAAGAAAATGCGTGCGGTGTAAATAGTACCGGGGTACCGGTAAGTTTGCCCACAATCCTGCCTATAACGCCGCCTTTGGCGCTGTGTGCGTGTATAACGTCGGGTTTTTCGGCCTTTATAATCTTATAGGCCTTATAAAGGCAGGTGGTATCTTTTGTAACAGATATACTGCGCTCCAGCGGTAAGCGGTAGCTTTTAAATACCGTTCCGTCCTTTGACTTAAATGGAATATCAGTATCGTTAATGCCATGGATAATAATATGCTCGAAGTTATCGGCATCAGTATTTCCGGTTATTAAACGGGCATAGGTATCAACCCCGCTTGAAGAAAAAAGGATATGAGCTACTTTGATCTTCCTCATCAATGATCTGATTATTGTTAATTAGCAGCAAGGCGATAAAGATACTAAAAATATAGCACCCCATCTGACGGAAAAAGATATTCTCTACTGCCATAAAAAATATAAGCGATAGTACTATAGAAAAATATATAAAGTTTCGCCTTACGTGGTACAGCAGCATAAGCATAAAACCGGCAAGCAGCAGCAGCCCGGCAAAACCGTGCGCCAGCATATAGTCATGAAACTGGTTATGCGAATTAAACTTAACTTTTATAAACCAGGCGCGCTTGGTTTCGTTGTTTGTAATTTTTCCGGCAAAGCAGTCTACATATTCATTTTCAAGCACTTTGTTAGACGGAAAGCCAAACACGGGGTTATAGTCCGGGTTGTGTAACAGGTCGTAAGCACACTGCCATATTACCACACGCGGTTCATAATCTATAGTGGTATCCATGGTTTGGTCTACAAAAAGACGGTTATAAAGGTTTTTATTAAGGAACACCGCACCGCTTACCAGCAACAAACCGGCAAAAGCTATCAGCAAACGCGTAATCAGCTTCATACGGGCATAAAACATAATGTATATACCCAAACATATTACCAGGGATATTAACGACATCCTGGCGGCTATAAATACAATAAAAAACACACACAGCCCTGCTGCTGCAACCAGTAGCCAGCGGTAGCGCGGCATTTTAGGAATAAGGTGCAGCGACAGTAGCGTACCGGCTACCGCGTAGAAGCCTGCGTACGGGCGTTCCAGTATTAATATTTCGTTTACCTCCAGTCCTATGTTAAACGGAAAGTTACCGTGGGCAGCGTAATAGATTAATGATTTTATAATACTTACCACCACTGTAGCCACTATACCCGCCAGCAACACTTTTTTAATCAGCAGGTAATCTGTTACCTTAGCAAACAGCACCGGCATTACCAGTATGGTTATGTATTTGCTGTATACCGAAAATTCAGAAAAAAGGCTGCCGCGTATGGCTCCTTTTATAAACAAATAGCCCATAACCGTGTATAAGGCATATACTACCGGTTGTTTCAGCTTACTGAAATCTACGTTACGCACATCGGATACAAACAGTACCACCAGCAGTGGCAGCAGTATATTTGGCAATGCCTTAGAAAACGGAAACAGCGCCACAAGCAACGCCAGTACTACCGTATATACTTTTTGTAAGGTTACAGTTTTCATTTGCTCAGCTTCTTTTTAATTGCAAGTATAAGCCCGGTAGGCATTACATACAGCAGCAGGCTGCGCAGTATGCCATAAACCGGATAAAAACCAAAATAAAAATTATCAGCCATAATACGCAGGCGGCTTTGTACCTGCTTCTTTCTCCTGGTTGCCGATATACCTGAGGGGTTTATTTCATATTTTACTAAAAACTGCTGCAGGTTCTCTGCTTTATAATGCTTCACAATTTTAAAAAATAACGCATAGTCTTCTGCTGCCGGATAGCCTAATGGATATAGACCTACCTGGCTAAGTACCGAAGCGCGTATAATAACCCCAGGGTGTAAAAACATAGAGTTAACATGCATTTTTTTCTTTATTTGGCCATTGGTTTCGGGGAATATCAGATCGTAAAGTGTGTTACCATCGCTATCTACAGCATGGGCATTACAACCTAAGAGCATAATATCAGGATGAGTATCCATATATTGCTCCTGTATAAAAAATCGGTTGCCAATGCACTGATCGTCGCTGTCTAACCGGGCGATGTAGGTATATTTTTGTGTAGCTGTTATTGCCGAAAGCCCTGTATTTAAAGCGGTTTCTATGCCTTTGTTTTCACCCAGATATATAAACGTAATACTTCCGGAAGCTTTAAAAGACAACCTAACGGCGTCCTCATCTATTAAAAGGGTATTACTACCATCATCTACAATAAATACGTCTGCACGCTCCTCATAATGTATAGAACCTAATGAGCGTACTAATCCCTCAGGGTTATTATAATGCGGTATAAGTATAGCCGTTTTATTCATTAGAAGATGTTGATTCTTTCTGGTTAGCTTCAATAGTATCTGGCATGGCAAAACGCATCAGTAACGCCAAAGATATCCAAATACCAAATAGCCTGAAACTATCTATTTGAAACCAGTTTAAAAATAAACCTGAAAAAGTAATAAGTAAACTTACTACCATTACCTGTTTATAACCTGTTGTAGCAATTATAAGGTTTTTACAGCGTACAAGTACAAAATATATGAATGCTAAAAAAATACCCAACCCTATAATACCGGTTTCAGCCAGCAAACGTGTGTAAATGTTATATGCTGGAGGAAACGAAGATACTTTTTGATTTTTGTACAGGTATTTAAACTCCCAGTTATTGTGTGTAGCCCACCCCGGATAATGAAAGCGTGAGTGGTACGCCAGCTGCCCAAACCCTACGCCTGCCACAGGATGCTCTTTAAACACCTGAATTGAAGCATACTGAATACCAAACCTGGACTTATTTGATATGTTCGACTTAAAATTTTCTACAAAGTTAAGTGACTCTAAACGCTTAGTGATTTTTCTGCCGTTAATGGCCATCACCGCCGTTATTGTAAGGGCGAGGACTACAGAGAGGTTAATGATAAATTTACGGTACTTTTCAAACCGGAGCATGTATACCATAAAAATGATAAATTGTAAAGACACAATAACTAAGGCCGTGCGCGAATCTGAATAATACATAAGTATAAGCACAAGTAAGGCAGGTACAAACCTCACCGGCCTGTTACTGGTAAGTATATAGCTAAACATCCAGCCCGAGATGGTAATAAGATACGTTCCTAAAGAAGGCGCCTCAAAAGTTATAGAAGAAATCCTGTTTGACACATATCCAACTTCAATAAAAGGCAGATAACTAAAGAGTTCTAATACTTGCCTTGCCGGCGAAAAATGATAAAATACCACCAAAATTTCGAGAAATCCGTATATCGACGCTGCAATAAGCGACCAAAAAATAACTTTCCTTATCCTGTAAAAAAGCTCTTTTATACTCATATTTATAGCTACATTCCAGTATAACAGAAAGAAAACACCTACAGATAGTAGTAATGAGAATAACTGTCTTATAAAACGGCTTATACCGGGTATATGCTTAAAATAGTTAGTGGCAACAGTGGGTATATTTATTAATGTACAAATAATACACCAAGCTACAAATAGCAGCAAAATACGGAATAAAGGACTTTTTAAAGGCAAAGCAATTTTGCCACTTAGTACTAAGAAACAAAATCCTAAAAGGAAAAAGAGCGCCGCTACCTCTGTTTGAAACTCTCCAAGAAAAGGAATCCCTTCATACTCGTTAAAGCCAAGGAAAAAGAGTCCGGTAAAAAACAGAAATATGTATATCTTCTTTATAGGCATTATAGTTCTTTTAAAAATGTACAGCCGTTTAGCTGTAAGTTATACGGCAGATAAATCTTGCCTTCGTAATCCCTTTATGGTTTTGTGGGCGTAGTAAAACATACCGGCGTCTATAAACAACTGTGTTATAAATATAGACACCGCAGTACCTGTAGTACCGTAACCCGACATTAATGATGATACGTTAAGGCTTACATTAAGCAAGGCCGCAAACAGTATAACCTTAAAATATAAATTGTCTTTATTTAGTGTAATAAGTACCTGCTTGCCATACATACTGTCTATAAAGGTGGTAACGGGTAATATAAGCAGTATCCTAAATAGCAGCACAGCCGGTGAGGTTGCTTCAAGGTCATAACATACGTGTATAATCCACGGTGCCAGGATGTACAATGGTACAAGCATAAGTACAAAAACTAACACACCTACTTTTACCACTTTATTTACCTCCGCATAGCCGGCCTCAAAACTTTCGGTCATTTTCAACGACATGTACGGGAACATGGCATTAGACAGTGGCGTAGCCAAATGCCCCAGGGCGCGGCATATTTTTTCTGCTGCCATAAAATATCCTACAGCCGTCTTGCCTAAAAACAATCCCATTATAAAGGTATTGGTATTAGTAAACAGCGATATTTTTAGTTCAGAAAAAAACAGGTACCTGCCTATTATAATTTGGGTTTTAATAGCACTATACGATGGCTTATGCATTTTAACCTGAAACTGCCTGTACACAAAAAAAAGTGATATCACACCTGCCGTAAGAAATCCGCAGGCTGTAAAAAGGCTGGCAAGCCAGGTTTCATCCGGGCGGTCTACAAAGACCAGAATTGCTACGGTAAACAACGTTTTGCAAATAATATTAATATACGTTATGTACTTCATTTTTTGCAATCCCTGAAAAAACCACATCGGGAAAATACCCATACCTACCACATAACCCGCAAAGGATATAAAATGAACCAATGCATCCTTTTTAAACAAAGGAACATTAAATACAATAAGACTCATTATAATAACGCTTATGCACATAAGGAGCAGCTTGGTATAAAACACTTCGCTAAATATTCTGTGTAATGCTTTGGGGTTATCCCGGTGTAAGGAAACTTCCTTAGTGGCATTCATGTTAAATCCGTAATCTGTAAGGATTTGGAAATAGGTAACAAAAACCAACGAAAATTGTATGAGCCCAAAATTATCCATTCCCAGCACCTTTATAAGGTGCCTGAAGGTTATAAACGGCAGCAACAGGTTAAGCCCCTGTAGAATAGACAGGGAAAAAAAATTCTTCAGTACCGTTTTGCGGTCTTTAGATTCAAAGAATTTTTTAAGCTTTTTTATCATGTTGCTCTTACAGCAGTGTTTGCCACTGTGGTATGTTTAATTTGAACGTTTCCTTTATTTTAGATTTATCCATTACACTGTAAGCCGGGCGCGTAGCAGGTGTGCTAAAGTATCCCGATGTTACCGGGTTCACCACAGGCGACAGTTTGTGTTTCTTAAAAATTTCCTGTGCAAAGCCATACCAGGTTACTTCACCTTCGTTACTGTAATGGTACGTACCGAATTGAGCGGAATTATGGCTGTGCTCATAGATAATTATATCCAGCAATGCCTGTGCAAGGCTCAGCGCATTAGTAGGTGTACCATACTGGTCGTTTACCACATTTAGCGTATTACCGGTATTTGCAAGGCGCAGCATAGTCTTCATAAAATTATTTCCGTATTCAGAATATACCCATGAGGTACGTATAATATAATGCGCGGGTAGTATAGCGGTTACCTGACGCTCCCCCAGGAGTTTTGTAGCACCGTAAACGTTTATAGGATCCGGTTCATCCTGCTCTGTGTAGGGAGATTTTTTTTTACCGTTAAAAACAAAATCGGTAGAAATATGTATTAACCTGGCGTGATAAGTCAGGCATGCTTTAGCTACGTTAGCAGCACCAGTTACATTAACCAGGCGGGCTGCTTCCTGCTCTGTTTCGGCTTTATCTACAGCGGTGTACGCCGCAGCATTAATACAATACTGCGGTTTTACTTTTTCAAACAGCTTTTCCAGTGCACTGAAGCTGGCTATATTACCTTCGGCAGAATCTGCAAAGTAAATGCTTAAACCGCTGTAGCCCTTAGCCATATGCTGTAAAGCCTGGCCCAGCTGTCCCCCGGCACCCATAACTAAAACCTGTATCATACGTTAGCTGGTTTGTAGCTGTCTTTTGGCCATCTGCTTTTTATACGCCTTGCGGAAACGCACAACCACCGCAAAAATGATAAGGAATACCAAAGGGAATATCAGCTTCATTTTTTTTGATATAATGTTAGAATCGTACTGGTTAAGTATCCTGGCTTTATCATTAATTATTTTGCTGAAGTTTATTTTCATCACCTTATAGTTGTCCAGCAGTATAACAAAACTGTTTCGTACATTTAGCATTTCGTTCAGCGGAGTATTATCATTGTAATACACACTACCCGAATTAGCGCGCGATGCTGTAAAGCCTGCCAGTACATTATCTATCTGAGCCACCATTTTTTCCTTTTCAACAATCTTGGTGTCGAGGTTTTTACGCTGTTGTGCAGCTATGGTGTTAAGATAAGGATCTGCGTTTAAAAACTTCATTACAGGCCCGGCAAGTTCTGATTCTTTATACTTGCCGTTAGTACTTATTATAATTTCGTGGTTAGTGTAGTTTTTACTAACCTCTTTATCTTCTATAAGCTTATCTACATCGCCATTTTCGGCCATGGTTTTAAAAAGCTCCAGCCTGTTATTCATGTTACCCTCTATAGACTCATCCATGTACTTGTAAATTTCAAGTACCGGCTTAATTTCTATTTTGGCAATATCTTTTGGCCTGGTTATACCCAGCTGTTTTAAAAATACGGTGTCGTTTTCTTTAATTTTGTCGTCTAGAAGTGCTACCGAAGCATACAGATAGTTATTACTCTCAAAATTAGGCGTAACAAAAATGTGGTGCTGGTAGTTTTTTTCCGAACGGTCTACCAAAGTACCCAGCACGCCCCCTGCAACAACAAGGATTAAAATAATGATGATGTTCCTTTTTATAAAAAGCACACCATCAAAAAAAGAATCGTTTACCCTGGTACCGTATTGTTTTAATTTACGGGTTATGGCACCCAGGTCTACCTCAACATTTTGGTTATGTTGTTGATTTTCCATTCGTTTGTTTTATTGTATATTAAAAATTTGCTCCAGTATTTTAATGGTTATCAGGTAGGTAGGTTTTACACCTGTGGTACCTAAGCCTCCACTGGCCAGGGTGCTGCCGGTTTCAAGCGGATTATCAGACGCATAGTACGCATAACGCACTTTTACGTCCGGGTTAATGCTCTTACGTATTTTGCTGGCACTTTGTATGGCTTTCTGGTAGTAGGCGCCCTCCATTTCAAGGCCTATAACACCCCATGTACTTTCGTTAAAAAACTTAAGCAAATCCCTGTTTTGCAACGATGTTCCCAGTACGCTAACCATAGGGCCGCTATATACCGGTATGCCCTGCCCTTCAAACATTTCGGCTGTAAGCTCGTTATGGAACGGATAGTTATCTCCCGTACCTTCGTTTATGTGCGCAGACGGAATCATAATGTCTCCCTTGTTACCTTCCAGGATA
The DNA here is from genome assembly GCF_046614455.1 of Flavobacterium sp. RNTU_13. Taxonomy (NCBI): domain Bacteria; kingdom Pseudomonadati; phylum Bacteroidota; class Flavobacteriia; order Flavobacteriales; family Flavobacteriaceae; genus Flavobacterium; species Flavobacterium sp. RNTU_13. Next base: position 836,080 of record NZ_JBKJHB010000001.1, on the reverse strand, counting down.
CCCGCTTTACCCATAATAGATACCGACTCTACATTTATTAATGTTTTGGTATCATTTTCCTTGTATGGTTTAAGCAGCTCATCTATGGTTTCGTAAGCCTGCTCACCAAATGCATAGTCCATAACAATAATTACAGGCTGTTCGTCGGCCACCTTAGCACCCGGAAACGCTGTTTTGCTAAAGTCTATCTTAGCCGTATCAAAAATCTGAACGTCTATGTTAGTGCCCGAAGTATCGGGCATATAAATCATACCGTTTTTAAGCGCCGTTTCCTGAACCTTATCGCGCAACGTACCGTTATCTGAACGGCTTAGCTCTTCGTATATAAAAAAGTCGTCTTTATCTTTATACTTACCTTTAAACAGTGATGGTGCAAAAACCGAATTCATTACACTGTGCATATTGGCACTTATAATGTGTATAGGGCGTTGAAGCAGTCCGTTTTGCTTTAGTACAGCCTTAATGTTATCGGCCCATATTTCGCCATGTATGTGGTGGCCAAGCCTTTCGCGTAGTACCGGGGTAAAAGTTACCGTACGCTTACCGGCACCCAGGGCTTCTTCTATAGCCAGTTTACCCAGCCAGTAAATTACCCTAAGGAACCTGTCCGGATCTGCCTTTGTAGCAAAACCATCGTATATGGCGTTAATCTCTGCAAACGTACGGCCCAATATAATACTCAGGTGGCTTATGGCGCGCTCACGCTCTTCCAGTTGCAGCGGTTCTTCGTTCTCTATAACCTGTTCCAGCTTTACCCAGTCGCGTGCTATTTCGCCGTTATCGTCTATCAGTACGCGGTTTTTTATTTTCTCTGCCTCTATGTAAATAAAGGTAAGGTGAGTAAGAATATCATAAATATCGCTACGCCCGCGGGTAATTTCCACGTTCATTTGCTCCTCGTCTATACGGTAGCAGTTGCGTTTACGTTTTGGTGGTACTATGGCTTTAAAATGGCTTTTGCCATACCCTTCGTCGCTGGTAAGGTTAATAAAGCGGCATTGCTCTATACCTACAGGGAGGCGTTCTATAACATATAGTAGTCCGTTTAGTTCGGCTTTTTCTTCGGCAATAGAGCCGTATATTTCCGGGCGAAGCTGTAAAAGGGCTTCGCGCAAGGTTTCGCCGCTTACCCCCATCGGTTTATAAAAACCGCGGTTAAAAAGGTGGCGCATGGTTATGTACAGGCGCTCTATAGCCGCAGACGACTCCTGAGCACGTGAACGTGAAATGTTTTTAGTTCCTTGCATACATTGTAAATTTTATGGCAAATGTAAGTTTTTTATAATTTAATGTGTTTAAAATGCGTTTACCGATAAAATAACTAACAAATAATTTTATTATCCTCACCTAATTAAACCTGTTTTTATTAACATATTCCTGCAACGTGTTAACGAAAACTGGGTTTCGTTAAGGTATGCTTTCTTATTTAAAATAGTCAGCAATCTTCCTATCGTTACTAAGCCTCGGCAATTTGTTTTGTCCGCCCAGCTTGCCTATACTCTTCATATACTCCTGAAAGCCGTTTTGCTTTACTTTGGTAATAACTACCGTGCGCAGCACATTCCCCACAATCAGGTCGTCATAGTACACGTTTTGCTTGCGCATGGCGGCATCTATCTTTAATGCAAAAGCATCCATGTCTTGCGGTTCGTTTTCAAACTCTATAAGCCACTCGTGATACGGTAAACCCGTTTCAGGAGTTATCTGAGGAGCCACGGTAAACTCGTTTATGCGTACCTCTGTGCCTTCCATAGCCTGCTTAAGAGCCGTTTCTACCTCCTTGCCTATTACGTGCTCGCCAAATGCCGATATATAATGCTTTACCCTGCCGGTAACCACAACCCTGTACGGCGCCAGCGAAGTAAATGCTACAGTATCGCCTATGTTGTAGGCCCATAAACCGGCATTGGTAGATATTATAAGCACGTAGTTAACACCAAGAGCTACCTCGCCTATGGTACACCGGCGCGGGTTTTCGGTAAAAAACTCGTCTGCCTTTATAAACTCATAGAAAATACCCGAGTTGAGCAACAGCAACATACCTTTCTCCTTTTGGCTGTCTTGGTAGGCAAAAAAACCTTCCGAAGCCGGAAACAACTCTATACTGTCGACCTTACGGCCTATAAGCTTCTCAAATTTAGCACGGTACGGCTCGTAATTTACCCCACCGTATATAAACAGGTTAAAATTCCTGAATATCTGCCCCACCGGTTTCCCGGCTTTTTGATGCAGTTTTTCAAAATACATTTGCACCCAGCTGGGTATACCCGATATTACGGTCATATCTTCCTGTATGGTTTCCTGCACTATGGCATCTACCTTGGTTTCCCAGTCGTCTATAATATTGGTTTCCCAACTTGGCATGCGGTTTTTTTGCAGATACGCCGGAACGTAATGCGCCACAATACCGCTAAGGCGGCCAAACTTCACCCCGTGCTTTTCGTCGAGCTCCGGGCTCCCCTGCAAAAAAATCATCTTGCCATCTACAAAACCGGCATTACCCGTTTCGTGTACGTAGCTAAGTATAGCATTTCGGGCAGCTTGTATATGAAAAGGCATACTCTCTTTTGTAAGCGGAATGTACTTAGCACCACTGGTTGTACCCGATGTTTTAGCAAAATAAAGCGGCTTGCCTGGCCAAAGTATATCGGCCTCACCATGCACTACCCTTTCTATATAATGCTTTAATGCCTCGTAATCGCGTACGGGTACTTTTGACACATAATCAGCATAGGTTTGTATTGCGCCGAAATCATGGTCTTTGCCAAACTGGGTTTCTTTTGCCTTTGCAATTAATTCTTTAAACACCTGCTCTTGTGTAGCTACAGGGTTTGTAGCCCACTTTTGGGTTTGCTTATGAACAATGCCGGCAAATATTTTAGCTCCTAATGTTTTTAATGACATTATAAGGATATTTTTAATCTTTAAATTTTCGTTTCAGTGCCACTTCAGTGGCTACTATCATACCTACAGAAAGGGTTACAAGCGCTATAAGCCCCACAATTTGTTTTGTTTCTACTGCCACTGGGAGGAAATAACTAAGTGCCGAAAGCACTGCCATAACCAGCCCGCCTACCCCCATAATGTTACCGGAGTATTTTTGTGAAAAATCCCAGTGTGCCTGCGATTTCATGGAACGCCTGGTGCGGTAACCCACTACCCCATTTATCTCTTTAGGCGGACTCCATGCCATAAAAGACCCTATAAAAGAAAAGGCTATACCCGCTATAAAAGACGGTAAGGCTATATTTTCAAAAAAAGCATCCATTACTCAAAATTTATAAACTGGGTGGGGTTAATCGGATAACCGTCTTTCCAGAGTTCAAAATGCAACTGGGCCGCCTCGCCTTTACCGTTAAAGCCTGTTTGTGCCAGCACTTCTCCACTGCGCACCACATCGCCTTGTTCTTTGTTTAGTACCGCCAGGCCTTTGTACACAGAGATTATACCATCGTTATGGCGCACCACCATTACATTACCGTTTGTAGGTGTCCAGTCGGCAAGCACTACTGTTCCTGCGGCTACGCTCTTTACGGGTGTATTGTTAGCCACGGCTACGGTTACATATAACTGTTTTTTAGCTGCATTGTACGGCTGGGTTACGGTACCTTTTACCGGTGCGAAAAGCACCTGGCTCACCCTGGGCGTAGCTTTTTCAAACAGGTTATACTTATCTTCCAGCGCTACCTGTTCGCGCAGCTTTTGGTCGGCTTCGTTAGGCTGCATTTTTTCGGGATCCAGTTCCTGCTGTTCTGCGGCTACTATACTGTCCCGGCTCAGCTTGGTATGGTCAAGGTCTCCTGTAAGCACTTTTTTAATTGATGCGAGGTAAGCCTTTTCCTGATCCAAAACTTTTATAAGCGAGTCTGATTTTATGGCGTTTTCGGTAGCCTGGCGTTTTAGCTGGGTACTGGCATACCCGGGTATGTATTCGCGCAGGGGCGTAAAGGCAATAATGTAGGTGGTAAGGGCTATCATTACAATGCTAACCGTAGTAAGCCCCACAAAAACATTCATAAGGTTTAGCCTAAGCGAAAATATCTCCTCAAAGGTATCTTCATTTAGTATAACCAAACGGTTTTTGTTAAAGAGCTTTTTCTTTAATATTTGCTTTTTAAGCCTTTTTGCCGACATAGTAACGGTTTAATTGACAAATATACTAACTCTGCCGTATTAAAAAGGGGCATTAGCGGCAAACGAGCCACCAAAAATAACACCTTAGTTTCAGAATTTCTTAATTAACGCAAACCAAAGTTAAATATTTGACGTAAATAGAGTCACGAATATATTTTATAGTTAACTTTGTACGATAATTTAATTTTTAATCTGTTATGGGAAAATTAGGACTTACCGAAATACTTGTAATACTGGTAATTGTGATACTGCTTTTTGGTGGTAAAAAAATTCCTGAACTTATGAAAGGGCTTGGAACCGGCATTAAGGAATTTAAAAATGCCGCTAAAGACGAAGACCATACTACTGCGCCTAAAAAAGCACAGGCTCAGGACGAAAATAAACTGTAACAACTTTGTTGTTTTATTTTTAAAAACCCCTTTAAGGCTCAGGGTCTTAAAGGGGTTTTTTGTTTTTTTGATATAAAAAAACTCCCGCAGTAGCGGGAGCCTAACTATATAATTTTAGATCGCTTCGTTCCTCGCGATGACGGATGTAGCAGGTGTAATTTCACCGACATGAGTGAAATTTCTAACAACCGACAACTAACAACCATCAACCAAGCTAAAGAATCATCGTAAGTGCTACGCGTTTTCTGCTTTCGTCTATTTCGGTAACTTTTACGGTAACATGCTGGTGCAGCTTTACCACTTCGTTTACATCGCTTACAAAACCCTCCTTAAGTTGGGAAATGTGTACCAGTCCGCTCTCTTTAATACCTATATCTACAAAGCAACCGAAGTTGGTAATGTTGTTCACAATACCCGGCAGCACCATACCGGTACGAAGGTCGGCCATGGTTTTTACGTTCGGGTCAAACTCAAATACCTTAGCAGCTTTACGCGGGTCTAGCCCCGGTTTTTCGAGTTCTTTTAATATATCCTGAAGCGTAAGCTTCCCGATTTCCGGGGTTATATACGCATCGATGTTTATCTTTTTAATCGCCTCTTTGTTGCTTACCAGGTCGGCGGTTTTCAGTTTCAGGTCTTTCGCCATTTTTTCTACAATAGCGTATGCCTCCGGATGCACCGCACTATTATCCAGCGGGTTCTTTGCATTAGGTATACGCACAAACGCCGCCGCCTGCTGATAGGCCTTCTCCCCCAGCCTGGCTACTTTTTTCAGTTGCTTGCGGTCTTCAAACGGACCGTTTTCGCTACGGTAGTTTACAATATTCTCGGCAAGCTTCTCGCCTATACCACTCACGTAGCCCAGGAGCGATTTACTCGCCGTATTGAGGTTTACCCCTACCGAGTTTACGCAACGCATCACCACGGTGTCCAGTTCGTCTTTTAAAAGGCTTTGGTCCACATCGTGCTGGTACTGCCCCACACCTATGGCTTTGGGTTCTATTTTAACCAGCTCTGCAAGCGGATCGCTCAGGCGGCGGCCTATGGAAACCGCTCCCCTAACGGTAACGTCGTACTTCGGGAATTCGTCGCGGGCAATTTTAGATGCCGAGTACACCGAAGCACCCGCTTCGCTTACTACAAACACCTGCACAGGCTTATCAAAGGCTATCTTCTTTATAAACGTTTCCGTTTCTCGGCTGGCGGTACCGTTTCCTATCGAAATCGCGTCGATCTTATAGGCGTTAACCATAGAACGGATTTTTTTCATGGCAATCGCCGTTTCATTTTGTGGCGCATGCGGGAAAATGGTTTCGTTGTACAACAGGTCGCCTTGCTCGTCCAGGCACACAATTTTACAGCCCGTACGGTAACCCGGGTCTATGGCAAGGATACGTTTTTGACCCAACGGCGGGGCAAGCAACAACTGCTGCAGGTTGGCGGCAAATACCTGTATGGCTACTGCATCGGCTTTGGCTTTAGCCTCGCTAAGTACCTCGTTGCTAATGGCGGGAGCCAACAAGCGTTTGTAACTGTCGTCTATGGCTTTTTTGAGTTGGGTTGCAGTCTCCCGTTTGTTTTTAATGATGGCCTGCTCCATAAAGTCAATCGCCTCATCTTTATCTTCTATGTCTACGCTGAACTTAATTACACCCTCGTTCTCCGCGCGAAGCATGGCCAACAGGCGGTGCGATGGTGCTTTGGTAAGGTTCTCGCTCCAGTCCAGGTACTGCTCAAATTTTTTAGCTTTTTCCGGGTCGGCGCCCTTGGCTATTTTTGTGGTAATGGCCGCTTTGCGGCCGAAAACGCGACGCAGGTTTTTACGGATGTACACATTTTCGTTAATCCACTCCGCTATGATGTCGCGTGCGCCCTGCAGTGCCTCGTCTTCGTTGGCAACTTTATCATTCAGGTATTTTGCCGCAAGGAAATCCATATCATCGGCATTCTGCGCCATGATGATTTTGGCAAGCGGTTCCAACCCTTTTTCGCGGGCGGCATCGGCACGGGTTTTCTTCTTCTTTTTGTAGGGCAGATACAGGTCTTCCAGCTCGGTAAGGTCGAAACTTTGGTTAATCTTGGCACCCAGTTCCGGGGACAGGGCGTTTTGCTCCTGTATGCTTTTTATAATGGCGTCCTTACGCTTTACAATAGCGTCGTACGCCTGGCTGTATTTGGCTATTTGCTCTATAATTACCTCATCAAGGTTGCCGGTCATGTCCTTGCGGTAGCGGGCTATAAAGGGTATAGTACAGTCTTCAGACAGGAGTTGCAGCACAGCCTCAATGCCTTTAACCGGGGCGCTTACCAGCCCGGCAATGTATTGTATGTTTGTCATTTTTTGATTGTAATAAGGGATGCAAATATGAAGAATCTTTTGCAGTTTATATATTTTTTTTGAGGTGGGGATTTTTGTATGTTTGGGGTAAGAGTACCAACCAAAAATAAAAAAACCCGGCTTCATCACCAGCACCTAAAACGTCTGGGAGAGGAATAACCGGGACAGCATACTGCAAAAATACAATTTTTTATGGATAAAAGTTACTACCAAAAAATATTTTCGACTGAAAGGATGCAAAAATATTTTGACCGTTATCCTGATAAAGAACAACTTGCAATAACACACTACCATTGTAACATAGAATTATCAGAGTCATTTTATCCTACAATTTCTATGCTGGAAGTGGCACTGAGAAACAGCCTTAACAGGGAACTGACCGATTATTTCGGAACCCCTGACTGGTACTTAAAAATGAAATCAGAGGTAGGGCTACGTAACCTGAAAAATGAAATACAAACTGCCGAAAAACACATCATCAACCGGGGCGAAACCATTACAGCATCTAAGGTTATTGCCGAACTGACATTAGGTTTTTGGGTACGGTTGTTAAATGCAGAATACGAACGTGTATTGTGGAAACCCTTAAGAAAAGCATTCCCGTATCTTGAAAAGAGTAAACGTCAACGCAATATAGTTTCGGCGCCTATAAATAAAATACGAAACTTTAGGAACAGGATATTTCATCATGAACCCATTTGCTGGAACCTGGGCGAGCTTGAAAAAATGCATACTAATATTATTATGGTCATGGGGTGGCTAAACAAAGACCTTCCTGAAATTGCAAAACGAAACGACAGAGTAGCGGAGGTAATAAAAAACTGTAGACTTAAACTGGCTGAAGTATAGTTATTTATGATTTATTTTTTTGTAGGGATTTTTATATGTTTAAGGTAAATTAAATACAAATTTATATGGTAATAGGCAGCTTCTATTTTAGACTAACATCCAATGGAAATCTTTTAGGCGAGTATACGAATAATCGATCTACAACAGTTGTTACAGAAAGTGCTGATTTAAGAGGTAAACAAAATGAAAGTTTTGTTGGAGAATATCAGACTACATGGTTTGATGGTTCGGGTCAAACGATGCTATTAACAATAAACGTTAAAAATGTAAATTTGAATATTTACATCTAAAATGGTCTGTTAATGAAAATACTCATTTTGTAGGCGAAGGATTTGTTAATGATGGTATACTTTTAGGTTGGTACTGTGATGGAGAATTGAACAGTAAAATTATACCTCTATTGACTCATTAAAATACCGCGGGTTAGCGAGTAAATCTAACTTAAACTTTATAACAAATCAAAGGCGGTAGACTCGCGGTAACTTAAATTTATAACAAAATAAAAACCTTATTATTTAAAAAGGACACTTAAAAATTTTATAATTTTAATAGTGAATTTCAAATAATGTTAATTTACTAATTTAAATTTTATGGCAACTAAACCAAGACCAGTAAATGGTCCAAGCACCACTGGAAAACCATCTGGAGGTGGAAGAGGAAACAATCCTCCCGCACCCAAGACATCTGGAAGTTCTCCTTCAAAAGGAACTTCTAAAAAGTAATTCCAACCAATCACGCACACCAGCGTGATTTTTTATTTTAGCTACTTTCATTACTTTTACTTTCTCAAAACCAACCAATATGAGTTTCTTTAAAAAGCTATTTGGTAGCAAAACTAAAACAGAACCAATACCAAAACCAGTAGAGCCAACAGAACCAGCGGCACCTTCCGTTAAACCATATGATTCTGAGCAGCAATACACATATCTGACAAATCTTATTCGGGCGCATAAAAGTGTAAATCCGTTTAATTATAACCTTGTTGTGGTGTGGGCATTGTCTTTAATGAAGGAAGGTAATGAAATGCCAGGTGTGCTTATGCTTGCTTCGTTTGCAGAACCTATTGATACACTTGAGATACAGCCGTATGTTAGCCGCGCACTTATTGAACTGAACCTTACAGAACTTGATGGTGAAGCTGCTATACTTGCATTGATTCGTTATCATGTTATGAATATAGTAACAGATAATTCTTTAAGGAAAAACTTAAGGGAACTCTATCATTTATGTAATCAATACGACTATGGTTACGGGTTAAATCCCTTTTATCTCTTACACTATGCGTGGGAAGATCTTGAATATGAAGATGAGAATTATTATTATGCTGGTGCAACACTTGATAATATTGAATCTTTTGTAAAAAAAGAAGCAGAGCAATGGCTAAAAAATCACTAACTATATAAATCACGCACACCAGCGTGATTTTTTCATATAAAAAAGAGTAGGGCACAGGCATACTTTTTGCTGCATAAAAACAAATCACATTACCGTACCTATGCGTATAACCAACTTACTTCTGCTTGTGCTGCTACTGGCTTTAGGGGGCTGTAGCGTTCCCCGTTATTCACTTGTAAGCCCTGTAGACCAGCCCGGCCTTGATTTTACCCAGGGGCGGTGGCTGCTTAGCGATGAAGGCAGCGGCTACAACTACCAACAGCTGTACCAGCTTGCCGAAAAAGATTTTGGCAAATATCTGGGCGACCGCCTTAGCAGGGTATCGGTTACTAAGGGGTTAATGTTGCAGAAAAAAATTCCGTTTAACCCTAACCGATCGCTTATAAAGGAAATGTACGATGGTACCCACTATGATTACCTCATCAATATAAAATGCCGCACAGTTAAAGACGATATTGGCGGTACGGTAGACGTAAACGCAAAAGGAAATACCCTTGCCGACGAGCGTATTAACCGCGTATCGCTAGAGGTATACGACCTTAAACGCGGAGAAATTATTTACTCTCAAACCGCACAGGGCGTTACCACACGCCAAACCAATGCCACCTCTAATGTAAACGTATACAGGAGTAACGGGGGTATGATTGTAGGGAGTTACAACCGTATTTTTAAAGACATCAGGGAAAAATCCAGAAAATAAAAAATCCGCCTGTGGGCGGATTTTTTTATGAATTATAATGACCGTGTTACATACAAGGCATTTTATCTATACGGGTTTTGTGGCGACCTCCTTCAAAGGCGGTGTTTAAAAACGTATCTACCATAGCTATTGCCTGCTCCTTGCTGGTGTAGCGCGCAGGTATGCTTAGTATGTTAGCATCGTTATGCTGGCGTGCCAGCTCGGTAATTTCTTTGGTCCAGCACAGCGCTGCACGTATTTTTTGATGCTTGTTGGCCGTCATGGCAGCACCGTTACCGCTTCCGCAGATAATAATACCAAAATCTACCTCCCCGTTTTCAACATCGTTTGCCACTGGGTGTACAAAATCTGCATAGTCTACGCTATCGGCTGTATCGGTTCCGTGGTTAATAACTTCGTAACCTTTTGATTCAAGGTGTGCTACAATTGCCTTTTTGTATTCCGGACCTGCGTGGTCGTTTCCTATAGAAATTTTCATAGTTATTTACAGTGTGTTATTTACTGCAAAGGTACCATAAAATGGCCTCATATGGTGCAGCAGTATGCAAAATATTAGAAACTAACACGTTACACATGTACGTGATAGTATAGCAATAAATATGTTAAAAAACAACAGTGTTAGTAACTTTAATAAAGCACTGAAAATAAAGGTGGTAATTTTTAACGGCTTTTGTTGATAAGTTAAAAACTAAAAATTAAAGATTTTTTTAAACCGTATCGAAATTTTTATAAGCCAAAAAGGATTGAATTACGCAAGTGAATTTCTTTAAAATTTGTTGTAGAGTTTTCCATAGTTTCTACACAGTTATTAACAATAATTAACCAGTGAAGTTTTCCATAAAAATATGCTGTTAATAGAAATTAACCATTGTTAATAACCTCTAACGAAAAAAACGAAAACAACTCATTTTTAAAAATTTACATTCTGTTAACACTGTTGAAACATTTGTATAAAATTGTATAACTCTAAAAACAAGCCCAGCTTTAAAAAGTTATTCCACATATCAACAAGCAATAATAACAATCATAAAAAGATTTTTTAAAAATTTTCTTTTTTGTTTTTATTATAAATGTTGAAAACCTTGAAGAAGGTTTGGCTTAAATTATTTTAAGATGGTTGTTGTGGTTAAAGTTGTCCAGTATTTCTTTTACGGTGTTAAGGTCGTTTTTGTGTACCTTAAGTTTTATGCCGCCCAGTGCGTGTGTGTATAGGGGAACTACACTGGCCATGGTTTCGTTTTCAAAGTAAAACTGCAGGCCGGCTTCTTCCAGTAAGTGTTTTAGTATGGTTATTTCATGAGGATAAGTAAAGATAGCCGCTGTTACAAAGTGTTTCATAGTTAGGGTTTTAAAGGCCTTGTTGCATATAAAATTACGTATTTAAACGTTATTATTTCTTTAACATGTCTTATAATTCTGATAGTTATTCGTAAATTTCCGCATATTTAGAATGAATTATGAGTAAGAAGAAAGGCAAACCAACAGCCAAAAAGGAAAAAGATTTTTCGGGAAAGATTTATAAGATACTTGCCAAAGACCCTAATAAAACATTTAACTACAAGCAAATAGCAGCCGTACTGCAGCTGGATGATACTAAAAGCCGTAACGAGATTATAAAGGAACTTAAGTTCTTGGCTGCCAAGGAAAACATAGAAGAGGTAGAGCGCGGTAAATACAGGGTGCTGAGTAAAACAGAATATGTAGAAGGCGTTATAGATATGACCAGCCGTAAAACAGCATACTTTGTAGCTCCTGATCTTGAAGACGATGTGTTTATACCCACTAATAACCTTAACAAAGCCCTGGATGGCGATAAGGTAAAGGTATACATATACAACCGCCGTAAAGGCAGAAGGCCTGAAGGCGAAGTGGTTGAAATCATAGAACGTAAAAAAACAGAGTTTGTAGGTGTTATAGATATTCAAAAGAACTTTGCTTTTGTAAGCACTGCAAACCCTAAGATGTATACCGATATTTTTATCCCTAAAGATAAAATAGGCAATGCCCAGAATGGAGATGTTGTACTGGTTAACCTGGACGACTGGCCTGCTAAGGCCGACAGCCCCTTTGGCCAGGTTCTTAAGGTACTAGGTAAACCGGGTGAGCACAATACAGAAATACATGCCATACTCGCAGAGTACGGGCTTCCGTATGATTTCCCGGTAGATGTAGAAGTATTTGCACAAAAGCTGGATACCGAAATTCACCCGGAAGAAATTGCTAAACGCAGGGATATGAGGAATGTACTTACCTTTACCATAGACCCTAAAGATGCAAAGGATTTTGATGATGCACTGAGTTTCCAAAAACTTGAAAATGGTAATTACGAAATAGGTATCCACATTGCAGATGTATCGCACTACCTGCAGGAAGGTACCATACTGGACCAGGAGGCTTACAAACGCGCCACATCGGTATACCTGGTAGACAGGGTTGTACCTATGCTGCCAGAGGTACTGAGTAACTTTGCATGTTCACTGCGCCCTAACGAGGAAAAATATACCTTTTCGGCCATATTTGAGCTAAACGAAAGGGCAGAAGTAGTAAACCAATGGTTTGGCCGTACGGTAATTTACAGCGACCAGCGTTTTGCCTACGAAGAAGCACAAAGCATTATTGAAACAAAAAGCGCCACTATACCGGCCGAAATATCGTTAACTGGTACAGAGTATACCGTTAGCGAAGATATTCGCTCTGCAACGCTTAAAATGGATGATCTGGCTAAGATACTTCGCCGTAAGCGCATGGCAAACGGTGCCATTTCGTTTGATAAGGTTGAAGTAAAATTCCACCTTAACGAACAGGCAGAACCTACAGGGGTGTATTTTAAAGTAGCTAAAGATGCTAACCACCTGATAGAGGAGTTTATGCTGCTGGCTAACCGTAAAGTAGCTGAGTTTATTGGTAAGCAAAAACCTGAAAAAACATTTGTATACCGTATTCACGACGAGCCGGATGAAGATAAGCTTATAAACCTGCAAACGGTTATTTCTAAATTTGGTTATAAAATAAATTTCAGGTCTAAAAACGATATCTCTAAATCGCTTAATAACCTGCTTACCGAAGTTCAGGGGAAAAAAGAACAGAACCTTGTAGATACCCTGGCTATACGAAGCATGAGCAAGGCAAAATACAGCACCCAGAACATAGGGCACTACGGGCTGGCGTTTGATTATTATTCGCACTTTACGTCACCCATAAGGCGCTACCCCGATGTTATGGCGCACAGGCTGTTACAGCACTACCTCGATGGTGGTAAATCAGCCGATGCAGAGCATTACGAAGAAATGTGTGCGCACTCCAGCAATATGGAAAACCTTGCAGCTAATGCAGAGCGCGACAGCATAAAATACATGCAGGTTAAATACATGCTGGATCATAAAGATGAAGAATTCCTGGGTGTAATTTCCGGCGTTACAGAGTGGGGTATTTATGTAGAGATTGTTTCGAACAAGTGTGAGGGCATGTGCCGTATACGCGAAATCAGGGACGACTATTACACCTTTGACGAAAAGCAATATGCCCTTGTAGGACAGGTTACTCATAACCTGCTACAGCTGGGCGACGAGGTATGGGTAAAGGTTAAAAATGCCGACCTTGTTAAAAAACAGCTTGACTTTACCTTTTTAAGGAAAAACGCAGAATAGTTGTTTTACAAAATGTAATTGCCGGGAATAAGTTTTCTTTTTAAACACAATAGAAGCTTAAGCCCGGCTTTTTTATTAGAAAAACTTTGCAAAAAGTGTAACAAGTTTTTAACGGCATTGTCTTTGCTGTTAGCGTTACTTTGTAAGTAATATCAACAATTTTTTAAAAAACAAAGTATGAAAAAGCTATTGATAGTAGCCTTTATAGGTTTGAGCCAACTTATAAACGCTCAGAAAACGCAAAATTTGGGCGACTTTACTGCAGTAAGGGCGTTTGACAGGATAAACGTTACCATGATGCATGCTACTGAAAACAAGATAGAACTGCGTGGTGCCAATGCCGATGATGTAGAGGTAGTAACTGTAAACGGCGATCTTAAGATAAGGATGAAAGTAACCAAAATTTTTAGCGGCGAAAACGTAGAGGCTACGCTGTACTACACCGGTAAAATAGATAGGGTAGAGGCTAGTGAAGGCGCTACAGTAACATCTCCGGATACGTTTAAAAGCATTGCCTTTGATGTTAATGCAAAAGAAGGTGCAAAAGTGGTGCTTAAAATAGATACAGACAGGTTAAAAGTTAAGGCAAATGCCGGTGGTAAACTGGAGCTTAAAGGCAACGTTAAAAACAGCGATGTAACTATGTCTTCTGGTGCTACGCTACAGGCTACAGAGCTTACTACGCAGCAAACTACGATTACACTAAACGCAGGAGGTACAGCAGAAATATTTGCCACTGATTTTGTAGATGCGAAAACCAGGGCAGGGGGTAATATTTACATTTATGGCAAGCCAAAACAGGTTAACCAAAAAACCGTGGCCGGAGGTAATATAGTGGTAAAATAAACGCCTATTTTTTAATGATAATTAAAAAATGTATCTTGCATCGTTAAACCGACTTGATGATACAAGATATTTTAAGCGCTATTCCACTGGGTTTTTTTCTGAGCATAATGCCGGGAGCCGTATTTTTTGTACTGCTCGAAACCAGTGTTTTAAAAGGTTTTAAGGCAGCCATAGCCTTCGACCTGGGCGCCATTACTTCAGATATAGTTTTTATACTTATAGCGTATTTTAGCAGCTACAAACTGCTTGAAAAAATAAAAGACGAGCCTGCCTTATTTATATTTGGCGGGCTCGTTATGTTTACTTACGGTTTTATTTCACTAATGAAGCTAAAGAAAGTAAGTAAAAATGATTTGGTAGACGACGCAAGCAAAGACATTATCCGTAAAGATTACATGAGCCTTTTTATAAAAGGTTTCCTGCTTAATTTTATAAACATAGGCGTACTGGGTTTCTGGCTTGCCATAATAATTACCTGGGGTCCTAAATTAGATATGGATCCTACACGCATACTGGTATTTTTCATCTCTGTTATATGCGCTTATTTTGCTGTAGACTTGTGCAAAATAGGCCTTGCAAAACAGCTTCGAAGTAAACTTACTACCCGTAACATTATGAAGATAAAGCAGGCAATAAGCGTAATACTTATGGTTTTTGGCTTGGCATTATTAGTTCAGGGTTGGTTTCCTGAGCGATTTAAAAAGGCCATAAATGAGGTAGAACATCAGGAACAGCATTAAATATAAACCGCTACAAAATAAAAAAACTCCTTTAGTAATAAAGGAGTTTTTTGTTTGGAGGCATCTAGCGGATTCGAACCGCTGTAGCAGGTTTTGCAGACCTGTGCCTAGCCGCTCGGCCAAGATGCCATTATTTTGGATGGCAAATGTACATAAATTTTTAAATTTTACCACATTTACCTCACATTTGTAGCACACTTTTTTCTAACGGTTTGAATATAAATCGCTTTCATTTAAAATTTATAATTCAAAATTCACAATAATCAGGCACGAAACTCCTCTACCTGTATGGTTACCGCCTCTACATCGCCACCAATAGGAGGATTAATTTTACTTACCGCTACCTGTATACGGCTTACCTGTGGCAGTTCGGCAAAAATACGTTTTACAATGCGCTGTGCCACGTGTTCCAGTAATTTACTGCGTATGGCCATTTCTTCGGTTACTATGCGGTTTAGCTGCACATAATCTACCGTATCAGCCAGTTCATCTGTAACCATACTTTTACGCAGGTCTGCTTTAATTTCCAGGTCTACACGATAGTCGCTGCCTATTTTGGCCTCCTCATTAAGGCAACCGTGAAACGAAAACGTTCGTATGTTTTGTAGCTTAATAATACCCATTTTTTAAAAGTCTCTGAGTTACTTAGTTTCTGAGATACAAAGTTACAAAGTTTTAAAAAGCTACTGAGTTACTGAGCTGCTTAGTTTTTTAAAAAGCTATTATAAACTCAGAAACTAAGTAACTCAGCATCTCAGAAACTTTGCTACTAATTAACTACATTTGCAGTCTTATAACAGAAAATATATGTCAACCGAAGAGCGTTCGCTGAATTTTATTGAACAGATTATTGAGGAAGATCTGGCCAATGGTTTTCCTAAAGACAAATTACGTTTCCGTTTTCCGCCGGAGCCAAATGGTTACCTACACGTGGGTCATGCGAGTTCTATATGCCTTAACTTTGGGTTAGGACTTAAGTATAATGCCCCTGTAAACCTGCGTTTTGACGATACCAACCCTGCTAAAGAAGAGCAGGAGTATGTAGACGCCATTAAACGCGATGTAGAGTGGCTTGGTTTTAGCTGGGCAGAGGAGCGTTATGCGTCTGATTATTTCCAGGATCTGTACAACTGGGCTGTAACATTTATAAAAAATGGTAAGGCTTACGTAGACAGCCAAAGCTCTGAGGATATGGCAAAACAAAAAGGTACACCAAGCCAGCCGGGTACCGAAAGCCCATACCGTAACCGAAGCGTAGAAGAAAACCTTAGCCTTTTTGAAGCCATGAAAAATGGTGAATTTAAGGAAGGTACACACGTACTGCGTGCTAAAATAGATATGGCAAGCAGTAATATGCTTATGCGCGATCCTATTATGTACCGTATACTACACAAACACCATCACCGCAGTGGCGATAAATGGTGTATATACCCTATGTACGACTGGGCACACGGAGAAAGCGATTACCTTGAAGCGGTGTCGCACTCGCTTTGTACACTGGAGTTTATGATGCACAGGGAATTGTACGACTGGTTCCTTGACCAAATATATGATAGCGCTAACACCCGCCCTAAACAGCGCGAGTTTGCACGCCGTAACCTTAGCCATACGGTTGTAAGTAAGCGTAAGCTGCTGCAACTGGTTCAGGAAAATTACGTTACCGGATGGGATGACCCGCGTATGAGTACCATAAGCGGTATGCGCCGCAGGGGTTACCCGCCACAGGCTATTGTAAACTTTGCAGATACCATAGGAATTGCAAAGCGTACTAACCTTGTAGATGTAAGCGTACTGGAATTTTGTGTACGCGAGGAGCTTAACAAAACAGCCCCACGTGTTATGGCAGTTTTAGACCCTGTAAAACTGGTTATTACAAACTACCCTGAAGGGCAGGAAGAATGGCTGGAAGCAGAAAACAATCCTGAAGATGAGTCGGCAGGTTTCCGCGAAGTTCCATTTAGCCGTGAGCTGTACATAGAGCGCGAAGACTTTATGGAAAACGCTAACAGTAAATATTTCCGCCTTACACTGGGTAAAGAAGTACGCCTTAAAAATGCTTATATTATTAAAGGTGAAAGTGTGATTAAAGATGCAGACGGAAACATAACTGAAATCCATGCTACCTACGATGCTGATAGTAAGAGTGGTAGCGGTACCGAAGCTTCTTTAAGAAAAATTAAAGGTACCATACATTGGGTTTCTGTAGCACACGCTGTTAAGGCTGAAGTGCGCATTTATGACAGGTTATTTACCCACGAAAACCCTGACGGCGATAAAGATGTTGACTTTAAAGAATACATTAATCCTAATTCGCTTAGCGTTATAACGGGTTACCTGGAGCCTTCACTTAAAAGTGCAGAAGCAGGGGAGAGGTATCAGTTCCAACGCCTTGGTTATTTCTGTGTAGATACAGATACCAATGCTGAGAAGTTAGTTTTCAACAAAACTGTAGGCCTTAGAGATACTTGGGCTAAGGTAGAAAGCAAAGAATAGTTTTTAACAACTATGTATTTTTACAAAACCGGAGTTTATAGCTCCGGTTTTTGTTTTTATAAATATTATGTATTGTTTTAATTAATTATGATAGTAATTTACTATTATATATAAAATCAATTAAAAGTATAAAATACATAGTTTTATTATATTAAAAGTGACTTTCATATCTTATTTATAATCGATTTTTAAAATCAGGTAATGATAATTATCATCTATTATTATAAAGTCTTCTTAAATCGCTTTATTTTAATTTTTGGTCTTTTTTATGGGTAAATTAACCACATATTAACAAGGAGGGTATGTTAATATTTGCTACCTTTATAAGAGTTAATTGAAAAACGAATTTTAATAATTAAAACTTATAATTATGGCTGGTAAAACATCAACAGTTGTAGCCGTACTTGCAGGTGCGGCGGTAGGAGCAGCATTAGGAATCTTATTCGCTCCAGACGAAGGAAAAAAAACAAGAAAGAAAATTAAAGACGGTGCTACCCAGAAAGCAGACGAATTAAGAGAAAAGCTTGGTGATTTTGCTGAAACTGTAAAAAGTAAATTCGGGTATGCTCAGCAAGACATTGAAGCAGGCCTTGATCAGCTTGTAGCAAATGTAGAAGATAAGGCAGACGAAGTTATTGCTACACTTGAAAAAAAATTAGAAGAGCTTAAACAAAACGCTAAGGCGTCTACCCCGTCAGCTAACTAACATGATATAAACCAATCCATAGCCATGGCATTTGAAGAGATAAAAGAAAACGCAGAAGAGCTTAAAAACGAAACCAAAAATCTTATAGACAGTAGTTTTGCCTACTATAAGCTTTGGGCGTTTAAGTTACTAATGAAGAGCACTGCACAAATGCTCAAACTGTTTCTGCTGGCTACCATGCTGGTTATTGTAACAGTATTTTTTTCTATTGCCCTGGCTTTGGGTATAGGTTACTGGCTAGATAATCATGCATACGGTTTCCTTATAGTAGGGCTAATATACCTGCTGCTGGCGGTTGTAATATACAAAGTTCAGGATAAGATTGTGGAAGGCCCGCTGCTTGCCACTTTTTCAAGAATGTTTTTTAAAAAATACGACTAAGCCATGCAAATAAAAGTATACCGCAGCTTTGAAGAAATAAACAAAGAACTAGAAATAAAAAAGGTAGAGCGAGATCTTGCTTATGCCAAGTTTAAGCGCAGCCTTGATACTACTAAAGAAAGCCTGGAACCCGGAAACATAATAGGGGATACCCCAAAAAAGATTTTTAGCTTTTTAGGTATGTTTTCCGGTCCTATAAAAAGTGCTGCAATGGCATGGCTTTTAAAGAAAATCTTATAATTTTCATACTTTACTATACACATTATTTTTTTTGCTTTTTGGCTACCTTTATGGTAGCCTTTTTTTTATATTTGCTTAAATCCCTTCAAACCAATTATATATGGAATTTACATCTAATGACTTTTCGTTTGGCCTTTTTGCATGGCAGTTGTTTATGATTGCTTCGGTGGCTTTTGTTTTGTACGTAATATTTAGATTACTTAAAAAATACGTTTTTTAACGGCATAAAATTAAAAAGGCTACCCATAACGGTAGCCTTTTCATTATTCCTGTTTCTGTTTTCTGTTAGCTCTTTGTTTCTCCCTAAAGGCTTTAAGTTCATCTTTGTCAAGATACGTGTCTTTGTTTGTATCTATTTCATCAAAACGGTTGCTAAGCATTGGGCGTTCTGCTTTCGCAGCCTCGTTTTTACTTATTTTACCGTCAGCATCAGTATCTATGCTGGCAAACATCTTTTCCGGATCGCGCTTTGGTTTTTGTGTGGCATCTTGTGCAGAAGCATTGGCCGCAGTAAGTACACTTACTAATACCACCAGCCTTAAAAAATTAATTTTCATAACATTTACAGTTTATAGTTACTTATAAGACTGCAGGTTATGCCTTTGGTTTAATGATTAGGTAAAAAAAATGCCCTCTTTACAGAAGGCATTACAAAAGTTAGTCATTTTTTTCGTGCGCATTGTCCGGGTTATCCAGGTACGGTTTATGCTCGGCAGGTTTATTTTTGCCACCTTTTTTAAGTTGCTCATTTACCTGGTTGCTTGCTGCAAAAGAAACAATCATGTTGTTAAGCATATCATTTGCTGCCTGAGGTGTATTTGGTAGCAGTATCAGGTTGCTGTTAGTATCACTACCTATTGCCTGTAGTGTGTCATAGTGCTGCGTTACTACTATAAGAGCAGAGGCTTCCTGGCTGTTAATACCCACTTTATTTAGTGTATCTACACTCTCTACAAGTCCCCTTGCTATTTCACGTCGCTGGTCTGCAATACCCTGACCTTGTAGCCTTTTACTTTCGGCTTCTGCCTTAGCTTTTGCTACAATACGTATACGTTGGGCTTCGGCTTCGTATTCTGCGGCAGCTTTTTCGCGGTCGGCAGCGTTAATACGGTTCATGGCATTTTTTACCTGAGGATCCGGGTCTATATCAGTAATCAGCGTGTTTATGATGTCATAACCATACGTTGTCATAGCTTCATTAAGTTCGCGTTTTACGGCAATGGCTATGTCGTCTTTACGTTCAAAAACATCATCCAGCTTTAGCTTAGGTACTTCGGCACGTACAACGTCAAATACATAAGAAGTAATCTGGTCATGCGGATACTCCAGCCTGTAAAAGGCCTCGTACACCTTTTCCTGTATTACTTTAAACTGTACCGAAACCTTCATTTTTACAAATACGTTTTCTTTGGTTTTGGTTTCAATGATTACATCAAGCTGCTGGATTTTAAGGTTAATCCTCCCGGCCTGTTTGTCTACAAACGGAATTTTAAACTGTAAGCCTGCCTGCCGTATGCTGTTAAATTTACCAAAACGCTCTATGATTACGGCGGTTTGCTGTTTTACGGTAAAAATTCCTAAAAAGAGGACTACAACCCCCAGGAATAGAAAAAAGAGAAATGCTACACCCATTAGTAAATTGGTTTTTAATTGTTATATACTAGTTATACGCAAAAAAAAGCCCCTTGTTACAGGGGCTTTAAAATTTTTATAATGTAGCGGTTGCTTTCGCAATACGTTTAAGTGTTTCCTCCTTACCAATGATTTCCATGATATCATACAGGTGAGGCCCCTGTAATTCGCCTACAAGGCTTAAACGCAGCGGTGCCATAACTTTACCTATACCTATGCCTTTTTGTTCTACCCAGGCCTTTACAACGCTTTCTGTGTTGGCAGAACTAAAGTCTAAGGTATTTTGTAGTTCCTTAGCCAGTTCATTCAGTAGAGCGCTTGTATCGGGCTTCCATTGCTTTGCTGCAGCCTTTTCGTCAAACGATTCAGGTGCTACAAAGAAGTAATGGCTTAAATCCCAGAGTTGCGATGCAAACGATGCACGTTCTTTAACCAGGCCTACCACGCGCGATACGGTTTCAACCGGAACGTTAATTCCTTTCTCCAGTAGGGTATGGCTAAATTCTTTTGCCAGTACATCATTTTCCTGCCTTTGGAAATACTGGTGATTAAACCATGTATTTTTTTCAGGATTAAATTTAGCTCCTGCCTTATGTACCCTTTCTAGGTCAAATATTTGTACCAGCTCATCCAGGGTAAACAGCTCCTGCTCGGTACCCGGATTCCAACCCAGTAGCGCCAGGAAGTTAATAACTGCTTCAGGAAGGAAGCCCTGCTCACGGTAACCCATAGACGATGTACCATCGGCGTTTTTCCATTCTAATGGGAAAACCGGGAAGCCCATTTTATCACCATCGCGCTTGCTTAGTTTACCGTTTCCTATTGGTTTAAGGATAAGCGGCAGGTGGGCAAACTCAGGTGCTTCCCACTGGAAAGCCCTGTATAACAATACGTGCAGTGGCATAGAAGGCAACCATTCCTCACCACGAATTACGTGGCTAGTTTCCATAAGGTGGTCGTCTACAATGTTAGCCAGGTGATAGGTAGGCATACCATCGCTTTTGTAAAGAACCTTATCGTCCAGCAGGTTGGTATCAAATTCTACCTCACCACGAATAATATCGTGTAGCAATAGTTTTTCGCCTACAGGTACTTTAAAGCGTACCACATAGTGCTCACCGTTGTTTATCCTTGTAGCGGTTTCTTCTGCCGAAAGGTTTAGTGAGTTATCTAGTGTTCCACGTGTGGTATGGTTGTATATAAAGGTTTTTCCTTCGGCTTCTTCTGCTTTACGGGCTTCGTCTAATGCTTCGGCAGTATCAAAAGCATAGTACGCCCATCCGCCTTCTATAAGCTGCTTGGCATACTGTTCGTATATTTCTTTGCGTTCGCTTTGGCGGTACGGGCCAAATTTTTCATTTTTACCCACACCTTCATCAAATGGGATACCCAGCCAGTTTAGTGCTTCCACTATGTATTCTTCGGCTCCGGGTACAAAACGGTTTTGGTCGGTATCTTCTACACGCAGGTAAAAGGTTCCGCCGTGTTTCTTGGCAAACAGATAATTAAATAATGCCGTACGTACACCGCCTATGTGTAGCGGGCCAGTAGGGCTTGGTGCAAAACGCACGCGTACCGGTTTAGACATGATGTTGTAAATTTTTATGCAAAGATAGGTTTTTGGGGTGGATTTGTTAATTCGTGGATTTGTCAATTTGTTTGTATGTGAGTAAGACCCGAATACACGAATCTACAAATAAACAGATCCACTTGTTATCAACAATGTATCCTGAAAAAATCCGTTTTTACTAACGGGATAATTTGTAATTTTATCGGTTATTAACAACGGTAGTTAATTTATACACAATTTGGAAGCAAAAACCATCATATACGCCAAGCTCGAAGCCTTTATAAAGAAGTATTATACCAATGAAGTTATTCGTGGAACAATTTTCTTTACGGGTTTAGGACTACTTTATTTTATAGTTACGTTCCTCATAGAATATTTCCTGTGGCTACCCGAAAAGGGGAGGACCGCGCTGTTCTGGTTGTTCATAACTGTAGAAATCCTGTTGCTGGGCCGTTTTATTTTGTTTCCGTTGTTTAAATTATTCAAGCTCCAAAAGGGTATTGATTATAAACAGGCTTCGGCAATCATTGGCAATCACTTTAGTGAAGTGAGCGATAAGCTTACCAATTTTCTGCAGCTGAGTAATGCGCCGGAACAAAGCGAGCTATTACTGGCGTCTATAGAGCAAAAGGCAAACAGCCTGCAACCGGTACCGTTTGCTAATGCCATTAATTTTAAAAAGAATGTAAAGTACCTGCCGTATGCAATAGTTCCGTTACTATTACTGCTTTTGTTTTTTGTAAGCGGTAATGGTGCGGTTATTACTAACAGCTTTACCCGTGTTGTTAATTATAACACCCACTATGCACCACCGGCTCCGTTTGAGTTTGTTGTTGTTAATAAACAACTGATAGCACAGCAGGACACCGACTTTTTACTCGAAGTAAAAACTGTGGGTAATGTAGTTCCGGAAAACGCCATGATAAACATAGGGGAGGAGCATTACTACCTGGAGAGTACAAAACCGGGAGTCTTTACGTATCGTTTCGAAAAGCCTACTAAAGCAATTAGTTTTCAGCTTTCGGCAAATAACGTAGAGAGCAAACCTTACGAGCTGGAAGTGGTTGCCGTACCTACGATTGCTAATTTTGAAATGGTACTTCAGTTTCCATCATACCTTGGTAAAAAGAACGAGGTGGTTAAAGGTACCGGTAACGCTATAGTACCAGAAGGCACTAAGGTAACCTGGAAAATAGATGCCCTTGCTACTACAAGCGTACAATGGATGGCTAATAATGCTGCTACTAACTTCGTAAACAACGAAAACAGCTTTAGTTTAAGTAAAAATATACTTCAAAACACAGAATATCAAATTCTTACATCAAATAATAAGGTAAAAAACCACGAAAAGCTGCAATATCAGATTTCTACCATTAAAGATCAGTACCCTACCATTACCGCACAGAGTGCGCCCGACAGTTTAAAGCTGAAAAAAGAGATTGTACTGGGCCAGGTAAGCGATGATAACGGCCTTACCAAGCTTCACGTGGTGTATTACCCTCAGGATAATCCTGCCATTGCCAAACGTGGAACATTGCCGGTTAAGAAGGGAACTGTAGACAGGTTTTACTACAGTTTCCCTAACGGCTTAAGCATACAACCCGGCGTAGTGTACGAATATTATTTCGAGGTTTTTGATAACGATGCCGTGCATGGGTTTAAGAGTACCAAGTCGTCTGTATTTTCTCATAAAGAACTTACCGGCGATGAGCAGCAGGAAAAAGCGTTGCAGGAACAGAACAGTAATATTGGCAATCTTGAAAAGTCAATAAAAAACCAAAACAAGCAAAACTCAGAGCTGGATAAACTTCAGCAAATGGGTAAGGAGAAAAATAACCTGGATTTTAAAGACCAGAAAAAGGTTCAGGATTTTATAAATAAACAACAGCAGTTAGAAGAGCGCAAGCAGGAACTAAGCAAGCAGCTTAAAGAAAATCTGGAGAAATTTCTTCCTGAAAAGAAAGATGAGCTTAAGGAAGAATTGATGAAACGCTTAGAGAAAAATGAAAATGAATCAGAAAAAAACAAGAAACTTTTAGACGAGTTAAAAGACCTTACAAATAAGCTTCAGCAGGAAGAATTGTTTGATAAAGTTGACAAGCTGAAACAGCAAAGCAAGGATCAAAACAAGAGTTTAGAACAGCTTGTAGAACTTACCAAGCGTTTTTATGTAGAGAAAAAAGCAGAGCAGATTTCTGAAAAACTAAACCAACTTGGCGATAAGCAGGAGAAACTGGCCGACAGTAAAGATAACAATGCAAAGGAACAAGCTGAGTTGAAAAAGGAGTTTGACAAGCTTCAGAAAGAAATGCGTGAACTGGATAAGCAAAACCAGCAGCTTAAAAAACCTATGGATATTCCGGTAGATGAAAAGCAGGAGCAGAGCATAGACCAGGATATGGATAAGGCGCAAGACGAACTGCAAAAAGAAAGCGGCGACCAAAAAAGTAAACAGGATAAAGCCAAGCCGAAGCAAAAAAGTGCTGCCAATAAAATGAAACAAATGGGTAGCAAAATGCAATCGTCGATGCAGGGCGGACAGCAGGAACAAATGGAGGAGGATGTAAAAATGCTACGCCAGATACTAGACAATCTTTTGGCTTACTCATTCTCTCAGGAGGATGTTATGGGCCAGTTTAAAAATGCCGGTGCCCGTAATGCTAACTTTGCCAAATACCTAAAAAAACAACAAGATCTTAAAGTACAATTTGGGCATGTAGACGACAGTCTTTTTGCACTGTCGTTACGTAACCCGAAGATATCAGATAACATCACCAAGGAGGTTGGTCAGGTACATTATTACGTAGATAAGGCTATAGACGACCTAGCCGAAAACCTGGTACCACGTGGTACCAGTAACCAGCAGTTTGCTGTTACCTCGGCTAACAGGCTTGCCGATTTTCTTGCTGATGCCTTAAACAATATGCAAATGCAAATGAGTGGTATGGGGCAGGGTTCAGGTAAATCAAAAGGCAAACAGGGTAAAGATGTACAGCTTTCTGATATCATCCAGAAGCAACAGGGTCTGTCTCAAAAAATGCAGCAGGGTATGCAGCAAGGACAAGGCAAAGGGGAGAAAGAGGGCCAGAAGGAAGGTGATAAAAACGGAAAGCAAAAGGGCGATAAGGAAGGCAACAGTCAAAACGAAGGTGGTAAAAAACCGGGCAGTAAAACCGGGCAGAGTGGAGGACAAGGCGATGGTGAAGGCAGCGATGGCGAAGGGAATGCAGAACGTATAATGGAAATTTACAAGGAACAACAGAAGCTTAGGGAGCAGCTACAACAATTATTGGACAAAACAGGTATGGGTGGCAACGGACAAAATGCGTTACGCCAAATGAAGGAGATAGAAAAGCAACTGTTAGATAAAGGTTTTAAAAACGAAACCCTGCAGCGTATGCAAAACCTTAAACAGGATTTGCTGAAATTGGATAAAGCCATGCTGCAACAGGGGCAAGATAATAAAAGGCAAAGTGAAACAAATAAAAAAGAGTTTAATAATACCGCTACACCGCTTCCGGAATCTTTAAAAGATTATCTGAATAGTGTTGAGATATTGAACAGACAACCACTACCTTTGCGCCCGAATTTTAATCAAAAGGTACAAACCTATTTTAAGAGCAATGATTAGTTTTAATTACGAAACGGATTTTGAAATACCTAACGAGGAGCAGTATGAAAACTGGATTTCGCAGGTTATAGAAAGTGAAGATAAAACGGAAGGTGAAATCAATTATATCTTCTGTGATGATGCTTATCTTCTAGAAAAAAATATAGAGTTTTTAAACCACGATACACTTACAGATATTATAAGTTTTGATTACACTATGGGTAATCTTATTAGTGGAGATATTTTCATTTCTGTGGAGCGTGTTAAAGATAATGCTGCTGACTTTAATGTCTCTTTCGAGGAAGAACTCCGTAGGGTTATGGCTCACGGCGTATTACATTATTGCGGTTATAAAGATAAGTCGGAAGCAGACGAACAGCTTATGCGCTCTAAAGAGGAAGAAAAAATGAAGTTGTTCCACGTGGAACAATAGCTTAAATACCCTCCAGTTTCGTTTAATTGTTCCACGTGGAACTTTTACTCGTGATACTTTGGCATCGTGTTCCACGTGGAACACGAGAAAAAAATAAATTAATTCTGTTCCACGTGGAACAAAACGAATAGAAAGGAATACAATGTTTCAGGAAGAATATGATGTAATTGTGGTGGGTGCGGGGCACGCTGGCAGCGAAGCTGCGGCGGCAGCAGCTAATATGGGCTGCAGTACGCTACTGGTTACAATGAGTTTGCAAAACATAGCGCAGATGTCTTGCAATCCCGCTATGGGTGGTATTGCAAAAGGGCAAATTGTCCGTGAGATTGATGCACTTGGCGGGTATAGCGGTATTGTGACAGACAAGACCGCTATTCAGTTCAAGATGCTGAATAAAAGTAAAGGTCCTGCTATGTGGAGTCCGCGCGCTCAGAGCGACCGTATGCGCTTTGCGGAAGAGTGGAGGCTAATGCTTGAAGGTACCCGTAATCTTGATTTTTACCAGGAAATGGTAAAGGGATTGATTATAGAAAACGGACAGGTTAAGGGTGTAAGAACTTCGCTTGGAATAGAAATTAAAGCCAAAACCGTAGTGCTTACTAATGGTACTTTCCTTAATGGTTTAATCCATATTGGAGAGAAACAGTTTGGCGGTGGCAGGGCAGGAGAGAGTGCTTCGTATGGTATTACCGAAGATTTAGTTGCTGCTGGTTTTACTGCCGGCCGTATGAAGACAGGAACGCCTCCTCGTGTAGATGGGCGTTCTCTTGATTATACTAAAATGGTAGAGCAACCTGGCGATGTTAACCCAGATAAGTTTTCTTACCTGGATATAACAAAGCCGCTAGTAGAACAGCGTTCTTGCTATATGACGTATACTAGTAACGAGGTACACGATTTGCTGCGTGAGGGATTTGACCGTTCGCCTATGTTTAATGGTAGGATAAAAAGCCTAGGCCCGCGTTACTGCCCATCTATAGAAGATAAAATTAATCGTTTTGCAGATAAGGACCGTCATCAGATTTTTGTAGAGCCTGAGGGATGGAATACGGTCGAAGTATACGTAAACGGATTTAGTACCTCCCTTCCGGAGGATGTTCAGTTTAAAGCATTACGTAGTGTAGCCGGTTTTGAGAATGTAAAATTCTTCCGTCCGGGTTATGCTATAGAGTATGATTATTTCCCGCCTACACAGCTTAAGCACACGCTTGAAACAAAGCTGGTAGATGGGTTGTTTTTTGCAGGGCAAATTAACGGTACTACCGGTTACGAGGAAGCCGCTGCACAAGGTTTAATGGCTGGTATAAATGCTGCGCTTAAAGTACAGGAAAAAGAATCGTTAATTCTTAAGCGTAATGAAGCGTACATAGGCGTGCTGATTGACGACCTTATTACAAAAGGTACCGAAGAGCCTTACCGTATGTTTACATCTCGCGCGGAATACCGCACGTTATTACGTCAGGATAACGCCGATTTCAGGCTTACGCCAATCGCACATGCTATAGGTCTTGCTTCTGATGAGCGTTTACGCAGAATGGAGTATAAACAAGAGAAAAGCGAGGCTTTTGTAAATTTCTTTAAAGAAACTAGTGTAACGGTTGCAGAAACTAATCCTATATTAGAGTCTAAAGAATCAGCTCCAATTTCTCAGCCGGATAAGATGTTTAAAGTATTTTCGCGTCCACAAATAGAGCTGGAGGATATTCTTAAGTTTGAGAAAGTGCAGGAGTATATCGTTGAACATAATTTGGATCGTGAAATTGTGGAGCAGGCAGAAATCCAGGTGAAGTACTCAGGGTATATTGAAAAGGAAAAAAATAACGCCGATAAGCTAAACAGGTTGGAGGATGTTAAAATTCCTGATAACTTTGATTACGATAAAATAAAGTCGCTTTCGTATGAGGCGCGCGAAAAAATGAAAAAGATTCGCCCGGTAACCATTTCTCAGGCTTCGCGTATTAGCGGAGTAACTCCGGCGGACGTTTCTGTACTGTTAATTCATATGGGACGCTAAATATGTTTCACGTGGAACGTTTCAATAAAATAAAAACCCTTTTTAATAAAGGGTTTTTGGTGTTTATAGCTGCTACGTTATTTACGTCATGTATACAGCCCAGGCATACCATAGAAATAAACGACTTTGTATTGGTACCGGGAGGAAAAAAAGTATTAGGCAGAGAGCAGGGGCTTACAGCGTTTATATTTGAAAACAACCCCCGTAAAATGCCGTTTGTACAATTCGCGGCAGATAAGTATGGAGTGGGTAGCTATAAAGACGTTAACTACTGGGTAACGTACGAGGGTCACAAGCTTAAAGTATTGCTGTATGATTTAGATGAATTGCAGAAATATTTTGATATGGGCCAGTTTATGGTTACCTCACACACTACCGATGTAAATGTAATAGGCAGCAAAGAGCACTTTATAGGCTTATCTGTAATTAACGAAAGTAATGAAGATTGTCTGGACGATAACTCTCTTTTTAAACAGGTAACCTTAAAATATTTAAAAGAACTTAAAGACGAATACAATAATCTATAAATGGATTTTAAAGACCAAAACGTTTACATTACTGTAAAGGATCATTCTGTTTCGGGCGAAACATTTCAACTTTTGTTAGATGCTGATACCGGACTCTTAAAAACACATCCGCAGCCTGCGTTAGGCGATTTAGGCCGTTATTATGAAAGTGACGATTATATTTCGCATACCGACGGAAAACGATCGTTGTTTGAAAAATTATATCATACCGTTAAGCAAAAAGCATTACGTGATAAAATTAGCCTCGTACAGGGATTTAAGCCCGGTAAAGGCAAGTTGCTTGATATCGGGGCGGGGACAGGTGATTTCCTGGTGGTAGCGCAACAGAACGGGTGGGAAATCACGGGAATAGAGCCTAGTGAAAAAGCCAGAAAAATTGCAAAGGCTAAAGGTGTGCGCCTTGCAGATGCTTTACAGGATATTCCTTCGCATAGTATGGATGTGGTTACCATGTGGCACGTACTGGAGCACGTTCCCGATGTTGAAGCACAGATTACAGAACTGAAGAGGATTGTAAAACCCGATGGTGTACTGGTTATAGCGGTGCCTAATTATAAATCACACGACGCAATATACTATGGTGCGTATTGGGCAGCCTATGATGTTCCAAGGCATCTTTGGCATTTCAGTAAAACGTCCATTAAAAAGTTATTTGGCGGACAGGGAATAGATCTTGTGGAAATTCTTCCGATGAAATTTGACAGTTTTTATGTAAGCCTCTTGTCTGAAAAATATAAAACGGGAAAAATGAAATTTATCGCAGGATTTTGGCGTGGTTTGGTGTCAAACTTAAAAGCTAGCCGTAATTTTGAATATTCGTCGCATATTTACGTGCTAAAGAACGCTAAAAATTAAAATAAAGGCTTTAAATTAACTTTTATACCTTTTAATATACGTTTAGGTTTGTAATTTTTAAAGATGGCTTAAATCGCTTTATTTTAATCCGTTTTTAATTGATTGAGTCTATATGTTTTTAAAATAACGATAAGTAAAACTTATACTAAAGAAAATCTAAAAAAACACCCTATTTTTGGTGTATACTTTGGAATTATTATTTTTACCAAAATTTTTAAACCTCTAATTTCAGGAAATGAAAAAATCACTTGTAATAGTTGGCGCAGTTTTATCTCTTGTTGCTTGTAACAAAGAAGGTGCTGCTCCGGTTAACGGACTAAAGACTGCATACGTTGATACCTCTAAACTTTTTGAAAAATCTGATGAGCTTAAAGCTTGGGAAGACAAAGCAAAAGTTAAGGAAGATGAACTTAAACGCGATATGCAAAAAGACGATCAGCAACTAAGATTAGAAGCTGCTGCACTTGAGGGCGAAGCGAAAGCAAAGGGTATGCAATGGGCACAAATGAAGGCCCAACAATTACAGCAAAGGCAACAGGAACTTACCGGAAAATACCAACAATTACAGGAAAAATTCAGTAAGGAAGAAGGTACTAAGCATGACTCAATTCTTAGCCGTATGCAAAAATTTATTAAGGCATATGGTAAAAAGAAAGGTTATGATTATATTTTCGGTACTGTAGATGCCTCTAACGTAATTTATGCTAAAGACAGCTATGATATTACAAATGAGATAATTAAGGAGGTTAATGCTACCTACAAATCATCTGGAAAAGCTGAAGAAACAACCACTGCAGAGAAAAAGTAGTCGGTTTTTCTAATACATAACAAAGGGGTGCCTGTATATACAGTGCGCCCCTTTTTGTTTGTAAATATTTACTTAGGCGCATTCAATTTCCATAACTTTGCCGGTACAAAACATCTTAAATTTATTTAAGATATTTAGAATATTTTCTTATAAATTTGACTATTTTCGTTTTATAAACCAATCTGCATGCAAAACCGTTCTGCTACAGCCGAGTACGCGCTGCGTTTTATTAACCAAACTAACCGTTGCATCTTTCTTACGGGCAAGGCCGGCACGGGTAAAACCACGCTGCTAAAAGAAATTATACGCACTACTCAGAAAAATGTAGTCGTTGTTGCGCCTACGGGTATTGCGGCCTTAAATGCTGGCGGCGTTACCATACACAGTATGTTTCAGTTACCCTTTGCAGGTTTTTTGCCTACGTACAATCAGGATTTTATTTCAGATAGCGTAAGGTTCGAAAACAAAACGTCTCTAAAGCGGCACTTTACCATGCGCGGCGAAAAGAAAGCGGTTATCCAAAACATGGAACTGCTGGTTATAGACGAAGTAAGTATGCTACGGGCCGATTTACTGGATGCTATAGACTATGCTTTGCGCAGCATACGTCAAAGAAATACTCCGTATGGCGGAGTGCAAGTCCTTTTTATAGGAGATTTACTACAATTACCGCCAGTGGTAAAAAATGAAGAATGGTTTGTATTGCAGCATTTTTACCGTGGTAAATATTTCTTCCACAGTCATGTAGTACAGGAAAACCCGCCGCTGTATATAGAGCTTGATAAAATTTACCGCCAAAGCGATGCGCGTTTTATAGGCGTATTAAACAATTTGCGCAACAACCTGATTACAAACCAGGATCTTGCGGTATTGAATGAGTTCGTAAATCCGGCATTTGATTTAAAAAACAACCCGGGCTACATAACGCTGACTACCCACAACGCCAAGGCGGACACTATGAACGCCCAGGCACTGGAAGACCTGGACGGCAGGGAGTACAGCTACCTGCCTGAGATAGTGGGCGATTTCCCTGAGAAGATTTTCCCCGTAGAACAATTGCTTAAGCTTAAGGTAGGGGCACAGGTAATGTTTATTAAAAACGACCTTTCGCCGGAAAAACGATACTTTAACGGCAAGATAGGCATAGTAAAGTCGCTTACAGACAGCGAAATACTTGTGCGTTTCCCTGATGACAATAAAACCATTGCCGTAGAAAAATACGAATGGGAAAACGTACGCTACACAATAGACGAAAATACCAAAGAGGTAAAAGAAGAAGTGCTTGGTACGTTTGTACACTATCCGTTGCGTTTGGCATGGGCTATTACCGTGCACAAGAGCCAGGGGCTTACATTTGACAAAGCTGTGCTTGATGTAAGCCATGTTTTTATGCCTGGGCAGGCCTATGTGGCTCTTTCGCGTTTACGTTCGTTAGAAGGGCTTATTTTGCTTTCTCCAATGCGTATGAATGGCATAAGCAATGACGAAGACGTAATGCAGTATGCAGAGGGCAGGGCAGAGGAAGATGAGCTTGCGGCTTCGTTACGCAGGGAAACGTTACAGTTTGCCCTGGGATATTTTAAAGACAGTTTTTCCTGGGGGGCACTGGCCAAAAGCTGGCAGCAGCACAAGGTAAGCTACAACCACGAGGGCGAAAAGTCGGTTAAAAAGCCGCATACGCAATGGGCACGCCAGCAGGAAGACCGCATACACAGCCTGCTCGATGCGTCGGCAAAATTCCTGAACCAGTTGGAGCGTATTTTTGCGCAAGAGGAAGTAGATGTGCATTTTGTACAGGAACGCATTACGGCAGCGGTGCATTATTTTTATCCTACTATGGACAGCATTGCTACCAGCCTTTACAGTAAAATGCTGGAGGTAAGAAGGCTCAGGAGAAATAAGGCTTTTTTTGAAGAACTCACCGAACTGGAACAGGCACAGACGAATGCCGTGCTTAGAATGCTAAAAGCGCGCCGCCTTGCCGATGTGCTTGCCGCAGGCGAAAGCATAGACAAGGAAAGCCTAACTACCCCTGAAATAGCGAGTTATAAGGCTGATAAAATTGCTGCTCTTCAGGAAATTATGAAGCAGAACCCAGTTGCGCTCGTAGAGGAAGACGATGATGATTTTGACGACGAGCGTTACCTGCCAAAGAAGAAAAAGACCGAAAAGAAAAAATCCACGCTTGATGAAACGTACGAACTTTGGCAGCAGCGCCTTAGCATAAAAGAAATCGCACAGGTACGCAAACTTACCGAAACTACCGTACAGAGCCATTTTGCGGGCCTTATACAAGCCGGAAAGATAAAACTGACCGATGTATTGCCGGAAGATAAAATAAACGCTTTAGCGACCGTTTTTGAAGGGTATACCGATACCGCCCTGGGGCCACTTAAAGAAAAGGTGGGCGACGCCTTTACCTACGGAGAGCTACGGTTATACCAGGCGAGTATTCAGTAAACTGATTTTAGTATAAAAAATCCCCTGATGCAAAAGCGTATCAGGGGATTATATTTTTTGTGATGTGAGAATTACAGCCAGCTTAGTAGCAATATGGCCGGTACAAAATAAATCACTATGGTGCGGGCACCGTCGTAGTCTTTGGCAAGGCGCTGGCCCAGTAGTAATATCAGTAGCGTAACAGCGCTAAGTATACCGGCATACGCGGCAAACTCAGTGCCTTCGCCCATCCATATTTTTACCATACCTATCACTGAAAATGCCCCTGCAAGTATTTCTAAAACAAGCACTAAGCCCAGTGCCGCCGGTACCGAATTTTTAATTACCGTATTGGCAAAGTGGCTCTTAAGCCAACCTACATTCCCCTGCCAGTCCATTATTTTATCGTAGCCTGATTGTATAAACGTTATGGCAAAAAAAGCCAGGGTAATCAGTACGGCAGTTTGTAAATGTGTTTCCATATTTGTTTGTTGTGTTTGTTATTCGTTAGGGTTCAAAAATAGTAAAACTTTGCTTTGCAGCATATTAAGTTTTATGGTTTGCTAAAAATATTCCTACAAAGCACTTGCAGTAAAGGCATACTGCGCTACTTTCTGTGGATAAGGCGTGTAAGTTTTATAGACAGGTCAGTAAGGATAATTTTGGCATTACCATTGCGCTCTATGTGGTACAGGGCGTCACTCAGTTCCTTAAAAATTTCCACTATGTTAGTGCCGTTTACAAACGGTGCAAATTTTTCCAGCTTAAAGTTATCTACCGTTGGCTCCATGTATACCAGCGGTTTGGCTCCGTAATTGAGCAGCATTGCCTGGCGAAACATATCTATACAATAATTCAGGAATTGCTTTTGTGCTTCGCGGCCTATACCTGCTATTTGCTCGCTCCAGCTAATCAGGTCGTGTATTGCTGCGGCGTTTCCTTTAGCTCTAAAAGCTGCACGTACCCACATGATAAACCATTCTTCAAACGGAAACTCGTCTTCGGTTTTGTGCAGTAAGTGCAGGGCTTTGTTATAGTTACCCTGCGCTTGGTGTGCCAGTTTCATGGCAGCGTTAGGGGAGGTGTTTTCACGTGAAACAAGCGCATCGGCAATTACCTTTTCTGGCAGGGCGTTAAACTGCAGTACCTGGCAGCGGCTCAGTATGGTTTGCAGTATATCGTCCTGGCTTTCGGCTATTAGTATAAAAACGGTTTTTTGTGGCGGTTCTTCCAGCAGTTTCAGGAGTTTATTTGCGGTGGCGGTATTCATTTTATCGGCCATCCAAATAATCATTACTTTATAACCGCCCTCGTAGGCCTTTAACGAAAGCGCCTTCATAATCTCAGTAGCTTCGTCTACGCCTATCTGGCCCTGCTTGTTGGCAATGTCAATTTTCTTATACCAGTCAAAAAGCCCTGCATACGGGGTTTCGGTAATAAACTCGCGCCATTGCTTCAGGAAGTTAGCACTTACCGGGTGGCTTTTCACGTCGCTGTTTGTAGCCACCGGAAACACAAAATGCAAATCAGGGTGGGCAAAATGCTCAAACTTAAGGTTGCACGCCGCGTTACCGCCCTGGTTTTCGCCGCCGGTATTGCTGCACAGTATGTACTGCGCATAGGCTATTGCAAGCGGAAGCGTACCGCTGCCCTCGGGCCCTATAAAGAGCTGCGCGTGGGGTATGCGGCCACTGTCGGCACTGGTAGCAAGGTGGCTTTTTATGTGGTCCTGCCCTAAGATTTGTGAGAAAAGCATGGGGCAAAGATAGGGGAAGTTTACTTAGTTTCTGAGCTTCTTAGTAGCTTAGTTTTTTCTGGCTGAGGCTGTGACTGCTTTCTTCACGCGGGGTCACTGCGAGCGGAGCGGGGCAGTCTTATAACCAACTTGTAGCATAAAATATTGGATTGCTTCGTCGTGCCTCCTCGCAACGACATACGGACGTGATTCTGTTTTTTAGGTTTGTCGATTGTAAATCTCCGCAATTAAACTTCTTACTTAATTTAACAAAAATCTTCTTTATAAACATTTTAGCTTTTATTTTACGCAATCGTTTTCTTTAAAAATACCACTATCAATCTCATTACAAATTATTTCGGTTTCATGTAAAAAAGCCAACTTTAACACTAATATATTTGTTTGTAAATCAGTTTGTTATTAAGATTGCAAAAATGTTTATGAACAATAAATTGGCTAATTATTAACATAAAGGGCTATATTTGCATTTTACCATACAAATACAAAAAACTTTAGACACCTTATGAAAACGCTTGCCGACATCAATTTTAAAGACAAGAAAGCGGTGATCCGCGTAGATTTTAATGTGCCTCTTGATGAGCACTTTAATGTAACCGACGATACCCGCATTGTGGCTGCAAAGCCTACTATAGATAAGATTTTAGAAGACGGCGGAAGCGTTATCCTTATGAGCCACCTGGGCCGCCCGAAAGGCAAAGAGGAAAAATACTCGCTTAAGCACATTGTGGCTAAGGTAAGTGAGGTGCTTGGTAAAGAAGTAAAATTTGCTGAAGACTGCATAGGCGATGTAGCCGAAGCCGCAGCGGCAGATCTTAAACCGGGTGAAGTACTGCTTCTTGAAAACCTACGTTTTTATGCAGAGGAAGAAGCGGGTGATGAGACTTTTGCAGGTAAACTGGCTAAACTGGGCGATGTATATGTAAACGATGCTTTTGGTACCGCTCACCGTGCGCACGCTTCTACAACTATTATTGCTAAGTTTTTCCCTGAGGCTAAAGTATTTGGTTTACTTCTTGCTAAGGAAATAGAAAGCCTGGACAAAGTACTTAAAAACAGCGAAAAGCCTGTAACGGCTATCCTTGGCGGTAGCAAGGTTTCTACTAAAATTACGGTAATTGAGAACATTCTGGATAAAATAGACCACCTGATTGTGGGTGGCGGTATGACGTATACCTTCATTAAAGCTCTTGGCGGAAATGTAGGTAACTCTATTTGCGAGCTTGATAAGCTGGATCTGGCACACGAAATTTTGGCTAAGGCTAAGGAGCACAATGTACAGGTACACATACCTGTAGATGTGGTTGCTGCCGATGATTTTAGCCCTAACGCTAACACGCAGATTGTAAACGTAAACGAAATCCCGGACGGATGGCAGGGCCTTGATGCCGGGCCAAAAACCCTGGAAAACTTTAAAGAGGTTATCCTTGCCAGCAAAACCATCCTTTGGAACGGCCCTATCGGGGTGTTTGAAATGGAGAAATTTGCAAACGGTACCATTACCCTTGGCGAATTTATTGCTGAGGCTACGCAAAAAGGCGCGTTCTCTCTTGTAGGTGGTGGCGACTCTGTGGCTGCAGTAAAACAATTTGGCCTGGAGCCAAAAATGAGCTACGTTTCTACAGGTGGCGGTGCCATGCTGGAAATGCTTGAAGGCCGTACCCTGCCGGGTATAGCTGCTATACTTGAATAAGTTAAAGTATACAATATAAAATTAAAATCTGAGTTATACTCAGAATGGTGCCGCTACGGCGGCATCTGGTAATTTATTATGTGAGGAAGTAAATTATGAGGAAAAAAACAACATTGTCGTTAATGTTTGCGCTGTTTTCGGCGGGCCTTTTTGCCCAGGAAACGGCTCATACGGAGATAACACCAAGACCGGAAATAAAACTATCGTTCCTTGATTCTGTAAAAGCATCGTTTGTACGTAATCATGAAATGGCGTGTATAGACAGCCTTTGGATGGGAGAGCTAGCCAATGAGGACCTGTTTAAAGACATGCAGTTCGACCTTAAAAATATTAACCCGGATGTTGATGTAGAGTACAAACAGCTTAGCACTGAGCTTCTTAAAAGCAGGCTTGCTAAGATGGATGACCGTTCTCCGTTTAACATTGAATACAGCAAGGGATTAGAAAACATTATAAAATCGTACCTGAAAAACCGCCCGAAAAGCTACGAGAGGCTTATGGCGATAAGCGAGTACTATTTCCCGATGTTTGAAGAATATCTTGCTAAGTACAATGTACCGCTGGAGCTTAAATACCTGGCCATTGTAGAAAGTGCACTGAACCCAAGGGCAAAGAGCCCGGTAGGTGCTACAGGGCTGTGGCAGTTTATGTACCCTACGGGTAAGCAGTTTAACCTGGAAGTAAACAGCTATGTAGATGAGCGTTGCGACCCTCTTAAAGCTACCGAGGCTGCCTGCCAGTACCTGCTTAGCCTTTATAATATTTTTGGCGACTGGGATTTGGTATTGGCCTCATACAACGCCGGCCCGGGTAATGTAACTAAAGCCATCCGCCGTAGCGGTGATTATAAAAGCTACTGGAACATACGCCGTAATTTACCGAAGGAAACCCAGGCATACAACCCTGCTTTCCTGGCTACAATGTACATTTATGAACATGCCAAAGAGCATGGTTTACAGGGTAAAAAAGCGCCGCTTACTTACTTTGAAACTGATACGGTAATGGTTAAACGCCAAATGTCGTTTAAACAAATTGCCAGCCTGCTCGATGTTCCTGTAAAGCAACTGCAATTCCTTAACCCGATTTATAAGCTGGATGTAATTCCGTTTAACGCGCAAAAGCCGCATTACCTGAGGTTGCCGAAAGATAAAATTGGTTTATTTGCGTCTAACGAAAGTGCGATTTATGCCTACATAGATCATGAAGCTACAAAGCGTGAAAGGCCATACTGGATAGGCCGCCCGGATAAAGACAGTACTGCAATTGTAAGGAATACCACAAGGCATAAGTCTAAATACCAGAAGAAAACCAATGTTATTACTAAAACCTACATTGTAAAGAGTGGTGATAACCTTGGCGAAATAGCTGAAAAGTATGACGTAAGCATAGCCGACCTAAGAAAGTGGAACCACATTAAAGGCGCTAACATACGATCTGGACAAAAGCTGAAAATACAAAAAACCACGGTTACTAAAGAGCGCATTATTGCAGAGGAACAACCGGAAACTGCAATAGCTGTCGTAGATACTACCAAGCAATCTAAAGGCAAGAGCGTAGGTTCGTCTAAATCTGCTAATAAATCTGATAATCAGCCAGACAACGCTGTAGCTGCTGCCGATTGTGATACTAATACTTCGCCGGTTAAGGAAGACAAGCCTGCTGTAGCAGCATCGGCTCAGC
Source organism: Flavobacterium sp. RNTU_13 (assembly GCF_046614455.1). NCBI lineage: Bacteria > Pseudomonadati > Bacteroidota > Flavobacteriia > Flavobacteriales > Flavobacteriaceae > Flavobacterium > Flavobacterium sp. RNTU_13. Next base: position 798,208 of record NZ_JBKJHB010000001.1, on the reverse strand, counting down.
CAAGAAGGCGCGATACTACGTATGAAGAAGCCCGCCTGTATGTGGTACAAAAGGGAGATTCGTTATTTAGTATTGCTAAAAAGCACCCGGGTGTAACGGTGGAGAACCTTAAAACCTGGAACGAAATTAAAGACGAGAGCATACAGCCCGGAATGAAACTGAAAATAGGGGATAACTAGTTTATATTTAATGACCCTTTACATAAAACGTATTACAAAAGTGCAGCAAAGAGTAGCCGTAGCGTTACTTATTTGCTGCACTTTTTTTTCTTGTAAAGACGATAGCCTCAAACGTCAGTCTGAAGGGCAGGTAAATGAGGTAAACATCATTATAAGCGATGTATTGTGGAACGGCAGCGTGGGCGACAGCCTTAGGAAAAAATTTGCATCGCCTGTAGAGGGGCTGGTGCAGGAAGAACCTATCTTTACGCTGAACCAGTACCATGAACAAACCTTTGACGTAGATATTAAGCGCGGGCGCAATGTAATTTTTGTAGAAAAAGGTGCCGGTAAATCACTGGACTATCAGTACAAAAAAGACGCGTACAGCAAGCCCCAAAACATATTTTACATTACCGGTAAAAATACCGCCGAGCTGCAGAAAGCTATACAAATGTATTCGGATGATGTAATACGTACCATCCACCAGAGCGAAATGGCCATTTGCCAAAAACAGAATATAGAAACCGGCCTGCGCGACAGTACTTACATAAAAAATAACTTTGGGCTTAGCCTTAAAATCCCTGTTACGTACCGTACTGCTATTAAAACCCAAAATTTCCTGTGGCTTAAAAAGGAGATACAGGGCGGTAATACCAGCCTGTTGCTTTACCGGGTGCCTGTGGAAACGGTGGAAAAGAACCGCGACCTGGTAAACAACATCGTTCACATGCGCGATTCGGTAGGCGGGTTATACATTCACGGTCGCATAGCCGATACGTATATGATTACAGAGCAGTCTTATGCGCCGTCGTTGTTTATGACCGGTTTTAAAGACCACCATGCCCTGGAAACGAGGGGCAACTGGGAAATGAAAAACGACTTTATGAACGGGCCGTTTATTAATTTCTGCATTCGCGATACCAAAAACAACTGCTACCTGGTTATTGAAGGGTTTATTTACAGCCCATCGTCGCCTAAGCGGGATTTACTTTTAGAACTTGAAGCCATAATACGATCGGCAAAATTTATATGACACTACAATTCGAAATAAAGCGTTTTAACGAACTTTCTACTTCTGAACTATATGAAGCCCTGCAATTACGTGCAAACGTGTTTGTAGTAGAACAAAATTGCGTATATCCGGATATTGATGGTAAAGATGCCAAGGCATTACACGTATTGGGTAAGTTTGACGGCAAAATAGTGGTCTACGCCCGTTTGTTTAATGCCGGATATTATTTCGACAATCCTTCAATAGGCCGTGTGGTTATAGATGCCGATTATCGCGACCGTAAATGGGGCCATGAACTGATGCGTACCGCAATACAGGGCATCTACGATAACTTTGGTAACAAAACCATTACCATATCGGCACAACTGTACCTTAAAAAATTCTACGAAAGCCATGGTTTTGTACAAGATGGCGAGGGATATTTAGAAGATGATATCCCGCATATACGTATGCACAAGACAATTTAAAGTGTTATTTTCTTCGTATCAATGCTACAGTGCAGTTTACCAATGCAACTACCTGAAATAATACAAAAAATAAAAAAGCTATTGGTACTGATGATAGTAGTGGGAATTCATCAGGTATTGCCCAATTTTTGTAATAACGCTGAGGCAGAGAAGAGAATGCCATTATATATATTAAACTAACCACATACAAGAAAAATAAAATACTCCCCCAAACATGTAAATGTGTCGGCCAAACTAATAACTTTTTCTTCAATATAACCGGTAGCAAATATGGTAATCCTATTATAAAATATAGTATTGCCGGAAGTATATAAACGTATTGATGTGCAACTACATAATAAGTGTCATGCACGTTTATATCAAATGTGCTGTCGGGTGAGTTATTGAAAAATAGTAAAATAAGGCATACAATACTCACAGCCCATAAATACAAGTAAGGATTTTTCATAATTGGTTGGTTATAAAAAGACTACAGGCAATTTACATATACTCAGCAGAACGCCAATAGTATTTTGCAAATTGCCTGTAAAATATTTTATTTTAAGTAGTTGCCTTAAAACATAGCATTAATGCGTATGCTGCCTTTAACCAGGGCCAGCGCACGGATAGATTCCATAGGCACGTCTTTAGGCTGGTGTTTTGGGTTTTCGCTTACCAGCTTTATGTGTTCCGGCTCATCGCTGCGGTGAATGTACTTTACGGTAATGTACTCATCACCGCCCATATCAAGGCCAAGAAGGTACATTTCGCCATAAAAAATACTGTTCTTTACATCGTCCAGAATCTTGTACATTACTATATCGCCACTGTTTAGTATGGGGCGCATACTATCGCCGGTTACATAGACTGCGCCGTCGCATTTAGGCAGGTGCGGTACCGATATATAATCCTCGGGCTTCGTTTTACCTGCGCTGCCAAACAGCGGCACTATACCGGCCACGGCTTCCAGGTCGTATAAGGGTATTTTTTGGCTCTCTACGGTAACATCTGTCTTCAGACGAAACGTAGTAACCCCCGAAGGCATTTCACTCTCAGAAAGCAGCATATCACCATTTCCGGTAACCAGCCAGTTAGGGCTTAGTTGCGGATACGTGCTTATAATGCGTTCTATAACGTTACTGCCTATGCTTTTTTCGTCTTTTACGGCCTTGCTAATAGCGCCACGGCTGGCGCCGATGCTGTTTTCAAAAGCGTAGTAGCTTAGCCCTACCGCTTCTATAAATTCGCCTATTCGTTTAGAAATCATACCTGATTTTTTTACAAATGTAAGAAAATAATCTTTTTGGAAGTGTATCAATTTTTTAATGTAACAATTTACCAATTTGCTGGACCGGATATGCGCTCCCATAAATTGTTACATTAAAAAATTGATACACTGTTAAATTTTCAAATTGATATATTAAAAAAGATTTTTCTTTTTAAACAACAACACTCCGGCTACAGACAGTATAAACGAAGCCAGGGCAATGAGCCATAAACCGTATGGTGTGTTTTGCAACTCGTTTGGTACGTTCATGCCATAAAAACTGGCAACGAGCGTAGGGATCATGAGTATGATGGATATAGACGTAAGCCGTTTCATAATCACGTTGAGGTTATTAGAAATCACACTGGCATACGCATCCATAGTACCGGTAAGGATATCGCTGTAAATATTTGTAGTGTCCTGGGCCTGGCGCAGCTCTATTTCCACGTCTTCAATCAGGTCGGCGTCGTAAGTATCGCGGTGTTCCTTAAGGTTGCGCAGGCGGTAAAATAGCATTTCGTTACCCTTAATAGAGGTAATAAAATACACCAGGCATTTTTCTATTTGCAATAGTGCCTGCAAGTCTTCGTTTCGGATGGATTTTTCCAGGTTGTCTTCGGCGTGTTTTATTAGCTGGTTAATTTGCTTAAGGTATTTTTGGAACCAAATGCTGCTGGAAAGCAACAGCCTTAGTACCAAATCAAAATGGTTTACCGGCAGTATACGCTTACGCTGTGAGTACTGAATAAAATCAGGGATGAGCTCATTTTGGCTGAAGCAGATAGATACAAAAATACCTTCTTTAAATACTATACCCATAGGCGCGGTGGTGTAGGGTAGGCGTTCGCTGTTGTGTTTTACCGGTACGCGAAGTATAATCAGGTACCAGCCGTCTTCGTATTCTATACGGGGGCGTTCATCTATATCTTCAATGTCGTTGTAAAATGCCTCCGGAACGTTAAGTTCGTTCAAAAGGTAGTGTTGCTCTGCTTGGGTAGGGTTAACGGCGCTTATCCATAGCGCGTTTGTAGCAGTGGCTGTTACGGCAAGGCCGTGCTGATTTGTGGTGTAAAAAGTTACCATGATAGCGTTTTCCCGTGATTTATGTTCAGGGAAAGCGCATACCGGCTATCCCTGAACGATTAATACTTTCGTATGACTGTCGTCGTCCATAGGTGTGCGAACAAATTTTTTGCAAAGGTAACCAATTACAGTGCCACAATGGCCTGCATTTTTGAATATTAAGGACTTCTTAAGGTTATTATTTTGTGAATTATACAGTTTAAATAGCAAACCGCTCCCGGCATATATGCTTTGTGGTAGTAATTTTTTCGCCTTTGGGGGTTACAGAGTATTCCTTAACGGTTTCGCATTCTGCGTGGTCGTTTGTAAAATGTATAAATATAATACCGCTAACAGTGAGTGCAATAAGGGTACATGCGGTTAATAAAAACGCTTTGGTTTTCATGGTTTTAGTTTTCCCAAAGATAGCTAAAAAAAATCTGCCCGGTTTCTATTAAGATACCGGGCAGATGAGATTCTTTTGGGCAGACATTACTCTTCCTTAGCTACAAAACGCGGGTCGGCAGGGAGTACGTGGCCACAGCTTTTGCAGGTGCGCAACTCTTCCGAATTATAAAAATGCTTAAAGTGGGGCAGGAAGTCTTTTTCTATGTTGTGTAGTTCAAAATACACTTCATAAAGTTTGTGGTTGCAGTTTTCGCAGTGCCAAAGCAATCCATCTGTAAACCCTCGTCCTGCACGGATGCGCTCTATAACCAGGCCGATAGACCCTTCGCTGCGTACGGGGCTGTGCGGCACCTTAGCCGGGTGCAGGTACATATCTCCGGCGTGCAGTTCCATTTCCTTTCGCTGACCGTCGTCCTGAACCACAACTTTTATACTGCCTTCCAGCTGATAAAACAGTTCTTCGGTTTCGTTATAATGATAGTCTTTACGTGCATTAGGCCCTGCAACTACCATAACAATATAGTCGTCAGACAGCGGATATATATTTTTGTTACCCACAGGCGGTTTAAGCAGGTGGCGGTTATCATCTATCCATTTATGCAGGTTAAAGGGCGGTGTAAGTGCCATAGTTTTTTCTGTTAAGAAGTTTGAAATAACAATTGCTAATTTTCAGATGAAAATCGTAGTATAAAATTACGGCTTTGTGTGGTTCAACAGCTGACATTTATCAGTTTTTTATAACTGTTTCATAAATCAGTTTCACGCAAAATAAAGCCGTTTAAAACAGGCTTTGCTGTACAGGCGGGGTTTCGTGCTCCAGCAACCATTTCTTTCGCCACAGCCCGCCTGCGTAGCCCGTAAGCGACCCGTCTGAGCCTATTACCCGGTGGCACGGCACCACAATCCACAAAGGGTTTTTACCGTTAGCCGATGCCACCGCACGTATGGCCTTAACATCGCCCAGTTGTACAGACAGTTCCTGGTACGACGTGGTTTTACCATACGGGATTTTAAGCAGCGCATCCCAAACTCGTTTCTGGAAATCGGTACCTTCTGGGTTTAGCTTAAAACTAAAGGTGTTAAGTTTTCCATCAAAGTAAGCTTTCAGCTGGTTTACAGCTTCCGCTAAAACATAAGGTGTTTTGTCATGGTTTTCTGTTGCATTGCCATCGCCATCGGTAATGCTAATCCGGCTAACGCCGTTTTCATCGCCTTCAATAATGGCAGTTCCCAAAGGTGTTTGTAAAAATGCCTGCTGCATAACTTTAATTTTCACTGCTAAGGTACAATTATTATTCGCCTTCTTCCAGCGTAAAAATATCATTTACACCCACCGAAAACAGCGCCGACAGCTTAAGCGCCAGTACCGTACTGGGTACGTACTTACCGGCCTCCATAGCGTTTATGGTTTGGCGGCTTACGCCTATTTTTTCGGCAAGTTCGGCTTGGGTAAGGTTGTGTATGGCGCGCTGTACTTTTATATTATTCTTCATATTGCGCTGATTTATTAAAACGATACATGCTTACGCGGAATAAGAGGATAAAAATAAACAACTGCGAGAACATAGCTACGTTAAGAATACTTAAAAATGGGGCGTCGTACACCGTAAGATACAGAAACAGCAAAATCAGGTAGTTGCTTACCGTAGCCCTTACCAGACTGTTAAGCCGTATAGAAGCTACCATTTCATCCTCGGTTTTTTCTTTGCTGAAGGCAAATACAAGCCCCGAGATAATGGTAAGGGTAAAGAAAATTTCGTCTGATATGTCATTTGTTACCCACACAAACCATGAGCTTGGGCCAAATAAGAATCCCTTTTTGCCCCTGATTGCAAATACGTCTACAACTATTTCAAACGGTTTGTATTTATCGCCTGCCCATGACAGCGCAAACAATATCATTGATATGCCTAGCATAATGCCGCTTACCCACTTGTAGCGGTACGGAAATAAGTACGTTGTTTTCATAATGATTGAATTTTTGGTTTATTCAAATGTAAAAATATTTTTTCATAAAGTAAAATAAACTTTACATTTTGTAAAACGAATCAATCTATGAAATTATTGTACTATAAAAAAATCCGGGACACAGCCCGGATTTACTTTTGTTATGCTTTGGTTATTACAAGTTCTACACGCCTGTCATACTCAGGCCCTTTGCCTAGTGGCTTTGTATTTCCGTAGCCCTTGTAAGTCATTCGTTTTACGTCGATACCCTTGTTTTTTAGGTAGTTAAATACTGACTTTGCCCTGTTTACGCTTAGCTCCCGCTTCCGGGTGCCACGGTCTATGGCCTCGCGCTGAAAGGTAGGGGTACAGCATATATGCCCCTGAATTTCAAACTCCAGCTTCTTATACTTTTTAAGTATTTTGGCCACTTTGTCCAGCTCCGTGCGCGAACTCATGGTGAGTATACTACTTCCTTTTTCAAATAAAATTTTTTCCAGGTATACACGGTCCCCGGCTATCATTTTTTCCTTAACGGCATTATACATGCCGGGTTCCAGTGCCGGGGGCGGGGCGGGCTTAAAGTTAACCACCACGTCTACACGTCGGTTTTTAGAGCGTGCCTCGCTTTTATTATCCATATCCTCATCGAGCATTATACGCCCTTTGCCTTCTATGGTAATAATGATTTTATTTTTTACCCCCTGAGACATCAGCTTTGTCTTTATGGTATTAGCGCGGTTTTTGCTCAGCTTCATGTTGTAACTGTCTTTACCGCGGTCATCGCAATAGCCAAAAATCTGAATGGTTTCTATACGTGTGGTGTCTATTCCTTTTACAAATGCCACAACGTTAGATCCCTGTTTTTCGTCCAGGTTAAACTTATCAAATTCAAAATACACCGAGTACACAGTTTCTTCCTGTGCTAGCACACGGGTGCCTGAGCCGACAAGCAGCAATAAAAAAAAGAGTTTTTTCAGCATATAAGGTGTGTGTTATTGGTTCTACTCGTCTATGCGGACCAGGCTTATATCTTCGGGCGGATGAATTACGATAGGAAACTTTTCTACCTTAACCGAGCTGCTGTCTAATCCGAACGCCCTGCCTTCAGAAAGGCTCACTTTTTTCAGTACAAAGTAGATATCCAGGATAATACGCTCAAACCAAGGCAGCTCATTATCATAGCTCAGGAATTTTTCTATGATTACAAACTTAAAGTCGCCTATTACATTATTTCTGCTCAATGATTCGTAGCGGCTGGTAATATCTACCTCACCACGCTTAACAAGATCGCGAACTACCTGCTTAAACATCAGGTTAATACGCGGTTGAACCCTAAAGCCCAGGTAAAAATCTACCCGGATAACATCATCCTGTACAATTTCGCGTACGCGGTACTCCATAGTGTACGGCTCATCTACCACATTAACGTGTACAAACCAGTAAATATCAGCGCGTTTTGGCCTTTTTTGCAATATAGAGTATATAATTTTCGATTCTATCTCGTCGCTTATACCCGCATTAGTCATGTATACCAGGTGGGTGGCGTATTTAGGAATAGAATCGTCATGGCTTAGCTCTGCCAGTACCGTTTTATAGTTGTCTATTTTAGTAAACTCGGTGTATTCGCTCCTGATTTCCTTGGCTTTGTACCATACAAACATTACAAAAGCCAGTAAGCCCGCTATACCTACAGATACATAACCGCCGTGGTGGAATTTACTCATGTTAGCTATAAGGAACGAAACCTCTATACTGAAATACACTAATACCGTACCCAGTATAAAGAGTTTATTATAGCGCTTCATAACCATGTAGTACCCCAGTAATATGGTGGTCATAATCATACACAGTACAATGGCAAGGCCGTAAGCCGCCTCCATGTTGCTGGATTCTTTAAAGTGCAGGGTAATAAATACACAACCCCAGAATAATAACCAGTTAATAGACGGTATATAGATTTGACCCTTTAGTTCTGTAGGGAATTTTACCGAAACTTTCGGCCAGAAGTTTAGTCGCATGGCCTCGCTTATCAGCGTAAACGAACCGCTTATCAGCGCCTGAGAGGCTATAATAGCCGCTGAGGTAGCTATGGCAATACCAAATGGCAGGAACCATTGAGGCATAAGCAGGTAAAAAGGGTTCCCCGGAATTTCGGGGCTGCCGCTTAGCTCGTTAAGGGTTTTACCAGCGTGTTCCATAAGGTAAACGCCCTGCCCAAAGTAGTTTAAGATAAGCATCAGCTTTACAAAGCCCCAGCTTATGCGTATGTTGCTGCGTCCGCAGTGGCCCATATCGCTATACAGCGCCTCGGCACCCGTGGTACACAGGAATACAAATCCGAGTACGTAAAAACCATCGTGGTGTATGCTCAGCAGGTGTATGGCGTAGTAGGGGTTAAGCGCTTTAAGCACTTCCAGGTTATGGAACATGGGTATAATACCCAGTACACCCAGCATACCAAACCAAAGCAACATCATGGGACCGAAGAACTTACCCACAAGGCTGGTTCCGAATTTTTGGATAAGGAACAGTACAAATAAAATACCTATAACAATAGGCACGGTGTTAATTTCAGGGTTGTAAATGCGTAGCCCTTCTATAGCAGAGGAAACCGATACCGGTGGGGTGATGATACCGTCGGCAAGGAGCGCACTACCGCCAATAATAGCCGGGATAATAAGCCCTTTCTTTTTAAGGCGCTTTACAAGGGTGTATAGCGAAAAAATTCCGCCTTCACCTTTGTTATCTGCCTGTAGGGTTAGTACTACATACTTTAGGGTGGTTTGCAAGGTTAAGGTCCAGAAGATACACGATAGTGCACCCAGCAGTACCTCTTTGTCTATAGGTGACGAACCTACTATGGCCTTCATTACATAGAGGGGTGAAGTACCGATGTCCCCGTAAATGATACCCAGGGTAACGATTAGTCCTCCTAACGTTACACTGTTTAAGTGTTTGTGACTTGAGCTCACGACTATTGTTTGAAATTATGAAGAAACAAATGTAGCAGATTTTATAACACAGCGTATTGAAAACCATCTATTAATTCACTAAACACCTGTGTAATTGCGCTCTGTGCAATACTACACCGTATTTGGTTATCAAAAAGTTATAAACCGAAATAAAACGCTTTAAAAGAAGTAGTGTTTTTAATTTTCTACCGCAAAAAAACACATAGAAAATAGCGAATGTTTTTAAGTTATGATAGGCTGTTGCGGTTTTGTAGATGATACAAAACGGTTAGGAAGCTGTTCCAATAAAAAATCCCCTCTTTATGAGGGGATTGTGATATTAAATTACTTCTTAAGTATTTTATTGTACTCTGCAGGGTTAGCCAGCAGGGCAGTAGCTTTTTTAATCTCGGTATTATTAGCAAGGTAGTACTTGTACAGGCCTTCTTTGTACTGGTAGCGTTTTATAAGCTCATCGGTAATCAGTTGTTTGATTTCCTCTTTGTGTGCTGTCAGTTCTTTTTCCTCGCTTTTTTGCACCGCAGAAAGCAGTGCTGCGTACTCTGTCTTTATGCTTTCGTCTACTTTTTCCTTTTTAGCGGTTACCAGCAGCTCTTTTACAGCTTTTTCTGTAGCGGTGTCAAACTCAAATTTTTCTTTCTTTAAAAACGCTTTAAACGCCTCAAAGTCGGCATCTGTTATAGCAGGTATTTTAGTGCCCAGGTTAGGGTTTTTGTAGTAGTACTGCGTGGCGAAATTAAAAATACCGTCTTTACGCAGTACTGCATCGGCTATAGGGCTTTGTTTGCTTTCTTCCAGTGCTACGTCGGGCTGTATGCCGCCGCCATCCTGTACGCTGCGCCCGTTGCGGGTTTTAAAGGTGTTATAGTTTTTAGCATCTACACGTATGGCTTTACCATCGGCATCTTTATGGGTATAGTCCAGCGCCTGTATGCATCGGCCTGAAGGCGTGTAATACCGCGAAATAGTAACCTTTACTTGTGTGCCATACGTTAAGTCTATAGGGCGCTGAACCAGTCCTTTGCCGAAACTACGGCTACCTACCACCACGGCACGGTCTAAATCCTGCAATGCACCCGATACAATTTCTGAAGCCGAAGCACTTTTGCTGTCTACCAGCACTGCAATAGGAATATCTAAATCTACCGGCGCGGTACGTGTTTTATAAGTATTGTTATATTTTTCGTTCTTACTTTTAGTAGTAACAATTACCTCGCCTTCTTTTACAAACAGGCTGCAAATGTTTACGGCTTCGTTTAATAAACCACCCGGATTGCCACGCAGATCCAAAATTATTTTTGTAGCCCCCTGCCCTTTAAGATCCAGCAGGGCCGCTTTGGTTTCGCTGCTGGCTTTGGCATTAAACTGCGAAAGCACTATGTATCCGGTAGTTTTGTCAACCATTCCGAAGAACGGTACCGCTTTTACATCTACCTCACTCAGTACCAAATCAGTAGTGTAGGTTTTGCCTTGGCGTAGGTATTTTATGTTTATTTTGGTATTCTTACTGCCTTTAAGCAATTCGCTGGCATCCTCCTTAAAGTCGGCCAGGGCAATATCGCCTATCTGAATAATTTCGTCGCCCGCCTTCAAACCTGCTTTATCTGCCGGATAGTCTTTATACGGCTCCTGAACAATCAGTTTACCGTCTTTACGGCTTATCATAGCGCCGATGCCAGTGTATTCGCCGGTATTGTTTATTTTGAACTTAGCCACATCGGCTTCGTTAAAATAATTGGTATACGGATCCAGGTCGGCCAACATGCTTTTAATGGCTTTATCCATCAGCTCGCCCGGGTTGGTTTCGTCTACGTAGTTGGTATTTACCGTTTTGTACAGGGTGGTAAATATTTCTATCTGCTTGGCTATCTCAAAAAAATCATCGCGGTAGCTAAAACTTACCCCCGTAAACAGCAGCCCTGTAGCCAGGACCGGAACTACGTATTTCTTTTTAAATCTCTTAAACATTTTGTTTCTTTTTTCTAATCATTCGTTTGTAAAGAATGTATGCCACCACGAATATAACGATTACCGGCCAAATATTAAGCAGCACAAGGGAGAAACCCGTAAGCTCATTAAAATCGGATTTTACAGCTGCCCAGGCTTTATTGGCTTGGCCTCGTAATCCACACTGGCATTTTCGTTATCTTCAGATTTCTTACAGCCTTAATTGCCAATGCCACAAGCAGTGTGCATACTATTTTTTTCATGGTGGTTGGTATAATTTAGCTGTAAAACGCTAAAAAGTAAAGCATTATTATGCTATTCGGATTTATTTACAAACCCTTCCTTTACCAGAAACTTCTCAAACAGCTGCACCGTTTTTTCCATGACTTCGGCGTGGGTAAGGCGGTCTTTGGTTTGGTAAAAAAACATTATGGCGTACGGCTTGTCTACGGTATCCAGTAGTAAATGTTTGTTAAGGCGGTAGGCTTCTCGCAGGTGGCGCTTAAACAGGTTACGGTCGTGTGCGCGCTTAAAGTATTTCTTAGATACCGAAACGCCTACCTGAGTAATCACACCCTCACCGGGTTCTAAAGGTTTGTACACCAATCGCAACGGGTATTTACTTACCGACTGGGCATCTACAAAAAGCTCACTGATAAGTGTGCGGCTTTTTAGTTTTTCGGCCTTGCCGTAGGTATAGCGTTTGGTTTCCATGCGGGTGCAAAGGTAATGTTTTTTGAGCTTTGCCAAGAATTACGCTAATTTCGACAAATTGGCTTTCGAAGTAAAATCATAAACAGAGCAAAAAGTCCAAAATAGAATTTGTGAAAATTCGTGTAATTAGTGGCAAAATAAAAACAAAAAACTGCCCCGAGAGGCAGTCTTCTACTATTTAAAAACGGATAAATTTTTATAAATCAAAACCCATGCTTACGCCCAGTTTGGTAGCAATGAGTTTGGTTATGCGCTGTTTAAGCTCCGGTATGCGTATGCTGTCTATGGCTTCGTTGCTAAACGCGTACATAAGCAGTGCCTTGGCTTCTTTAACCGGGATACCACGGCTGCGCAGGTAAAATAACGCGTCGTCATCTAGCTGGCCTATGGTACAACCGTGTGAACACTTAACGTCATCTGCAAAAATCTCTAGCTGAGGTTTTGCGTTAATCGTTGCCTTTTCGCTAATCAGTATGTTGTTATTCTGCTGGAACGCATCGGTTTTCTGGGCCTCACGCTCTACGTAAATTTTACCGTTAAACACCCCGGTTGCGTTACCGTCAAAAATACCTTTATAGTTTTGGTGGCTTTCGCAGTTTGGCTCAGCGTGGTGTACCAGAGTGTAGTGGTCTACGTGCTGTTTACCGCCTATAATGGTAATACCTTTAAGCGTGCTTTCAATACGCTCGCCCTGGTGGTAAAAATTCAGGTTATTTCGGGTAATGTTACCGCCAAACGAAAAAGTATGCACAGAAGCGTTGCTATTGCGTTTTTGGGCGATATAGGTGTTGTCTACCAGGTTTGCCGATTGCTCATCGTTCTGAATCTTGTAGTAATCAACATTGGCGTATTCCTGGGCAAAGATCTCTGTAACGCTATTTGTAAGCACCGGATTGCTGTTAAGGCTTTGGTGGCGCTCTATGATTTGCACCTGTGCATTTTCGCCTACAATAACCAGGTTACGCGGCTGTACCATAAGCGCGGCTTCGGAGCCGGTGCTCAGGTACATGATTTCGATAGGTTTATCGGCTATCTTGTTTTTTGGTATGTTGATAAAAGCACCTTCGCTGGCAAAAGCCGTGTTTAATGATGTAAGTGTTTCGTCTTTACTGGCTATTTTGTTAAAGTAGCTGTCTATAACTTCTTTATACTTAGGCTTGTTAAGCGCGCTGCTCATAAGGCACACGTCTATGCCGTCATGCGTTGTGCTGCTTAAGAACGAGCTGAATGCACCGTCTATAAATACCAGTTTGTAGGTATCTATCTGGTGCAGGAAGTATTTTTTTACATCGCCATAATCCAGTGCCGCTTCGCTTTTAGGGAACACGGTAAAATCGTGCTTAAGCACCGCATTTAACGATGTATATTTCCATGCCTCCTCCTTTTTTGTAGGGAAGCCTTTCGCCTCAAAATTTTTAATGGCTTCGGTACGGATGTCGTGCAGGCTGCTGGTTACATCTACACGCTCCTCAAACGCCATAAAAGACGATAATAGTTTTTCTTTTAAATCCATTATAACAGTCTAAAGTTTTAAAGTCTAAAGTCATAAAGACCTTAGCAAACTTTATTTATTGAGATATTTTATAAAACCGCCAAGCAGTCTTGATATTTCGGTTACTTCGGCAAACAGTTCATTAAATGTTTGCTGAGATATATAATTTAAATCTAAAGCCAGATAAAGCTGCGATCTTACTTCAGCCGCTGAGCCTTTTGCTATGTACAGAAACTGGATAAACTCCTTATCCGTATTGCGCTCAAAACCTTCAGCAATATTAGAAGATATTGAAACAGAGCATCTGCGGATTTGTCTTGCTAAATCAAAATCTTTTCGAAAAGCATCGGTATCGGTAATTAGGTAAATCTTTTTATTTAATAATCTGGCACGTTGCCAAGAATTAATTTCTTCAAAAGAACTGAATTTACCCATTCCTAAGACTTTATGACTTTAGACCTTCGACTTTACGACTAAGCTTCGTTCTCCGCTTTAATCCAGTCGTAGCCTTTTTCTTCAAGCTCCAAGGCAAGTTCTTTACCGCCTGATTTTACAATTTTACCTTTGTATAGTACGTGTACGTAATCAGGTACAATATAATCAAGAAGGCGCTGATAATGGGTAATAACAATAACCGCGTTGTCTTTGCTACGTAGTTTGTTTACACCGTTTGCCACGATACGAAGCGCATCAATGTCAAGACCTGAGTCGGTTTCGTCAAGGATAGCGATTTTCGGCTCAAGCATAGCCATCTGGAAGATTTCGTTACGCTTCTTTTCACCACCCGAAAAACCTTCGTTTAGCGAGCGCGAAAGGAACTTACGGTCTATTTCCAGCAGTTCGCTTTTTTCGCGGATAAGCTTCAGCATTTCGTTGGCCGGCATTTCCTCCTGGCCGTTAGCCTTACGGGTTTCGTTGATGGCGGTTTTCATAAAGTTGGTTACCGATACGCCCGGTATCTCTACAGGATACTGAAACGAAAGGAACACACCTTTGTGTGCACGCTCCTCAGGGGCTAGTTCGCCTATGTCTTCACCTTCAAGGATGATTTCACCGTCGGTTACCTCGTAGTTTTCATTACCGGCAATAACCGATGAAAGGGTACTTTTACCAGAACCGTTTGGCCCCATAATGGCATGTACCTCACCGGCTTTAACCTCTAGGTTAATACCCTTTAATATGTCTTTGTCTTCTACCTTCGCGTGCAGGTTTTTTATTGATAACATTAATTTGGAAATTTATTAATTTGGAAATTTGAAAATTCCACTCGTTATTTTTGTTTCGATGTTATTATAATCTTGTTAGCTATCCGTGATATATTTTCAAGCTTTATAATCAAATCATCCGGATTTGGATAATTTTCAGAAAACTTACACAATTCAAGCCAATAAAATGTTTCTTCAATTTCTTTGGCTGCAATCTTAAACTTATGAATAAAATCAGCCTTGCTTTCAGCATTTTGAGCTTCCCTGATATTTGCACCGATAGATGTTCCTGATTTTAATAACTGATTAGCAATTACAAACTTTTTATTGTCCTGCAACACTTCGCAATATTTTACAATACCTAAAGCAAATTCAAATGTTTGGACAACAATTACATTCCGCTTAGGCTCCATCTATAGCATTTACAAATTATCAAATTATCTCATTTTCAAATTTACCCTACACTTCCCTCCAGGCTTATCTCCAGAAGCTTCTGCGCTTCCACAGCGAACTCCATTGGCAGTTTGTTCAGTACGTCTTTACTAAAGCCGTTTACAATAAGGGCAATCGCCTTTTCTGTAGGGATACCGCGCTGATTGCAGTAAAACACCTGGTCTTCGCCAATTTTACTGGTGGTAGCTTCGTGCTCTATCTTAGCAGTGGTGTTTTTCGACTCAATGTACGGGAACGTGTGTGCGCCACAGTTGTTGCCCATAAGCAGGGAGTCGCACTGAGAGAAGTTACGCGCGTTTTCGGCACGGCTTCCTATCTGTACAAGGCCACGGTAGCTGTTTTGCGACTTACCTGCCGAGATACCTTTAGAGATAATGGTGCTCTTGGTGTTTTTACCAAGGTGAATCATTTTGGTACCTGTGTCTGCCTGCTGGTAGTTATTGGTCACCGCAATAGAGTAAAATTCCCCTACCGAGTTGTCACCTTTAAGCACACAGCTTGGGTATTTCCAGGTAACTGCCGAACCGGTTTCTACCTGGGTCCAGCTTATTTTAGCATTGGTTTCGCAAAGGCCACGTTTGGTTACAAAGTTGTATACCCCACCTTTACCTTCTTTATTACCCGGGAACCAGTTTTGTACGGTGCTGTATTTTATTTCGGCATTGTCCAGTGCTATTAACTCTACTACGGCAGCGTGAAGCTGATTTTCGTCGCGGCTTGGCGCAGTACATCCTTCAAGGTAGCTTACATAGCTGCCTTCGTCGGCTACTACGAGCGTACGCTCAAACTGGCCTGTACCTGCCTGATTAATACGGAAATACGTACTAAGTTCCATAGGGCAACGCACGCCCTTTGGAATATAACAGAATGAACCGTCACTAAACACAGCCGAGTTTAGCGCTGCATAGAAGTTATCCTTCTGTGGCACTACAGAGCCTATGTATTTTTTAACCAGTTCCGGGTGTTCTTTTATTGCTTCACTGATAGAGCAGAAAATAATGCCCTTTTCGGCGAGTGTCTTTTTAAATGTAGTAGCTACCGATACCGAGTCCATTACAATATCTACCGCCACGCCGGCAAGCTTTTTTTGCTCGTCTATAGAAATACCCAGTTTCTTAAATGTTTCAAGAAGCTCAGGGTCTACCTCGTCAAGGCTTTCGTATTTTGCTTTCTTAAGCGGTGCAGAATAATATGATATGGCCTGAAAATCAGGTTTCTCGTAGTGTACGTTTGCCCATTCCGGTTCGGTCATTTGTTCCCATGCACGAAACGCCTCAAGGCGCCACTCGGTCATCCACTGCGGCTCTTCTTTTTTAGCCGAAAGCGCGCGGATAATATCCTCGTTAAGCCCGTTAGGAAAGGTTTCGCTTTCTATATCGGTATAAAAACCGTACTCGTATTCTTTATTCTCGAGCTCGATTTTTAATTCTTCTTCTGTGTACTTACTCATGTTTTTTTGTTTCAGGTTTAAAGTTTCAGGTTTAAAGTTGCTCACTCAAACCGGAAGACACTACTGAATAACTTTTTAACTTTATAAATAAGTCTCATTTTCAGGTTCCAAAACCTGGAACCTGAAACCTGAAACTTTAAACTTTTTTAAAGCGAGAAGCTCTCCCCACAGCCACACGTGCGGCTTGCATTAGGGTTGTTAAAAACAAAGCCTTTACCGTTAAGTCCGCCGCTAAACTCAAGCGTGGTACCGGCAAGGTACAGTACGCTTTTTTTGTCTACGGCTATCTTTACGCCATTGTCTTCAAATACTTTGTCGTTCTCGTTTATTGTGTTGTCAAATTTCAGTTCGTATGACAAACCTGAACATCCACCGCTCTTAACACCTACCCTTATATAATCGGTTTCGGCGTTAAATCCATCATCTTCCATAAGCATGATGGCCCTCTTCTTTGCTGAATCAGAAACTTTTATCATATCTTAAAAGCGTGTATTTAGTCTAAATTACGTTGCAAAGATATACCAAAAAGTTGGCTTAATAAAATGCTGCTATTTTATTGTACAATAATGCTATAGAAGATGTTTATATTTAACATTGTTGGCCTCTTGGTTGAGTGCCTGAAAATAATTAAATCTGTTAATTTTGTGTTAATGCAAAATTGGATGCAGAAAGTGTTTATACTTTTAAATAAACCAATATGTTAGGCTACGTACACTGTTACATGCTTAACAAGCCATACAAACCAAATTTAAACCAATGCTTAAAATTACAAAATTCAGGCTCTTGTTTTGTGTTGCCGCAATGCTTTTTTCTTCAAACCTTATTACCGCTCAGGCAAGTACACCCGAGCCGAAGGAGTTACTAAAGAAAATAGACCATGCTATAGAAAACCTGCATACCGTGGTGTACAAGATGCATCATAAAAATAAATTTCTTTCCCGGCGCGATACCATAAGTACTATAGCCGTTTGTTCTTTATATGTAAACGGCAATAAAATGTATAACATAGTAGATGAGGTGTCTACAGAGTTAGGCACCAGTACTTACGGGTTTAGAAAGTACGATGGGAAAAAGTGCCTGTGGATGAACTGGAAGATCGATTCGCTGGATGTTAACAACAAACCCGATGTTATTAGTAAAAAACATAAGGTAGAGGCTGTGGTTGAAAATTATAAATCGCTTTTATTATCCCAGTATATAATGCAAAAACAGCCGTTCGGCAAATATGAAGCTATGGCTGGCAACATTGGCATTGAGGAAAAGGAGCTTAACAATATTCCCGTGTATGTACTCACTTTTAGGTTTAAAGACCATGAGGATATCCGGGATAATGTGGAAAAGCATTACATACGTAAGTCAGATTACCTCCCCGTGGCGTATTACTCCTTCTTACGATGGGAAAACATGGAACAATATATTTATTACGAAGTAGAATATATAGCCATTAACCCAAATATAAACGTAAGCCAGTTTACAATACAGAAAAATGAAACCGTAAACGCCAGGGAGCGCTATACTCTTATGATGCAACGATAAAATTCCATTAAAACAATGAATACTGCCAACCGTTATTTTCCGCTTTTACTGTCGTTTTTTATAAGTATGCTGTTTTTAAACGCCTCCGCGCAAAGCGTTACTAAGAATCTGCAACTGCCCGATACTGAAATAACACTGCACAATAACCAGGTGCTTAACCTCGCCAGTTTAAAAGGGAAGGTAGTGTTGCTCGATTTTTGGCACAGGGGCTGTGCGCCCTGCCTGCAAGCCATACAGGAACTGATAGCCTTACAGGAAGAATTTAGAGATGATTTGGTTATAATAGGTATTAACGCTTTTGACATTCAAGAAGACGTAGTTTCTTACGCCGCCTATAAGAAAATGAATTACTATTCCACGTTTAAAAAAGAAGGCATTAATCTTCTCAAAGCACTGGGTATTACTGTTACGGCGTTTCCTACCACAGTGCTATATGGTAAAGATGGTACTATGGCTAAAAATGAAGCCGGTTATAGTAAAGGAACAATGAAATCACTTCGCAGGGCTATTGTACGATCCCTTAAAGATTAATCGTTATATAACATTTATTTGTTTGTATTGCTACTACACATTTACCTGTAAAACATTTGGTTTTCGCGGAAAAAATGATGCTGGCAACTATGTTGGGCTGTATATACAAGCTTAATTTCATTAACTTGCACATACAAACAAATAACAAACTATAATGAAACTCTATACCGTAGAAAGCGGCAACTTTAAGCTCGATGGTGGTGCCATGTTTGGTGTGGTGCCGAAAACCATTTGGAACAAAACCAATCCTGCCGATGAAAACAACCTTATAGATATGGCAGCGCGCTGCCTTTTGGTAGAAGATGGTAACCGCCTTACCCTGATAGACACGGGCATGGGCAACAAGCAGAACGATAAGTTTTTTGGCTATTATTCGCTTTGGGGCGATTTTAACCTGGACAGTTCGCTGGCAGCGCACGGCTTTCACCGCGATGATATTACCGATGTGTTCCTTACCCACCTGCATTTTGACCATAGTGGCGGTGCCATACAATGGAACAAAGACCGCACGGGCTATGAGCCTGCTTTTAAAAACGCGCACTTTTGGACCAATGATAACCACTGGGCATGGGCCACTAAGCCAAATGCCCGAGAAAAAGCGTCATTTCTGCCCGAAAACATTATGCCCATGCAGGAGAGCGGTCAACTGAAATTTATAACCCGCCCGGAAACCGGTGATTTTAAAGCGGAAACCGAAGCAGGTTTCGGGGTGTTGTTTGCCGATGGCCATACTGAAAAGCAAATGCTGCCCGTGATTAACCATAACGGAAAAACATTTGTATTTATGGCCGATTTGCTTCCTACCGTTGGGCACCTTCCATTGCCGTACGTTATGGGGTACGATACCCGGCCGCTACTAACACTGGACGAAAAAAATAAATTTCTTACCGAAGCTGCCGATAAAGGCTACTACCTTATCCTTGGGCATGATGCACATAATGAAGTAATCACCGTGCAGCATACCGAAAAAGGGGTGCGCCTTAAAGAGGTTTATAAGGCAAACGAAATATTAATATAATGTTAATTGCTACCTTTGTGTAACAAACAGGCAATACATTAGACCAATTTTTTATCAAAAAAAGTAATTTAGAACGGATGAAATTCAAATCAATTTTCCTTTCGGCGGCCCTTGCGTTGTTTCTTGCAAGCTGCGGCGCCAAGAAAATCACAGCCGAACCACTAGCCATAACCACACCGGTTACTGCCAAAAAGGCTAAAATAACCGAAACTGACGAAAAACGCTGGAGCCACCTGGATCTGTTTAAAGATACCATTCCGGGTATGAGCGTAGACCGCGTATACGAACTGCTTAAAGGCCGCAAGGCTGCTAAAGTTATTGTAGGCGTTGTAGACAGCGGGGTAGACATTGAACACCCGGAGCTTAAAGATGTACTTTGGACAAACAAAAAAGAAATAGCGGGTAACGGTATAGACGATGATAAAAACGGCTATATAGACGACATCCACGGCTGGAACTTTTTGGGCGACATAGAGCACGAAAACATGGAGTTTGTGCGCATCATTAAAAAAGGTGACGACGGTTCTGAAACCTACAAACGCGCTCTTGCTGAGTACGATGAGGAGGTAAAACAGGCACAAACGGCGAAACAGCGTATGGGCTTTATTGTAAAGGCAGACGAAACCTTCAGGCAAAAAACAGGTAAAGAGCACTACACGGCAGACGACCTTAAAAACCTTAAAATAGATGACCCTGCTATTGCCGGTCTTAAAGACCGTTTTGTAATGTTCCTTAGCCAGGTATCGCATGAGGAGCTTATGGGTCAGATTAAAGAGGGCCTTGAGCATTACGACAGCGAGCTTAAATACCACCTTAACAAGGACTACAACGCGCGTAAAGACATCCTTAAAGATAACGCAGACGACTGGAACAGCAAAACCTACGGTAACGCTAACGTTATTGGCCCTGAAAAAGAAGGCGCTAAGCACGGTACGCACGTAGCGGGTATTATAGCACAGGCGCGCCACAACAATGTAGGCGGAGACGGTGTAGCTACCCCTTATGTAGAAGTTATGGCAGTACGCGCCGTGCCCGATGGCGACGAGTACGATAAAGACGTAGCGCTTGCCATTCGCTATGCAGTAGATAACGGTGCTAAAGTTATTAACGGTAGTTTTGGTAAATACTACTCGCCCCACAGCCAGTGGGTGTACGATGCGCTTAAATATGCAGGCGAAAAAGACGTACTTGTAGTATTTGCTGCCGGTAACGAAGGTATAGACCTTGATGCCGATAAAAGCGAGCGTTACCCTAACGACGATAAAAACACGCTTGAAGAATACACAGATAACGTACTTACCATAGGTGCCCTTACACACGATTACGGAGAGGGCCTGGTAGCCGACTTTAGTAACTACGGTAAAACCAAGGTAGACGTGTTTTCGCCGGGTGTAAGGATTTACGCTACCGTGCCAAACGATAAGTTTGAATACCTTCAGGGTACGTCAATGGCATCGCCTAACGCTGCTGGTGTAGCCGCGCTTGTACGTGCGTTCTACCCTAAGTTAAAAGCAGCCCAGGTAAAGCAAATCATCATGAAATCAGGTATTGCCATCCCTCAGGAAGTAATGCTTGGCGGTGATGAAAATGCTACACGCCAGTTTAAAGATGTTTGCCGTTCTGGTAAAATAGTAAATGCTTACAACGCTATTATCCTTGCCGATAAGGTTTCAAGAGGAGAGAAACTGTAATTTATGTTATTGCATTGAATAGTAAAGCCGCTAAGTGATTAGCGGCTTTTTTTATGATAATTCTGCAAGGGATTTATCAAGCCATAGCTCGTACCAGTCAAGGAAATTTATTCTTTGGTTATTTTTGAGATTAGGATAAATACCGCCGTCACTTGCCCTACAATCCACCCATATATTCCCTTTTTCGGATCCTGATACTACCAGATTTTCATATGTGCCACAGCCTAAATTGCTTATACGGATACTTCCGTTTATATGTTCAGGATTGAAATACAGGTTTTCAAATTCTTCAAGTTCCTCATAGTACAGCTCGTCATTTTCTTCTATGCTGTGTTTTGGTCTAAAAGATAAGTTCCAGTTATTTTCGTAAGGAAAAGGTCTGCCCGGATTTAATAATTCGCCTCTTTTATAGTCAAGGTCATCAAAAAGGGAATTTTCCAAAGGTTCCAGTCCATAATTTGGGCCTGCACCGCCATTTCCTATATGTATCAAAAACAATTTATAACCTTGCGGCAGTATACACTTGTTTTCATTTTCAAAGGCCATAATTTTTTTTAAATTAAGACATTTATTAAGGGTATATTTATGGCGATTGGCACCAAATATTTTTAACTGTCGGTCTTTGTTACGTAGTAGGTCTAGTTTGTTTTTTATATGATTTAGTTGTGCATATAGCGCATCCATAATTTAAATGGTTTTACCAAATTTAGCCTTTTGCCAAATTAAATAGCCAATAACCAAAGATACTTTTTTTCCTATTATTACCACATAACGGTATTTATTGCAATGGCACTCTTGTTGTCGACTTGCTTTTTGAGGGCACTATAGCCCTAACACCCGTTAATGGCAGCAGTACTTAGATCAGAAATGAATGTGAATACGGAGGGCAATCTTACAATTATACGGGTACACAGCAACTAATATACCTGTAATTTCCGTAACATGATATCCATTGTGTTTTGCCTGCTGTTTCCTAATGTATTCAGCCAGGCATCGAAAATGCTACACGCCTGTTTAAGATGTTTTTATCTATTACATTAGGCTGTTAATAATTTTATTCGTAATTTTTTGTACCGATAACGCAACCTGTCGCCGGGTTTTGTATCTGTAATTATGAACGTAGTTGTATTTAGAATTGATTGATAGTATGAAAAAGAGCCTTATAGCGTTTCTGTGTTTTATTGCGGGTATCTTACTTGTAGTTTCCTGCAGTGCAGACGACTCCCCAAAAGTTAACTTTCACCTTACGTACCTGGCTACAGAAGGGGTTTCTGTACCCGAATACATGAAGCGTGGCGAAACCTACACCATAAGTGTGTATTACAAAAAACCCGACGATTGCCATTATTTTAACGGTATGTACTCTACCGTAAACCAAAGCGTTTATACTATGGCCGTAGAAGCCATGGTGTTAGATAACGTAGATTGCCAGCCCTCTACGGCTACGGCTCCAGATGTGGCTTCGTTTAGTTTTACCGTGCCGCTGTCTGTATACAATAGTTGTACATTTAAGTTTTACACCGGTACAGATGCACAGGGTAATGATACCTTTCTTGTAAAAGAAGTGCCTTTATGGCAGTAGGTTAATAAAAAATTATAAATGCGCACTTTTGGGTTTAGATCAAATAATAAAAGATTGCCAGGCAAATAATATAAAAGCCCAGGAGCAGCTATACCGTTTGCTGGCGCCTAAGTTATTTGCAGTATGCCTAAAATACAGCCGCAGCCGTGCCGACGCAGAAGATAACTTGCAAGACGGTTTTATATTATTATTTGATAAAATAGGCCAGTACCGCTTTCAGGGTTCGTTTGAAGGTTGGGCAAAAAGGCTCATGATAAACAACGTGTTACAAAAGTACCGTACCACAGGTGTGTTTAGCCTTGTAACCGAAAATATACCTGAGGAGGCCGACGTTTATATAGAGGCCGATGAGGTAAGCATGGAGTTCCTGGTAAAGATAATACAGGAGCTGCCAGACCGGTATCGTACGGTATTTAACCTGTATGTTACAGATGGATATTCGCATAAGGAAATAGCCGAAATGCTGGGTATTACAGATGGAACATCTAAGTCTAACTTAGCACGTGCCAGAATGATATTGAAAGAGAAAATTGAAACCCTGCAAAAAACAGGGGATTACCGGATACAAAATGAGTGAAAGGAAAAATGTAGACCGTGTTTTCCAGGAAAAGCTTAAAGACTTTGAAGTTACACCGCCGGAGTTTGTGTGGGATAACATCAGGGAGGCGTTAGAGGAAAAGAAAAAACGACGTGCCGTGCCTATATGGTTCCGGTACTCAGGTGTTGCTGCCGGATTGGTGGCAGGGGCATTCTTTGGCTGGCAATACCTGTCAGACAACAGTGCCACACCTACTGTAAAACCAGCTGGTAGCGGTGTGGTGGTAAACCCTGTAGCAACCGAAGGGGAAAAGAACGTAGATCCTGAAAAGGTAGTAACACCGGGCGCTGTAGAAGGCACCCCGGGCAATGTAAATACGCTTTCAGGAAATCCGAGTTCGCTGGTAAGTACCGATGATGCTCCGGACAACAATAATGCGGCTTCCGCTTTAAAAAACAACCGTAAACAAACCCTTAAGCATAAAGGTAGTAATACTGCTACGCTGCAAAGCGAAGGCGAGGTAGTCTATAACAACAATGCTAATGCTGAAGATAAGGCGAATCACCAGGCTTCGGGAAGAAATCTCCGTAAGCGCACAGCACATGGTGGTGTACAAAATTTAAATGCTGACCAGGGTAGCAGTGCTACAAAATCAGCACATAGCAAACGTATTTTACCTACCTATGCCCAGGAAGCCGTTGCTACAGCAAAACCTGGCAGGCATACACAAAAGGGCAAAAGTACCCTTACAACGAATCAGGATATTATAAATAATTCCGTTGCCGGAAACAATGTTACCAAGGGCGCGGGAGTTGCAAATAGTAGCCCCATAGGTACTGTTGTTTCACCGGAAAACAATGCGGCTCTTACAGCAAATGAAAATACTCCCATGCAGGGTAGGGCAAATGATGGTTCGGCTGTTATAGATAAAGACGTACCGGTAGCCACGCCCGAAACTGCGGTTACCGAAGCGAACGTAGTACCTGTTACAGATACTGTAAAACCGGCTCAGGAAAATGAGCTCGAAAAATTACTGAGAGAGCAGGAGCAAAGCAAAAAAGAACAGCTTGCGGAAAGTGGCAAGGCACCAAAATGGAATCTAAAGCCACAGGTAGCGCCTGTGTTTTATGGTTCACTATCGGGTGGTTCGCCTATAGATGCACAGTTTGCGTCTAACGCAAAAAATTATGATAAAGACCTTAGCTATGGCTTAGGGGTTAATTATGCTGTAAACAGCCGCATAAGCATTCGTACAGGTATAAACACGGTAAACCTTAATTACGCTACGCAGGATATACAGTTTTATGCCTCGCTAAACGGTGCCACCAGTAACGTGGCGCGCAGCAGCAAAAACGCTAACATTGTGGTAACCACGCGTACTGAAGGTAGTAGCGTAGTAGCGGGTCTTGCAGCAGCAGCCGGTAAGGAAAGTTACAGCGGTGCTATGGTGCAAACCACGGGTTACGTAGAGGTGCCGTTAGAAATGTCTTACGCGTTATTACGCAAAAAGTTTGGCATACAGGTTATAGGCGGTTTTAGTACGCTGTTTCTTAACCAAAATAATGTTAGTGTTATAAGCACTCAGGGCTTAGCTACAGATGTGGGTGAAGCACAAAACCTTAATAACGTACATTTTAGTACTAACGTGGGCCTTGGTTTTAAATACAGGATATTTAAATCCCTGGAAGCTAACTTTGAGCCTACCTTTAAGTACCAGGTAAATACATACAGCAGGGATGCAGGTACCTTTAAGCCTTATTTTATAGGCCTGTATTCCGGTGTTAGTTTTAGTTTTTAGATTGAGGCCCTTCGGGTTGGGCCATTATAAAGTTAAGTTAAGTGAAAACGCCCTCTGTAACGGAGGGCGTTTTTTTATGATTTTTATTTTCGGTTTTGTGTATTGTACTGCATAAGCTGGTTATAAATCACCTGCCACGTTTTGTCCTTGAGGTCTTTTTTGTCGTCCTGGGTTAAACCTTCGGTAGGGATGAAAGGCAGTACTTTGGCGCGCATCCTGCCCGGGCTTCCACTAAAAAATGTAAAGCTGAAGCGCTTTTTGTTATCGGCAAACGCCATAGGTACAACGGGAATCTGGTGATCTATAGCAAGCCGGAATGCGCCGTCTTTAAACTCATCCAGCAATATGTTTTCGTCGTCGGGCACACCGCCTTCTGGAAATATGCAAATACTAAGGCCTTGGCTCAGGCGTTTTTGCGCCCGTTGAAACACCTCAAAACGGCTTTTGCTACTGTTGCGGTCTACAAGAATACAACTGCGCTTATAAAAGAACCCGAAGATGGGTATTTTAGCAAGCTCCTTTTTGCCTACAAACACAAACGGGTTAGGGCAAATGGCCAGCATCAGCATAATATCGGTCATACTGGTATGATTGGCTACCAGCATATAGCTTTTGCCGAGTTCAAACTGCTGTTGTTTTTCTATTTGGGTCCAAAAACCCATAAATAACAACGTAAACCGGCCCCAGCCACGCGCCATGATAAAAAACAAGGGATAAGTACGTTCAGATAACAGCGAAAGCACCAGTAAAGGCGACAGCACTATAATGGGGATACCCATAACCACGTAAAACCATATACGGTACAGAGTCCAGAAAATGTATTTAAAGGCTTTCATACTGCCCAAATGTAGCAATTCGGCGTGAATAATGTATGAAAACCGTTACCTTTGTGAAAATTTCAAACTTTTACAATGGCAAAAATTTTAACCGGTGTACAAAGTACAGGCACACCGCACCTTGGCAACCTGCTCGGGGCTATACTGCCGGCCATAGAAATGGCCAATAAGCCCGAGAATGAGTCGTTTCTGTTTATAGCCGATTTACATTCGGTAACCCAGATAAAAGACGGCAAAACCCTTCGCGAAAATACATATAGCGTAGCGGCGACCTGGCTGGCGTGCGGACTTGATACTAACCGCGTTACTTTTTACCGCCAAAGCGATGTACCGCAAACCGCCGAGCTAAGCTGGTACTTAAGCTGTTTTTTCCCGTTCCAAAGGCTTACACTGGCGCATTCGTTTAAGGATAAGGCCGACAGGCTTGCCGATGTAAACGCCGGGCTTTTTACCTACCCAATGCTTATGGCGGCCGACATACTATTGTATGATGCCGAGTTTGTACCTGTGGGTAAAGACCAGCTGCAACACCTGGAAATAACCCGTGATGTAGCCAGCCGCTTTAACCACCAGATGGGTGAAACCTTTGTACTACCCGAGGCGATAAGCAGCGAGGAAACCAAGATTGTACCGGGTACAGATGGTGAAAAAATGAGTAAATCACGCAATAACTTCATCAATATCTTCCAGGATGATAAGGCGCTGTTAAAACAGATTAAGCTAATAAAAACTGATGCAACACCACTTGAGGATCCTAAAAACCCGGATACAGACAACGTGTTTGCTATATACAAACTGCTTGCTACACCCGAACAAACCGAGGCTATGCGTGCCAACTATCTTGCTGGTAACTATGGCTACGGCCATGCTAAGCAGGCGCTATTTGAGCTGATTTGCGAGAAGTTTAAAACCGTACGTGAAAAGTATGCTTACTATATGGCCAACCTAAACGAGCTGGATGCCGAACTTAACAAAGGTGCTGAAAAAGCCGCTAATCAGGCAAACAGCGTACTGGACCGCGTAAGGGAGAAACTTGGTTTTGAATAGTTTTTCAGTATTCAGTCGCAGTTTTCAGTTAACGGCTGAGTGGTGTTCCACTCCCTCGGAGGGGTAACCGAAGGTGGGGTTGGTAACTTCGCATAGAACATATAAAATAATCAATAGTAGAGGTCTTTAGCAACGCGATACGTGTTGGTATGGGCCTCTATTATTATTTTAATATCAGGGCTGTAGCCGCCACCCATACTACATTGTACCGGGATATTAAGTTTATGGCAAAGTTCTAAAACTATCTCATCCCGGCGTTTACAACCGGCTATTGTACAGCCCAGTTTGCCTAGTTTATCTGTAGCTAAAATATCTACACCACTGAGGTAGAATATAAAATCGGGCTTTTCGGTATCAATAAGTTTTGGCAAAGTGTCTTCTAAAATAGCAAGGTATGTATCATCGGAAGTACCATCGGGTAGGGCGATATCAAGATCAGACGTTTCCTTTTTAAACGGATAATTGCTTTTTCCGTGCATCGAAAAAGTAAACACAGCGTTGTTTCCGGTAAAAATTTCGGCTGTTCCGTTTCCCTGATGCACGTCTAAGTCTACAATAAGTACTTTTTTAGCCCGCTTTGTGTCGATGAGGTACTGTGCCGCCATCGCCTGGTCATTCAGCAGGCAAAAGGCTTCTCCGTGCGTAGAGTAGGCGTGATGGGTGCCTCCGGCTATGTTAAAGGCAATTCCGGTTTGTAGTGCCTGCTCTGCGCCGGTTATAGTGCCTTGGGCTATCCTGAATTCCCGTTCTACAAGTTCGGCAGAAAGCGGAAAGCCGGTTTTTCTTACCGCCCGCGCATCTAATGTAAGGGAGGTAAGCTGTTCTACATATTCCTGTTTATGAACAGCCAGTACGTGCTCCATATTTGGCATGCCCGGTTCAAAAAACTGGCTTGTTTCTGCAATACCCTCGAGTAGTAATTGTTGTGGCAGCAACTCATACTTTATCATAGGGAACCGATGACCGTCGGGTAGGGGATGTTTGTAAATGGGGTGGAAAGCAATAGGGAACATGCAGTGCGTTTTTATTTACAAATGTAGTTAGCTGCCCTTTTCGGATGTGCGTAACAAACCGTAAAGTTTTACATTAATTACACATTTTGTTTAAAAAAAGTTATATTTATAAACATAATTATTTAGTTTTCAGATTTATACGTATCTTTAAATGTATAGATATAATATAGCAAAAGATTCTTTTAGACGAAACTAAGAGTTTTGCTGATTATAAATTCCAAACCAACGCCCGTTTTATCATGAAGTTTTTTAAGAAAATGCCTGCCTCTTCCGGAGGTAAAAATACTTTGCCGCCCTATGACGCAGCTGATCCTGAGGGGATCGCAGCTGCAACACTGCAGCAGCTGGAGAACCGGCTTATACCGCTTATAAAAAACGCCACTGTGTTAAAGGTTAAGGAAGCTACCCGCTTGCATCCGGAAGCGGCCTTCAGGTCGCATTTTGGCGGCACGCCCTACTTTGAGCAGGGAGATACCTGGCCGGTAAGCAAAAAAGGCCTCCCGCTCCAATTTGTATTTCAGGTTTTTGCGTCGCCATTTACACAGTTGCCTGCAGGGGTAAGGCTGTTACAGTTTTTTTGCCCACATTCCACGGCTAACGAGTCTTTCAACGTAAACGAGTGCTACGTAAAACTCTTAACGGAGTTTAATCCTACACGGCAGGTAACGTTATTGGCGCCATCGTTTATTACTCCGCGCCCGTATTGCGAAATAATATCGGACGAGGCACTTTCGTTACCAGACTGGCAGGGTTTACCTTTGTACAGTCCTGAGGCTGTATCTATTATAACCGCTCTTGAGCCGGAGGAACCGTGGGAGTTGTATGAGCAGTTTTGCGAAAAACTTACCGGTAATTGTTATTATCGTACGCAGTTGGCGGGTTACCCAAGGTGGATTCAGCTGGAGAATACACCCATTAACAGTAAGGGTAAACATGCCCGGTTGTTATTTCAGGTAGATAGCGAAGATAACGCCGGGCTTATGTGGGGCGACATGGGGCTTGTGTATGTTTTTTATGACGAGGAAAAAAATACGTTTTGGTTTGAACACCAAAGCCATTAGGAGGGTTCTTAATTGTAGTGTTGGTTGATTTTATATATTATTTAAAACAATAAGTAGTTGAGATAATATAAGTTTATAAATAGACGTTTCTAATGAAAAAATTAAAAAAATATGGTGTCTCTGATGCTGTACTCAATCAAATCCCGACTACGGATAGTAGCACTATGAATTCTGATAAAAATCAATTAACAGATTGTTTTTCAATAATATGAAGCTTTTTTTTACATTAATATTCTGCAGCCTTTCATATCTGACTACTCCCCAAATCAGCGGGCAGTTTTATAGGGATGGATTTGCGGTGCCGGTTATCGACCCATTAGGCAATGTCGATTTTGACGGTAATTTTTCAGTTAATTTACCAACTGATAACCCCGTTATAGAGCTTATATTTAAAGTATATGATTTTAAGGTTAAGATTGTAAATATTCCCAAGGATTTAAATAAGATTAATCTGGGAATTATAGAATTGCCTGAGAGAAAAAGTATTGACTTGAGGCAATACGAGTTACTATCAGCCGAGCAGAAAAAAGATTATTATCCAGTAAACCATTATGCAAACTTTTTGGGTTACGAACACAAAACGCTTCTAGATAAAGATTATATACTGTTTACCTGTAACGGATTATCAAAGCAAGTAAAGGAATTCTCTTTTGACTGGAAAATGGGTATGATTACTATAGATGCAAGGAAAATAACCTATTGCAATTAAAATGATTATGAAATCACTTTTACTACTTTTCAGTTTCTTAATACCCTTAGCGTCTTCCTCTCAGAATGTAGAGGTAGATACCATTGCAAATCCTCATCGTGCCGAGTTTAGTAAAATTGTGCATTATATTCCTAAGAAATTGGTGGTGGAAAACGCTCCTGAAAAGTGGAAAAGCCATCAGGTTAATACCATTGTATCGCTTTTAGAACTATTTGATAATGCTGACCGATTTTCGGAAAACGACAGGGTGTGGGCTAAAGCCGCTGCTGAACGCCTGGCAGAGGCATTCTTTACTGATAATAAGCCTGTTCTTTTATCTGGCTACAGTTATTCCGGAGGTCCTGCCAGTCGGCTGGAACCGCTTATAAAGGATAATCATACATATACACGGGTGATTATATGTGTAGGCTGTAAATGTGTTACTAAAGAAATGCGCGTTTTTCTTGATATTTTTAATCACAAGATGGAAGCTCTGGTAAGGGCTAAGTCTTAATTTAACACCCCCTTAACCAACCATAGATACATCTAAGCGAAAGGTTTTCGTACATTTAGCATAAACTAGAAAAGGATTATGCAAGCAGAAATAACCAAAGTAGAGCTCCGTAACCTACGTATAGAAGATTACAAAGAGCTCCGCCTGTCTATGCAGCACGCTTATACAGGAAGCGAAATGGAAATGGACGAACCCTACTGGGGCCTTAACGATATTAAACGTCTTTTAAAAATATTCCCCGAAGGGCAGTTGGTAGTACTGGTAGACGGTAAAGTGGTGGGCAGTGCCTTGTCGCTTATTATTGATTATAAAAAAGCCACTGCTAACCACACTTACGAAAAAATTACCGGTAACTACACATTTGACACCCACGATTATGATGGCGAGGTGCTATACGGTATAGATGTGTTTATAGACCCTGCGTACCGTGGCCTTCGCCTGGGCAGGAGGCTATACGACGCCCGTAAGGAACTCTGCGAACAGCTTAACCTTAAAGGGATAATATTTGCCGGGCGTATGCCGCATTTTAATGAGCATGCCGATGAAATTACCCCCAAAGAATATATAGCCAAAGTACGCCAAAAGGAAATTTATGACCCCGTGCTGTCGTTTCAACTGAGTAATGATTTCCACGTGATTAAGATAATGCGTAACTACCTGGAGGGTGATAAAGACAGCCAGGACTACGCCGTACTTATGGAGTGGAATAACATTTACTACGAAAAGGAGCCGAAACTGATTAATGCCCGTAAAAGTGTTATACGCCTGGGGCTGGTACAGTGGCAAATGCGTCCGCTGGCAAATGTGGAGGCGCTTTTTGAACAGGCTGAGTTTTTTATAGATGCCGTTTCGGGTTACGGTAGTGATTTCGCCTTATTCCCTGAATTATTTGTGGCACCGCTCATGGCCGATTTTAACCACCTTAGCGAAGCAGATGCCATACGCGAGATAGCCCGCTATGCCGAACCCATACGTAAGCGCTTTCAGGAAATGGCTATTTCGTACAACATTAATATCATTACCGGCAGTATGCCCCTGGTAGAAAATGGTAACCTTTACAACGTAGGCTTTTTATGTAAGCGCGATGGAACCAGCGAAATGTACACCAAGATACACATTACCCCAAACGAGGTAAACTACTGGGGTATGAAAGGTGGCTACGAAATAAAAACTTTTGATACCGATTGTGGCAAAATAGGTATTATTATATGCTACGATGTAGAATTCCCTGAGCTTAGCCGCCTGCTGGCCGATGAGGGTATGGAAATACTCTTTGTTCCTTTCCTTACAGATACCCAAAACGGCTATACCCGTGTGCGCCATTGTGCACAGGCACGTGCCATAGAAAATGAGTGCTACGTAGCAATAGCGGGCTGTGTGGGTAACCTTCCCGGGGTTAATAACATGGATATCCAGTATGCGCAAACGGCGGTGTTTACGCCCAGTGATTTTAGTTTCCCCAGCAACGGTATAAAAGCGGAGGCTACCCCAAATACCGAAATGACCATTATTGTAGACGTAGACCTGGATTTACTAAGGGAACTGCATGAGTTTGGCAGCGTACGTATTTTAAAAGACCGCAGGCACGACTTGTATAAGCTTAAGAAAACACCGGCGTCTCAAAAGCCTACAGAAGAAATTAAGGCTCCCGAAAAAACGCCTGAACCTAAATTACCTAAGAGCATAGACGGTACACCGATAAAAGCTCCGACAAGTAAAGCGTCGAAACCCGCTACGGCGCGCGCGGCTAAGTCGGCTGAGGTAAAGCCTGTAAGAAAGCCTGCTAAATAGCCTTAGATGTACTGTTACAAATGGTTTTTAAATGTAACTTGCGGGCTTAAAAACTCAGGTTAGGGGAATGGTTTGGCCTGATCTGGAAATAAAACAATCAATGCAAATATCTATATTGGGTTGTGGCTGGCTAGGATTGCCACTGGCCGAATCGCTTGTAAAAACCCACATCGTAAAAGGATCTGTTACCACGGCTGCTAAGTTGCCTGTTTTGCAGGAGAAGGGGATTTTGCCTTTTCAGGTAGATTTAAACAATCCTGATGCTGACGCAATAAACGGATTTTTACACGGTAGTGAGGTGCTTGTTATAGCAATACCTCCTAAAGTACGTGCAGAAGGGGCAATTTCTTATCCTGATAAACTAAAAGCGCTTGTGCCATACACAATACAGGCAGGGATAAAAAAAGTGCTTTTTACGAGCTCTATTTCAGTTTACGGAGAGAGTACAGATATTCCGGAAGTAGACGAAGTAACAGAGCCTAATCCGCAAACGGAAAGTGGTAAACAGGTGCGGGTTGCCGAAAGGGTATTACAGAGTTGTAATGATTTTAGTACCACTATTGTGCGCCTTGGCGGACTGGTAGGAGGGGAGCGCCACCCTGTATACCATTTATCAGGCAGGGACAATATAGAAAATCCAGACGGCCCCGTTAACCTTATAAACCGGGAAGAATGCGTAGCTATTTTATCTCAAATAATAGGGCGTAGTGTATGGGGTGAAGTATTTACCGCTGTACACCCGGAAACCAAAACCCGCCGGGAATATTACACAGCCGTGGCAAAGGATTTAGGTCTCATAGCACCTAATTTTGTACAGGGTGGTACTACTGTGGGTAAAATCGTGAAAGGCCAGGAGAAGCTACAGCGGCTTTTAGGCGTTACATTTTCCTAAAAAATACTGCCCGAACTTTTATAAAGGTTCGGGCAGCTAAAAATATGCATATCTAAATTGGGAGCCATAGTTTAAATGTAACCCTGCATGCGGGCTTCATGTATAAGGTCTTCGTCATTTCCCTCTACCTCCAGCAATCTTTTAATTTTATATTTTCGTTTCTCTATAGCACTATCGCTCAGTGGTATATAGTTACTCAGGTTTTTATTTTTAATCCCTTTTGCAAGCAATAAAATTATCCGTACATCTATGTCCTCCAGCACAATACCCTTTTCTTTGCGTTTCAAATAGTTAGAAATTGCCTTGCTGTATACTATCTGTCCGTCAAGCACTTGTTTAAATGCTTCAGAGAGTTCTTCTGCACTGCAGTCGCTTTTATTTATAAAACCTTCCGGGTTTATCTTTTCTATAATGCTGCCTATAATGTCAATCTCCTTATGCATGGTCATAAGTATAATCTTACAGCCCGGCATTGTTTTACGTATAAGAGATGCAAGGTCAGCCCCGCTATATAGTTTTTGGTCTTCGTACTGAGGGATGCTATAATCAAGTAGTGCCACGTTAAAAGGCTCGTACCTGTGAGCCATTATAAGGTGGTAGGCCGTTTCGCAATCGCGGGCCTTTATAAATTTTAGTTCATCATGCTCGTGATTAAGGTTCTGGAACATATAATGATAACCTTCCAAAACCACTACGTGATCGTCTACAGCAAGTACATGTAAAATTCTGTTCAATTGGGGGCGGTTTAGAATTGGCAATGCAAATTTAACCTTTAATTAAATACGGTCGTTGCGGGAAATCCGCAATTCACACAGTAACAGGGTTGTTTTTATAAATAAAATCCTGTTAATTGGTTTTTTTTAACGTTATTTCAAACTTTTGGGGTTGGTGCTGTGATTTAGTCAC
Source organism: Flavobacterium sp. RNTU_13 (assembly GCF_046614455.1). NCBI lineage: Bacteria > Pseudomonadati > Bacteroidota > Flavobacteriia > Flavobacteriales > Flavobacteriaceae > Flavobacterium > Flavobacterium sp. RNTU_13. The sequence goes on along the minus strand of NZ_JBKJHB010000001.1, from coordinate 764,227 downwards.
TGTTTATCGTAATAATTAAATGCGCTGTTGCCTGACATATTGTTAAAATTACCACGAAAGTTTTCGAAGAGGGAGGTTTAGGGTTAAGTAAGTGGAAAATCAGTCGTGTTATTTTACGTTTTACATATAATAAAAAAAGCCACCCTATTAAGGTGGCTTTCAACTATATAAGTTCTAAAAATTATTGCTTAACAGCCGGAGTTGGAGCCGGAGTTGGAGCTGTATCACCATTAACTTTACCTTTAATTACAAGGATTTTGTTTTGGTCTGTATCGTTAGTAGTTACAGTTACAGTTTTAGTAAAAGGGCCAGGATTAGCAGCGTTGTAAGTAGCTGTTACTGTTCCGCTTTCTCCCGGTTTAATAGGTTCTTTAGTCCAGTTAGGAGTAGTACATCCGCAAGACGCTTTTACAGCAGTAATAAGGATAGTTTCCTTAGATGTGTTTTTAAAGCTAAACTCGTGTGTTACCGGTTTTCCTTTTTCAATATCACCAAAGTTAAAAGACTCTTCTTTAAAAGTAAGTCCTGTAGGTTTTTGGCTTGTAGCAGGTGTTACTGCAGCAGGTGCAGTTGCTGCCGGGATTGAAGCGCTCTTTGTGTCTTTCTTAAGTTCAGTTGCTTTTTTGTCCTGAGCTGATGCTGATACAGATACAAAAAGTGCTGCAGCAGCAAACAGAGATAATTTTAATGTTTTCATACGTACTTATTTAGTTACAAATTTAAAAATTGTACCGTTATGGTTGCTTTTCTATGTTACAAATGTAATACCATAATTGTTTTAATTTGTTAACCGCCTTCAAACTCTTGTTAATGACATGTTAACAACGTGATGGTTGATTAGTTTTTTAAACAGAAAAACGACTGATAACATTGGTGTTAACCACCTGTTAACGGTTTCTGCAATGATTACGGATTTATTTTTTTACCGCATATTTGTATGAAAGATTTACATACCTTGAAATTCAACAAACTAAATATCATTGTATTTATAGGCCTGGTAGCAATAGTGGGGGTAATTACCATGCAGTTGTTAATGCTGCGCGAGGCATATAATTTTGAACGCCGCGAAATGGGCGACAAAATACACTTCGCGCTGCAAGATGTTGTAACTAAGATTTATGCAGACAACACTACCGAACCACCTACCGAACCACCCATAAAACGTGTGGCAGACGACTATTATGTAGTAAACGTAAACGACCAGTTTGAAGCCGAAGTGCTTAGCTACTACCTTAAAAATGAGTTTTTAAAGGTAAAGCTTGATATGGATTATGAGTATGCTGTATACGACTGCTCCGGCGATGAAATGGTGTATGGCGAGTATATTAACATGGATGGTAAGGAAGTTACAAACGAGAGCCTGAAGTGCGTTAACTGTTTCCCTAAACGGCCCGGACTGGTGTATTACTTTGCGGTTAGATTCCCAAAAATGAGCCATAGTTACCTGAGCACACTGGGATTGTACTGGGTTTATACCGCGGTGCTTTTCCTGGTATTGGTGATTTATGTGTACTCTGTTATTTTGCTGCTAAAGCAAAAGAAGTATACTGAGCTGCAAAAAGATTTTATTAATAACATGACACACGAATTTAAAACACCGTTGTCATCTATATTAATAGCCAGCAACTACGCTGCAAAACAGCACGAAATACATGATAACCCTAAGCTGAACCGGTATCTTAAAATTATTATTGAGCAGAGCAATAAGCTCAACCAGCACATAGAACGCATATTGTCTGTGGCTAAAACCGAATCGGGTTTTGGGAGACTGGAAAAACAGTCCTTCTGCCTTCCTGACACGCTGGAACTTGTAAAGGAAAATGCCCTTGCCAAGTTTGAGAATGCCCGCATTAACCTTGCCACAGGAGGGAGTAAGCAATGCATACTTGCAGATGAGTTTCATACCTACAACATAGTATACAACATAGTAGAAAATGCCATAAAATACGGAACAGAAAATCCGGTAATAGATATAAGGCTGTTGCCCCAAAACAAAGGGCTGCTGTTGCAGGTGAGCGATAACGGGCCGGGTATACCACAGGAACACCTCGATTTTGTTTTTGACAGGTTTTACCGCATTCCGCGCGAAAACACTAAGGAAGTAGAAGGCTTTGGTCTCGGGCTTTTTTATGTGAAAAAGATTTGTGAACTTCACGGTTGGAAAATTTCAATACGGAACAATACCGGTACTACGGGTATTACCGTAAGCGTGGAAATCCCTAAAAACAGTTTGGCATGAAAAAGAAAATACTGTACGTGGAAGATGACAGCACCCTGGCTTTTCTTACCGCCGATAACTTGGAGCAACACTATGATGTAGCCCATTATGAGAACGGTAAGGATGCCTTTGAAGCCTTTAAAAAAGGAGGATTTGATTTGTGCGTGCTCGATGTAATGCTGCCGGGCATGGACGGTTTTGAAATCGCCGCCGCTATACGCGAAAGAGACCTTGAGGTGCCCATTATATTCCTTTCGGCAAAAACACTTAAGGAAGACCGTATAAAAGGCCTTAAACTCGGTGCCGACGACTATTTGGTAAAGCCGTATAGCATAGAAGAACTGATTTTAAAGATTGAGGTATTTTTACAGCGGAGCCAAAAGCAAACCGTGCCTAAAAATACCACGTGTACCATAGGGTCTTTTACATTTGACCCAAACAATTACTCGCTGCACCGAAACGGCGAAACCATACAGCTTACTGAGCGCGAAAGCGCCCTGCTTAAATTATTTATAGACAACAAAAATACCATACTGAAGCGCGAGCGTATGCTTACCGCCTTATGGGGTACAGATGATTACTTTATGGGCCGCAGCATGGACGTATTTATATCCCGCCTCAGGAAAATTTTTAAGGAAGACAACAGCATCCGTATAGAAAATATACCAAGGGTGGGTTTTAAGCTGGTCGCGCCCTAGGCGCATTCCCCAGCCATTCCGCAATTAGGCTCTACATATTTCTACAAATTCAACAATTGTTGTATAAAGATTTAAATCCGCCATTTTTTTGTCATTGTGTGATTAAATTCCTTTAAACCAAAAGGTTATAATAATATACACTGTGAGTTATTTGAAATGTTACGTTTTCGGCATTTATATTGCCTTTATTAATGCGTACCTCACTACGGGGATTAGTACAGAAAACTAAACATTTTAAAAAATACACCATGAAAAAACTAATTGCAGGTGCTCTAATGCTTACAGGAATTGTAGCTTCAGCACAACAACCGGCTCAGAAACCGGCAGAAACAAAATCTACTACAACGCAAACAACTCCAACTACTACGCAGCCGCAGCCGGCAGGTACTACTACTGCTACAGAAAAAAGCAATACTACAAGTACTACGGTAGCGCCGTCTTCAACTACTTCAACGCCATCTGCTCCTAAGCAAGAAGCTGTAAAAAAAGAAGAAACAGCACCGGCAACACCTGCTAACCCAGCTAAAAAATCGTAACCATTTATTCGGGTTTTTAGCGCCTATATACACTTCTTACAAGGCAATGTGGCAGGTTTTTCAATCTATTTTGCCTGCCTTAGCCTCCGGTTAACTTAATACCGGAGGCTTTTTATTAAAAAATAAACCCCTTTGATGAATAACATTAAAGGGGTTTATTGTATAATTTCGGCTGTATATTATTTTTTGCCTGGTATATAGCTGTTGTCTTCTTTATTAACATCTGCCATAAGTTCTGCCGGGTCTATGGCTAAAACCTTTATAGCCGACTTTGGTTTTGGCAACGTAAACTCATACGTTACGTGTCCCCAGTCCCAGTCTTTTAACACCGTGCGCGGAAGGTTAGGATACGGGTTATCTTTTTCATAATGCATCAGTTGCAGCGGTATATACAGTCCTTGCTGTGTACCATCTTCATACACTACAATAAGATCCAGTGGCATAGGCATGCGCCCTTTGCGCTCCAGCACTACACGCGTGGTATTACCTTCGTCTTTAATATCCTTTATAGCGTAATCAATAGTATTTGTGGTTTGGCACCAGTCAGTAAGATACCAGTCCAGGTTGGCGCCGCTGACACGCTCTGCAGTACGTTTAATGTCGTTTGGTGTTGGGTGGCTAAACTTGTAGTCTGCGTAATAGCGCTTTAGGGTTTCGGCAAGTTTATCCTGTCCTATAAGATATCCCAGCTGCGCCAAAAATATTTCACCCTTGCTGTATGCAGATATGCTGTACAGTGTAGAGGTGTCATATCGGTCGGCATGCGTGGTAAGCGGCTGTTCCTTTCCGGTCTTCACCATATAAAAGTAACCTTTATATGCACCTGCAAACGGACTTTCGGGTTCTTCACCCTCCTTTACCTTAGCCGGAAGTACAGACTCCATAGCTAGGTCGCTTATATAGCTGGTAAAGCCTTCGTCCATCCATTCGTGCTTGCTTTCGTTGCTGGCCAGTATGTGCTGAAACCATGAGTGGGCAAACTCATGTGCGGTGACACCCACCAGGCTGCCGTAGCTGCGGTTGCCGGTAATCAGCGTACACATAGCATACTCCATACCACCATCACCACCTTGTACTACACTGTATTGTTTGTACGGGTAAGGGCCTACGTTTTTATTGTAAAACTCCAGCAGCTCGGCAGTTTTAGGCTGCATTTTTTTCCAGCCTTCTACATACTCCGGATTGTTTTTATAAAAGAAGTGTAGTTCTACGCCATTAGCACCTATAAGTTTATCGTGCACATACGCAGGGTCTGCACCCCAGGCGAAGTCATGCACATTAGGTGCTACAAAGTGCCATGTAAGGGTTTTAGCCTTTTTAGGGTACGTTACCTTTACGCCTTCGTCTTCGTAGCCGTGTCCTATTTCGTTTTTATTTTCAAGGTACCCGCTGCCACCTATGGTGTAACTTTTATCTATAGTAATCTTTACATCAAAATTTCCCCACACACCATGAAACTCGCGGCCTATGTACGGATCGGCATGCCAGCCTTCAAAATCATATTCGGCCATTTTTGGATACCACTGTGTCATGCTCAGCGCCACACCTTCGGCACTGTTACGGCCGCTCCTGCGAATTTGTAAAGGTACCTGCCCTTCAAAACTAAGGGTAAGCGTAGTACTTTTCCCGGGCAATAAAGGTTGTGCCAGGTTTACCTCAAGCACAGTGCCTTCTTCGTTAATTTTTGTAGTGGCACCATCCTGTTTAAGGTCAGATACTTTAAGGTAGCCTATTTCGTCTGGTTTTAAAGTGGCAATACGGCTTTCGTTTACCGTTTTATTGCCGCTTTTAAAACTTTTTACCATACGCTTATCAGGGTCGGCTATGGTTTGCAGCCGGGCATCCATTTCGCTTCCGGGCTGAAACGCGTTAGGGTACAGGTGGTAAAACACCCTGCGCAGCGTATCTGGCGAATTGTTTGTATAAACCAGTTGTTGCTTGCCTGTATACTTAAACGTTTTTACGTTCATGTCTACATCCATCTTATAATCAACATGCTGCTGCCAGTACCCGGGATTAGGGTTATGTTGCTGCGCAAAAAGGCCTGAGGCCGATAGTAGTGCTGTTACTAAAAATGTTCTCATGCAGTAAAAATAAACAAAGTTTATAAAAGCCCGTAAACGACCCCACTTAAAATAAAGAATTAACTATTACTGCAAACCATTCCACCAGTGTTGTGTATGGTTTAACTTATCAAGGTAAATTTTTTCTCCTATCATGGGGGTTACTATGGGCTGTTGCTGATTTTGCGCCGCTGTAGTAACTCTTTTTATAGAATCGTCCCAATCGTGCAGCGCAAGTGAAAATTTGGCCCAGTGCACCGGTAAAAGCGTTTTAGCCCCTAGTAGACGTGCTGCTGTAGCAGTTTCCTCGGGCATCATGTGTATGTATTTCCACGCGTGGTTATACTGTCCGCACTCCAGGATAGCAAGGTCAAACGGGCCATGCTCCTTCCCTATCCTTTCAAAATGGGTGTCGTAGCCGCTATCGCCACCCAGGTACAGCCTGAAAGAAGGCGTTTGCCAAACAGCAGATATAAACAACGTACCATTTCGCTTAAACCCCCTGCCGCTAAAATGCCTTGCAGGCTGCGCTATAAAAATAAAATCGTTAAACGTAGCGCTTTCATGCCAGTCCAGCTCCGTGATTATTTCGGGACTGTAGCCCCAGCATTCTAAATGTGCGCCGGTTCCCAGCCCTGTTATAACACGTTTTACTTTGGGCAGCAATTGTTTTACGGTTTTATAATCCAAATGATCCCAATGGTCGTGCGATAGAAACAGGAAATCTATATCGGGCATATCCTCTGCCGAGTAGGCATCGCTGCCCTTATAAGCAGGTACATTGCCTATAGGCGAAGCATTGCCGCTAAATACCGGGTCTGCCAAAAGGGTTTTGCCATCTGCCTGAATAAAGTAAGAGGAGTGCCCAAACCATACCACTATATTTTCCTGTTTGGACAGGTTTTTTAAGTCGTTTTTTTGTGTGGGGATAACGCTCACCGGTACGTTTAGTTTACTTTTCCCGAAAAAGAACTTGTACAGTACCTCAGTCATTTTAGTATCCTCGGCGAGCTGTGGTGTATCGCTGAGGTTTTGAAATGCGCCGTTTTTGTAATTGGGGGAGTTTTGTATGCGCTGCAGGCGACTGCCCGAAGGCCTGGCGCCAAACTTAGGCTGCTGCATAAAAAGGTATACTGCAAGTACCAGTGTTGCAATAACCACAAGAAAGATTGTCATAAGATGTGTGTGATGGAATTAATAATTGCCAAATCTGCCTCAAAAAGTATGCAGGTTTTGTTATTTGGCAATTTCCAGGGTTACTGTCAGGTTACCGTGAGTCTTTTTGTCGGTAATTTCCATAAAAGCCTTACGTGTAAGGTCCAGATCAAACCCGCCCGAAAACGGCCCTCTGTCATTTACGGTAACAATAACTGATTTTCCGTTCGCCTTATTGGTTACTTTAAGTTTTGTGCCAAAGGGTAGCTTACGGTGCGCGGCGGTGTATTTGCTGTTGCTAAATGGTTCTCCGCTGGCGGTTTTTTTGCCGTTAAACTTATCGTGGTAATACGTGGCCACCGCCTTTTTATCGTACATAGAAAAAGCAGCCCTTTTAGAACTGCCACATCCGGTAACTACTACCATTAATGTAACCAGTAATAAAAAAGCTGCCTTCTTCATATATTAAAACGGTATGTTTTTACTTCTTCTCTACTATTTCAAGCTTTACCTTAAAACTGCCTGCTCCCTTGCGCGATGCAATTTCCATATAGGCTTTTTTAGTAAGGTCTATTTCAAGCTTGCGGCTGTAGGGGCCACGGTCGTTAACTTTAACATCTACATACTTGCCGTTTGCCTCATTAGTTACCCGTACCACAGTACCCAGCGGTAACCTCATGTGTGCGGCAGTATAGTTAGAATTATGAAAACGCTCGCCGCTGGTAGTTCTGCGGCCATTAAATTTATCAGCGTAATACGTAGCCAGTACATTTGATTTGTAGTGGGTAAGCTTCGGCAAGGAAGCTTCGGCTTCGTCTGCACAGGCGTTATTAACGCCGGTAGAGTCTGCCACGACATTTACATTTGCTGATTCACGTACGTCCGTGTTACTGGCCGTAGTGAAGGCTGTTAACATGAATAAACATACTGCTGTACTGAAAATAATTACGCTATTCCTCATAGATATAATATTTTTGTCCGTTAGTTTTACAATTAACATGCCAAAGAACAGGACGGGACTCAAAAAGCCCGAAAAACGGAGACTAACCTAACCAGGTACTCCATGGTATCATGCTAAGCAGTAATACCAGTCCGATGGCATAAAGCACGGCGATTTTCTTAAATTTAGCCGTATCATCCTCAGCTTTTTTGTGTTTAGACCAACCCATAGTAATTAATACGATAGCGATTATGTTTACAAAAGGGTGCTCTACAATGTAAAGCCTAAGGGTGCTGTCTTTCATAGCTGCTCCCATACCTATTTGCTTTGCAGTTTCAAGGTAAGGAGAAGTAAACAGCATTATAAGCCCGAACAATAGTTGTATGTGCGAAAAAATCAATGCAAACAAAGCAATCTTACGGTCGTTTGCTGTAAAGGGTTTTTTCCTTACAAGCCCTACTACCGAATTAAGTATTGCTATTACCAGCAGGCCAAGTACTGCGTAGGCCCAAAATGAATGCATTTCTTTGATTGTTGCGTACATAGTTTTATAAATGTTCAGGATCGCAAATATAGGCAATAACACGAGAAAAAACCGCAACAAACATCAGGTAAGATGTTAAATTGCGGTTTTTTATAATCGTTCTAAATAATAAATATGTTATAAATCAGCCCTATAGCGCGGTTTTAAGCACTTTGGCTAATCGTGGCACTTACAGCTGTCTCCGCCACAGGGAACGGCTTTTTTCTTTGGTATTAAAAACTTTTTCACCAAAAAAACAACCGAAATCAGTACGAGCCCGTAGGCAATAATATCCTGAATGTTCATTGTAAATTATTTTAAAAACTGATAAGCTATTAACGCTACAACGTAGGCAAATCCGCTCATGCCTACAAGCTGTATTAAAGGCCACTTCCATGAATTAGTTTCCTTCTTTGTTATAGCTAGGGTACTTATGCACTGCATGGCAAATGCATAAAACAGCAATAATGATGCCCCGGTTGCAAAATTGAATACTTTTTCTCCCGTCTCCGGATTTATTTCTTCAGCCATCCTTTGGCGGATGGTTACTTCGTCTTCGCTTTCGGCACTGCTGCCTATATTATAAATAGTGGCAAGGGTACCTACAAATACTTCGCGTGCGGCAAAAGATGACACAATACCTACGCCTATTTTCCAGTCGTAGCCCAGCGGGCGTATTACGGGTTCTATGGTTTTACCCATAATACCTATGTACGAATGCTCCAGTTGGTAGGCCGCTATCATGTCTTCCCAGTGCGCAGGATTTACCTGGCGTTCTACAGCGTCTTTTTTTACAATGTCTGCGGCATTTTTAAAATCGTCACCCGGCCCGTGCGATCCTAAAAACCATATTACCACAGAGAGTGCCAATATTATTTTACCTGCGCCAAATACAAACGCCTTGGTTTTTTCTATTACGGTTATGGCTACGTTTTTAAACATAGGCAGCTTATAGTTGGGCATTTCGGCCACAAAAAAGCTCTTGTGTTTAAGCTCCAGTATTTTATTTAAAATCCACGCGGCAAGGATAGCCCCGCCAAATCCCAGCAGGTACAATAACATTAGGGTAAGTCCCTGCAGGTTAAAAATACCCAACACATATTTTTCAGGGATAATAAGTGATATTAGTATAGTGTACACAGGTAAACGGGCACTACAGGTAACAAAAGGGGTAACCAGTATGGTTATAAGGCGTTCGCGCCAGTTTTCTATGTTCCGTGCAGACATTATGGCCGGGATGGCGCACGCCGTACCAGATATTAGCGGCACCACGCTTTTTCCGTTTAGCCCGAAGCGTTTCATTATTTTATCCATAAGAAACACCACGCGGCTCATGTAGCCGCTTTCTTCCAGTACGGCTATAAACAGGAACAGGAATGCAATTTGCGGAATAAAAATAACCACCCCACCTATACCGGGAATAATTCCCTGGGTAATCAGGTCGGTTAACTTACCGGGCGGCATGCTTTCGCTTACCGTGGTTGCCAGTGCGGCAAACGTTTCGTCTATAAAATCCATAGGTATCTCGCTCCAGGAGAAGATACTCTGGAAAATCAACAAAAGGATAAAGAAAAAGATAACGTAGCCGAATATTTTGTGGGTAAGTACCCTGTCTAGCTTTGCCCGCAGGTCGTTAGCCTTGGCGGTGTCTATTTTTTGGCCTACTTTAAGTACGTTGTTTATAAACTGGTAACGCTTTATGGTTTCCTGCTGCTGCATGCGCTTCAGGTCTGACTTGCTTTTTGTTACCGATGTTCCCTGAACCTCTTTACGGTCCAGCCTCCCGAAGTTAACATCCTGGGTAATAACCAGCCACAGCTTGTACAGCAACTGGTTAGGGAACTGCTTGCGCAGGCGCCCGAAATATTCAGGGTCTATGCTGCTGGCGTTAAGGCAGGGTTCTGTGCTTAGGCCGTTGTAGTTAAGCAACAGGTCTTTAAGGTGATCTATGCCCGTACCTTTCCGGGTGCTTACTAAGGCTATACGGGTTTTAAGATGATTTTCGAGATAAGGGATATCTATTGAAATTCCTTTTTTCTCCATACGGTCGGCCATGTTAATAACCAGTATCGTAGGGATTTCAAGGTCTTTAATCTGTGTAAAAAGCAACAGGTTACGCTTAAGGTTTTCCACATCAGCCACCACTACGGCCACGTCCGGATAATCCTTATCGTTTTTATTCATAAGCAGCTCTATAACCACGCTCTCATCCATAGAGCTGGCATTAAGGCTGTACGTACCTGGGAGGTCTATTACCTCTCCGCGTATGTGGTTAGGAAGTTTACAAACGCCGCTTTTGCGCTCTACGGTAATACCCGGATAATTGCCTACCTGCTGGTTTAGCCCTGTAAGCTGATTAAACACAGATGTTTTTCCTACGTTAGGGTTGCCTATCAGGGCTATCTTTATTGTATTACCGGCCATGAGAATTACTCCGTTATTAGTATAACGTCTATTTCGGCAGCAGTTTCTTTGCGTATGCTTACATGGCTGTCGCTAACGTTAATGTATATAGGGTCGCCCAGCGGGGCTATTTGCAACAGCTCAACCTCGTTACCGGGAAGACAGCCCATTTCCAGCAATTTAAGCGGAATGGCGTCCACGTTAAAGTCGGTTATCACGGCTTTTTGGCCTTTTTTAAGCTGCGCGAGATTTGTTTTCAACTTTTATTTAGAATAAATTTAGATTACAAAAGTAACAATTAATCTTTATAATCATTCATTTTCGCGTAACCATTTAATGTCCTCTAAAAGCTGCGATACGTTTTTAACGCCGTCTTCTGTGGGCTTATTTAAATTAGTACCGTCATAAAAACCTCTTATGCGGCCTTTTTTATCTACAAGGATAAAATTTTCGGTATGTACCATGTCATACAACTCGCTGCTGTTTGCCGTTTTTACGGCAAGATAGCTTTTGCGCGCTATGTAATAAATATCTTTTTTACTACCGGTAACAAGGTTCCACTTACCGTCAATGGCACCTTTTTCATCGGCATACTTGCGTAGCACGGGTACGCTGTCTATATCTGGCGTTACAGAATGCGAAAGCAGCATTACATCGGGCATTTGTTTTATCTTATCCTGAAGCCAGCCCATGTTTTTGGTCATCTTAGGGCAAATGGTTTGGCATGAGGTAAAAAAGAAATCGGCCACATATATTTTGCCTTTATAATCTTCCTGGGTGATGGTTTTTCCGTTTTGGTTCGTAAAGCTAAACGGCGCTATGCGGTGGTGGCGTGCCACACCCGTTACACTACTGTCTGCCAGTTCCGGGTTAACATCGGCAGGGCTATATATTTTAAGCGATTTTTTTGGAGTAAGCGCGTTATAAAAAAAGTAAAGGATTATTGCCGAAAGCACCACCATAACCCCTATAAACAGTCGGTATTTTTTTAGAATAGAACGCATTTTGCAGAAAATTTATGCAAAGATAGCGAAGAAAGCGGCATTAGTTAATCCACACAGGTGTTAATTTATATGGAGTATAAACGAAATAAAAATAGCTACAATACTGCGATTTTGCTAATGAATGTAGCCTTTTATAGCCGCTGTATTAGAAACTAGCTAAAACATGAATTAACAAATGTGTCGGTTTATGTGTAACCGAATCGTATATATTTGTACTAATCTTAGAAAAAACACAAACAGATGAAACTACGTTTTGACGCAAAACTTGCCGCTGCTGTACTTCTTGCAGGAGGGGCGCTTTGCACCAACAATGCCGCAGCACAACAAAAACCCGGCATTAACCTGCAATACATGGATAAGTCGGTTAAGCCCGGCGACGATTTTTTTAGGTATGTAAACGGTAAGTGGAGTGATGCTACACAAATACCTGCCGATAAAACCCGTTGGGGGAGTTTTGACGAGCTTCGTGAAAATACCAATAACGATGCTTTGGCCATACTTAAAGAAGCCGCTGCAAACAAAAAACTTAACCCGAAAAGCGATCAGGGTAAAGCCGCTGCCATGTACCGTACCATTATGGATACTGTGGCACGTAACAAAGCCGGAATTACGCCTTTAAAGCCATATCTTAAAAAGATAGATGCGATTACCGATGTAAAAACACTAACGGCCTTTTTGGCAGAAATGGAAAAAGAGGGCGGTATAGGCTTCTTTGGTGTATACATAGGTGCTGATGCTAAAGACAGTAACAAAAATGTAATTACGCTGGGGCCCGGAAGGCTGGGACTTCCTGACCGGGATTATTATACCAGTGAAGATGCCGACAGTAAAGAGAAGCGCGCAAAATACGAGCAACATGTGGCGCGTATGCTTAAGTACATAGGATATACAGAAAAAGATGCAGCGGCTGCCGCTAAACGTATCCTGAAATTGGAAACCGAACTTGCCACTCCTATGCTGGACAGGGTAGCCCTACGCGATGACCGCGTTACCTATAACCCTATGACCCTTGCCGAGCTTAAAAAGCTTTCGCCAAGCGTAAACTGGGATACGTACTTTGCGGCTATTGGCCTGGGTAAACCCGCTACCATTGTTGTAGCACAGCCTAAATACATGACCGAACTGGATGCTATTTTTAAGAAAAAAGACGTGGCGGCTTGGAAAGACTACCTTAAGTGGGCCGAACTGCGCCGTTCTGCCGGTAAGTTAACCACCGGCATAGAAACCGCTAACTGGGAGTTTTACAGCAAAACCCTTCGTGGTGCGCTGAAAGAGGAAAAGCGTGATAAAAACGCCCTGCAAACGATTAATGGTACCTTGGGTGAGGCACTTGGCCAGTTGTATGTTGCTAAAAAATTTCCGCCGGAAGCTAAGGCTAAGGCCCAGGCGATGATTAAAAACGTAATGCTTGCGTTTGAAAACCGTATAAACCACCTGCCATGGATGGCCAAATCTACTAAAGAGAACGCGGTAAAAAAATTAAATAATCTTACCGTTAAAATAGGCTACCCAGATAAATGGAAAGACTATTCTGCACTTGCTATTGCAAGCCCTGAAATGGGTGGAAGCTATTTTTCAAACTCGGTTAACATTGCAAAATGGAGCTGGAAAGAAGATGTAGCCAAGCTAAACAAGCCTGTTGATAAAACCGAATGGGGTATGGCGCCTCAAATTGTAAACGCATACTTTAACCCATCGTATAACGAAATTGTATTCCCTGCGGCTATACTGCAACCGCCGTTTTATGATTACCGTGCCGATGAAGCCGTTAACTACGGTGGTATAGGCGCTGTTATAGGCCACGAAATATCGCATGGTTTTGACGATAGCGGTGCAAGATACGATGCTAACGGTAACCTTGTAGACTGGTGGAGCGAAGAAGACCTTAAACAATTTACAGGCCTTGGAGGCGATCTTGCCGGCCAGTACAGCGCGCTACAGCCACTACCAGGCATTCATGTAGACGGTAAGTTTACCCTGGGTGAAAACATAGGCGACCTTGGTGGTGTAAACGCCGCTTATGATGGGCTTCAGTTATACCTGAAAGAAAAAGGCAACCCTGGCCTTATAGACGGTTATACTCCGGAGCAGCGTTTCTTTATCTCTTGGGCTACCATATGGCGCACAAAAATGCGCGATGAAGCCATAAAGAATCAAGTAAAAACAGATCCTCACTCACCAGGTATGTACCGCGCCTATGTACCTCTGCAAAATATAGATTCGTTCTACCAGGCATTTGATATTAAGCCGGGAGAAAAATTATATGTAGCGCCAGATAAGCGCGTAAAAATTTGGTAATACCAACTAAAGCCACCTGAGCGGGTGGCTTTTTTTATTGCAATAATTGTTAAATCTGCATCTTATTTAGAACGGAAACAGATAGCGATGCTTTTTAGTGGTTATGAGCACCCTTTTTTAAAAATCCTGACGTAACTTTGTGCCAAAATACACCCTGCCATGAACGCAGCTACAAAACAAGATACACAAATGTTTGATATACAAGCCATACGTGCTGATTTCCCTATACTTAACCAAACCGTAAACGGTAAGCCGCTGGTTTATTTTGATAATGGGGCTACATCGCAAAAGCCACAGGTTGTTATAGATGCCATAAGTAAATACTACACAACCATAAATGCTAATATTCACCGTGGTGTGCACACCCTTAGCCAGTTGGCAACAGATGCTTACGAGGTTTCGCGCCAAACCATACAGAAACATCTTAATGCCGCCCATGCCCACGAAGTACTTTTTACCAGCGGCACCACGCATGGTATTAACCTTGTGGCAAGCGGGTTTACACAGTTTTTAAAAGAGGGCGATGCGGTAATGGTTTCGGCCATGGAGCACCATAGTAACATAGTGCCGTGGCAAATGCTTTGCCAGCGTACCGGGGCAGATCTGCAGGTTATACCTATGGATGAGCATGGCGACCTTATATTGCCGGCTTTTGAAAGCCTGCTGGCGCAGGGCCGTACAAAAATTGTGGCGGTTAATCATATAAGTAACTCTTTGGGTACTATAAACCCTGTAAAATACATAATAGAGAAGGCGCATGCGGCGGGCGCTGCCGTGCTTATAGACGGTGCTCAATCCGTACCGCACATGAAAATAGATGTGCAGGAGCTCGATGCTGATTTTTATGCATTCAGTGGGCACAAGGCCTGTGGGCCTACAGGTACGGGCGTTTTGTACGGTAAGGAAGCCTGGCTTGAAAAACTACCGCCTTACCAGGGTGGTGGCGAAATGATTAAGGAGGTTACCTTTGCCCATACTACTTACGCGGGGCTTCCGCATAAATTTGAAGCCGGTACGCCGCATATTGCCGGGGGTATTGTGCTGGGTACCGCTATAGATTACCTTAACCAAGTGGGCTTTGAAAATATTGCTGCTTACGAGCACGAGCTGCTGCAATACGGTAATAAAAAGCTTGCCGAAATAGAGGGAATGCAGTTTGTAGGCACAGCAAAAGAAAAAGCATCGGTAATATCGTTTAACCTTGCCGGTATACACCCGTATGACGTGGGTACTATTGTAGACAAAATGGGTATAGCCGTGCGCACAGGCCATCACTGTACGCAGCCGGTTATGGAGCATTTTAATATACCCGGTACCATACGTGCTTCATTTGCTTTTTATAATACTAAGGAGGAAATAGACGCGCTGGTAGCTGCCGTTAAAAAAGCCCAGATGATGTTGGGATAATTACTGGCTTATTTTTTGCTATTTTTACAGTAAAGCAAACACAGATTCATGAAAAATATTTTTGCACTGCTTGCCGCAGTATTTGTACTGGCCACCGGCTGCTGCTCTAAGAAAAAGGCCGCAGAGGCAGCTGCCAATAATGTTTCGTTTGAGTACGAAACCACTACCCGCGGAGCGTACCATAAGGTTATTGCTAAAAAGGATACCCTTACATTTATAGATGGGCGTAACCGGAATATAACAAGTAAAGCCGTTTTGGCGGAAGCCGAATGGAACCAGCTTACACAGGCTTACAAAACCGTGAAGCCTGAAGCTATGGCCGATTTAAAGTCGCCTACCACTAAACGATTTTATGATGGTGCCGCTATTGCAACACTTACAGTGGTAAAAGAAGGTAATACGTTTAAAAGTGCCGATTTTGATAACGGCTTTCCGCCGCAGGAAATAAAGCCGCTTACGGATTTGATCGTAGCGCTTGCCGCCAAATATAAAAAGAGTGATGAAAATTAGAGAAATACAAGATGAAATCATCGACGAGTTTTCGATGTTTGATGAGTGGGATGAGCGCTACCAGTACGTTATAGACCTTGGTAAATCGCTTCCGCTGATAGATGAGCAGTACAAAACCGACGATAACATTATTAAAGGCTGCCAAAGCAAAGTGTGGCTTCACGCCGAAGAAAAAGATGGCACTGTGGTTTTTACCGCAGATAGCGATGCCATACTTACAAAAGGCCTTATAGCCATTATGATTCGTGTTTTTAGTGGGCAAAAACCTGCTGAGATATTGGAGGCAGACACCAATTTTGTAGACGAAATAGGGCTGAAGGAGCATCTTTCGCCTACGCGTGCTAACGGTTTGGTAAGCATGATTAAACAGATTAAAATGTATGCGCTGGCTTTCAGTGCTAAAAACTAATACAAGCTATGACACAAGAAATTGATACGGCCCAGCTGGGCGAAGAAATAGTAAAGGTGCTTAAAACCATTTATGACCCGGAAATCCCTGTAGACATTTACGAACTGGGATTAGTATACGACGTTATGGTAAACACAGATAACGAAGTAAAAATACTAATGACACTAACCTCGCCAAACTGCCCGGTGGCTGAAAGCCTTCCGCTTGAGGTAGAGGAAAAGATAAAGAAAATAGACGGCGTGCAGGCAGCAGAGGTAGAAATTACCTTCGACCCGCCATGGACACGCGACCTTATGAGCGAAGAAGCCAAGCTGGAGCTGGGTATGCTATAATTGCGTCTTAAAGTTTTAAAAGTCGAAAGTCATAAAGTCGTATAGTATATTCACCCAGCCCTGCAGGCACGCCTCCAGAGGAGGAAAATAATAGCAACCGAACATCAGAGTGGTATTCCTGTCCTATGGATAGGTGGCTGAAAGCCGGGGTGGGTGTGTAACACTACTTAAAAAGGTTAAGTATGAAGCCAGAAATAAATGCTGAAGACGAAATAGTAAACCGCGTTTCAAACAGCGCCCTACAGGTCTTTGACCTTGAGGATTATTACCCGGAAGGGGAGCGCGTAGCCCTGGATATTTCCGGATGGTTGTGGGAAGGGTTTGTGTTGCGTGAAAAAGATTTTCGCGAAGCCTTAAAAAATCATGACTGGAGCCAGTACACTGGTACGTATGTAGCTGTTTTTTGCAGTACCGATGCTATAGTGCCTGCATGGGCATATATGCTGGTTACTACCTACCTTTTACCGGTGGCTAAAAAAGTGGTGCAGGGCAGTGTGGCACAGTTAAATACCCTTATTTACCAGGAAATATTAAACGGCCTGGACTATATCCAGTATACAGATAAACCTGTGATTATTAAAGGCTGCTCGCGTAAGCCGGTGCCTCAGGAAGCGTATGTAATGGCAACCCAAAAGCTGCAGCCCGTGGCAAAAAGCATTATGTTTGGCGAGGCCTGCTCATCAGTGCCGCTTTACAAGCGCAAATAGCTTTTTTAACGTAAGTTTTAAATTCCCTGTACCCTTATGGGGTATATTTGTAACAAACCCTTTAAAACCATGAAAAAACTGCTTCTATTTGGCGCCACGCTGCTGTTTTGCGGTATAGCCTCAGCACAGGGCGATAATCCGGCGAAAGCCGATAACGATACTATAGGCCCGTGGACCAAGAAAGGTAATGCCTCATTGCTGTTTAACCAAAGTACCTTTGAAAACTGGGTGGCCGGTGGCGAAAACAACATATCGGGTACGCTGGGCTTTAACTATGATTTCAATTATAAAAAAGGCGACTGGAGCTGGGATAACAAGGTTATTGCCAGTTACGGTATTGTAAAAACACGTACAAGTTCTTTTGCCAAGAAAACCGACGACCGGCTGTATTATAACTCGGTTGTGGGTAAAAAGGCGTCTGACCGCTGGAACTATACAGCGTTTTTAAACTTCCGCACGCAATTTACAAAAGGGTATAACTACGGTAAAGACGATAACGGTGCTGAAATCCGTACGCGATACACTAACTTTATGTCGCCCGCTTACTTACTGGTAGGTCCGGGTATGCAGTACGTACGCGACGAGAATTTTAAGATTAATATTTCGCCTGCTACCAGTAAATTTACGTTTGTAGATAAAAACTTTACCTTGCCAAACGAAGCGTACTTCGGGGTGAAGGAGGGGCAAAGCATGCGCTATGAGCTTGGTTTTAATGCCAGTATGTATTACAAGCTCGATGTTATAGCAAATGTTACTTTTGAAAACATACTTAACCTCTACTCAAATTACCTTGAAGATCCTCAGAATGTGGATATTGACTACCAACTGAATATTGTTATGAAGATAAACCGTTATCTTACCACAAACCTTCAGTTCCAAACCATATATGATGATAATGCCTACAGGGGTTTCCAGATAAGGCAGGTATTTGGGGTAGCGGCTAATTACGGTTTTTAATTAATTTGTTGAAGATAAGCACTGTGTAAAGTGTTTACTACCATATAAATAACAAAGCCCTTTGAACACAAACTTCAAAGGGCTTTGTTATTCTTAATAGCTTGTCTATTGTTCCGCAACGCCTATTTCGTCAATAGGGTTATGTGGTTTTGGGGTAGCATCGGGTTTAGATTTTATCATAAGGTAAACCCTGTACATTAATGCTATGCTTATTAGTGTTATAGCGCCCACTACATAGCCCAGGGTATCAAAGTGTTGCAGTGGACTGTTTTCGTTTTCCTGGTATACAATCCATCCGCCTATGGCAGCGGCCACCCCACCAGATATTTGTTGTAACGAGGAGTTGATGCTCATAAAAGCACCCCTGTCCTGCATTTCGGGTACACCCGAAACCATAGCCGTACTGGGCACCATGCGCCCCATGATGCCAATCATCATAAGTACATTAACTGTTATTACCAGCCATAAAGGCGAAACGCCCAGGTGGGTGTATACTATAACTATGGCTATCATCCATAGGCAGCCTGCTGTAAATATCTTAAACTTATCTACCTTATCACTTACAATACCCATTATCGGCATAATGATAAGCGTAAATATTCCGGCAATGAAGTAAATTATAGGCAACTGAGCCGATGGAATGCCTATGTTGTTAGTTACAAAGGTACTACTGTAGGGCATCATCATAAATCCGCCTATAGAAAGCAGGGCAGTAGCGGTAAATCCCACTCTGTAATCTTTTTTGGCTACCGTATGCCATAGGTGGAGTAGGGGCGATTTGTCTTGTTTTATTTTAAGGTGCTCGTCTACCGGCTTCATTTTAAAGGCTATGAGTGCCATAATAATACCGGCTACTACTACAATACCCAGAAACGGCGCATGCCAGTCCAGATACTCGGCAGCGGTTAGGCCAATGGGTATACCTAATACCTGGCTTGCGCCAAAGCCCATTTGCATAAAGCTCATTACCCGGCCGCGCTGGTTTAGTGCAAAAAGGTCGGTTACAATAGCAAAAGTTATAGAGCCTATTACCCCTCCGAAAATGCCGGTAAAAATACGGGCAGCTACCAGTGTTACAAAGGTGTTTGCTATTCCGCAGAAAAATGTTCCGATTATAAACCCGGCATAGAAAAAGATAAGGAGCTTTTTTCGGTCGAATTTATCGGCAAAGCCTGCGGCTAACAAGCCCGATATACCGGCGCTAAAGGCGTATGCCGATACCGCCAGCCCAAACTGGCTCTGGGTCATATGCATAGACTTGGTAAGTATGGTGCCCAGTGGCGACATTACCATAAAATCAAGGATTACCGTAAACTGGGTCATGGCCAGTATAAAAATAACCAGCTTTTGATAGCCTGAAAGAGGGTTGTCGTTTGATTTGGTTTTCATGTACTGTTCGTTTTTTTGTGATGTGTGATTGTGATGATTGATGATTGAACTCTTTATTTGGTAGGTGTAAGTGCTTTTATAACAGCTTCAAATGCTGCTTCGGTCATTTCGGGGGTTAGCTTAAACGGGCGGTCGCCGAGGCTTTTCTTCTCCTGCTGAAAACGCATCAGAGTGTACAGCGGGCCATAGGCTATGCTCCAGAATACTTCAAACGGCAAATTTGTGAGTTCGCCGCGTTTAATAGCGTTTTCCCTAAAAAGCGTAAGTGTTTCCTTAAACTGGGTATAGCTGTTTTGCAATACATACTCATTATGTGGCGAGTGGCGAATGGCTTCCCAGCACTTTACATTTAAGAGGTTTTTAGTGCCGTAATTTAACATGTTTTTCCATTGCAGGCGTAAGCCCTCGGCAAAAGGCATTTCGGGGCTAAAGTCTTTCAGCGCGCTTCCGAAAAACTCACGCCCCATTTCTAAACCGATTTGTTTAATCAGGTCGTCTTTATCTGCATAGTAAATATATAGCGTAGCTACCGATATGCCACAGGCCTTTGCCAGCTTGTTCATACTAAAGCCTTCAAACCCCTGTTTTGCCAGGAGGCTTATAGCGGTTTCTTTTACAAGGTCTTGTTTATCAGTATTACGTGTGCGCATTCATTTATATTTACCGACGCAAATATAAGTGAATGTTCATTCACTTTTAAAAATTAAATAATTTTTTTTCTGTGAAAATTACTCTTTTACAAAATAGGCTACGTAGCTGTAGAGTGCTGCACTTTCTTGGGGGCTTAACTTAAACAAATGCATATAGAATTTATTTTTGCCCACGTGCTTTATAAGTTGCTTATTGTGTTTCTTTAAGGTGTTTTGTTCAGAAATAAACCTATTAAAATAAATACTGTCAGCTAACGGTCCGTTGAGGTTTATGGGGTTATATGTGCTGTTTATTTTATGGCAGGCTGCGCAATTACTATTAAAGATATCCCTGCCGGTTTGTGCATATTCAGGAATGTTCTTTGTTCCGCAGAAGAGCGGCATTATTTTGGTGCCGCATTGGGGAGTGTTGTTTGTGGACTGAAACAAATAAAAAAGCAGTAAAAATAATACAGTAAGTACAAGCCCAGATCCTGAAATGACAACTATCCTGAGTTTTTTGCCCGTATCCATTTTTACTGCGAGTGTGGTTATTCTTTTTCTTCCGAAAAATTTTCTTTGTAGTCAGGGTAAAGGAATTTATTATACGGAAAACGCGTAATGTGGATTTCCCTTACAGCTTCGTAAACCTTTTCCCTAAATTCCTCAAAGTTTTCTTTGTTGGTAGCTGATATAAACAGGGCGTTCTTTTCGCCCACGTTGTTCATCCAGGTTTCCTGCCATTCTTCTAAAGAAAAGTGTCGTCTTGTTTTTTCGGTAACCAGGTCGTCTTCGTCAATAACAAGTGGCTTATAGGCGTCTATTTTGTTAAACACCATTATGGTAGGCTTGTCATTGCTCTTTATGTCCTGCAAAATTTGATTTACCGATGCTATATGGTCTTCAAAATCAGGATGCGAAATATCTACTACGTGCAGCAGCAGGTCGGCCTCACGCACTTCGTCAAGCGTACTTTTAAATGATTCTACCAGTTGGGTAGGTAGTTTACGTATAAACCCTACCGTGTCAGACAACAGGAACGGCAGGTTTTTAATTACCACCTTGCGCACGGTAGTGTCTAGTGTAGCAAACAATTTGTTTTCTACAAACACCTCGCTTTTACTTATTACATTCATAAGGGTACTTTTCCCTACGTTAGTATAACCCACCAGAGCTACGCGTACCATAGCGCCGCGGTTGCTGCGTTGTATGCCCATTTGTCGGTCTATGGTCCTGATTTTTTCCTTGAGCAATGCTATACGATCGCGTACAATACGGCGGTCTGTTTCAATCTCCGTTTCACCGGGCCCGCGCATCCCTATACCACCACGCTGACGTTCAAGGTGGGTCCACATACCACTTAGCCTTGGCAGCAGGTATTGGCACTGCGCCAGTTCTACCTGCGTACGGGCGTAAGACGTTTCGGCGCGCTGTGCAAAGATGTCCAGGATAAGGTTAGTACGGTCAAGCACTTTACAATCCAGGATTTTGTTTAAGTTTTTTTGTTGTGCCGGGGTAAGCTCGTCGTCAAAAATTACGGTCTTAACATCGTTTTCTTTTATGTAAAGGTGTATTTCGTCTATTTTACCGGTCCCTAAAAAAGTTTTAGGGTTAGGTTTATCCATGCGCTGGCTGAATCGCTTTATTACCTCACCGCCGGCCGTAAACGTAAGAAACTCGAGTTCATCCAGATACTCATTTAGCTTTTCTTCATTCTGCTCTTGCGTTATGATACCTGCAATTACGGTTTTTTCAAAATTTATTACTTCTTTTTCGAGCATGTAGTAATGTTATAAATATTTACAAAAGTACGAAATTAAGCCCTTATAAAGGGCATTATAAGAAAATCACATAAACCATTGAAAAAATTTGTTAAATTTAGCCAACGCGTTAAGTATATGTTATATTTTTATAAATTTGGAAATTAAATTTTACCTAAACTAAAAACTATGAAGAAAATTACTTTTGTGATTTTCGCCTTTCTGCTATCTTTTATGGGCTTTGCACAGTTTGGCCCCGAAGGATTTGAAGGTGCCTGGACTCCTGGTTCGGGACCTGCAGGGTGGTCGATAATCAACGCAGCCGGTCCTGCACGGTCCTGGGCGCAAGTAACCAGTAATGTAAACCTTCCCGCTCACACCGGAAACTCGGCTGCTTACATGCAGAACGAGAACGTTGCCGATGGAACGTTTACCGACGACTGGCTTATTACTCCTGCAATTACAATGCCATCAGCCGGACAGCTAAATTTTTGGTCGAGACTGTATGTAAACGGTGACCAAGGCACAATTTACAAGGTATTCATTGGTACTGATCCTGCTAACATGGCATCGTTTACAGAACTAGCCAGCTGGACAGAACTTGAAATTAACCCTGTTCAAACAGAGTACACCTTAAAACGTGTAAACATACCGTCTAGCTACGCTGGTCAGTCTGTACACCTGGCTTTTGTAATGCGCGGTGACAATGGCGATCGCTGGTTAGTAGACGACGTAAGTGTAGTAACACTATGTTCTACTCCTACTGCTGTTACTGTTCCTAACATTACAGGAACTGGCGCAACAGTGGCCTGGACTGACGCTTCTAACGCGGGTACCTATCAGGTACAGGTTGTGCCAACAGGCCAGGCTCCTACAGAAACAGGAGGCCAGACAGTAACAAACGCTACCACAGCAGTTGTTACAAGCCTTTTGTCAACCACTACTTATGATGTTTATGTTCGTTCAAAATGTCAGCCTGACGGCAATAACAGTGAATGGGCCGGACCAATAACTTTTACCACTTTACAGGTTCCTGCCACACTTAACTGGAACACGGATTTTGAATCGTCTGACTTTGGTTTTACCTTAGTTAACGGCAACCAAGCTAACAAATGGTATGTGGGCACTGCTGTTTCTACAAGTCCTACACACTCACTTTATATTTCTGGTAACAACGGTGTATCAAACGGATACGATAACATGACCGCTTCTGTTGTTCATGCTTATCGCGATGTTATAATACCTCCGGGTGCTGCCGTAATGGCGTTAAGCTTTGACTGGAGATGTCAGGGTGAGGCAAATAACGACCGTTTGCGCGTTTGGAATACACCAGTAACCTATACTCCCGTAGCAGGTACACAAACTACTGCAGTAAGTGGAAATGTTAACGTTCCCGGAGTAGACCTTTCTTTAAATGGCACATGGACTACTAATCAAAGATATTTTATAAACGTTTCTGCTTATGCAGGGACTACAAGGCGATTTATTTTTGAGTGGGCAAATAACAACAACAACGGTACTTCGCCTCCGGCAGCTGTAGATAATGTAGACTTTACACTTGTAACATGTCCTCAGCCTACAAACCTTGCTGTGGCTAATGTTGTTGCTGCAAGCGCTACTAATGCTACTGCTGATGTTACATGGACAGAGGCTTCTACAGCAACACAGTGGGAAGTATTTGTAGCTCCGGTTACAGATCCTGCCCCTACAGCAGCTTCTACAGGTACTATTGTAAACAGTACATCTTATACTATACCTACATTAAACTTAGGTGTAAAATACAGAGTGTATGTAAGGGCTGTATGTGGTCCTACAGATAAGAGTTTCTGGACAGGCCCCATTGAATTTACCACACCGGTGTGTCTTCCTTCAGCTACATGTAACTACAACTTTGAATTAACCGACACTGGTAATAACGGTTGGCAGGGAAATACCATGTCTGTAAGACAAAACGGTATTGAGGTAGCCAGCCTAACCCTTACTACCGGAGGCACAACGCCTGTTACAAGGGTAGTGACGCTATGTAACGGTATTCCGTTTGAATTATACTGGAACAACGGTGGTAACAATCCTGAGCAAGTAGGGGTTACTGTAAAAAATAATTTTGACCAGGTGTTGTTTACTAAGCCTGCCGGCACAGGTGCTCAGGCTTCATCTTTATTTACAGGAAATGTTAACTGTACAACCCCAGCATGTTTAAGCCCAACCGGGCTTACGGCAAATGGTATTAGTTTAACTGACGCTACTTTAACATGGACCGCTCTTCCTACAATTACGTATGAGTACTACATTGTTCCGTTTACAGAGGCTGCACCTACAGATGCTACTGTAGGTATACCTGTAACAGGTAACAGTGTTACACGTAACGATCTTAGCCCAAGTACCACTTACAATTATTATGTAAGGGCAATTTGTAACAGTGGTGCGTCTACAAGTCCGTGGTCTGCACCGTATAACTTTGCTACCCTTCAGTCACCGGCAACAGTTACATATGACGACAATTTTGAAGGTCCGTTTACCTGGACTATGGTAAATGGCTCTCAGCCTAATAAATGGTTCTACGGAACTGCAGTAAGTAATAGCGCTACGCACTCTCTTTACATTACAAATGATAATGGTGTGTCTAACGCGTACACAAACTCTACTGCGTCAGCAGTACACGTTTATAGAGATGTTCTTATACCTGCAGGAACAACAATTATGGCAATAAGCTTTGATTGGAGAAACGTAGGTGAGGCCTCAAATGACCGTTTGCGTGTTTTCAACATTCCTGTTACAGTTAATCCTGTAGCCGGGGCATCTATATCAACAGCGAGTGCTGATAACGTACCAATTACGCCTACTGCAGGTCTGCTAAACAATGCTAACTGGACAAGCGCCAGGTACCTTGTAGATGTGTCTGCGTATGCAGGTACCGTAAGGAGGTTTGATTTTGAATGGAGAAATAACGCTAACTCAGTAGGTGTAAACCCTCCTGCAGCTATAGATAACATACAGTTTAAGAGGGTTACCTGTACACAGCCTACGGCTGTTGCTGCCGCAAACCCTACTACAAACTCAGCCGATATTACATGGACTGAGGCAGCACTTGCTACCCAGTGGGAAGTGTATGTGGTTCCGGTAACAGAGCCTGCTCCTACAGAAGCTACAGTAGGTACACTGGTAACAGGTACTGCAGCTTATACACCTACAACCCTGTCTCCTGGCGTTGTATATAATGTATATGTAAGAGCTGTATGTAGTGATTCTGATAAAAGTTTCTGGACTGGACCTGCTTCTTTTACCACTCTACAGGTGCCGGCTTCACTTACCTACACAGAAGACTTTGAAGGTCCGCTAACATGGACACTAACAAACGGATCTCAGGCTAACAAGTGGTTCTACGGTACTGCTGTAAGTAATAGTGCTACACATTCATTATATATTACTAATGACAATGGAGCTTCAAATGCTTACACAACTACTGCAACGTCTACGGTACATGCTTACCGTGATATTAGCATTCCTGCCGGAACTACACAGATATCTGTAACTTATGATTGGAGAAACGATGGTGAAACCAACAATGACCGTGTTCGTCTTCTAAGTACTCCGCTTACGTATACACCGGTGGCGGGTACTCAGGTTCCTGTTTCTACTAATAACATTAACCACAGTGGTAACCTAACTGGTAGAGGCACATGGACAAACAGAGCAGAAGTAATAGATGTTACTGCTTATGCGGGTACTACACGCAGGTTTATATTTGAATGGGTAAACAATGGTAGTTTAGGGTCTAACCCTCCTGCTGCCATAGATAACTTAGAGTTTAAAGTTATCACCTGTGTGCAACCAACAAACCTAGCCGTCGGAACCATAGAAGATATTTCAGCTAACATTACATGGGTTGAAGCAGGTACTGCTACCCAATGGGAAGTATTTGTATTGCCTGAAGCAAGTCCAGCGCCTACAGCAACATCAGTTGGTGTTATTGTAAACGGTACACCATCTTACACTGCACCTGGCTTAACTCCCGGTACGTCATACAAAGTATACGTTAGAGCAATTTGTGGCCCGGGTAACAATAGCTTGATCACAGGACCAGTTACCTTTAAAACAGGTCTATGTCCATTAGCAAATCAGTGTAGTTATACGTTTACGCTAACCGATTCTGGTAGTGATGGATGGCAAGGTAGTACAATGTCTGTAAGACAAAACGGTACTATTGTAGCAACTTTAAGTTTACCTAATGGTGCAGGGCCTTTGGCAGTACAAGTGCCATTGTGTGCTAACGCTCCTTTTGATGTTTTCTGGAACACCGGAGGTACATCTTTGACTGAAATAGGTCTTACTGTAAAAAATATAGTTGGTGAGGTAATTTTTACAAAACCATCTAATACGAATAATAACAGGATAATTTACTCAAATATAACAAACTGTGTTGCTCCTAACTGCGTTAGGCCGGAAGGTATTGCTATAAACTGTCTAACTTCTGAAGGTGTTAATTTTACTTGGACAGATCCAGGAGATATTTCGCAATGGCAGGTTGTAGTACAGCCTACAACTACCCCGGCGCCTACTACCGGTACTACTGTAACTGTGCCTAACTATACTTTTGAAAGCCCTCTGGCACCTGGAGTTTCGTACACAGGCTGGGTGAGAGCCGTGTGTGCCGATGGTATTAGTTTCAGTAACTGGAACCAATTTGAAATTGTAGGTCCTCAGGTATCAGTAGGTGATGCACGTCCAATTTGTGCCGGTGTATTAGCAGCACCTCAGTCAAATGCCACGGAGCCTATAGAGCAAGAAGACGGTTACGGAACTGTTGGATGTTTATTTAGTACGCCATTTCCTCAATGGTATTACGTAAGGCTTAATGATGCCGGTACAGTGTCTTTAAGTCTGGTTCAAACATCTAGTACTGGTGCTGCTTTAGATGTTGATTTTGCATTATTTGGTCCTTTTACAAGTAAGTTAGATGCATGTGCACGTTTAGGTACTCCGCCAAATACATCTTATATGTTAGATTGTAGTT
The DNA here is from genome assembly GCF_046614455.1 of Flavobacterium sp. RNTU_13. Taxonomy (NCBI): domain Bacteria; kingdom Pseudomonadati; phylum Bacteroidota; class Flavobacteriia; order Flavobacteriales; family Flavobacteriaceae; genus Flavobacterium; species Flavobacterium sp. RNTU_13. The sequence continues at coordinate 737,275 of NZ_JBKJHB010000001.1, read as the reverse complement.
ACTCTGCATCCAATACTGAGCAGGTTGATTTTTCAGGTGCTCCAGGTCAGGTTTTTGCCCTGCTTGTAACAAACTATAGTCGTCAGAATGGTAGCTATGTTATTAACCAAATCTCTGGGCCTAGCTTAAGTTGTGATCCTGTGGTAGAACTTGGTACAAACAAGTACCTGTGTAATGCCACTTCTTATAACCTTACTGCAAGGGTAGATAACCCGGGTGTTACTCAGGTATACACCTATACTTGGTTACAAGACGGTCAGCCATATACGCCAACTGTTGTAGGTACTACGGCTAGTTCGCAAACTATATCAATAACAGATACAGGCAGCCATGTGTATACCGTAACCGTTACCATGCCGGTGCCTTCTAGCGCTACTCCTGTAACAGATACTGTTACTATAGCTATAAGTAACCCTTACACAGCGCCTACCTACGATGTTATTACAGCTTGTAGTACTGGTACAACAGGCGATGCTAACGTTAATATAAACTTCCTGGGTACGCTGGATCCTACCAAGTATTCTTTTGTAGGTTTATATGCTTCTATTGCTGATGCTAACAATAACATAAATGCAATAGACGTAACTCAGCCTTACAATACGGCTAACACTACCTTGTATGCTGTAATTACAGACACGGCAATGCCAGATTGTAAAACACTGGTGCCACTGCAAATAGATGTAACGCTAACATCAGCAACATTAGGTTATGCTGCGGCTTACTGCCCTACAGACCCTGCTTCGCCTTCAAACCTGGTGCAAATAGGTGGTACTGCAGGTACATATACTGTTACACCTGAAGTTGGTCTTACTCTTGATCCTGTAACAGGTGAAATTACACCTGCAACAAGTACTCCGGGTAGCTACCACATTACTTACACCATTCCTGCAACAGCCACATGTCCGGCTGTAATCGCAGAGGACGATGTACAAATTATAGATATTACGCCTACTACGATTTCTTACGGAGGTCCGTTCTGTAGGGTTGCAGGTACTACTGCTCCGGTTAACATTATGGGTGCTTCCGGAGGTATATTTTCATCAACAGATACCAATCTTGTTATAGATGCAAACGGTACTGTAGATCTTGGATTAACTCCTGCGGGTATTTATACTGTAAGTTACGTACTACCAGGTACAGGTAGTTGCCCTGCTCCTATAGTACCAGATGCTACTATAGAAATTATAGAACCACTTACCGGTACTTTATCTTATGCCGGTACGCCTTACTGTTCTAATGCAGGCACAGCTATGCCAAGTCTTATTCCTGCTACTTTAACAGGTGGTACATATGTGGCTAACTCTCCTGATTTAAGTATAAATCCTGCTACCGGCGAGATTGATCTTGCTGCAAGCGTTGCGGGCGTTTATATCGTAAACTATGTAGTGCCGGCTTCTGGTCCATGCGGTGAATTCCGTACGGCAGATACTACGGTAACCATAGTAGCAGCTCCAGATCCTGCAACAACCATTGCTTACTCTGCTGCTACTTACTGTTCTGATGCAGGTACTATTGCAGCACCTCAGATAACAGGTACAACAGGCGGTACATTTAGGGCCACTCCTGCGGGTCTTGATATTGATCCTGCAACAGGTGCTATTAATACCCTTACAAGCACAGCGGGTGTTGCGTATACAATTACGTATGCAGTACCGGCCACAGCGCCTTGTTTAGGCTTTGATGCTCCATCGGTTACTGTAACTATAACACCGCTTCCGGTGGCTACAATTACCTACGGTGGTACAGCATTCTGTTCTAATGGTGGTTCTATACTGCCTACACTGAGCGGATCTAACAACGCGGGCGGTACATATACTGCTTCAAACGGGCTTATTATAAACCCTGTTAGCGGTGAAATTGATCTTGGCGTTAATGCTGCCGGTACGTATGATGTAATTTATACCGTTCCTGCCTCTGGCGGATGTGCAGCAGTTGTTTCAGCTCCTGTAAACATTATCATTACTAAGCTGCCAATAGCTGAGTTTACGTATCCTGTAGTTCAGAGATGTAATGCTCCGGGTACAGCTTCTATAGCGCCTGCAATGGCAACTGATGCTGTAAAAGGGACATTTACCGTAGACCATGCGGGTCTTTCTATAAACGCTACTTCAGGTAGTATAGACCCATCTGCCAGCCAGCCTGGTGTGTATATAGTAACAAATACTGTAATAGGTACAGACGGATGTGCGGGTCAAACTGTAGCATCTACCCCTATAACAGTTACTATTACTAATGCTCCGGTAGCAGATTTCAGCTACAGTGAAGCTGCTTACTGTAAGACAACAACAACTACTGTGTCTCCTGCTCTTGCGGGTGCAGCGGGCCAGTTCACTAGTACTCCTGCTGGGCTTAGCATTAATGCCGCTACCGGTGTAATAGATGTTGCTAACAGCCAGCCTGGTGCTTACACTATAATTAATACTATAGCAGCTACAAGCGATTGTCTTGAAATAGTAAGTACTCCTGTAAATGTAATAATAACCGCTCAGCCGGTAATTACTACAACACAAGGCTGTGTAGATAATAAATACCAACTACAGGTAGTGCTGGATTCAGACCCAATATACAGCGTGGATAACGTAGATATCGTTTGGACCTACACGAACTCAGCAGGAGCTACAGAAAACGTAGGTAATACAGAAACAGTAGTTGTTACTAAATCTGGAGACTATGTGGTAACTGTAAATCCTAAATCAGGTGCTGCCTGTGCCGCAACACTGCCTGTAAACGTAGTTACTACTATGTGTAATGTACAGCGTGGTATTTCGCCAGACGGTTCTGATGGACTAAATGACAATTTTGTTTTAACAGGTTTAGATGTACGCAAGCTGGTTATCTTTAACCGTTACGGAAAAGAAGTTTATAAGTTTGAAGGACAGTATACTGATCAGTGGCACGGACAAACATCTTCTAACGAAGATTTGCCTACAGGTACTTACTTCTATACCTTTGTACGTTCAAACGGAGAAAACCGTACCGGTTGGATCTATGTAAACAGAGGAGTAAAATAAATAAATTATGTGGTAATGTGCTTCCTGCCAAATAGGTAGGAGGCACACCTTACCCACAGGCTGGCAGTTGCAAAGAAGTTTTAATTTTAACTTTTTGAGGTGTTATTATTAAAATTTTTTAAAACATCTTTTTTTAGATTAAAATTTTGCATATTTACCGCCTGTTAGGTTAAACAGGGATAAAGCCACAATAACCTTTAATAAAGAAAACCACAGAATAATGAAAAAACTATACCTGGCGGCATTAGTTGCATTGGGAGGATTAATGGGGGCACATGCCCAGCAAGATCCGCACTACACCCAGTACATGTATAACATGAACGTGATTAACCCGGCTTATGCTGGTAGTAAAGAAAACCTTGCAGTAGGTTTGCTTTACCGCAAACAGTGGGTAGATGTAGACGGAGCACCTAGTACAGGTACATTGTCTATACACTCTCCTGCGGGTAAAAACGTAGGTCTTGGTTTCTCAGCCATTACAGACAAAATAGGTCCTGTAAACGAAACTAACGTTTATGGAGACTTTAGCTATACTGTAAAACTTGGCGGTTCTAATAGGCTTGCATTTGGTCTTAAAGCAGGTGCCACGTTCCACAAAGTAGGTCTTTTTGATCAGATTAGGTACGGTGAATATATACCAGATCTTAACGACCCTGCATTTGCCGAAAACATAAACAATGCGTACTTTAATGTAGGTACCGGTATCTTCTATTACAATGATAACTGGTATTTGTCATTCTCTGTGCCAAACATGCTTAAGAGCAAACACCTTGATCTTACTCAGAATGGTACCGATTATAAATTTGGTTCAGAAGTATCGCACTATTTCCTTACCGGGGGTTACGTATTCCAGATAAATGACGACTTTAAACTAAAGCCATCGTTTATGGTAAAATCGGCTTTTGGTGTAGATCCTTCAATAGACGGTTCATTAAACGCGCTTTTCTTCGAGAAATTTGAAATTGGTGCTACATACAGGCTAGACGATAGCTGGGGTGGTATGGTTAACTACGCCATTACTCCTAACATAAGGATAGGTTATGCTTATGACCGCATTGTTAGCGATCTTAAAGTAACTACTCCTGCGTCTCACGAATTTATGCTTCTTTTCGACCTGAATTTCCCGAAAAAAGTATCTCGTTCACCACGTTACTTCTAACCTAATAGCTACATAAAAAAAGAAAGATACCATGAGAAATCTATATATTACACTTGGTTTTATGCTGGCGACAGGTTCAGTAATGGCGCAGAGCGATGCTACTAAAGATGCAGACAAACTGTTTGACCGTCTTGAGTATGTAGATGCAGCCCAGGAATACCTTAAGCTGGATAAAAAAGACCCGTATGTACAAAAGCAGCTTGCAGAAAGCTACTATAACATGTACAATACTAAGGAAGCCGTTAAATGGTTTGCCGAGGTGGTTAAAAAACCGCAGGATGCTGAAACATATTACAAATACGCCCAAATGCTAAAGGCAGAAGGCAAGTATGAGGAAGCTAATGCGCAGATGCAAAAGTTTGCTTCTCTTGCACCGTCAGATCAGCGTGCTGTAGAGTTTAAAAAAGATCCAAATTACCTACCTACACTTCGTAAGCAGGCAAAACTTTTCAATGAAAAGGTGCTAGACATTAACGATAAAAAGTATGGTTCGTTTGGTGGCGTTTTAGCTAGCGATAATACATTCTATTTTACAAGTGCACGTAATACTGCCCGTAAAAAATATGGTGTTAACGAAGAGCCTTACCTTGATATTTACCAGTCTACTTACAATGCAAATGGCACATACAGCGAGCCGATTCCTGTAACAGACGTTAACTCAAGATGGCATGATGGCCCTGTGGCTATTACTGCAGATGGCAACACTATGTACTTTACCAGCGAGAGCTTTAACGAAAAAGAGTACATAAAAGACAAAGAAAAGAAAATCAAACAAGGCCAGTTATACCTTTACAAGGCTACTAAAGTAAACGGAAGGTGGGAAAATATTACCGAACTACCGTTTAACAATAAAAAGTGGAGTACAGGTAACCCTTCGGTAAGTAAAGATGGCAAATGGCTGTACTTTGCTTCAGACAGGGAAGGTTCTATGGGCGGAAGCAGCGATATCTGGAAAGTGGAAATCACAGGAAAAAACAGCTACGGCCAGCCGGTTAACCTTGGTCCTAAAGTAAACACTGAAGGTAAAGAAAACTTCCCTTTTATTGCTGATGATGGTAAACTATACTTCTCTACAGATGGTAAAAAAGGTTTCGGTTCTCTTGATGTTTACGTAATTGATCTTAAAAAATCTGGTGCAGAAGCACAAAACCTTGGTGCTCCTGTAAACACAAACAAAGATGACTTTGCATTTACGTACAACCTGGATAAAAAACTAGGATATTTTTCTAGTAACCGTGATGGCTTTGACAAAATATACGAGGCTAAACCACTATGTGCTGTTGAGGCATTGGTTGTAGTTACAGATATTAAAACCGGTGCTGTAATACCTGGTGCTGCTGTAGCAATACTAGATGAAAAAGGTAACGTTATTGAAAGGCGTACTGCCGGTACAGACGGTACTGTAGAATACGGTATAGACTGCGACAGGGCATACACCATCCAGGCTTCAGCCGAAGGTTATGAAGGTAATGCATTCCCTATAGAGAAAACTCCGGGTGGAGAAGTAAAAGTGGATGCTAAGCTTAAACCGGTTGAAAAACCAGAGGAACAAATTGTACTTAACGATATTTACTTTGAATACAACAAGAGCAACATTACTAAAGAAGGTGCTTTTGAGCTAGACAAAGTAGTTGAGACAATGAAGAAATTCCCGGATCTTGTAATCATGGTTAAATCACACACCGATAGCCGTGGTAGTGACCAGTACAACATGAACCTGTCTAACCGCAGGGCTAAGAGTACAGTACAGTACGTGATTTCAAGGGGCATCTCTAAAGATCGTATCTCTGGTCAGGGTTACGGCGAAAGCGAGCCTAAAGTTCAATGTACAGAATGTACAGAAGAACAACACGCACAAAACAGGCGTAGTGAATTCCTTGTGGTTAAAAAATAATCAACAAAGGCTTCAAAATCATATTTGGAATACCCTGCCGAAAGGCAGGGTATTTTGTTTTTAACTCCACATGAAAATCTGCTTTTTTAAGCACGCAAAGAAATTATCGTTATTTTTGCTGATTATTAAAAACATCAGCCATTGAGCCTGCACAAAAAACTTTTAAAAGATACGGCTATATACGGTATTGCCACCGTGGTACCCAGATTATTCAGCTTTATACTTAATCCTTTATACGTAATGCCCGGCGTTATGGATATGGAAAAGTTTGCGCAGGTTTCTATTAACTTTTCATGGCTGGTTTTTTTCAATGTTATCTTATCGTACGGTATGGAAACCAGTTTTTTCAGGTTCTACAATACTGAAGATAAAAAAGACGTGGTAAGTACCACAACAATCTCTTTGTTTTGGTCATCGCTGGCGTTCCTGGTATTGGGGCTGGTTTTTAGGGGAAGCTTTGCCTGGGCGTTGAAAACAGACGTAGAATACATGCCATACATTGTATGGGTGTTAGTACTGGATGCGCTTACCATAGCACCGTTTTCTAAACTTCGTGCCGATAGTCGCCCGCTATATTACTCCGTTGTTAAAATAGGCAGCGTATGCTGTAATGTGCTGCTAAATTTCTTCTTTTTATTATTCTTGCCAAAACTTGCCAATGCACATCCCGGTAGTATTTGGGACGATTTATTTACACGCGATTTTCAGGTAGGCTATGTTTTTGTGGCTAACGTGATTTCCAGCCTTTTTGCCCTGCTGCTGCTTATACCGCATTACTTTAAAATATCATGGCATTTTAATAAAACGCTCTGGAAGCGGATGATGAATTATTCTATCCCGGTTATGTTTGCAGGTATAGCATTTGCCATAAACGAGGTATTCGACAGGCCGTTACTTTCTTACATGCACGTTGCTAAAGATGATATTGCAAAGTATTCTGCATGTTATAAGCTGGCGTTGTTCATGACGCTTTTTACTACGGCGTTCAGGCTGGGTATAGAGCCTTTTTTCTTTAGCCATGCTAGTAAGGATAACGCTAGGCAAACCTATGCCACAATTACAAAATACTTTGTAATACTGGGCTCTGTAATTCTGCTTGGTGTGGTGGTATTTGCAGATGTACTGAAGTATGTCATTGTGCCAACAGCTTCCTATTGGGAAGGTATGAAGATTGTTCCTGTAATTGTGCTTGCTAACCTTTGCCTGGGTATTTACACCAATCTATCGGTTTGGTACAAACTTGCCGACCGTACAAAAATGGGTGCCTATATTTCGGGCATTGGTGCCATTATTACCATTCTGTTTAATATTGCCCTTATACCCGTTTGGGGTTACATGGGCTCTGCTATTGCCACGCTGTCTGCATACGGTACCATGATGCTCGTTTCCTACGTAATAGGAGCCAAATATTACCCCATACCATACGACGTAAAAACCATGGGTACCTATATGGCACTGGCTGTTGTGCTTTCCGGGATATCATTTTACGTTCCTGTTCTTCGCCATACCTATGTATTCGGAGTAGTGGCACTTCTTGGATTTATATTTTTCGTTTACCGAAACGAAAAACACACACTTCTTAAACTCGTTAAAAAATAAAATCAGTATATGTCTGTTATTATAAAAGTTATTAATAAGTCGGGCCATGCCCTGCCAAATTATGAAACCATAGCCAGCGCCGGTATGGACATGCGGGCTGTATTAGAGTCGCCCGTTGTATTAAACCCGTTAGAGCGCGCTATTATAAAAACAGGCCTTTTCATAGAGCTTCCTGTAGGTTATGAGGCACAGGTACGCCCACGTAGTGGCCTTGCGGCCAAATTCGGTATTACGGTACTAAACAGCCCCGGGACGATTGACGCAGATTACCGGGGCGAAGTAGGCGTAATTTTAGTAAATTTATCAAACCAGCCGTTTACGATAGAAAATGGCGAACGCATAGCGCAGCTCGTTATAGCAAAACATGAGCGCGCCGAATGGCAGGATGCTGCCGAACTTTCAGATACCAGCCGTGGTGCCGGAGGTTTTGGAAGTACCGGAACAAAATAATGTGCCCACAAACTAGTTTTTTAGCTAATCAATCTTTTCTAAAAAGTTAAGTAAGATTAAAAATATACACAATAGACGAACAAAAAGAGGATGAAGATTATTGTACCTATGGCGGGCCGCGGATCGCGCCTTCGCCCACATACACTTACTGTACCAAAGCCACTTATACCCATAGCAGGAAAGCCAATAGTACACCGTTTGGTAGAAGATATAGCGGCGGTGCTTAATCAGGAAATAGAAGAAATTGCCTTTATAATACACCGTGATTTTGGAGACAAAGTGCCATTAGAACTTATAGCTATAGCCGAAAAGCTTGGCGCAAAAGGTTCTATTTATTACCAGGATAAGCCACTGGGTACAGCCCACGCTATTATGAGTGCAAAGGAAAGTATGAGCGGCCCGGTTGTAGTGGCGTATGCCGATACGTTGTTTCGCGCTGATTTTACCCTTGATACCACAGCAGACAGCGTTATATGGGTACAGCGTGTAGACGACCCGAGTGCCTTTGGCGTTGTACAGCTAAACGACAATAACCAGATTGTTGATTTTGTGGAGAAACCGAAGGAGTTTGTAAGCGACCTCGCTATAATTGGTATTTACTATTTTAAGAGTGGCGAAACACTACGCAGCGAGTTACAATACCTTTTGGATAACGATGTAATGAAAGGCGGAGAGTACCAGCTTACCGATGCCTTAGAGAACATGAAGCAGAAAGGCATGAAATTTGTTCCGGGTAAGGTAGAGCACTGGATGGATTGCGGTAACAAAGACGTTACGGTAGAAACAAACAGCCGTATGCTTAACTTTTTACATCAGGATGGGGTAAACCTGGTTTCGCCAAGTGTAGTACTGGAAGACAGTACTATAATCCCTCCATGCTACATAGGGGAAGGGGTAGTGCTTAGAAACAGTACCATAGGCCCTAATGTGTCTATAGGGGATAATACCATGGTTGCCGACAGTAACATTAAAAACAGCCTGATTCAAACTAATACTAAAATAAAAGACGCTAACCTGGATAACGCCATGATAGGGAACCATGCGGTGTTTAACGGACATTTTACCGCCGTAAGCATAGGCGACTATAGTGTTTTAGAATAGTAGCATAATGAAGATAAAAAGCCTTTTTTGTGGTATAATGCTTGCAGGCTCCCTATTGGGGCCTGTAGGTGCTTTTGCCCAGCAGGAGCCTGAAGAAATAGCATTGGCAAACAACGATTTTGAAAATAATTTCTTTGAGGCCCTGAAGCAAAAAGGGATGGAAAATTATGATAAGGCTATAGTGGCACTGCAAAAATGCCTTGCTAAAGAGCCAAACAGCGCGGTAGCGTATCATGAGTTGGGCAAAAATTACCTGTGGTTAAAAAACTATGCCGAGGCCGAAAAAGCGTTTAAAAAGGCTACTGAAATAGATCCTAAGAACCGCTGGTATTGGCAGGGGCTGTATGATGTTTATTACGAACAGAAAGACTTTAACCGCGCCATACCTATAGTTGTAAAACTTACCGAATGGCGCAAGGAATACTATCAGGAAGATTTGGTTTCGTTATACATGTACACACAGCAGTATGACAAGGCACTTACCCTGATAAACGAAATGGAGCAAACGGTAGGGATGAGTGAAAAGCGTGAGCGCTATAAACTGGAAATCCTGGCGGGAAGGGGAGAGGCTAAACCAAAGCGCGAAGCGCTGGAGGAGGCTATAAAAAAGAATCCTAAAAATGAGGATAACTACATAGACCTGATTTACCTGTATAGCGAAAGTAATCAGGAGGCTAAGGCCGAAGAAGTGGCACGCAGGCTGGAAAAAGCTGTGCCTACAAGCGACTGGGCGCAGGTGAGCCTGTTTAAATTTAACCTGAATAATAATGACCCTGCACAGGCTACACAAAATATGATGCAGGTTATAGGCAGCCGTAAAATAGATGCTAAGATAAAGCACCGCGTATTAAACGAGTTTTTAATCTATGCGAGCAATAACACCGCCTATTTACCGGCTCTTGAAAAAGCGGTAGATGCATTTGGCGGTGACCGTACGGTGAATGTACCGAAAGAAATTGGTAAATTTTTCTTTAATAAGAAGAACTTCTCAGAAGCTATTCGTTATTTTGAAAAAGCATTGGTAAATAAAGATGACGATACCGAAGCGGTAGACCTGCTTTTGTTTACCTACGCAGAGAGTGCACAGTACGATAAAATGTATAAGCTGGCTACAAAGTATCTTGATTTATACCCTACTCAGCCGCAGCTTTACTATTATGCCGGCTTTGCAGCAAATAAACTGCAACAGTACGGTAAGGCAAAAGAATGGCTGGAGTCTGGCATGGATTTTATTGTAGATGATGCGGCACTTTCGGCCAAATTTAAACAACAGCTGGACCTTGCAAAGAAAGCATTGGGCAAAGGCTAAAATGAATTGCTTATGAAAAAGGAAATGAAAAAAGGCTTTATATCGGTTTTAAGCATGGCACTATTGCTGGTATCTTGTAAACCAAAACAGGCCGTGGTAGCACAAACCGATGTTACAACCCCTGCAGAAACCGTTACGGTAGATGCAGATAAACCGGCGCGCGAAATAGCCACTGCACATTATGCTAATCCGCATAATTTCAGTACCCTGCTTATTAAGGCAGATGCGCGATACGAGGATAAAAACCAAACGCAGAATGTTTCGGCAGATATCCGTATGAAAAAAGATGAAACCATACTGGTAAGTGTGCGTTACCTTGGTTTTACTGTAGCAAAGGCATTAATCACGCCCAGTGAAGTGAGTTATTACGAAAAACTAAACGGCACGTTTTTTAAGGGAGATTATAAATTGCTTAGCCGCTGGCTGGGAACCGACCTTGATTTTAAAAAAGTACAAAATCTGTTGTTGGGCGAAGCGATATACGACCTTAACAAAGGTAAATACGCCGCCACTGCAGATAACGGACAGTATAAGCTAACCGGTAAAGACGGCAATCTGCTAAAACAGTTTTTGTTTGAAGGGTCTAAATACCTTTTAATACAGCAGCAGGTAGACCAAAACGGTCTTGACCCGCGTAGCCTTACCATACAATACCCTGCTTATAACCAGTACCCGCAAGCTAGTTTGCCAGCATCTGTAGGTATTTTGGCAGAACAGGCCGATAAAGTAAAAATTGATATAAAGTATAATTCTGTTACCTTTGACGAAAAATTGACGTTTCCGTTTGAAATTCCGGAAAATTCAAAAGAAATAACCATCGAATAAGCACCGTGGGTATGAAACAACTTTTGCTAACACTTTTTCTTATCGGTTCGTGCGTTGCCGCACTTGCCCAGGGCGGTGAGCAGCAGCGCAAGCTGGAGGCACGTAAAGCCGAACTCCAAAAGGAGATTAAAGCGCTTAACAGCCTTATTAAAGACGAAAGCTCTAAAGAAAAATCAGTGCTTGGCAAACTTACCGAGAACGAAGCCCGTATTAATCTTAGCGAAAAGCTGATACGCAATACCCAAAAACAAACCAGGCTGCTTACCGATGATATTTACCTGAACCAGATAGCCATTAATAAACTAAACCGCGAACTTAAAGTACTTAAAGAAGATTATGCTAAAATGCTTTTAAAGGCGTATAAGAGCAGATCTCAGCAAAGCCGTATAATGTTTGTGCTTTCTTCTAAAAACTTCCTGGAAGCCTATAAAAGGGTGCAGTACATGAAGCAGTACGCCGGGTTTACTAAAGTGCAGGGAGATGAAATCCGCAGTAAGATGGATGAGGTAGAAAACCGGCTGGAGCAACTGGGTGTACAGAAGCAGAAAAAAGAAAAACTACTTGTAGAGAGCGTAAAAGAAAAATCCCAGCTTGAGAAAGATAAAGAGCAGCAAGAACAACTGGTGCAGTCCATACGCAAAGACAAAAAGAAATATGCGGCAGAAATCAGGGCTAAAGAAAAAGAAAGCCGTAACATAGACCGCAAAATAGATCGTATTATTCGCGCTGCCATAGCCGAGGCTAACCGCAAAACAGCCAAAAAAACTGCAACAGAGTCTAAAGAAACCACCGCCGCTGCTGAAAAGGCAACCAAGAGTACCCGGGCCTCTGAAACCAATAAAATTGTGTTGACTAAAGAGGGTAAAATAGTATCAGATAACTTTACGGCAAATAAGGGAAGGCTGCCATGGCCGGTAGAAAAAGGCTTTATTTCGTCTGGTTTTGGCAGACACCAGCACCCCTACATAGATAACGTGGAGGTTTACAACCATGGTATAGATATTACAACGGAATCAGGTGCGCCGGTGCGGGCTGTATTTGGTGGAGAAGTAAGTAATGTTGAGAATATGAGGAACAGTCAAAAGATGGTAATTATACGTCATGGTAACTATCTTACGGTTTATGTAAATATTGAGAATGTAACGGTTAGTCCCGGTGACAAAGTTTCGATAAACCAGCGTATAGGTGTTGTAGGGGATGACCCCGAAGGCCGGCCAGTACTTAAGTTCCGAGTGATGCAAAATACAAAAGACCTTAACCCTACACAGTGGATAGCCAAGTAAAAGAAAATATATAAGCCATAAAAAAAAGCTCCCGTTAGGAGCTTTTTTTTATGGTAGTAATGAATGTATATTATTGTAGTACCCTGTATAGTTTGTCAGACAAACGCACACGGAACGGCAGGTTAAACGTCACCTTGTCGCCTGCGGTGGCTGTAGCGCCCTCATTTCCGTTTACACGCATATTCTCTACGGTGAGTTGCTGTTCGCCTGTTGTAGGGCCTGAAATGATGATTTTATCACCCGCTTTCAGTTCACCCTGCTCTATGGTAAACTGTCCTACGCCGGCTTTAGGGTAGTAATGCTCACCTTTACCAATAAGCGTTTTGCGAATACGTGCGCGTACCGGTTTAGGTGCAGTGGCTATGGCCACATCGGGCAGTTCGCCACTCTTTTTAAAGCTAAGCTTGTCTGACTTCCCTTTTTTGAAAATCATGTTACCTTTATTAACACCACGGCGCAGTGCCTTTTGTTCCTCTACCGGCAGCTGGATTACCTCAAGGCATTCGGTAGAACAAGTGTTTTGCATAGATGCCTTACAATCATCGCACTGAATAAACAGCAGGTGACAGGCTTCGTTAGCACAATTAGTGTGGTTGTCGCACGGCTTACCGCACTGGTGACATTGCGAAATAATATCCTCTGTAATGCGTTCGCCAAGGCGGCCGTCAAATACAAAGTTTTTACCAATAAACTTGCTTTCAAGGTTTTCTGCCTTCACCTGGCGGGTGTATTCTATAATACCCCCCTCAAGCTGGTACACGTTTTTAAACCCTTTGTGCCTAAAGAACGCCGAAGCCTTTTCGCAGCGTATACCTCCGGTGCAGTACATAAGCAGGTTTTTGTCTTCTTTATAATCCTGTAGTTGCTCCTCAATAATGGGCAGCGACTCGCGGAAGGTTTCCACATCGGGCGTAATCGCGCCTTTAAAATGACCCACTTCGCTTTCGTAGTGGTTACGGAAGTCTACCACAATGGTGTTAGGGTCTTCCAGCATCTGGTTAAAGTCCTTGGCGCCAAGGTGCACGCCTTTGTTGGTAACGTCAAACGTAGCGTCGTCAAGCCCGTCGGCAACAATTTTGTTACGCACCTTAATGGTCAGTTTCAGGAACGAAAGGTCGTCCTGCTCCACAGCCACATTAAGGCGGATGTCTTTAAGAAAAGGAATGGTGTCCAGGTGGTCTTTAAACGCGTAGAAGTTATCTGCCGGAAGCGAAAGCTGGGCGTTAATACCTTCGGTAGCCACGTAAATACGGCCCAAAACATCGAGTTTGTTCCAGGTTACAAAAAGGCTGTCGCGAAAAGCTTTAGGATCTTCAATGTGTGCGTACGCGTAGAAAGACAGCGTAAGGCGCTGCTTGCCGCTTTCTTCTATAAGTGCGGCCCTTTCCTCGGCGCTTAAAGTGTTATACAGTTGCATGCTATCACAGTTTAAGTTGAGAAAATAAAAAATACTGCGGCTCCTATTGGCGGAACCGCAGCAAAGGTAATAATTTTCCTGAAAAGTCAGGAAGTTTGTTGGTTGGTGTGTTAAGTAGTTATTTGTAAATCATTTAGCTTTTGGCTCTGAACTTCTTTTTCTTGTTTTTCCAAGGCGCGTTTTTCTGCACATCACCTGCCATAATGCAGCCGTAGGGCATCACCTCGTCCAGCACTTCGCAAAGATTGTATTCCTCAATTTGTGCCCTAACGTTTTTAGCATTTTTGTAGGCACTTGGCAATTCAGAAATGTCAATTTCATTGCTAAAAAACCTGATGTCTAAACCTTGTGTTTCTTCGCTGAAAATTTCCTCAGTGGTTTTATGTGCCAACGATTTTTTATGAAACGTTCTGCTGAAGTTTCTACCTGCTCCGTGAGGGGCAAAACCTAAATTTCTGTCGTTTGTTGTTCCCTGAACAATTAATACAGGCTCTGCCATATTCAGGGGAATTAACCTCGGTCCTGTAATATCCGGCAAAAATTTATCGTCCAGTGGCGTTGCCCCTTTTGCATGGTAAAACAAATCACCATCCCTGAATACAAAGTTATGTTCGTTCCAATATCTGTCTTGTTTCTCAACATCAAGGCTTTTCAAGATTGCGTTATGAATGGATTCGTGGTTTTCCTTGGTCCAGTTCCTGATTAACTGCAATGCTTCCCAGTATTGTTTACCTTCTTCGGTTTCAAACGGAATCCACGCATTTTCCTTAAGTGTATCAGGAGAAAGCTCCATCCTGAAACGGTTAGCGGTTTTCATTCCTTTATCGTATAGCATAGCTCCTGGTGCTCTGGAGCCGTGGTGTGTTACAAGCATAGTGTTTCCGGTATTTTTAGAGATACCCACAAACAAAAAGTGGTTTCCATCGCCTTGGGTTCCCATATGAGATCGTGCTATGCTTATTAGTTTTTCATCGTTAAGGAATTGGTTTTCCCTAAAAGCATCCATCAATTCCTGCGACATTGGCATTTGTTCTCCCCGTGGCCTTCCGCCGTAACCGAAATGCGTAGCCGCATGTGCTGCATCTAAAACGGTTTTGGGTTCAACTTTTCCAAAATCGGTAAGCATTACAGAGCAGCAAATATCTGCACTGTGAAATCCCGGGTGAATGGCGTTTTTTGCTACTACCACCCCACCCACAGGTATATGGCCTTCGGGCCCGGTAGGGCAGGCATCGGGCATTATGGCACCTTTAACTAGCGTAGGAGTTTTCATAAGCACGTTCATGGTGCTTATTACTTTTTCTACGTTGTCGGCTTCGCTTTCGTGCTCTGCCCGTATGTTAATTACAAATTCTTGCGGCTCTGTATTTAGTGGTAATGAATCGGGCGATTTAAACTGCTCCAAATAAGCCTGCATTTCTTCTTCATTTAAATTGTTCTGGTGGATGTGCTCCAGTGCTTCGGCAAACCATTTTCCCGGTCTGTAACCTAAAGCAATCAGTTCATTTCCGCTAACTGTTTTCATGGTCTTTATTATTTTTCTGATGCAAAGGAATATACTAACTGCGCAATGTATCTGCGCAGTTGAAATAATTTTAGTAGTTTTATAAAAAAAAAGAAATGTCGTCGAACAAAAATGCGCTGATACGCTACAAAACGCTTGATAAGTGCCTTAGTAACCGGTTTAAAAAGTATACCTTGGACGATCTTATCCACGAATGTTCGGAAGCGTTGTTTGAGTTTGAAGGAAAGGAAGCCTATGTGAGCAAACGCACGGTACAGGCCGATTTGCAAAATATGCGCAGTGAAAAGTTTGGCTATGAAGCGCCGATTGAGGTTTACGAGAAAAAGTATTACCGTTACAGCGACCCTGAATATAGCATCCATAACATATCTGTTAATGAGAACGATTTAAAGGCAATGAACAATGCCATACAGATTCT
Organism: Flavobacterium sp. RNTU_13; assembly: GCF_046614455.1. Classification (NCBI taxonomy): domain Bacteria; kingdom Pseudomonadati; phylum Bacteroidota; class Flavobacteriia; order Flavobacteriales; family Flavobacteriaceae; genus Flavobacterium; species Flavobacterium sp. RNTU_13. The sequence goes on along the minus strand of NZ_JBKJHB010000001.1, from coordinate 721,284 downwards.
GAAGCAGTTTAAAGATTTTTCGATGTTTGCAGAAATGAATGGTGTGCTGCAAAAGCTGGAAAACTCCATTCACGCCGTACAGGAGAAATCAATAATTCATCTCGATAAGAACAATCAATTGAAAGGGCTGGAACATATTGACGTTTTATACCAGAGCATTTTAAATAAAAAGGTGTTAAACATTACGTACAAGAGTTTCTCGGCGTTAGATTTTAACCAGTTTATAGTACATCCGCAGTTTTTAAAGGAGTATAACAACCGTTGGTTTCTGTTTTGTACCAAGCAGGGTAAAATTGTTAACCTGGCTCTGGATCGTATGGAACAAATTAATGTCGTTGAAAATGAGCCTTATGAAGATAAGAATATAGACCCTGACAACTTTTTCAGGGAAGTAATAGGCGTTACGGTTTCGGAGCGGCAAAGAGGGCGAAATATAATCTTCTTTGTAGACAAACTTAATGCACCTTACGTAAAAACCAAGCCTTTTCATCATTCGCAGGTGGTGGTGGAAGAAAAAGACGGAGGAACCGTGTTTAAAATTTGTGTGCAGTTTAATTACGAACTGGAACGATTACTGCTTGGGTTTGGCGATTCGTTAAGAGTAATTCAGCCGGTACATTTAAGGCGGAGAATGATTCAAAAGTTTAATAGGGCGTTAAGGCAATATGGTAAATAAAAATAAATAAGAAAATAATTTTGTAACTAAGAAAATATTCTTAATATTGCAGAAGGAAAAAACAACTAATTTTACTCAAAATATATCAAAGCAAAATGAGTGGAGAAAGAGAAGCAAAACTAAAAGCATTACAGCTTACGCTGGATAAATTAGATAAAGCCTACGGTAAAGGTACCGTAATGAAACTGGGCGACCAGGCGGTAGAGGAAGTAGAAGCCATACCATCGGGTTCGCTTGGGGTAGACCTTGCACTGGGTGTAAACGGTTACCCACGCGGCAGGATCATAGAAATTTACGGTCCGGAATCATCGGGTAAAACCACCCTTACATTACACGCCATTGCAGAGGCGCAAAAAGCAGGGGGTATTGCAGCGTTTATAGATGCAGAACACGCGTTTGACCGTCATTATGCGGTAAAACTGGGTGTAGATGTAGAAAACCTTATCATATCGCAGCCGGATAACGGTGAGCAGGCATTGGAAATTGCCGAAAACCTTATCCGTTCTGGAGCCATAGATATTGTGGTTATCGACTCGGTTGCGGCACTTACACCTAAAAGCGAGATTGAAGGTGAAATGGGCGACTCTAAAATGGGTCTGCACGCACGCCTTATGAGCCAGGCACTTCGTAAGCTAACGGCTACCATTAATAAAACCAACTGTACGGTGTTCTTCATTAACCAGCTTCGTGAGAAGATTGGGGTAATGTTTGGTAACCCGGAAACTACAACCGGAGGTAACGCGCTTAAGTTTTATGCTTCGGTAAGGTTAGATATCCGTAAGTCGTCGCAAATTAAAGATGGCGACAACGTGATTGGTAACCGCACTAAGGTAAAAGTGGTTAAAAACAAGGTAGCACCGCCGTTTAAAACAGCTGAATTCGACATTATGTATGGCGAAGGCGTAAGTAAAACCGGCGAAATCCTGGATCTTGCGGTGGAGTTTGAAATCGTTAAGAAATCAGGTTCATGGTTTAGCTACGGCGATACCAAGCTGGGCCAGGGTAGGGATGCTGTTAAAGCATTGCTTAAAGATAACCCGGAACTTGCCGAGGAGCTTGAACTGCGCATTAAAGAAGCGATTAAAGAATCGTCGATATAATTTAGGCCAACCAACTTTTATATACAAAACGACCTGTTAGCAATAACAGGTCGTTTTGGTTTTATATGTACTGCAGTCAGTACATTATATTTTTTTGTTTACAATAGTAGCACTCGCCTGGGCGGTAGGTAATACCAGTAAATCGGCTATGTTTACATGATAAGGGCGCGATATTACAAAGTGTATAATATCGGCTATGTCTTCGGCGTGTAGCGGCTCCAGGCCTTTGTAAACATTTTCTGCACGCTCGCGGTCGCCTTTAAAACGTACTTCGCTAAACTCAGTATCTACCATTCCGGGGTTTATGGCACCTACGCGTATGCCATATTGATTAAGGTCCATGCGCATACCCTGGTTTATGGCGTCTACCGCGTGTTTTGTAGCGCAGTAAATATTACCGTTTTGGTATACTTCTTTTCCGGCTATAGAGCCTATGTTTATTATGTGCCCGCTTTTGCGCGCTACCATACCGGGTATGATTTCTTTACTTACGTACAGCAGTCCCTTTACGTTAATGTCTATCATCGCATCCCAGTCGTCTACATCGCCATTTTCTATGGGGTCCAGCCCGTGGGCATTACCCGCGTTGTTAATTAAAACATCAATATTTAAAAAATCGGCAGGTAGTGATTTTATGGCCTTTGCCACCGCTTTTTTATTCCTTACGTCAAAGTTCAGGGTTTGCACATCGGTAAGTTCGGCAAACTCATCCTGAAGTTCAGCAAGGCGGTCTTCCCTGCGTCCGCATATCACAAGGCGGTACCCGTTTTGTGCCAGTAAACGTGCTGTCGCACGGCCTATTCCGCTGGTAGCTCCGGTTATTAGTACTGTTTTTTTCATATCGTGTGTTGTAATGTTCTGTGTTTTGGGTGTAAAGGAGGTGTTTTGCTTAAGGTACTTTATGGCCGGTACTTTCTGTCCATATTGCAAACCAGTCCATAAGTTCCAGCTTTACGGTTGTAGCCTTCATTTGATTTTTCAGCCGCTCTGCGCTGGTAGAGCCAGATACCGGTATAATACCCGCAGGGTGCTGCATAATCCACGCGAAAAGAATTACATCTTCGGTTACGCCATATTTTTCAGCAAATCCCGAAAGCAGCTTTCTTAAGCGTTGTGTTTGGGCGGTGTTTTCTTTAAATACGCTCCCCACAGGGCTCCATGCAAGGGGTTTTATGTTGTTAACCATCATGTAATCAAGAGATCCGTTTAGCATGGGTTGTAGCGCTGTAGCAGAAAATTCTATCTGGTTGCAAAAAACCTCAGTGCGTGTGCGTATAAGATCGGTTTGGCTATTCGTAAAGTTGCTAAGGCCAAAGGCTTTAATCTTACCCTCCTGTTTCAGCTTTGTTACTGCTTCGGCAATTTCGTCAGGGTGCATTAAGGGGCTTGGGCGGTGCAGCAGCAACACATCCAGATAATCGGTCTGTAGAAATTTAAGCGAATTTTCTGCGCTCCAGATTATATACTCTTTACTATAATCGTAATGTTTTACAGCATTGTTACGGTTCCCCAGCGTATGCTGTATGCCACATTTACTTATAAGCTGTATATCTTCACGTTTTAGACCGCTTTGCGCAAAACCCTTACCAAAATCAGCCTCGGTGGTATAGCCTCCGTAAATATCAGCATGGTCAAAGGTTGTTATGCCATTGCTTACACAGTGGTTTATAAGTTCGGCGGTTTGTGTGGGGTTAAATTTTGCGTGCCAGTCGCCCCAGTTCATAACGCCTGCTATTACAGGCGAAAGCTTAATTTCCATATATTACGCGTTGTGCAGAATTTTACAAGGCAAAATTACTTAAAATTCGGTTGTATTTTTTGTAAAAATTCACTGTAAAATTACCTTATGGTTCATGGGTTTTTATTGTTAATTTAAGTTTGTTAGTAAAAAATTCTCCATGAACCATAATGCCATATTTAACACGTATATACTTTATCTGTATTAGTTACGTTCATAATTGGGCTGTAGCTTCATTGTCAGTTTCTGAAGCATTTGTATGCTGTGTTAATTATAAGTTTTTCAGTAGTTTAGTTCAACTATAAAACCCGTTAACAACATATTAACAGCATAAGAAGCATAATCTCAATAAATTCGGCAATGAATTTGCGGTGTTAAAAAAGCATTTGTTAATTTACACTCCTTAAACAACGAACATAAATTATGGAAGGAAATTCTGCAGCTCTGGACATCAGGGCGATTAATGAAAAAATAGAAAGGGAAAGCGCCTTTGTAGATCTTCTTATGATGGAGATGAACAAGGTTATAGTAGGGCAAAAGTACATGATAGAGCGCCTTTTAATAGGCTTGCTTGGCCAGGGCCATATACTGCTTGAGGGTGTTCCGGGACTTGCTAAAACCTTGGCTATTAATACACTTAGCCAGGCGGTGCAGGGTAGTTTTAGCCGTATACAGTTTACGCCTGATTTGCTTCCTGCCGATGTGGTGGGTACCCTTATATACAACATTAAGCAAAATGAATTCTCTATAAAAAAGGGTCCTATATTTGCCAACTTTGTACTGGCAGACGAGATTAACCGTGCCCCGGCCAAAGTACAGTCGGCACTACTGGAAGCCATGCAGGAAAAGCAGGTAACCATTGGCGAAGAAACCTTTAGGCTGGAAAAACCGTTCCTTGTTATGGCTACCATGAACCCGGTAGAGCAGGAAGGTACCTATCCGCTGCCCGAGGCGCAGGTAGACCGTTTTATGTTAAAGGCAGTAATAGACTACCCTAAGCTGGAAGACGAGCGCCTTGTTATCCGCCAAAACCTTAAAGGTTCTTACGAAAAAGTAAGCCCTGTGGTTACGGTAGACCAAATCCTGCGTGCGCAGCAAGCCGTTAGGGAGGTGTACATGGATGAGAAGATAGAAAAATATATCCTTGATATTATATTCGCTACCCGTTATCCGGAGCAATATAAATTAGGGAACCTTAAGCCTCTAATCAGTTTTGGTTCGTCGCCAAGGGGTAGTATCAACCTGGCAAATGCGGCTAAATGTTATGCGTTTATTAAACGCCGTGGGTATGTAATCCCTGAAGATGTTCGCGCTGTGGTGCACGATGTGCTACGCCACCGTATAGGAGTTACTTACGAAGCAGAAGCAGAGAACATTACCTCTATGGACATCATCAACAAAATCGTTAACGAGATAGAGGTTCCGTAGGCCGAAGGCCGTTTCAGGTTTAAAGTTTAAAGTTTGCTTCGCCAGTTCGCTAACGTCTCGTGTCAGGTTGTTGACCGGAGCGGTGCGCCTGAGTGGTAACTTGAAACCTGAAACCTTAAACTTTAAACTGTAAAATGGATACAAAAGATATATTAAAAAAGGTCCGCAAGATTGAGATAAAGACCAGGCGGCTCAGTAACCACATTTTTTCGGGGGAGTACCACTCGTCGTTTAAAGGCAGGGGTATGACGTTTGCCGAGGTACGCCAGTACCAGTTTGGCGATGATGTGCGTAATATAGACTGGAATGTAACTGCTCGATACAACGAGCCGTATATAAAGGTTTTTGAGGAAGAGCGTGAGCTTACCATGATGCTCATGGCCGATGTTAGCGGCAGCGAAAGCTTTGGTACACAAAACGCTTTTAAGCGGGATATCGTAACAGAGATTGCAGCCACTATGGCGTTTTCGGCTACGCAAAACAACGATAAAATAGGCCTGATCCTGTTCTCAGACCAGATTGAGCTTTACATTCCGCCAAAAAAAGGAAAAAGCCACGTGCTGCGCATCATCAGGGAACTGATAGAGTTTCAGCCAAAGAGCAGGAAGACCGATGTGGGACAGGCGCTTAAGTTTCTTTCGGGCGTGCTTAAAAAGCGGGCCATCGTATTTCTTATATCTGATTTTATGGCAGATGGCTATGAGCATACGCTTAAACTAGCTTCTAAAAAACATGATATTACCGGCGTACGTGTTTACGATGCCCGTGAAGAAAAAATGCCAGACCTGGGGCTGGTACAAATGACCGATGCCGAAACCGGTGAAACGCTGCTGGTTAATACCGGAAGCAAAAAGGTGCGGCTGGAATATGAGAAATACTATCAGGCAAAGCTGAAATATTTTCAGGAAACCTTTAACCGATGCGGGGCCGGTGTGGTAAGTACCCGTACAGATGAATCGTATGTAACCAAGTTGCTGGGCTACTTTAAAGCCCGGGCATAAGCAGGTGAAAGCATGAAAGTAACAATGTTTAAGAATATATGCGCCATGCTGGCCTTGTTAACCGGGTTTGTGCTCTTTGCGCAAAATCCGCTTGCTACCAGCATAGACTCTGCCAAAATAAAAGTGGGGGCGCAGGCAAATTTTACCATTAAGGCTACGGTAAAGAGCAAGGATAAGGTAAACTTTCCGGAAGGAAAGTTATTCGGCCAGCTCGAGGTACTGGAGTCGTACCCGATAGATACGGTAAAGAAAGGCAGCACGTATGAGCTGATAAAAAAATACGGCCTTACCCAGTTTGATAGTGGCCGGTATGTAATACCGCGCCTTCCGGTGGTTATTAACAATAAAACCCTTCAGTCTGATTCGCTTTCCCTGGAGGTAAGTAATGTTAAGGTAGACACCCTTAAACAAAAAATGTTCGATATTAAGCCGGTAGCTTCACAACCATCAAGTAATGGCTGGGTGTGGTGGCTGTTGGGGGCACTGGTTTTATCAGGTGTACTGGCGTATGGCATTTGGTGGTATGTAACCAAGCGCAAAAAGCAGCCCGCTAAGAAAAAAGCCGATGAACGTGTAGTGTCGCCTATAGAAAAGGCTACAGAACTGCTTCAAAACCTGGAGCGTAAAGAGCTTATAAAACAGGGTGCAGTAAAAGAATATTACAGCGAACTGGCCGATATAGCCCGTATGTATATAGAAGAGGCCATACACATACCGGCTATGGAAAGCACTACCACAGAGCTTATAGAGGCCATGCATAATGCTACCCAAAAGCGCAAAATGCTCCTGAAACAGGAAACTTTTGAGCAGCTGGAGCAAGTGCTGCGTACGGCAGACATGGTAAAATTTGCCAAGTCTAAGCCGCTGGAATTTGAAATCGCACAAGACCGCAGCCGCATAGAAACTACCATTGTAGTTATAGACCGCAGCATACCGGTAAATCAGCCGGAAGAAGATACTACCCAGGCGTGGCTTGAGGCAAAACGTAAGCTGGAGGAAGCAAAACGTAAACGAAGAAAGCGCAACCTGATTATTGCCGCCGCGTCTGTAGCAGTGTTTTTACTGGCGTTTTACTTTTCGTTTACTGCCGTAAGGACCATGCTTTATGGTGAAACTACAAAGGAGATGCTCGAAGGGCAGTGGGTAAAAAGCGAATATGGTGTGCCGGGTATAACTATAGAAACGCCCCATGTACTTGAGCGTTTAGACGCGGCCGCTATAATGCCTAAAGACAGCTACGCGCTGTTTAAAGACATGGCCATGTTTGGCGATGGTAAGCCGTTTGGAAACCTGTACATAGCCGTGGCCACGCTTAACCTTAAAGAGCCTAAAGAATTAGACCTGGGTACTGCCATAGACGGCATAATTAAAAACTGGGAAGCTACCGGTGCTAAAGACATACTGGTTAAAGATGAAGAATACCGTACCCCTGACGGTGTTAACGGTAAGCGTGCCTATGGTACCATGGGTTATCCTGATCCTATAACCAAGCAAAGCATACCGGTACATTATGATGTATATGCTTTTGGGCAGGAGCAGGGCCTTCAGCAGGTAATACTGCTGTATAAGGAAGGCGATGAATATGCCCCTAAAATCATAGAGCGCGTAAAGAATTCGATAGAAATGAAGAACCTGAATCCGCAACAGCAACATTAATATGAACGAAGTAACATTTTTAAACCCCGGTTTCTTCTGGTTGTTTGCGGCATTTCCGTTTGCCATAGGCTGGTACATCTGGAAACGTAAGCAGCAAACGGCTTCGCTTACCATAAGTTCTGTAAACGGTTTTAAAGCATCGCCATCATGGCTTGCAAAGCTAAAGCCTGTATTGTTTGCGCTTAGGCTAATGGCGCTGTCGTTTATGATTGTAGCCATGGCACGTCCGCGCACGGTAGATGTAAACAGTAAAACCCGTACCAGTATGGGTATAGACATAGTTATGGCGGTAGACGTTTCGGGTAGTATGCTGGCTAAAGACTTTAAGCCAAACCGCCTTGAGGGCCTTAAACGTGTGGCCGAAGATTTTGTAGACAATCGCCCTAACGATCGTATAGGGCTGGTGGTGTATGCCGGCCAAAGCTATACTAAAATCCCTGTAACGAGCGACAAGGAACTTGTTAAGGAGGCTATCAGGTCTATACAGTACGACGACCAGGTTATGGAAGACGGTACCGGTATAGGTGTGGGGCTTGCTACTGCCATAAACAGGCTAAAAGACAGCAAGGCAAAGAGCCGCATCATTATATTGCTTACAGATGGTGTAAACAATTCAGGTTTTATAGATCCGCGCATGGCGTCAGATATGGCTAAAGAGTACGGCATTAAGGTATATACCATAGGTATTGGTACAAACGGGCAGGCCATGATGCCGTATGCTAAAGATGAGAGTGGTAAACTACTGTATCAAATGGCTCCTGTGCAGATAGATGAAGGGCTTATGAAAGAGATTGCTAAGAAAACAGACGGAACCTATTTCAGGGCTACCAGCAACAGCAAGCTTAAATCCATTTACGACCAGATAAATAAGCTGGAGAAAACCGAAATTGAAGAACAGAAGTTTTATAACTACGACGAAAAGTTCCGCCCGTGGGTGTGGGCTGCCTTTGGATTGCTTTTAGCCGAGGCATTTGCGCGTAAAACACTTTACCGAAGCTTTATTTAATTATGTACGAGTTAGAAGAACCAAAATATTTATACCTGCTGGCAGTGATTCCGCTGCTGGTGCTGCTGTTTTTGTTTAACCTTTGGTGGAAACGCAGAAAACAGCGCGAGTTTGGTAACCTGCAGCTGGTAAAAAAACTAAGTGCCGAAAGTTCAGTATTTAAACCTGCGCTAAAGCTTGCCTTTGTGGCGCTTGCCATAGCGGGTATAGTATTGGCATTAGTTAACCCAAAAATAGGCACCCGCACCGAAAAGGTAAAACGCGAGGGGGTAGACATAGTATTTGCCATAGACGTAAGTAAGAGTATGCTTGCCGAAGATGTGGCACCCAGTAGGCTGGAGAAATCAAAGCAAATTGTATCGCAAATAATTAATAGCCTGGGTACAGACCGCATAGGGATTATTGGTTATGCCGGTAGCGCTTACCCGGTGCTGCCCATTACTACAGACTACAGTGTAGCAAAAATGTTCCTGCAAAGCATGAATACCGATATGGTTTCGAGCCAGGGTACAGCCATTGCCGATGCCATACATTTAGCTTCTACGTATTATGATGATCCGCAGACGAGTAAGTTACTCATACTGGTTTCAGATGGTGAAGACCATGGCGAAGACAGTGAAGCCGCTGCTGAAGAAGCTGAGAAAAAGGGCATAAAAATACTTACCGTGGGTGTAGGTACCGAAAAAGGTGGACCCATACCGCTAAAAAACAACGGCCGTATAGAAGGTTATAAGAAAGATAATGCCGGCGAAACGGTAATTACAAAACTTTATCCTGATGCGCTTAAAACCATAGCCGAACGTACCAAAGGCGGTTACGTATACGGAGGTACAACTCGCGAGGTTACCGATTATGTAAAAAAAGCATTGGAAAACATAGAGAAAAAAGAGTTTGAATCAAAAGAAGTAGCCCTGTACGAGTCGCAGTTCCAGTGGTTCCTTGGCGCAGCATTACTGCTGTTGTTCCTGGATATATTTTTACTGGACCGCAAAACATCGTGGATTACAAAACTTAACCTGTTTAACGAAAAAGAATAATGAAAAGAGTACTTACAGTATGCCTGCTGCTTTGTGCCGTTGTGGCTTTTTCGCAGGATAAGCAACCAGAAAAGGAAATTAAAGATAAAAATCTGCCAAAAGGTAACGACGAGTACCAGGCAAAAAACTACCCGGAAGCTGAGGCACAATACCGTATTTCGGGCAGTAACAACCCTACACAGTCTATTCCGTCCTATAACTTGGGTAATGCCATATACAGGGAGAAAAAACCTGCTGAGGCTGCATTTGCCTATAGCAGGGCCATAGAAAATGCTAAAACCAAGCAGGAGAAATATCAGGCGTTTCACAATATGGGCAATGCCCTTATGGAATTAAAACAATATGATAAAGCTGTAGAGGCTTATAAAAATGCGTTGAGAAATAATCCTTCAGACGAAAAAACAAGATACAATTATGCCCTTGCCAAGGAGATGCTGAAAAACAATCCTCCGCCACCGCCTAAGAAAAATGATAATAAAGACAACAAGGATAAAAATCAAAAAGATAAAGGCGGTAAGGATAAGGACAAAAACCAGGATCCTAATAAAGGCGATAATAAAGATAAGGACAAGGATAAAGACAAAGGCAAGGATAAAGAAGACAACAACAATAATAAAGGCGATAACAAGGATAAAAACAATGGCGATGGCAAAGACAAACAGGACAAAGGACAGCCTGAGCCTACTAAAGCCAGCCCTAACCGCGACCAGATGCAGCGACTTCTTGACGCTATGAACAATGAAGAAAAGAAAGTTCAGGATAAGGTAAAGAACGGCAAAAAAGTAAGGGGCCAGCAGGTACAGCCTGAAAAAGACTGGTAATAGATTACCTGATTATGCTTTAAGTGCAGTAAATGCAATATTTTTGACGTGGATTTTCCATTTTTTGTAAACGAACAATGAAGAAGTATTTAGTCATATTATTCCTTTTTGCCCTACACGCCCTACAGGCGCAGGTAGAGTTTAAGGCTACACCCAGCCGTACCAAAATCGGGATAAACGAAAAGCTGCGTGTAGAGTTTAGCATGAATAAAGATGGGGATAACTTTAGCCCTCCGTCATTTCAGGGATTTAATGTTTCGGGCCCGGGACAAAGCATAAGCAATTCATGGATTAACGGTAAAACCTCTTTTAGTAAAGCGTATACGTATGTGCTTGTTCCTAAAGCAAAAGGTACATTTACCGTAGGCCAGGCTACTATAGAAATAGATGGTACGGTGTATAAAACCGTACCCTTTAAAATAACCGTAGGCGATGCCGTGGCAAACCCTAACCCGCAGCCACAACCGCAACGCTATGACCCATTTGACCCATTTGATCCTTTCGGGCAACGCAGGCAGCAACAGGAGCAGGCCGAACAGGCCGCACGTGCAGCTAATCCTAACGATGGTATACACCTGGTGGCAGAAGTGCAGAATACAAATCCGTACGTAAACCAGCCGGTTAATGTGGTTTATAAACTTTACGTAAGTCCTAACAGCAGCGTATTACAGTTCGCCGAAAAAACAAGTCCTAAATACAACGACTTCTGGAGCCAGATAGAGGTGGTAGATGGTCAACATATGAAAGTGGAACAGGGTACTTACAACGGTAAACCTTATAGGTATGTTGTGGTACGCAAGGCGGTATTGTACCCTCAAAAAGCGGGCAAGTTAAAGTTGGAACCGCTTATAGATGAACTGATTGTAGAAGTGCCAAGCGGTAAGACCGACTTCTTCGGACGTCCGTTTATGACGCAAACCAAAACCAGTACCTCTACAGGGACTAACTACATTAATGTAAGGCCATTGCCGGAAAATGGTAAGCCGGCCGACTTTAGCGGGGCAGTGGGTAACTTTGATTTTAAAGTTACTCCGGATAAAACGACCAGCAAAAATGGCGAATCTATTCAGCTTACAGTTAGTGTAAGTGGTAAGGGTAACCTTAAACTGTTTAACCTGCCAAAGCCGGAAGTTCCGGCTGCGCTTGAAACGTATGATCCTGAACATAAGGAAAATGTGCAAACACCACTTACGGGTATGGTAGGCAGCATAGCCGATGTGTATACCATAGTGCCCGGCAGTAAGGGGAAATATCCTATAAAGCCATTAACCTTCTCCTGGTTTGATCCTGCCACAGGCAAATACCATACGAAAACCAGCGAGGAAATAATGATTGATGTGCTTAACGTTCCGGAAAGTGTAGCCGAAGCACACAAAGCGCAGTCGGCCAAGCACGAGGTAAAACCTACCGAAACGTTCCGCTATATAGCTACCGAAACTACGCTGCGTTCGCGGGAAGCCGATGATTTTTATGGCTCTACGTTATTCTATGTGCTGTTAGTTGCGCCGTTTGCGTTTATTCCGGTTATTGTATTGGCACGCAAGAAAAAAGAAGCGTATGACAGCGATGTAGTGGGTAGTAAAATACGTACTAACAATAAGCTGGCTAAAAAGTACCTTACTGCTGCTAAAAAGCAACTGGGCAGCAAAGAGCCGTTTTACCTGGCATTGGAAAAAGCACTGCATAATTTCCTTAAAGCGAAACTGCGTATAGAAACCAGCGAACTTAGCCGGGATAATATCCGTGAGTTACTGCTGTCACGCAACGCAAGCCCGGAAACGGTAGAGGCATTTAGCCGTATCATGGACAGTTGTGAGTTTGCACGATACGCACCGTCGTCTGATACGGCCATGCAGCAGGATTACGATAGCGCGGTGAGTGTAATCACAAGTTTAGAGAAACAGGTGTCTTAGAGTGTATTAGGAATGTTTTTTTACCACTAAGTTCACAAAGTTTTTCACCGAGTTCACAGGTATAAAGTAAGAATACAATTGTAGTATATGTCACAAAGATTTGGGCTTAGCCCAAATTTAGAAGTTCACAAAGCTTTGTGTCCTTTGTCAAATGACGAAGTCAGCTTTTCGTGTGCTTAAATCATGGCTTTGTGAAAAACTTTGTGTACTTAGTGGTAAAATGTAGATAAAGCAAATGACAGAAAATGAAATAGCAAAGATAGTTCTCGATTGTGCGCTAAAAGTTCATAAGAGACTTGGCCCGGGACTTCTTGAGAGTGCCTATACAGAATGTCTTTGTTATGAGATTTACCAGGCAGGCCTATTTGTTGAAAAAGAAAAGCCGATGTCTTTAGAAGATGGAGAAATACAACTGAACGTAGGATATAGAACTGATATAGTTGTCGAAAATAAATTTATCATAGAAGTTAAGGTTGTGGACAATCTTAAGGATATACATTTGGCTCAGCTTTTAACATATTTAAAGTTATCAGGCTGTAAGTTAGGATTCTTAATCAACTTTAATGTGGTGTTACTTAAAGATGGTGTTCGAAGGGTTATTAACGGAAAATTGTAATATGAAAAACATAATTTACATAGCAATACTTTTAATCACAGGGCTTGCCTTTGGGCAGAGCTTTGAGCAGGGCAATGCACTGTACAAAAAAGGCGATTACAAAGGTGCTGCGGAGCAGTATGAAGGCATCCTGAAACAAGGTAAGCAATCTGCCGAGGTGTATTTTAACCTGGGTAACGCCTATTACAAATTAAACCAGGTAGCTCCTTCGGTATATAATTATGAAAAAGCATTATTGCTGGATCCCGGCAATAAAGATGTTACAGTAAATCTCGGCTTTGCAAAAAAAATGGCCATAGACGATATAAAAGCTACGCCGAGGGTAGGTTTTTCCAAGCTAATTTATAACGCTACAGGCCAATATCATTACAATACCTGGGCGTGGATAGCGGTGTCATTTTCGGTAGTATTCCTGCTGCTGTTTGTAGGGTATTATTTCTCGGGAGTGGCGTTGGTAAAACGAATTTTCTTTGTGGGGATGTTTGTCGCGGCAGGGTTACTTGCACTGAGTGTAGTTGCTGCCATTTATGTAAAAACCCAGAAAAACAGCGAAAACTACGCCATAGTGTTCCCTGAGGTAATAACGGTAAAATCAGAACCAAGGGAGGCGGCTCAGGATGCATTTATCCTGCACGCGGGTACTAAAGTAAACGTTATGCAAGTCGAGGATGGCTGGAAAAAAATCCAGTTGCCCGACGATAATGTGGGTTGGATAAAACAAAACGATATAAAAGAGATAAAGCAGCAATAACAGCTGCTTTATTTTTGCAGCATCGTTAATTTTTAGTTTAAACTAAAAATGATTTTATGAGCTGCTTTATTTTTTGGTATATTTGTTATTATTGTTTTTGTAAATGACACATTCTGAAGAGAATTACCTAAAGGTTATATACCACTTATCACAGCAGAGCGGCAAAGGAGTTAGCACTAATGCCATAGCAGGCGTTATGGAGAGCAAGCCATCTTCTGTAACAGACATGATACAGAAACTTGCCGATAAAGGCCTGGCTAATTACGTAAAGTACCAGGGAGTGCAACTTACTGAAGCGGGTACTTTTGCAGCCCTGATGATTGTACGCAAGCACCGCCTGTGGGAACTTTTCCTGGTGGAGAAACTTGATTTTAGCTGGGATGAGGTGCATGATGTTGCCGAACAACTGGAACACATAAAATCAGATAAGCTTATTAATAAGCTCGATGAGTTTTTGGGTTTTCCTACCGAAGATCCTCACGGGGATCCTATACCCGACGTTCAGGGAAACATTGCATCGGTAGAAAAAAAGCTGCTTTCTGAAATCAATGTGGGTAAAAAGGTACTTTGCGTAGGCGTAAAAGACAGTAGTGCACCCTTTTTACAATACTTAGATAAACAGCAAATAGCTCTGGGGGCGGTTATAGAAGTATTGGGCAGGGAAGATTTTGACTTTTCTGTAAATATTAAAATTAAAGACCGCGAACTTACCGTGTCTAACAAAATAGCAGGCAACCTGTTTGTAAAACCCGTATAACATTTAGCGTATGCCAAATAAAAATACACACTCGCTGGAAGAAGTGCATGAGTCAGTAAACGCAGGGCAAAATGTTACCGGATGGAAAAAAGTACTGGCTTTCTTCGGGCCTGCCTATATGATAAGCGTAGGTTATATGGATCCCGGAAACTGGGCTACAGATATAGCCGGCGGAAGCCAGTTTGGCTACACCCTTATATGGGTGCTGCTTATGAGTAACATTATGGCACTGTTGCTACAAAGCCTTAGTGCACGGTTAGGTATTGTTACCCGAAGGGATCTTGCTCAGGCATCGCGGGAAACGTATCCTAAAGCCGTAAACTTCTTTTTGTACCTGCTGGCCGAGGTGGCTATAGCTGCCTGCGACCTTGCAGAAGTACTGGGTATGGCCATAGGGCTAAACCTGTTGTTTAAGCTGCCTATGCTGTGGGGCGTAAGCATTACCATGCTCGATACGTTTTTACTACTGTTCCTTATGAATAAGGGCATTAAAAAAATGGAAGCATTTATCATTGGGCTAATAAGTATTATAGGGCTTTCATTTTTGGCGGAAATGTTTTTTGCAAAACCTGATGCCGGCGAAATTGTAAAAGGCCTGGTACCTTCATTGCCTAACACAGCAGCTTTATACATAGCCATAGGTATAATAGGCGCAACGGTAATGCCACACAATTTGTACTTGCATTCCTCATTGGTGCAAACCCGTAAATTCGACCGGTCGTTTAAAGGCATAAAGCAAGCCATACGTTATAACCTGATTGACTCGGTTATTGCCCTTAACCTTGCCTTTTTTGTAAATGCAGCCATCCTGATACTTGCGGCGGCTACATTCTTTACCAATGGCCTGCATGAAATAGCCGATATACAAGATGCGCACAAGCTGCTGGAACCCATGCTGGGAAGCAGCGCCGCCGTATTGTTTGCACTGGCGCTTATTGCCGCAGGGCAAAGCAGTACGGTTACCGGTACCCTTGCGGGTCAGATAGTTATGGAGGGTTATCTTAGCCTGCGTATACAGCCATGGGTAAGGCGTATTATTACCCGTATTGTTGCCATAGCACCGGCCTTTATAGCCATTGTATACTTTGGCGATTCGGCTACGGGCGATTTACTCGTACTGAGCCAGGTGGTGCTAAGCCTGCAGCTGGGCTTCGCGATTATCCCACTCATTCATTTTGTGAGCGACAAAAGCCGTATGAATGAGTTTGCCATAGGCCCGGTAACCAAAGCGGCATCGTGGATAATAGCGCTGGTTATTGTAGGGCTTAATGTAAAGCTTGTTTTTGATGAAATAAAGGGCTGGCTGGTCACATCTGCCCATCCGGAGTATATATGGATGTTTGTGGTACCAATAGCGCTTGCAGCGGCTGTTTTATTGCTTTATATTACCATAGAGCCTTTGGTTAGGAAGGGTAGGGCTGTCCCTGGCATAGTGCCACACCTTACACCGGCTGCCATACGTACCTTGCCCGATATACAAATGTACCGCAACATAGCGGTAGCGCTGGATTTTAGCCGCACTGATGAAAAGACACTCTCAAGCGCGCTGCAGCTGGGCGGCAGGGAAGCAAAATATACTCTAATACACATTGTAGAAACCGTGGGTGCCATGCTGCACGGCGACCAGGCTCAGGACTATGAGACCAATACCGATATGGAATACCTGCAGCGCTACAGTAAAAGCCTCACCGAAGCGGGTTACCATGTAGAAACCCAACTCAGCTTTGGCAGCCCAAAAAAACAGATACCCCAGGTTATCAATACAGATGGTACCTTTGATATATTGATTTTGGGAGCCCACGGCCACAACCTCTTTAAAGACCTCTTGTTTGGTACTACAGTAGATGCAGTACGGCACAAAGTAAAAATCCCGGTATTGATTATAAAAGACAGTACAAAATAGAAGAGACAGCGCTTAGCGCTGCCTCTTCTATTTATGAGCATTATGTAATTACTGCTTTACTATTTTAAGAGTAGCAGTGCTACGGCTGTTGTCTACTTTAATAAAGTACACGCCGGCTGCATAACCGCTCATGTCTGTAATAAGGCTATTGGTTGCTGTTACCTGCTTATTGGTTAGTAGTTGTCCCGCTACGTTATATATGGCTATATGCTCTATACCTTCGGTAGTGTTTATCGTTAGTTTGTTATTTACCGGGTTAGGATAAAAACTCATGTTTTTAAAGTTGTGGCTGGTAGTGTTAAGCGTACAATTTATGTTAGCCTGCCATCCGTCAAAGTTTACAAACGTATCAGATACAAACACAAAACTAAGCGCTTCACCACCATTTATAACAAACGATTCTGCCGGATTACTGCCATCATAGGTTCCTAGAAGGTTGCCATCTGTACCGGCTCCTTCATATACGTACATAAAATCAAAACCGATTTCGGTTACAAACGTAGAAAAATTAACGGTTATCTGGCTTCCTGGCTCTGCTTTTATAAGGCGTACCGCTTTTTGTCCGTCGGCATAGTTATTATTACCATCAGGATCTTTCCACACTACCGTTTGGTTACACCAGTCTCCAGCGGTCATTGCTACAACCTGCTGGCTCGGGGTTACCTGTACGTCGCTGCACGCCCGCCTTACGGCAACAGAATAGTAGGTGTCTGGGTTAAGGCCATTAACAGAAATAACCGGATTGCTGGTAGGTTCCTGCCAGTTAGAAGGTGTTTGCCCGTAAGGTGCATAGGCTATTTGCCATGGCCCCGGAGATTGTTCGGCTTCGTTATATTTTATCTTTACCGTTAGCGAATTGGTAGAAACATCTATCACATTTACATCTGCAACATCATTAAAACAAGTGTTTATACAGTCTGCGCTAAGGCATAGTGAAAATGAAATATGTTCTCTTATACG
Organism: Flavobacterium sp. RNTU_13; assembly: GCF_046614455.1. Classification (NCBI taxonomy): domain Bacteria; kingdom Pseudomonadati; phylum Bacteroidota; class Flavobacteriia; order Flavobacteriales; family Flavobacteriaceae; genus Flavobacterium; species Flavobacterium sp. RNTU_13. The sequence goes on along the minus strand of NZ_JBKJHB010000001.1, from coordinate 703,921 downwards.
CTGTGCGGGTTGTGGTCCAAAGCCGTTGGCAAAATTGATACCCACCCCGTCTACAAGGTGACAGTAGCTCATTATGGTTCCACCGGTTTCAGGATCAGGTAACGGCCCTTGCTCGCAATCTCCTTCGGTATATCCTGCCGATGTACCGCAGCCGTCTATAGCAGTATCGTTGCCGTTCCAGTAGCAGCCGTGGGTATGTGGCGAACCAAATAGGTGCCCCAGCTCATGGGTTACAACTTCTACGTCCCAGCTGAATACGGGCAGATTTTCGAAATAAAGATCTACGTCGCTATAGCTTACGTTTTCAGTGCTGCAAAGCCCGGCAATACTTATGGCTACACCACCCAGTCCTCCTTCGTCATCGCCCACCAGCATACCGGCATCTCCATCAAAAGAGGGCCTGTTAGCATAAAACTGGTACAGGTAATCGCTGGAGCCTACACCATCGTAAGGGTCTGGCTCTGTCCATACAAATACTGATTTTATAGCAGTGTCTATACCATCGTTGTTATATAGTGTTTGTACGTTGTTAAACAGTGCGGTTATCCAGTCTGTAGTTTCGGTAACACTATAATTGTTACCCTCGTACAGCATATAATCTATTTCAAAATACAATGTTACACATCGGGTAGTCTGCACATTGCGTTCTTGTTTCTTTTTCGGGGAAAAACCGGGTACCGTGCCTTTATCTGTAGCAGCACACTTAAAGGCGCTGTTTATTTCAAGGTTAGCATCAGAGTAAATTATGTAATCTTCCCTGCTTGATTTAAGCTTTCCTATAACCAGGTTTTGAAGTTTGCCTCCTGAAATTATACCGGTCATTCCGGTGTTAAAAAAGCTTATCGCTGCTACCGAGTTGTAATTACCTTTTATAATACCCCTGTAGTAAGCTCCCGCGCTGTATACGTTATTTTTTTGCTTATCTGTATCTACGTGGAATCCCTGTGCCATTACCTCTGCGCGGTACAGTTGTAACGTAATGGTGCTGCCGTTATAGGGTACAGCAAGTTCCAGGTATGGATATTTATTTTGTGCAATATCTGTCGATTGTGCCAGGTTTAGCGTAGCATAAGTAGCATTGTTTACCAGTTTATCTGTAGCAGGGTGCAATGCATTATTTACAGCAAGCGGTGCTACAGGCCTAAACTGCGTATTGTTGTTTATTAACGCCGTTACCTGTGCAGGGATACGTTTTTGGGAAAAAACAGTTATGGCGCAAAACAGCGCCATAAGAAGTGTAATTTTTTTCATTCAGGTGGTTGTATTAACTGTTGGTCTTAAGGTCTTTTATAACCTTAAAGGCAAGATCTACTTCATCTTCGTTTACCAGTATGGTAAACTCGTATGAGGTAGAAATCACTTCAATTATAGTTATACCTTCCCAGGCAAGCCTTTGGAAAATATAATAATAAATACCCGGGGTATTAATATTGTCTTTAGGCAACTTTACTGTAATAGAGGCAAGGTTATCATTGCGCTCTATCTTTTTTTCATCGGCAAAAAGCCTGTCTACAATGTGGTTCATGCTGCTGCTTACCACAATGTTTGTTTCATTTACCCCGCGCGATGAGGTGTAAAAAACATCGGGATTGGCATTAATGCTGTTAATAAGCTCTGCCTGCCTGCTAAGTATGGTATCGCTAACAGAGAAAGTAAAATCGGTAAGTGATGAACGTACCGTAATTTCCCCTATGCCTTTAAGTACCTTAACTATTTTGTGGTTAACCCTAAAGTCAAGGTCTTCCGAAAGCCTTTTTAAAGACATAACTACAGCGCCTTGCTTAATGTCTTTGCCGAGTTCTTGCTCCAGCTCAGGCATCATGGTACGGGCAAGCGAGGTTAGGTTAATAATTCCCTGCGACAGGGCACTGAGCAGGAAAGGTTTAGTTTTAATGTAATGTTCTACTACTGATGAGATGGTTTTCATAGGTGTAAATAGTTGTGTGTGTTTACCTTGGGATTACAAATATATAAAATTAAACAAATTGTTGTAAATTTAACACTTTTAAAAAAAGAAAAATGCATCTTTTAAATGTTCCAGTTCAAATTTACCCCCGTTTTTATGAACTGAAACAATATCAAACCGCACTTCGGCATCTATGTCGTTATCTTCTACATAATGGTTCATGGCCTTTGCGAGCAGCCTTATTTTGGCAGGTTTTACGAATTCATGTGGTAGCCCAAACTCCAGCGATGATCGTGTTTTAACCTCAATAGCAGCAAGTATGTTATCTTTTTGCGCTATAATATCTATTTCGGCTTTCTGGAAAACCCAGTTGGTGTGCAGTATTTTGTAGCCTTCTTTTTTTAAAAAATCGGCGGCAGCCTGTTCACCCTCTTTGCCTAAGTCGTTATGGTCGGCCATTATTCAAAACTTAACTTAGTTCCACTTTGGGTAACCTCAAGGGTTGCCTCTTTGCCAAAAACTAAAGCCCGGTTATCGGTAATGTGGCCCGCCGGGAAATTAAAGCAAATCGGTATGTTGTACTCCTGTGTAATTTCTTTAAGAATTTCCAGTGCAGAGTGTCCCCAAGGGGTATCGTTATCGCGCATTTTAGTAAAGCCTCCTATTACTATGCCCTTTACATTTTTAAAATAGCCGTTTCGCTCCAGGTTAATAAGCATGCGGTCTACGTGGTACAGGTACTCGTCCAGGTCTTCCAGGAACAGGATTTTACCCTTATAATCCATTTCAGAACGCGAACCTACAATGCTAAACAGCACAGAGAGGTTTCCCCCTACCAGCTCCCCCGAAACTTTTCCTGTTTTATTAAATTTATGCGCCGGTACGCTGTAGGTTATTTTTTCGCCAAACAGCGCTTTGTGCAGGCTTTCCTTTGCCTGTGGGGAGGCAGTACTTACGCTGGCACACATAATGCCGTGTATGGTGGCTACATCCATATTGTTTATGTGGCTGTGCAGTACAGTAACATCGCTAAAGCCTATAAGCCATTTTGGCTTCTTTTTAAAATGGGTAAAATCTATACGGTCTACCATACGTACGGTACCATAGCCGCCTTTAGCACACCAAATGGCTTTTATGGCGGGGTTATCTATCATTTCCTGGAAATCGGCTGCACGCTGCCAGTCGGCTCCCGCAAGCTGGTGGTTGTCAAGCCCCACGGTTTTGCCCACAACAACATTCAGCCCCCAGCTTTTAAGTAGTTGTATGGCAGGCTCCAGCGGTTCGTGGTCTATTTTTCGGGCGGTGGCAAGTATGCCTACGGTATCTCCTTTTGTAAGGTACGGCGGTAGTTTCATAAGGTGTTGGGCGTTTACGGTAACGGAAAACAACACAAGGCAGAGAAAAACCCTGCACGTATTTTGTAAAAAATTAAAAAACATGGGCTATTATTTTCCGTGTGTGCAAATTTACTCAAAAAAAGGTTGTTGATATTGCTTTAATTACCTCCAAATTTCATACCATAATGCAGCAGTGGTAGTAGTGCAATTTATTTGTACTTTTGCAGGTAAATTTCAAATCCACGATATGTTACAAGACCCGAAACGATATACCATAACCGCCGCATTACCGTACACTAACGGCCCCATACACATAGGCCACCTTGCCGGGGTTTATGTGCCAAGTGATATTTATGCCCGCTACCTGAGGCTTCAGGGCAGGGACGTAGCTTTTATTTGCGGTAGCGATGAGCACGGTGTGGCCATTTCTATGAAGGCTAAAAAAGAGGGCATTACCCCGCAGGAGGTTATAGATAAATACCATCATATTATAAAAACTTCGTTTGAGGATTTCGGGATTTCGTTTGATAACTATTCGCGCACGTCGGCTAAAATACACCATGATACCGCTTCGGAATTCTTTAAGAAACTGTACAACGAAGGCAAGTTTATTGAAGAAGTAACAGAGCAGTTGTTTGACGAAAAAGCACAGCAATTCCTTGCCGACCGTTTTGTAACCGGTACCTGCCCTAAATGTGGTAATGAGGAGGCTTATGGTGATCAGTGCGAAAAATGTGGTAGTTCATTAAACGCTACAGATCTTATAAATCCTAAATCTACCATAACCGGTACGGCACCCGTGCTGAAATCTACCAAGCATTGGTTTTTACCATTAGATCAATATGACGGCTTTTTGCGTGAGTGGATATTAAAAGGGCACGAAAAAGACTGGAAACCAAATGTGTACGGACAGGTAAAATCATGGCTGGAAGACGGCCTTAAGCCACGTGCCGTAACCCGCGACCTTGATTGGGGTATTCCTGTACCTGTGGAAGGTGCCGAAGGTAAAGTGCTGTACGTTTGGTTTGATGCACCTATTGGCTACATATCATCTACAAAAGAGTGGGCGGAGCGCGAAGGTAAAGACTGGGAACCGTACTGGAAAAGCAGCGATACCAAGCTGGTACACTTTATAGGCAAAGATAATATTGTTTTCCACTGCGTAATATTCCCTGCTATGCTTAAGGCAGAAGGCAGCTATATACTACCGGATAATGTTCCGGCAAATGAATTCCTTAACCTTGAGGGCAATAAGCTGAGTACCAGTAAAAACTGGGCGGTATGGCTGCACGAGTACCTTCAGGATTTCCCGGGCCAGCAAGATGTGCTGCGTTATTCGCTTACGGCAACAGCCCCTGAAACTAAGGATAACGATTTTACTTGGAAAGATTTCCAGGCGCGTAACAATAACGAGCTTGTGGCTGTATTTGGCAACTTTATTAACCGTGTGGTGGTACTTACCAATAAGTATTACAACGGAGAAGTACCTGCTGCTAATACGTTTAGCGAGGTAGACGAAGCCACCCTTACCGAAATGCGTGCCTACCCTGCGGTAATTGCAGGCAGTATAGAACGCTACCGTTTCCGTGAGGCACTTAGCGAGCTGATGAACCTGGCACGTCTTGGAAACAAGTACCTTGCCGATGAGGAGCCATGGAAAGTGATTAAAGAAAACCCTGAGCGCGTAAAAACCCAAATGTATGTAGCGCTGCAAATAGCCACTGCCTTAGCGGTACTGAGTGAGCCTTTCTTACCGTTTACTGCCGGGAAGCTTAAAAACATCCTTAAGTTGGATAATAGTTTTGGGTGGAATGATATCAATACGAAGACCGACCTGATTAAGGCAGGACACGTTATTGGCGAAGCGGAATTGCTTTTTGCTAAGATAGAAGACGAGGCCATACAAGCCCAGGTCGACAAACTGGAAGCTACAAAAACGGCTAACAAAGCCGCTAATAAGGTAGCTGCTCCACAAAAGGATTTAATTCAGTTTGATGATTTTGCCAAAATGGATATCCGTACGGGTACTATTCTTGAGGCTGAGAAAATGCCAAAGGCTAACAAACTACTGGTACTGAAAGTAGATACCGGGATAGATGTGCGTACTATAGTATCGGGCATTGCAGAGAGCTTTTCTCCGGAAGAAGTTATAGGCAAGCGCGTTACCGTACTGGTTAACCTTGCCCCACGTGCACTGCGTGGCGTAGAAAGCCAGGGTATGATACTTATGACCCAAAACGCCGAAGGCAAACTTGTTTTTGTTAACCCTGATACCGATGGGGTAGGTAATGGCGAAGTGATTTCATAGCTACTAATCTTTTACGAACGACTATAAACAAAGCCTCCGTTATGCGGGGGCTTTGTTGCATTATTGGTATTTATTACGGTTTAATTTTGCGGTTTTAACAAATGTTGAATTATTTTATTCAAAATGTGAATTTTTGGCATAACTAATCTTACAATGTTTAATGTTTTGCTAAAAAAGTTAAACAAAAAGGTTTTCGTACATAAATTAGCGTCATAATTAACTATAAACTAAATAGCTATGAAATTAAAGATGCTAAAACTTTCGGCGTTATTGTTATTTGTTGCTACTGCTTTTATAAGCTGCGATGATGATGATAACAACAACACTACTCCACAAAACACTATTGTTGATGTAGCTTCGGCTAACAGCGATTTTTCAATCCTTGTTCAGGCACTAACCCGTGCTGACCTTGTTTCTACTCTTGATGGTAGCGGACAGTTTACTGTATTTGCTCCTACGAATGATGCCTTTAACAGGTTTTTACAGGCAAACAACTTTTCATCTATCGACAAGGTTCCTGTGGCTACATTAAAACAGGTACTGCTAAACCACGTAATTGCCGGTACTGTAGCACGTTCTACAAACCTTACTACCGGTTATGTAAAAACAGAGGCTACAGGAAGCGCTTCATCTACCAGTAAAATAAGCATGTTTATAAACACTTCTGGTGGGGTAACCATTAATGGCGGTATAGATAACGGTGGTGCTGTAGTAACTACAGCAGACGTAGCGGCCAGCAACGGTGTTATACACATAGTAAACCGTGTTATAGCATTGCCAACATTAGTATCTCACGTTAAAGCAAATCCTGATTTTGATACGCTTGAAACCGTGTTAACAACCAATACTTTTGGCGACCAGAGCGCGGTGGCTGCAGCACTTTCTACTAATACTTCGCCACTAACTGTATTTGCTCCCGATAATGCTGCCTTTACAGCGGCTACCACAGGTACAGGTTTTGCAGTGGGTGCTACAGCAGCTCAGGTAACTAAAGTGCTTCAATACCATGTAACTTCTGGTAACGTACTGTCTACACAGCTTTCAGACAACCTGCCTGTGCCAATGATTACAAACCCGGCACAAAACATTACCATCAACGTAACAGGGGGTGCCCGTATTACAGACCAGGCGGGTAACACAAGTAACATTACTGCGGTAGATATTCAGGCGGCAAACGGTGTTATACACAAAATATCACGCGTGTTGCAACCTGCACTATAATAAATGCAATGTCCTTTTTAGATAACTTAACTTTAGGTTGGTAAGTTAGTTTCCTTATGATTGTGAATGTATGAGGGCTGCCATTTGGCAGCCCTCATATTTTTTAATTCCTCCCGGCCTCGTCAGGGTACAGGGTATCTACGCCGTCGCTTTGCCAGTATTGCTTGGTGTCTGCATCCAGTATCGTTAAAGGTCCGCGGTAGGCAGCTCCGGTGTCTACATTCCAAATATTAGCTTTATTTACCGGTACGGTCTGCCCTATGCGGGTAACAGCGGTATGACCTATAAAAATTTCTTTAAAATGTGTAAACCGTTTTGGGTACAACGGATCCTCGGTGCTTAGAGAAGTGTCCAGCGCCAGGGCAGTTTCCCACAAGGTACGATCCCAGTAGAACATTCGCGGAAAATATTCGTGATGTATGCCGTTTACGTTAGTAAAACCGGCATGCACAAACAGGCGGTTTTCGTCGTCCAGATGGTAGTCCTTTAATCCTTCCAGAAATAGTATGTGGATTTGTTTCTTTTCTTCAGCAAGGGCGTTGTAGCGCTCCATAGTTATACGTCCGCCATGGTTAAACCATTGTTCGCTGTATTCTCCGGTATGCAGCCATTGCATAAGCAGGTCGTCATGGTTGCCGCGTATAAAGGTACACTTATGGGTAGTTTTAAGTTCAAGCAAAAAGTCGATAAGCTCCGGGCTTTCGCTCCAGCCGTCTACGTAGTCGCCCAGGAAAATAAGGTGGTCGGCCGGGGTTATGGCAGCGCGTTCCATAACTTGGGTTACAGCGCGCAGGCTACCGTGAATATCGCCAATAACAAGGGTTCTGCCCATTACAATGGTTTTTAGGGTGTGTGTAAAGTGTAAATTTAATGATTAATTGTTTCTCAGTACCAGGAAAACAGTCAGGTAAATTGCCAATGTACACAAATGTGTTGTTGCCGATGGCCTGTATTCTTGTTTATCAAAAAGATACATAATAAGATTTATTGTAAAAAGTATAAATGTTATAAACGGTAGTATGGCTAAAATAATAATTCCGCTGCCGGGAGTACATGGTCCGCCCGGGTCAGTTACGCTCAAGGCTATAGCGGTCGCCATAGCTACAAAATAAAAAGTGAGAGTGACTAACATGTGCTTACCGCTCTTTTTTAGAGTGGCTGATTGTTCCATGTTTTGTCTAACTTACCTGCCTGTCGTACTTCATTTTGCGTAGTACCCGCATGGCTTCTTTAAACGATACATAAACCGCCGGGTCAGGGAAGGCTTTTAATAATGGCTTGGCGTCGGCAAGGCGCTGTTTGGCATCTTCAAAACCGTTGAGGTAGCAAATCATCAGTGTGCTGGGTATGTTGCTTACATCGCGGTATTCGCGATCGGTAAGGTAAATGTTTTTTTCCAGTTTACGCAGTAGCGCCAGCTGCGAATTATAAATGTGATACATCAGCTTTTCGTTGTACTGGGGAGGGTCAAATAACAGTTGGCTTTCCATGTGGTAACTGCCTTTATCGGTAAAGCTAATGGTGAGTTTTTCCAGCGGATAGTAACTCGTTTTGTCATTAAGCCCCAGGGCTACGTATTCGGTAATGCTAAAAGTATCGTCGGTATATTCTATACTTACTTCATCTAAAGCCGAATAAAACAGCTTAATCTGCTCGTTTATCAGTTCTATGTCTACGCGGCTGTAGTAGGTATTGCCCTTAACTACTTTTTTATGCCCGGCCCAGCACACTACAAATAGTTCTTTAAACACTTTATAGTGCGCGGGCATATCTTTATGGCGGTTGTTTATAAAATCTATAACTCCCTCAAGGGTATGCTCTATACTGTTACGCGAATTGTTTTCTACGCTGTTTACAATAATCTCATTAAGTCGGTTAGGCTCTACCACCAGTGCATCTACAGGAATAGAGTTACTGCCCCTGCGCATAAAAATTGCACCTGCCGGTATGGTGTACACATTCTTTTTAAAATAGGCAGTACGCCCGTTGGGGCTTATGGTTACCAGCCCTACCACCCGGTCTTTTGGCAGGTTAGGAAAAGGCACATTTTCGTACTGAATTTGTGGCGGATTTTCCAGGAAGGCGTTTACCAGGTTTTGTATGCGGCTGTCGTCATAAAAATCAGTACCCACAATTTCGTTGCTTCCATCTTCTATGCCTACAACTATATAGCTGTTGTTAGTAGGGTTACTGTTGCTCAGTGCGCAAATGTGTTTGGCAAACTTGGCTTTACCTTCTTTAGTATGCAGGTTCAGCTGGCGCTTTTTATCATAAAAGCTACTTTCGTCGTTATTGGCGAGCAGGTTTTTTATGAGTAGGCGCTTATTGATCATTTTGATTTCAGATTTCAGAATGTAGATTTCAGATTGCTTAGTCAGGCGATAACACAAAAACAACTGGAAACCCTCTGGTAACAAATCTATTAAATAATAAACGTATATAAAAACCTTTTGGTGTTAAGCTCACGAAAAATAGTACTGTTTATTTATTATTTTTGGGTTAATGAAACACTACGATTATATTTTTGCCGGTGCAGGGCTGGCCGCGCTTCTTACGGCCTACCGTATGGCAGTTTCCGGTAGCTTTACACAAAAAAATATACTGCTGCTGGATCCTGATGCCAAGGCCACTAACGACCGTACTTGGTGCTTTTGGGAAGAAGGCGTGGGCGAATGGGACAGCATAGTGCACCGCAACTGGAATACCGCGGTGTTTGCCAATGAAGATTTTCGCACCGAGCTTGATTTCGATGATTACCATTACAAAATGATACGGGGCGTCGACTTTTACGGATACGTAAAGCGGGAGTTGGCAAAACACCCAAACATTTTTATGGTTCAGGATAAGGTAATTTCATTTAACGACCGTGGCGCCGATGTGCTTGTTAAGACAACGGAAGCGGAGTATACCTGTAGCAAGCTGTTTAACAGTATTTACTGTGCTACGCTGCCGACAATGCAAAAAAAGTATCCGGTACTGCAACAGCATTTTATAGGGTGGCATATAAAGACCGATAACGCGGTTTTTAATGCCGAAGTACCGGTGTTTATGGACTTCAGCGTTCCGCAAAAAGGCAACACGCGCTTTATGTACGTGCTGCCATTCAGCGAAACCGAAGCCATTGTAGAATACACGCTGTTTAGTAAAGACCTGCTGCCCGAAAAAGAATATGAGCAGGCTATAGCTGATTATGTACAGCAACTTGGGGCGGGCGGGTATACTATAGTAGACAAGGAACGCGGCAGCATCCCCATGACCAGCTACAGGTTTTGGGATGTAAACTCAAAAAACATAATGCATATAGGCTCTACCGGAGGGTGGACGAAGGCCAGCACGGGCTACACGTTTAAAAATGCAAGCAAGCTGAGTAAAAAGCTGGTTAACTTCCTGCAAAAAGATGCGCCTTTAAATACGTTTTATAAAGTAAACCGCTTTTGGTTTTATGACCTGCTGCTGCTGGATATTTTGGGAAAGACGAATGAAAAGGGAGGCGGTATCTTCGCTGCTATGTTCCGCAAGGGTAAGGCGGCACCCGTGTTTAAATTCCTGGATGAGGAAACCTCGCTGTGGGGCGACCTGAAGGTAATTTGGAGCTGCCCCAAAGGTATGTTTATTAAAGCGCTACTAAGTAGATTATTTTAAATGATGAATTATAAATTTTAAATGAATCGCGAAGGCTTAATAGCTCAGAAGCTAAGCAACTAAGCAGCTAACGATATTCTGTAACAAAAATTGATACATTTATATTTTTAGATGTAAAATTGCTTACCTTTGTAGCCATAAAACTTTAATTAGTACAGTTATGTATCCTGAAGAATTAGTAAAACCAATGCGTGCCGAACTTTCTGAGGCCGGGTTTAAAGAAATATTTACTGCTGAAGACGTAAAAAAAGAAATTGAAAAAGAAGGTACTACCCTTGTGGTGGTAAACTCGGTTTGCGGTTGTGCTGCGCGTAATGCGCGCCCGGGTGCACGTATGAGCCTTGCTAACGATAAAGTGCCTGCAAACATAATCACTGTATTTGCCGGTGTAGATAAAGAAGCTGTAGATGCCGCGCGCGAACTTATGTTCCCTTACCCGCCGTCATCGCCAAGCATGGCACTGTTTAAAAACGGTGAGCTGGTACACATGCTGGAGCGCCACGTTATAGAAGGCCGCCCTGCAGAAATGATAGCCGATAACCTTAAAGAGGCCTACAACGAATACTGCTAGTCTTTTTAATTTTAGATAACAATGAGAACCACGCTGCAAGGCGTGGTTTTTTGTTTTATGGGTTTTTTGTAATCTGATTAATCAGATGTTTCGAGAGTCCCTTATCTTATGTCTCTCATCTATTATCTCCTAGGGAAAAATCTGAAGTCTACCCTCTAAAATCTGAAATTAAATGCCTGCATACTAAATTTTTTTATTATTCCATAAAAACACACTACTTTTACACGATTTTTTATTGTAAAATGCGAAAACTGTTGTCTTACCCCTTATCGGTACTTTTTTATTTGGCATTCGGATTGCTGTTGGTTATATTTCATCCCATACAGTGGTTTTGCCTAAATGTGTTTGGTTACCAGGCCCACAAAAAAAGCGTAGATATACTAAATGGCTGGCTGGTACGGTCTTTGCTTATCTTAGGTACTACTGTTAAGTTTAAAGGGTTAGAGCAGGTGCCGCAGGGTGTGCCGCTTATTATTGTGGCAAACCACCAAAGCATGTACGACATTCCACCAATCATATGGTTCATGCGCAAATTTCACCCGAAGTTTGTAAGCAAAAAAGAACTCGGCAAGGGTATACCCAGCGTGTCATATAACCTAAGGCACGGCGGCAGCGTACTCATAGACCGTAAAGACCCCAAACAGGCTATCCCTGTAATAGGCGGTCTTGGCAAGTATATTGAAAAAAATACCCGTTCGGCTGTTATATTTCCTGAAGGTACCCGAAGTAAAACCGGAGAGCCTAAGAAGTTTAGCGAAAGCGGGCTAAAAATACTCTGTAAGTATGCACCGTCGGCGTGGATTGTCCCGGTAAGCATTAATAACTCCTGGAAAGTAGTAAAAAACGGAATGTTTCCGTTAACGGTAGGCAACAGCCTTACCTTTACCATACAGGAACCGTTTGCTGTTAAAGATATTCCTTTTGAAGAATTAATGGTAAGGACAGAGCGTGCAGTGATACAAGGAATAAAAAATTAAATGAACAACATGTCTGTAAAAAACATCCGCCTGGAGGTAATGAAGTTCCTGGAAAAGAGCGTAGATTCTTATGTAGAGGACTTTCTTATCCCGGTAGAAAGCATCTGGCAACCTTCTGATTTGCTGCCGGATTCTCAAAATGAAAACTTTTTTGAAGAAGTTAAAGAACTGCGCGAAATAGCTAAAGACCTTCCGTATGACTTTTGGGTAACGCTTGTGGGCGATACCATAACCGAAGAGGCGCTGCCTACCTACGAATCATGGCTTATGGACGTAGAAGGGGTAGACCAGGTAGGCGAAGGTGGTAACGGATGGAGTAAATGGGTGCGCCAATGGACCGGTGAGGAAAACCGCCACGGTGACCTGCTAAACAAGTACCTTTACCTTAGCGGACGCATAAATATGCGCGAAGTGGAAATGACTACGCACCATCTTATAAACGATGGTTTTGATATAGGCACAGACCGCGACCCGTATAAAAACTTTGTTTACACCAGTTTCCAGGAACTGGCTACATATATATCGCACAACCGCGTATCGCAGCTGGCTAAAAAATATGGCGATAAAAAGCTGAGCAAAATGTGTAAGCTGGTAGCCGGCGATGAAATGCGCCACCATCTTGCCTACAGCGAGTTTGTAAACCGTATTTTCCAGGTAGACCCAAGTGAAATGATGTTGGCTTTCCAGCACATGATGAAGCTTAAGATAACCATGCCTGCACACTTCCTTCGCGAAAGTGGCGATAAAATAAGCACCGCTTTTGAGGAGTTTAGTAACTCTGCACAGCGTATAGGTGTTTACACCTCTCACGATTATGTAGATATACTTCGTAAGCTTATAGAAAAGTGGCAGATAGACAAAGTATCGGGCCTTACTGCCGAAGCAGAAAAAGCACGCGATTACCTTATGAAATTACCGGACAGGATGGCGCGCATAAGCGAAAGGCTTGTAATTCCTGAAGAATCATACATATTTAAGTGGGTACAGCCTGCTCTTATAAAATAACACTATACCAGAGGTAAGCGTTAAAAAACGGGTAACAAGTAAGTTGCCCGTTTTTTTATGGCGTACCTTTGCATAAAAATAACTGACAATATGAAAGTTGAAATATGGAGTGACATTATGTGCCCGTTCTGCTATATCGGTAAGCGCCGTTTTGAAGAATCACTGGCGCAGTTTAATAACGGTGAAAATATAGAAATAGAATGGAAAAGCTTTTTGCTTTCTCCGGATATGAAGACCGACCCTACCAAGAGCATTCACCAGTTCCTTGCCGAACACAAAGGCGTATCGCTTGAGGAGGCTAAGGGCATGAACCAGTATGTAACAGATATGGCAGCATCGGTAGGTCTTACCTATGATTTTGATAAAACCATACCGGCCAACAGCTTTAACGCGCACCGTTTCTTGCATTTTGCAAAACAATACGGTAAACAGAACGAGGCCGAAGAACTGTTGTTTAAAGCCTATTTTACAGAAGGTAAAAACATAGACGACACCGAAACCCTGTTAGGCTTTGCCAAAGAGCTTGGACTGGATATAGCTGCACTTACCCAAGCTATGGGCAGCGAGGCTTTTGTAAACGATGTTATAGCCGATATACAGGAAGCACAGCAGATAGGAGTACGTGGCGTACCGTTTTTTGTATTTGACCGTAAATATGCGGTATCGGGGGCGCAAACACCAGACGTGTTTTTTCAAACACTGGAACGTTCGTACGATGAATGGCAGCAGGCACATCCTAAACTTACCATAATAGAGGGCGACAGTTGTTCTGTAGATGGTGATTGTAATTAATGGCATTATAGTAAATAAGAAAGCGGAGCATTATGCTCCGCTTTCTTATTTATTGTACACTGTACATATAGGCCTGTATAGATTTTAGTTCGGCGTCCGTAAAGGTCTTGGTCAGGTAAAAATTTGTTTTCATTACCTCATATTGTTCCGGTTTTACAATGGGCTTGCCATTGCCTTTAAGGAACGTTACCATATCTGCCTTTTGCTCCTTATAAATTTTAGCAATCTCTTTTATTGAAGGCCCTACAGCCTGTGCATCGGGCTTATGGCAGGTATAGCAGTTGCCTTTTCCGTCGAAAATTTCCTGTCCGGCCTGTTCTTCAGGAGTAAGGTTTGTTGCCGCACCTTCGGCAACGGTAGGCGTTTCTGCGTTTTCCGCTGATTTTTCCTGTTTACCGCCACAGGCGGCAAGTGCTGTTAAGATTATGGCTATCAATAGTTTTTTCATGGCGTGTAGTAAAGTTTATTTATTCAGCAAAATAGCTGCTTCTTTGGCAAAGTACGTACTTATAATATCAGCTCCCGCACGCTTAATGCAGTGCAGCTGTTCCAGCATTATTTTGTCGTGATCCAGCCATCCGCGTTCTGCTGCAGCTTTTACCATGGCATATTCTCCGGACACCTGGTATACCGATACCGGCACGTTTACCGCGTTTTTCACTTCCCGAACAATATCAAGATAGGCAATACCCGGCTTTACCATAACAATGTCTGCGCCTTCTTCTACATCATGTAGTGCTTCGCGTATGGCTTCTATGCGGTTTGCATAGTCCATTTGGTACGTTTTTTTGTCTTTAGGCGCGATTTCTCCGCCTTCCTTGGGTGCACTGTCCAGTGCATCCCTAAACGGCCCGTAAAACGACGATGCGTACTTAGCCGCATAACTCATAATCCCCACATTATGGAAACCGGCGCTGTCCAGCCCCTGGCGCAGACGTATAACACGGCCGTCCATCATATCGCTGGGTGCTACAAAATCGGCTCCCGCCTCAGCATGGGAGACTGCCATGCGTACCAGTGCGTCTACCGTTTCATCATTGGCAATGTCTCCATTTTTAATAATACCATCATGTCCGTAAATAGAATAAGGATCAAGTGCCACATCGGGCATTATTATCATACCAGGAATAGCATCTTTAATGGCTTTAATGGCGCGCTGCATTAGCCCGTTAGGATTCCACGACTCTACACCCGCGTTGTCTTTAAGGCTGTCGTCTACTTTTACGTAAATGTTTACCGCCTTAATGCCCAGGCTCCACAATTCTTTTACCTCCTGTACGGTAAGGTCTATAGAGCGGCGGTATATGCCCGGCATGCTTGGTATTTCCACTTTTACATTAGTTCCCTCAGCAATAAACATCGGGAACATAAAATCATTTGGTGTTAGTATGGTTTCGCGCACTAACGAACGGATTGAGTCATTAACTCTTAAACGTCTATTTCTATGGATAGGAAACATAGTTGTATAGTTTAAAATATTATTGTACATTTGCATTGAACCACTTGAACCCCGAATGGGGTGTAGGGTGGTGTTTTTATTTAGGGTAATGTACTATTCCAAATTTATTATTCTTATTTGCTTTTAAATTTAATCTTTGTTTTCTTAAAAGAATCTCAAGTAGTTCTTCTTCATCGCCATAATTTAAAACATCAGATACTCTTCTTGGCCAATTAATAGGATTTTGAATCAAGTTTCTCTGAGCATATAAGTTTACTATATAAGCTAATGTGTCTGATAGTTGAATGAAATATGATTCTTGAGATTTTTTAGGAAGAGGGTCTTCTAATATTGTTTTTAAATCATTCCTATAACTTCCTTCTTCAAAAAGTGAAGGTATATAATTTATCCTTTGTAATAATCTTGATACAGCAGTCATTTTTTCTATACGTCCTTCATCTGTAATAACAATAAAACGATTGTCATCTTCAGATAGCATATCATTTTCAATTCTTTGAAGGCTATAAGTGAAAGCGTTTTTTAATACATCGTAGTTGTTGGAAGTAATTTTATGTTTGTCTATTACAACGTTTATTATTTTTAAATCCAAGGCAGCAATAAGCTTGAATTGAAGTTCAAGTAATTCTTTTCGTTCCTGAGGATTATATTTTCCATGATATGGATGCTTATCCTGAATAAGTTGCCTACAGTGAAACTCCATTTTAATAGGAAAACCGTATTTGTCTTTTATAAATTTCCGGAATTTCCTAATAATTTCATAGTTCTGTTTCCAATTGCTTTCTTCCATGTAGACAACACTCATAACAAATAATTGCGATGAGTAATTAGGGTATCCATCATCCCCGGATTCATCAAAATATGCTATATACATTTTAAATCCAGATTTTTGGTTGTTTTAATATTTTAATCAACCTCTCTTCTTCGCTGCCCGCTTCCGGATGGTGGTCATACACCCACTGCACATGTGGTGGAAGGCTCATGAGTATACTCTCCATACGGCCGTTAGTTTTCAACCCAAACAGTGTGCCCTTATCGTGCACAAGGTTAAATTCTACGTAGCGCCCACGGCGGATTTCCTGCCAGGTACGGTTTTCATCAGTATAAGGCAGGTCTTTTCTGCGTTCAACAATGGGCACATAAGCTTGCAGGAAGCTGTTGCCTACTTCGCTAACAAAGTTAAACCACTGCTCCATACTGAAGTCTTCTGTGGCTTTACAGTGATCAAAGAACAATCCGCCTATACCACGGGCTTCGTTGCGGTGTGCGTTCCAAAAGTACTCGTCGCACTGCTTTTTAAAGCGTGGGTAAAACGTGGCATCGTGCTTATCGCAGGCCGTTTTACACGTTTGGTGGAAATGCGTGGCATCTTCATCAAACAAGTAGTAAGGTGTAAGATCCTGGCCGCCGCCAAACCAACTGTCTACCACATTACCGGCTTTATCGTACATTTCGAAATAACGCCAGTTGGCATGTACCGTAGGCACCATTGGGCTTTTCGGGTGGATGACCAGGCTAAGACCACAGGCAAAGAAATCTACATCGCCTACATTAAAATACGCCTGCATGGCTTTGGGTAGCGGCCCATGAACGGCAGAGATATTTACCCCGCCTTTTTCAAACACGTTGCCGTTTTCTATTACACGGGTACGGCCGCCGCCGCCTTCGAGGCGTTGCCAAAGGTCTTCACGAAACGTTGCGGTACCGTCTACCGCTTCCAGGCCGGCAGTTATGGTATCCTGTAATTGTTGTATGTATGCGTAAAATTTATCTTTCATTATTGTAATCGTAAAAATCTAAGCAGGCTGAACTTCTTTTTGTCAGCCTTTAACGGTTCACTCTCATTTTTCTTGTCAAACTCGAGAGTCTTAATTTCTATTTTTTTCCTGTCAGTAACTATTGTACCAATGACTCCTGGCCAATTGCCTTGAACACGTTCCAGTTTTCCTGATTCAAGCATTTTGTCCAATATTCTCTTCCCATCATAATACGGTTCATGTAGCTCTATAGGTAATGGTTTATATTGAGGTGTAGAAGTAATGTAATTTGAAAAGAAATAAGGATCCAGGTCTCCATAATCATCACCAAACATAAACGGAGCTTCTATTTCCTGACCGGTTTCAACATTATAAAAATGGACATGAAAGCCATGTAAGTAGTACTCCCAGTTATTAAATTCCCCTTTATTTTGGCCTTTTGCATGAAGAGGATTTAATGTTTCTGAAGGGAAATCTTTATTTAGTGCAACACCTAAATGCTCTACCAATCTATAAACCAATGTTTTGGACAACGACCTGTAATCCTTTGCACATTGTTCAAAAAAATCTACATTGGCTTCAATCTCGTCATTAGTAATAATTCTATTGATTTTTATATGGGAACCATCAAGGCTCACGCCAACACAGCAATCCTTCAGCTTTGTTTTTAAATCCTTGCCGACTTCTTCCTGTAATTTTTTTTGACCGATATCAAACACGAGCATGACAGCATTATTTCGTAGCGCATCTTGCAAAACTTCATTGGAAGGAATCTCTTTTGCGTTGCTAATGTTATATGTTACAACCGGTCGGGTCATAGAATTACTATATATTGTTATACTCAGACCTCAATAACCCAAAATACACCACGTCTTCCAGGCCACCATCGGCGTTTTTAAATTCCTCTTTAAGGATGCCTTCTTTAGTAAAACCATTTTTAACGGCTACGCGCTGGCTGCCAATATTTTCGGGGTGAGTGCAAATGTACAGCTTGTTAAACCCGAGGGCATCAAAACAGTAGGTTACCACCTGCGATACGGCCTGGGTTATTATGCCTTTGTTTTGATAATCGGCATCTATAAAATAGGCCAGCTCGGCCTTCATAATATTAAGGATTATGTTCTTTACACAAATGTACCCTATAAGCCGGTTACTGCTTACATCGCGCAGGTAGAAGTAGTAGTTTTCGCCGCGTTGCTCGTTGTTAGCCGCCCGGATAAGGAATGCCGTGGTATTAACCAGCGAATTGCACTGAGAGGTAGTGTTAGGAAACGTAGGAGTAATGTATGCCCTGTTCTTGTCTACAAGAGAAAAGAACTCAGCGGGTTTTACATTACTTATCCTGTCGGTAACCCAGGTTTTCATTTTTAGTGTGTTTTTAGTTTTTAGTTGACGGTTGTTAGTTATTAGACCCGCTTTGGTTTCCAAACAACTAACAACCATCAACCAAAAACTATTTCTTATATTCCTTTACGGCATCTATAAACGCCTTAGCGTGGTCTACCGGAATGTTTGGCAATATGCCGTGGCCTAAATTTACAATATAATTGTCTTTGCCAAACTCGTCTATCATTTCGTGTACCATTTTTTTAATGGTAGGTATAGGCGAAAGCAGTCGGCTAGGGTCAAAGTTACCCTGCAGGGTAATGCGGCCACCACTCAGGTAGCGGGCATTACGTGCACTGCACGTCCAGTCTACACCCAGCGCCGAAGCCTTGCTCTGTGCCATATCGCCCAGTGCAAACCAGCAGCCTTTACCAAATACGATAACATGCGTTTCCGGTGCCAGTGCTTCTACAATCTGGTTAATGTACTTCCATGAAAACTCCTGGTAATCTACCGGGCTAAGCATACCACCCCAGCTGTCAAATACCTGTACGGCATTTACACCTGCTTTTACTTTTTCTTTCAGGTAAGCTATGGTGGTATCGGTAATCTTCTGTAGCAGCGCGTGTGCAGCTTCCGGCTGGCTGAAGCAGAAACCTTTGGCAGTATCAAAACTCTTAGAACCTTTACCCTCTACGGCATAGCAGAAAATGGTCCACGGTGAACCGGCGAAACCAATAAGTGGCACTTCGTCGTTCAGCATTTCTTTGGTCAGCTTTATGGCGTCCATAACGTAACCCAGCGTTTCGTGGATATCCGGAACTATTACTTTTTCTACATCCTGAGCAGAACGGATAGGGTTAGGCAAAAACGGACCTACGCTTTCTTTCATAAGCACTTCTATACCCATAGCCTGCGGTACCACAAGAATGTCGCTAAATAAAATAGCCGCATCGGGTTTTACTATACGGATGGGCTGTACCGTGATTTCAGCAGCAAGCTCAGGCGTTTGGCAACGGGTAAAGAAATCGTATTTATCGCGCAGGGCTCGGAATTCAGGTAAGTACCTGCCTGCCTGGCGCATCATCCATACCGGCGGACGTTCTACGGTTTCGTTTCGTAATGCTTTTAAAAATAGGTCGTTTTTTAAGCTCATTTTTTTGTTTTTATGTTTTTGCTCACCTGCAAGGTTTTAGAAACCTTGCAGGTTTACTTTTATCTTTTTTTATAAATACCTGCAAGGTTGTAAAAACCTTGCAGGAGCGTATCCTATCCGTCTGTCATTGCGAGGAGGTACGACGAAGCAATCTGGTTATGGGATTGCCACACTCCACTGCGTTGCGCTCGCAATGACAGGACGTTATTCAAGCCGTAATTCTGCGTAATAATTCCTTACCTGTACTATTACATTTTCTACGCTGGGCGTATTGGCTATTATCACCTTATCTGTTATACCTGTAAGTGCGTTTGCTGTGGTTTGCCCTATGCAAAAACAGGCCTCATCTGTAATTGTATTCTCTTTCAGGTAACTTTCAACACCCGACGGGCTAAAGAACAGTAACCCGTTACATTTTGTTTGTATATGGCGTGGGGTTAACACGGTATCGTACACCTGTATTTCAGTAAAGCGGATGCCCGCACTTTTAAGAGCCTGTGGCAATGTTTCGCGGCGCATGCTTCCACTAAAGAACATAAAACGTTCTGTTGCATAGTTCTCTGTAAGTATAGCCGCCAGTTTTTCAGCATCATGAGCCATTTCAACTACTTTAAAGCCGTAATGCTCCAGCAGCTTTTTTGTTTTCTCGCCTACGCAAAAAATACTGCTTCCGGCAAAAACACTACTTGCCTTGTGTTTCAAAAACCCTATAACGCCGTTTTGGCTGGTAAAAATAAGGTTTGAAGCCGTATTATGTATTTCAAAGTCCCGGTACTTTATACCAATAAAGTCTGCCTCAATAACCGAAAGCCCTGCATTAAGCAGGTACATTTTTTGGTTGGGTTGCAGTTTTTTGGTAGACAGTACGCGGTAGGTCATTACTTTTTAAGTTGGGTACGTATTTGTTCCATTAACTCGGCTCCGCCGTTTTGCAGTATTTCATCGGCACATTCGTTGCCCAGGTTACTGTAATTAGCATTTGCCGGAATGGTCTTTTCTATATGCAACCTTTGTTTTCCGTCTATGCTTAGCAATACCCCTTCAAATCGGATTTCGTCGCCTATGTATGTTGCCAATGCACCTATTGGGGCGGTACAGCCACCCTCTAGCCTGCGTAGAAACTGACGCTCAATATGTGTAGCGACTTCGGTAGGGGTGTCGTTTAGTTGTGCCAGGGCCTCACGGCAATAGGCGTCGTTTTCCATGGCAACTACTACCATAGCGCCCTGAGCCGGAGCCGGTATCATCCAATCTAGGGTTATATGGTTATTTGGTAATACGTTAATGCGTTCCAAACCTGCTTTGGCAAAAATGGCACCTTCCCAGGCGTTTTCTTCCAGTTTTTTCAGGCGGGTGTTTACGTTGCCCCGAAGGTCGGTAACGGTATGGTTAGGATAACGGTGCAGCCATTGTGCCTGGCGGCGAAGGCTACCGGTGGCAATGGTGGCAGCATCGGCAAAAAAGCCGTCGTTACCTTTGTGTACTAAAATATCGTGGGTATCTGCACGTTGTAAAACAGCGGCCTGTACTATGCCTTTTGGCAATGCGGTAGGTACATCCTTCATGCTGTGCACAGCAATGTCTACCTCGCCTTTTATCATGGCTATATCCAGTGTTTTGGTAAAAATACCGGTAATACCCAGTTCGTATAGCGGTACATCCAGTATAATGTCGCCGGTGCTTTTTACGGCTACAATTTCGGTAGCGTAGCCCAGGTCGTTTAACTTACGTTCTACGGTATGTGCCTGCCATAGTGCAAGTTCGCTGTCGCGGGTGCCTATTCGTATTGTTTTTTGTTCCAAGTTTACTTTGTCAGTTCGGCTTTCGCCTCGGGTTAAGTTTCAGGTGACTGATTCAGCCGAAAATCACAACGCAAAAGCTATGGTTTAAATAGCCTGCTCTTTCGTTTCTAATTTAAAAACTTTTTCTATCCACTCTATGCTTTCATCTACAGCGGTGTTATGGTCTTTAAGATGGTTAGCAAAATGGGTAGTGATTTTTTGTATGATGCGCTGGCTTATGATTTCGGCCTGCTCTTCGTCAAAATTCCTGATTTTTTTGCGCTGAAAGTCGATTTCGCCTTCCTTAATAGCGTTAAGTTTATCTTTAAGGGCATTTATGGTAGGAGCAAATTTGCGGGCGTTTGTCCACTCATTAAACTCTTCCATTACCTCATTGATAATACTTTCGGCTGCAGGGATATGTTTTTTGCGGTTTTCCAGTGTACTGTCAGTAATCTTGCTCAGGTCGTCCAGGTGTACTACGGTTACCCCATCCATTTCGCGTACGTTTTCATGTACGTTCATCGGCACAGAAAGATCCAGTATAAGCAAGGGTTTCTTTAATGCTAGGATATCCCGGTCTATGGTAGGTTTTTGCGCACCTGTAGCCACCACGAGCACATCGGCTTTTTCTATCTCCAGCGGAAGCAGGTCGTAGTCTTTTACCACAAGGTTAAACTTTCCGGCTACCTGTTCGGCTTTTTCTCGGGTACGGTTTATAAGTACAATATGGTTGTTCTTGGTGTGTTTTACCAGGTTTTCGCACGTATTACGGCCTATTTTCCCGGTTCCGAAAAGTAAAATGTTTTTGTTTTGTACATCTTCAACATTGTTAAGAATGTATTGCACCGATGCAAACGATACTGATGTGGCACCGCTGCTTAGTTCGGTTTCGTTTTTAATGCGCTTGCTGGCTTGTATTACGCTGTTTACAAGGCGTTCCATAAAAGCATTTGCCAGGCCGTTGTTTTTACTTTCGTTAAAGCTTATTTTTATCTGGCTTATAATTTCAAAGTCGCCCAGTATCTGACTGTCAAGGCCGGTACCTACACGAAATATGTGCTCTACCGCTTCAGGGCCTTTAAATACAAATGCGGCACGCTGAAATTCTTCCACCGAACCGTTACTGTTATCGCAAAGTAATTTTATAAGCTGAAAAGGGTGCTGTGCAAACCCATATATCTCTGTACGGTTACAGGTGCTTACCACAATAAGGCTTTCAATACCTTCTGCGGTGGCCTGCGCTAATACAGCGGCACGGCCTTGTGCATCAAGGCTGAATTTTCCTCTAACCTCGGCATCAGCTTTCCTGAAACTTAGTCCCACAGCATAAAAATACTGATGCCTGTGCATGTTATTTTTGTCCATATACACTTTTACCTAAAAAGTTTAACAAAAGTATAACGCACAACTTTTAAAAAATAACGCTGTACGGTCTTTTTATAACGCTACACGTTATTTATGCTGTAAATCACCTTTTTTTACGGAAATAACGTATTTTTGCAATGAAATCAACGCTTTGCGACCGCTTTGTTTAGAAGCGTTCTAAATAAAAAAGTTGTGACTGAGGTCACTTTCACTTTTAAAAATAACGCTATGGGTACTCATGAGGAACTGATGATAGGAAATGGTTTTTATGTGCTGAAATTTGAGAATAACAGCGATGAAAACTATTCTTTTCTGCGCGAAGTAGGTACAGAATTTATACAGTTTCACTTTGGCTTAAAGGGCAAAGCCAAGTTTATTTTTAACCAAGGGCGCTATGCGCTGGACCTGCGCGAAGAGCTGTCCTTGTTCTTGTATAACCCGCAGACCAACCTGCCCATGCAGTTGGAAATAGAGCCCCACAGTTGGGTGCTTACACTGCTGGTGTCTATAAAAAAGTTTCACGGTTTCTTTTCGGACCAGGCCGATCATATTCCGTTCCTGAGCCCGGACAACATAGACAGAAAATATTATAAAGACGATCCTATAAATCCGTCTATGGCGGTGGTACTCAGCCAGATGTTTCATTTTAACATGCACCCATCGGTAAAAAAACTGTATTTTAAGGGTAAGGTGTACGAACTACTGAGCCTGTACTTTAACCGTGCCGAAGACCCTAATGCCGAGCAGTGTCCGTTCCTGGTAGATGAGGATAATGTAATTAAAATCCGAAAGGCTAAGGATATAGTAATAGCGAACATGGCAGAACCACCCGGGCTGGAAGAACTGAGCGAACAGGTGGGCATCAGCCTGAAAAGATTAAAAATGGGTTTTCGCCAGATTTACGGCGACAGTGTATACGGTTTTTTGTTCGACTACAAAATGGACTATGCCCGCAAGTTGCTGGACAGCGGGTCGTATAACGTAAACGAAGTAGGCCTAAAAATAGGCTACAGTACTGCAAGCCACTTTATAGCGGCATTTAAAAAGAAATTTGGAACTACTCCTAAAAAGTACTTGATGAGTATAACGGAGAAGGTGTAAGTGAGACTGATGGATGATAGACGTAAGATAATAGACGGGGTATTAAAGAATGACAGAAATACAATACATAAAAGGTGATGCTACTAACCCTCAACATGATGGAAATAAGATAATTGCACATATTTGTAATGATGTTGGTGTTTGGGGAAAAGGTTTTGTAATGGCTATCTCAAAGCGTTGGAAAAATCCTGAAAAGCGGTATCGCGAGTGGTTTAAATCGGGACAAAACTTTGCATTGGGCGAAGTTCAGTTTGTACAGGTACAAGAAGATTTGTGGGTAGCAAACATTATAGGTCAGCATAAGATAAACAAGGACGAACAAGGCAATGCCCCCATACGTTATGAAGCCGTGAAAGAAGCGCTTGAAAAAGTGGGGGCTTTTGCGACTGAAAATACTGCTTCAGTACACATGCCGCGTATTGGCTGTGGGCTAGCCGGAGGAAAGTGGGAAGAAATAGAACCGCTTATAATATCTGTTCTTTCTGATAAAGACATTGCTGTAACCGTCTACGATTTTTAATGGTATGAGCGAGCAACCTGCAAGGTTTTTAAAACCTTGTAGGTTTGAAAATTTAAGATAAAGTATAGTTCAGAAAAACACCTACAAGGTTTCAAAAATCTTGCAGTAGATTTAATAAATACGCGGAAAACAGATGAAAACCTGGCAACCTATACCATTAGAAGCACTTAATGCAAACATTAGTGAAGCAGTTGCAAATATGAGTATTACAGAGCTTGCACTATGGCACTATATAAAAATTACTCCTGAAAAATGGCAGGAAACAGAATATGGAAACGAAGGTGGTGGTTTTTGGGTAGTGGCTATTTTTGGCAGGCAAGTACTTTGGTATAATGACATTGAAGAAGGATTTAATGTTTCTTCGTATTCAAAGTATGGAGAAATAGATACATACGCCTGTGAACAAGATGAGTTAAACACAGTAGTATGTCGATTATATGAAGATATAAAAGCAGGTAAAGTGTTTTTTAATCTTCCGCCACCAGGTATAATCGGTAGTGATTTTCAAATCCGGTAGCAACCTGCAAGGTTTTTGAAACCTTGTAGGTTTAAAATTTAAGATAAAGTGTGGTTCACAAGAATACCTACAAGGTTTTAAAAACCTTGCAGGAGGGACAACGAAAAACAAGTAGCAAAAAATGAAACTCGAAGTTTTAGAAAAGGATTTTGTTTATCATATTTATAACCGTGGTATTAACGGCACAAACATTTTTAATAATGAAGAAAACAAGATTTACTTTTTAAGCCTAATAGACAAATATTTAAGCAACATAGGTTTTATTTATGCATATTGTTTAATGGATAATCATTTTCACCTTTTATTTGCATCGAATGTTGAAGGCGAAATTGCTACACAGAAAATATCAAACCTGTTTAATGCGTATGCAAAGGCGTTTAATAAAATGTATAACCGAACGGGGAGTTTGTTTGAGAAACACTTCCGAAGAATAAGGGTTCCAAACGAATTATATTTGAGTAGTCTCATTATTTACATCCACATGAATCCGAAGCATCATTTTGGGCTTGATTTTACGAGTTTTAAGTTTTCATCATACAATGGCCATATTTCCGATAGACCTACAAAACTTATGAGGAGGGAGGTTTTGGAATTATTTGGAGGGAGAGATAATTTTGTCTTCGCTCATCATGAAAGGAATAGTATTCTGGAGGCGATGATTACGTTGGAATAAATTAAAACCTACAAGGTATTAAAGACCTTGCAGGTTGGGTAAACGATAGTTAAATAAAAAATATATACAGTCTGTTGTGCGATATTTGTACCCAACAGCGACACCATAAAACAAAAATAAAAGTAATGAAAGGAGTACTTTTAATTAACCTGGGCTCACCGGAAAGCCCTACCGCAAAAGATGTAAAACCGTACCTGGACGAGTTCCTTATGGATAAGTACGTTATAGACGTGCCGTTCCTGTTAAGGGCATTGCTTGTTCGTGGTATTATATTGCGCAAAAGGCCTGAAGAATCGGCCCACGCGTATTCTAAAATATGGTGGGAAGAAGGCTCGCCACTTATTGTACTAAGCAAAAGGCTACAGCAAAAAGTAGCACCTAAAACCGAAATCCCAGTAGAGCTGGCCATGCGTTACGGTAACCCGTCTATAGAAAGCGGATTGCAAAAACTGTCTGACCAAGGCGTTACCGACGTACTGCTGTTTCCGTTGTATCCGCAGTATGCCATGGCTTCTACGCTAACCATACTGGTACTTGCCGAGGAAATCAGGAAAAAGAAATTCCCGCATATGCGCTTTACCGATGTGCCTGCGTTTTATGATAAACCTGATTACATTACGGCATTGGCTAATTCTATTAAAAAAGGCCTTGAAGGCTTTGAGTACGACCACCTGCTGTTTAGCTACCACGGTATACCGGAGCGCCACATCCGTAAGACCGATGTAACTAAGTCGCATTGTAAGATAAATGGCACCTGCTGTGTTACGCCATCTGCGGCGCATAAGTTTTGTTACCGCCACCAGTGCTACGAAACTACAAGGCTTGTAGTGGAGCAACTTGGCCTACCTAAAGATAAATACTCACTAACCTTCCAGAGCCGCCTTGCAGGCGATAAATGGTTAGAACCATATACCGATGTGGAGATAAACAAAATGCCGGCAGCGGGTATAAAAAACCTTGCAGTAGTCACCCCGGCGTTTGTGTCAGACTGTTTGGAAACGCTAGAGGAAATAGCTATGCGTGCCAACGAGGATTTTGTGGAGAACGGCGGCGAAAACTTCCATGCCATACCTTGCCTTAACGATGGTGAGGAGTGGGTAAACGTAGTGGCCAACTGGATAAATGAGTGGGCTAATGCAGAAGTGACCGCTTAAGGTTTTAGAAAATAATTACGTTAAAATACACATTATAAAAAGGAAGCCGTGCATAATGGCTTCCTTTTTGTGGTAATACGGCTATCTTTGTAGTAATGATATTAATGAATAATGGACTATAATTACATAAAATCACTACATCTTATTTTTGTAATAACCTGGTTTGCAGGTTTGTTTTACATTGTAAGGTTGTTTGTGTACCATATTGAGGCAAATAGTAAACCCTCGCCCGAAAAAGAGATTCTTATTAAGCAATACAAACTTATGAGCTACAGGCTATGGTATATTATAACCTGGCCCAGTGCTGTGCTTGCGAGCATATTTGCCTACTGGATGTTGTTTTTTACCCCTACAGGCAATACCTGGCTTACCCAGCCCTGGATGCACGTAAAGCTTACATTTGTGTTTTTGCTGTACCTGTACCATCTTAAGTGCCACCAGATTTTTAAGCAGC
This sequence comes from Flavobacterium sp. RNTU_13, assembly GCF_046614455.1. Lineage (NCBI taxonomy): Bacteria > Pseudomonadati > Bacteroidota > Flavobacteriia > Flavobacteriales > Flavobacteriaceae > Flavobacterium > Flavobacterium sp. RNTU_13. The sequence goes on along the minus strand of NZ_JBKJHB010000001.1, from coordinate 676,899 downwards.
TGCAACGCGATGAGGTAAAGCACACTACGGGCTTTATGCGCCTATGGAATGAGGGTGCTACACTGATTTTGTTTGCGGTGGTATTTTTGGTAATTTTAAAAAATGCCATAAACTGGATTTTCGGTGTGCTAGGCATCATAGCCTTTAGCGTATTGCTTATGCTTGGGTATAAATTTTATAAAAAAATAAGGGAGAAGAACAACTCCTGATATAATGAAGGAAAAATTCAGGATAAAACGCTGGTCACTTCGGGTAAGGATATTTGTTTCGCTTATATTCATTACCCTTATTGCGTCGTTCCTTATAGCCATTGTATCCATTTACCAGTTTAAAAAAGAGGCTAAAGAGTACCACCAGGACCGGCTGGAGCGTAAGGAAAACTCCATTAAAGAGCACATTAGCTACGTAATGGCAAATACCACGTACCCGCTTACTACAGAGAACCTGCCCGAAATTTTTAAAGACCGTATCCATGAACTGGCCAATATTCACGGAACCGAAATAAACATTTACGACCTTAACGGTCACTTGCTAAAGTCGAGCAAGGCGGCTTTTTCTGTAGATACCATTAATCAGGATATCCCTCAGCATATACTGAAAGTAATACGTTCTACGGCTGAAAAGCGGTTTGTTGACCTGAAGACGACGCCTGATAATAAAAAATTCCGCTCCTCGTACAGCTATATTAAAGACAACCGTTTTAAACCACTGGGCATACTTAACCTGCCCTATATGGAAGACGATGGCTATTACGAAAAAGAGATAAACAACTTTATTACCCGCTTTATACAGGTGTATTCGTTTATGCTTATTATTTCGGTGGTAATTGCTTATTTCCTTAGTAGTTACATTACCCACAGTATTAAAGCGGTGAGTGATCGTATAAAGGAAACCCGCCTTAACGAGCAAAACGAGAAAATACACATGCACGATGCCCCGCAGGAAATAACCCTGCTTGTAGATGCTTATAACAACCTTGTAGATGACCTCGACGAAAGTGCCGCACTGCTGGCACAGAAAGAGCGGGAGGAGGCCTGGCGCGAAATGGCCAAGCAGGTAGCCCACGAAATAAAGAATCCGCTTACCCCTATGCGGCTTACAGTGCAGAGTTTCCAACGGAAGTTTGACCCTGCCGATCCTAACATACGCGAAAAACTCGCCGAGTTTAGTAATACGCTGATTCAGCAGATAGATACCATGACCTCTGTAGCATCGGCGTTTAGCAGCTTTGCGAGTATGCCGGCGCAACAAAACGAAACCCTTAATGTGGTAGAGATTGTAAAGCTGGCGGTAGATATTTTTAACGAGGGCTACATACATTTCCATGCCGACGAACAGCAAATCATAACCCGCATGGACCGTACCCAACTGATCCGTATTATAACCAACCTGGTTAAAAACGCCATACAGGCTATAGATGAGGATAAGGCAGATCCGCACGTGGCGGTAAATGTGGTGCGTTTTGGCGACCGGGTGCGCATACTGGTTTCAGACAACGGTAAAGGAATAAGCATGGAGCATAAAAACCGTATATTTGAACCTAAGTTTACCACAAAAAGCAGCGGAATGGGCCTTGGCCTGGGTATCATAAAGAATATAGTGGAAAACTATCACGGTACCATTACGTTTGATAGTGCACCCGGAGCCGGTACCGTATTTACGGTAACCCTGCCTATTATAAACCCCGATGATACGGGATTTTTTGCCTAAAGAAAACAAACAAACGAAACATTATATAACCATGACCTTTGAAAATATTTTAACCGAAAAAGAAAACGGCATTGCCCTGATTACCATAAACAGGCCTGCCAAACTAAATGCACTTAATAAACAAACCATAGCGGAGCTGCACGACGCTTTTAAAGCGCTGGACGCTGATGCTGATGTAAAAGCTATTATAGTAACCGGAAGCGGAGAAAAAGCCTTTGTAGCAGGCGCAGATATAGCCGAATTTGCCCATTTTGATGTAAAAGAAGGGGAGCACCTTGCAGCACAAGGTCAGGCCATGTTGTTTGATTTTGTTCAAAACCTGGGTACACCGGTTATTGCCGCTGTAAACGGTTTTGCACTGGGGGGCGGTTTGGAGCTTGCCATGGCATGTCATTTCCGTGTGGCGAGTGATAATGCTAAAATGGGCCTTCCCGAAGTTTCACTGGGTGTAATCCCGGGTTACGGTGGTACACAGCGCCTTCCTCAGCTGGTAGGTAAGGGGCGTGCTATGGAAATGATAATCACCGCCGGAATGGTTAGTGCCGATGATGCTAAGGCATGGGGCTTGGTAAATCATGTAGTGCCGCAGGCAGAACTGCTTGACTTTGCCAAAGGTATTGCTGCAAAAATTATAAAGAACTCGCCTATAGCTATAGCCTTAGCCATTAAATCGGTTAATGCCGGTTTTGAAGATGGTGTAAACGGTTACATTACAGAGATTCGCAGTTTTGGCGAAGCTTTTGGTACAGAGGATTTTAAAGAAGGTACTACCGCTTTTATGGAAAAACGCAAGGCAGCTTTTCCGGGTAAGTAATCCTGGATAAAGCATTACGATAGTAAACGAAAAAGACCCGCCATTTGGCGGGTCTTTTGGTATAAGATATATTGTATTACAGGTCAAATTTAATGCCTTGTGCCAATGGCAGCTGAGTACCGTAGTTAATGGTGTTGGTTTGCCTGCGCATATACGCTTTCCATGCATCTGAACCACTTTCGCGGCCACCACCTGTTTCTTTTTCACCGCCAAATGCACCGCCAATCTCAGCACCCGAAGTACCAATATTTACGTTGGCAATACCACAGTCGCTACCCTGAGCGCTTAGGAACAGCTCCATCTCTCTCATGTTTGTAGTAAAGATAGAAGAAGAAAGTCCTTGCGGCACACCGTTTTGCATATCTATAGCTTCCTGTATGTTGCTGTACTTCATTACATATAAGATAGGGGCAAAGGTTTCTTCCTGTACAATGTCAAAGTGGTTTTCTGCCTCAATAATACATGGTTTTACGTAGCAGCCGCTTTCGTAGCCGTCACCTTCAACCACACCTCCTTCAACTATAATTTTTCCGCCTTCCTGTTTCGCTTTTTCAATCGCGTTAAGGTAATCCTGTACGGCACCTTTATCGATAAGCGGGCCTACGTGGTTATTAGCATCCAGTGGATTGCCTATTTTCAGCTGGCTGTAAGCGCTCTTAAGCACCTCTATAGTTTTGTTGTATACGCTTTCGTGTACTATAAGCCTGCGTGTGCTTGTACAACGCTGACCGGCAGTACCTACAGCGCCAAATACAGCACCTACCAGCACCATGCTTATATCTGCGTGCTCAGATACTATAATGGCGTTGTTACCACCAAGCTCAAGGATGGTGTTACCAAAACGCTCTGCAACGGTTTTAGATACGTGGCGTCCTATTCTTGTAGAACCTGTAAACGATACCATAGGTATACGTTTGTCGTTATTTATAAGGTTACCGCTTTCGTTACCTACCACAAGGCAGCTTACCCCTTCAGGAACGTTGTTCCTTTGCAGTACGGTTTTAATTATGTTTTGGCAGGCTACTGCACATATAGGCGTTTTAGAACTTGGTTTCCATATACAAACATCACCACATATCCAGGCAATCATAGAGTTCCAGCTCCATACCGCTACCGGGAAGTTAAAGGCAGAAATAATACCTACTATTCCCAGCGGGTGCCACTGCTCATACATACGGTGGTTAGGGCGCTCACTGTGCATGGTAAGTCCGTACAGCTGACGCGATAAACCTACAGCAAAATCACAGATGTCTATCATTTCCTGTACTTCACCCAGGCCTTCCTGAAGGCTTTTACCCATTTCGTAGCTTACAAGCTGGCCAAGTGCCTCTTTATGTTTACGAAGCTCGTCACCCATTTGGCGTACAATTTCTCCGCGCTTAGGCGCAGGCATTTGCCTCCATATTTTAAACGCCTCTTCGGCCTTTTTCATTGCAGTTTCGTAGTCTTCGGCTGTAGAGCACTGTACTTGTGCTATAAGCGAGCCGTCTACAGGAGAGTAAGACGAAATCAAGGCGCCGTTAGCAAAATTATGAAGCCCGGTAGAGGTACCGGCGTTTACTTCGGTAATGCCCAGTTCGGTAAGGGCTTTTTGTATGCCGAACGTATCTGTAAGTGTAGCCATTTTGTAACTTTATTGCTGTTTGTTGTTATATTTACAAAGATAGTATTTTTTAAATATTATTTGCTATGAGCCACAAATTTCGAGAATTACATAAATTTTTCGGCACATCTGCTAAAAAACTAAAATTCTTTTAAAAAGGTTTGCTAAATGGGTTTGATAACTGCCGGGAAATTGAGAAATTCGTGTAAAAACATAACACACCCATGGAAACCGAATTTAAAATTACCCGCCGTAACCGCGAGTTGCTGGATGAATATTTCGAAAAATATTCGATAGAGGAATTAAATAAAATACCCGAAGGGTTTCGTAACAACCTGATTTGGAACATTGGCCACATTATAGTGTCTCAGCAAATACTGGTTTATAAGGGTACTAACCAGCACCTTTTGGTTGGTGACGAACTTGTATCGCTTTACGCCCGTGGTACAGCCCCACACAGGGATATCTCGCCAAGTGAAGCGGTAGAGCTGCGTAACCTGCTGCATGCGTTAGTACAAAAAACAGAAGATGATTATAACGGTGGCGTATTTACAACGTACAATGCCCGCAAGAGTGAAATGGGGTTTGACCTAAGCACCGTGGAAGATGCCATTGCTTTTAATAACCACCACGAGGCATTGCACCTGGGTATTATGATGCAGCTTAGGAAGTTTATATAATTTTTAGTTTTCAGTCGCAGTTTTCACTTTGTACTTCTGATTACTGCGACTGAAAACTATTTTAAAAACGGCTTTGCTTCTTCGTAAGAAATCAAAACGTCTTTTTGTCCTTCGGCATAGGCTGCTGCTTCATAGTGGTTATACAGTAGCAGTAGTCCCTTGTCGGTAAAAAAGATGTTATTTGGTAATACAAATTTGTCTTCCATAAACTGGTAGCCCGTGCTGTTTATATTGCCTGCCGGGATTTTGTACTTCGCCCTGAATTTTTTCTCGGCAAGTGCCGTAAAACCTTTTTTATCTTTAAAAAGAGCATCACGTTCTATGCTTGTTCTGGTCTTCGTGTTAAATAACAACGATGTATCTGCCCCGTAACCGTGGGCACCGCCTGTAAATGTGTAATAATTTAGTTTTATGTTTATAATACTGTCGTTTTTATAGGCCACACTGGCTTTAACAGTAGCTTCCCACGGCATATCTTCGAAAGTATCTTCTTTTGTTATGGTTTCGTAGGCAGCTATAAACTCATCCATCAGCGCGTCATAACTTTTTGCCTTCGATTTTCCCTCGCCAAAGTGTGCTATATCGCGTACAGTTCTAAATACTTTATTATTAATGCTGTCGGCACCGTTACCCACTGCTTCGGTAATCTCCAGGTGCACTACGGTAGCCTGGTTGCCGGTTTTTAGCTTGCTTTTTTTCTCGTATACCTTATTGTCAAAAGACAGTGAAGCCGCCTCGGGCGCATTTATGGTGGTAGAATCAGTAGCCGTTTCGGGTGTGGCAGTAGCCTTTTCATTTTTGCATGAGGCAAGTGTAGCAATCAGTGCAGCAGATAGGAGGATACGTTTCATAAAAATTTGCGCTTGGGTTATGTAAAAGGTTAATTGCCGTTAAACAGGCTATTGGTGTAACTAAATTACAGTAAATTTGCCGGATAGTTTAAGAAAGAAATTCAAGTTTATATGAAATTTAACACCAAAACCATACATGGCGGGCAGCATCATGACCCTGCTACCGGAGCCGTAATGCCACCGGTGTACCAAACCTCTACCTTTGCACAAAGCAGCCCCGGGGTACATACAGGATATGAATACAGCCGTGCAGCAAACCCTACACGTACTGCGCTTGAAAATGCCCTTGCAAGCATAGAAAACGGTACGCGCGGCCTTGCTTTTGCCAGTGGCCTTGCTGCCACAGATACAGTAATGAAATTGCTAAAGCCCGGCGATGAGGTTATAGCCATGGACGACCTGTACGGCGGAACCTACCGGATGTTTACCCGTATATACCAGGACTATGGCATAAAATTTCACTTTGTAGACATGACCGATGAGGCAGCGTTTAAAAGCCTTATTAACGAGAATACAAAGTTGGTTTGGGTAGAAACACCTACCAATCCGCTTATGAAGCTTGCCGATATAGAGGCTATTGCCAAAATAACCAAAGCGCATAACCTGCTGTTTGCGGTAGACAATACCTTTGCTACCCCATACCTGCAGCGTCCGCTGGATTTGGGTGCCGACATTGTAATGCACAGTGCTACAAAATACCTGGGTGGGCATAGTGATGTTATAGCCGGTGCGCTTGTGGTTAAAGATGCTTCGCTTGGAGAAAAACTGCATTTTGCACAGTTTGCTACCGGAGGTACATTAGGCCCGCAAGACAGCTACCTGGTACTGCGCGGTATTAAAACCCTGCACTTGCGTATGGAGCGCCACAGCTTTAACGGACAAAAAGTAGCAGAGTACCTGCTAAACCATCCTAAAGTAGATAAGGTATTTTACCCGGGGCTTGAAAGCCATCCGTTTTTTGAAATTGCAAAAAAGCAAATGAAAGGCGGTTTTGGGGGTATGGTATCCTTTACGTTTAAAGGCGGTGAAAAGGCAGATGCCATTAAATTCCTGGAGAATGTAAAAGTATTTACCCTTGCCGAGTCGCTTGGCGGCGTAGAATCGCTTGCTAACCACCCTGCCTTAATGACGCATGCCAGCATACCGGAACCTAAGCGTAAAGAAATCGGCATTACCGACGACCTGGTGCGCCTTAGTGTAGGGGTAGAAGATATAGAAGATCTTATTGCCGATATAGAACAGGCTTTTAACGCCTAATACGCATACAGCTACATTGCCACGAATTACACAAATCACCATAATTTAACTGGCGGGGTTCTGTGTAATCCGTGGCAACTATTTTTATAGGACACATACAAAAATGCCGATAACTGCGTTTTAGCTATATTTGCGCAAATAACGTTTACATGAACATCCGCCATACCCTTTTCTTATTGTTTGTTTGCTGTTTTGGTTTTGCCCAAACCCAGCAGTGGGGTAGTTACTATTCGTATACTAACGTAGTGGCTATGGCCCAAAACAATACGCGTATGTTTGCGGCTTCGGGTAGTGCGATTTTTTCGCAAAACAGTGCTTCGGGGGAGTTAAAAACTATTACTTCGGTCGAGGGGCTAAAGGCCGATGGTATTACCGCCATGCACTTTAGTGCCGATACAGGCAGGCTGCTGGTAGGTAACAGTACCGGGTTGTTGCTGGTTGTAAATTCAGATGGCAGTGTGGTAACCAAAATAGATATTGTTCAGGAGACAAACGTTCCGTACAATAAAAAGGCTATCAACCGTATTTATGAAAGTAACGGTATGGCGTATTTAAGCTGTGATTTCGGAATCGTGCAGTTTAATGTAAATACCCTGCAGTTTGGCGATACCTACAGCATAGGCCCCGGTGGCGGTTTATTAAAAGTAAACCAGTGTGCCGTACACCAAGGGTATATTTATGCCGCTACCGAGAGCGGTATTTTAAGGGCTTCTGCCGCCAGTGCTAACCTGATAGATTATAACGAATGGAGCCAGGTAGTACCCGGTAACTGGACGGGGCTAATCAGTTTTAATAATAAACTTGTAGCGGCATCTGCCACCGGCGATTTTGTTACTGTAAACAACAATACTACATCGGGGCTGGCACCATTGCCGTCTGCCATACTAGATTTAAGGGAGGCTAATGGCTTTATGGTAGCTACATCTGCAGAGAAAGTAGTGGTGTATGATAATGCTTTAGTACAGCAGTACCAGATTAACACCGTAGGCGAACCGGCTGTGTTTTCTGCGGCAACAGTAGTAGGCAGAAACCTCTATGTAGGTACTACCGAAAAGGGTGTTTATTCTATAGACCTCAATACTTTTTTACCTACAAATATTACTCCTAACGGCCCGCTACGCAGTAACATTTATGCCCTTAAAAAATCTGCAAACGCCCTGTGGGCGGTATACGGATTTGCCGACGTAAACTTCGACCCGAAGTTGAGGAAGTATGGTGTAAGTAAGTTAAGTGCGGGTACGGGGTGGACAAATATTCCGTATACTACGCTGCAAACTATTAGTGGGGTTACAAAAGATATTACTGATATTGTAGATGTGTTAATAAACCCCACCGATGAAAAACAGGTATACCTGCTGTCATCAGGGTCGGGGATGATGAAGCTTACCGACATGGTACCTACCATACTGTATGATGAAACAAACAGTGGTATAGAAAACCAGGGTTTAGTAAATAACTATCGTACCGTGCGTGTACAGTCGGGCGTGTTTGATAAGCAAGGTACGCTATGGATCATGAACGGGCTTACCAAAAAACCGTTGAAAAAATTAACGGGTACGAGTTGGACGCCTTACAGCTTTGAAAGCGTGTACCCTACACCCCAGGAGATGCAGTACAAGGATATTGTTGTAGACGACAGCGGCACCAAGTGGATTGCAAGCGGTACTACCTATGGGCTTATAGGATTTAATGAAACCGCCAACAAGTTTATGCGCCTTACCACGGCTAACGAGTTGCCCGATAACTATGTTATGAGCCTTGCTATAGATAAAAGCGGCAGAATGTGGATAGGCACACGCAGTGGCTTACGGGTAATTTACAGTACACAGAGGTTTTTATCTGAAGATGTTATAAATACATCGCAGGTTATTATAGAAGAAGAAGGTGTGGCGCAGGAGCTTATGTATGCCCAAACCATTAACGATATTGAAATAGACGGTAGTGATAATAAATGGTTTGGTACCGATACGGCGGGCGCGTTTTTAGTGTCGTCTGACGGGCAAAAAACGCTGTACCATTTTACCAAAGATAATTCGCCACTACCCAGCAATACCATTAACGACATAGCCATAGACAACACTACGGGCGAGGTGTTTTTTGCAACTGATAAAGGCATGGTGTCTTTTAAAGGCAGCAGCACCGCGGCGGCAAACGACCTTAACAGCGTGTATGCGTACCCTAACCCCGTAAGGCCGGGTTACGAGGGCGATGTAAAGATTACCAACCTTACCGATAAAGCCAATGTAAAAATTACCGACGTAGAGGGTAACCTGGTATACGAAACCACCAGCGAAGGCGGTACCATAACTTGGGACACTACTGCCTTTGGTAAATATAAGGTGCGTAGCGGCGTGTATATGGTGTTTATATCCAGTGAGGATACTACCATGAAGGCGGTACGCAAAATAATGGTTATACGGGGTAATTAGGCCTTAAATTTTCGGAACGCCTGTATCATTTCGTAGATGCCGAAGGCGATGAAGATTTTGCCGAGTATAAGCGGAATCCATAACCATGCCGTTTGCAGATATTTTCCTTTCTCCTCGAATGGGCTTGAAAAGTCTGTAACTAGAAAGAAACGGAAAGCACCATTGAAGTAGTTGTTCAGTTCATATATTGAAAAATGGCCATGATGTTGAAGAAAATAAAGGGTAGAATACCAAAACAATCCAAATCCAATAGTAAACAGTAGTGCCCTACGCCAACTATGATTATATCCGGTAGATAATATTGTAGCGCCTAACACAAACTTATCTATAAAATCCCCGTACCACTTTAATTCTCTGTAATATGCCGTAAGTTCATAAGCGCGGAAGCGGTTGTAGTCTATTTTGTTGTCTGTTTTTTGAATTGAGTATTTAATTTGTCGTAATGTTTTTCTTTCACACTCCTCTAGTTTATTAATAGTTAAATTATCAATGTATGTGTTTTTATGGAAAATTAGGTCTGAGAAATATATTGAATCAACTTTTAAATCGTCAAAATGGGCGTCATTCTGAACTTCTATGTCTTTAAAAATGAGTTTGGAAAGATGATTTTCTGTAAACTTTAATTTTCCTTTGATTTCACAGTTTTCAAATCTAATAGACAGTGCTTTTTCAGATGTCTTATTTTTCCGTAATTCTAGATTCTTCGTGATATTACAACTGCGTAATTCTACATTCTGACCAATTACATTTTCTGCAAAATAAAAACTTCCTAATTCCACTGATCGGTAGAAATGATCCGCACTGGCATTTATCTGTCTTAAAAACTTATTTTTTAAATTGGTGTATCGTTCTATCTTAGAGTTTATTATAGTAAGTCCTTCTAACGAACACTTATAAATACTAAATTCAAACGAGTATAATTTATCGCAAATTATTATGTTGCTAAATGTTGACATAGTAATAAAGACAGACTTTATATTGCCATCCATCACAAAACTACTGTTTGCTGTAAGTCGCTCAAGCCGTAGGCTTTCAATATTCGGAGTATTTACTTCAATAATGCACTTTAAATGTACCTGTGTAAAAATTAAATTTTTAAATGTGCAATTATCAAAGGCTAACCTATTTTCATTGTAAAAATTAACATCAGAGAAGTAAATGCTTTGCTCTAAATTGAAAGGGTTACTTTTTACCTTAATGCTATCCCCAATAAACGTACAATTTTTTATATAAATCTCGTTTAAGTCCGGCAGAATAATAAAGGATAATCCATCAGATAAGACTTTGTAACCTGATATTTCTCCGCTAACTGCAAGTAATTTATTAAACTCCTCTCCAGTAATTTCTGTCATAATAAGTTGGTTTTACCCCACTAAAATAAACAAAAAACCCGGCACAATTTGCACCGGGTCTTTCATCTATTATCTTGTGTCTTCAAGTCTTACTACTTAATACTCGCTACTTAATACAGAATTTAGTCGTTCAGTTTCAGTACCGCCATAAACGCTTCCTGAGGTATCTCTACGTTACCCACCTGGCGCATACGCTTTTTACCTTTCTTCTGTTTTTCAAGAAGCTTACGCTTACGCGAAATATCACCACCATAACATTTGGCGGTAACGTCTTTACGAAGCGCCTTAACCGTTTCACGGCTTATAACCTTAACACCAATAGCTGCCTGAATAGGAATATCAAACTGTTGGCGTGGTATAAGCTCCTTCAGCTTTTCGCACATTTTTTTACCAATATTGTAGGCGTTATCCTCATGGATAAGTGCAGATAGTGCATCTACACCCTGGCCGTTTAGCAGTACATCAAGGCGTACCAGCTTAGAGGTGCGCATACCTATAGGCGAGTAGTCAAATGAGGCGTAGCCTTTAGATACGGTTTTTAGCCTGTCGTAAAAGTCGAATACAATTTCGGCAAGCGGCATATCAAAGTTAAGCTCTACACGCTCTGTGGTAAGATAGGTTTGGTTGGTAATAAGACCACGCTTTTCTATACACAGGCTCATAACATTACCCACAAAATCCGACTTTGTAATAATAGTAGCCTTAATAAAAGGCTCCTCTACGTGGCTCAGTTTAGAAGGTTCCGGCAGGTCGCTAGGGTTATTTACCACAATTGGCTTGTCCGGGTCTTTTTTAGTATAGGCAAGGTAGCTAACGTTTGGTACGGTAGTAATAACCGTCATGTTAAACTCGCGCTCCAGGCGTTCCTGTATAATTTCCATGTGCAGCATGCCCAGGAAACCACACCTGAAACCAAAGCCCAGCGCCGCCGAACTCTCTGCGGCAAACACCAGCGAAGCATCGTTTAGCTGTAGTTTCTCCATAGAGTTGCGTAGCTCCTCGTAGTCTTCGGTATCTACCGGATAAATACCCGCAAATACCATTGGTTTTACATCTTCAAAACCACTTACCATGTTTTGGGTAGGGTTTTTAGCATCGGTAAGGGTGTCGCCCACCTTTACCTCTTTGGCTTCCTTAATACCGCTAATCAGGTAACCCACGTCTCCGGCGCTTACCACCTGTTTAGGAACCTGGTTTAGCTTAAGGGTGCCTATTTCGTCGGCAAAGTACTCATTGCCGGTAGCCATAAATTTAATCTTCTGGCCTTTTTTAATTTCGCCGTTTATTACACGGAAAATTACCTCAATACCACGGAACGGGTTGTATACCGAGTCGAATATCAGTGCCTGTAGCGGCTCTGCAGGGTCGCCCTTAGGGGCCGGTATGCGTTCTACAATGGCCTCAAGTATTTTATCTACCCCAAACCCGGTTTTACCCGATGCAGGTATAATGTCTTCCAGTTTACAGCCCAGCAGGTCTACAATGTCATCGCTCACCTCTTCAGGGTTAGCACTTGGCAGGTCTACCTTGTTTAGTACCGGGATAATTTCCAGGTCGTTTTCCAGCGCCAGGTAAAGGTTACTTATGGTTTGCGCCTGTATGCTCTGTGCGGCGTCTACAATAAGCAGCGCGCCTTCGCACGCCGCTATAGAGCGCGACACCTCGTAGCTAAAATCTACGTGGCCCGGGGTGTCTATAAGGTTTAGTATGTATTTTTCGCCGTTGTGGGTGTACTCCATTTGTATGGCGTGGCTTTTAATAGTAATGCCTCGCTCACGCTCCAGGTCCATATTGTCCAGCAGCTGTGCCTGTTGCTCACGTGCGGTTACGGTTTGTGTAGCATCCAGCAATCGGTCGGCCAGGGTACTTTTACCGTGGTCAATGTGGGCAATAATACAAAAGTTCCTAATGTTCTTCATCTTCGTCTGTTATCATTAATTGGGCGTGCCGGCTTTCACTGCGTTGCAGCCGTCGCGCTATCCGCGGCGCACGGCGCCCTGCTGCTATCGCTCACGCGGGCCTTACCTGTAAAGGTAGGTGTTTTAATCGGCAAATATAGTTAAAGTTAGCGGGTTTTAAAATAGGTGGTTATAGTATAAAAAAATACCCGCTTATGGGCGGGTTGGTTTTCTTTTTTAGCAAAGGCCAAGGTGTTTTTTGTTCAGCGCGTAGGGTATTAGTATCGGGTCTTTCTTTTTCCTTATCCTTTTCTGGATTTTGCTTTCTGCAAGCAGCTCACGCTGTGCAAAAAACAGGTTTAACGCATTTCCTATCCCTGTGGCTGCTTCTTTATCAAAAGCCGAATAGCCTTTTGTTGTTTCGGGCAGGGCAGGCAAAACATTAGTGCGCTGGGCATTAATTTTTCCGGTACACAATAAACACACTACAATGCTGACCTTTAGTAAGGTGTGGTCAAAGCATTTCATGGTTGTCATATTATTTTTGGGTAGAGCAAATATAACACTTTATTTAATTTCTTAATATTTTGTTAACGATAAAATGCGCTTTTGTGTCGACGAAAGGCGTGTATGATTCTGACGAATATCATTTTTAATCGCTGAACTACCTGATTGCCTATAAAAAAAGCCCTGCCAAATGTATGGCAGGGCTCATGTGTTTTATTTATGTTTTAATTAATAAACCACTTTCTTGTTTGTTACAGCACCATCCTGGGTAATAACGTTTACAAGAATCACCTGGCTTTCGGTGGTTACGTCGTTAACGGTAACCTGGTTTTGGCCTATGTTATCTTTTTTGTAAAGAACGCGTCCGTTGATGTCGTGTAGTGTTATGGTTTTAATAGTAGCGTTTGTTGTGCTAACCTGCAGGCCGTTGTTGTTTTTATAAACTACAACCTGGTTTGCAGATTCGTTTGGCGTAGCTGTGCCCAGTACGGTGGTGTTGTACAGTACTTCAAAACGGTCGTTAAACGTTCCGGCTTCTGTGGCGAAGCTATAATTACCATCGGCAAAGTTGTGTACTGTGCCGGTAACGCTGTCTTTAAGGTATACCGCTTGCCCGGTGCTAAATGTACCGGTTTTATCGGTAAGGCTAATGGTGTACGTTCCGGGTTGTGTGGTTGTAAATCCGGTTGGTACCCTGTCAGTATCTGTAAACGCTGCACGTGCCTGTATAACCATCTTATCTGTATTTTGAAGTGTATACAGCTGGAGTGCGCCATCGGCAAAAGCCTTACCATCGTAACCAAAGTCGAAATCATTGGTTGTAACAGAAGAATAGCCCAGTACTGTGGCGTTATATGCGCCGTTTTCAGCACTTATGGTAAGCGTTAGTTTAGATGGATTTCCTTCCGGCTGTGCCTGGCGGAAAATCTGGTTTGTATTGGTGTTCCTTCTCATTGCATTTGTAAAGGCTACCTGGGTAGTACCCGGTTTTACCTTTACAATAAATCCTTGCCCTGTGTTAATAGTCCAGGCTGATTGTTGCCCGTCTATAAAGGCCTGCCCGGCTGCATCTCCGCCTGTAGCCTCGTTGCGGGCATAGGCAAATTTGGTGATGGTTGCATAGCTTGGGTTAGAGCTGTTGTTTCTCTTTCTCCAGAAGTATAATGTACCGTCTGCAAGCGAAGCCGCGTTAGTATCAATAAAGTTAAATACGTTTATTGCAGATGGATAAGGGTTACCAATGGCGTTGTAGCCTTGCCCTTCGGCAGCAACTGCGGCGTAAATCGTACCGTTATTTGGTGTACCGGTAAATACTCCCGGGAAAGCTATTGCTGTAGTTTCTTCGTTATAACCCGGTGCTTCGGCGGCATTTGGCATACGTATAAGGTATCCTTTTGCTACGTCAAACGTGGTTGTAGATGTGCTGCTTAAGTTAGGCACTCTTGCATACACGTCTGTTGCCGGTTTGTAGGTATAAAAACGCGTGTTTACCGTATTTGGCGAAAAGCCAAACAGGTTTTGTCCGGTAACCGGGCTGCTCCATAAGGTGTAGTCCAGTTTATAAAGGCTGTTACTGTTACGGGTTATGGTTATTTTTCCGTTGTTATTACTTGCAGTAGCGGTAGGATCCTGTAACAGGTTAGCATTGTTTTGCAGGGTAAACGTAGCCGATGGATCCACGGTTACCGCGCCTTGCACCTGAATATTAGTGCCGCTGTTTGCAGTAAGCGAAGTGTTTGGCTGTAGGGTAAGGGTTTTTGCCAGTGCCGTTATTGCCTGAGATATTATAGGCTGGTTTGCCGTTACGGGTATGGTTACATCGTCGTTTAGGGTAGGTACAGCATTACAGCTCCAGTTATTTGGCGTGTGCCAGTTGCTGCTTACAGCGCCTGTCCATGTAAATGATGTAATCGGCGAAATGATAGTAGTACCCGATGTTACCGATGCACAACTTCCGTTAGTTACTACAGCCCTGTAGTAGGTAATTTGGCTTACAGAAGGGTTAGTGTACGATGCCGATGTAGCTCCCGCCACATTAGCCCATCCGCCTGTACCGCCACTGGTGGTGGTAGTTTGCCATTGTATGGTTCCGGTGTAGCCGCTTAGGGTAACGGTAGCCGGTGCACCCGGGCAAACGCTTTGATTTCCGCTTACGGTTCCTGCGACTGAAGACCCGAACACTGTATAGGTTACCGGGGTAGATGCAGTTTTAGCACATTCGTAACCGCTTGGGTACACTTCTGCGTAATAAAAACGGGTGCCTGCCACGTTAGTTGGCGGCGTGTAAGTAGAGGTATTGGCACCGCTTATAAGCGTTCCGCCGGTAGTGCTGTTTACCGTGTTGCTGTACCACTGGTATACTGGTGAATTTCCGTTTGCATTTACCTGAATGGCTACAGGATTGTTTATACAGGTAGATACATCGCCAGAGGCAGATAATATCACGGTGTTAAGGTAGGCGCTGTTGCTAAACGCGGCTCCGCCCGGGTTGCTTACCACACAGCGGTACACACCATTGTCCTGTGCTGTAATGCCGGTAACGGTTAGGGTTGCAGTATCTGTTCCTGAATACGTAGAGCCGGTGCCCGAAGGGCCATTGCTTATAGGGTTACCGTTTTTTTCCCAATGGTAGGTAAGCTCTGTACCTGTCGACGTAAGCGTTACTGTAAACGTTGCCGTAGTGCCGGGGCACTTTGCCACGCTTTGTGGCTGGCCCGAAATCTCAGGGGCCGGTACCTGGAATGAGCTGCGGTTATACGCCATAAACGCCGGGTCGCTGGTGCCGCTTGGCATTACCTTAAAGCTGGCTACCTGTGTTCTGTTTGTTTCGTTGATGCCAAAATCAGACAGCTTGTACGCTGCAACACGAATTTGGCGTGTGTTTGCACCTACTGTTGTCCATCCGTTTACGGTAGCAGTATTTAGCGGTGCGCCTGCCTGCAGGGTAAAGAAATCTGTTTTGTAGGTTCCTAAAGGGTTAATGCTGTTTAGTGCTATCTGTACCGGGCTACCTACAATATTACCATTGCTGTCTAAAAAGCAGTATACAGAAAATGAGTTGTCGCTAGGGTCGGCAATTTGGCTTACCATAATGTCTGGCACTTCGTCTGTAGCCACTCCTGCGCTTATATTTGTAGCCTGAAATGTTAGTACCGATGTAGATGGGAGGTTGGTTACTCCGGTGCCTATATTAAGCCCACGGAAACCATCAATAAGTACATCGCGCACCGAAAGTCCGTTTACGGTTGGCGCAGTAGGTACTGCATTGTTTGCGTCGCCGTCTACACGGCTGGCCAGTACAATCAGGTTAGGGTTATTAGTGCCTGTAGGCACGGTGCCGTCTATATTGTTAATGGGTAGTGCACGCCAGTTACCTGTAGTGTACGCTCCCGTATTAGCATTTGCTAATACGTTAGTAACATCCTGCTCTGGCCCGGTGCTGTACAACGTGTTGTTGTACTGAAAAGCCATAAGGCTGTGCCCGGTATCCGGTTGTACGCTGCTGTTTGCGGTAGAAGTAGTGCTCCAGTAGCCGTTGTAGTTTGTAATGATCCGGGTAACACCTGCCACTGCTGGTGTGCCTGCCGGTGCGGTATAAGTGTAGCTAAATGCTGCCCCGGCTGTACTGCCGTTATACACACGGATGGCGCGTGTTGCCGGTGCCGACCCTACAGCAGTTACGGCAGGGACTACCACCTTAAGCTGGGTGGCCGATACGTAAGTAACCTGTGTAGCGTTTACATAAGCGGCAGCTGTAGATGAGTCTGTGCCGGTGTAAAAACGTACCGTGCTGGTATTGGTAAATCCGGTGCCTGTAAGGGTTACCGTAGAGCGTTGCGTAACATTACTCGGTGCCATACCGGTTACCGTTTGGGATAATGCTACTCCTGAAATAAGTAAAAGGCAGAGCATTGCCATCCA
The DNA here is from genome assembly GCF_046614455.1 of Flavobacterium sp. RNTU_13. NCBI lineage: Bacteria > Pseudomonadati > Bacteroidota > Flavobacteriia > Flavobacteriales > Flavobacteriaceae > Flavobacterium > Flavobacterium sp. RNTU_13. The sequence continues at coordinate 659,877 of NZ_JBKJHB010000001.1, read as the reverse complement.
CTTGAAACAAGTAGTTGTTTTAATCATATTTAACTGGTTTTGAGAGTATAAACTTTCTTTTTGAAGTGAGGGGACTCACGCTGCAAAATAACCTCATAATCAGTAGTTTTTCTGCTAATGGGCTGTTAAAAGTGGTAGTTCGACCTGATTATTAACATTTATTTTACATTTGAATGTTTATCTGTTAATTAATTTAAGGTATTAACATAATGTTTAAGTATAATTGGCAGGTTGTCAGTATTTACAGCTCGTGCGGTTATTATTTTAATTTGTACCTTTGCCCAAAATGCTGCATGATGGTTAAGATTGGTAATATAGAACTGCCCGAATTTCCGCTTTTGCTGGCCCCTATGGAAGATGTTAGCGACCCGCCTTTCCGCAGGTTGTGTAAAGCCCATGGTGCTGATCTTATGTTTAGCGAGTTTATTTCGAGCGAAGGATTAATACGTGATGCTATAAAGAGCCGCCAGAAACTTGATATTTTTGATTACGAGCGTCCGGTAGGTATACAAATTTTTGGTGGGGATGAAGAGGCTATGGCCATGAGCGCCCGCATTGTAGAAACGGTAAACCCTGATCTTGTAGATATAAACTTTGGCTGCCCTGTAAAAAAGGTGGTTTGTAAAGGTGCCGGTGCCGGTGTGCTTAAGGACATAGACCTTATGGTGCGCCTTACCAAGGCGGTAGTAAACAGTACAAGCCTTCCGGTAACGGTAAAAACCCGACTGGGTTGGGATGAAAATTCAATAAATATAGATGAAGTAGCCGAACGCCTGCAAGATGTGGGTATAAAGGCATTGTCTATCCATGGGCGTACGCGTGCCCAGATGTATAAAGGTGAGGCCGACTGGAGCCACATAGCACGTGTGAAGAACAATCCGCGTATACAGATACCTATTTTTGGTAATGGAGATATAGACAGCCCTGAAAAAGCGGTAGAATACAAAAACAGGTACGGTGTAGATGGTGTTATGATAGGCCGTGCTGCCATAGGGTATCCGTGGATATTTAACGAAATAAAGCACTTTATAGCTACGGGCAATCATTTACCTGCTCCTACCATAGCAGATAGGGTAGAAGCCGCCCGTAACCACCTTATATGGTCTATAGATTGGAAAGGTGAGCGTGCCGGTATTAACGAAACCAGAAGGCATTATACTAACTACTTTAAGGGTATACCAAACTTTAAAGAGCACAGGCAAAAACTGGTTACCAGCGATGAGGCGGTGGATTTGTACGCCGCCTTTGATGAAATCCTGCAAAAATTTGGCGAAAGCCAGCCGGTATAAAAACAAAAAACTCCGCCTTAAAGCGGAGTTTTTTATGGATCGTATTTTTTACTGGGCTGTTACGGTATATGGGCTACCTATACCTGTACTGTTTAGATTGAGTGTAATACGGTAGCTTCGGGTTGTGGTAGAAGCCGGGAATGGTATTTCTGAGGCGTTACCATCATCAATGCTGCCATCGGTAAGGTTATCACCGTAATAATAATTTCCTATTATAAATTGGAAATTACGGAAACGGGCTTCTAAGTCGGTGCTTGAATATACATTTGTTACGGTACAGCTTAGTGTATTTGTAGCAGCGTTATATGTCATAGGTATATCTCCGTTAAAGAAATATGAATTGGGTTGCACCCTTACTGATATATTTTCTATGTTAACACTATATATTCTATTTCCATTCTGATCGGTTCCCTGGGTGTAAACCTCTATTGCGTAAATTCCGTTTGACTGAATGGCAAATCCGGTAGCATTTGCCGCAAGATTGTTTTCGGTACCTTTACCGTAAAGGACGGTAGAAGTTGTAGATGGTGTAAATTTAATTTGGCTTCCGGCAGTAAGATATTTAAAACATCTAAATGAAGAATCGCCTTGCATTTCTACAGCTGTAGCCGGGTTAAATGAGTTAAATGTACCACACATATAAAGACTTGAGAAACTTGCTCCTGTTCCACTTCCGTTGCCAGATCCTATTCCCGCAACGCCGCCCGCATACATGGCGTATGGTACAGAAAGCAGTTGAGATGCGCCTATAGTTACGTAGTTGGTGCCGTTAGTTACATCCAGTTCTACTTTAAGGAACTTAGCGTTTTGAGCCCAGTTAATGTTTGCAAATGTGCCTGTAGTAGGTGTACCCATACCTATGGTAAGTGTAAAAAGGCCTACGTTATTTGTAGTAGGGTTGTGTGTTTCTACATAAGACGCATTGCCGGTAGCGCTGTTTTCCAGTATGCTTAGCCGTACACGTACGGGAGCTGAAGCTACCGCTGCACCAGAACTGTTAAGTGCTACCGCCTGGTAGCTAAAGCCCTGTGGAACCTGGGCAAAAAGAGTTGTACAAACTAATAATAGCAGTAAGTATATTTTTTTCATGGTTGGTTATTTTTTTACAATTTTAATAGGTTTAATGTTTTGCTCGGCAAAGGTTAAGAAGTAGGTTCCTGCAGCAAGTGCCGATAGGTTAAGTACGTTTCCGTTTGCGGGCGGAAGGCTTATCCGGGTACCTTTAATGTCATAAAGTACAGCGTTAGAGAGCATGGCCTGTTGTGGTAATTCTACAGTTAAATAATCGTCTACCGGGTTTGGGTAGTATTTTACACCCTGCATTTCTGCATAGTCATTTACGCCAAGGCTGCCAAGGGTTACCTTTGTAACAGACCCAAGTAAGCCAGATGTAAGGTTGTTAGTGTTTTGGGGCACAACGTAGATTTCGCCTACCACGTGCGAAAAGTTGTTTACCGTTAGCCCGCTTGCGTTGTTGTGGCCTATTCCGCTTTGGGCGAAACCGGCGGACACGCCAAGCAATGTGGTGAGTAAAAGTAGTGTTTGTTTCATGTACGGGTCGGTGAAATTAATGTGCTAAAGTATTAATTCTGATGTTATATACCTAATTTTTTATATATACCTCTATAAAATAACAAAGGTTCTGCACAATGCAGAACCTTTGTTAAAATATATCAGGCTGTCTTAAAATTAGTTTCTGCTTTGCAGTTTAGAAAGTAGTCGCAAAATTTCCAGGTATAACCATACAAGGGTTATAAGAAGCCCCATGCTGCTGTACCATTCCATATATTTTGGCAGGTTGTTTTTAGATCCTTCTTCAATAAAGCTAAAGTCCATAAGCAGGTTAGCTGCTGCCAAAACAATAAGGAACAGGCTAAAGCCAATGCTCATAAGAGAGTTTCCGTGGTGAAACGGTGTTATGCCTCCCAGCCAGCTAAACAGGAATGCAATAAGATAGTAAGTAACAACCGCCATCATAGAGGCAATAACAATAGACTTAAAACGCTCTGTAACTTTTATAATCCTGAAACGGTACAGGGCAAGGCAAACGCCAAAGGTAAGCAGGGTGCCCATTACTGCCTGTAGCACAATTCCGGTGCCTTTTCCATAGGCTACCTCTACGTACATTGAAACACTACTTATAAAAACACCTTCAAACAGCGCGTATGCAGGTGCCAGATACATAGCGTTTTTCTTAGAAAAACCGGCTGCTATTACACATACAAAGCCAGCTATGGCACATGCTATTGCCGCCGGTAGCGGGTTAATGCCGTATGCCAGCATTACAAACGGTGCCAGCGCACCTATAGCTAAAAGCCCAAACAGGATAAACGTTTTATTTATGGTGCCACGCACCGTCATTACCTGGTTAGCATCATAAACATACACAGGGTTACCCGCTGCATCGTACATTTTGGCATTGTTGCCACTATACGCTTTTTCTGAAAGGAATGGATTTCTTGATTTTTCGTTCATTGGTTACGTAATTAATTCGCAATGTAAATATAGTGCTTAATAATTGAATCTGCATCGAAAAGTATGCCATAGCGGTTGCTAAAAAATAAAAAAGGGAAAACGTTATGGTTTTCCCTTTTTTTGCCCCCAAAAATACCGTAAAACTTAATTTTACTAATGCTATTTTATGGTACAAACATACATTGTAAATTAATACTATGAAAATTAATTAGATGTATATTAAATAAAAGTCGATGAAATGCTTCTTTATGACAAATAGCTTAACCTTTAATTTGCTTTAAAGACGTTTTTATCCCTTTTATAAGCGATGAGCTAAAGCCCTCGTGCTCCATTTCGTTCAGCCCGGCTATGGTGCATCCCTGGGGTGTAGTTACCTTATCTATAAGCTGCTCAGGGTGTGCACTTTCTTTAAGCAGCATTTCGGTAGCACCCAGTGCGGTTTGTGCTGATATGGCCAATGCAGTTTTAGCATCAAACCCTATTTCTATGCCCGCCTGCATACTTGCCCTTATGTAACGCAAGGCAAAAGCAGTACCGCAGGCGCCAAGTACCGTTGCGGCATCCATTAGTTTTTCGTCTATAATTAAGGCAGTGCCTACTTTGTCAAACAAATCTACCACCGGCTGCACTTTTGCAATATCCTGTGCCAGTGCCGAAATACAGGTAGCCGATGCGCCATACTGGGCGGCAATATTTGGCATTATGCGTACTACTGTATTGCTATCGGCTACTATGCCATGTAGTTGATCTAAGGTAACGCCACTGGCAGCTGATGCGATTATTTTTCCGCTTATGTGTGGCAGGATTTCCTGGAGTACAGCTTCGGCTTGCCAGGGTTTTATGGCAAGTATTATCATGTCTGCGCCTGTTATGCCCTCTATATTGCTTGCAGAGGTGCGTATGCCGTATTGTGAAAGGTGCCCTATAAGGGCTACGTTACGGCGCGTTACGGTAATGGTGTTTCCGGTTGTGTACTGCGCCAGCCCTACAGATATGGCTGTGCCCAGGTTACCTCCGCCTATAATATGTATATTCATAATCAGCTGATTTAAATGATAGTGCCTAATATAGCGCTTGTTGTGTTTCGGTGGAAATAATTTATTTGTTAATAAAGCTATACCTAAATTTTACAAGCATGATGTAATGAAAAAAGCGCCCTCTTGGGGCGCTTTTCGTTTTACTGTATAGCGGTCGTATTACTTGTAAGTATACGATGTGCTGTAAATATATACCCCTCCGTCTTCATCTGTCGTAGTAGTTGTAGCGGTTAAAGGGTAGTTGCTGTTGTCATAAACATAGTCTGTAACAATAGTACTTTTAACCATACCATCAAGGTCTTTAATAACTACCTTTTTAGGGTTGTTTGCCGGAAGCAGCATTTTAGCCTTTACCAGTTGTTCGCTTTGTGGGTTAAGGCTAAAGTTAATGTTTACATTGTTCAGTACTTCAATAATACCGGCAGCTTCCATAGTGCTGTAGTAAGGGTTTGGCTTGTTATCATAGATAATTTCGCCCTCGTATGTTGCCAAGATAGTGTCGTCCCAGTCGCGCTCATATATCTGCACTTTAACAGGGTTTCCGTTACTGTCGTATTGTAGCACGCGGCCTATTTCAAATCCGTCCTGAGGTGTACCCGTTACTTCGGTCATAGTAAGCACGTCTGAAGAACCGCCTATGTTTTTAAGGTGGCCGTCTTCGTATGCAAAAAAGGTAGTTTCAGTACCATCTGTAGCGCTGATTACTTTTCCTGCGGCGTCATAGTTTACAGAAAGCGTAGCAGCATCTGATGGACTTTCGGCCGGAATAGTGGTAACCGACTTAATGTATTTTTTGTTGCTGTTGTTTTGATTTGAGTTGTCTGAGTCATTGCTGGTGCATGATGACATAACGATAATGGCAAGAGCCGACAGCCCTACAATCAATTTGTTTTTCATTTGGCAGGTTTTTTAAAATTTCAGTAAGCGAAATAACTAGATTTTTAGCTTAAAAACAACAAATTATTTAATTTTTGTTAGAAATCATAAAGTTTGTCTTATTTCTCTTACCCGTTTTATGATGACGATACAATGATACAAAGTTTCCCAGAGTATAATACTGAGTAGCAAATAGGTAAAGTAGACCGTAATTAGAGACAGCCAAAACCATGGTGCAGCACCCCATGTTACGGCGGGCCAAAACATTGCTGCCCCGGGAATAATAGAAAGTATTCCTGCGGCATACTTTGCATTAGTATACGACTTAAAATACAGTAATCCGAAAATGAAATGTATGCAAAACAGTGAGGGAATAACAGCCATACCCAGCCCGTGCCCCACACTGCCTGTAAATATAATACTGCCCATTAGCACTACAACAGGTACGGCAATTATAAGTGCAGCAAGCAATATGTAATAGCGAAGGCGTTTTTTTAGGTTGTAATTAAGCATTTTTATACTTGGTATTACTCAATTTCGTACGCGCCTATAGCCGTTACATCATCCTGGGTGAATTTTAAAATCTCGGTAGTGGCAGGGTATCCCGTAGACAGGTATTCTTCTTTAACCACACCACCAAGCCTGTTGCAAAAGAAATCCAGGTTAGCTTCGGCAAATACATAAAAGAAGTCGCGTGCCGGAAATATCCCATAAAAAGGATAACCAAGCTGTACGCCCATTTGCTCCTTAAACCCGTACGAAAACAGCAGTGCACCTTTTAGGGCATGTGCCTCTGTATCTATATATATGAGTTCGCGGTCTTCTACTGCTGTAGCGTTTATGCTGCTTTGCCTTAATAAAGCTTCGGCATTAGCAAAGGCCTGGTCTCTTAGTGTTTCGCTGTCTATTTTCCAGGTGTCCAGCTCATTTTGGGTAATATAAACCTGAGACCCGCCGGTTTCGTACACAAAAACAGCCGCTAACATAGCCGTTACCGGGATGTGGATTAACGTGCTAAAATCAAATTCATGGTTTTGAAACGACATGTACACTGATTCTTTGGCTTTTTCCCAGTTCCGCGGTACTTCGGCACCGTGCTCAGCCAGTGCAGCGGCTAGTGTTTTTGCAGGGGTGTCGTCGCCTGTTTGCAGGTACTCTTTTACAAGATTGCCGGTGTTTATTTTCAGGGCGTCTTCTCCCTTTTGTATCAGCATAAAGCCTTGCTCATCTGTGCTTAATACGTTAAGGCCGTGACTTGCTAAGGCTTCCGAAAATATATTAAGTATGTTTTCTGTCTTTTGGTTGTCCATTATTGTATGTGCTTACCTGTTTCGCAATGCGTTATTATAGTACTGAGTATATGCCAAAAGTAAGGTAAAATAAATTGCGCACCACCTGTAGTATTTAATTTTAAAGTAACAACTAAGGTGTTAGTCGTTTACATATTCCATAATATCTCCGGGCTGGCAGTTTAGTTCCCGGCATATAGCCTCCAGGGTACTAAAGCGTATGGCTTTTGCCTTACCGGTTTTAAGTATAGAGAGGTTTGCCGTGGTAATGCCCAGCCGCTCTGCCAGTTCGTTGCTCCGCATTTTACGTTTGGCAAGCATTACATCGAGGTTTATAACTATAGGCATAGGCTAAATGGTTAATTCGGTTTCCTGTTGTAAATCATACCCATGGTTTATTAGTCGTGCCACAACAAGCAACAACACGCCTACAAAAAACACCACAAACGATGTGCTGCTTCCCGGTGTGATTTCCATGAGGGCAGTAGGCTTGCAGCCGCTTATCTGCGGTATGTACTGCATTTGTGCAAAATTAGCGGCTATAAGTTTGTCTGTTACAAACGCTATACACTGGTAAATTATAAGGGTATTGCCCATATATTTTACATATTTAGAGAGTGCGCGGTTAAAGGAAAAATTGGTTTCCAGCCTTGCCAGGAAAAGATTGAGTAGCCGTAACACCACAAGCCAGGCTATGGGCAAGCTTATAATTTGCAGTAAGATAAGAAAAGTGGCAAACGTTGATTTTGGCATTACATACATAGTTACTTCAGTAGAAGATAATGACAACGTTTTGGCTGATATGGCCGCATACCTCTCATTGTCTGTAAAAAGATCCTGCTGCGTTACGTTTTCTCGTGTCGATGGTTTGGTAAGAGACACGTTTACATGTATAGGATAGGTTCGATCCGAGTTATTGTCTACAAACTTTATTTCATCGTAGAGTATTAAGGCAGCAAATGCCAGCCCCAGCCAAAACAATACGCGTACAATACCGTTTAGTTGCCATAAAAAGCGGGAATTTGATTTCATTTTCTGATGTATTAAATGGTTAATTCGGTTTCCTCAAGCAAAATTTCTCCCTGTTCGGCCATGCCGGCTATTATAAGGATAAATTTTCCACAAAAAGAAAATACAATTAATGGTACAAATTCACTAAAAAGAGAGAATATATCAGATAAACACAACGCTCCAAAGATGCCAAACAGCGCGTATTTTAGGAACGCAAACCTTATTATTGCTATCCCTGCTTTGTATAGTCGGTCTGAGGTTCCGTGGCTAAAGGTGCCTTTCTTCGCAATGTCTGAAAACGTTAATCTAAGGTTATTTACACCTACAAAAAGATAGGCCATTACAGCGGCATAACCAATCAAAAACAAACTTGTTTCTGTATCTGACGGGGGCGTTAATGCATAAAAATTTCTAGATATAAATGAATTGGCCATTTCAGGTACTTTGTTTACTATGCCAGCCAGGCCAGCCACAAAAGTTATCCCTATGTATACAGAAAATGGGATAAGTATAATCAACAATGCAGTGGTTATTATGCTAATGTTTTGTTTCATAAAATATTAACTTAAATGGTTAGGTTCGCTTCGTCTTTAAGGATTTTTGCACTTGTAAATACATCAGACAGTGCCATAAGCAGTAAGCCTGTAGCCGGTAACAGGAATGTAGCGAGGTCAATATCAATATCGAACCCTATAAAATTTTCGTATGTCAAATAAAAGCTTCCGTTTATAAAGCCTATCATAAAACTTAAAAGTATCATTTGGCCTGCCTTTTTAAAGTGCGCTGATACGCGGGCATCAAAAAATATTCTTTTTTCAAAGAGCTTAACCAACTCTTTCATTCTGTAAAGCGCATAAGCGAAGCAAGCGGTTTCTGCTAACATAAGCAGCAGGTGCGGCAGTATATAACGTCCCACTCCGTTAAGGGTTTCTACTTTCAGGTGTAACGTTGGAGGCATTAACTGCGGAAAAGCACTAAACATTAAGGTAAACGGAATGCCAAAAACTATAGTAATTACACAAATGGCAAAGCTCACGCTTAATAATACTCGGAGTATAAGGATGTTTTTCATAATGCGTTAAAGATGTTTTGTTAGTTGAATTTGATAATTTGTTTTCGACAAAAGTAAAAAAATTGTTGAAAAACAATAATTTTTAATTGACAAAAAGATAAAACTGCCGCCTGTTAAATTTTAACACATTTTCCTATATTTGAAATAATGAATGATTTCCCCTTACATCTTGCAGAAAAACTACAACAGCGCATTGCTGAAAATGCCCTGCGCACACCCGGCACTACAGCAGGCCTGATTGATTTTTCATCTAACGATTATTTAGGGTTGGCTGCATCAGACCAACTTTTTGAGGCTACAAACCAGTTGTTGTTACAAAGAAATATAAAGGTTAACGGTGCTACCGGTTCCCGGCTTATAACCGGTAATCATGAGCTGTATAACGAAGCTGAAACTTTGCTGGCACAGTTTCATGAAGCCGATAGTGCTCTTATATTTAATTCTGGGTACGATGCTAATGTGGGGTTTTTTAGCGCGGTGCCGCAAAAAGGGGATGTGGTTTTGTATGATGAATACATACATGCCAGTATACGCGACGGGCTTAGGCTGTGCGGGGCACAATCCTATAAGTTTCAGCATAATGATAAAGAGTCGTTATATAAACTTATAGAGCGGTATCGTAGCAAGGCTACAGAACTATATATTGTAACCGAATCTGTTTTTAGTATGGATGGCGATACGCCAAACCTGGAGGCCTTTGCAGATATAGCCGAGCGCTATCGGTGCCGCCTGGTTGTAGACGAAGCGCATGCTGTAGGTGTTTTTGGTGACAGGGGACAAGGGTTGTTACAGTCTTACGGACTGCATAAACGTGTTTTTGCCCGGCTGGTAACCTTCGGCAAAGCTATGGGATGCCATGGTGCAGCAGTGCTGGGCAGTAAAAACCTTACGGTTTACTTGTCTAATTTTGCCCGGAGTTTTATATACACTACAGGATTGCCACCCCATTCATTAGCCGCCATAATAAGCAGTTACAATACAATAATTGATAATCCGCTTACTGTAAGTAAGCTGCATATAGCTATAAGCGCCTTTAAATCAGAAACAGAACGCTGTCATCTTCCGTTTATACTCAGTTATAGTGCTATTCATTGTATTATAGTGCCAGGTAACGAGCGTGCCCGTAAAATTGCAGCAGAACTTCAGCGTGCCGGGTTTAGCGTTAAGGCTATATTATCGCCTACGGTGCCTGTCGGGCAGGAACGCCTGCGTTTTTGTATCCACGGTTTTAATACCCGCCCGGACATGAGCCGCATGATGGATGTGCTTACAAATGCTCTGCGGTATCTGTAGCAGCCGGTGGCACAGGGGCAGGAGTAGGCGGTTTGCGCCTTAGACGTGTGCGCAGCCAGTCGCTGTCTTCCTCGCCAAACAAATAAGCGTAGGGCTGTGTAGCCGGGCTTAGTTCAAATAGCTTTTTCATAATGGCTATGGTTGGTATTATGAGTATCATGCCCACAATACCCCATATTGCTCCGCCTATAAGCAGGCCTATAAACGTCACCAGCGCGTTAAGGTTTACGTTGCTTCCGGTAATTTTTGGCGTAAGGAAAGATCCTTCTAAAAGCTGAATAATAGTAAAGGCTACTACCACCGCTACCGGATAAAATAAGCTGTCTTTAGTTATAAGGGCAAACGTAAACGGAAGTATGGCCCCCAGGGCAGGCCCCACGTAAGGAATTATATTCAGCATACCAGCCAGCACCCCAAAAAATATAGCGTGCTCTATGCCCAGGGCAAATAATACAGCGGTGTTTACCACTGCCAGTATGCACATAACCTTACCGGCACCCATTATGTAAGCGTGCACTATTTTGCGTATAGATGTTAGCTTTCTCAGCAGGAAATCATTGTCTTGTTTGCGAAACACCCTTGTTACAAATACTGCCAGGTGGTCCCTGTATATAAGCAGGAAAAAGATAAATACCGGTAGCAGTATTATATCGCTTAAGGTATTAAGGGTGTCCAGTATCATTTGGGTGGGCTTAGTGTTTTCATTGCCCACCATTTCCACGGCTTTTTCCATTTCAAAGCCGTTTGGCATACCCAGGTCTGTGCCAAAGGTGTCTTTACTCCATTTGTTAGCTTCAATAACAAACTCATTTACCTTTGTAGTAAGGCCGTCGCCCAGGTCGTGGCAAAAGCCGCGCACCTGCAGGTAAATAAAAAAGAAGATGCCACCCAGTGCCGCTACAAATATCAGCAGGCATATAAACGCTGCCAGCGAGCGCGGTATTTTGTACCGCTCCATACGGTTACACGTACTGGTTAACAGCATGGCTATGTATCCTGATACCAATAGGGGGACCAAAAGCTCTTTTGCTACTATCATAAAAAATACGATAATAATAATCAGCAACATTATGGCTAGTGTGCGTAAGTAAGGTGGTAGCCGGAGTTCCATAGCGGGCAATGTGTTAATTTTAAGAATATTCTTCAAAATTAGACTGAAAACGCATAAATGTTTGGTAACGAATTACTAAAGTATTGATAATATGCGGTGTGAGTATTTAACACTTGCTAATGCTTGCCGAGTGTAAGTGTTTGTTCCCTAACTTTGTCTTTATGAAACCACAATTTGAAAAAATAGCCGTATTTCAGTATTCTGCGGAAGCGCTTATCTTTAAAGGAAGGCTTGAGGCAGATGGTGTAGAGGTATTCCTTAAGAACAATAATACCATAGATACAGATCCGCTGATTAGTAACGCCATAGGTGGGGTACAGCTTTTTGTGCGAAGCGAAGACGTTATCAGGGCGAAAGAAATACTGCAATCTGTACCGCGTTATGCTTTAGATAATTCCGGTAATGCTATCCATTGTCCTAATTGCGGTTCTACCGAGATTGAGGTAATGAGTACGGTGCGCGATCGCGGCGGATTTTTGGCTTTTTTGCTGGGGTTGGTTTTAAGTGCTTTGCCCTTTTTTATAAAGTACAAATACCATTGTAACCACTGTAAGCACGAGTTTGAAATAAAGTAAAAACGGCGGCACACATCGGCAGCCTTAAAGAATATAATATACGACATGAAACTATTTATTACAGGAATAGGCACAGATGTAGGGAAAACAATTGCATCGGCCATTGTAACCCAGGCACTGGAGGCAGACTACTGGAAACCCATACAGGCCGGCGACCTGGATAATTCCGACAGCCACAAAGTAAAACGCTATCTAAGTAACCCTGTAACAAAGGTGCATGCCAATGCTTATGCCCTGCACACCCCGGCCAGCCCACACCTTGCGGCGGCTATAGATGGTGTTGCTATTTCGGTACAGGATATTAAAGAGCCTGCTACAGAAAATCCGCACCTGGTAATAGAAGGGGCAGGAGGGATATATGTGCCTGTAAACGCTACACAAACTATAGCAGATCTTATACAACCAGATTATAAGGTAATAGTGGTATCGCGCCATTACCTGGGCAGTATAAACCATACGTTACTTACGGTAGAAGCACTTAAAAACAGGGGTGTTGTCATTGTCGGTATTATTTTTAACGGTGATGAAAACCCGGCTACAGAGCAGGTTATACTAAGTATGACGGGGCTTAATGTTATAGGGCGTATAAACAACGAGCCTTATTTTGATGCTAACGTAGTAGCTGCCTATGCCGATGATTTTAGGGAGGCTTTGCTTGCTCTGCAGTAGGGGGCAGCCTGACTTTTTTGTTTAAACAGAATTTTTAAAAAATATTCAGGTTTTGGAAAACACATTATATACTGGTGCTTTATGGCATCCGTATACACAGCATAAAACAGCATTGCCGCCCATAAAAATTACGCGTGGTGAAGGCGCCCAGCTTTGGGATGAAAACGGTAAGGAATATATAGACGCCATAGCCAGCTGGTGGGTTAATCCCTTTGGGCACAGTAACCCGTATATTGCTAACGCCATTTATAAGCAGCTTACTACTCTGGAACATGTTCTTTTTGGCGGTTTTACGCATGATCCTGCACTGAAACTTGCCGAAAGGCTAATGCAAATTTTGCCAAACAACCAAAAGAAGTTCTTTTTTAGCGATAACGGTAGTACTGCTGTAGAGGTTGCACTTAAGGCTTCGCTACAGTATTTTTACAACAAGGGCGAAAAACGTACCCGTGTCATTGCATTTGAAGATGCTTTTCACGGCGATACCTTTGCGGCCATGGCAGCCAGTGGTATTTCGTTTTTTACCGAGGCCTTTAAAGGTTCGCTTATAGAGGTTGCCCGCATACCGGTGCCCGTTCCCGGAAAGGAGCAGGAGAGCCTGGAGGCGCTGCAATCGTTAGTTGCAACAGAAGACTTTGCTGCTTTTATTTTTGAGCCCCTTGTTCAGGGTGCTGCAGGTATGGTTATGTACAGCCCTGAAGCTCTTACCGATTTAATTAATGTATGTAAGGAGCATGGCGTATTTACCATTGCCGATGAGGTAATGACCGGCTTTGGTAAAACAGGTAAAAATTTTGCGTGTGATTATCTTACCGCACAGCCCGATATTATGTGTCTGAGCAAGGCGCTTACGGGCGGTACAATTCCTATGGCAATTACCAGCTTTACCGACCATATTTTTAATGGTTTTTATAGCGATGATGTAAATAAAGCACTGTTTCATGGGCATACCTTTACTGCAAACCCTACGGGCTGTGCAGCTGCGCACGCCGCGCTCGATTTGCTTTTACAGGAAACCACCATGCAAAGCATAGCCCGCATTACCGAAAGCCACACCGCGTTTATGCACAAGATGCTGAAACACCCGCGTGTAAAAACCGCACGGGTACTGGGTGTAATAGTGGCATTGGAAATAAAGCGCGACGCAACAGAGTCTTACTATGGTGATTTTAGGAATAAGCTCTACCGGTTCTTTATAGATAAAGGTGTTATACTACGCCCGGTGGGTAATATTGTATATGTGTTAACGCCGTATATAATAACTGAGCCCCAGCTAAACCGCATTTATGAGGTAATAGAGCAGGCACTGGAGGAGGTGTTTTAAGCAGGGTGCGCTTTGTGTTTTTGTTTAAAATAAACGCTGTTCCGACTTTAGGAGGTTAAGGGGTTTCTGTAAACATATTGAAACCCGGTGCCTTAAATGAGCTCCTTTTTAAATCGGATTTTACTGAAATACGCATTTTTATTAAAAAAATCGCAATGTATATGTTGCATAATTCATATATAAAAAACTATCTTTGCAGCCGAGAAAAATGAGTTTTCTCGAAACTGATAAATAGCTGTTTAATAAATACATAAGCAATGTCTAAAGTAACAGGAAAAGTTGCACAGATTATCGGCCCGGTAGTAGATGTGGTGTTTGACTCACAGGCTGCTGCGCTACCTAAGATCTATGATTCATTAGAAATCATTAAAAACGATGGTTCAAAGCTTGTACTAGAGGTACAGTCTCACGTGGGGCAAGATACAGTACGTACTATATCTATGGACTCTACAGACGGCCTTAGCCGCGGACAGGAAGTAGTAGCAACCGGTGCTCCTATACAGGTGCCTATTGGCAGCGATATCTTCGGACGTTTGTTTAATGTAGTAGGTGATGCCATTGATGGTCTTGGCGATTTACCAAAAGAAGGTGCAAACGGTCTTCCTATTCACAGACCTGCGCCTCGTTTCGACGAACTTTCTACATCTTCTGAAGTACTTTTTACAGGTATCAAAGTAATCGACCTTATTGAGCCTTATGCAAAAGGTGGTAAAATTGGTCTTTTTGGTGGTGCCGGTGTAGGTAAAACAGTACTTATCCAGGAGCTTATTAATAACATTGCAAAAGGACACGGTGGTCTTTCTGTATTTGCCGGTGTAGGTGAGCGTACCCGTGAAGGTAACGACCTTATGCGTGAGATGCTTGAGTCTGGTATTATTAAATACGGCGACGACTTTATGCACTCTATGGAAAACGGCGGATGGGACCTGTCTAAAGTTGATAAAACCCTTATGAGGGAAAGTAAAGCTACCTTCGTGTTCGGTCAGATGAACGAACCACCGGGAGCACGTGCACGTGTGGCACTTTCGGGCCTTACCATTGCAGAGTATTTCCGTGATGGTGCCGGAGACGGACAAGGTAAAGACGTACTTTTCTTCGTAGATAACATATTCCGTTTTACACAAGCAGGTTCAGAGGTATCGGCGCTACTAGGCCGTATGCCATCTGCGGTAGGTTACCAGCCTACACTTGCTACTGAAATGGGTGCTATGCAAGAGCGTATTACATCTACTAAAAACGGATCTATTACATCGGTTCAGGCGGTATACGTACCTGCGGATGACTTAACTGACCCGGCTCCTGCTACAACATTTGCCCACCTTGATGCTACTACGGTGCTTAGCCGTAAAATTGCTGAGCTTGGTATTTACCCTGCGGTAGACCCACTGGATTCTACCTCTCGTATCCTTACTCCGCAAATTCTTGGTGATGACCACTACAATACTGCACAAAGGGTAAAAGAAATCCTTCAGAAATACAAGCAGCTGCAAGATATTATTGCCATCCTTGGTATGGAAGAACTTAGCGAGGAAGACAAACTCGTTGTAAGCCGTGCACGCCGCGTACAGCGTTTCCTTTCTCAGCCGTTCCACGTAGCTGAGCAGTTTACAGGTATACCTGGTGTACTTGTAGATATTAAAGATACCATCAAAGGCTTTAACATGATTATTGATGGTGAGCTGGATCATCTTCCGGAAGCTGCCTTTAACCTTAAAGGTAGTATAGAGGACGTGATTGAAGCAGGCCAGAAAATGTTAGCTGAAGCATAATAACGGTTTATTGTTTATGGTTTATGGTTTGTGGTTATGCCGCACAGCTATAAACCATAAACTACAAACTATAAACTAACAACGTATGTTATCATTAGAAATAGTATCACCGGAAGGGCATTTGTTTAAAGGAAACGTTACCTCTGTAACCGTACCTGGCATAAATGGCGAATTCCAGATGCTTAATAACCACGCCAACATAGTTTCTATACTGGCTAAGGGAAGCATCAAGATAGCGGTGGCTGATTATAAAACTGCTGATTTAGGAAGCCGTTTTGTAAAATCAGACAAAGACCAGAAGTTTCTGCTTGCTATAGAAAGCGGTACGCTGGAGCTAAAAGACAACAGGATTATTATATTGGTTGATTAATATCATCTATACTCAATAAAGAACCCTCTACAGCAATGCAGAGGGTTTTTTTTGTGGCATGTGATTTTGAATTGTAATAAAAAATCCCGGTAGTTTCCGGGATTTTGGTTTTTAAAAACAGGTTTTGTAAAATATTATTGGGGTACTTTGCTTTCATCAAAAAACAGCCACCGACTCAGTAGTATCAGTGGCTGTGGTGTTTTACCCAAGTGCCGGTTCCGGGTTCTTAATAAATTGGTCTGTATCGGTTTGTTAAGTCAGGTACCGGCTAAAATACATTCAAATACGAATTATTCACTACCTGTTGCAAAAGTATCAGGGTGACCCGAAATAAAATTAGGGTTTTACCTATATTGAAACAGGTAAAACCCTAAATGTATATGTTGTTTGGGTTACAATTTTGTTGCAGCCCTATAAGCATTTACTATGCACTTTGAGTTTTCTCTTTGCGCCTAAAAGCTTTTATAGCTTCTGCAAGTAACAACCCTCCGAATATAAGCATACACATAACCCCTACGCTTTTTAAAAGTATAGCATTTGGTGTGTGCGGCATTTCGGCAATGTGGAATGTAATATAATATCCGAGCGCAACCAAAACCAATGCCGGAAGCGCGTAGTTTGGTCGCACTATACGTGTTTCGTTTTCATACTGTTTCATGGCAACTTATTTTTGGTTAAACATTTATACAACGAAATTATGCTATATAAACGCAGCTGCACACAAAATTTGTACTAATTCTACGTTAATGTTTTGTGAATTTTTTTAGCAATTTTTTGCTATCTATAGTCGGTATTTTGTAATTATAGCCTGCTAAACAGTCGTTTTATGCCAAATATCGTTGCAGTGCCGAATACAATCATGTTTCCAATGCCCAGCATTTTTAGCAGTAATACATTTGGAGTGCCGGGTTGTTCGGCAATGTGAAAGGCTATATAGTAACCTAATCCGGACAATAGTATAGCCGGAAGCGTGTAATTAGGACGCACAACGCGTGTTTTGTCTTCGGGCGTATTCATATTTATGGTTTTTAGTGTCTACTAAATTAACAAAAAATTATAAATTATTTTAATATTTAGTGAAATAGTTGTGGTGTGTTTTTATTTTTGACTAAAACACCCTATAAATTATCATATTTTGGAGATGTGCAACGTATGCATTGGTGTAAGAGATAGTTTCTCTATTTTTAGAAAATCCAAAAAACATCTTATGAAATATCTAAATCCGGAGGTTGCTGTAAGGGCAGATAAGCCTCATTATGCCGTGCTAGACGCGCTGCGGGGCACAGCAGCAATACTTGTTGTTATCTTCCATATTTTTGAGCCTCATTCGTCCGGGCACCAGGACCAGATTATAAATCACGGCTACTTGGCGGTTGATTTTTTCTTTTTGCTCTCTGGTTTTGTAATCAGCTATGCGTATGATGACAGGTGGTGTACTATGAACGTAATGCAGTTCCTGAAAAGACGGGTTTTACGGTTACAGCCTTTAGTAGTTTTGGGCATGCTTATAGGTGCGCTGCTATTTTATTTTCAGACTTGCCCATGGATGCCTGCCGTAGCAGATACTCCGGTATGGAAGGTAATTGTAGCGTTTCTACTGGGATGTTTTCTAATTCCTTTGTCGCCTGGTACTGAGATAAGGGGCTGGGGCGAAATGCACCCATTAAACGGCCCCGGATGGTCATTATTTTACGAATATGTGGCGAACATACTATATGCTCTTGTAGGGCGCAGGCTTTCTGATAGATGGCTGGCTTTTTTTGTAGCAATATTTGGTACCGCACTAATTTACCTCGCTGTCTTTGGTAAAACAGGCGATGTAGTAGGGGGGTGGGAACTTTCTTTATCCGGAATTCACATAGGCCTTACACGCGTAATGTTCCCATTTTTTGCGGGTATTTTACTGCATAGGGCTGCGCGACTACAGTGCTTTAAAAACGCGTTTTTTTATAGTGCTGTGTTGCTTATTGTGGCTTTGTGTATGCCGCGACTGGGCGGAACAGGCCGGCTATGGATTAACGGTATATACGAAAGTTTTTGCATTATAGTCGTTTTTCCTTTTATAGTGCTTTTAGGCGCAGGCGGAACTGTTAGTGGGGCAGGTTTAAAAATCAGTAAATTTTTAGGGGATATATCCTATCCTTTGTACATAACACATTATCCGTTTATATATACCTATACGGCCTATGTTTCTAATAACAAAAAGCCTGCTTTTTCAGAGGCTTGGCCTTATATGCTGCTTACTTTTGTAGTAAGTATAGTGGTGGCTTTATTGTCACTTTACTGTTATGACGTTCCGGTAAGAAAATGGCTTAACAAACGATTTTAGTATTTTAAAAGCATTAGTACCCGTATCTTTGTAAAAATTTTTAATTGGTATGGGTACCGATGTTATTTCTGTTGTTGCTATTGGTTCATTTTCGCCGCTTGGCGATAATCCATCGGATGTGTGGGCACAATACCAATCCGGGAAAACGCTGTTAACCGAGCTTACAGCTATAGATTCTAAAACGTTTGGTGGTGTGCTCCCTGTCGCGCTTTCAGAAAAAGCCGAACGCCTTAAAAAGAGCAATCCTCATTATAAAAATCTCGATAAATCTGTTTTGTATGCCATATTGGCTTCCCGCTCAGCTATTGCACAATCTGGTTGGGACAATGCACTTAACGTAGGTGTAAACATTGGCTCCAGCCGTGGTGCTACTGATTTATTTGAGCAGTATCACAGCGAGTTTCTTGAAACCGGTAAAGCTGCAGTGCAGGCTTCGCCGGGCACTACGCTGGGTAACATAGCCAGCTGGGTAGCGCAGGATATTAAAAGCTCTGGTCCTGAGATCTCACATTCCATTACCTGTAGTACGGCACTTCACGCCGTGTTAAACGGCGTAGCCTGGCTAAAGAGCGGTATGGCACAGCGGTTTTTGGTAGGAGGTAGCGAGGCGCCCCTTACCGGGTTTACCATAGCCCAAATGCGCGCCATGAAAATTTACAGTTATATTACTAATGAGTTTCCGTGCCGCGCCCTTGATTTAGAAAAAGAATTAAATACCATGGTGCTGGGTGAAGGCGCTGCTGTAGCGTGCCTGGAATCTGGTTATAAAGAAAATGCTCTTGCATATATAAGAGGTGTAGGGTATGCCACAGAGGTTATATCTCACGGTGCATCGTTGTCTGCTAATGGAGATTGCCTGCAAACAAGCATGAGAATGGCTTTAGGAGCGATTTCTGCAACAGATATAGATGCGGTGGTAATGCATGCGCCAGGAACGGTAAAAGGTGATTTAGCGGAATATAATGCGGTTAAAGCTATATTTGGCAATAACATTCCCCTGCTTACCACCAACAAATGGAAAATAGGGCACACCTTTGGTGCCAGTGGTATGCTTAGCCTTGAGATGGCTGCTTATATGCTACAGCATAATACGTTTATCCCTTCGCCTTTTTATGAGGCTGTGCAAAATAGGGAGCTTAAAAATATTTTAATTAATGCTGTGGGCTTTGGTGGTAATGCCGTTAGCATTCTTATAAGTAAAACTCCGCAGTAATTTTTCTACAGGGTTCTATAAAATGATAAAGGACACCTAAGTGTCCTTTATCGTGCATCCAACTAAAAAAATTACTAAAATATTATAATGACATTGCCTTATCATTATAAAGCCTGTGCAGTTTAGTTTTTAAAACAAGCCCCGGAGGTAAAAGCCGCCGGGGCTAGCATCCAACTAAAAAATTACTAAACATTGTGGAAAATGGGAAAAAAATTCCACAATATGCCGTAAGCTGTTACTGCTATATTATTACTAAGTGAAAGATCTTTTATATCTAAAAGGCCGGGGTGTTACCCCCGCCCTTTTATCCAACTAAAAATTACTAAACCATTATGATGATTAGTTCATCATAATTTTCTTTGATACAGCTTGTCCGTTTTCAAGAGTCATGTTAACCACTACTACCTGATGGTCTGCATTGATAGCGCCTGATGCAAATTCTGTGTTGTTTACTTTAGCATTGCTGTACAGTGTACGGCCAAGCATGTCGTAGATAACCACAGCCTTGATTTGAGTAGGAGCCAGGGCTTTTATTTCGTTGTTGTTGTTGTAAACTTTTACTTCTTTAACGTCTGCTACCGGAGTAGATGTACCAAGTGAAGCGTTTTCTGCTTTGTAAACTACTGTAAACCTGTCGTTAAATGTACCAGCTTCTGTAGTAAATGTGTAGTCGTAAGTTGTAATATCTCTTACTATACCTTCTACGTTATCCACAAGGTATGCTTTTTGTCCGTTTGCAAAAACACCTGTTACATCATCTGTGTGTATAGTGTATGTTCCTGCAGCTGTAGCGTTATAGCCTAGGTAGTACCTGTCTTCTACGTTAAATGAACCGCGAGTCTGGATACCAAAGTTTGTTGAAACACCTTCTTTAACATGAACTGTGTAAAGGTTTATACCGTCTGTTCCTATGTTTTCGCTGTCATATCCTTCTTCAATATCTGTAGTTGTTACAGGGTTGTAGGCGATAAGTGTTTGGCTGAACTGAGGATCTGTGTCACCGTTAGAGATGTTTAACCAAAGCCTGTCTACACCGTCGTTGCTTAAGGTTACTACCTGGCCGGCATCTGCAGCTGTAGTCCTGAAGAAAGCGTTGCTGTGGTTTTGCAAACGCATATCGTTTCTGAATATTACTTCTTTGCTTGCGTCTTTAGCTTTTACAATAAAGCCCTGAGCAGTGTTAAGAGAACCTTTAGCATCTATAGCAAATGGATTTTGTATTACTATGTTACCACTTGTGTCAGTTCCGCCCGGAGCACTGTTAGCAATGTAGCCCGATAGGTTACATGTAGAGTAGCTTGTCTGCGTTTTATCGTTTGTTTTTCTCCATAACCATATTGTACCAGTTATAGCGTCGCTGTTTGCGTTAAGGAAATCGCTGATGCTTATTGGAGAAGCGTATGGGTTTCCTATTGCGTTAAAGGCATGGTTAGCGTCTGTGTACGTTAGAGGTACCCTTACAGTCCCGTTAGTTGGTGTACCCTGGAATGAACCTGTAAAAGTTATCCTTGTAGTACCTTGGTAATATCCTGAGGCTGGGTTAGTGTCTGGCATACGGATAAGGAAACCTTTACCCAAAGAGAACTTAGTTGTAGTTTCATCTACTTTAGCATATAAACCTTGTGTACCGCTGTTAGTGTTGTATTGGTAAAAACGACCGGCCGAAGTAGCAGGAGAGAACTGCTTAAGAGTTTGGAAACCTGTAGTTCTGTTATCTACTACCGGAGAAGACCACATTGTGTAATCGTAACGTTTAAGTAGTCCGCTGTTGCGCTCTATGGTTACTGTACCGCTGTTTTGGTCTGTATCTACCTGGAAAAGTACTGTACCGCTCCTAAATGTAAGGCTACCGTTTGTTTGTACGTTTACGCTATGGTCTACATAAGCTGTACTTGTACCTGTAAATTCTACTGTTGCGCCGTTTAGAACATATATAGAACAGGCCGATAGTGTAGTGTTACCGCTCACCGTATAGTTTCCTGTAAAGATAACATCTTTGTTTATTGCAGGGCTTCCGTTACTCCAGCTTGTTCCGTTCCATGTTGTAGAAGATGAACAGTAGATACCTGTAGAACCGCTACCTGTAGGGAATGTTACTGTACCAAACTCATCTGCTCCTATAGCAGGTGTAGTAGTGCTGCGTACCTGGTTGTCTATATCTTTATTTACCGTTGAAATGTATGTTCCTGCTTTTAAAACATCGTTAGATGAAGCACTAGTTATATGTAGATCTGTAGCACTAGTAAAGGCAGGAAGGTAGCTTATAGAGTTAGCTTCTTTTCCAGAAAGTGTTTTCCATCCAGAAAGTGTTGTTTGATAATCTGGGTTGCCAAACCATGAAGCATTTGTACCTGCGTAACCTATTTTATCTGTAGAATAAACATCATTGTAATTAAGTGTAGATAGCTGGCTTGCCGCTCCGTCAATCAGTATGGCACACCTGCGTGTAAGCGTATTTGTTTGTGTGTTCACAAAAATGTTGTTTCTTACATCTACTCCGGTTGCACCCTTTACATATAGCGCTGCAGAGAAACCGTTTGTTGTGTTGTCATTACTTTGGTTAGTGTTCATGTAAACACTGTTGTGGTAAATTTTGTATCCGCCGCCAGATGCTATAGATATACCATGGCCGTTTAGGTAAGGAGATCCGTTGTTGTTACCAGATATCCCGGCGATAAAGTTGTTAGCTACCAGGATGTTACTTGAAGTAGCTGTAGAAGCAAGTACTACACCACCAAATGTATAGCTTTCTGTTACCGTTTTGGTAAAGGTTTTCATTTGGTTACGGGTAATGGTACCGTTTGTACTGTTTCCGCTTACGTAGATACCGGCAGAGATAAGAGCACCTGCAGTGGTATTTCTGTAAAGGTTATAGATAAAGTTTTCTGTATATGTAAAGTTGTCAACGTTGTTAAATGTTGCAGGGCAAATAATAGTTTCAGTTGTAGACGCACCAAGGTCGTTTGCTTTTACAACAGTATATGTTGTGCGTAGGTTAGCTGTATTACTACCGTTTATAACAACACCTTGTTTTACGTTGTCAAAGTCGTTGTTTATTATTGTAAGGTATTTGTTGTCAGCTTCTGCCGGATCCTGGTTAATGCTGTTTCCTGTATCATATTTACCAGCGTATATACCCGCACAATACGTGCTTCCGCTGTTTTTAACAGTCATTCTTATGTTAAGGTACTTAAAGGTGTTATAAGTAGCACCGTTAGTTCCGTTACTTGCTACCCATATAACCGAGCGGTGTATGTAGTCGATGTTATCACCATTAACAAGCTTTAGGTTTCTTGAGCTTCCGCCATCTGTGTTACTACCATCAAAAGTAACATAGTCGCTACCTTTTAGTATAAACAAAGCAGGTACGCCAGTGTAGCCGTTTATGTTGTTTGCTGTTATTGTTGTGTTTACGTTAGCAGCAGGTTTAAATGTTATGGTATTTGTCGCTGATGCACCACTAACAGCATTAATAACGATAGGGAACGTTTCGCCGGTAGTGTTGTTATAGTTAGCGTCTTTAAACCTAAAGGTAACCGGTCCGGCAACACCTTGAGAGTTAAGTGCGTTTACGGCAGCAGTTATAGTTGTATAATTAGCGCCTGTAGCACCTATCGTGTACGTTCCGCTTAGTCCTGCAACAGGAGCTGCAGTAGTTTTATTAACGATAGTTTTAGGGGCAGTACCATTGTTGCGGCTAGTTCCAGAAAAGGCAATAACTGGAGATAGCAATAGTAAAAATAATGCTTTTTTCATTTTAGTAATTATTTAAATTTTAGGTAGTTAAGGGGGGCTTAACTATTTTTTGGTTGCGGGGGCAAATGTACTAAGAATTTTTATTACTGAAAATTTTTTATCAATTTTTTTAGTATTGATTATCAGTAAGTTTCAGATGAAGTGCTTTTTTTTACGACAAACTACATCTTTTAGATCTTTTTTAAAGGCCGGAATTATAACGCCTTTGTACCTACGTATTTGCCTATTGGCGGTATTCTGTGTGTTTTTTTACTATTGAAATCATTTTTTAGTATTTATTTTTTAGTTTGATGCGATGCTGGATGTAAAAAACTGTTCTGTTATTATTACATTACAAATGTACGCTGCATTTCGTCGCGTTTTTTGTGGATTTCGTCGGACAGGTATATAAGGGGGGCAAGTCCACGTAAAGTGTCGACGAATTGCAATAAGTATAGACGAACGGTTGTTAAATAATGTTCGATGAAGCAAAGTTATGCCGTTGGGCGGTGTTTTTTTGCATTTTGTCTATAGACAAATTATAGACTGTTTTAACAAAATTTACGTGTAAAGTATTGGTAATGAGTTGTTGCGTTAATGGAGTATGGATTGTCTATATTTCGGTTACTGTTTTTGGTGGCATTAGTAGCTATAGTCGAATGATTAAACTGGTGCTTTGGTTCGGTTATTTCAATGAGCTCTTTTGTTCTGCATTTTTTATTTGTTGCCATAAATACCTGGCGCGTTTTTAGAGATGTATTGTGATGCTTGAGAAGGAAGATGGCTAATAT
Organism: Flavobacterium sp. RNTU_13; assembly: GCF_046614455.1. Taxonomy (NCBI): domain Bacteria; kingdom Pseudomonadati; phylum Bacteroidota; class Flavobacteriia; order Flavobacteriales; family Flavobacteriaceae; genus Flavobacterium; species Flavobacterium sp. RNTU_13. Next base: position 635,649 of record NZ_JBKJHB010000001.1, on the reverse strand, counting down.
GCGTTGCTACTTGTGTGCTGGTTGCCGTATAAATAAAAAGGGGGCTGTCTCACAACTGAGACAGCCCCGCTTCTTATTTTGGGATTAAATGCTTATAGCAACCGTTAGTAGATGATTCGTTTGCTTACTTTACCTTTTACAGTGTCTATTTCTACAATTAATACTTGCTGTTCTGCAGTAAGGTTTGTTATAGCGGTTTGCGTATTGTTTATATCGCTTACGCTGTAAATTTTCCTTCCGCGGATATCATAAACAGTAATTCCGTTCATAATAGTGCTGCCGGTATTAATTTGTATAGTAGTACCTTCTTTGTATACTACAACATTGTCTGGGTTTATAGTAGGGTCATTTGTTCCAAGAGCTTCTGTAGTGTACAGAACTTCAAAACGGTTGTCAAATGTTCCTGCTTCAGTAGCAAATGTATAGCTGTTGTTGCTTAGGTTACGCACTACACCTTCTACGTTATCGCGAAGATATATTGTTTGACCGTTTGCAAAAACACCATCTACATGGTCCATAGATAGAGTGTAAGTGCCTGCTGCCGGAGCAAAGAAACCTACTGGTACTATATCTGTGTTGTTAAACTGTGGCCTTGCCTGTACAGCAAGTGCCTTAGACTCGGCAATAGAGTACACTGCTAATGTGTTTGCATCTGTAAACTTCTCACCGTCGTATCCGTAATCCATGCCAAGGGTACCTTGGTTCATGTATGCAATTGCGGTTTGGCTTGCCATTCCGTTAGCGGCAGTCATGTTAATCCACATACGCGAATTAGTATCGGCCTGCTGCCTGAAGAAAGACTGAGATGTTCCAGGGGTAGGTCTACGCATAGCATTTGTAAATGTTAGTGTAGGGTTACCTGAAGTTGCATTTGTTTTAACAATGAATCCTTGTGCCGGTGCAATTAACCAGTTGTTAGATCCTGTTGACTGATCGTACACGTAGAATGAACTGTTTTCAGATCCTCCGCCTGTTGCAGGGTTTGCTGTGTAGGCTGCAAGGGTAAGCGTTGCATAAGACGTGTTGTCGCCGTTGTTTTTCTTTCTCCATAGATAAATACCTGAAGAGGCGTTTATAGATGAACTGTTTGCCGCAAAGAAGGCAGCCAGGTTTATTGGAGAAGGATATGGGTTACCCACAGAGTTAAATCCGTTTCCGGCTGTAGACAATGTATAGTTTACAGTACCGTTGTTTGGCGCACCTGTAAAGGTACCCGCAAAGCTTACCGGAGTTGCACCTGTGTAGTATCCTGATACTAACGGATAGTTGTCTGGCATACGGATTAGGTAACCTCTTGCCGGAGCAAATGAGTTATCTGCAGCCGTTACACGCGCATACTGGTCTGTAACAGGGTTATACGTATAGAAACGTGTAGATACTGTGGCAGGGGAGAAGGCCGCAAGGTTTTGTCCCGTTACCGGAGATGACCACATGGTATAGTCATTTCTGTAAAGTAAGCTACCGTTTTTAGTAAACACTATGTTACCGCTGTTAGGGTTAACTACTGTACCTGCACCTTGTATTAGCGCACCGTTATTTTGTACGGTTAGCGTTGCAGATGGATTTACGGCAAGTATATTATCTACACTTAGCGTTGCTCCCGTTTGTACAGTAAGTGTTGCGTTTGCACTCAGCGTAAGGTTGTGTGCAAGAGCTGTATTACCTGTAGTAATCACCGGAAGTGTTGTTACAGCCGGTATAATAACATCTACTGCTGTTGTAGGTATTGTGTTACCACACCAGTTAGCAGGGTTTGCCCAGTCGCTACTTACAGCACCAGTCCATGAGCTTAATAGTGTTACCACTATGGCAGTACGTGCACTTTCGCAACCATTTACTGTTTGAGAAGCGTAGTACGTAGCTGGCGTTAGCGCTGTTGTGCCTGCAAGTGGAGATCCTCCTGTTGCAGCACTATACCACTGTATGTTACTTCCTGTAGCTACAAGGTTTGCCACTGTAGCACCTGCACAGAACTGCTGGTCTGCTGCGCTTGGAGCGCTAGACGCGTTTACAGTAACTGTAACGTTAGCAGTGCTTGTACAACCAGATGTAGTTGTTGCTGTAGCAGTATACGTGGTGTTTGCAGTAGGCTTAGCGTAAACGGTAGCCCTTGCATCGCCGGTATAAGCAATTGTACCTGCTGCATCTGTATAAAGCGCTGTTGTAGGCGTCCATGTTATAGGTGCTTGTGTAGTACCGCTTACATTAACGTTATCTACTAGCCAGAAATAACCGTAATTGCTTACGAAATTAAACCTGATCCTTAAGTTAGCCTGACCCAGGTACTGTGAAGGTAGCGTAATAGAAGCATTTGTTGTCGCTGTACTAGTACCTGCAGTAGCTGTGTAAGCTTGTAGTGTAGCCCATGAGCTACCACCGTTTGTAGAAATTTCTACATTGGCAGTGTCTCCTGTTGAGTACCTTAAATAGTGCTCAAATGTTAGCGTTGCAGCAGTATATCCTACCGTACTGAATGTTGGAGATGCAAGCGTAGTGTTTGTAGTACTACCGCTTCCTCCAATGTCTGAGTTACTTATTGCAAACTTACCTCCGTTTGTTGTAGAGAAGTTTGTGAAATAACTGGCGTACGTGTAAGGAACTGTTTGGTATACCCAGTTTGTTGAGGCGGCACCAGTTCCTGCAATACTCCAGGTAGGAGCATTAGAGTTAAAGTTCTCAGTAAGTATTGTAGTACTGTGAGAACCACCCGTTGCTGTAAGTGTAGCTGTAGCGCTACCGGTATTACAAAGTGCAGCCGGTGTAGCTACGCTCACTGCGGTAGGCAACGGATTTACAGTAATAGTAAACGTTACTGCAGTTCCAGTACAGCCATTTGCCTTAGGCGTTATTGTTACCGTTGCGTTAGCTTGAGTGCTCACAGCAGTAAACGATGGAATGCTTGTAATGTTAGTTTGGTTTGCTAAACCTACAGCGGCTCCGCCTGTAATATCAAACGTAACACCGCTTGGCGTTCCGGTTAGTGTTATGGCGCTTACTGTAGCACCTGCACATACATTTACATTAGATGGTGCGGTTACAGTAGGTGTAGGGTTAACTAATACCGTAGCCACATTACTTGTTAGTGCGCTACCGCATGATGGTGTTACAACAACGTCATAGTCTCCGCTTTGTGCAGGAGTTGCTCCTGTTACAGTGTATGTGTTTGTGGTTGCACCTACAATGTTGTTACCGCCTTTTCTCCACTGGTATGTTACACCAGGGCCAGTAGCAGCAACAGTTAATGTAAAGTTACCACCTTGGCATAGCGTTGTACTGGCTACAGGTTGCGTAGTTATGGTTGCGCCACTTGTAGTAGTTACACTTACGTTAGATGTGTTAGAACATCCGTTAGGAGCAGTTGCAGTTACATAATAAGTAGTATTTGCACTTACTGTAGCTACAGGGTTCTTAATATTAGAAGTAAATCCTGCCGGTACAGATGTCCATGCATAGGTTAGTGCAGGAGCATTACCAGGGCTAAACCTGTATACAGTGCCTGTAGCAGGCTTAGTGTTTAAGTTAGTAGTGTTTGTGCTACTGCTTACTGCAGGTGTGCTAATGCTCGTTAGGGCAAGGTAGCTTCCTGATCCGTTACCGGTAGGTGCGCCTAGTCCTATAGAGGCAGATCCACTGCTTATGCTTCCGCTTTCTGTACGGTAAGTAAACTCTATGTTGTTTGTTCCTTCATAAAGTTTTACCTGGAAGCTTATTACCGGCGTGGTGGCTAAATAGCCCCATAGCCAGTTTCTCCACTCTACAGTAAGTACCCTGTTTGGTGCTGAACCTGTTAGCTCATATCCGGCATAAGAACCAGCCGTTGCGCTACCGGCGTGGTCATCCCATAACGGTGCTATTATTGGCCTCGCATTTGCGTTAGCAGTACTTAAGTTGTTGCCAGAAATAGTTGATGTCTGAGCAGTATTTAGTGTAATGAAACCATCTGAAGTCATTTTAAACTGGGTGTAGTTGTTTCCACCATAGTTAAATGTAAATCCGATAGGTAACGTGGCACTAATAGCAAGATCTGCCAGTACTGGAACCGAAGTAGCATTGCTGCTTACCGGGGTATACGTACCCGTAGTACTTGTAAACTGGTATGAGGTTATAGCTGGCGTAGTAAATGCAACGGCAGCATTTGCGTCTAGTTGTACTGTACCTCCGGCACATACTTCTGATACAGCTGCAATTGCAGCCACAGTAGGCGCGTTGTTTACAGTTACAGTTACTGTAGAAGTAGCTGTACAGCCAAATTCGTTTGTACCGGTAACGGTATACGTTGTTGTAGCTGTAGGTGAAGCGGTAACGCTTGCGCCTGTTGTAGCGCTAAGACCTGTAGCCGGAGACCAACTGTAAGTTGATGCACCGCTTGCACTTAGTGTTACTGCTGTACCTCCTGGTGTACAGTAAGTAGAAGAGCTTGCTGAAGCAGTTACAGATGGCTGAGATACAGTTAATGTAACTACGCTGCTTACTGTATCGTCACATGGCGATGCAGAGTCAATCACAGCGCGGAAGTAGTATACTCCCGCTGCAGTTGTAGCAGTTGTAGACACTGTAAGCGCATTGTTAGTATTGCCTGTGTAGCTGATGCCTGCAGGGGTAGCGTTTGTTACGTTTGCCCATCCTGTTGTTCCATTAGCTGAGTATTGCCACTGGATGGCTTCTGTACCAGAACGTACAATAGTAAAGGTTTTAGAACCGGCAGTACCAAAGCATGTGCCTTGCGAAGTAGCCTGAGTTGTTATTACAGCTGGGCTGTTAACAGTTAGGATAGCTGCGCTAGATGTTGCAGTAGTAGCAGTTGCATCTGTTATAATTACATGATATTGATAACCGTTATAAGCGGTAGTAATACCTGTAACAGAAAGTGTAGATGCTGTTTCACCTGTTAAATCAGTCCATCCGCTTCCGGTATTTACCTGCCACTGGTAAGTAAGGCCTGTACCTGTAGCTGTAACGCTAAATGAAGCAGTTGTAGATGTAGAACAGATGGTAGCATTTTCTGGTTGTGAAGTAATACCTATGTCGCTTATAATTAGCGATGCCGGGTTAGATGTTACAGCACTGCATGGTGCAGTTCCGCTTACACTAACTCTATATTGGTATCCGTTCATAGCCGTAGTTACGTTACTTAAAGTAAGCGTAGCTGTTGCTGTACCGGCGTAGGTGGTATCGTCAGCAATGTTAGTCCATCCGCTGCCGGTATTTACCTGCCATTGGTAAGCAAGGTTAGATCCTGTAGCATTTACGGTATAAGTAGCCGAAGAACCTGCGGTTACCGTTTGGTTGCCGCTTGCAGATGTAATTGCAGGGGCTACATATACGTTTATGCTTGTTGTTTTAGATGCGCTACAGCCATTAGCTGTTACAGTATAAGTAATGGTTACTGCTCCTTGTGCAATACCGGTTACCACACCTGTAGTACCATCTACAGTGGCAATGGCAGTGTTAGAAGAAGACCATAAACCGCCTGTTGTAGCGCTGTCAAGATCTAATGTGGCACTTGTACACATGTTTCCTGTGGTATTGCCGGTAATATCGGCTACGGCAGGAGAGTTGTTTGTTACTGCTACACTTGTTGTAGCTGTACATCCGTTTGAAGCGGTTGCAGTAACTACGTATGTAGTATTAGCTGTTATCGTTGCTACCGGGTTTTGGTCAGTTGAAGTAAAGCCTGCAGGGATTGATGTCCATGCGTAGCTAAGCGTTGGCTGAACCGGTGTAAACGTATATTTAGTTCCTAATGTAGGTTGTAAAGCATTATTGTTATTAGCTGTGCCTACTGCAGCTGTATTAGAGCTTATTGTTACACTCTGGAAGTTAGTTGTACCAGTACCACGTATACCCACAGAAGCGCTTGATGTTGCACTACCCATTGTTCCGTATCGGAAATCAATAGCGTTTGTGCTTTCATAAAGCCAAATCTGGAACTTGCTCGATGGTGTTCCTGTTGTATTACGAGGAATAGTAACAAACCACTCTATTTTACATATACGGTTAGGAGCGGTTCCGGTAACTACATATTTAATGTATCCACCGTTTGCTGCGTCTCCTAAGGCAAGGTCATCCCAGTAAGGAGCGATTTTTACAGGGTTTGTTGTAGATGTAAAGTCGTTATTGTACTGCGCTGCAGCTGTGGCGCTGCCAAGGGTAATAAAACCATCTGGAGAGGCAGAGAATTGGGTATAGTCTACTCCGTTATAGTTAAATGTAAACCCTATGTTAGAAGCTGCGTACGGGTCATCGTCGTTATCTGCAACACCTATCGTTGTTGCGCTGCTCATGTCCTCAAGCGTAGCTCCGGTAGAGGCTGCAAAACCATAAGTACTTACGTTACCTGTAGTAAAGGCAACTGCACCTACTGCTGATAATGTTACAGTTTGTCCTGAACAAACTCCTGCTGCAGAAGCAGAAGCTGTTACGCTTGGCGCAGCATTTACAGTTACAGTAACGGTAGCGGTGTTTACACAACCATTAGCGTCTGTACCTGTTACAGTATAGGTTGTTGTAGCAGATGGCGTAGCAATTACGCTTGCACCTGTTGTAGCGCTTAGACCTGCAGCAGGAGACCATACATAGGTAGAACCTCCGGTTGCTGTAAGTGTTACGCCTGTGCCTGGGGTACAGTAGCTGCTGCTGCTTGCAGTAGCAGTTATAGTAGCACTGTACACAGAAAGCGTTGCAGTGTTTGTAGTAACATCGCCACAAGGACTTGTACCACCTATTACAGCGCGGTAGTAGTACGTAGCTATTGGTGTACTTGCACCAATGTTTACTGTTAGCGTGTTTGAAGCACCACCGCTGTAGCTTACGCCTGCAGGAGGTGTAGCAACAAGATCTGACCAAGAAGTACCATTAGCAGAGTACTGCCATTGTATACCTGTAGCAGCGCCTGTATAAGCTACTGTAAAGGTTTTTGTTGATGTACTACCGAAACAAGCCGTTTGATTAGATGGCTGGCTTGTTACATTCAATACTTCATTTACAGTAAGGTTTACTTCGCTCGATGTAGCTGTAGTACTGTTGCTGTCTGTAATGATAACACGGTACTTATATCCGTTAAAAGCAGTTGTAATTCCGCTTAGGTTAAGTGTGGAAGAAGTTTGACCGCTTAGGTTAGTCCATGCACTTCCCGTGTTAACCTGCCACTGGTAGGTAAGACCTGTACCTGTAGCAGAAACGCTGTAAGAAGCAGTAGTTGTTGTAGAACAAAGCGTTACATCTGTCGGTTGCGATGTGATGCCTATTGTGCTTATAAACAATGAAGCAGGATTAGACGTTGCTTGTCCGCAAGGTGCGTTACCCGAAACGATAACCCTGTATTGGTTATTATTCATGGTATTTACTAAGTTGCTTATGGTAAGCGCACTTGTAGTAGCTCCACTGTATGTAGCGTCGTTAGTAATGTTGTTCCATCCGCTGCCCGTGTTTATTTGCCACTGATAGCCTGTAATATCGCCAGAGGCAGTTACTGTATAAGTAGCAGTAGCGCCTTCGGTAAGGGTTTGGTTACCACTCGCCGAAACAATTGATGGAGGTGTTATTACTGTTAAAGCCTGGTTGCGTGTTGTAGAACATCCGTTAGTTGTTACAGTATATGATATAGTAACAATACCTGGTGCTACACCCGTTACCACACCGGTAGAAGCATTAACTGTTGCCACAGCATCGTTAGATGTAGTCCAAACACCACCTGTTGTAGCGTTGCTCAGTGTAAGCGGTGTGCCTAAACATACAGATCCTCCCTCGCCTCCGGTAATAGCCGGTACGGTAGGGTTTGTAGTTATAGTAAAGTTAGTACTGCTGGTTGCAGTATTGCTAGGGGTTACTACAGTTATAGCTCCTGCGGTTAAGCCTGCCGGAGTTACAGCGTTAATCGTAGTATTGTTTGCTACGGTGTAAGATGCAGCGTTAACGCCGTTAAATTTAACCGAAGTAGCGCCATTAAGGTTTACACCTGTAATAGTAACATTTGTTCCACCTGCAGAACATACTGAACTTGGTGTAAATGATGTTATGCTACTTGGAGTTTTAACAAGGCTGAAGTCATCAAATCCAAGGTATTCAGGAGAAAAGCTCGTAGTTGTTGTCCTTATACCAAAGTAGTATACGCCACTTGTAGCAGGAACAAATGTCCTGGTTACTAATGTGTATCCGGATGTTGTAGTAGTTGAAGAAGTTACGAACGCTGCGCCAAGCTGAGTCGCTCCGGTAGAACTCTGAGAAGTATTAGAATATACTTCACCAGCCCATCCTGTCAAGCCATCACCAGCCCAATAGTAACTAAAGGTATAGCTCTCGCCGGCGTTTAGTTGGAATCCAGGTGTCCAAAGGTACGCTGAATTAATATTTGAACCCTGCCAGTAAAGGGTTACATAGTTTGGCGTACTTCTAGGGTCATTGTAGGTGTTAGATGCCGCGTTTGAAGTGTTGTAATTCTCTGTTCCTGTCGCTATAGCTGACCAGCAGGTAGGTAGCACATTTGTACCTATAGCTGCCATGCTGTCAAAGTTTTCAGTCCAAGGCAGAGACGTTACAGGGTTACAAAGTGTAGTAAATGTTCTTCCTGTTGTCCACTCGCTGTTGTCTGATACGCCACAGTTTGTACGCATATATATGGTATACGTAGTTGCTGCCTGTAGGCCAGATGCTGTTGCTGTAAGTGCAGGTGCAGTTACAGAACCGCTGGCAGCAAGGCCTGCGCTTCCGCTTCCGGCAGCTCCTGCTGAACGGATTTCATACTCATACGTTGCAGGAGTTCCTTGTGTAGGAGCAGTCCAGTTAAATGTAGCGCTTGTAGTGGTAGTGCTTGCTACTGTTACACCCGTAGGCTTGTAACATGTAGGTATAGTTTCCCACTTAAAGTCGTCTATGTAAATGTAGCCGTACTGTGCGTTGTTTACCATTCTTAGCGCGATTCTGTTGCCAGAGCCCGTGTAAGATGTAAATGGCACAGCATACTCAGTCATTGTTGTAGTAAGTGTTATGGTTTGCAGTACAGTAAATGTAGCGCTGCTGCCGTAACCGGTTAGTACACCAACTTCTAAGTTTACATCTGTTAATGTATTAGCGGCGTTAAAACGCACCTGGCGAGAACCGCCCGTAAGGTTGCTGATTAGTGGGGTAACAAGCATTATTTCGTCGCTTGTTCCAGATCCGGCATTGTATAACCTCGCAGCGTTAGGGCTTGTGCTTACAACGCTTGTGTTAGTTACCACAGTAGCCAGCGTACTTACCGTAGCACCTCTTATTATTCTTGTCCAGCATGAAGGGAGTGCAGGAGCGGTAACGCCGTCAAAGTTTTCGTTTATGCTTGTAACTGGGTCACATAAAGTGCTAAAGGTGGTTCCGGCTGTCCACGTAGACTTGTCTGAAGTGCTACACACAGCACGTACCCACCAGTAGTAGGTTGTGTTGCCCGATAAAGATGTAATAGTAGCACTTACTGTTCCTGCGCTTACGCTACCGGTTGCAGTAGTTGCAGCGGTAGGTGCAGTGTTTGTAGTGCTTACATAGTACTCATATCCACTTGCAGGCGTACTTACAGATGCTGTCCAGCTTACCGAAGCACTATTGTTTGTTACTGCTCCAGTAATTGGTGAAGTAGCAGCTTCACACGTAGGAGTTGGCTCAACAATAAAGTTGTCAAAAGCAAGGTCATAGTCACCGCTTGTACGGTTACCGGTAATACGGATTTTTACAATCTCACCTTCATATGCACTTAGCGAATAGGTGTTTGTATGCCATGCGGCAGTACCGTCGTTATTTACCGTTGCAAGTGTAGTGTAGCTGTTTCCGTAGTTAGTAGAAATCTCTATTACAAAATTACCAGAATCAGCTGCAGGAGCATCATAAGGACTTGAGAAGTTAGTCGTTTTCCAGTCAAACTTTAAACGGTCATTACTTCCTAGTGGGCCTATATTTATAGTGCTGAAGTTACCGCTAGGTGTTGTACCATATATGTTTTTATAGATACTGTTACCAGGGTTGCCTGTTGCACCACGTGCAGATCCTATTGTAAACCCTGAATTAGACCATCCCGTAGGTAACGTTGTGGTGGTAAAACCTTCTGTCCATGTTACCGGCGCAACAGCTTGCGTGGTAAATGCACCCGATGAAGACCATGCAGATATATCGGCTCCGCTACATACAGATCTTAACCAGAAGTAGTAAGTGGTGTTTTGGTTAAGCGATGTAAATACAGTATTTGTAGTACCAGCTGCAACTGTACCTGTAGCGCCTGTGGCAGCAGTAGGTGCAGTATTTGTGGTGCTTATATAGTATTCATATCCGTTAGCCGGCGCAGGCGATGGCGCAGTCCAGCTTACTGCAGCGGTACTTTCAGACACTACGCCTACTGTAATATCTGTAGGAGCAGCACATGCAGGGGTAGGCTCTATAACAAAGTTATCAAAAGCTAAATCGTAGTCGCCGCTAGTCCAGTTGCCTGTAAACCTTAGTTTTACATTTTGTCCTGCATAAGCTGAAAGCGATAATACGTTGTTGCGCCATGTGGATGTACCATCGTTATTGAAAGTAGCCAGTGTTGTATAGCTGCTTCCGTAGTTGGTAGAAATTTCTACTACAATGTTTCCAGAACCTGCTGCCGGAGCACCATACGGACTCGAAAAGTTTGACGTTTTCCAGTCAAACTTCAGTCGGTCGTTACTGCCCAGAGGACCAATGTTTATTGTTGTAAAACTGGCAGTAGTTGTGCTGGAAAACAGGTTTTTGTAGATGTTATTACCGGGGTTGCCCGTAACACCACGCGCAGAACCAATAGTCCACGTGCCTGTATTAACCCATCCTGCGGGCAGCGTAGTTGTTGTAAAACCTTCCGTCCATGTAACCGGTGTAACTAATTGTGTTGTAAAGTTACCTGTTGCGGTGGTACCACAACTTCCGTTAGAGCTTGTCAAACGGTAGTAGTAGATAGTGTTAGCTGTAAGACCACTTATAACGTACGCACTTGTAACGTTGTTATATGTGTTTAGGAGTGTTGCGTAACCAGAATCGCTATACAATTGTAGTGTATAGGTAATGGCAGCGGCACCACCACCCGTAGCAGATGCAGTCCAGCTTACAGAAGCACTGTTATTAGTAGTGCTGGCAGCAAGCGCAGTTGGAGCAGCAGCACACGTAACCGCATTTGCTGTTACAGATGTAGCCGAATATTTAGGCCCTGCTAAACATGTTCCTGAATTATAGCTGTAAACAAACACATAGTAATTAGTGTTTGATGTTAACGAACTTATAGTATAAGATGTAGCAGTACCTGCATATCCTACGGTACCTCCGCCAAGTGCAGTACCCGCAGAGTAAGCAGTTCCGTCTACCGGCCCTGCGCTTAGCGTAGCCGAAGTACTATAAACAACAAGATACCCCGTAGGGGCAGTGGCAGGTGCAGTGATTGTTCCTGCTATGCTGGTTGCTGTAGTGCTGGCTGTAGTTATAGCTGTTGCCGTAGCGGCGCTTGGCGTGGTACATGGCACAGCAGGGATACCATCAAATTCGTCGGCACCTATATCCGGAGCAGTGGCGCCGCCGTTTACAGAACCCGAAGGCCCTGGCCTTGCGTCTCCGTCATAGTCTACAGATACGCCTGTAGCAGCCAACGATGCGCCACCTGATTCCAAGATTGTACTGGTACCTGCCGGAATATGAAGATCTGTTGCCGACGTAAACGTAACGTTAGTGCTGTAAGAATTTCCATCTTTAGATGTAGCAGATTGCCATGCTGCAAGATTAGTTCTGTTTCCAGCATTGTAATAGCCTATACTACCACTTGGAATATAGTAATTGTTGTTATTTACTGCAGCAGATGAAATACTTGATGTGGTTGCCACATAAAGACCAAGAGCGTTAGTACTGTTAACAGTATTTATAAGGATGTTGTTTCTAAAAGAAGATAACGTACCGCTAGACAAGTAAATCAGGTTAGATGCCGGATTAGTTGTTGAGCCGGTAGGGTTAGCTACTAAGAACGCTATAGTGTTATTATCTACGTTGTAGCCTGTAACACCTGCATTAAACCATATACCATAGTTTATATATGATGCAGTATTAGAAGTACTGTAGTTACTTGCGGTTATGTCTCGGATTATATTATTTTGAATATAACCCAAAGTATTGTTTGTAGCTGAGTTTATGTAAATACCTGTACCTGCCCATCCACTCGTAGTAGGCTGGTTAACATTATGAATGTTATTTCTCCTAATTATAACACCATAGTTTGTTGAGTTTACTTCTACACCCGTTACAATTGCACCGTATCCGGTGGTACCATTGTCACCAGCGCGAATATCATTTTTTTCAATGATTGCGCTTCCTCCTGATGTAGATGTTGCCGTGAAAGAGACATATACACCTCGTGCTCCAATGTTATCTGAAGATGTAGCGCTTCCTAGAGTATTTCCAGTTATTTGAAGCCCAGTATTGGGATACGTTGCGCTTACACCTGCTGCATATATACCATTGTAACACCTTGTAATAAGGTTGTTTTGTATTACAGTGTTGATGCTTGAATACGACCCTAGGTTTGCACTGATGTTTCCAGTGCTGTTTGCGAATACAATCCCATAGTTTGTACTAGTACTGGTAGCAGAGCTGCGTGCCCCTACAATTATACAGTTTTTAATGGTAATGTTATCTGCGCCATCAGTTCCCGTAGTTGAGTTAGACGATAACCTTATTACTGCCGGGCCATTTGCTCCGGTAGAAGTACTACATTGTATTGTAAGGTCTCTGGAAGTAGTGCCGTTAGCACTACCATCTATTGTTACATTGTCAGCACCAACAAACTCTAATATACCCCTGTTGTTAGTAGGAGTAGCTGCAGAACTAATTACGATGCCTGCACTGCCTGGTTTAATGAGGATGCTGGTGTACGATGACGGAGCCGCGCTTTTTAGCAGTTGTACTGCCGTGGCGGGTTCTGTCGTGTTTGCTGTAACTGTGATTACAATGTTTCCGGTGTGTGTGCCAGCGTTAATTGCCGTAAAGGCAGCATTAACTGTGGCATAACTACCGGTAGTCGTTCCTCCTGTAGCGCTAACGCTTACCTGCGCTAAGGCAGGCACCAGGCAGAAGAGTAAAAATGCTACTGTGAGCACAAACCGTTTCATGAGATTATTATGCCATCCGGGGCCGGATCGCATACTAAACTCACGTTCTGGTGATGCAGACCGTTGATAGTCTGCTTGCCGTGTGTAATTTTCCATCATCTTTTTTCTGTTAGATTTACAAAAATATCGAATTAACATAAAAATAACACAAACGCATTTATTTTTAGTTTTTTATAACACTTAAAGCTAACTGTTGATATTTTTATCAATGAAACCAATTTTATTTGTAATAAAATTGAATAAAATACAATTTTTAACATAATTGTTTTGGTTTATTATTGTTAAATAGACGCTATAACTACCATATTTTCGTTAGTAAAACAACGAAATAGTTATATTTTGTTTATTTATCGTTAATAAAACATTTAATTATCAAATACTCCCATAATGACTTTTGTAATACCTTAACTTTTATTTATGATGGTTCACATCTGTTTTGTGATATTTATGATTTCATTAAGAAAAATAAGATGGCTATGCCCATAAAAAAACCACCCTGCGTACAAGGTGGTTCTTAGGGTTCAGAAAACTAAAGTTTGGGTTAAAGCGGAATATTTCCGTGTTTTCTTTTAGGTGTGTCTACTTGTTTATGTTCCAGTATGCTGAATGCTTTAAGTAGTTTTCGCCTTGTGTGTTTTGGTTCTATAACTTCATCTATAAACCCGCGTTGTGCAGCCGTGTACGGGTTGGCAAATTTATCCGCATACTCAGCCTCTTTTTCCAACAGTTTTGCAGCAGGGTCTTCGGCTTCGCTAATCTCTTTCTTAAAAATAATTTCGCTGGCTCCCTTAGCACCCATTACGGCAATCTCGGCACTTGGCCATGCGTAGTTAAAATCGGCCCCTATATGCTTACTGTTCATAACGTCGTACGCGCCGCCGTATGCCTTACGGGTAATTACCGTAACACGTGGCACGGTAGCCTCGCTAAGCGCATAAAGCAACTTGGCGCCGTGGGTTATAATACCGTTCCATTCCTGGTTAGTACCCGGCAGGAAACCCGGTACATCTACCAGTACTAAAAGCGGAATATTAAAGCAATCGCAAAAACGCACAAACCGCGCTGATTTAATACTGCTGTTTACATCAAGCACCCCGGCTAGGTACGCGGGCTGGTTTGCTACTATGCCTATACTGCGGCCGCCCAGGCGGGCAAAGCCTACAATAATATTTTCGGCATACGCCTTATGTATCTCAAAAAACGAATTCTCATCTATAATACCCTGAATCACCTTATGCATATCATACGGCTTATTGGCATTATCCGGGATAATGTCGCTTAATACATCGCGAATTTCATCGTCGGGGGTAAAAGGTAGAGCCGGAGCTTTTTCTGTATTGTTTTGCGGCAGGTAGCTCAGCAGGGTTTTTATATCTTCCAGGCACTGCACATCGTTAGCCGATGTTACGTGTGCCACACCGCTCTTGGTACTGTGGGTACTGGCGCCGCCCAGTTCTTCGCTGGTTACGGTTTCGTTTGTTACGGTTTTTACCACGTTTGGCCCGGTAACAAACATGTAACTGGTGTTTTCTACCATCATGGTAAAATCAGTCATGGCAGGCGAATATACCGCACCCCCCGCACACGGACCCATAATGGCGCTTATTTGCGGAATCACACCGCTGCTTTGTACATTCTTAAAAAATATGTCGGCATAACCGCCCAGCGAACGAACGCCTTCCTGTATACGGGCGCCACCGCTGTCGTTAAGTCCTATCATGGGTGTGCCGGTACGCAGTGCCATATCCATGACCTTGCATATTTTTTCGGCATGGGTTTCAGAAAGCGCACCGCCAAACACGGTAAAGTCTTGTGCAAACACATACACCGCCCTGCCGTTTATAGTGCCGTACCCGGTAACTACACCGTCGCCGTAATAGGTTTCTTTTTCCAGCCCGAAATCAGTGCTGCGGTGGGTAACCAGCATGCCTATTTCTTCAAACGAGCCTTCGTCGAGCAGGTACTCCACGCGTTCGCGTGCGGTAAGTTTTTTCTTGGCGTGCTGGTTAGCTACACGTTTTTCGCCACCACCCAGTTTTGCCTGGGCTATTTTATCGTTTAATAACTGTATCTTATTTTCCATATCGGATATTAGCTAATGGGTAGTCGTAATACTTTTTGGTCTTCAAGGTAGTGCTTCAGTGCTATGTACGCGGCAATCTCGGCTTCGGTATCCAGCTTTGCCTTTAACGATTCGGCATCGTAATATTTCTTTACAAAATGCGTATCAAAGTTACCCGAACGAAATGCCTCGTGCTCCATAACAAACGTACCAAACGGAAGGGTAGTGGCTACACCTTCTACCTTATACTGGTCTATGGCTTCTATCATGCGCTGTATGGCTTCGTCGCGGTTTTTACCGTAGGTAATAAGCTTACTCAGCATGGGGTCATAATATATAGGTACATCCATGCCTTGTTCAAAGCCGTTGTCTACACGTATACCGTCGCCCACAGGGATCTGGTACACTTCCAGTTTACCCACGTTTGGCGAAAAGTCGGTCAGCGGATCTTCGGCGTATACGCGCAGTTCCATAGCATGGCCCAGTATTTTTAGGTCGGCTTGTTTTATAGGGAGTTCCTCGCCGCGTGCCACACGTATTTGCAGCTCTACCAAATCAAGCCCTGTAATAAGTTCGGTTACCGGGTGCTCTACCTGAAGGCGGGTGTTCATTTCAAGGAAATAGAAATTCAGGTTTTCATCCAATAAAAACTCAACCGTACCTGCGCCAAGATAATTACACGCCTGTGCCACCTTAACGGCAGCCTGACCCATAGCCTCTCGAATCTCTGGTGTAAGTACAGATGATGGTGCTTCCTCTACCACCTTTTGGTGGCGGCGCTGTACACTACATTCACGTTCAAAAAGGTGCAGGGTGTTGCCATGGCTGTCTGCCATAACCTGAACCTCTATATGGCGGGGCGAACCCACGTATTTTTCTATAAACACGCTACCATCGCCAAAGGCCGAAACCGCCTCGCTTATGGCACGATCCATTTGCGATTCAAATTCTTCTTCGTTCTGAACAATACGCATGCCCTTACCGCCACCGCCGGCACTGGCCTTAATAAGTATCGGGAAACCTATTTCCTTACTTATGGCTTTGGCTTCGGCTACATCGGTAATGGCTTTGTCTACGCCCGGCACCATAGGTATGTTGTATGCCTTAACGGCATCCTTAGCGCCCAGCTTACTGCCCATAACGCGTATGGCATCAGGGCGCGGACCTATAAAGGTAATGCCCGCTGCGGTAACCGCTTCGGCAAAGTTGGCGTTTTCACTTAAAAAGCCGTAACCGGGGTGAATGGCGTCGGCACCGGTAGTTTGTGCGGCGCCTATTATTTTATCCATAACCAGGTAACTCTGGCTGCTGGGTGCTTCTCCTATATATATGGCCTCGTCGGCAAATTTTACATGGGGGGCATTACGGTCTGCGGCACTGTAAACGGCTACTGTTTTTATGCCCATTTTTTTTGCGGTTTTCATTACCCTTATGGCAATTTCCCCACGATTGGCTACAAGTATTTTTTTCATACTGATATTTTTTCTTTGGCCACTAATTTTACTAATGTTCACAAATTAGGTTTGTGGTTATCAGTAGTGGAAATTGCGGCGAAAGCGTTTACTCAAATTTTAGTGTCAACTCATTTATATACTATCGGGCTTGTTTTTCGTATGACACGTATTTCATAAATTAAGTTTGGTGTTAATTCGTGGTATTCGTGTCAAAAAACAATTACTCAAATTCTATTAACAGTTGTCCTTTATCTACGGCCTGGCCCTGGGTAACGGCTATGCTTTTAATAACGCCCGCGCGCGGCGAGTGGAAGGTGTTTTCCATTTTCATGGCTTCCAGTATTAATAAGGTGTCGTTTTCCTCTACGGTTTGGCCGGGGGTTACGCTGATTTCTAAAATCAGGCCCGGTATTGGTGCCTTGATTTCGTTTACCTGCTTGGCGGTGCCTACCTCAAAGCCCATGTTTTTTATGAGTTGGTCCAGGGCATCGGCTATGTGCACCTCGTAGGTGTTGTTGTTAATAGCCACAGTATAGGTTTTCTTCAGGAAGTCCTGTGCAGTAATGGCTGCACGGTAGGGGGTGTTGTCCTTAAGTACATGGTATTGGTTTTGCGTGGTACTTATGGCGTCAAAGGTTTTCACCTGATCTTGGGTAATGTCAAAGCTGCTGCCGTTGCTTACCGCTATCTTATACGTTTTGCTCATAAAAGTAGTTTGGGACGTAAAGATATCAAAAAAGAAAACGTTTTAGTGGTGGAGGTTTGTGTATTTTTGGTAAAATTATATACACCTGGAAAAGATTGTATAGGCGTGGGTTATGCAATCACTGCTTTAATTATTTATGTTCCAGTAACGCTGCCGTATTTACAAGGCTGAGTCGCCTACCAGTTTTTTAATAAGAACTATTTGCCCTAAATGGTAATAGCTGTGTTCTATAACACCTTCCAGGTTTCTATTATAAGTACCATATTTTTCAGTAACAAAGGGAGTGTTTAAAGTGGCATCAGGCAGCTGCGCCACAGCCTGAGAAAAGGCTTCGGCATTTTCCAGAAGTTTTGCTACCAGAGCTTTCCACTCGGCATCAGTTTGTAGTACAGGGGCATCAAAACTATATTTATCACTTATATCAAGAGGGCCGCCATTTAATACCCTTAGCAACCCTGAGAGATAGTAATTAATATGGTAAGTAAGTACCGCTATAGTATTAAGGTTACCTACCTTTTGTATGGCCTGCTTATATGTGGTAGCCTCCAGTTCTTTTTTGTAATTGGTATTTGCTATCCACGTGCCGTTAAGGAACACTTCGCGTAGGCGGTTTGCTATAAACTGGTTTTGTTCCATAGTTTTGAGGTTTTTATAAAGATAGGTGTTTCGAGTTTATTTTAGGTTGCTTCATGTGTTTTTCAATACTGTACAGACCGAAACGCTTGGGAATTTAAAAAGCACTCTATAAGTTTATGAAGGCAAAGTCATAAACTTATAGAGTTTACTAAAAGTATTATTTTTTTAAACAAGATTTAGAATAATTTACCAATCCCTCAAGCCAATCCTGATGCCCGTTTATCATGGGGTTAGGTTTTTGCTGCGCCAGTGTTATGGCGGGTTTTCCTTTTTGCGTTTCTTGTGTTAGTATTCTTACACGACCAACCTCAAGGTCTTCTATAAGCCATGCATGGATTACATCGAGCCTTGTTTCCTCATCGCCCTCTGCCCAGCCGTGCCATGCAATCCTTGCGGGTTGCCCGTTTTTTGGAGGTATAAATTCTGTAATCTGTGCCTCTATTGGAAAACCAAAGGTTTTGAACCTAAAACGTACGCCCTCGTAAAGTGTTTTGTCGTTCGGATTTATAAATTCGATGTCCGAAGAATTAGCGTAATATAATGGCCAGGCAAAAGGATTGGCAATGTTTGGCCACACCTCTTCAGTAGTTAGTCCGGAGATAATAACTTCATTGGAACAAAAATTGTCTGTGGTGCCCGGTAAATAGCCTTCGGGCCAATGTATGGAATTTTGCATTTGTTTGATAATTAAGTACTATAAAAATTATAGTACAAAAATAAATGTAGTACTTTTGTCTTGCAATAACTATCAAAAAGGATAGATGGATATAAAAACTGAATGCAGCCGTAACGAAATCTTATATAAGGGTAAAACATATCCTTGTACGGTAAGCCTTACTATGAGTTTGGTTGGTGGTAAATGGAAAGCAGTGCTACTTTACCATCTTATGCAAGGGCCAAGACGCTATAGCGAACTGCGTAGGGAAATCCCGGCTGTAACCGAAATGACTATGAGCCTGCAGCTAAAACAACTTGAAAACGATGGGATTATACACCGTACTGTAACGGGTACCAAGCCTCCGCTTATGGTAACCTACAGGCTTACTACTATGGGCGAAACACTGATTCCGTTACTGAATGCTATTACCAATTGGGGTAATGGAGTGGTAGAAAAAGATAAAGGTTGATATGTGTGTGTTTCGGTTTTATTTTCAGATTGCTTCGTCGTTCCTCCTCGCAAAAACATTTCATTGAAGAAAGGGACGTGAATAAAGCATCCCTATTTCTTGCACTGTACCCGCGCCTGTCATTGCGAACGCAGCGCAGCGGAGTGTGGCAATCTAAATATTTAAGACGCATAAGCGCTATGCTCATACCAGCGGGCTAACCTTTTAATAAGATTGCTTCGTCGTGCCTCCTCGCACACGAGGCCTTGGCCGAACTGACGAAGTAATGACGGTGCGTGAAGAAAGTAGTATTTGCCGGTTTTGTCGCTGCGAGTGGGGGTGCGGAGCGTGTTGGTTTAATTGTTTAGCATGAGTAAATCCTTGAGCTAGGTGAAATTATTTAATTTCAAATTGATTAAAAGAGTCAAGTATAAATTCTCCGCCAGTCCTGTCAAGCCACATATTTGCAATCTCAATGAAATTAAAAATGAAATTAAAAATGAGATTAACATAATGCTCTATAAAAGTTTGATTAATTATAAAATAAGTGCAAGCTTTTTTAATCCTTTCGCTATTAACGATATCTCCAAAATCATAAACTGCAATCTTTTCTTCTGAAACGATTTTTCCTAATATTAATCGGTTTGGCAAAGCCGAAAGATTAGATCTCATAATCTTAAATTCATTTGAACTCTTGAGTTCAAGAAATGGCTTTTCAAAATATCTATCCCCAGTTATCTTATTATATCCGTCAAGCCATTCTTTGAACTTCACTAATACAACGATCTTGTCTCTTCTATAGTTTGAATTAGCAATTACAACATCAATTAACCTCTTTATGGAGTTAGAGTTAATAGTGAAATTTTTAAAAAGATGGAAGCCTAATATTTCACGATTTTCAAGACATAAAATCAGTTCATTTTTGTTTAAATTTAGCATTTTATCCGTGTCTAAAAGTATGTTCTTATTTATGTTTTGAAAAACTATTTTTCTAATGTGATTTATAATTGTTAAAAACTCTGTGTCGACATCTTGTTTTGTATAATCTTCAAGTTCGTCAAAAAGCAAGCCCCTGTCTTTTAATATTTGGATGTTAAATTTTATAGCATCAACTATTTTTCTCTTTTCACCGGATTTACTTCTTTTTGATAGATTGTATGAAAGCATTCGGCGATGTTTCATGTCAAAAGGCAGCTCCTCACTTTTGCCAAATTCCTCATTAACTACACAAATTACTTTTTCCCAGCCTAAAGATTTAATAGCATAGCCTAATTCAAAAATGACATTTGGATTAGGTAATTTCCGCCCTTCATATTTGGAATTAATGACAGTGAGATCACATATAAAAACTCTACATCTATCAATTTTTTCTAAAATCACACTAATTATTTCAGGATTTCCAGGCTCTCCGCTCGTATCTTTATCCAATAAGAAATCGACTAGGTGTTTATTTTCGTGATTTAATTCCTTTATGGCGGTTTTAATACAATCCTCAATAAAGTTTTTGTTTTCCTTATAAGGCAAATCCGATTGCCATGAAAAAAATATATTCATCATTCAAGAATGTTAGATTACAATGTACAAAAAAACGCCCCACAAAGTGAGGCGTTTCATATATCTAAAACAAAAATCTTATTTCATTTTAAGCAACCAGTTCCTTACCGAAACCTCGTCGTTTATAATACCGCGCAGGTCAGCGATTTTTACCCTGTCCTGAGCCATGGTATCGCGGTGGCGTATGGTTACGGTTTGGTCTTCCAGCGTCTGGTGGTCTACCGTAATACAGAACGGTGTACCCAGCGCATCCTGGCGGCGGTAACGGCGGCCTACGGCATCCTTTTCGTCATACGCCACGTTGAAGTCCCACTTAAGGTCTTCAATGATTTCGCGGGCTACATCCGGCAGGCCGTCTTTTTTAACCAACGGAAGTACAGCCGCCTTAGTAGGGGCCAGTACAGCCGGAAGGCTCAGCACGGTACGTGTAGAACCATCTTCAAGGGTTTCCTCCTTAAGCGATGTGGCAAACACGGCAAGGAACATACGGTCTAGTCCTACCGAAGTTTCCACTACGTAAGGCACATAGTTTTCGTTTAGTTCAGGGTCAAAATACTGTAGTTTTTTACCGCTATATTGTTCGTGCGCTTTAAGGTCGAAATCGGTACGGCTATGGATACCCTCCAGCTCCTTAAAGCCAAACGGGAAGTTAAATTCAATATCGGCAGCGGCGTTAGCATAGTGCGCCAGCTTTTCGTGGTCGTGGAAACGGTAGTTTTCTTTACCAAGCCCTAGCGACAGGTGCCACTTAAGGCGGGTTTCTTTCCAGAACTCGTAGTATTTCATTTCCTCACCCGGACGAACGAAGAACTGCATTTCCATCTGTTCAAACTCCCTCATACGGAAAATGAACTGACGGGCTACAATTTCATTACGGAACGCCTTACCGGTTTGTGCAATACCAAACGGCACCTTCATGCGGCCGGTTTTCTGCACGTTAAGGAAGTTAACAAAAATACCCTGAGCCGTTTCCGGACGCAGGTACAAATCCATAGCGTTAGCTGCCTCAGCACCCAGCTTGGTGCCAAACATCAGGTTAAATTGGCGTACGTCGGTCCAGTTTTTAGAACCTGTATCGGGGTCGGCTATTTCCAGCTCCTCAATAAGGGCTTTTACGTCGGCAAGATTTTCGGTTTCAAGGCTGCGCGCCATGCGTTGCAGTATGGCATCCTTGCGTTCCAGGTATTCTTTAGTGCGTGCATTGGTAGCCTTAAACTCTTCTTCGTTAAAGGCATCGCCGTATTTAGCACGGGCTTTATCTATTTCCTTCTGGGCTTTTTGGTTCAGCTTTTCGGCATAATCCTCTATAAGCACGTCGGCCCTGAACCGTTTTTTACTGTCTTTGTTGTCTATAAGCGGGTCGTTAAAGGCATCTACGTGTCCCGATGCTTTCCAGGTGGTAGGGTGCATGAAGATTGCGGCGTCTATCCCCACAATGTTTTCGTGCATTTGCACCATGCTTTTCCACCAGTACTCGCGGATGTTTTTCTTCAGCTCGGCACCGTTTTGGCCGTAGTCGTATACGGCGCTTAGGCCGTCGTATATTTCACTCGACTGGAATATATAACCATACTCCTTAGCGTGCGAGATTACATTCTTAAATATATCGTCTTGTTTTGCCATGGTGCAAAAATAGGAAAAGATTGTTAATGCGGTAATTTGTTGATTTGTTTATTTGGGGATTGAAGATTGAAAGAACCTTGGGGCAAGTTATTTCGGAGATTCAATTCCGACCCCGACGGGGTCGCGGATGCTAACCCGGGATGAAATCCCGGGATATGATGCGGTGGTTATCTAAAACCCCGCGCGTTACCCGAGGCTAATATGCAAGGCCCTTTCAGGGTCGGTTAATCCCAAAGATAATGTTCATTACAGTCGGCATTATAGTCTTTTAAGAAACCTATATACTCATCCTGAAAGGTAGTTGCAGCGTGGTGGATCTTCTGTCGGTCAATGTATCGTTTTACACGTTCTACATGTCTTGGACTAACTGAAAATGCACCGTAGCCATTTTGCCAGTAAAAATCAGGTGATACTCCTGGCTGTTCTTTCATCCAAAGCGACGACACCTTTTTAATCTCCTGTACCAGAGTTACCAATGCATGTTTTTTAGAAAGCGACAATAATATGTGAATATGGTCGGGCATACCGCCAATGGCAAGCGCATGACTATCGAGCCGTAAGCATATTGCAGCAATATGCACATATAGGTGTGGTTCTACACTTGCTGGAATGGTAGGTTCACGATACTTGGTGCTAAAAACAAGGTGTATGTAATTGTAAGCTAATGATTGTGGCATGCTGATGTGGTTGGTTGTAATTTACTCCGACCCCGATGGGGTCGCGTATACTAACCCGGGATGAAATCCCGGGATATGATGCGGTGGTTATCTAAAACCCCGGGCGTTACCCGAGGCTAATATACGCAACCCTTTCAGGGTTGAGAGGAGCTGAAGTATTACTTATAATCAAAACTCACCATCCACTCTATGCCAAACTTATCCCTAAACATGGCGAAATACGAACCCCAAGGGCTGTCGGCTATAGGCATTTCTACCGTGCCGCCTTCCAATAGTGCATTGTACAGTTTATCGGCTTCTTCCTTGCTGGCACAAGCTATAGAAATTTTACTGCGGTTTTCATTTTCGTTTACCGTGCCCAAAACCTCAGGGACATCGCTGCCCATTAGTACGCTACCGCCACCAATGGGTAACGATACGTGCATGATTTTGTTGGCTTCGTGTTCCGGGAACGGATGCTCCGGATTTTGGAAATCCTTAAACCGCATCAGTGCCGCGAACTCGCCGCCAAAAGCTGCTTTGTAAAACGTAAACGCTTCTTCTGCATTGCCGTTAAAATGGATATAGGGGTTTAGTTGTGCCATGGTTGTGGGTTTTGTTCGTTTATATAAAACTACAAAAATTACTTATTGCCCCTTCCCACGTTACAGTATGGTATTGTACAGCGTTTCATATCGGTACGTTTTGGCTCAGGTATGGAGTTTATGTAGTGGTGGATTTGTTTTTGTAAGGGCATTCGCAGGGTAGATCTAAATCAACTTTTCTTAATATTACTTTTTACGATTCTTAAAATTTCCTGATCGTTACCTTTTCTTATGTAAAAAGTTGCTAGCCTAACATGTTCGTTTAATTCTTCGTCTGTAATATTATAATTACCGATTATTTGTAGTATGAACTCAGCAATGTCTCCATCAATAAACGGTCCGTTAGCAGCTGTTTTCTTTATTTTTGAAGAAATATAAGATAAAGAACTTCCATATGTTGATTCTATAAATCTTGAATTTGCCCAATTTTTGTATAGATCTCTATTGTATTCAGGTATAAGTGAAGATTTCATCGGAGTAATAATTGTTGTCTGAAATTTTAAAAATGAAATGTATTAGAGTTCATTAGAGTAATTTGTCTTAATCCAATTTTTATTTGGAACATTTAGTCCAAAAATACTTTCGCTGAATACTTCATTTCCCTTTTTTACTCCTAAATCATCCGCGTATTTGGAAAGACTCGTTGCTATTTTCGAGTTGACAGTCCTAAAGGGTTTGACCTTGTAATTACTTAAAAAATCAACGTAATCAAGTTCATATTTTCGTGAAAAGTGTCTTATAAACTCATGTGAATCAAACTCACTTTTTAGCTCGTTCTCTATCATTAATTTTAAAGCAGGCAATTCTCTTTTGATAAACTGGTCAATGGTCATAGTATGAGGTTAGAATATTGATTTACCCAAACCTACAAAAAATATCTTAACAGAAAACAGTACTTATGTAATATTGAATCCTTTCTTCACACCTTGTCATTGGGAACGCAGCGGAGTGTGGCAATCTCAAATCACCATAAGATTGCTTCGTGCCTCGTACAAGAAGACTTGCCACAACTGACGAAGTAATGACAGACCGTGAAAAACTCAGTAGCTTAGCTTCTCAGCGACTAAGCATCTTCAAAAACCATCCCCAACAAATCATGCGCCCTTTTAAGGCTGCGTACGTTTTCGAAGGTAAGCAGCAGGCGCAGGCCGTTTTTGGTTTGTTTCTCCTTCATTTTGGCCAGGGTAGGGAACTGCTGTACAAATTTTATTACCCGGTGGAAATTACCGCTTTGATAAAACGCGCTGTTTTGGTCGCCTACAAAGTAGCCCACCATTTTGTCTTGCTTCAGTACCAGTTTTTCAATACCCATTTTCGTAGCCAGCCACTTAATGCGGATACTCGTAATAAGCGCCTGCGCAGGTTTTGGCAACGGCCCGAAACGGTCTATAAGGCGCTGCTCAAAGGCTTTTAGTTCCTCTTCGTTTTTCAGGGTTCCCAGCTCGTTGTACAGGTTAAGCCTTTCGGTAATGTTGTTTACATATTCGTCTGGGAACATCATGCTAAAGTCGCTGTCTATGTTCAGGTCTTTAACGTATTCTTTTTCGGTTTCACCCTCCACCTCGGTGTACAGGTCTTTAAACTCGTTTTCTTTCAGTTCCTCAATCGCCTCGTTCATTATCTTTTGGTAGGTTTCAAAACCTATCTCGTTAATAAAACCGCTTTGCTCGGCACCAAGTATGTCGCCCGCGCCACGGATTTCAAGATCTTTCATGGCAATGTTAAACCCGCTGCCCAGGTCGCTAAACTGTTCTAAAGCCTGTATACGTTTACGGGCTTCCTCAGTCATGGCGCTGTACGGCGGAGTGATGAAGTAGCAGAACGCTTTTTTGTTGCTTCGGCCCACACGACCCCGCATCTGGTGCAGGTCGCTTAACCCAAAGTGGTTAGCGTTGTTAATAAAAATCGTGTTGGCATTCGGCACGTCGAGCCCGCTTTCTATGATGCTCGTAGCCACAAGCACGTCAAAATCACCGGCCATAAACGACAGCATAAGTTCCTCCAGTTTTTTACCGTCCATCTGCCCGTGGCCTATGCCCACTTTAGCATGCGGCACCAGGCGCTGAATCATCCCGGCAACTTCCTTAATGTTCTCTATACGGTTGTTAATGAAGTACACCTGCCCACCGCGTTCTATTTCGTACGCCACTGCATCGCGGATTACCTCTTCGTTAAAGCCCACCACGTGCGTTTCTATAGGGTAACGGTTGGGTGGTGGAGTGCTAATTACCGATAAGTCGCGCGCCGCCATTAACGAGAATTGCAGCGTACGCGGTATAGGGGTTGCCGTAAGCGTAAGGGTATCTATGTTTTCGGCTATGGTTTTTAGCTTGTCCTTTACGTTTACGCCAAATTTTTGTTCCTCGTCTATAATCAGCAGGCCGAGGTCTTTAAACTGCACGTTTTTGTTAACCAACTGATGGGTGCCTATAAGTATATCTACTTTGCCCTCTGCAAGTGCCTTAAGGGTTTCAGATTTTTGCTTAGCCGTACGGAAACGGTTAAGGTAGCTTACCGTAACCGGAAGCTCTTTTAAACGCTCGCTAAAGGTTTTATAATGCTGAAAGGCCAGTATGGTAGTAGGCACCAGCACGGCTACCTGCTTACCGTTATCAACAGCCTTAAATGCGGCACGTACGGCGACTTCTGTTTTACCAAAGCCTACATCGCCACATACCAGGCGGTCCATGGGGCGGTCGCGTTCCATATCGGCCTTTACATCGCGGGTTGCAGTAATCTGGTCTGGTGTGTCTTCATAGATAAATGACGATTCCAGCTCGGCCTGCAGGTAGCTGTCCGGGCCAAACTGAAACCCTTTTTCCAGCCTTCGCTTGGCGTATAGCTGAATCAGGTTAAAGGCAATGTGCTTAACGCGTGCCTTGGTTTTCTGTTTCAGGGTTTTCCAGGCGCTGCTGCCTATTTTGTGCACCTTTGGGGTAATGCCGTCTTTACCGTTGTATTTAGATATTTTGTGCAGCGAGTGTATGCTTACATACACAATGTCGTTATCGGCATACACAAGCTTTATGGCTTCCTGTAGTTTGCCGTCTACCTCAATTTTTTGCAGCCCGCCAAACTTGCCTATACCGTGGTCTATATGTGTTACATAATCCCCCACGCTAAGCGAGGTAAGGTCTTTTATTGTAATCGCCTGTTTTTTGCTGTACCCGTTCTTTATGCTGAATTTATGGTAACGCTCAAAGATTTGGTGGTCTGCATAGCAGGCTATTTTATTTTCTTCGTCTACAAATCCCTCAAATATGGGGAAAACAATGGTTTTGTACTGTTTGAGTATGTCTTTTTGGTTAGCGCTTTCCAGGCTTTCAAAAATATCCTGGAAACGCTTCGCCTGAGCCTCATTACTACATAGTATATAGTTTTTGTATCCGTTGTTCTGGTTAATGCTAAGGTCGTTCAGCAGCATATCGAACTGCTTATTAAACGATGGCTGGGGCCTGGTACGGAACTCAAAGGTTTCCCTGGCCTTAAACACTGCTTTGCTGCCTATTTCGGCTATGGTAAAATCGAGTGCCTTTTTAATAAAGGCCTCCTGGTTTACAAAAAGTTCCTCGGGTGTGGCGTGTTTTATATCGGTGCTGAGTTTGCTAAATGCGTCGGTAGCACGCTCAAAGAGGTTGTCGAGCCTGTAAAACAAAGCTTCTGTATTTTCAAGCAGCAGCACGGTGTTTGAGCTTATATATTCAAGGAAACTCTCGCGTTTTTCATTTACCAGCTTGTTTTCCACATTGGGGATAACGGTAATCTTTTTCTTTTTTTCTACCGAAAGCTGCGTGGCTACGTCAAACGTACGGATGCTTTCTACCTCGTTTCCAAAAAACTCTATACGGTAGGGGTTATCGTTACTAAACGAAAACACGTCGAGTATACCACCGCGAACGCTAAACTCGCCCGGTTCGGCTACAAAATCTACGCGGCGAAACTCGTACTCAAACAGCACCTCGTTTATAAAGTCGATGCTCACCTGGTCGCCTACGGTTATTTTAAGCGTGTTTTTGTCGAGTTGCTGGCGTGTAACCACCTTTTCAAATATCGCATCGGGGTACGATACAATGATTGCAGGCTTCTTGCGCGAATTAATGCGGTTAAGCACCTCGGCGCGCAGCAGTACAGCGGCGTTGTCGGTTTCCTCAATCTGGTACGGGCGGCGGTATGAGCCGGGGTAAAAAAGCACATCATCCTGTCCTACAAGTGCCTCCAGGTCGTTAAGGTAATAGGCAGCCTCCTCCTTGTCTTTTAAAATAAGCAGGAACGGCAGTTCGGTTTCGCGAAACAGCGGATCGGTTACAAAAGATAACGACGAGCCTACCAAGCCCTTAATCAGTACTTTATTGCCCGGTTGCTGTAATGATTTGGCTATCTCCTTTATTTTTCCCGACTCGCGGTACTTACTTATGATTTCGTTTTTCAAGGCGTATTTCTTTGTTTCATAAATGCCCCGTGCCCCGGTGGCCTTTGCGGTGTGGGGGTTAAGGGTTGTGCCTGTGGTGGCGTATTCATGGCATCAGGGTTTGCCAGCCTGGTAGTGTCCATGGCACGCAGCATCTCCTGTTCGCCCTCCTCCTTAGGGATTTCGCTAATGCGTATAATTTCGTCTACCTGGTTTTGGGTAGCGGTAAGTTCGCGCGTTATGCTCCCTATAAGGCTTATGATTTTTTTATCGGGTATGGTTTCTATGTTCATGTACGTGTAAATCATCTGGATGTTAGTAATCACCACATCCAGGCGTGCACGCACCTGAGGTTTGTTTAAAAAAGCAGGAATGTTATTTTTGAGCACTTCGGCTTTTGTTACCAGTACATTGGCTTTGCGCCTAAATGCCTCCAGGGTACTGGTAGGCTTTTGCTGCAACTCGTTGTTAAACTGTTCCCACTCGTTCCATCCGGCCAGTTGCTGGGCGGCTTTGGCCGTGGGCTGAGGTACATCAAAGTGCCAGTTACGGCTTATTACTTTTAGTATGGAGTCGTTTACCTGCTCGGCGCGTTTGGTTTCGGCAAGGCGTTGCTGTTCATCGTCTTTGCACGAAAAAACCAACAGGGACAGGCATGCAAACGCTAAAATTTTCAAGTAGTTCATAGATACAATATTGCTACGCAAAAATACAAATCCCAAGCCAAAGTTTTTCATAAATAAATTAGAGTTGCTTAGTTTCTGAGCTGCTTAGCGGCTGAGATTTTTCGCGGCTGTCATGGCGAGCGGAGGTACGGAGCGTGGCTATCTTTTAAGATGTTCTTTTGTCTTGACACAAAAGAACCAAAAAGTCAAGGCTGTAAGTTCTTATGCTACAAAATAGCGGTTTCAGCTAAACGATTTGAACTCGCTTCGCTCAAACAGCAAATCGTTCTTAACGCTTCAACCGCTATTTTGCTTAACGCAACGAAGTTTAAGGCCGTAGGTTCACTCGGTCGTGATTATGCGGTATGTCCATAGTGAGGGAGGTACGACAGCGGCCATCTTTTTTTGTTAGGATATTTTTTGTAGGTTTATGGAAACTAAACACACATATAGCCGAATCGAATTTTAATGAATAAAGTAAAGGAATTTGGGTCTTTAACAGAATTAAAATCAATATATTACACAACAAATGGGCGAGATTAATTTAATTTTGGGAGATTATGACTGATGACGAAGTTCTTTTGATTGTAAAAAAGCTAAAAAATTTCTGCATTAAAGAACGAGAAAAAGGCAAGGTTCTTACAAAGATAGATATGACATTCCTTGGCACTATTGATAATTGCTGTAATCTTACAGAACTTGGGATTCTTAAAAACCGACCAATCGGGAAGGATGAAGAGATATATTTTAGAGGAGGATACCACATGAATTTTTGGGATAGTGATACACAAACTAATTTGTATTCTCCACTGTGTCGTGAAGTAAAGGATCGGAATTGGTTTAGGGAAGAACCAGATTGGGTATGCAAAATTATAGCAACTGTTATTTCTTACATTCAAAGATTAATTCGGATAAGATAGCTCCCGGGATCTTTTTATAGTTTTACAATTGTCTAATAAACAGAATAATGGAGGCAGTGCGAAAATTCTCAACATTAACCGATCTTAAAAAAGACGAAGAAATAGCTGCGTATCCACAATTTACTTCGAAGTAAAACATTTTATCGAACTGATGCGCCAGGGTGAAATACCTTTCGAAGATATCGATTAAAACCAAAACCAAAAATGCTTCAATCCCTAATCAACCTACTATACCCCACCCTCTGTAACGGCTGCGATGCCCTGCTGCTAGAGTACGAAGACACCATTTGTACCCGCTGCCGGCATGATTTGCCTTTTACCCAACATTACCGCAATCCGGGTAATGAAACCGCGCAGAAATTCTACGGCCGCCTGCCACTGGAACACGCGTCGTCGTTAGTGTATTTTCATAAAGATGGTATGGTGCAGGAACTTATCCACAACCTTAAATACCGCAAACAACAGTCGGTAGGGCGGGTTATGGGCGGGCTGTATGCCCCGCTGCTTAAGCAGGTGCCTGAGTTGGCCACTGTTACAGATATTATTCCCGTACCGCTGCACCCGCGCAGGCTACGCGAAAGGGGGTACAACCAGGTAACGGAGTTTGGGTTGGCATTGTCTGCGGGTATGCAAGTACCGTATACCGATGACATACTGCTGCGGGAAACCTACACCAAAACCCAGACTAAAAAAGGCCGCGAAAAACGTGCCGCCGGGGTGGGGAGTGCCTTTGGCATCCGCAATGCTGACGTACATACGGGTAAACATTTCCTGCTGATAGATGATGTTATTACTACCGGTGCTACCCTTGAGGCGTGCGGCAAACTACTGCTTGAAATACCCGGTGCCCGCCTCAGCATTGTTACCATTGCTTACGCGCAAAGCTAAAGATGTAGCCACTACCCGAGCGTAAGCGAACAGGCGAAGCAATTACACTAATTAAACGAATTCTATCAGCAAACAAAATCTTAGGCAATTACAAAATCGGATATTCGAATTTTAATCAGAAAAATAAATTCGTGTAATTCGTGGCAAAACAACTCCTCTTTGTAAATTTCGGCAAAACATTTCCGCATCAGTAAATATAATCGTTATTTTGCCGTTACAATTTCAAAAAACCAATATGCTTAAGCGTAGTATTTTCTTTTATATGTTGCTCATTTCGGTAGTGCTTACCGGTTGTGCAAAAAGAGGTGGCATTACCGGCGGCCCTAAAGATACCATACCTCCGGTTATGGTGGGCAGCCTGCCAAAAAATATGTCTACTAACTTTACAGGCAAGGAAATACGTATTGATTTTGACGAGTACATAAAGGTAAAAGACATTAGCAAGCAGCTTATAATTTCGCCGCCGCTAAAGTACCAGCCCGATATTGTACCTATGGGTAGCGCCAGTAAGTTTATCAGCATAAAGATAAAAGATACGCTGCCCGAAAATACGACCTACAACTTTAACTTCGGGCAAAGTATAACCGACAACAATGAGGGTAACCCCTACACGCAGTTCAGGTTTGTGTTTTCTACCGGGCCGTATATAGATTCGCTTCGTGTAAATGGCGAAATTAAAGATGCCCACGATATTAAAACCGACAACTTTGTTACCGTTATGCTGTATGAGGCCAACGAAAAGTTTAACGACAGCACCATTTACAAAGAAAAACCCCTGTACGTAACTAATACGCTGGATAGCCTTAAGCTGTTTTCCATACAAAACATAAAGGCGGGCAAGTACCACCTTTTTGCTATGAAAGATGTGGCAAAAAACTATGTGTACAACCCTAAAAGCGACAAGCTGGCGTATTTAGGCGCGCCGCTAAATGTACCAAACGATACGCTTTTCAGGTTGGAGCTGTTTAAGGAAAAGCTGCCGTTTGCATCCCAAAAACCTGAGCTTGTGTCGTCTAACCGCTGGTACATACCTTACGAAGGTTCTGGTGCACGGAAAATAACCGCGTCTGTAAAAAATGCCGTAACCGGTGCAGAGGTGCGCAGCCGTATTACTGCCGAAAAAAACAAAGACTCGCTAAACCTTTGGCTGCCAAGGGGTATTAAAGATTCGCTTAAGCTTGCCGTAGAGCAGCCGGGCGGGCAAAAGTTATACACGCTTAAATATAAAGAACTTAAGGCGGCCGACTCGCTAACTGTAGATGCGGTACAAAAAGGCGGGCTGCACTATACCGAAAGGTTTACGCTTAAAACCAGTACGCCTATTGATAATATAGACCTGGCTAAGATTTCGCTCGTAAACAAAGACTCTGTGGCGGTGCCGTTTAAGCATACGTACAACGATTTTGAGCAGGAGATCATTTTTGATTTTAACCGAACGGAAAACGAAAAATATAAAATGCGCCTGCTACCCGGTGCGTTAACTGATTTTTACGGGAAAAAGAACGATACCCTAACCTATAAGCTGGCTACAAAGCCTTACACGGATTACGGTAACTTGTATTTAGAACTGAAAAACATAAAGCGTTTCCCGGTTATTGTAGAGTTAACCAATGAAAAAGGAGAGGTGCTGGTATCTGCCTACAGCGAAAAGGAAACCAAAATCGACTTTAAGCTCCTTGAACCTCGCGAGTATATTATACGCCTGATTTACGACGACAATAAAAACCGCGAGTGGGATACGGGAGATTACCAGAAAAAGCTCCAACCCGAGGAGGTAATCTACAAAATGGACGAAAAAAATCCGGAAAACATTAAAAAGATAGATGTAAGGGCCATTTGGGACTTTAGCGAATTTATAGACGGCGGGGGTTGATAAACCTTACGGATGCTAATAAAAAAGCCACTGATTTTCACCTAAAATCAGTGGCTTTTTTGTGCTTTATAGTTTTATGTCGAAATGGTCCCTGTCATTTAAAAAGGCAAAACGTGTTCTGGTGGCTTCTAATGCACTTTTGTCGATCGTTACGCTAAACACTCCATCTTCCTTTGTAGGTTCCAGTATATAGCCACCTAATGGATCCAGCACCTGCGAATGCCCGGTGTACAAAAAGTCGGCGGCATCTGTACCCACACGGTTAACGCCTATGGTGTAGCTTAGGTTTTCTATGGCGCGGGCTTTAAGCAGCGCATCCCAGGCGTATATGCGCGCTTGCGGCCAGCTGGCTACGTAAAGCAACACATCATACCCTTCTACGTTCCTGGAAAACACAGGGAAGCGCAGGTCGTAGCATATCAGCGGGCATATTTTCCAGCCTTTGTAGTCTATAATAAGCTTTTCAGTGCCCTTGGTATAGTGGTTGTGCTCATCTCCGTAAGAAAACAAATGCCGCTTGTTGTAGGTTTGCATACTGCCATCAGGATATACAAAAAACAAGCGGTTATAATACTTTTCGTCCTCTTTTATGGCAATGCTGCCCGTTACGGCACAGTTTTTAGCCTGGGCCATTTGCTGCATCCACGCTACACTGGTTCCGTTTGGCGCTTCAGATGCTCCGGCGGCATTCATGGTAAAACCCGAGGTAAACATTTCGGGCAGTACAATAAGGTCGGTTTCCTGTATGGTGTCAATAAGCTGTGTAAAGTGTGCGCGATTAGCAGCCGCATCTTCCCACGCAAGCGTAGTTTGTATGATAGAAATTTTCATTCTTGTGTAATTTTACACGAATTTGATGAATTTTTCTTAAACAAAGTCATTTAACTACCGATTTTTTTAAGGTATAGTCAGAGTGTCGTTACTTAAGAGTGTAAAAAAATAAAAGCCGACAGTTTATAAAAAACTGCCGGCCTTTGCGAAGTACTAACCTAAAACTCTAATTTATGATAAAAACATTATCATTCTGTCATTGAAAACTGCGCCTTTAGCTTGTCTATAGCTATCTCAAAATCGCCTGCTTCAAGCAGCGTTTCGCCATTACGGCCTATGTAGCTAAGGTCGGCCGGGTTTAGTGTAAAACTTACAGTTTTGCTTTCGCCCGGTTTCAGTTCTATTTTTTCAAAGCGACGCAGGCGTTTTACATCCGGCGTTACGCTGCTGGCATACAAGTCGCTCGTAAACAGGTGCACCACCTCTTTACCGGTTACTTTACCGGTATTGGTTACAGTAACGCTTACTTGTATGTTTTCACCTTTTTTAATGGCGTTTTTGTCTAATTTAAGGTCTTTATATTCAAAGGTTGTGTAGCTAAGCCCGTGCCCAAAAAGGTATTGCGGGTTATAGTCAGCCTCATAGTTGTACACGCCTTCGGCTTTCTTTTGCTCCTCGCTTGGCTTGTGTATGTAGCCAATGGTAGCGTTAGGGTAGCGTGGGTAGGTGTAGGGTAGTTTACCACTTGGGTTAACATCGCCAAAAAGTACATCGGCAAGCGCATCGCCGCCAAAGTTGCCCGGCAGGTAGGTTTGTACAATACCTTTCATCTGCTGCTCAAATTTGCTTATTACCCTTGGCCTTCCTTCATTAAGTATAAGAATAACCGTTTTTCCGGTAGCGGCAATTTTCTGAGCCAGTTCTGTTTGCAGGTCGCTCATGTACAGGTCGTTCATGTCGCCCGGTTTTTCGGTGTAACTGTTTTCGCCAAGGCAAAGCAGCACTACATCGGCGTTTTTGGCAGCAGCCACAGCCTCATCCATTTTATCGGCATACTCATCGTAGTAGTGGCCATCCATCTTATAGCTAACACCCGGAACATAGGTTACGTTTTGTTTGCCTATTTCATTTTGCACCGCCTCAAGTATGGTATTGTATTTAGCAGCATGAAGTTCTACGCGGTCGCCCTGCCAGCTGTACGTCCACGCACCGTTAAGGGTACGCATGCTGTTAGCGTTGGGTCCGGTAACTAATACCTTTGTAGTCTTTTTTAGCGGGAGTACATTCCCTTCGTTTTTCAGCAGGGTTATGGCTTCTGCAGCCATGTCATAGGCTGCTTTTTCATGTTCTTTACTGCCAAATTTCGGGTAGTCTTTGTAGTGGGTATTCGGTTTTTCAAAAAGGTTCAGTGCATACTTTACTTTAAGTATCCTGCGCACGGCGTCGTTTATCCTTTCCTCTGTTACCTTGCCTTCCTTAACCAGGGCGGTTAAATTATCACAAAAAACCTCATAGTTATACGGAATCATGCTCATGTCTATACCGGCATTTATGGCCAGCATTATGGCTTCTTTATCGGTTGCAGCCACGCGGTCGCGCCTGTGCAGGTTTTCTATGTCTGCCCAGTCTGTAACCACCAGGCCTTTAAAGCCCAGCTCTTCTTTAAGTAATTTGGTAAGGATATCATAGTTGGCATGCACCGGAACCCCGTTGATAATGCCCGAATTTATCATAATAGTATGCGAACCGGCGTCTATCGCTGCTTTAAACGATGGCAGGTGGTATTCGCGCAGTGCGTCTATGCTTATATAGCTTGGCGTACGGTCTTTTCCGCTTATGGTAGCATGGTAGCCCAGGAAATGCTTCATACAGCTGGCTATTTTGTACGGATCGGCTATGTTGTTGTCTTTACCCTCGTACCCGTCTATAATGGCAGCGCCAAGAACAGAACACAAGTAAGGGTCTTCGCCAAAGCTTTCCCACATACGGCTAAAACGTGGATCCAGCCCTAAATCAAGCACCGGGCTAAACGTCCAGGGGATATTGCTGGCGCGGGTTTCGTAAGCTGTTATGGCAGCACCCAGTTCTGTATACTTAGGGTTACGTGCGGCGCCCTGCGCTATTTGCTGCGGAAACATAGTAGCACCATCGGTATAGGTGGCACCGTGTATTTCGTCTACGCCATACAAAACAGGTATTTTGTTACGGTCTGTTTTAAGCGATGTCTTTTGGATTTCGCTAATTACCTCATACCAGCGTTTAGTGGTAAGCGCGGTGTTTGCTGAGGTATTAAGTACTGAACCAATGTGATACTTTGCAAATAAGTCGTTCATCTTTGCAGGATCAAGCTGAAACGGCTGTGCTGCTGCGTAGCGGTTACCGCCTTTGCCTATAACATCAAGGGTTACCTGTGCCATTTGACCCACTTTTTCCTCAATGGTCATTTTACTGATAAGCGCCTCAACTTTTTTGTCGATGTCTGCCTGTTTTTGCTGTGCCTGTGCTATAAGCGCGGCAAGAGAGAAAACGCCTGTAGCTAAGTTTTTAGAAATAAATTTCATTACAATACAAGGGTAGCTATGCCGCCCGCTTTAAGAGTTATTGTTGTTTTGCGGTTACCGCTGGTTATGTCTACCGTTTTTTCTGCGCCCGATGTATTTTGTACAATAGCCACCGTTTTCCCGTCAGGTGTTTTATAGGCTACGTTAGGCAATCCATCTAAAAGGTTAGACCCTACGCGTACAGATCCTGCGGGTACAAACTTGCTGGCCTGTGCTATTATGTAATAGGCCGGTTCGCGTTTGTAATCGTTTCCGGTTATGGTTACCGCGCCCATGCAACCTACACAACCGCCCCTGTCGGTATGGGGTTGCTGTTCGGCATCTGCGGCAAGATTCCACTCCAGTACGGTTTTACACCAGTTGCGCGGAGCACCTATAATCAGGTTTTCGGTATGCCAGGACATCTCTTTGGCAAAATCTCCCGGTGCGCCCACCCATTGCTCTGTAAAATACAAGTTTTTCTCCGGGTGGGCATTGTGGACCTTACTTATGGCACTAACCTCGCCACCATACAGGTGAAAAGCTGAACCATCTATGTACTGTGCGGCCTTGGGGTCATCCAGTATGCTGATGGGGTAATCATACCTGTCGGCGTTGTGGTCATAAATAATGATCCGGGTTTGGATATTGTTTTTGGAAAAGGCTGCCCCCAGATGATCCCTTACAAACTCCTTTTGGGCGTTTGCAGGCATTAATAAACTGGGGTTATTACCGGGATGTAATGGTTCGTTTTGTATGGTTATGGCATATAAATCTATGCCCTCTTTTTTCATTTCCTGTAAATACTTTACCAGGTAATTGGCATACACCGGGTAGTATTCTGTTTTAAGGCTGCCGCCACGGGTGTCGTTATTAGTCTTCATCCATGCCGGAGGAGACCAGGGCGACCCCAGTATTTTCATTTTCGGGTTTATGGCCAGTATTTGTTTAAGCAGCGGTATAAGGTATTTTTGATCATAGCCAAGGCTGAAATTTTTCAGCTCGGGGTCTGTTTTACCCGCAGGCATATCATCATAAGAAAAAACAAGCTCATCTAAATCAGATGCGCCAATGCTTATGCGCAGGAAACTAACACCAATACCTTCCGGCCCATTACCAAAAAGTTCTTGTAGCAAGGTAGCGCGCGCCGCACTGCTCATACGCATAATATGCAGTGCGCTGCCGCCGGTAAGGGTGTACCCAAAACCATCCATGGTTTGGTAAGTGTCATTGGTGTCTATAACCAGCTGTGCATGGCTCGCTTGTGGGGCAGGCGAGGTGTGCTGCAACTGTAGTAGTGCCGACTTATCGGGCATGGTTACGTAAGCCGGTACTGTAGTACTTTTAACTGCGCTGCCCGAGCCTGCGCATGCACTCACAAGCATGGCGCACACAGCTCCGGCGGCAGTTAAAAAAATCGTTCTTTTAACAAGGTATTGCATAAAGTTGAAATTGGGTGAATACGCTAACCGTATCACATTGCCAAAAGTAAGAAGTCGTTTTCGTTAGCAAAAAAATCACACTACACTTTGCTTACATCATTACACAAACCGTGTACGTTTTTAATTCGTTATTTTTTGTAAAAAATTTATTTTCAAAAAATTAACTAAAATAAAAATATACACTTTTATAAAAATTAAATTATTTTTACCACCTGTTATAGATATTAATTACAACGTTTTCGTAAAATAAGCTTTTCGTTATCCGTGATAAATAAATTTCTTTTTAAGCTTGTACTCCTGCTTTTGCCGGTTTTTACCCTTGCACAGGAAAACCTTAAAATTCATCAGTTTACTAAGTCAGACTTTGAGGCCGACAGCCAGTTCTGGGCTATGTGCGAAGGAAATGATGGTACACTTTTTTTTGGTAATAATGACGGTGTACTGGTATACGATGGTGAGCACTGGCATAAGGTAGTACTGCCTAACAACTCCTCTGTGCGCAGCCTGGCCAAAGGCCAGGGTGGGCAAATTTATGCGGGCGGGTATGACGAGGCCGGACTGGTGTACCGCAAACCTACGGGTGAATATTCCTATAAATCATTGATGAAAGACATAGCCGGTGCACGGGAGAACATAGAAAACGTGTGGGATATACAGTATGCAGACAACCGTATGCTGTACCGTGCCTATGGCGAAATCATGGTTACAGCCGGTAAAACCGCTACACGCATTCCGGCGTCTACTACGTTTACATACTCTGGTGTGGTGGGTGGTAATTACTATGTTGAGGAAAATGGCAGGGGTATACTTACCCTGCAGCCCATGAGCAATACGCTTATGATGGTGTTTTCTGCGGCGGCGTATAACAATGAAAATGTTGCCGAAATATTGCCGGGCGAACGGCCAGGGGTAATATGGGTAGTAACCGTGCAGGGCGGGTTGTATATGGGTGAGCTGGCTACGGGCAAAATGTTGCTTATGAACCGGTTTTTTGATTCAGACTATCCGGGGCGGGCTACATCGGCACTAAAAAACCGCGATGGCAGTATTTATATAGGCAGTGTGGATTCCGGTATTGTAACGATAAACATAAAGGGAGAGGTTACGCGAAACTCACCCATGTTTAGCGGGTTGAGAAATGAAGTAATACAGCGTTTATACCGTGTAGCCGATGGCAATATATGGATATTGCAAAACAACGGCCTTGCCTACGCTGATTTTAGGTCACCATACCGGTTGTTGTTTAATAAAGCATCGGTATACGATGCACTCGTTGCAGATAACCGCATCTATATAGCTACAACGCAGGGTGTATACACATCTGGCGCAGTGGGGTTACAGCCTGATTTTGTAAAAGTGCCCGGTGTGCAGGGCCAGGTGTGGAGCGTTCAAAAACTAAACACCACCGTAATTGCTGCTGCCGATACCGGCCTGTATACCATAAATGATAACACTGCCACAAGGGTAGAAGGGGCTTCGGGTTTTTGGAAAATTATTCCGGTAAACGGGCGCAGGGGTTGGTATCTTGCTTCTCAATACAACGGGTTGTATCTTGTTGAAGAAACCGCAGGGCAGTGGTTAATTCGGCACAAAATAGAAGGGTTTAATGAATCAGCGCGCGACATATTGCCGGCCGATGAACCGGATACCTACTGGATATGCCATGGCTACCAGGGTGTGTACCGCGTTCGTATTGATGCTACGTACACCAGGGTGAGCTCCGTAGACCAGTTTACCAATAAAAACGGACTGAAAAATCCGCTCAACGTTAATGTTTTCAGGTGGAATGGTACGGTGGTATTTACTACCAATACAGGTATTTATACGTTTAATCCGCATACGGGCCGTTTTCATCCGTTTGAGCCACTGAATAAAATCCTGGATGCCGGTAAAAATACCCGAAAGCTATTGCAGTATGGCGGGCGTACCTGGTTTGTTCAGGACGATGAAGCTGGTTATTTTGCAGGTAATAGTATAGAAAAAGAGTTGTTCCTTAATCTTAAAGGTACCTTTAACCGCGGTATGGAATGCCTTGTGGGGCTGCCCGGCGACCGGATGTTGTTTGGCACTACAAACGGTTTGTTTCTTTACAATTTAAAGAGCGCCCCGCCATCAGAGGCGGTGGCTACCCAGATTACCGCTGTGTCTTTTTTCAGGAACCGTAAGCAGGAACTTGTGTCGCTAACCACTACCGATGCTCCGGTGGCATTGCCTAACCGTACGGATATTATACGTATTGATTTTGCTTCGCCTAAAATGCCGCATGGTACAGATGTGCAGTATAGTTATTTTTTAGAAAATAACGATACGGAGTGGAGCCCGTGGCAAAACGAACCTTATAAAGAATATACCCATCTGCGCCCGGGCACCTATACCTTTAAAGTACGCAGCCGTAACACCGCAGGCATTGCCGGGGCAGAGGCGCGCTACACCTTTACAGTACTGCCGCGTTGGTACGAAACTACCCTGGCTTACATTTGCTATGCTTTGCTCGGTATATCGGCGGTATTTGGTATACGTTTGCTCGTAAAAAGGCGCATACGCTACGAAAAAGTAAAGAGTACCCGCGAGGCCGAACGCAGCAAGCGACTGCTGGAACTGGAGCTGGAACAACTAAAGCTGCAACGCGATAAAGAGGCGGTAATACGCGATAAAGCCCAGCTGGAAGAAGATGTTATTAATAAGAGTAAGGAACTTGCCAATTACACCATGTTGCTGGTACAGAAAAAGGATTTTTTTGCCGAAATTACCGATGACCTTAAGGAACTGAAGGAATACCTGCGCAACGAAGAATCGCGTAAGAAGTTGCTGGAGATGTTCCAAAAACTGAACCGGCACAGGATAGGCGAGGAGTATATGGAAGTGTTTGATGTGCATTTTGAAAAGGTACACCATAACTTCTTTGAGAAGTTAAAGCAGCTGAACCCCACACTTACACAGCGAGAACTGCGCCTGTGTGCCTTTGTAAAGATGAACCTTAGCAATAAGGAAATCGCCCCGTTGCTGGGTATATCGCTTAGGGGGGTGGAAAATGCCCGGTACCGCATTCGAAAAAAGCTTAATGTGGCTAATGAGGATAACTTCTCGGCTTTTTTAGAGGGGATTGTAGAGGAAGGTACATCGTGACTAGTAGTAAAATAAAAAAGCCCGGACTAATTTTATAGCCCGGGCTTTTTTCGGATTACCAAATAACCGAATTAACGGATAACCCTAATTACTCTGCCCAACGATAGTAGCGGGCACCGGTAAGGTTAGGTAATTCGGTTTCTATTTTATCTAAAACCCACTCATTTACAGGAGCCACTACGCTGTAGTGCTGCTCTTTTTTATGGAGTTTGTTATAGGTTTCAAAGTCAATCACGGTGCTTGCTGCCAGGGTTTCAAACAGGCGTGCGTTTTCTGCGGCAGCTTTCCATCCGCTTTGCAATGTTCCCTGGAATGCCTTACTCTTAGAGCCACTACCATACGCCAGGAAACCAAACTTCTTACCTTCAAGGTCGGTGCCCTGCTCTGCTTTAACCACTAAAGCACTCAGCAGCCCCATAAAAATAGAACCCGTATACAGGTTACCTATTAATGACGAAGCCGGTTCGGCAGGTTGCAGCTTTTGGGCAACAAATGCTTTATACTCCTCACTTTTGCTGATTTCTTTAACGCGGTTAGCAAAGTCGGCTGCCTCCTCATTACCGGTAAGCAATGGGGTAGCAGCATCCAGCGCAAAAATTTCAGAGAACATTCGGCGCCCCTGATAAGCATACGGCAGGTGCATAATAATACCCTCCCACGTATCGTATAACGAACCTTGTATATTGCTTAGTTTTTTGAATGAAAAATACGCCTCACGGGTACGTTCTGTGTATACTGTGTTGCTGTATTGGCCATCAAAAACCGGTTGGTCTTTGTGTATTTCTATATGCGCCTCAAGGTTGCCAAACCAAGGTTCGTTTGCCTCAATGTTAGTAATGTCTTTTTTGGCAAGCGTTCGGTACGGCTTAAAAAAGTCGAATACCCCGCGTGTACTTACCGCCCAGTTGTTATCTATGGCTATAATCCTGGGGTTGGCACTAACCAGTAGTGCTACAGCACCCGCGCCCTGGGTGTATTCGCCGGTGCTTTCAAGGTCGTACTTAGCAATATCGCTGGCTATAACCACTGCTTTTTTATTCGGGTTAAGCCGAACAAAATCCAGGCAGTTTTGCAGTGCATCTACCGCGCCTATACAGGCAAAGGTAAGGTCTACGGCATCGCAGTGTAAAAACGTATTGTGCCCGTATTTTTGTTCCATTAACGCCACTATAAAAGACGCTATGGGCTTCGAGTTGTCTATGCCGCTTTCGGTACCTACATAAATCCGGGCAATATCGGCAGGATTTAAGTGATTGTCGTCTATAAGGCGGGTAAGGGCATTAGCACCAAACACTACAGCGTCCTGGTGGGCGTCGGGCAGGGTCATTTTTATAAGTCCCAAACCTTTTTCCAGCTTATCAGGGTCTATGTTCCTTGCATTGGCAAGGTCTTTTATAGGCAAATGTATTTTGGCAATGTCGTATGCAATAGCATCAATTCCTGTGTTCATTATTGCGTTAGGTTTTGAAGAACTGCAAATTTACTTATTTTGCACGTACCGCCGTGGGTTACACAAATGCTAAATACCATTATTGCGAAGGCGTGGGCAGTTTTCGGGTTAAAATTTTGCTATCTTTAAAATTTTGAGCAACATTGCCTTTTATTGGTAAAATATATGTGCTGCGGCAACTTTATTTATAATCATTATTAATAATATGAGAAAGATATTTACGCTGGGTTTAATGGTTTGCGCGTTGCTGCTAAACGCGCAGGATAAACAAGGTTATCAGCTGTTTACGGTAAAGGGAAAGAAAACCACATACAAAGAATTGCTTAAGGCGGCAGTAAAGGCCGATGTGGTTTTGTTTGGCGAGCTGCATGACAACAGCCTTATCCATTGGCTGGAATATGAGCTTGCTGCCGATGTGCAGCAACAGCGCCCATTAGTGTTGGGTGCCGAGATGATAGAGGCTGATAACCAGGCGGTGCTGAACCGCTATCTTTCGGGTGAGATAGAACAAAAGCAGCTTGATAGCCTGGCAAGGCTTTGGCCTAATCATAAAACCGATTACAAACCCCTTGTGGATTTTGCGAAGGCGCATAAAATACCTTTTATAGCTACTAATGTTCCGCGTAAATACGCCAGCCAGGTGTACCGTAAAGGATTAGAATCATTAACAGCGCTTACCGTTGACGAAAAACAATGGATAGCCCCGCTACCCATACCGTACGATGCTAACCTGCCGGGTTACAAGGCCATGCTGGGAATGAGCGGTGGCCACGGCGGCGATAACCTGCCAAAGGCGCAGGCGATAAAAGACGCTACTATGGCGTGGTTTATAACG
This sequence comes from Flavobacterium sp. RNTU_13, assembly GCF_046614455.1. NCBI lineage: Bacteria > Pseudomonadati > Bacteroidota > Flavobacteriia > Flavobacteriales > Flavobacteriaceae > Flavobacterium > Flavobacterium sp. RNTU_13. The sequence continues at coordinate 593,205 of NZ_JBKJHB010000001.1, read as the reverse complement.
CAAAACCTAAAGGCCGGCAGTACTTTTATCCATTATAACGGTACCTACCACAGCGATAACTTTGAGGGAATAAGCTGGTATCTTAAACAGTATAAACTGGGTTTGCGTGTGGTTACTATAGCGGCGGTTTCTCAAAAGGAGTTGTTACTCCTGGATGCGGAAAGTAGGGGTAAGGCCGACTTTATACTGGTGGTAGACGAAGACGTTACAAAAACCTACTAGTGTATAGTAATTTTGCTAAATATAGCCGTTGCGGGCGGTGTTATTAACAATGCTAAATCGATGTAGTTAATAACGGTATGCACGTGTGTTTGCTGCCAAGTGTTATAATGTTGAAAATAATGCAGTAATTTTGGTTTAAAATAATGTAAAGTGAAATTAATATGGGTATTTTTTTAGAAAAAAACCTACTTTAAATTGATTATAAATTATTGTTTAGAGGTTGTGGTAAAAAGTATTTAGCAGTATTTTTGTTTGATTTTTTTAAAAACCTTATACTTTTAAACAAACATTATGGCAAAATCTGCATTTTTGAAGTCTTCCATAGCGAAAAAATACTGGATGGCTTTAACAGGTTTATTTCTCTGCCTGTTTCTTGTAGGGCACTTATTGGGTAATTTACAGCTGCTTTCTACCAGCGAGGATGCTGCGTTGCACTTTAACCAATACGCGCTTTTCATGACCACAAACCCGGCAGTGAAAATCTTATCGTATCTTACGTACTTCTCTATCCTATTCCATGCTATAGATGGTATAGCGCTTACCATCCAGAACCAAAAGGCAAGGCCGGTTAAGTATGCTATGAACGCCCCGTCTAAAAACTCAGCCTGGACATCAAGAAACATGGCGGTACTGGGTACCATTATCCTTGTGTTTATTGTAACGCATATGGTTAACTTCTGGGCAAAGATGCATTTTGATGAAAACATGCCACTGCAAACCATTACGGTAGAGCAAATGGGCCAAAAGCAGGAGCTGTATGTTACTACAAACGGTAACTACCTTCCGGTAACGCTTAAGGACCAGGGTATGATACAAATTAAAAACAGGACAGAAGTAATCCGTGTAGATAACAAACTTAAAGTAGCTGACTTATATAAAGACCTTTACAAAATTACCATAGCGTTTTTTAAAGATCCTAAAATAGGTCTTGTAGCTACCATACTGTATGTTATAGCCATGATAACGCTGGGTCTGCACCTTCACCACGGTTTTAGCAGTGCTTTCCAGTCGTTAGGTTTAAACAATCCTAAGTACAACGGTTTTATTAAGAAATTCGGTTATGCGTTTGCAATAGTTGTTCCGGCGGCTTTTGCTATTATACCGTTATATATTCATTTCATATTAAAATAATCAACGTCTGCCGATATGAAGTTAGATTCTAAGATACCAGCGGGGGATATCTCCGTAAAATGGACCAAATATAAAGACCATCTTAAACTTGTTGCCCCAAACAACAGGCCAAAGATTGACATAATAGTAGTAGGTACCGGTCTTGCCGGTGCTTCGGCAGCCGCTTCGCTTGGCGAAATGGGCTACAACGTTAAGGCGTTCTGTTTTCAGGATTCTCCACGCCGTGCGCACTCTATTGCTGCACAGGGTGGTATTAACGCTGCTAAAAACTACCAAAATGACGGCGACAGCGTTTACAGGCTGTTTTATGATACCATTAAAGGTGGCGACTACCGTGCCCGTGAGGCAAACGTACACCGCCTTGCAGAGGTGTCTGTAAATATTATAGACCAGTGTGTGGCTCAGGGTGTTCCTTTTGCACGTGATTACGGCGGAATGCTGGACAACCGTTCGTTTGGTGGTACTCAGGTACAGCGTACCTTCTATGCTGCGGGTCAAACCGGACAACAGCTGCTACTGGGTGCATATTCTGCACTATCAAGGCAAATAGGCCTTGGCCGTGTAAAAATGTTCCACCGCCACGAAATGCTGGATCTTGTAAAAGTAGACGGCAAAGCACGTGGTATTATTGCACGTAACCTGGTTACCGGAGAGCTTGAAAGACATTCGGCTCACGCGGTTATCATAGCTTCAGGTGGTTACGGTAACGTATACTTCCTTTCTACAAACGCTATGGGTAGTAACGTTACTGCCGGCTGGAAAATACACAAAAGGGGCGCTTACTTTGCTAACCCGTGTTTTGTGCAAATTCACCCTACCTGTATCCCGGTACACGGCACTAACCAGAGTAAACTAACCCTTATGTCTGAGTCGCTTCGTAACTCAGGCCGTATATGGGTTCCTAAAAAACTTGAAGATGCGCAGGCCATCCGCGAAGGAAGGCTTAAGGCTACAGATATTAAAGAGGAAGACAGAGATTATTTCCTTGAAAGGAGATACCCTGCATTTGGTAACCTTGTACCGCGCGACGTTGCTTCGCGTGCTGCTAAGGAGCGTTGTGATGCCGGTTTCGGTATAGAGAACAACGATACCCAGGAAGGTGTTTACCTTGATTTCTCTTCAGAAATTATAAACAAAGGCCGTCAGGCGGCTTATGCGCAGGGTAACCACAATCCTTCTGAGCAGGAAATTGTAAAGCTTGGTAAGGCGTGGATAGAGGAGAAATATGGTAACCTTTTCCAAATGTACCAGCAAATTACCGCTGAAAACCCGTATGAAGTACCAATGAAGATTTACCCTGCGGTACACTACACTATGGGTGGCGTATGGGTAGATTATAACCTGCAGAGTACCATACCGGGCTGTTTCGTAGCCGGTGAGGCTAACTTCTCTGACCACGGTGCTAACCGCCTTGGTGCTTCGGCGCTAATGCAGGGCTTGGCCGATGGTTACTTTGTACTGCCTTACACTGTATCTGACTATCTTGCCAATGAAATCCGTACCGGTAAAATTGCTACCAATACCGCAGAGTTTGATGAGGCTGAAGCTGCTGTAAAAGCACAAATAGACGGATTCCTTAATAACAACGGTAACAAGTCTGTAGATTCATTCCACAAAGCACTTGGCCACATTATGTGGAACAAGGTGGGTATGGCGCGTAACGAGAAAGGCCTTAACGAAGCGATTGCGGAGATTGCTGCGCTTAAGGAAGATTTCTATAAAAACGTATACGTACCGGGTTCTGCAGATGAGCTGAACACTGAGCTTGAAAAAGCTATCCGTGTAGCCGACTTTATAGACCTGGGCCAGCTTATGGCGCGCGACGCACTACAACGTAACGAATCATGTGGTGGTCACTTCCGTGAAGAGTACCAGGATGCTGAAGGTGAAACACTTCGTGATGATGAAAACTTTAACTTCGTTAGTGCATGGGAGTACCAGGGGTACGACATTAACAGCGAAGTGCTTCATAAAGAGGTGCTGAACTACGAGTACATTAAAATCGCAGCCAGGAATTACAAATAAAAAATTATTAAAGATATGGCTTCTTCTAAAAATATAAATATAACCCTTAAGATTTGGCGCCAAAAAAACGCTAAAGCTAAAGGCAGCATTGAAACATATAAACTTAATGATGTTTCTACCGATAGCTCATTCCTAGAAATGCTTGATCAGCTTAACGAACAGCTAATCAACAACAGGCAGGAGCCGGTAGCTTTTGACCACGACTGCCGCGAGGGTATTTGCGGTATGTGTTCGCTTTATATCAACGGCCAGGCACACGGCCCGGCACACCAGGTAACTACCTGCCAGCTGCACATGCGTTCGTTTAAAGATGGCGATACCATTTACATAGAACCATGGAGGAGTAAGGCGTTCCCGGTAATTAAAGACCTTATGGTAGACCGTTCTGCGTTCGACCGTATTCAGCAAGCCGGTGGTTTCGTTTCTGTAAATACTTCTGGTCGTACTATAGACGCTAACGCTACCCCGGTGCCTAAGCACGATGCAGACCGCGCTTTTGAAGCGGCTGCATGTATAGGTTGTGGTGCTTGTGTGGCTACTTGTAAAAACGGTTCGGCCATGCTGTTTGTAGGTGCTAAGGTATCTCAGTATGCACTACTGCCGCAAGGTAAAGTAGAGGCTACGCAGCGTGTGCTTAACATGGTACGCCAAATGGATGAAGAAGGATTTGGTAACTGTACTAATACCGGTGCTTGTGAAGTAGAATGCCCTAAAGGTATTTCGCTTGAAAACATAGCCCGTATGAACAGGGAATATCTTTTTGCAAGCCTTAAATAATAGCTCACCGCTTTTATTATATACAAAACGCGCTCCGGTTGGGGCGCGTTTTTGTTTTTGTAAGGATGTATTGCATGCGTGTGGCATCCATTTTATGCGGAAGACGCATGTGATGCGTCGCTACAGGAAATCTTCGTAACTTTGCTGCTCAGTTACTCAGTAGCTAAGAAACTCAGAAACTCAAGAAAATGATAGAAGATAAAAACCAGCAGCGCACCAATCTGGGTACGCTGGGCGAATTTGGCCTTATAGAACACCTTACAGCGAATATTGAAATTACACAACCCTCTACCCTTAAAGGTATAGGCGATGATGCTGCTGTACTTGATTTTAAAGACAAAAAAGTGGTAGTCAGTACAGATTTGCTTGTAGAAGGAGTACACTTTGATTTGGCTTACATGCCGTTAAAGCATTTGGGTTACAAAGCGGTGGTGGTAAACCTTAGCGATATTGCCGCCATGAATGCCAAACCTACGCAGATCACCGTTTCACTCGCGGTGAGCAACCGTTTCCCTGTGGAGGCTTTAGATGAGCTTTACGAGGGTATTAAGCTCGCAGCAAAAATTTATAAAGTAGACATAGTAGGTGGCGACACTACTTCGTCTCAAAAAGGGCTTATTATTAGTGTTACGGCAATTGGTGAAGCCGATGCTGAAGACCTTGTATACCGTAACGGTGCGGGAGCTACAGACCTGCTTGTGGTAACGGGAGATGTAGGTGCCGCCTATATGGGATTACAGGTGCTGGAACGCGAAAAACAGGTGTTTCAGGTGAACCCGAATAATCAACCCGACCTTGATGCCTATAATTATCTTATAGAGCGCCAGCTGAAGCCCGAAGCCCGTACCGATGTGCGCGGTATGCTTAAGGAACTTGGCGTAACGCCTACAGCCATGATTGATGTTTCAGACGGGTTGTCATCTGAAATTATACATATTTGCAAACAAAGTGGTGTGGGGTGTAACCTGTATGAGGAGAAAATCCCTGCCGATCCGCAACTTATTAATACCTGCGAGGAGTTTAATATAGATATTACTACGGTTGCTATTAACGGTGGCGAAGACTATGAGCTACTCTTCACCATTAAAATGGAAGATTTTGACAAGATTAAAGGTAATCCTAACTTCACGGTTATAGGGCATACCACTCAGGAGAGCGAAGGTATACATCTTATTACCCGCGCTAATACTAAAATTCCGCTTAAATCAAGAGGATGGAATGCGCTTCAGGAAAACGAATAGTGCTTTTTTTGTAGTATTATAATAAGCAGTTATCCAAAAGGTTAGCTGCTTATTTTTTTTGGTGGTTTGGTGTCAGTTGATTAAATTCGTGCTGTAAGGTAGTGAGCTGCCTTGTTTTAAAAACCATAAAAAACCAATTTGCCATGAAAACTAAATTATTACGCAATCTGATTGCCGTGTTTTGCGTGTTTGTAACTTTTTTCAGCGCTTTTTCTCAAACTCCTGGACAGCTAGATGCTGATTTTAATAATTCAAACGCCATATTTCCTGGTGCTCCCGGTACAACCAGAGCGGTACACGCAATTGCTTTACAACCCGATGGCAAAGTGCTTGTAGGAGGAGGCTTTAGCGGTTACAACAACATTGACTGCCCATCCCTGATACGGGTTAATGAAGACGGAAGCAGAGATGGAGGGTTTGCCGGTAACGTAAACGGATGGGTAAAAAGTATAGTACTGTTACCTGATGGTAAAGTACTTGTTGCGGGTTCTTTTACTTATGTAAATGAAGTGCCTTGCGGAAATATAGTGCGCCTAAATGCTGATGGATCGTTAGATTCGACATTTAACCCGGGTACAGGTGCTAATGGCGAAGTAAAAGCTGTGTTGGCTCTGCCGGATGGCAGTATTATTTTAGGAGGAGCTTTTACTACTTTTAATGATTTGCCAGTTAATCATATTGCAAGGATAAACAGTAGCGGCACTCTCGATCAGGGTTTTGGAAGCAGTTTGTTACTAAACAACGACGTAAAATGTTTAAACTTACAGGCTGATGGTAAAATATTGGTAGGCGGCTGGTTTACCGGTATAGGCGAGCAGGACATAAATCGTTTTATACGACTTAATACTAATGGTACGCTTGATACTACGTTTAATACAGGGCTATATCTTAATTATGATGTTTGTACTTTAGCAGTACAGCCCGATGGTAGGATTTTAGTAGGCGGATCAGCTTCTGATGGTGGACAGGATAATCTTCTTCGTTTTAACGAAGATGGTAGCGAAGATACGTCCTTTAACGCTTCCTATTTGCTAACAAGCAGAATAGAAAAGATTGTTTTAACAAACAACGGAAAAATCTTAGTTGGCGGCTCGTTTTTTCACGTCTTCGAAGATGGACCTAACTTTCTGGCACGCCTAAATACAGATGGCAGTATAGATACCGCATTTAATGATGGTGTAGGCCCAGATTTGGATGTATTAACCCTGGTGGTACAACCCGACGGCAAAGTTATACTGGGTGGTAATTTCTATGCCTATAATAAAGTTTCTCATAGAAATATTGTAAGGATAGAAGCCGAGGGTAGTCTGGATTACACTTTTAATAAAGGAACCGGGGCAGATAGTTTAGTAAACACTATTATTACTGTAGATAACAATAAAGCTATTATTGGAGGGGCATTCACCACCTATAACGGCAAATCGACCACAGGGATTGCAAAGATTGATGCAAATGGAACTATAGATACATCGTTTACTACGGGAAGTGGAGTGTTAGGTTCTGTTGTTGCCTTAAGTGCACAACCCGATGGGAAGATTATTATTGGTGGAGGTTTTACCAAATACAATGATACACCTGCCAGCAGGCTGGCACGGCTTAATCCCAATGGTACACTTGATGCGGGCTTTTTAGTACCTGCTTCGGTTAATAATACCATAAGTGCTATCGCACTAAATCCGGATGGGAAGATCATTGTAGGCGGACTTTTTACTTCTTTTAACGATGTTGCCGTAGGGCATATTGTCCGCCTTAATCCCGACGGTAGTCCAGATGCTACTTTTACAGCGGGCTTAGGCGCTAATAATACTGTAAATGTTATTAAAGTTCTTAGTAACGGAAAGATATTGATAGGTGGTTCTTTTACGCAATTTAATGGTGCACCGGCAAACAGGATAGTGCAATTAAATCAGGATGGTACTATAGATAACGGTTTTAATGTGGGTTCCGGGTTTAACGGTACTATTTACTCAATAGCCATACAGCCCGACGGAAAAATTTTGGCTGCTGGGCTTTACAGTCTGGCAGATAATAACGAACGACGTGGCATTACTCGCCTTAACCCTGACGGTTCTAATGACGCAACGTTTAATCCGGGCTTGGGGTCAAGCGGTGCAAATCCTTTTGTGTACAATGTTACCCTATTACCTAACGGCAAAATAATGTTAGGCGGTTATTTTGAGTCATATAATAATACTTCCAGGAAAGGTTTGGTTAGGATTAATGCAGATGGTAGTATTGATACCACGTTTAATCCTGGAACCGGTGTAAATTCTTATGTAAAGGGAATAGCTGTAAGTGAAGACGGTAATCTAATGATTGTAGGAAACTTTATATCTTATAACGGGGTTTTAAGAGACCGCGTTGCGAAGGTTTTTTCCGGTGAACTTTGTACAACATCGCTTCCTTCCGGTGAATCGGTACAGTTAATAACTACAGATGTGGCTGAAAATGCTACCATTGCCGACTTAGTTGTCGAGGGAGCAGAAATTAAATGGTACGATGCTAATTATAATCTGCTTGAGCCTGATACGCAACTTACAAATGGAGCTACCTATTTTGCCAGTCAAACTGTAAACGGTTGTGAATCGGAACTATTAGCAGTTACAGTGCAGGTGGTATTGTCTATAAATAGTGTTTATAGTAGTCATATTAGCTATTATCCTAATCCTGTAAAAGATAATCTTAACATTGTATCAGCGGGGAATATTGAAAGAATAGAAGTTTACACTTTGTACGGACAAAAAGTAGCTGCAGAGGTATTTAACACCGTTACTGCAGTTTTAGATATGAAACAGTTGCAACAGGCTACCTACCTGGTAAGGGCTTACTCTGAAGGTGCTTCAAAGAGTTTTCTTGTAGTGAAAAACTAATTGTTATTTTAGTTTCAGGTTTGCCTCTCCAGTTCGGCATTGCCTCGGGTAAAGTTTCAGGTTCAGCAGAGTGGCAACCTGAAACTTTAAACCTGAAACAAATTTTAAACCTACAATGGCGCTTCCTGGCATAGCTCTATCAGTACGCCATTGGTACCTTTAGGGTGCAGAAACGCCACCAGCTTATTATCGGCGCCTTTTTTAGGGGTTTCGTTAAGTACGGTAAAACCTTCTGCTTTAAGGCGGGCTATTTCAGCCACAACGTCTTCCACGTCAAAAGCTATGTGGTGAATCCCTTCACCTTTCTTTTCCAAAAACTTGGCTATAGGGCTGTCTGCATTCGTGGCTTCCAGTAATTCAATTTTATTAGGGCCATTTTGCAGGAAAGCGGTTTTTACGCCCTCGCTGGCTACTTCTTCGGTTTTATAACACGGTGTGTTTAGTAGTTTTTCAAAAAGCGGAGTGCTTACTTCAAGGCTTTTTACGGCTATGCCTAGGTGCTCTATTTTTCTCATGATTTATTTTGGGTTTGGGTTAATGCGAAAATCCTAAGGCTATACTCATGCCTATAATCCCCATAACCAGCAGGGTTATGCATACGTACTTAGTATCTTTTTCTTTTATAAAAGAAAACAACGACAGTACCATACGCAGCACAGGGGTAAGAAACAGCAACAGTACCCCCAGGAAAATAACCGATACGCCATCGGCACGCGAAACGCCCGAAAGCACATCGGCAACTACCTCAAAAATACTGCGGTCATTTTCGGTAAAGGTGTCATAGTGTACAGTTTCCTGTGCATGGCCTGTAAGGTAGATAATACCACCGCTAAGTGCCACAGCTAGCGACAGCCATACGCCATAGCGCAGCAGGTTGCCTATTAGTTTTTGGAAATCCTTTTCCTGTTTCAGGTTGTGTTTGTGTTCCATTATATGTTTCCTTTAATACCGTTATAAATCATGTTTAGCGCCAGTACCATAATAAGGCAGGCAAAGAACAGGCGAAGCTTTTTTGGGTTGGCTTTAATAAGTACCCTTGCACCGGTTAAGGCGCCCAGTAGCACACCTATTACCACAGGCATACATATAGCAGGCTGTATGTACCCTTTTTGTATGTAAATAACTGAGCTGGCCACGGCGGTTACACCCATCATAAAATTACTGGTGGTGGTAGATACCTTAAACGGTATACGCATAATATTATCCATGGCTATTACCTTAAACGCCCCAGATCCTATGCCTAAAAGGCCAGACATCATTCCGGCAAGGCCCATCATGCTGAATCCGCCTATAACATTTTTTACACCGTAGGGTACGGGTGTACCGTCCGGTGCGGGGTAGGTGCCCGGCAGGTCTAGTTTTTCGGCCAGCGGGCTCGAGGTTTGCAGTACGTGTTCTGATTTTTTGCGCAGCGAATTTATAGCCGAAAAAATGAGGGTAAGCCCAAATATAATGGCAATGACCGAAGCGGGTGCCGCGCTCGAAATCAATGCGCCGCCCACTGCGCCAAGTGTAGTAGCGATTTCCAGGAACATACCCAGCCGCATGTTAGTAATGCCTTCGCGCACGTAGGCCGCCGCCGAGCCAGACGATGTTGCTATGACCGATACCAGCGCGGTGCCAATGGCATAATGGATGTCTACCCCCAGCACTATGGTAAGCAGCGGTATAATAATAATGCCGCCGCCCAGGCCCGAAAGCGAACCAATAAAGCCTGCAAGCCAGGCGCCAAACAGCATAATCAGGGTAAATGTAAGTACCGACATGGCAAATAATTTTCTGTATGAGGCGTAAATTTACGCCTTAAAAAATAAAATATTTGGTAATTTGGGCTAAATGTTGCTAATCTGATATAGTTTGAGGCTATTTATGCCCGTGCTAACGCGTTAAGTGGATTTGGCACAAGCTATCAATAAATTGAGTACTTTTGCAAAATGGAAACAAATAGGCAGAAAAAAATAGGAGCGTTGCTGCAACAAGACCTTGTAGATATACTACAGGGCGAAATTCGTAAGAACGGTGTAAGCAACCTTGTTATATCTATATCTAAAGTAGCAGTTACCACAGACCTTTCTATTGCAAAGGTATACCTTAGCGTATTCCCTTCAGAAAGGGGTGGCGAAATATTAAACGCTGTAAAAAGCAATGCGCCGCTTATAAAGCACGACCTTGCTCAGCGCGTAAGGCTACAGCTTCGTAAGGTGCCAAACCTGGTATTTTATATAGATGACTCACTAGACAGGATAGAAGTGCTTGATAAAGAGCTTAAGGGAGCTAATAACCCTATTGAGAACCCTGAACTATTGGTTCGACGCAAAAAAATGTAAACCAGCCCAAGCGTGTCATTTTCACTGTACATAGCAAAACGCTACACCATAACGCGTAGCAAAAGTTCTGCCGTAAACATTATTACAATGATTGCGGCACTGGGTATAGTGGTTAGTACCGCCGCGCTGTTTATTATTATGTCAGTATTTGGGGGGCTTAAAGAGTATAGCCTTTCGTTTTCGGGCGAAACAGATCCTGATTTAAAGCTTACACCCACTGTGGGCAAAACCATTACGGTAACCCCGGCTCAGGAGGCTAAGCTAAAAGCCATCCCGGGCATACTGGTGGCATCTAACGTTGCCGAAGAGCGCGTGCTTTTTTACTTTGACGGTAAAGAGCAGGTGGCCTACTTAAAAGGGGTAGATACATTGTACACCCGCGTATCGCCCATAAACGACCCGAAGCGGCTGCTTGCCGGGCACTGGCTAACCCCGTATACAGGAGAGGTAGTGGTAGGAGCCAGCCTTTATAATAAGCTATCACTGGCATTGTTTAATGTAAACCACGCCTTTGAGGTATACGTACCACGCGCCGGTAAAGGCACCATTGAGTCTGCCGAAGAAGGGTTTAATAAGCAACAGTTGTTTTTATCGGGTGTGTATTCGGTTAACGACGATGTAGATAGTAAGTACGTGTTTTGCAGCCTTGATTTGGCGCAGGATTTATTAGAATTTGCCAAAAACCAATACAGCAGCATAGAGTTTAAACTGAAACCGGGAGCCGATGAACAGGCGGTAAGGGCAGGGCTTAAAGCGGTGTTTCCAGGTACTGAGGTTAAAAACCGCGCTCAGCTAAACGATTCGCTTTACAAAATGCTGAATGCCGAAAACCTGGTGGTATACTTATTTTGCACCCTGGTAGTTATCCTTACCTTGTTTTGCCTTGCCGGTGCACTGATTATGCTTATCCTCGATAAACAGGATAACCTGAAAACCCTTTATAATCTGGGTGCCGAAGTAAGCAGCCTGCGTAAGGTGTTTTTTATCCAGGGAATTTTTATTACCGCCATTGGCGCGTTTTTCGGTTTGGTTTTGGGAATAATCATTGTACTGCTGCAACAACAGTTTGACATGGTTATGATAACCCCCACACTGGCGTACCCTACCGAGTTTGATGTTATGAGCATACTTACGGTACTCGCTACCATATTTGTGCTGGGTATAGTGGCATCGCGGATTGCGGCCTCACGCGTGCGGGCCTCCATTCTTGAAAATTAAGCATGTAGCTTTTCTGTATTGCAGAAATTTATATATGTGTATTCCACTCTTTTGTATATGATTGTTTTTGCCGCCCTTTAGGGTATTACTTTTCGGCTTGTAATCCGTAGGTGCGTACAGCGCCTGGTCAATCATTTATCTTTTTTAATCTTACGTTATATCATGACACAATCAGGACAAAACCCAACTGCCCTGAAACGCTTTTTCGGTTTACTGAAACAATCGTTGCAGGGCGAAAACATAGATCTTACTACCGGCAGTATAAGGCGCGGCGTACTGCTGCTGGCCATACCCATGATGCTTGAAATGATGATGGAATCAGTATTTGCGCTGGTAGACCTTTACTTTGTAGGCCATTTAGAAAACAGCAGTTTTGCCGTGCAAACCGTTGGCCTTACCGAATCGGTACTTACCATAGTGTACTCTATAGCCATAGGCATGAGTATGGCAGCTACGGCTATGGTAGCGCGCCGTGTAGGCGAAAAAGACCCCGAAGCCGCCGCACGTGCCGGTATGCAGGCGGTAGTGGTAGCTATAGTACTGAATATATTTATAGCTTTGCCAAGCGTTATTTATGCCAAAGACATACTTATACTAATGGGCTCTTCTGAAGCTTCGGCGGCGTATGGCGCACCGTTTACCCAAATACTTATGGGCAGCAGCTTTGTAATCATGCTGCTGTTTTTGCTAAACGGCGTATTTCGTGGGGCAGGTAATGCCGCCATTGCCATGAAAAGCCTTTGGATAGCCAATATTTGTAACATATTGCTGTGTCCGTTGTTTATAAACGGGGCAGGGCCTGTGCCGGCTTTTGGGCTTACGGGGGCGGCATTGGCAACGGCTGTAGGGCGCAGCGTGGGCGTGCTGTACCAGTGGTATTGCCTGTTTAATGGTAAAGGCGTGCTTACGGTAACGCTGTCGTATTTTAAAGTGCAGTGGCAGCAGGTAAAGGCATTGGTAAAAGTAGCTGCACCGGGCGTGTTACAGTTTGTAATAGCCAGTTGCAGTTGGATTTTCCTGGCGCGGCTTGTTGCCGAAACGGGTGGCGATGAAGGCTCTGCGGGGTACCAAAGCGCCCTGCGAATTATGATGTTCTTTTTACTACCCGCCTGGGGACTGAGTGGTGCTGCCGCTACGCTTGTTGGGCAGAACCTTGGAGCACAACAAGTAGAACGTGCCGAACGTTCGGTTTGGGTAACGGCGAAGTTTAATGTGATTTATATGGCGCTTATTATGGCGGTAACGCTCCTGACAGCCGATCCCATGATGTGGTTTTTTACAAACAATCCGCACGTACACGATATTGCCGTAAAAGCCATACGCATACTCAGTTTGGGCTATGTATTTTACGGTATGGGCATGGTGCTTATTAACGCCTTTAACGGTGCAGGCGATACCAAAACACCTTCCAGGGTGAATTTTGTGGGCTTCTGGCTGTTCCAAATCCCGTTAGCGTATCTTTTGTCACTAAAACTGGATTTAGGGCCTGTAGGCGTGTTTATAGCGATTCCTGTGGCTGAGACCTGTATGAGTATAGCCAGCTTTATTCTTTTCAGGAAAGGGAAGTGGAAAGTGGTGAAGGTGTAGGGGTCTTCTATTTGCTTCGCCGGGTCAAGTAAGCCCCACGAGTGTTCGAAACCTTTCATCAGCTCCTGAGGAGCGGCATATCTATAGCAAAATGAATGGTTTTGTATGCAAAGGAGTTCCGTAGGAACGACATATAATCGTATAAATATGCCGCTCCTCCGGAGCTCTGCTCACTCCTGCGCATATTATCTATAAATATATCACCCCTCTGGGGTTCTATAGACTATACGCTTCATGTTTCGGACACTTTTGGCAAAGCCCTCGTGCCGCTTTGCTACGGTCGAGATGGAACGAACCTTAATACCTTTTCATAATGCTGTAATCGTATGGAGCTTCTTTGCTGATTAATTTCCAGTTTTGATTTGTCCTCAATTCATGGAAAAGCGAGTGAAGTTTCCTTAAACCGTAAGTGCCCTGGACGCCATAGTCATCTATTGTCTTTGTTTGCCCATCGTTATAGGTTACCTTTAAAACCCCACTCCGATCGCAGGTCCAGGGTACATTATAATTGTCTTTAAGGTTAGGGAAGTCGGTATAATTAAGAATTGTGATTAACTCTTCAAGATTTTCATCTTTGATAGTGGTTTTAAATGTGCCACTGATTAACTTGCCTTTTTGCCAGGGTAGTGTATAGTTGTATTTATTTGCCGCAAAAATCGCATCACCATTTTCGTGTATTATGATTGAAAAAAGTGGGCACTCCCCATTGCAAGGTGTGGTGGTATATTCAATTTTCTCAATATCATATTCTTTTGGCGCAGGATTATACTCTATAAAATTCCCGAATTTATATGTTAGTTTAGATTTCGTTTCCGGGCGTCTGGACTCTTTAAGAAATGCATTCAGCTTGGGGGTGTATACCCCAACAAAAGGTTTCAGGCTGTCATATTCAACACGTGCTACAATACTCGGGTAATGTCCCTCGGTAAGGTCAAATAGTTTTGTTTTTTCCGGCCCGAAATTCATTATTACGAAAGCATTAAATTCTTTTGAATATTCTACTTCCCGGTTTGGGTCAAAGTTCCAGTTCCCATACGTTTTATTAGTCCCGGTTGCCAGTAAGTCCGTATAACCGTTATTGTCTAAATCGGCTTTTTGCCACGAAAAATCGATATTGAGCCTGTTGGCAAGGTTATCAAGCAGGGTATCGCAACTAATGCATACAATATCCTGCACTTTCTGTAGTGTGAATTTACGGTATAGGCTGTCACAATCGCCTATGTACTGTTCTATTTCGGCGTTTGTGGTAAGCGAGTCAATCCGTGTGGGGGTTAACGAAGCTTTATATATGCTTTCCTGATTTGTACAGGCTGTTACTGCCAGTAAGAAGAACAATAATAGTATTCTTTTTTGTTTCATAGTTGGCGAGAGGTAGGTGGGTGGTTTGCGTTTATGTAGTTTTAACGCTATAGTTTCTGGAATTATTACGCGCTAATCATCCATCCCTTTACCATCCAGTATTTTCGGGATGTATTTTTCAATCCGTTGCTCACGGGTTTTAGATTGTTTGGCTTGCGAAAAGTAAAACAGGTACGCCCTTTGCCTGCCGGGTGTTAAGGCGTTAAACGCCCTTTTCAGGTCGGCATCTGTATCCAGCTTGGTTTGAAATTCCTCGGGAACATCAAAGTCGGCGGTTTCTTTCAGGGCAACTTTCTTTCCTGATTTTTCTATTTTAATGGCTTCGTTAATATAATCTTTAATTACTGATTCCAATTCTTTTATCTGCTCTACAGATGTAAATCGCAGCTGCCGTGCCGATTGCACATTTTCGGTCTGTTGTATCAGCGACCTATCAGGGTCAGACATAAGAACGCCTTTATGGAACAGCAGCGCGCAATATTCCTTAAACTGGTGGATGAGCACTACGTTTTTACCATTAACCGTATAGCACGGGTGCAGCCATTTGTAATCTTCGACAAGCTCATTATTACTAAGGGCTATGGTGCGCAATAAAACCATTTCTTCTTTCCACTTGGTGGCTTTTTCCAGAAACAGGTCAACTTTTGGGTTCATAAGATTGCTTTTTGTAGCAGCAATGTAATAATTAATAAACAATAAACGCCACTGCAGTAATGGCGTTTATGTGTAACTATTGTTTCATTGTTGGCATATCTATGCCGGGTGGCGGCATAATGTTCCTCTTTTTGAGGTCGGCTGCCGCTTCATAATCTACAGTAGCGTTTAGCGTATCTTTGTTGTAAATGGCACGTTTTGTATTTTTATTTTCCCATTCGTAAACAATATCCGTTCGCCGTTGCCGGGTTTTCTTTATACTTTCTTCCGTTGCCGGATAAAGGCATTTCATGAGCCTGCCGGGGTTCCAGCTTTTGCCCTGTTTCTGATATTCCAGCATGCTGTACACTGCTATGTTATCGGTCATGCGCACATATTCTTTTATAGTCATTTTTTTTTCCTCATCGGGGCGTTCAATTTTTTCCGTTTTAGATGCATCGCATGGAAAACAAACTGAAGTGGCTATATACGTGTAATCGTCACTTTTTGCCTCTAGTATCATACCTGGTAGTCCGTGCAGGCTAAAAGGACCAAACGGATAAGGGATGTCTACGGCAAACCATGCCGTCCAGGTTCTTCCCCTAAAAGTACCCACTGCTTTTTGGAGTTTGTAGCCAAGTAGTGTTTTAAAACTGTTTTTTATTTTCCAGTCAATATCTATCCAATGCTCTGTAACGATAGTAGGCGGAAAGGGCTTTATCGCCAGGTTCCTAATCAGGAATTCCTTAGTTGCTCTGTTCCGGTAAAAAATCGCACCTTTTTCGTCGCTATTGTCTGGCATTATTACACCGGCGAGGCCGTTGGTCTTTATGGTTAATCCGGTATCTTTTTTCATGCCTTTCCTGCAGGATACATGCATGGATGATATAGAATCAAATGTAAGAATGGTGTTATTATATAGAATTTCATTTTCAATGCCAAAGGCTGAATTTCTATATGTTACCTGCCCGATGGGATTTTGTTGTGGGGCGGAATCCTTAAATAATAATGCCGCTGTAACTATTATTGCAGCTAATACAGATTTTATCATGGCTTTAAAATTGGTTGTTTTTTTGCTAAAGGTAGCAAAAAAACGCCCCACAAAGTGAGGCCGTTATTTACTGTTTCATTATAGGCATTTCTATGCCGGGTGGCGGCATAATGTTTCTTTTTTTAAGCTCTGCGGCGGCTTCATAGTCTACGGTAGCGTTTAGCGTATCTTTGTTGTAAATGGCACGTTTTGTATTTTTATTTTCCCATTCGTACACAATGTCGGTGCCCCTTAACCTACTTTTTTTTATACTCTCTTCTGTAGATGGATAAAGACATTTCATGGGTCTGCCGGGATTCCAGGATTTTTCCTGCCGCTGAAATTCCAGCATAGAGTATACCGCCATATTGTCTATCATCCGTACGTATTGTTTTATTGTGTATTGTTGTTGTTCAAAGGGTCGTTCTATCTTTTCTGTTTTATTTGGGTCGCAGGGGTAGCATATATTCGTTGCTTCATAGCTGTACCTTTCGTCTGAGGCTTGTAGTATAACGCCTGGTAGCCCGTGTAATTTGCAGGGTCCGAACGGATAAGGGATGTCTATTGCAAACCAAGCTGTCCATGTCCTCCCTCTAAAAGTTCCTACGGCCTTTTGTACTTTGTAGCCAAGCAATGTTTTAAAACTGTTTTTTATTTTCCATTCAATGTTTATCCAGTTTTCTTTTACAAGATGCGCAGCAAATGGTTTCATTTCTTTTGCACGAACCACAAACTCATGGGTAATTCTATTCCTGTAAAACAATGTTCCTTTATCGTCATAAGCACTTGTTACAACTGCAGCGGAATTTCCGGACGATTGTACACTGGTACCATTATCGGTATCCATTCCATACCTGTGAGAGGTTTGTAAAGATGCTATAGAGTCAAAAGTTAGGATTGTGTTGAAATAAATATCATTGTCAAAAATGTCGTGTGATTTTTGTTTGTAAGTAATCTGTCCTTTTATAGGATTTTGGTTTGGCAAAAAGATTGTTACTAATAATATTATAATAAGGTCTGTCAGGTTTTGGAACATATTTTTAGTGTTTAATTAAGGCGGTGTATATAACACCGCCTTTTTAAAAATTACACAAATTTATTTACAGATAATGCCAGATTGATAGTATAAAATCTATTATATCACCTAAAGTTGTGCCTGGAGAATAATACAGCATTCCTTCTCCGGCATGGTAAATATCTCCGTTCAGAGAGTTGTAGTGGTAAATATGTACAGGTATACCTATGCCGCCTTTGCCTTGATAGGATGCTCTGGCGAGCATTGAGGTTGTTTCTGTTAAGGTTATCTCTTTTGGAGAATCTGTTTCAACAACTCTACCATTAACCTCAAAAACAAGTTTAGTTTTTGCCGCAACTTCACCTCTGCTTTGTGCATTGGCTGAAAGGGATACTGTCATGAAACAGACAATGATAAAAAATAACTTTTTCATGTTAATAATAATGATTTTGATTGGCTTTCCTTGGCGAATTGCAGAGTGGAAAGTATAACTCTGATAATCAATGCGCAATGTTATCATAACCTAAGTTAGCGCTGTTGCTAAAACGTAATAGTTAAAGAAATTATAAAAATTAACGAATCCTTTACATATTCGATGTAACGGGCTTTAAATCCGATTAAATGCAAGTATGTTTTCTATGTATTTTTCTATAAATCAGTAAGATATAAGAAAAGACTCACATGGCGAGTGGGTTTGTGCACATAAAAAAACGCCCCACAAAGTGAGGCGTTCTGTATATAAGTTCAGTAAAAATTACTTCTGTGCAAGGAATGCTTTTACTAGGAAGGTTGTAGAGGCATCGTGTGCTTTAACTTCACCTGATTTGATTTCATCAAGGATAGAGTTGGCAAGTTGCTTACCAAGCTCCACGCCCCACTGGTCGTAGCTAAAAATATTCCAGATAACACCCTGTACGAAAATCTTGTGCTCGTATAGTGCTACAAGGCTACCCAAGGTTTCCGGGGTAAGTTTCTTAATCAGGAAGGTATTGGTAGGCTTGTTACCTGCAAATATTTTAAATGGCGTAAGGTATTCTACCTTATCGGCTGCGGTACCTGCTTTTTCAAATTCAGCGCGAACGGTAGCTTCCGGCTTACCGGTAAGTAGGGCTTCTGTCTGCGCGAAGAAGTTACTCATAAGCTTTTCATGGTGGTCTGCATTACCGTGTAGTGGCTGGCTAAAGCCAATAAAATCTGTAGGGATAAGCTTGGTTCCCTGGTGTATCAGCTGGAAGAATGCGTGCTGGGAGTTGGTTCCCGGCTCACCCCAAATGATAGTACCTGTTTGGTAGTTAACCAGTTTGCCATCGCGGCCTACGCTCTTGCCGTTACTTTCCATAATACCCTGTTGCAGGTACGGGGCAAGTTTTTGCAGGTATTGTGTGTATGGTATAAGCGCTTCGCTCTCTGCGCCAAAGAAGTTGTTGTACCACACGCTAAGCAGTGCAAGCACTACAGGCAGGTTTTGATCAAATTCAGCAGTTTTAAAGTGCTCGTCCATTTTGTTGGCACCCTTAAGCAGGCTGTCGAAGTTGTCGTAACCTACCGCAAGGGCTATGGTAAGACCCACGGCACTCCATAAAGAGAAACGACCGCCAACCCAGTCCCACATTGGGAATATGTTTTCTTCGGCTATACCAAACTCGGTAACCTTTTGTATGTTAGTAGAAACCGCCACAAAGTGCTTGGCCACATCTTCGCTTGATGCACTTTCCAGGAACCACTTGCGGGCTGTTTCGGCATTGCTTAGGGTTTCCTGTGTGGTAAAGGTTTTAGAAGCTACTACAAAAAGGGTAGTTTCCGGGTTAAGCCCTTTAAGGCTTTCCATAACGTGGTCGCCGTCTACGTTAGATATAAAACGAACGTTAAGCTGGTTTTTGTAGAATTTAAGTGCTTCAACCACCATGGCAGGACCAAGGTCAGACCCGCCAATGCCTATGTTTACCACATCGGTAAAGGCTTTACCTGTATACCCCTTAAATTCTCCGGCGATTACAGACGCTGTAAAGGCTTTTATTTTGTTTTTAACGGCATATACTTCCGGGATTACATTAACGCCGTCTACCAGTACTTCTGCGTTTTGTGGTGCGCGTAGTGCAGTGTGTAGTACCGCACGGCCTTCGGTACGGTTTATGGCTTCGCCGCCAAAGTAACTTTCTATGGCACCTTTAAGGTTTACCTCTTTTGCAAGATCCTGAAGCAGGGTAAAGGTTTTTTCGGTAGCAATGTTTTTAGAGTAGTCTACCAGGAAGTCTTCCCACGCAATGTGGAATTTTTCTGCACGCTGTGTGTCTGCGGCAAAAAGGTCCTGCATTTTAGCATCCTTTAGTTCAGCATAGTGGTCTGCCAGTGCTTTCCATGCTGCGGTGCCGGTAGGGTTAATGTTTTCTAAAGCCATTTTTCTTCTATTTTGTTGAGGAATTTAATTTCTTTTCTGCTATGTCGTCCAGTTCTTTTTTCAGCGGTTTTATGTGCTCTAAATAACCGGGAATATATTTTTTATCCATAGGCTGCGAGTTAGGCAGCTTTTGCCTTAGGGCATCTACCTGTACGCCGTTTTTCCAGAAACGGTAGCATACGTGCGGCCCTGTGGCAAGGCCCGTACTGCCTACCAGGCCAATGGTTTGCCCTTGGGTAACGTGCTGGCCCACACGCGCTATAATGCGGCTCATGTGCAGGTACTGTGTGGTGTAGGTGGCGTTGTGTTTTACTTTTACGTAATTACCATTACCCGATGTATACCCTGCCTGTATTACGGTACCTGTGGCGGTAGTCATAATAGGGGTGCCCGTAGGTGCCGCATAGTCTGTACCATTGTGGGCCTTCCAGGTCATTTGTACCGGGTGAAACCTACGCGGCGAAAAGCGCGATGTTATGTGGCTAAACTTAAGCGGCGCTTTAAGGAACATACTTTTAAGCACCTTGCCCTCCTCGTCGTAATATTGCGATTTTGATTTGGCATCGGGCTTGTAAGGGAATGCGTAAATACGTTTGCCTTTATATTCAAAGAACGATGATTCTATGCTCTCTACACCGGCATAAATGGTATCGCTTATGTAGCGCTCGTTTACCGCTACGGCAAACTTGTCTCCGCGCTGTATTTTAAAGAAGTCAATGGTCCACGCATACACATCGGCAAGCTCCTGTACCATGGCGGCACTGGCTCCGGCCTTATCCAGTGTTTCGGCAAGCGAACCTTCAATCTCCGCGGCTATAACGCGGCGTTTTACGGTAATAGGTTTTACGGTTTTAGTAACCTTTGCTATGGTATCGCGCAGGTCTATGGCGTAGTAGCTAAGGTTATCAGGCTCGTATACAAACACTTTAAGCCCGTTAGGGGCTTTTTTGTCTTTAAACAGGGTGTAGGGCTTACCCACACGTATGTCGCGGAGGTCAAAAGTATCCTTTATGGCCTCTGTAATTTTATGAATTGTGGCTGCATCATAACCCTCTTTTTCTAAAAGTCCGCCAAAGGTATCGCCACGTTTTATGGTATCGTGCACTACCTTAAAATCATTGGTTACAAAGCCAAACTGCTTTGTGATTTTAGGCTTTTGCGCAACGGGCTTTGCCGGGGTTTTAGATTCTTCCTTTTTATTGCAGCTTATTAAGGTTAATAATGATAATATAACTACGAGATATCTCAATGCGTTTGTTTTAATAGTGCGTTTATACGTTTTCTCCCCAGGTGCGCAGTTCTTCTTCAGACCATAATTCGGGGAAAAAGATGCGGCGCTGGTACTTAGGGTGCATATATTTTTTCCAGTCGCTGCCGCCGGTTGCTTCCTGCGGGCCACTGGTACTTTCTATGTATTTTTTGGCGGTATTAAGGTGGCCCATAACCCAGGTAACGTTTACCGTATAATCATAATGGCGCATGGCGGCAACCAGCTCAGGGTTAGCCTGGTGCTCCTGCGGCAGTTGTTTAAATTTACGCCAGATGTTTATAGTATTGTACTCTTCCATAAAGCGAAGGAACTCGTCTTTATAGCGGCGTTCAAACTCGGCAAGCAGGTACGTTTTTTCGCCGGTTTTATAGTCTTTGCCGGCAGCCTGCCAATACAGGTGTTCAAACGCGTGGGTATATGGAGTGTTTCGGTCTATGGTAGCCCTGAAACGGTAATCTATAAGATTAATAAGATCTGTACTGGCAAATTCTATAAGCCTGTACTGCGCACTCTGGAAACCACTTGCCGGGGTAAGTGTATTGCGGAATTTCATGTATTGCTCTACCTCCATACCATCGCCCATAATGTCAAACGATGTGGTAAGCATATCAAAATAGCGGCTTATACGACGCAGTTTTTCGGTAAAGTAATCTGTTGCAGGTACATCGGTATGGCACAGCTGGTTGATTTCCCACAGTATCATTTTAAACAACAGCTCGTTTACCTGGTGGTACATTATAAATACCATTTCATCGGGCAGGGTAGTACGCTGCGTTTGCAGGTTTAGCAGGGCATCGGTTTGTATATAGTCCCAGTAGGTAAGGGGCTTTGCCCAAAGCAACCCTTCCAGATGCGTTTCTGTACGTTGGTTTATGGCGCTGAACTTTTTTTCAAGTTCTTCGATTTTCTCTGCAATAGCGGATGTAATCTCCATTGTGTGTTGTTACTTTGATTTTATCCGGAAAGGATGCGCCAGGCCGTTGTATGCCTCAAGGTCGGCTTTAAGCGAACCTACTGCAAGGCTGGCCTTTATCCTTAACGGAATTTTATTTTCATCGTCTGATATCCAAACGGTTAAACTCTCTTCTTCCTTAAAAACGCGCCCCGCCTGTACTAACGGGCGGAACACTCTTGTAGAAACGGTTCCAAATTTAGTGGATATATCTTCCTTACCAATGAGTTTTAGTCGAAATTTTGTTATTTCATCATCAAAAAACATATCTACCGTAATAGATTCGCCTACTTTCAGCTTATCCACCTGCGGGTGGTTTCTTAAGTAGTAGAAGGTAGAAACGATATCCTGAACATTTTCTGTTACCGAAATGGTTTTTTGGCTCTTGTGCTTGTAGTCTTTAACGGTTACAGTATTGTTGTCCTGGTTAAAGAAACCTTCCTGGTTTTTGGTGTAGCCGCCTTCGTCTATTTTGCGCACAAACTGGTAAGGCTTACCGGTTTCGCGGTCAAAATAACTCTCGTAAAGGTCTGTCACTTTAAAGAAGAACTTGGTCATGCCGGTGGTGTACCCGTTACCCACAACGTGAAACACTTTTTTACCGTTTTTTACCGCGTCTTTAACCTCCAGGGTAGCATAGCCCGCGTTTACAACACCGTAGTGTATCCTGAACTTAAAATATTCTCCCGATTTAAAGGACTCCTGGGGGACTGCCGTTCCCCAAACTGCAAGCATTAGTAGAACCAGTAATCTTTTCATAGCGTTTTGTTTTGGTGTTTGGGTATAAGAATGCAATATCTATTCCAAAAATAAGAAAACAAAAAAACCCAGTCAAAAGTATGACCGGGTTTTTATGCTATTAACCAACCAAAAACTATAAATTATGAAAATTTACCTGCAAAAAGAATTATTTATTTACCACTTTCTCTTTGCGAGTGCAAAAGTAGTGCATCTTCTTGCAAAATTCTCTCTTAAAAATCAACTTTAACACAAATTTGTCAAAGTAGAGCCGTTTTTGGGGTGGTTTGTTAAAGATAATTAAATTTTAGCCAATTTTTATAGCGTTCCACGTAATGCCTGCTCACGTTCTATGCTCTCAAACAGCGCTTTAAAGTTTCCGGCGCCAAATCCACGGGCTCCCATACGCTGTATGATTTCGTAGAAAAGTGTAGGCCTGTCCTCAACCGGTTTGGTGAATATTTGCAACAGGTAGCCTTCTTCATCAGCATCTACCATTATGCCCAGTTTCTGGATTTCAAGGATGTCTTCTTTAAACGCATCCCTGTGTACCCCAAGGCGCTCAGGAACAGCATCATAATACGCCTGTGGTGGCTGAGAAAGGAATTCTACACCACGTGATTTAAGGTCAGATACGGTTTTAATAATATCATCTGTAGCAATGGCTATGTGCTGTACGCCAGGGCCACCGTAAAAATCAAGATATTCCTCAATCTGAGATTTCTTTTTACCTTCTGCCGGCTCATTGATTGGGAACTTAATGCGGCCGTTGCCGTTACTCATTACCTTACTCATAAGGGCTGAGTATTCTGTTGTAATTTGCTTATCATCAAACGATAAGAAGTTTACAAAGCCCATGACGTCTTCGTACCATTTTACCCATTTGTTCATTTCGTTCCAGCCCACGTTGCCCACCATGTGGTCTACGTACTTAAGTCCGGTAGGGGCAGGGTTATAGTCGCTTTTCCATTCTTTGTACCCTGGTAAGAACGTACCGTTGTAGTTTTTGCGCTCTACAAACATGTGTACGGTTTCGCCGTAGGTATAAATACCGGCACGTACCACTTCGCCAAACTCGTCCGTTTCAACCGTTGGCTCCATGTATACCCTGGCGCCACGCTTGGTGGTTTCCTCAAATGATTTACGGGCATCTTCTACCCAAAGCGCCACCACTTTAACGCCGTCGCCATGCTTTACAATGTGCTCATTAAGAGGGCTTTCTGCGGTAAGCGGCGTAGTAAATACAAAGCGTATTTTATCTTGCTTAACTACATAACTTGCCCTGTCGCGAAGGCCTGTTTCAAGCCCGGCGTATGCTACCGACTGAAAGCCGAAAGCGGTTTTATAGTAATGGGCGGCCTGCTTGGCGTTACCCACAATAAATTCTACGTAATCAGTGCCCAGTAGCGGAAGAAAATCCTGGGCGCCTTCAAAAATCTTTTCAAGGCCGTATTCTACACTTTTTATTTCGTTTGCCATATTTTATTATTTTCTTAACTGACACACTGTCAGCGACATGTTGTTTTTAATTCGTTTTGTAACGGCTTTTTAGAATAAGCGAATGTTACTCTACCCAGCTCTTATAATACTGTCCATCGTCCAGCCTCATAGCTTCCTCGGTAACCATAAGCGGACGGAAGGTATCTACCATAACTGCAAGCTCTTCGGTAACCGTTTTGCCTATGCTGCGTTCCATAGCCCCGGGTGCAGGCCCGTGAGGTATACCCTTAGGATGCAGGGTAATATGGCCCTGCTCTATGTTGTTGCGGCTCATAAAATCACCATCTACATAGTATAATACCTCGTCGCTGTCTATGTTACTGTGGTTGTACGGAGCCGGTATGGCTTTAGGGTGGTAATCGTACAGCCTTGGGCAGAACGAACACACTACAAACGTGCTGGTTTCAAAGGTTTGGTGCACCGGAGGCGGCTGGTGTACACGCCCGGTAATAGGCTCAAAGTTATGAATACTAAACCCATACGGGAAGTTGTACCCATCCCAGCCTATAACGTCAAACGGATGCGTGGCATATACCACTTCGTGCATCATGCCTTCCTTTTTAATCTTAACGATAAAGTCGCCTTTTTCGTCGTGTGTTTCAAGGGTTACAGGCAGTTTAAAATCGCGCTCGCAAAACGGCGAATGCTCCAGTAGCTGACCGCTTGCGTTTTTGTAACGCTTTGGCGTATAGATAGGTGCGGTAGACTCTACGTAAAAAATACGGTTGTCTGTAGTGTCAAAATCTATCTGGTAAATCATGCCGCGCGGTATTACCAGGTAGTCGCCGTACTCAAACGGAATGTTACCCATAAGCGTGCGCAGGGTACCCGTGCCACGGTGTATGAAAAGCATCTCATCGGCATCTGCGTTTTTGTAGAAGTAGCTGCGTAGCGACTCCTGCGGGGCAGCAAGCCCTATAATGCAGTCGCTGTTAACCAGCATGGCCTTGCGGCTGTCCAGGAAATCGGCTTCCGGTTTTAGTTCAAAGCCTTTGAATAAGAGCGACTTAATGTTTTTGTCTATGGCAATTTTAGGTGCTACAGAATACGATTTCAGTATCTCCTTAACCTGGGTAGGGCGGTGCACATGGTACAGCAAGGCTGAATGCCCGTGGAAGCCCTCGGTACCGAAAAGCTGCTCGTAGTACAGTCCGCCCTCAGGCTTTTCAAACTGTACGTGGCGCTTCTGCGGAATGTTACCTAATTTATGGTATATTGGCATAATCGTCTTAAAATTAGTGAATTAAATGAAGCAATGATTGTGAAGTTTGGGTCAAAATCATTCCGGGTTCCTTTTAATAAGGAACTTAAGGTGCGGTAGTAAGCCCTGCCATTGCGGTTTCATATAACAAATATCGTAAAAATTTAATTTTACATTTGTTTTTTGAGGTAAAAATAAATATTCGATAATGTAAATCGTTTTAGGGCTGATGAGATTGTTATATTAATAACAAAAACTACCCCTAGTGTTGTGACTTTCGTCACTTATTAGCTAAATCTTACAGAAAAAGTTATCAACAGGGAGATATTCCGCTTTTGGGAAGAAATTTTCAGAAATTTTCTAAAAAACGCCGTTTTGATAATATACTCATTGGTCTGAAAAACAACAGGATAACGGAATTACGTATTTTAAAAACCGCCATTATTCTTCCGCATTTTCCGCAGGCATTTACTGAACAACAGCCTTTAGTACGTCGTTTCGGTTTTTTAGTTGTTGGTTGTCAGTTGTCAGTTGTTGGGAGTTTCACTCAATTGGATTTTACTGAACAACTGCCTTCAGTACTTTTTAAGCGATGGGGTTGTAATTTTGCGGAGTGGTTTTTGGTTGTTAGTTTTTGGTTGATGGCAGTTACATTCGGTATGGTTTGCCCGCCCCGTCACTGCGAGCGGAGGTACGAAGCGCGGCAGTCTTTGTTATAACTTACAACGAATTTATAGAAAATTGATTTCTGATATTTATTTGTTGAAATTTAGTAGATTTGATTAGCCCAATTAATCAACTATCAATGGAAGTAACCACTAACGAAATTGCAAAAATTTTTAGAGAACGTTTAAGATATCCCATAATTACCGTTTACGGAATTATTTTGATCATTTATAATTGGGATGTATTAGCGATTTTTTTCTTATCCACAAAACCTATTGAAGCTCGAATAGATTTTATAAATACTACTTATGCTGGACAAACTATTGGTCGTATTTTGTGGCCGTTGGTTAAAGCTATTTTAATTTCAATTATTGCGCCAGGAGTAATGCTCGGATTAGACTTTATATTGAAGTTTATAAATCGTTGGCGGCAGGACATACGGGATGAAAAAGCATTACAAACTTGGGAAAAAAAGAAAGAAATAGCAATTCATGAATTTGAATATGACCAAGCGAAATCGGGAAGTAAGACAATACAGGAATGGGAAGCTAAAGTGTCAGAACTTAATAATAATATAGTTGGATTGCATAAACAGTTTGACAATGAGAGATCTAGTTTAACTAGTTCAATAGAGTCGTATAATTCAACGATAACATCCCTTAATAATGAACTTGTAACGACCACAGACAATTTGGAAATCTTAAGAAATGAGGTGAGAGGTGTAAAAAATGATAATCATAAATTGCGGACAATTATCGATCATTTCATTAAGAGAATTGAAAATTTAACGGGATTAACTTCTCAGCAATTCGAAACACTAATATTTGCTGTTAATGACACTTCAATTATTGATATTTTAGGTAAATTACAACTGGAAGGGATACATTTTAATTTAGATTATTTTTACAAAACAGTAATCGAAGTATTGGTGAGAGAAAACGTAGTAAAATATGAAGATGAGAATGGTATAAAATTAACGGATTTGGGTGAGGAGATATTAAATTATTATCTGCCATTTTAATTATACTTATTCTCATTATAGCTCCCCGCTGACACGAGTGTTGAATTATTTATAGTATCGCACAAGCAAGACGCTCGCTTGGGTCAATAAATTCAAATATTTTCCACATACCGTCACTGCGAGGCACGAAGCAGTCTCATTATTATATTATTAGATGGCCACGCTCCGTACCTCCACTCGCCAAGACGATGATGTTTTGTAGTTCATGGTTTCGTACTCAGCCCTGAAGACTGCGACTGGTAACTGTGACTAAAACCTTCAACCTGAAATTTTCTACCTTAAGCAAATCTTTTCCTCAAATCCTTAACTAACGCACCCACCGTATTTATTTGGTTTGCTACGATGTGTACGTCTTGTTCGTTATTTTGTATAAGATTGTCTAACTCGTTTAAGGCTGCGCCGGCGCGCAACTCGTTTTCATTCAGTTCGTAAGCACCCGACTTTAAGCGTTGCATCCATGTGTAGATTTTTGCGCGGTACCCATTTAGCGAATAGCAGTGGTTAGGCCCACCCAAAACCTTGTCGGCATTATGGTTATCCTGACCGTCGTCTTCCCAAAAGCAAATGCTGCATATTTCCCAGCCCCAACGCGAATCCAGCGTGTTGTAACCGCAGGCAGGACAGGAGTTAGGCAGCGTAATGCTATCATTATCGCCACAGTCTTCAATAGCCGGGAAGTGTATGCTAAAATACTTCCTGCGATTATTGATTTCGGTTAAAATTTTGGTATCTGTAATCAAGTGATTGGTTTTTGTGCTGCAAAGTAAATAAAAGTAATTGTTTTTTTAAAATAGTTGTATAATTGCGTAACCAATAAAACCAATTATGAAACGTACCGCAAAGCAAATAGCACTTACTGTGCTCTTAATTGTCATAATTATTATAGTAATATTTGTTATTCAGTTTATTTTTCAGCAGCTCAGTAATTACGATTTGTACAATCCACTTGTGTACAATGATAATTGGAACCAGGCTTTTATAGTGTTGTTTCACTTTTTTGTGGGTTATTATTTGGTTAACCGCTTCGGGGTTTTAAAAACGTTTAAAAATGTTTATATCCTGCTTGTTTTTAGTTTATTTTACCTGTTGCCCTACGTGTTAATATACTTCCTGAATCCATCTGCCTTCCATTACCCGTTGATAGAAATTTCTGGATTTATTTCCCTTGGTATTGGCCTTTGGTTCCGCCATAAAAACTCTAACACAGCAAAAATTACCGCGTGGGCTTTGGCTATAAGCCTTTCGGTTTTTACGTATTATATCGTTATTCCACTATCAAGCCAATATAATCTGTACAGGAATTTTACCGGAGCTACTAACCGGAATATTTCGTCTCATGTTACGTATCTTGATTACAACATGAAGAGCCACGTAATTTCGGCAGAGGACTCTGCAACGTTTGTGCTTGATTTTTGGGATAACAGTTGCGCTAAGTGTTTCCAGCGTTTTCCTCTGGTGGCCGACTTTCAGGCAGAGCAACGTGGCAACAAACAAGTTAAAATACTGGCGGTAAATGTATACGAAACCCAAGCCGATATTGTAAAGGCAAAACGACTGCTTAAAATGACCAACAACAGCCGGCTGGAAACTGTTTTTATGGACAAGGAAAATGCGGCTTTGTTTGATGTGCAATGGTTCCCTAAAGTGATTGTGCTAAAACAACACACAATTATATTTGAAGGGCATATTGAGATTTTATTGCTTTTTAAAAGGAAGTATTTGGATTGATGGCGGGATAATGAGGTGTCAAATATTGGATTTTAAATTTTGTCGAACTTCCTGCTCCATCCTCTCACTAATATAAAAAACAGTGTTCCGCTAGTGCCTTATAACATAACACTTCCACGTATTGTCACTGCGAGGCACGAAGCAGCCTCACTATTATGTTATAAGATGGCCACGCTCCGTACCTCCGCTCGCCATGACGAATCCTGAAAACTGCCCTTGGGCACTCTCCGACCTTTCCCCATTCCGCAGGAATGCTCTGCGTGCTTAAAAGTAATGGCAAAAAACTTCGGAAAACTTTGAGCTTCCTTTGAGAGTCTTTGGGTAATAATTTCTCCGTGAAAATCTGAATTACAAAGTCTCGCAAAATTACAAAGGCGTAAAGTTAAAGATGGCCGCGCTCCGTACCTCCGCTCGCCATGACGATGGTGGTTTGTGGTTCATAGTTTGTGGTTCATGGTTTCTTACTCAGCCGGAAGACTGCGACTGGAAACTGTGACCAAAACCTTCAACCTGAAACTTTACACCTGAAACAAAACCCCTCACCCCATCTTCACGCTTATATGAAAAATAGCATCGCCCTCGTACACAATAGGCGAGTCGTTGCTGTTGATTATGTAGCCACTGTGCGGGGCGCGTACCTTCTTTTCGTATTTGCCAAACGGATCAGTAATGCAGGCAATCACCTCGCCTTTGGTTACAAACTGCCCCGCCTTGGTAGGGTTTTGAAACAAGCCCGACTCCCGTGCGCGCATCCATGCCGAGGTTTCTATGCATATCGTAGGGCGTTCGGCCAGGCGCAGGTTCTTTTTCGGGTTTAGCATGCCCAGGTGATGCAGCACCCGCTTGGCACCCCTTACGCCCTCCTGTGTAACATCGGCGTTAATGTCAAGCGACTTACCGCCTTCAAACAACAGCATTTTTACCCCCAGTTTGCTGCACGCGCTCCTAAAAGACCCCGGTATGTTTTTGCTGTATAGCGTAAACGGGGCGTTAAACACCTCGCTCAGTGCTTTAAGGTTGGCATCGTTAGGTACAATGCGTATCTGTGGCGCGTTAAAACGGCTGGCACCCCCGGCATGGAAATCTATGGCGTAGTCTACATGCGGCACAATTTCCTTTAGTAAAAAGTACGCAAACCGGCTGGCAAGCGAACCCTTTTTACTCCCCGGAAACACCCGGTTAAGGTCGCGCCCATCGGGGAATTCCCTGGACTGGTTTACAAAGCCAAAAATATTTACCACCGGTATGCAAATAATAGTACCCGCCCTGGGCTTGTTGATGTTGCGGGCTATCATTTGGCGCACAATTTCGGTACCGTTTATTTCATCGCCGTGCAGGCCTGCGGTAAACAGTACCGTGGGGCCATCTACCTTGGCGCGTTCTATAATCACAGGCACTTTTAGTTTGGTCATGGTATGCAGGCGGGCTATTTCCATGTTTAAGGTTTTGCCCTGTCCCGGCAGTATGGTTTCTCCCAGTATGGTAAGTTCTTTTGCGCTCATAGGCTTTATGTTGTATAAAGTGTGGTATTGCCGTAAGCAAGTGCTTGCCGGTTTCCCGCAGGTCTTTTGGCTGTTGCCGCGCTAAATTTAACAATTTGTAATCATATGGCGGTTAGTTTGCGGTGTATTGTTTGCGCCTGCGGACTGTGATTGCGCCTGCTCCCTCTGTGTACTTGTCACATTCCGAAGGAATGCTTTACGGGCTTTAGTGAGCAAAAATGAGATGGCCGCGCTCCGTTCCTCCGCCCGCCATGATGGGGAAGTTTGTGGTTAATGGTTTGTGGTTCATGGTTTATGGTTCGTTGTTGCTTACTCTTGCCTGTAAACTGAGACTGCGACTGACCGATCTGTATACTTTGCTGACTTTGGATAATAACTTCTCTGTGAACCTCTGAGCTCCCTCCGTGAATCTCTGTGTTACTAACACAAGAGTAAGCCCTGAAAACTGAGACTGAAAACTGCGACTTTAACCCACCGCCACTAAAAACTTTGCTAACTTTGTATTATGCAAACGCCTTTAGAATTACAGATACAAACCCTGCCGGACAGCCCGGGGGTATACCAATATTTTGATAAAGACGACAAGCTGCTGTACGTGGGTAAGGCAAAGAACCTTAAAAAGAGGGTAATGTCTTATTTTAACAAAGTGCACGACAGTGGGCGTATCCGTGTAATGGTGCGGAAAATTGTTACCGTAAAACACATTGTTGTCCCTACCGAAAGCGAGGCCCTGCTGCTGGAAAACAACCTGATAAAAAAGCTGCAGCCCCGCTATAATGTACTCCTTAAAGATGATAAAACCTACCCGTGGATTTGCATAAAACGCGAACCGTTTTCGCGTATATTCCCTACCCGTAATGTGGTTAAAGACGGGTCGGAATACTTTGGTCCCTACACCAGCTTTAAAACCGTGGGTACGCTGCTGGACCTGATTAAGGAGCTATATCCGCTGCGTACGTGTAATTACGACCTTACCCCCACAAACATTCGTGCGGGTAAGTTTAAGGTATGCCTGGAGTATCATATAGGCAACTGTAAAGGCCCTTGCGAAGGCCATGAACCGCTACAGGTGTACCAAAACCATGTAGACGCCATACGCGAAATACTAAAGGGTAACTTTAAGGAAAGCCTTCGCGATTTTAAAAAGCTGATGATGGATTTGGCGTCAGAAATGCGTTTTGAGGAAGCTGAGGTTATCCGCCAAAAAATAGAAACGCTGGAAAACTACCAGGCGCGCAGTACGGTATTTAACCCTAAGATTAATAACCTGGATTGCTTTAGCATTGTAAGCGATGAAAGCATGGCGTACATTAATTTTATACAGGTGTCGCACGGGGCTATTATCCGCAGCCATACTATGGAAATAAAGAAAAAGCTGGACGAGCCCGATGCCGAATTGCTGGAAATAGCCGTAGTAGAAATGCGCGAACGCTTTAGTCTTAATACCCGCGAAGTTTTAGTACCGTATGAAATAGACCTTGGCGAAAACGTAAAGGTTACCGTGCCGAAGCTGGGCGACAAAAAGCTGATTATGGACCTAAGTGAGCGCAACGCGCGTTTTTACCGTATGGACCAGATGAAGCAAATGAAAATTGTAGACCCCGATAGGCATACCACCCGGGTTATGGCGCAAATGAAAAAAGACCTGCGCCTGCCGGTAGAACCTCGCCATATAGAATGTTTTGATAATAGTAATATTCAGGGTACAAATCCCGTTAGTGCGTGTGTGGTATTTAAAGATGGTAAGCCCAGTAAAAAAGACTACCGCCATTTTAATATAAAAACCGTAGAGGGACCAAACGATTTTGCCAGTATGGAAGAGGTGGTGTACCGCCGCTACAAGCGCCTTCTCGACGAAAACCAGCCGCTGCCGCAACTGATTATTATAGACGGTGGTAAAGGCCAGTTAGGTTCGGCATTAAAAAGCCTGGACGACCTCGGCCTTCGTGGGAAAATCAGTATCTTAGGCATCGCAAAACGCCTCGAGGAATTATTTTATCCCGGCGACCCCGTGCCGCTGTATTTAGACAAAAAAAGCGAAACGCTTAAAATCATACAACAGCTGCGAAATGAAGCGCACCGTTTCGGGATTACACACCACCGCGATAAGCGCAGCAAGAGCGCCCTGCAAACCAGTGTGGAAAGCATACCGGGCATAGGCGAAAAAACCATGGTAACGCTTATAAAACACTTTAAATCGGTTAAGCGTATGGCAGCGGCACCCGAGGAGGAAATAGCCAAAGTGGTGGGCCCGGCTAAAGCCAAAAAAATTACGGAATATTATAAGGATAAAGCGAAATAGCTCGAGCAGACACGCCCCTGCAAGGTCTTTGAGACCTTGTAGGTGTTAAAATAATAAACAGAAAGATAAAGCGAAAATCCAGGCTGGCGGTTGTAAACCTACAAGGTTCCGGAAACCTTGCAGGTTAAGCCAAACTTAAACCTGAAACAAACCTAATACATGAAAAAACTCCTCCTCTTGTTGCTGTGTTTTTCACTCACACTATCGGCACAGGAGAAAAAAATGAAGCCTAAAATAGGTGTGGTACTAAGTGGTGGCGGGGCTAAAGGCCTTGCCCACATAGGCGTACTTAAGGTTTTAGAGGAGGCAGGGGTAGAGGTTTCTTACATAGGCGGTACCAGTATGGGCGCCATTGTAGGTGGTTTATATGCCGCGGGTTATTCGGCTAGAGAGCTGGATTCTATATTCAGGTCTATTGATGCCGACGCCTTGCTAAAAGACTACACCCCGCGTAAAAACAAAAACTTTTTCGAAAAGCGGAATGACGAACTCTATGCGCTGCAGCTCCCGTTCCAGGGATTTCGCATAGGGGTGCCCACTGCCATTTCTAAAGGGCTTTACAACTATACTACTATTAACCGCCTTACCAACCACGTGCGCTACATACGGGATTTTAATAAGCTGCCCATTCCGTTTGTGTGCATAGCTACAGATGTGGAAACCGGCCGGGAAGTGGTGCTGAACCAGGGTATACTGGCCGATGCTGTTTTGGCCAGTGGCGCGTTTCCATCGTTATACAACCCGGTAGAAATAGACGGGCGCATGCTTATAGATGGCGGCGTTACTAATAACTACCCCATAGAAGAGGTAAAGAAAATGGGTGCCGATATAATCATAGGCGTAGACGTGCAGGATCCGCTAAAAACCCGCGACCAAATTAAAGGTGCTACCGGTATACTGGTGCAGATAAACAACTACCAGATGATAGAGAAAATGGAGGAAAAGCGCAAGGCAACCGACATTTACATTAAACCCGATATATCTGGGTTTTCGGTGGTTTCGTTTGAAGATGGGGAACAGATTATAAAACAGGGTGAGGAAGCGGCACGCAAAATACTTACCACCTTAGAACTGTTAGGCAATGGTAAGCCGGTAGTAAAGGAACGCATGAAGGTGCAGGATACCATGTACATAGAACAGATACGCATAAGCGGGCTCGATAAGTACACCCGTTCTTACGTGGTGGGTAAGCTGAACTTTAAACCCGGCAGTACTATAACCTATGAGGATTTAAATACAGGGCTTAGTACGCTAAACGCCACCCAAAACTATACCGCCATAGGGTATTGTTTTGACCAGGGCGAAAAGCGTGGCGAAATACTAAAGCTGTCGCTGCGTGAAAATCCCATAAGCCGCTACATAAAGTTTGGGCTTCATTATGATGCGCTGTACAAGAGCGCCATACTTATCAACTTTACGCAAAAGAACATCGTGCGCCATAACGACGTGGTGTCGCTAGACGTTATTTTGGGCGATAACACCCGTTATAACCTGGATTATTATATAGATAACGGCTACCATATCAGTTACGGTTTCCATTCCAGTTACTCGGGTTTTAACCGTAACATATCGGCAGACTATACCACCGTGTCGCTTCTCCAATTGCTTAATGTAGAGAGCATGAACGTGGATTACCGGGATTTTACCAACCAGTTGTACTTCCAGACCGTATTTGCCGAGCGTTTTCTTATAGGCGCAGGGGTAGAGCACAAGCATATAAAAATAGAATCGACCACCATACCGGGTATAAATCCTAAGCTTGAAAATAGTACCTATGGCGACGCGTACGGTTACCTGAAATTCGATTCGCTCGATGATAAGTTTTTCCCATCACAGGGGTATTACTTTTCGGGCGAAGCAAAGGCATTCCTTTTCTCGTCTGACTATACCGGCGAATTCAGCCGTTTTACGCTGATTAAAGGCGAGCTGGGTACTGCCAAAACCCTGTTTAACCATTGTACCCTGCAACTGCAAAGCGAAACCGGTATGAGCTTTGGGCATAACCAGGTGCCTACGTTTAACTTTGTACTGGGCGGGTATGGTTATTATCCTACCAACAGTTTCAGGCATTTTTACGGGTACGATTTCCTGAGCCTTTCGGGTAACAGCTACATAAAAGGCAGCATTACTGCCGACTATGAGTTTTACCGCAAGCACCACCTTAACTTCTCTGCTAATTATGCTAACATAGGCGATAACCTGTACGAAGAGGGTAAAATGTTTTCACTACCCACCTATTCGGGGTATGCGGTGGGCTATGGGCTAAAAACTATTATAGGCCCTGTAGAGGTAAAACACTCCTGGAGCCCCGAAACCCACAACCACTTTACCTGGGTTAGTGTAGGGTTTTGGTTTTAAGATGATTTTTTTATCACCCATTCTGTCAAGCCAGATGATATTGTTAATTCGGTTATTTTTTCTAAAAGATAGAGGTGGATGTTTGAGTCACCGCTATCTTTATAATTTGCCAAATTATTTGAAGCCGAGTGTACTACAAAAAAGAACCGGTGATAATCATTCATAGGGGCAAAATCTTCTTTATAATCTAGGTACTCGCGAAGTGTCGATTGAGATTTTATTTGAACAATAGATCGTTCCGAAGTAACCGGGGCAAAAAGTTCAATGTCTAATGTTTTTTGATTTTTACCAGTGTCACTTACCCGTTGCCAGCCAGCCTGTCTAAATATTAGATCTACCAGCGTTTCGAAATCTTTCCACTGTAAGTTCTGAATTAAGATAGCTAATTTTTCGTTCAATTTTGCTAAAGCGTTTTCAACCTCAAGAATCTCTTTTGATTGTTTTCTGTTTATTTTTTGTAACGTATAGTCGCGTTCTATAACTTTGCAAATTGTTCCTCTAAACCCTTGTGTTTTAAGTAGTCTGCCGCTAATGTTGCTTGCAAGCAGTTTATTGCCAAAAATGTCTTCATCTGACCATTTTCCTATCACAGGACGTGATTTGCTTCCATCTGACAGTTGAGTAATTACAGGTCTGGAAAAACACCACCAAAGCTTATTAGCATAAAATGTAATCCAAAGTGTTTTTTCATCCTCTGTGTAAAACAGTCGGATCTGATTTGTATGACTTGTCGATACACTTTTATTAAATCCAAGTTGCTGGAAGGAAGTATGTAAAGTTGTCCAATCATTTGATATGCAGGTTTGGTGATTAGATTCCTGATAGCCCAGGCGTAATGTCTGGCTTTTTTCTATACAGTCTTTTTCATATTTTCCACCTTCACCTAGTTTAATAAAGAGAATTTTATCGGGTTTAATTTCCATACTCGATTAGTTTATAAACCTCTAATTTACAGAAATTATAGCATAAAAAAAACGCCCCCACATTGTGGAGGCGTTCCTGGTATATTTCTTATTTAAAACTATTCAGTTTTGATAAGTTTTACTTCAACCCTACGGTTAAGTGCTTTACCTTTTGCAGTTTTGTTAGATGCAATTGGCTTAGTTTCACCATAACCTTTAGAAGTTAGCCTGTCAGCAGCAATACCGTTCTCTACAAGGAAGTTCCTTACAGCAGCAGCCCTGTTTTCAGATAGTGTTTGGTTAAGCGCGTTGCTACCATCGCTATCTGTGTGGCCTTCAATGCTAAACTGAGCCTGAGGGTATTCTTTAAAGATAGCTAGCATAGAAGCAAGTACCGGCATAGTTTCTTCTTTAAATGAAGCCTTACCACTGTTAAACAGGATAGTTTTACCGTACTCGTTTAGTTTCTTCATAACTTCTTCAGTTACTTCAGGACAACCACGGTTAGCTGCAGTACCTTTTACGTTAGGGCAAAGATCATCTTTGTCTAGTACACCGTCGCCATCAGTATCTGGCCAAGGGCAACCTGCGTTTTCTTTAGGACCAGCTACATCCGGACACTTATCGTCTTTATCAGCAATACCGTCGTTATCTTTATCAGGACAGCCCATTAGTGATTTAGGACCAGCTACATCCGGACATGCGTCATCTTTATCTGCAATACCGTCGCCGTCTGTATCAGGACATCCGTTAAACTCTTTAAGACCAGCTACATCCGGGCAAGAGTCGTTTTTGTCTATTATACCGTCGCCATCTGTATCAGGGCAACCGTTAAATTGCTTAGGACCAGCTACATCCGGACACTCGTCATACTTGTCATAGATACCGTCTTTGTCTGTATCTTTACCACCAAATTTGAAGGTAAGACCTGCAAAGTGCTGAATGTGGCGTTGTACGTTAGCTTCAGTCTGGTCTTCAAACGTGTGCTTGTACGTAGATTGTACTGTAAGGCCTACGTTATCGCTAAACCAGAAGTTTACACCTAAACCACCGTTTACTGTACCGTTACCCATTTGGTCTATCCATGTGTAACCACCACCAATGTGTACGTACGGGTTAAACCAGCTCTTTTCAAGGATACCATACTTAATAATACCATCTACAGCATAGTAAGTAAGGTCGCCAGGGTTAGAGATAGTGTAGTTAAGAGTACCCGGCTCACGGCTTACCCACTTGTCTATTTTGTTTACCGATCCGGTAACACCAAATGAGAAACCACTACCTACGTAGCGCGATACGTTAATGTAAGATACTGAAGGAAGAATGTTCCAGGTATCTTTAGTTTTAAAGTAGTGTGTAAACTGATCTTCAAATTTTGAAGAAGCACCAAATCTGTTGCTTACAGCATTAACACCAAAAGACACTGCCCATGGGTTATCCTCGTTCTGCGCCTGGGCAGTGAAGCCCGCAGCAAGCAACGCAGCAACGAAAAGTTTGTTTAGATGTTTCATACTTTTTTGTTTTAATTACATATAGGTTATATACTACAAAATTACTTGGTTGTACCGTAATGGCAAAACGAATTAACAGAATATATCCTACAAAGCTGCTTAAAATATAGTTAAATCACACCCAAAGATTTCCCAACCTCTGTAAATGAGGCTATCGCTTTGTCTAAATGTGCCTGTGTATGGGCTGCAGAAAGCTGTACTCTAATACGTGCTTTTTCTTTCGGAACCACCGGGAAGAAGAATCCTATTACATAGATTCCCTTCTTTAAAAGTTCGTCGGCCATGGTTTGGCTTAGCTTGGCATCGTAAAGCATTACGGGTACTATAGCGCTGTCTCCATCTATAATATCAAACCCGGCTTTTTTCATGCCATCTTTAAAGTAGTTGGTATTCCACTCCAGCTTATCACGAAGCGATGTGTCCTTTTCAAGCAGTTCAAACACCTTAATAGAGGCGCCCACTATAGATGGCGCAAGCGAATTACTAAACAAGTACGGGCGCGAACGCTGCCTCAGTATTTCTATGATTTCTTTTTTACCGGTTGTATAACCGCCCATAGCACCGCCAAGGGCTTTGCCCAAAGTTCCGGTTATAATATCTACACGGCCCATAACGCCTTTTGCCTCAAGCGTACCTTTGCCGGTTGCGCCTATAAAACCGGCAGCATGGCACTCGTCTACCATTACCATGGCATCGTACTTATCGGCAAGGTCGCATATTTTATCCAGCGGGGCTACAAGACCATCCATACTGAAAACACCATCGGTAACAATCAGCTTAAAGCGGTGGCCTGCTTCGGTAGCTTTTATAAGTTGGGCTTCCAGGTCGGCCATGTTGTTGTTTTCATAGCGGTAGCGCGCTGCCTTACACAGGCGTACCCCGTCTATAATACTTGCGTGGTTAAGGCTGTCGCTTATTATACAGTCTTCTTCGCCCAGTAGCGGTTCAAACACCCCGCCGTTAGCGTCAAAAGCAGCTGCATATAATATAGTGTCTTCTGTACCGTAAAAGTTGGCTACGGTTTCCTCCAGTTTTTTGTGGATGTCTTGCGTACCGCAAATAAAGCGTACCGATGACATACCAAAACCGTGCGTATCCAGCGCGTCTTTTGCCGCCTGTACCACTTCCGGGTGCGATGAAAGCCCCAGGTAGTTGTTAGCGCAAAAGTTTAGTACCGTTTCGCCCGATGTAAGGGTTATTTCTGCACCCTGCGGCGAAGCAATGATGCGTTCTTTTTTATACAGCCCGTTTTCTTTAATTGATTCCAGCTCGGCAGCCAGGTGTTCTTTGATTTTTGAATACATAGTTTGGGTTTGTTGTTTATAGTTTATTGTTTGTTGTTCGGCAAAGTTACAGAAACGATTTCATTTCGGTTAAATTGGTTTTTTTGTACGACTTTGTTTTTTGTTTTCGTAGTCAAAAAGCAACTTATTTAGTTGTTCAGTTTTTTTTATATCAAACAGATTAGATTGTACCGCTAAGTCAGCAGCGTTTTTTAAATCGTAAAACTGATTATCAGTGGTAATCTTTCCCTTGGCTATTATTTTATCAACACGTGTAAAGTAAGCTTCAAATACATTTACATCATATCCTGTCTCCTCTTGTAAAAAATCATTAAAACCAAAATCAAGTTGTTCAATAAATACTTCAGATAAATCTTTAAACCATTGTTTTAGTTTTGAAAGCCTTGATTTGGTAAAATGCTCTTCAGTTTGTGCCGTCAGCTGATCTAGATACTCACCTTTAATGAAACCGGTTTTTTCATGGTAATCTAGCGTGGCAAGCACGAGCTTTTTATAATAAACAAGTTCCGTTTCTTTATTTATAGCATCCATCAATATTAAACATTAACAATCTGCATTTCCTCGCCTATGTATACTATAGTCTGCTTTTCTACCGTGTAGCCCATTTGCCTAAGGGCAAAAGCATAGCCGCCAAGCTGCCTGGCGTATTCGTCTTTATGCGCGCCGGTTTTATAATCCAGCAGGTAGGCTGAGGTACCGTTAATAGCCACGCGGTCGGGTTTCAGGTTGGGTATGCCCGGGCCTATAATGTTGTGCTCATTAAACACCGTATTGCCATCGGCAAAGAAAATTTCCAGTTCAGGGTGTGTTACCACTACCGATACGATTTCCTCCATATCCTCGCGCTGGCCGGTGGTAATAAGTCCGTTTTCTATGGCTTTGGTAAGGGCGGTATCTATGTCATGCCTTGTTTTTACATAAGAAAGCACCTCGTGGGTTACGTTACCAAACTCTATGGCCTTTTGCTGCGTGCTGCCCCACATAAGCGATTCGCGCTGCGCTATTTTTACCATACGCGGGTTAAAGCGCTGGCGCACTACCTGTATTTTGGGTTGTTCGGCCGTATGCAGTTCGGGTGCCGAAAGCCGCTGCGGGTTGCCAAAGGCATATTCTGTAACCTCCCGGCTAAAGTTGGCATATTTATCAAGGTATTCTATAAAGAAGGTCGACATATTATTTTCGGGCAGGGCACCGCTTTTACTAAAGTTAAAGCCACTTATTATATAAAGCTGCTCTTCGGCACGGGTAAGGGCTACGTACAGGATGTTGATGTTGTCCAGCATTTCCTCCTGTGCTTTAATGTTATAGAGTTCGGCGGCTTTTTCACCATATTCGGTAACGGCACGGCTGCTGTCTATCAGGGCTTTTTCAAATTCAAATGTGTCGTCGTCCAGTTCCAGCCACAGCTTATCACGGCGGGCGCGGCTGTAGTCTTCTTCGGCAAACGGAAATATAACTACCGGAAACTCCAGACCCTTACTTTTATGTATGGTCATAATACGTACGGCATCGTTACCTTCCGGCGATGGTATGCTGAATTTAGAACCGTTTTTGTCCCAATATTCCAAAAAGTCGGCTATGCCGCTTTGCGTACGTATGTCGCGCTCTAAAACCAAATCCAGGAAGTACTGCACGTAACTCTGGTTGGCTTTCTCTTTAATAAACGCGTCAATAATACTCTCCACAGCCTCGTAAAGCGATTTTTTTCGGCAATCCCTAAACGATATGTGTATGCCATACTGCGCCAGCCAGTCTTGCAATGCCTGTTCTGTAGGCTGATCCATACCCTGTGCTATAAAATCATGCGTGGCAAGGGTGGTTTGTGTGCGGCTTGCAAAATAGAGGAAGTGCGCCTTAGCCTCTTTATTCTCGTTACTTTTAAGATAGCGCAGCAGGTTTAGGATGAGCTTAACCTCAGTAGCGTTTTCTATCAGCAGCGTTTCGCTGGACAGTATGGGTATGTTATTTTCGGTAAGATAGTTAGCCAGTAGTATGCCGGGTTGTCTTTTTCGCGTAAGCAAAACAATATCCTTGTACTGAAAACCCTGCGCACGGGCTTTTTCTATGGTAGCCAGCGTAGCCTGCAGGTACAGGTCGTCTTTAGTGATTTCTTCCTCATCATCAGTTCCAACTTCCGAAATTTCGGGAACAAACGAAATATTTACGTAACCGCCTTCTTTGCTGTTAACGGCTTGAGGACTCGCAGCATACAAATCGCGGTACTCCTCATTACTAAACCTGTCTGACAAAAAGGTAAAGAACCCATTGTTAAAGTTAATCACCTCGCTGTAACTCCTAAAGTTGGTGCCCAGTGTTACGGTTTGCTTATCCGGGTTAGAAAACGGGTTAAAGGTTTCCTTGCCCAGCTCTATAAACTGTTCGGCACGGCCACCACGCCAGCGGTAAATACTTTGCTTTGGGTCGCCCACTATCATAAGCGAGCCGCGCCCGGCATGGGCATCTTCGCCCGCCAGGGCATTGTCTATAAGCGGAATCAGGTTGTGCCACTGCATGTGGCTGGTATCCTGAAACTCGTCTATAAAAAAGTGGCGGTACCGTTCGCCCAGGCGCTCGTATATAAACGGCGCGGGCTGGTTTTGTATTTCTTTGTTTATAATGGCGTTAAACTCAGAAATCGAGAGTATGTTTTGCTCCTCCTGTATACGCTTCAACTCCTGGCCTATGGTGTTTAGCAGGGATAGGGGCGTAATGTTTTTAAGGAAGGCTTCGTAAAAGTTCTTCTTTTCGTAATTCTTATAAATGGCCTTTAGGCGGCTTATAAGGTCGGGCAGCAGGTGTTCTATTATGGCGCGGTCTTTAGCCGTTTTGTTTATGGCAACTTCCTCCACCTCATAAAAGCGCTTGTGCGATGGTTTCAGGGCATTATCCCGAATGTACCCTATATGGTTAGGGAACGTACCGCGCGAAAACGACTTTAAATCTACCCCGTTGTTTTCCAGTATGGTAAACATTTCATTGGCCTGCGCTACGCATTCGGCCTCAAGCTGGGTGGCAGTTTGCCGAAGTTTGTCTTTAATCACAAGGAAGTCGGCAATAGATTTGCTTTCAAACTGCTCCAGTTCGGCACGGTTGTTTTCGTCTACCAGCAGCCGCCCGGTTTGGAACAGCTCGTGGGTTACATCCCAACTCTTATCATTATCCGTTTTATCTAATGAAAAGTCTACCAGCAGGGAGGTCAGGGTTTCGTCGTCGCCCGCTTTGGCTATTACGGCATCTACCGCTTCCTGCAGCAGCAGGTCGGTTTCCAGCGATACTTCAAAGGTAACGGGCAGGTTAAGGTCGTGCGCGAAGGCACGGATAACCTTGTGGGTAAACTTGTCTATGGTACTAATATCAAACGCCGCGTAGTTGTGAATGATGTTTTTAATAATCGCGCGGCTCTTGTCCTTAATGGTAGCCAATGAGAGTCCGGTTTCCACATTTAATACCTGCATGAGCATCTCGGCACGAGGTCCCGGGTCGTCTTTAGCAAAATCGGACAGGTTAAGGATAATACGGGTTTTCATCTCGGCAACAGCCTTGTTTGTAAAGGTAATAGCCAAGATGCGGCGGTAGGCATCATCGGTAGGGGAGGTAAGCAGTATGCGCAGGTATTCTTTAACCAGTGTATAGGTTTTACCCGACCCTGCCGAGGCATTGTATATAGAAAAAGCGGTTTTTGGCATAGGGTAAAGGTACTAATTTATGATTTCAGTTTGCAGTCGCCCTCGCAGTTTTCAGTCTCTGTCATGGCGAGCGGAGGTACGGAGCGCGGCAATCTCGTTTTTGTACCACAGAGCGCACAAAGTTTTTACACAAAGTTTCTCGAAGGTTTTTCTTTAAAGCACACAGAGCATTCCTTCGGAATGTGGGACAGTCTGCTTAACGGTTTGAATAACTACTAAAAATATGATGAGAAA
This sequence comes from Flavobacterium sp. RNTU_13, assembly GCF_046614455.1. NCBI lineage: Bacteria > Pseudomonadati > Bacteroidota > Flavobacteriia > Flavobacteriales > Flavobacteriaceae > Flavobacterium > Flavobacterium sp. RNTU_13. The sequence goes on along the minus strand of NZ_JBKJHB010000001.1, from coordinate 550,497 downwards.
AGATTAAAGTTTAGGATGTTTTTTATCTTTGGATAAAACCAAAGTCCAATCATCTTTAAGTTCCAAAAATATTATGTCTAAAAAAAGTTATAAAGATTATCTTGATAAAACATTTCTAGAAGAACTAAATTATAAAATCTGGATCACGAAAGGTTGTAGATTCAACGCTAGTTCTAGACTTGTACGTATGGGGAAATTATCTAATCTTGCGTTAAATATGATTTCAGTATATTTGACTATTGCAGGATTATTAACAGTCTACAACATCAGTTCTCCGATAGTTGACAACAATTTATTGGCTTATCTTATAACTAGCCTTTCGATAGTCGCACTAGTCTTTGGGCAGATTGAAAACTCCAAGGATTATAGTTTAAAAGCTAGAGATTTTCATAATTGTGGACTTGAACTTTCTGAAATATATAATGAATTGAGGATTTTTAAAACTCTTGAGGATGATTCAAGCATCGAAAAGAAAAGACAAATGGCTTTAGACATATCTCATAAGTATCAAAGGGTTTTAGAAAAGTATGATAATCATCTTCCGATTGATAATAGATTAGAGCAATCTAAGACTCCAAAATATCATGAGTTAAGTCAGTTACAAGTAATAAGGTTTAGAATTGAGTATTATTTCGCGACTCAATTTCTATTTCATACTCTTATAGTAATCCCAGCAATTTTTATTACAGTAATTCTTTTTTATAAGAATTAACATACTCCTAAAAACATAAACCCCCGGCCTTTCAACCGGGGGTTCACTATTTTGTATAAAAAAAGTATTACTGCAGGTTAAATACTGATACCGTTTGTTCCTTGTAGGATTGATAGCTTGGTTGACTACTATCGGCTTTGTCTGAGCAAATCACAATTTGCGTATCGGTAATAAACGATACACCCTCTACATTACCGTATAGTTGTAAAGTTCCGGTGCCTATTACCCCACTTGAACTACCCAGCGGGAACGTATATGCAGTGCCGCCTGTTATGCTCCATGATGTGCTGCTTAATTGCCCCACCCACAGTTGTCCGTCTTCCTGTGCGGTTATAGCCACTTTCCCGGTAGATGATATGGCAAGGTCTGAATAATCTGTAAACGTTACCGATGATGGCAGGGTGATTTCGGTAACCAGGTTCCAGCTGGAGCTGCCTTTTAGCAGTACCGCTATTTTCCCGGTGCCCTCTACAAGCCCAAGCAGGTAGTTATTGCCACCGCGCGATACCCATGCAAGCCCTTCAAACGCCTTATTGTTATTTGATGACGAAAAGTTATAGTCGGCCCAGTCGCGGCTTTGGTAGTTCATGGAAGCATCGAGCCTGCTGATGCGCGGCTGGTACACGCTGCCGTTTGCTACTGATTCTTCCACTACATAAAAGTGCGGCGTACCGTTTGCCTCATACGTAATACCTTCATAATTAGAACTCCCCGAACCCGGTGCGCCCGTACTCAGTAATGAGTTGCTGGAGCTGTTTATAGGCAGGGTACTTTTTATTTTGGCTATTTTCTGCGTGTTATCGCAGGCTACGTAAAAGTAGCCGCCAAGGTACTGCACCCCGCTGGCCTCAAAAACGTCTGAACTGTTATAGCCCGGAAGCAGTTTGTATATTTTGGCCTCGGCTACCGGTGCTCCCAGTACGGTGGCACCCGATATTTTACCTGTTGCGGTAGTGTGTTTTTTGGCAGTGGTGGTTTGGGTAAGGTCGTTGCTGCTACACGATGCAAGAACGGCTGCCATAAGGGCAAATGTGGCAAATGGTAATTTGTTTTTCATATTTGTTTTAAGGTAATGGTGTGAAAAACAAATGTATTAGTATTAGGTACCGGGCAGGTTACCAAAGTTTTACGGCATTATTAAAAAAAGCAGGTATTGCAAATGTGGATTTGTTAACCGGGGTGCTAAATATTTACAAATTGTTATTTTTTGTAACCCCGAAAATCCCTAAATTTGATTTAAAATTTAATACTAATCTTTTAAACCAAGATAATCATGGCTTTTGAATTACCAAAATTACCGTACGCATACGATGCACTGGAGCCGCATATAGATGCCCGCACCATGGAAATCCACCATACAAAGCACCATAACGCGTACACTACTAACCTTAATAACGCCATTGCAGGTACAGACCTGGAAGGTAAAACCATAGAAAACATTCTTATTAACCTTGATATGACCAATGCCGCTGTGCGTAACAACGGTGGAGGTTTTTATAACCACAACCTGTTCTGGACTATCCTTTCGCCAAAAGGCGGAGGTGAGCCAACAGGCGAACTTGAGGCTGCTATAGAAAAAGCATTCGGTTCGTTTGAGGAGTTTAAAGCAAAGTTTGCCAAAGCTGCTGCTACACAATTTGGTTCGGGCTGGGCATGGCTTTGTGTACACCCTGGCGGTAAGCTAGAGGTATGCGCTACACCAAACCAGGATAACCCACTTATGCCCGAAGTAGGCTGTGGTGGTACACCAATCCTTGGCCTGGACGTGTGGGAACACGCTTACTACCTGAACTACCAAAACCGCAGGCCTGATTACATTGAAGCTTTCTTCAGTGTAATTAACTGGGAAGAAGTAGCAAGGCGTTATGCTAACGAGAAATAATTTTCTTTAATTTTAGATAACCTGGAACGGGTGCCGAAAGGCGCCCGTTTTTTTTGTTACGAATTTATTTTTTTGCCATAGTGTAATCTATCACTCCATCAGTAAGTTTTAGTACCGCTTGTCCGCTACTTACTTCGCACGAAAATGTACCCGTAATTTTATTCTTCTCGGTAAAATCCAAATTGTAAACAAGGTCAAATCCAGGAACCAATTCAGGTTCATTGTAGTACGTGGTATACACCTGAGCTTGCCCTCCGTTAGGTCTGTCCGGAACATCCATCATTATTTTGGATAGATGATAGATGCCGATTTCATTTGGCCCCTCCAGGTACATTTGAAATGTATATTTGGGGAAATCTTTGTTTTCTTCCAAATAATTAACCCCGTAAAGTTGTATACCGTATTTCTCTCCGCCCGTTCTTTTAAGATCATTCTCGTATAAATCAGTAAGTACAACTTTTTCTCCGTTTAAATCAAAAGATATTGTGCCGTGTGGTTTTGTATCCACAGTGTCGTCGTCATTTGAACACGATGCAAACAGCGTAAGGCTCAATAATAAAAGTAACAGCTTTTTCATAGGAAACGGTTTTTGATAATTGGTTTATAAAAATCTTTCAAAAACCGAGCCAAACACTAAAACAAACTCAGCTGTTCGCCCTTGGTGCCATCAAAAAGGTCGGTGCGCAGTTCCGGGAAAACGCTGCCCGAAAAATACTTTTGCCGTCCCACTCTAAACGTGGTATGTATCATTTCTGCAATGTTGCCTTCGCCTTTGCGGCGCTTAAAAAAGGTTTTTTCGCCCAGCTTGCCGCCGTGCATGCTTTCTATGTGGTGTAATACTTTGTCCTTACGGTCAGGGTAATGCTCCTGTAGCCAGTCGATAAAAATAGGCTCAACCGCATCGTTTAACCGTACCAGGGTATAGCCAAAATCCAGCGCGCCCTTTTCTTTAATAACCTTCAGCGTGTTTAGTATCTCCATACTGTTTAGCCCCGGGATAATGGGCGCTACCATAATGTGTACGGGTATGCCGTAACCTGAAAGCGTTTCTATGGCTTGCAGTTTGTTATGTACCGATGAGGTTCGGGGTTCCAACTTTCGGCGTAGCTCCTCGTTTATGGTAGGTATGCTGAGCGATACGGTAACCAGGTTTTTCTCTGCCAGGGGTTGTATAATGTCTATATCGCGGGTTACCAGCGCGTTTTTGGTTAGTATATGCACCGGGTGGCGGTAGTCCAGGCACACCTGTAGCATTTTGCGGGTTATTTCCATTTTTCGCTCTGCGGGCTGGTAGCAGTCGGTATTTCCGGACAAGAGAATGGGCTCTGCCTTATAACCCCGTTTTTTAAAGAACTGTTCTAACAGTTGGGGTGCATTTTTCTTTACCATTATCTTCCGTTCAAAGTCTACCCCGGCGCTGTACCCCCAGTACTCATGCGTGGGGCGGGCAAAGCAGTAAGCACAGCCATGTTCGCATCCCTGGTAAGGGTTCATGCTGTACATCATGTGCAGGTCCGGACTTTTTACGGTATTTACAATAGTTTTCGGGAATACTTCCAGTAGTTCTGTTTTGGCTACAGTTTCTTCAAAATCATCATCGTAAATGGATTTTTCGTACCGGTGCTGTATAAAGCGGTTGTGTATATTTTGTACGGCTCCCTGCCCCTTAATTTCCTTTTTCATTACCTGCGCACATTATTAGTGCAAAGTAAATTAAATATTAGAAAATAATCTTATAATAAAGAAAATAGTTTTAAACAAAAAGCCCTGCATTGCGGCAGGGCTTTTTATTATTTTTACAATTTACAGTCGCTCTAACTGGCCTATTTTTTCCAGTGATCCGTTTATGGGTTCTAAAGCAACATTAACCTGTACGGCTCCGTTTTTATATGCTGTACTCTGTCCCAGTTCAGTGTTTATCTTGTCTGGTGTAAGCTTATACATAGCTCCCGTGATAGGGTCTACTATAAGGCCTATAATGCCGCCAAAAACAACATTGCCAATATACCAGGCATTAAACTTTCGTTCCAGTTTTACTTCGTAATCTTTATAACCCTGAAGGCGAATTGTAAGTGTATGTGTTTTTTTGCGCTCCAGCGTTACGTTTGCTGGCGTGCGGGCTTCAAAAGTTCCATCTACAATTACATCGGCCTTTGCAGGGCTGCTAACTACGCTGATGGTTTGTTTTGAGCCACAGACAATTGTGGCACAGCTGCTTAATAGTAGAGTACACGATAATACCGGTACCAGATACATTTTTTTCATCGGAAAATTATTTGGTTGTGGCGCAAAAGTAGTTTTTTACAGCACAATTCAAACAACCTCTGTCAAAAAAAGCGCTTAAATCTTATTTCTCGGTAAGGGTAAACTTGCCGTTTATTTTTACGTTTTCGGCAATTTTATTTTTTACCAGTGCCGGAATGGCTATGTTATAATCCTGTGGTTTTACACTAAACGAAAACGTGCCGTTAGTGTCTTTTCCGGCAGGCTTTATGGTTATTTTCTGCTTTACCTTTTTGGTTACGTTGTGTATGGTAAGGTCGCCCTCTACATCGTATGTTTTTTCGGTAGTGGCATTTTTATCATACCCTATGATTTTCCCTTTAAACGATGCTTTAGGGTACTTGTCGCTTTCCATATAGTTTTCGTTAAAGTGCTCCTCCATCAAAGGCACTTTAAACTTAAACCCTTTAACCAGCACCAGGAAAGCAATTTCTCCGGTGTTTTTATCCAGCACTGCCGAAACCGTGCTGTTTGTAGCCGCGATTTCTTCCAGCGAAGGCATACTGGCTTCAAATTTAACCTCGCCGGTACGCGTTATTGCTTTTTGCGCCATGGCACCGTAGCCCATAAGCAGGGCAGTACAGGCTATTATTATCTTTTTCATGGTAGTGCTATTTTAAATATTATTGTTCCGGGCAGCCGTTTGCCTTCCAGGTTTTAATCAGATCAATCAAGGGCTGTGCCATTCTGCCGGTGGTAGGCATTACGCTACCGCAAGACTGGTCGTCTATTCTGCATACCACATCGCCGTTAAGGGTTTCCTCTTTTACCTGGTCGTAGGTTTCAAAGTACGGTTGCTGCCCGTAGGTTTGGCTATGGCAGCTTACACAGTTATTCTGAAAAATGGGTTTAATGTTACTAGTATATACGGGATTTGGTACCGCCGGGCCGGCAGCCTCTTCATACGTATGCGAATCGCATGACGTAAACAGTGTTATGGCACCCGAAAGGATGCTAACCATAACACCCAGTGTGATTATATGTTTTGATTTCATCTTCTTGCAATTTTTTAGTTAGAAAACCCTGTACATGTTAAACCCAAAGAACGCACTTCCTTTGCCCCAGTTTCCGGCCGCGTTTGTAAAGTAAGATACATCGTTCATAGGCTGGCTGTTGCTAAACACCAGTTGAAATACGTGCCCACCGGTTTCTATATCAAGGCCAAAGGTAAGTGGGTTTTTGTACAGCGTAGTGCTTTCGGGGGTGTTTACCCTTGCTGCATATTCTGCGTTAATGCTCATGCGTTTGGTTATTTTGCACCGGCCACCGGCCGCTACTAAAAACTGGTCTTTGTTTTCGTAGGCAGGCTCGTATAAGTTTTTATGTACGTATACCGGAGCCAGTTCTAACGACACGCGGTCGTTTATTTTTCTTGAAATCAGTAACTGCGTAGAAAATGCAAAGCGGTCTGTAGCTTTAAGGTTTGGGTACTCTTCTTTTTCTAGTTTAGAATTAATATCCCAGGTGTTGTAGCCTACTACAGTTACCGGGCTACCGCCTTCTTTTTGCAGGGCAAGCCTGTACTTGGCAGCCAGTTCGTAGGTTTTATTATACGTATGCCTTGAACCCGCTACCGAAAGCCAGTCGGTAAGGCCATAAATCACGCCCAGTTTTGTATAGGCATTATCTAACCCAAAGAAATTATCAAGCCCGTATTGCAGGTCACCAAAACGGTGCGATACCACAAAGTAAAACTCTTTTTTTGCCGCCAGTTTGGTGCTTTGCATACTACATATCTGTATTCCTTTAAAAGCGGTTGCTGCATCGGCCTTAGGAGTCCATGTAGAATCCAGGTCTTTTAAAAGATCGTCCTGAGCATGCGCAGCGCCACACACAAGCAGTGCGGCAACTAACATCTTAAAATATTTCATAGTGTGTTTATTTTTTCTGTTCGGTAATAAAGCATTCATCCAGGCGTACTTCCTGCATTAGGTCGTCATAGCCCACAACACGGCCTTTAAGGCTAAGGGGTGCGCCTACCGTTGCAGTAGCTGTAGAATCATGCAGGGTACATAGTACAGTGCCGTTTAGCGTTGCGGTATTACCTTCGGCAGCCGTTACCTCGCCGGTAAGCGCTACGGCCTTATTCAGGTATTTTTTAGACGCTGCCTGCTCATTTTCGCCAAACTCTTTAGTAAGCTGAGCCGCTGTTGTGGTAAACGCGGCATCTTCAGTTTCTACATGGCGGGCACCGCCGCTCATTACATATTTGTAACCGGCAAAGCCCCCTATGAGAACAACGGCTATAACGCCAAGTGCTATTTTAAACGTTTTGCTCATTAGTGTTTTACTTGTATTTTTTTCACGGTTTTGTTGCCGTTACCCGTGATTTCCACAAAGTAGGTGCCGTTGTCAAGTGAAGCTACGTCTATAACAGTAGTTTCATCTTTGCTTGCAGGAGAAAGTTCTCTTACAAGGCGTGCATTGATGTCGAATATCCTTACGGTATCTATAAGTAAACCTGCCTGGTTGCTTATGGTAACAGTGTTAGAAGCAGGTACAGGGTATACCAAAAGGTTTTCTACTTTAGCAGCATCTTCTACACCGGCTACCGTACTAAACGTTAGCCTGGAGGTGCCTTTAGTATCATGTTCTGAACTTACGGTTGTGTTTGGCCCTATAGCCCAAATAATATTAAGGGTAGTAATGGTGTCGTAGTTAAAGGTATAGTCTTTACTATCGCCGGTGCTTAGCGGGCGTGTAGCTACTATAGTGCGCGTGGTTCCGCTTACATCATTGCTAACAAGGGTAAGGTTATTTGTGGTGTCTGTGGTAGGTGCGCTGTGTCCGCCGGGCAAAGACCTGTCTAATAACGATGTGCCGTATTGTACTATGTCTGTATTGCTACTCATAGAAGTAGCGTTAAGCCCTATGGCAAACCATTTGTTAGATGGCCCGGTAAGTGTATACGTTGCAAGGTTTGCAGATGAATCAAGGTCGATTTTTACAGTCATACCGCCTATTGTTACGGTGCCGGTTGATTTTGTTTGTGCAAATGCAGCGCTCATTGCAGTAAGCGCAACCAGTGTTAGGAATTTTCTTTTCATGCGTTTTTTTGTTTTAGTTATCAAGTAGAATTATGAGTTCTGTATTCTGGGAATTGTGAGCGTAGTCCAGGGCGGTTTTACCCTCATTGTCTTTTATGCCTTTATTAGCACCCGCAGCTATGAGCGCTTTGGCACAATCGGTTTTTCCGAAAAACACCGCGTAAATAAGTGCTGTTTTACCCGAATCTTCGGTAACATCCGCTTTGGCACCTTTTTGCAGCAGGAATTTTACAAGTTCCACATTGCCATTCATTACAGCAGCCATAAGGGCGGTACCCTGTTTGCTTTTGTAATTAATGTCGGTTGTTTTACCGGCAATGTACTTTGCCACATCGGTGTTGCCGCGGTAACACGCCAATATAAGCATGCTGTTACCGTTAGCGTCTACAGCATTTACTACCGATTTGTCTTTTGCAGCAAGCTTTTCCAGTTCAGCTACGGTGCCTTTTCGGGCAATGTCAAACTGTGCCTGCCCGTAGTGGAGTAAGGGGCACAGCAACAGTGCAAACAATAAACTCTTCTTCATTTTAGCAAATTTTAAGACGAATTTATGATTTTTTACGATTAGTTAGTAATAATATCTTATCATTTTAATCAAACGATAAGATATTATGCCGTTACTATACAAGAGGATAGCCACAAAAAAGCCGCCCGAAACAGTTTCCTGCTCCGGGCGGCGTACATAAAACAAACAATTAATCTATATGAAATTAAGATTGCTCTTAATTCTGCTGTTACTTCCAGCCGCCTCCAAGTGCCTTATAAAGGGTTATGGTAGCCGAAAGTTTTTTGTATTTCATATCTATAAGGCTTAGCTCGCTGCTAAGTGCGTTGTTCTTAGCCGTAAGTACTTCCAGGTAGTTTACCATGCCGTAATTTAAAAGTTCGTCGCTGTAATCGGCGGCTTTTTTAAGGGCATCGGTCTGCTTTTCATACAGGCTTATTTTTTCCTCAGCATTTTTGTAGTTCGCCAGTGCATCGCTTACCTCGCGGCTTGCTGTTACTACCGATTGCTCAAACTTTACATACGCTGCCTCTTGAGTAGCCTTAGCCGCTTCGTATCGGGTGCGTATCTGCCTTTGGTTAAATATAGGCTGCGTTAAGCCGGTTAGCACAGTTGCAAAAAGCGAGTTAGCACTGAACCACGTTTTAAGGTCTATACTCTGTAAACCACCCTGTGCCGTTATGGTAAGCGAAGGATAAAACGCGCTGCGGGCCACATTGGTAAGTTCAAAAGCATTGATTAAGCCATATTCGGCACTAATTACATCGGGCCTGTTTTTAAGCAGCGACGCAGAGTAGCCCAACTTAATCTCTGGGTTTACCACCTGTGCCGAAAAAGTGCCACGTGCTATTTTGTGCGGTGCTTCACCCAGTAGTAACGACAGGCTGTTTTCGGTAAGCGTTATACTGTTCTTAAGGTCGGCAATAGTAATCTCGGTAGCGTACTTCTGGGCTTCGGTTTGTTTTACCGCCACTTCATTAGCACTACCGGCATCCATTAAAGCCTTAATGGTTTCTATGCTTTCTACACGGTTTTGCAGCGTGTTTTCGGCTACCTTAAGCTGTTCGTCCAGTGCTAAGAGCTGGTAGTACATACTGGCCACATTAGCTATAATGGTTGTTTTTATAGCCTGGTTAGCCGCTATGGTTTGCAGGTAGGTAGCATTGTACGCCCTCTTATTGCTGCGTATTTTACCCCAAATGTCGGCTTCCCAACTAAGGTTTGCCGTAAGCAGGTAGGTATCCAACGAACCATTAAAGAACGCCCCGAACTGGCTGTTTTTAGCCAATTCCTGGTGCTGCCAGCTTGCCGTGCCGCTAAGGGTAGGAAAGAAGCCTGCCTTACCTTGCTTAAGGTACGCATCGGCTGTGGCTATGTTTTGTAATGCAACGCGGGCATCAAAGTTATTTTTTAGGCCTGTTTTAATATGTTCCTGTAGTTGTGGGTCTGTAAAAAGTTTGTCCCACTTAGTGTCGGCTAATGAGGTGCTGTCTTGTGCCACTACCTCTGTCCTGTACAGGTTTTCGGCTTTTACGCTGGGGCGCTTGTAGTCTTTCGCTGTAAAGCAGGACTGTAGCAGTAACCCGGCGGTAACCGATAAAACTATTTTATAAAGATTTTTTTTCATGATGATCTCAACGTTATTCCATTACCGGGATTTCTTCTTTCTCATTGTTGTCTTCCGCTTTCGGTTTGCCCGAAATACGCTCCTGTAAGCCCTGGAAAATAATGAACAGTATAGGGATTACAAATACCCCGAATACCGTACCTATAAGCATACCACCTACGGCACCCATACCTATACTCTTGTTACCCACGGCACCTACACCGCTGGCAAGAGCAAGAGGCATAAGCCCGAAAATAAAGGCAAACGAGGTCATAAGGATAGGCCTTAAACGCGCCTGGGCTCCCTCTGTAGCGGCTTGTACCAGGCTAAGCCCGTGCTTGCGCCGCTGCATGGCGAACTCTACAATTAGGATGGCGTTTTTAGCAAGTAGGCCTATTAGCATAATAAGCGCCACCTGGAAGTAAATGTTGTTTTCCAGCCCGGCTAGTTTTACAAAGCCTATGGCTCCGGCAATACCCACCGGTAACGATAGCAGTACCGAAAGCGGCACTATATAGCTTTCGTACTGGGCACTAAGCAGGAAGTATACAAATATTAAACTCAGCAGGAACACCCCTGCAGCCTGGTTACCGGCTATGATTTCTTCACGGGTCATGCCGCTAAACTCATAGGTGTATGTTTTAGGAAGGTGCTTTGCCGCAGTTTCCTGAATGGCCTTAATCGCGTCGCCGCTACTGTAGCCTGGCTTACTTTTACCGTTTACGTTTACGGCCTTAAGCATGTTAAACCTTGCCACCGCTTCAGGGCCATAAATTTTCTTGAAGCTAACAAACTGGCTTATGGCTACCTGCTGATTTTTGTCGTTACGAACGTATATTTTATTTATTGAGTTTTCATCGGCGCGCTGTCCCGGTTCGGCTTGTATCATTACACGGTACTGTTTACCAAAACGGTTAAAGTCGGTAGTATACAAACCTCCGTAGTATCCCTGCATGGTATTAAATATGGTACTTACCGATACGCCTGCATCTTTAGCACGCTCCACGTTTATATCCATTTGATACTGCGGAAAGCCCGGGTTAAAGTTGGTTATCGCATACTGTATCTCAGGGCGTTTGCTCAGTTCGGCCAGGAACTCGTTGCTTACCTTACTTACGGTAGCCCAGTCGTCGTCTCCGGTATCCTGTATTTTAAACTCAAAACCATCGGCACTACCAAAGCCCTGTACGCTTGGCGGGGTAAAAAACAGCACACGTGCATCTTTAAACCCGGCAGTACGGGCAAAGAGTTCGCCCACTACAGCATCTACACTTTGGTTTTTTTCGGTGCGTTCGCTCCAGTTTTTAAGGCGGATAACAGAGAACGCGTAGCTACCACCGTTTACGCGGTTAAGTAAGCTAAAACCTACAATGTTCATACGCGACTCTACAATATCCATACTTGCAAGGATGCTGTCCAGCTTGTTTACCGTTTTTTGGGTTTGTTCCAGCGTGGTTCCCGGCGGCAGGGTAATGTCGGCCATAATGTTCCCGCGGTCTTCATTCGGTATAAACCCGCTTGGTGTAGTGGCAAAAAGGAAATACGTAATGCCTATAAAAACAAACAGTATAATACCTGTAACCCATTTATTTTTTGCCATGCGTCGAAGGGAGCCGGTGTACTTGTTGTTCATGGCATCAAAACCGCTGTTAAACGCCGTAAAGAAACGGTCTTTAAGGTTTTTCTTTTTGTGTTCGCCATGGTCTGTGTGTGGTTTAAGGAACAACGCACACAAGGCAGGCGAAAGCGTAAGCGCATTTACCGCCGATATTACAATAGATACCGCAAGGGTAATGGCAAACTGCTTGTAAAATACCCCCGATGGCCCGCTAAGGAATGAAACTGGGATAAACACCGCCGCCATAACCAGCGTAATAGATACAATAGCGCCTGTAATTTCGCTCATGGCGCTAAGGGTAGCTTTTTTGGCATCTTTTTCGCCTTCGTCCAGCTTGGCGTGTACAGCCTCTACCACCACAATGGCGTCGTCTACCACAATACCAATGGCAAGGATCATGGCAAACAGCGTAAGCATGTTTATAGAGAACCCAAATACATTGAGGAAGAAGAAGGTGCCTATAATAGCTACCGGTACCGCAATGGCCGGAATCAGGGTGCTGCGCACATCCTGTAAAAACAGGAACACCACAATAAACACCAATATAAATGCTTCTACAAGCGTATGGATTACCTTGTCTATAGAGGCATCCAGGAATACTTTAGTATCGTAAGGTACCACGTAGTCTATCCCTTCAGGGAAATTTGGCCTGGCACTTTGCAGAATGGTGTTTACCTGGTCTATGATTTCGTTAGCGTTAGAGCCTGAGGTTTGGAAAATACCTATGGCAACACCATCGGCACCCATGGCAAAGTTCTTTTGCCCATAGTTAAATGCACCTAGTTCTACCTTTGCTACATCACTAAGGTGTACAAAATTACCTTTGCCTATTGCCTTTACCACTATGTTTTCATAGTCCTGGGTTTTATTAAGGCGGCCTTTATATTTAATGGCGTACTCGTATACACCCTGTGCGTTTTCGCCAAATTTACCCGGTGCGGCCTCTACGTTCTGCTCTTGTAGTGCTGCCTGTATATCAGCAGGGGTAATGTTGTACGACGCCATTTTTTCAGGGTCTATCCATATACGCATTGAGTAGTCTTTGGCACCAAACACGTTTACCTGGCCCACACCTTTTACCCTTTGCAGCTTAGGCACAAGGTTTATCTTGGCATAGTTTTGTACAAAAGTACCATCGTATTCCTTGTTTTTGCTGTAAAGCGCCAGGAACATCAGCGCGCTGGTCTGGCTTTTAAGGGTGGTAATACCGGTGTTTATAACCGCCTGTGGCAGCTTGCTTGTAGCGCGCGACACACGGTTTTGTACGTTAACCGCAGCAATATCAGGGTTTACACCCAGCTCAAAGTATACGGTAATATTAGCAGAACCATCGTTAGCGGCAGAGCTGGTCATATACGTCATACCCTCTACACCGTTGATTTCTTCCTCCAGCGGTATTACTACCGAGTTAAGTACTGTTTCGGCATTGGCACCGGTATAGGTAGCCGTTACCTGTACCGTAGGGGGTGCAATTTCCGGGTATTGCTCTACAGGGAGCGCAGTAAGCCCCAGTATACCCAGTATGGTTATCAATATCGAAATTACGGTACTCAGTACCGGCCTTTCTATAAATGTTTTTAGCATAAGTAGTGTGTGTGGTTATTATTTTGCAGGAGTAGTAGCGGCTTGTGGGGCAGGAGCACCCGTTTGTGGTACTATGGCCATGCCGTCTTTAAGTTTTCCTGCACCTTCGGTTACAATTACCTCTCCGGCCTGTAGGCCTTCGCTTACTATAAAGTTGGTACCGCTGGTATTGGTTATGGTAAGTACTTTACTCTTAACTGTATTGTCTTTATTTACAACGTAAATCATTTGTTTGCCCTGCATATCAAACACCGCGTTTTGTGGCACCACAATAGCGTTGTTATACGTTACAGGTATGCGTACCGTACCCTTGCCACCACTGCGCAGCACGGCCTCAGGGTTATTAAACTCTGCCCTGAACTGGGTGGTACCTGTTGTAGCGTTAGCCAGTCCGTTTACGGTTTCCAATTTGCCTTTAAGGTTGTACTCGCTATCATCGGCAAGGATAAGCCCCACAGGAGGCACATTTTTAAGTTTTTCCTGTAGTGTAGCGCCTTTAAAAGTTTTGGCAAAGCTTATCAGCTGGGTCTCATTCATGCTAAAGTAAGCACGGATTACATGGCTGTCGCTTACGGTTGTAAGCGGGTCTGCAGTGGTAGGGCTAACTAATGCACCCACCTTATACGGAAGCCCGCCAATAACACCACTAACCGGTGCGGTAATGGTACCGTAGCCTATGTTAGCCGCTACGCTTGCGTATGCTGCTTTAGCCGCCTGAAGGTTAGCCTGGGCGGTTTCCAGCTGCACTTTGCTTATAATTTTACGGTCTACAAGGGGTTTAAGGCGGTCTACTTCTACCTGAGCAGCGGCTACCTTAGCCTTAGCCGATGCCGCATCCTGGTTAAGCGTCTGGGTTTCTATTTTAAAAAGTACTTGTCCTTTGTGTACTTCTTGGCCTTCATCTACCAGTATCTGGGTTATAAATCCGGTAACCTTAGAGCGAATTTCCACGTTTTGCTGACCTTCAAAGTTAGCCGGGAACTCATTATACACCACAGCGTTTTCTGCGGTAACTGTGGCTACAGGAAACGGCATAGGGCCGGCTGCCTGCGGAGCCTGTTCTTCTTTTTTGCCGCACGAAGCCAGCAATATCAATGCGGCGAAAGCGCCGATTAGGGTTGTTTTCTTCATAAGTGTTTTTAAAATATAGTTGTAAGGAATGATGTGTGTGCTAATTGCCGTTTTTTTCTATTTGTTTAAATCGTTCCATGCTTTTGTTAAGCAGGTCTTCCATTTCCAGGATATGTTCTTTGTAGGCCATACACTTTTCCAGTTCAAACTGGGCAGCGTGACAGGTAATGGTCTTTTTTCGGTAGTCCAGCATACGCTCTATGATTTCTTTTTCGAACGAAATCATTTTAAGGTAGTTGCCAAAACGCTCACTGAAGTCGGACGGGCGATAGTATTTTTTGCGGTCGCCCGGTTGGGTGTAGTAGCTTATCTTACCCATTTTTAGTAACAGGTTAAGATTCGTAGAAATAGAGCTTTTACTGGCGCCCATGACTTCGGTAAGGTCTTCAAAGGTGTAATGCCTGCTACACGAATCCAGTATTAATGTAGCCAGTATACGTGCGCCGAGAGGAGGGAGGTGCCCTATGTTTTCGAAGTGCTGCCCAAACATTTCTATCAATTCCCCACGCTGTTTTTGTATCTCTTCCATTATTTTGATAAAAAATTCAGGGCAAAGGTACGTGTTTAGTTCGGTTAGTTCGGTTAAAGCCGAACCAACAAGCGGTTAAAGTTTTGTTAATGTTTTTATGTGAAGCATTAACGAGGCCTAGCCACATATTAATGTTTTTGCGTGGAGCATATTAAAAACATTTGCCAACAAATAGCCCTTAATACTTATAGTTTGATAATTTAATTTATTTTTGCGCTGAAATATTGAGATATGTCATTAACAAGAGCTTACCTTATTGCCGTTGCAATTTTACTTATAGACCAGATTTCTAAAATATACATAAAAACCCACTTTAGGCTGGATGAGGCCGTAAATGTGTTTAGCTGGTTTCAAATCAGGTTTATAGAAAACGAAGGTATGGCGTGGGGCACTAAAATCCCGAGCTGGCTTGGCGGTAAGCTTACGCTTACTATTTTCCGTATTGGTGCTGTGGCCGGTATAGGCTGGTGGCTGGCTGATTCGGTGAAAAAAAATGCGTCGGCTTATCTTGTTACTGCCATAGCCCTTATACTTGCGGGCGCTTTTGGTAATATTATAGATTCTGTATTTTACGGTGTACTCTTTGACCACAGCTTCCCCGATAAAGTAGCGGTTTTAGACACCGCGCATCATTACGGTAAGTGGTTTGAAGGGAAAGTGGTAGACATGTTCTATTTCCCCATTGTACACAACAGCCAGGGCGATGTGCTTTTCTTTAATGCCATTTTTAACGTTGCCGATGCCGCTATATCTGTAGGCGTGGGTATACTGATTGTTTTTAATAAAAAGGCATTCCCTAAAGAGTAATCAATTTCAGATTTCAGATTTCAGATTTCAGGATACCTTACTCATCTGTATTCTCAAAAAGAAATAATGCCGTTTGGCGTTACGCAATAATCCAGCGGTATATCGGTATCGTTATGCGGTATTTCTTGTGTTTCAGCCTCAAAAAACGACAATCCTACTTTTATTACGTCAGGCCGGCAGGCTGCTAAAAAGCGGTCGTAAAATCCTTTTCCGTATCCTACACGGTGGCCTTTGCGGTCAAACGCTAACAGGGGTACAAATACCACATCCAGTTTTGTGGCAGGCACCTCTATACCATCTACAGGTTCGGGTATACCGTAAGGGTTTATGGTAAGGCGTGTGCTTTCGGTAAGCAGGTAGTGGGTAAGGGTGTTAGATTCAAAGTCGGATTTAGATACTACAATTTCCTTATCGCGCCCCCACAATATATGCTGAATGCTATCAGTATGTACCTCCTTTTGGTTTTCCATGGTAAGGAAAAGGTGGAAATAGGTTTTTTGCCAAACATTTAGCCGTAGCAGGTTGTTTGCTATAGCCATGCTCATGTCGGCTACTTCATCGGGGTGCAGGGCTGCCCGCAGCGCTTTATATTTTTGGCGTAGTTCCTTTTTCTCCATACACAAATATAGTAATTGGTTTAAAATATAAAATCCTGCCACTAAGGGCAGGATTTTGCTGGAAATTATGTGTTTGTTTGTCGTTATTTTTCTTCTACAACTTTGCTGTTTTTTTTGCCGTAAGCAAAATAGATTACCACACCAAGTGCCATCCATATAAATAGCCTTAACCAGCTTTCTGCCGGAAGTGCATACATAAGGTATACACATACCGCAACACCTGCAAGAGGTACAAACGGTACTAACGGGGTGCGGAAAGACCTTGGAGCATCGGGCATTTTTTTACGCATAATAAGTACACCTATACATACTAAAGAGAATGCAAGAAGGGTACCTATGCTTACCATGTGGCCTAAGTCGCTTACAGGAACAAATCCTGCAAATATGCTTACAAACACCATGAAGAAAAGGTTTGTTTTCCATGGCGTGCGGAATTTTGCATGTATATCGCTAAAGAATTTTGGTAGTAGTCCGTCATTACTCATAGAGTAAAATACGCGGCTCTGGCCCATAAGCATTACAAGTATTACAGACGTGTAACCTGCAAGGATAGCTATGATTAATCCTGTTTGAAGGAAATCGTAGCCTGTTACCGCAAAAGCAGTTGCAGCCGGTTTAGCGTCGCCTGCAAATTTATAGTAAGGTACAAGGCCTGTCATTACGTGTGCAAAAAGTACATACAAAATAGTACATACCAGTAGCGAACCCAGTATACCTACAGGCATACCTTTCTGTGGATTTTTTGCTTCCTGCGCTGCTGTAGAAACGGCGTCGAAACCAATAAATGCAAAGAACACGGTAGCGGCACCGGTGGCTATACCACTCCAGCCAAATTCGCCTTTTACACCTGTGTTTTCTGGTATGTAAGGGGTGTAGTTAGCTTCGTCTATAAAGCTCCATCCCAGTACAATAAATAAAATTACCACACTTACTTTAACTATAACCAGTATGTTGTTCATAGTTGCAGATTCTTTAGTACCCCTTATAAGTAAAAGCGATAGCATAGAAACTATAAATATGGCAGGAAGGTTAATAATACCACCCTCTATCACCTGGCCGTTTACGGTAAGTGTTTCCCAAGGTGAGCAACAAAGCTGCGCGGGTAGGTGAATGTCAAATTTTGCGAGGAGTTCCAGCAGGTACCTGGACCAGCTTACCCCTACGGTAGCGGCGCCCAGGGCATATTCTAACACAAGGTCCCAGCCTATGATCCAAGCCATAAACTCGCCCATTGTAGCGTAAGAGTACGTGTAAGCACTACCTGCAACCGGTATCATACTTGCAAATTCTGCATAACAAAGGCCTGCAAATGCACAGCCCACGGCCGCCATTACAAATGAAATTGTTACAGCAGGGCCTGCGTGTTCGGCAGCAGCAATACCTGTTAACGAGAAAAGCCCGGCACCTATAATAGCACCTATTCCCAGCGCTACTAGTGCTCCTGAAGAAAGCGTTCTTTTAAGTCCCTTTTCAGAGTCAGACGCTTCTGAAAGAAGTGAGGAAAGTGATTTTTTCTTCCAAATAGACATATATAGTTTTTTAGTGTTGTATAAGAATCTCCAAATATAGAGGTTTTGTTATTATTATAATAATTTTAACTTATCTAACTGTGTGTTGTGTAAATTATCAGTAAAAACAAAACATCCCTCCCGTTTTTTTAGGGAAGGATGCCTGTAAAGTAGTGTTATGTAAATAAGCTGTTATGCTTTTTTAGTACGTCTCGGTTTTGTTTCCGCCGTTTTTTCTTCTGCTGCCGGTGCTTCTGCTGCCGGTGCTTCGGTTGTAGTAGCTTCTTCTGTGGTTTCTGTTGCTTCAGGAGTAGTTTCGGTTACTTCCAGCAATGCTTCTGCCTCAAGGATAGCCGCATCGGTAAGCATTTCCAGCTCTTCGTCGTTAAGAAAACGGATGTTTTTATAACCTATCTCTATAAGCAGTCCTGTTTCGGCGTCTTCTACAAGGCCGGTAAATTTTTTACTGCCTTTGCCTGATGCTGCCCAAACGTGAAAAAGGCCAATCTTTTTTACTTCTTTTTTAGAAGCTTTTTTACCTTTTTTAGACTTGCTTTTTTCGGTTACAACAAATTCTACAACTCTCATTTCTTCTCGGTTCATAACAGGTTGATATTTTTATTTACATTAAGATAACGCAAAATTAACATACAGCAAAGTAAAAATCGGGATTTCAATGTTAAGTCTTCCGTTTTTGGTAAAAACTTAACATTGGGAAACACTCATATAGCCATTATTGCTAATCGCAGAAGTTGTAATTATCTCTTTTGCAGCTTTTTCCGGTAGCTATAATAGTGTGCGCCTGAATTTTTTCTCCAGCCAATACTGATTTTATAAAACTTATGGTTTTTTCGGGCTGCTTGCTAAACAGTTCATCGCTGTATTCATGGCCTCCGTTACAAAACGTGTAGAGTTGGGCGCTTCCGTTTAGCTCTATAACGCGGTTGTAAATAGCGTATGACCCAAAAAGCATAAGCCATCCGCTGGCATTGGTAGGGCACAGGTGGTGTGCCGCGGTGGCGTAAGGTACGGTGCCATCGCAACTGCCGTGGAAGAACATCATAGGAACCAGCTTAGGGATGGTAACCAGGTTAATGTCCATAATAGCACCTGAACCCGCTATTACACCTGCGTATTTAAAGTTGTTTGAGAGTTTGCCCGGATACAGCGCCATAAGGTTGCGGTCCCAATAAGCGGCGTGTAGTACGGTTTCGGCACCGGCACTACTGCCCGATATAAAAATTTTATTGGTATCAATATTATAAGTGTCGGCGTTTTTAATAAAAAATAGGGTAGCCTGCCACAGCTGGTTTGCAGCGATTTGAAATGCCTTTACTTTTTCGGTAAGGATACCGTCGCAGCTAAATTTTTTCCCCTTCATATATAGGGTGTAACTTATGGTGGCCGCAGCATAACCGTTTTTAACCGCTTCGCGACACAGGGTGTGGCCCCATTCGCGGGTGCCTCCGGCAAATCCTCCTCCGTGTACGTGTATTAATAGTGGCATTTTGTCTTTTGCCTTTTGTTTTTTACCTCCTACAGGTTTTGGTAGAAATAAATCCAGTTGCAGCTGGGTGCTGTCATTAGCAAAATAGGTGATGGTTTTAAAGTCTTGCGCCCACGAAACCACAGTGAACAGCAGCGTGAAAAACAATAAAGTAATTTTCTTCATAAGGTTTGGTATAATCAACGATGTTTTGGGCGCGTAAGGTAGTAATAACCCGCTACAGTGAGAAATATTAATCAACTCGTTTTAGGTTCCGCGACATATTTTGCCTCCCTGCTCAGGTTTTTAGGCTTAAATATAATAATTGTGGCAATTCCCCATAGGGTGATTAGCATACCCATATAACTGTTGATCTCTGTAGAAGGTAAATCGGATAAAAACGGAATATCTATTGTGGCGTGTAATATGGCGCATACTAAAAGGCTTCCCCTGGTGCTGTTGTAAAACCATGTAAGTAACACGCTGCCTGTGGCAAGGCTGAGTATCCACCCAAAAGCACCGGCGGCATCCATAGTAACGTAACCCGGCCGATACAGAAAAAGCGATACGTGCCACAGTGCCCAAAATACAGTAAGCAACATTGAGGCACTCAGCGCGTTCATGTGTTGTTGCAGGCGGGGGAGCGCAAAACCACGCCAGCCCACTTCTTCTCCAAAACCAAAAAACAACAGATTGTATAAAAAGAACGGTATCAGGCTCATTTGTGCCATTTCTTTGTTTTTTGTAAGCCCGTTAAACACCATTTCAGTTCCGTTTGCGTAGTGGCTTATAATGGTTGCAATGCCCGCAATTATAAATGGACTTGTAAGGGCAAGTAAAACGTACGAGATATACCGGAGGGTAAAGCACTGTTTTATTAAGGCTGCCAGTGCCTGCCTGCCATCAAAAAAAGCCGTGCAAATAAGAGAGGCAATCATGGGGCCAAAGCCTCCCAAAGCATGGTGATAGGGTAGTGTGGGAAGTTTTCCTATGCCTATAGCTTCAGAATACAGCGGTAGCCATATTGTCCATGAAATAACATAGGCGGTTACAAAGTAGGTGGCTATTGGTTTCATTACAGTGGTATTTTTGTTTATCTCATAACAGGCAGTGTAATAGTGAATATAGTGCCGGCGCCCGGGGCGCTTTGTACGGCTATGGTGCCGTGGTGGTTTTCTACAATTTTTTTGCACAGCGCAAGCCCTATACCGGTACCGGCGGTGCTGGTAAGCCTTTTAAATATTTTAAAAATTTGGTCGGCGTACTGTTGTTCAAAGCCTTCTCCGTTATCGGTTACCGTTATTTTTGCATACACCGCTTTTTCATCAGAGCGTTGGTAATCGGTCAGTTCTTCGGGTTGTGCCTCAGATACCGAAATGGTAATCAGCGGATCTTTAGAGGAAAATTTTATGGCGTTACTTATCAGGTTGGCAAAAAGCTGCGTCATTTGCGTACGTATGGCATTTACTACAGGTAGCGTATCGGTATGTAATTTTACCTGTTTTTCGCACATTTGTATTTCGTAATCTTCCTTTATTTCCTGTAAAATATGGTTAAGGTCTACCGTTTCCTTTATTTGCTCCGAAGATGATAGCTGGCTGTATTTTAGTATGCCCTGTATGAGGGTAGCCATACGCGTAGCCGAATCATTAATCTTGTGGCTGTATTTTAGCGCTGCCTGTGGGTCGTCAAGGCTGTTTTCCAGCATTTCGCTAAAAATCCTGATTTTACGCAGCGGTTCCTGTAAATCATGCGATGCTATGTAGGCAAATTCTTCCAGCTGGCGGTTGCGTAGCTCTATGTCGCGCAGATAATTGTTTATGCGGTCTTCTGCTATTTTTCGCTCGGTAAGGTCGCGCGTTACTTTGCTAAAGCCTATTACCTCTCCCTGATTACCATGCAGTGCGGTTATTACCACTGCACCCCAAAACATAGAGCCGTCTTTTCGTACGCGCCACCCTTCATGTGTGGCACGCCCGTTTTGCCGCGCTTCCTCAATGAGTTGTTCGGGGAGCAATTTCAGGCGGTCGCTTTCGCGGTAAAATACCCTAAAGTTAAGCCCTATGGCTTCACTGGCTGAATATCCTTTTATGTGCTCTGCACCCAGGTTCCAGTTTTGTACATTGCCATCGGTATCCAGCATTAAAATCGCATAGTCTTTTACCTCGGCAACCATTTTTTGATAGGTTTCGCCAGCGGTACGCATATAATTTTCATCAGCCATGCGCAGTAGTTTTTTGGGTTGTTTTTTAAGTACTTCCGTTTATCAGGTACGGCAGTGCTGCACCCGAAAATAGTTCTCTTAAAACAAAGATAAGCGTATTAAGGCTGTTTGGCTTTACAAAATAATGTGTGGCACCTAAATTTTTTAGCTCCTCTACATCTGCAGGGTTAGATGAAGTAGTATACACAATAGTGCTCACCCCTTGTAGAGTGGGGCATTCACGTATTTTTAAAAGCACTTCCCTGCCCGACATAAGTGGCATATTAAGGTCTATAAATATGTAATCAGGCTTTTGTGAATTGTTTAATGCCTTAAGTGCTTTTTTCCCGTTACAATACGCGTTGCACAACGCAGTAGGAATAGCATTTTTTACAGCCATACCAAAGATTTCACGGTCATCTTCGTCGTCATCTATGAGGTATATAAAAGGAATGGCCATCTGATTAAAGTTTAAACAAAAGTAGAGATTTTTGTTGCAAATAAGCAATTCCCTGCTGTACGTTTTTTAAATAATCAGCTATGAAACGATCTTAATAATTGCGGCCCCAAATATTATAAGAGTATTTATACTTATGAAATGAAGGTGGCTCGTTATGTTCTTTCTTTAAAAGCTTATTTTCTTTAAGGTATGCCAGCCAAGCCATTACCTTAACATCGCTGTCGCAGGCGTACATATTATTAGAGCTACAGTATTTATTAGAGAATCCAAGAGTGGTGTTAAATGTAATTTCGAGTAGCTTTATGGTTGCATATACTCCGTTATCTTTAGAGCTTCCGCCGCCTGCTAAAACAGTAGTTTCATCATATTTAAGGTGGTCGTATATAGCGTCGTAATCTAAGGTCCCATCCGGGTTTTTGTACGTAATGCCTGCTTCATCCAAGTAATAAGCATAAAGCTCGTACTCTGTGTATTTATTGTATAGGTTTAGGAAGGTATAACGTTCTTCATGTCCTTTATCATAACCCATTAAGAAAAAACCAAAATCCCGGTTTAAGAAGGAATAGATTTTACTGTTGTCTTTAAATGTCAGCTTGTTAAGCTGTGTAAGTGCTATGCCGATTTGTTTGTAACTAATCTCAGAAAGTAATGACGTCAGTGTGTCTGTGTTTTTGTCAGAATCTATATAATCCTTAAGTATTGCATTCAGCTTATTTTCAAAATCCTCAACATGGTAGGTTTTGGTTTCCATATCAGATAAAGAATGCCTTACATAACGCCTGCCTTGTATTTCCAGAGCCATTTTGGCGCGTTGCGTTACATCGGCGTCTTTAGAGTGTAAGTTTGTAAGTGTTTTTAATACTTCGGGCGAAGCTCCGTCAAATTTTATGAGGTAGTCAAGGCAAATCCCGTTAATACTTAGCCGGTTAAATAAGGCAGACTTTTTTAAATAATGCTCTAATTGCTTTTGGTTGGTTAAAATAGCACTCCAGTGTCTTGAATAAAAAATATCCAGTATCCTGCCTGCCGAATTGGTTAGGTACCAGTTTTTTTCATTGATTAAGCTCCAATACTCAAACGCGGTAATATCCTTTAAGGTAAGGTTGTGTATCAGTTCGTTTTCAAGCGCCCAACGTTCTTTAAACGATATTTTACTATTCAGTTTCTCTATAGCCTTTTTTAAATACGCGCTGCCTTTATAGTCAATATTTTGCTCGCGGCAGTATTTTGTAAGATATGCCAGTTGTACAGCAAATCTATCAGGGAATTGAGGTATGCTAAAGTTTAATTCATATTTAATTTTGTCCATCTCTGCTGATATTCCCTTCACTCGATCCGGGTCGCATTCGGTAAGTTTTACAAAGGTTTCCAGCGCCTCGTCATTATCCTTGGTTTTCATCTGCTCTACTAAGCGCTGTTCTATTCCTGTGGCGGCAACGGTTAAACTTTTATTTATAAAGAGTTGTGTTTTGTCATCCCACTTAAAATCTTTGTAATGCTTGGTGTAAAAGATAAGCAGGTTAAGTATGGGAGCATTGTCATATTCTTTGTCTATATTCCAGATGATAGTACCCCGGCGATTTTCTACCCCTACGCCAATACCGGTGAGCAATTCTAAGAGATCGGTAAAATTTTCACCGTCAAAATTGTATCTGTCGTAGCGGCCACGCTGCCGGTAGTATTCAGAAGCTATTGCTAAAAGTGCTTTAGGGTTTTTTGCTGTAACCAACGAGTCTATTTGATTAAACTTCACCCAGTTTAACTTCATTAATCGCTGTTTTTCATTAGCCAGGGCAGCTATGCGCTCGGTGGGTAACTGGCGTAGTTGGGTGCGTATGGTGCGCTGTTCCAGTGGCGTAAGTACAAACGTGTTAGCTCGTTCGTCAAAAAATATCTTAGTATCGTTCTTTTGCAGGAAGTCTTTAAATTTTGCAGCGGTAGCCGTAGAATCCAGCGGGAATTCGTTTGGTAAAAAACTGGTGTTTTCTTCAATAATCCGGGTTGCTATATGCCGTATTTCCGGGTGCAGAATGTGGTAGCCCAGGGTTTCTAAAATGGTATCTCTAACATCTAGATACTGCGCTATTTTATACAGTGATTCCTTATCGCCTTCCATGAGGTTATATTCATGTGTGTAAACAATGTGGGTGCGTTGGGCTACGGTTGTTTGCGCTAACGTAAAGATTAAAATCAGTAGTAATATTTTTCGCATAAAAAATAGCGTTGGTTGTGGCGTAAAAGTAATTGTTTTTAATGATAACGTTACCTTAGCCACATTATGATTGATATATCCCTGTTGCTTTAAAAAAATCACTACATTCGCAAATTGATTTTTTGAACCTAGTCGTAATGAGTAAGAAGTTTACTGAATATAAGGGCCTTGACCTGGCAAATGTGGCTAGCGAGGTACTTGATTTCTGGAAGAAGGAAAACATATTTGAGAAAAGTGTAACCACGCGCGAAGGCAAGCCGCAATACGTGTTTTTTGAAGGGCCGCCAAGTGCAAATGGCCTGCCGGGCATTCACCACGTTATGGCGCGTGCCATTAAAGATATTTTTTGCCGTTACCAAACCCAAAAAGGGTATCAGGTAAAACGTAAGGCTGGGTGGGACACCCACGGCCTACCCGTAGAGCTGGGTACCGAAAAAGAACTGGGCATTACTAAAGAAGACATAGGGACAAAAATCTCTGTAGAAGAATATAACGAAGCCTGTAAGCGTACCGTAATGCGTTATACCGACGTATGGAACGACCTTACCGAAAAAATGGGCTACTGGGTAGATATGGAAGATCCGTACGTTACCTACAAGCCAAAATACATGGAAACGGTTTGGTGGCTGCTAAAACAGATTTACGATAAAGGTCTTTTGTACAAAGGCTACACCATACAGCCGTATTCGCCTAAGGCGGGTACCGGCCTTAGTTCACACGAGGTAAACCAGCCGGGTGCGTACCGGGATGTTACCGATACTACTATTGTTGCCCAGTTTAAGGCTATAGAAAGTTCGCTGCCTGATTTCCTTAAAGGCTTTGGCGCCATAGACATCCTTGCCTGGACTACTACTCCGTGGACATTGCCAAGCAACACGGCACTTACGGTAGGGCCAAACATCGATTATGTATTGGTAAAAACATTTAACCAATATACGTTTGAGCCGATAAACGTAGTACTTGCTAAAAACCTGGTAGGCAAACAGTTTGGTGGTAAGTATTTTGAAAGTACTGAGGCAGCTGATTTTGACAACTACACATCCGCAGATAAAAAAATACCGTATATAATATTGGCTGAAGCCAAAGGTAAAGACCTGGTAGGCATACGCTACGAGCAGTTATTGCCGTTTGTACTACCGTACCAAAATCCGGAGAATGCGTTCCGCGTAATTTCGGGTGACTTTGTTACTACCGAAGACGGTACCGGTATAGTACACACCGCGCCTACTTTTGGTGCAGATGACGCCAAGGTAGCTAAAGAAGCCAAGCCTGAAGTACCGCCTATGTTGGTGCTGGATGCGCACGGTAATCCTGTGCCGCTGGTAGACCTTCAGGGTAAATTTACAAGCCACCTTACCAGCCTGGATAACCCTGCCGGTAAGGCGCTGGAACTTGCAGGCAAATACGTGAAAAACGAATACTACGACAAAGGCGAAGCGCCGGAGCGTAGTGCCGACGTAGAAATATCTATTTACCTAAAAGAGAACAACAAAGCCTTTAAGGTAGAAAAGTACGTACACAGCTATCCGCACTCGTGGAGGACAGATGAGCCACTACTATACTATCCGCTGGACAGCTGGTTTATAAAAATGACCGACGTTAAAGAGCGTATGTTCGACCTGAACGAAACCATAAACTGGAAACCTAAGGCTACCGGTGAAGGGCGTTTTGGCAACTGGCTTAAAAACGCTAACGACTGGAACCTGAGCCGTTCGCGCTACTGGGGTATTCCGCTGCCTATCTGGAGAACTGAGGATAAAACCGAGGAACTTATCATAGGTTCGGCAGAGGAGCTGTACAACGGTATAGAAAAAGCCATTGCCGCCGGTGTTATGACCGAGAATCCGTTTAAAGGGTTTGAACCGGGCAACATGACCGAGGAGAATTACGACCTGATAGACCTGCATAAAAACGTGGTAGATGCCATAACACTGGTATCTCCGTCTGGCAAGCCTATGAAGCGCGAAAGCGACCTTATAGACGTTTGGTTTGATAGTGGCGCCATGCCGTATGCACAGTGGCACTATCCGTTTGAAAACAAAGAATACATAGACAACCATACTTCATTCCCGGCAGATTTTATTGCCGAGGGTGTAGACCAAACCCGTGGCTGGTTCTATACGCTGCACGCCATAGGTACACTGGTGTTTGACCAAGTGGCGTATAAAAATGTGGTGTCTAACGGGCTTGTGCTTGACAAGAACGGACAGAAAATGAGTAAGCGCCTTGGTAATGCGGTAGATCCGTTTACTACGCTTGCCGAATACGGCCCTGATGCTACACGCTGGTACATGATAAGCAACGCTAACCCGTGGGATAACCTTAAATTTGATATTGAAGGAGTTGCCGAGGTGCGTCGTAAGTTCTTTGGAACACTGTACAACACGTACTCGTTCTTTGCGCTGTACGCTAACATAGACAACTTTACCTATTCAGAACCTGAAGTTCCATTGGAAGAAAGGCCTGAAATAGACCGTTGGATACTATCGGAACTAAACACGCTTATAAAAGACGTAGACGGCTTTTATGCCGATTATGAGCCTACACGTGCAGCACGCGCCATAAGTGATTTTGTTCAGGAAAACCTGAGCAACTGGTACGTGCGTTTGTGCCGCCGCCGTTTCTGGAAGGGCGAGTACGCGCAAGACAAGATAGCAGCCTACCAAACCCTGTATACCTGTATGGTTACTGTGGCTAAACTGGGCGCGCCAATAGCGCCGTTCTTTATGGACAGGCTATACAAAGATTTAACACAAGGTTCACAGAAAGAAGCCGCGGAGAGTGTACATTTGGCCGATTTCCCCCAGTATGCTGATAACTTTGTTGATAAATCGTTAGAAAGCCGTATGCAGAAAGCGCAGACTATTTCATCCCTTGTCCTTTCGCTAAGGAAGAAGGAAATGATAAAAGTGCGCCAACCGCTGCAAAGGGTAATGATTCCGGTACTTGACGCAAATCAGAAGGCGGAAATCGAGGCGGTAGAAGAGCTGATAAGAGCTGAAGTAAACGTAAAAGAAATACAGCTTTTAGACGATGCTTCGGGCGTGCTTGTTAAGCAGGTTAAGCCTAATTTTAAAGCGCTTGGGCCTAAGGTGGGTAAAGATATGAATCTGGTTTCCAAAGAGATACAAGGTTTCTCGCAAGAACAGATTGCAGAGCTTGAGGGCAAGGGTAGTATAGATATTGCTGTATCAGGAAAAATTATTACTTTAACCCCTCAGGAAGTGGAAATTTCAAGTCAGGATATTCCGGGCTGGCTGGTAGCAAATGCAGGTGGTATTACCGTAGCGCTGGATATAACCATTACCGACGAATTACGAAACGAAGGTATAGCGCGCGAACTGGTAAACAGGATACAAAACCTGCGTAAAGACAGCGGCTTTGAAGTAACTGACAGGATTACCGTTACCCTTAAAAACAATAATGTACTACAGGCCGCCGTTACTGCTAATGAGGCGTATATAAAGAGCGAAACGCTAACCGATGCGTTGATTTTTAGCGATGAAGTGGCTAATGGTACAGAAATTGAGTTTGATGACATAACAACCCTAATATTAATTTCAAAATAGATTGATTATGGTAGATGAGCAACAAATTAGATACTCAGATGCAGATCTGGCTGAGTTCAAGGAACTGATTACGAAGAAAATTGACAAAGCCAAAGCTGATTTGGAGCTCATTCGTAGTGCTTACTTAAACGACCTTAACAACGGTACAGACGATACTTCGCCTACCTTTAAAGCGTTTGAGGAAGGGAGCGAAACCATGAGTAAGGAAGCAAACTCTCAGCTGGCCATACGCCAGGAGAAGTTTATCCGCGACCTGAAAAATGCGCTGATCAGGATTGAGAACAAAACCTACGGCATTTGCAAGGTTACCGGTAAGCTTATAAACAAAGAGCGCCTTAAGCTGGTTCCGCATGCTACAATGAGCATTGAAGCAAAGAATATGCAAAGATAATTACACTTGCCCCCGCTATGCGGGGGTATTTTTTTTGCCGCAATACGCGCAAAGCTTTTCTTTCAAAAGCTGCATGTAGAATAAAATATTACTACGGTGCAGCAATACTCTCAAACAGCTTTTTGCGTAGCTTTGCTATATGCAGAACCCAACCTTTCTTGATAAATTAAGCGAACGTATTGTAGCCGATTACGGTCAGGATTTACCCGGCATTACCATAGTGCTGCCTAACAAGCGTGCGCGTGTTTTTCTTTTAGAATCACTTAAAAAACATATAACAGGTACCGTATTTGCACCTACCATAACCAGTATAGAAGATTTTGTACAGGAAATGGCGGGGATACGCAGCGCAGACCCTATAGAACTGCTTTTTGAGTTTTACAATGTTTACCTGGGGTTAACCCCGGCTGACAGGCAGCAACCGTTTGAAAACTTTGCAAACTGGGCAAAAACGCTGCTTCAGGATTTTAATGAAATAGACCGTTACCTGCTGGAACCCCATAAGGTACTTAAATATATAGAAAATATTCAGGAAATAGAGCACTGGTCTGTAGATATAGAAAAGCCTACAGATATGATGATGCGCCATTTAGAATTCTATAAGCTGCTGCCGGTGTACTATGACGCGTTTTACGCGCATCTGTTAACTAAGGGTTTCGGGTATCAGGGGCTTATTTACCGCGAGGCTGTGGCTAACCTTTCGCATTTTAGTAACGCCTATACGGGTGCCAAGCTCGTTTTTGCGGGTTTTAATGCGCTTAATGCCGCCGAAGAAAAGATCATTCAGCATTTGCTGCTGGAAAACCAGGCCAGGGTTTATTGGGATATAGACTATGTTTTTCTTAACGACTCGTACCATGATGCAGGGCTTTTTGTACGCCGGTTTAAAAAAGACTGGAAACAATACGCCGGAAACGTATTTGAATGGGTTGTAAACGAGTTTGACAAACAAAAGGATATTCACATCATTGGCACCCCAAAAACCGTAGGACAGGCTAAAATAGCCGGTAAAATTATAGAGGACCTAAAAGTGGAAGGCCATAGCCTTGATAAAACCGCCCTTGTGCTAGGGGAAGAAAATCTTTTGATACCGGTGTTGTACAGCCTGCCCGAAAATGTGGGCAGCCTTAATATTACCATGGGGTACAGCAGCCGCAACAATCCTGCACAAATATTGCTTCAAAAACTTTTTAAGCTTCATACAAACGCCATAAACCGTAACGAAAAAAGTTATACCCTTTACTACCGCGAAGTGCTGGATGTGCTTACGCACCCATTAGTAGAACCTTACATAAATGCAAGGCGCCTTAGGGAGGTTATAAACGGTAACAATATTACGTTTATGTCGCTTCAAAAACTGTTTGAAATCCAGGGCGAGGCATCTGATTTCTTTACCCTGCTTTTTGAGCGGTGGAATGCTACCGATGTTATTGGTATCTTATCGCGCATAAGCAATATACTGCTTGCCCTTAAATCCTTCTTAGGTAACGACCATGATGAAGATAAAATAGCTAAGGCGTTTGTGTATTCTATATTTAAAGTGGTTAACCGGCTTACAAATTACGCCGAAACCCACCACCACATTGGCAGCCTGCAGGTGCTCTATGCTATTTACAAGCAGGTTATAGATTTGGCCGAGGTTTCATTTGAGGGAGAGCCGCTTAGCGGCCTGCAGATTATGGGCGTTTTAGAAAGCCGCGTGCTGGATTTTGAAAATGTAATCATTACCAGTATGAATGAGGGTAAATTCCCCGCCGGAAAGTCTACCAATTCTTTTATTCCGTACGATGTAAAGCGAGAGCTCGGCCTGCCTACATTTAAAGAAAAAGATGCCATTTATACCTACCATTTTTACCACTTGTTGCTTCGCGCAAAAAACATTTACCTTTTATACAATACCGAGAGCGAAGGGCTGGATGCCGGCGAGCCAAGCCGTTTTTTAACCCAGCTTGAAATAGAAAAACGCGCTGCTCATACGATTACTAAAAAGCTGTATAATGCAGAACTTCCTAAAAAGGCGTATGAACCTATGGAGGTGGCAAAAACACCTTTGGTTGTAGACAGATTGAAGGAGATCGCTACTGTTAAGGGTTTTTCGCCATCGGCACTAACGGGTTATTTACGTAATCCTATGCAGTTTTACCTGCAGCGTATTCTTCGCATAAGCGAAACCGATGAGGTAGAGGAGAGCATAGCACTTAATACACTGGGCACCATTATACACGGCGCTCTGGAAGAGCTTTATAAACCCACTATAGGCCGTTTCCTTACCCTGCAGGATATAGAGGGTATGGAACAGCAGGCAAATAAGGCGGTAACCGACCAGTTTATAGCGGTGTACAAAGAGGGTGAGATAAAAAAAGGACGAAACCTGCTGGCATTTGAGGTGGCTAAGCGGAATGTAAACAATTTTTTAAAGCAGGAGAAAAAATCACTTCAAGACGGGGAGGCCATAAAACTACTGGCTCTAGAAACCAAGTTTGAGCGCTGGCTGGAACACCCGCTGTTGCCTTACCCGGTATTGATTTCGGGTAATATAGACCGTGTAGAGGAGCGAAACGGTAAGCTGCGTATTACAGATTACAAGACAGGAAAAGTAGAAAAGGGTAATGTAACCCTTAAAGACTGGAATGGCTTAACGCATGAGGTAAAGAACGATAAAATAATTCAGCTGCTTTGCTATGCGTTTATGTACGAGCCGCACGCTAAGGCCTTAGAGATAGAAGCCGGTATTATTTCTTTTAAAAATATGCGTAGTGGGTTTATGGGCTTTACCTATAAAGGCGATGGTACAGAGTATAATGTTATAAACCATGAGGTGCTGGAAAGCTTTAAAGAGCAGTTAGCAGTGTTAATATGCGAGCTGCTTAATGCAGACGTGCCATTTAAAGAAGAGCTTGTGTAGTTGAAATTTTAGCATAAATTTGAAAATAAAATCCAACCTAAGATGAATAAATTAATTTTTACGCTTTTATTATCTGCATCGTGCTTTGCGCAAAAAATAGACGTAAGTGTTAAAGATAGTATAACAGGGGCCCGTACTATTTTTACTGAACTCCCTAAAGCTGTTTCCACTGATGAAAGTGAAACAATTGTAAACAACGGTGTGGTTTTTTTCTCTGCCGGTTATCAGGATGTAAAAGTAAAAGATGCCTTAAAGGGCCTTTATCTTATTTCATTAAACATTGTGCACAGAGATAAACGTGTGGGTTGTCTTAAACAAGAGAGCGGTAAAGTAGTTTTAGTGCTTGAAGATGGCAGCGAAATTACCTGTAGCCAGGTCAGTGCTACGGATTGCGACCCTGTAGGATTTATGTCCGACTTCATACTGGTTCAAAAAGACGGTAAAGAAGCAGATATGAAGGCCAATTTTTTAAAGCTGCAAACTGTTTTAATAAAGAAAATACGGGTTATAACATCAGAAACTACCATTCCGTTTGTGGTGAAA
This sequence comes from Flavobacterium sp. RNTU_13, assembly GCF_046614455.1. Lineage (NCBI taxonomy): Bacteria > Pseudomonadati > Bacteroidota > Flavobacteriia > Flavobacteriales > Flavobacteriaceae > Flavobacterium > Flavobacterium sp. RNTU_13. The sequence continues at coordinate 518,899 of NZ_JBKJHB010000001.1, read as the reverse complement.
CAGCAAGCCAGGCTTCAGTTACGGGAACATTTTAAATTAGTTGCCGCAGAACTTGCTGAGTAAGGTGTTTGATACTGTGTGAGTTATTTATTTTTTCAAAAAAAAGAGTAGAAAACTCGCTTAAACATTTGGTTTGAATTAAAAATAGTACTAATATTGCACCCACGAAAGCGGTCCTATAGCTCAGTTGGTTAGAGCACCTGACTCATAATCAGGTGGTCCCTGGTTCGAGCCCAGGTGGGACCACACCGCAAACCCCCAGTATTACTGGGGGTTTTTTGTTTTGAAAAATTCTGTAAAAATCGCAGCTTATCTAATGCCCAAATATTTTATGTTCTAAATTGTACGGATATTGCACGGCCCATATATTGTGGCTAATAAACTACTATACATGCTTGAATGGAAAAGATAAATAACTGAGATATTTTCTTCGGAGAGTAATATTAAGTAAATTGACTAGTCCTAAAATAACGATACAGGATTAATACTAGTAAAAATACATTTTTTAGACAGAAGTAGCTTTCGGGTTGCTTCTGTTTTTTGTTTTATATGTTTTCATTTTGATACTATTTTGCAGGTGCATCAGATTTGGAGTAAGCATGTAATTTGACCAATGTGGCCTGATTTGGTTATACTTATTTACAACTTCTGCTACCAGTTTTTCCATTAATACTAATTCAAGATGATAAGTATCAATCATAAATTCCTGTTTTAATATACCATTTATTCTTTCCGCTACTGCATTTTCATAAGGATCTGAGTTTTGAGTCATACTACACTTTAGATTACATTTCTTTAATAAGTATTGATACTCATCTGAACAATACTGTATTCCTCTGTCCGAGTGATGTATCAATGATTCAGACTTAAACATCCTATTCTTGTGAGCCATTTTAAGAGCATTAATACAGCCTTGTGTACTCAGGGAATCAGATACATCATATCCCATTATCTTTTTAGAATAAGCATCTGTTATTAAGCTTAAATAACAAGGTTTATCACGCTTTCCGATGTATGTAATATCGGACACCCATACTTGTTCCGGTTTAGTAATATCAAGTTCTTTTATCAGGTTAGGATGCTTTCTAAAGCGATGGTGTGACCATGTAGTAACATGATAACTCCTTTTTGGCTTTATTAATAAATGATTTGCTTTTAAAATACCAAAGAACTTATCCCGGCCTATTTTTAACTCCCTAAGCTTATTATTAAGTATGTGATAGAGTTTACGTGTGCCAATCCTGGGCTGGGCCATGCGCTGCTCTTTTACAAGCACTACAACCTGTTCTGCCCGGGTTCTCCTGAATCTGGAGCGCTTAATGCTCTGATAATAAACCTGCCTGTCTATCCCGAACAAACCACAGCTAAAGCTTATGCTTTCCTGCCTTTTTTTACTGAAGGATTGGATTGTCCGGGTGGTAAGTTTTTTCGAATATCAATATTATATTCTTTTTCTGCAAGGTCTATCATCATATCAAAAATGATTGCTTTAGAATCGGATATATGATTTTGATTTTCAAGCTGGGCTTTCTGCTTTTCCAAAAGCTTAACCTTGGCCTCAAGCTCCATAATGCGTTGTTCAGGTGTCTTTGGCATATTCGATGGTGTTTGATTTTCCCAATCAAAGTTACCATATTTTCGAAGCCAATTAACAACAGTAGAACGCCCTTGAATGCCATAGTGCCTTTGGGCAGATGTTACTGAAAAAATGCCCGATTCAACTTCTTTGACTACACCAAGCTTAAAACTTAGTGTGTAATCTTTTTGCGTGCGTTTTGAGTAATTATTCATACGATACTTTTTTGTGTATCGCTATTTCAGGACGAGACAAATTCATAAAAAAAAGGGAAAACTTTTGGTTTTCCCTTTTTTAGCCCCCAAAAAATACCGTAAAATTTTAAATTTTACTAATGCTATTTTGGGTAAAAATATACTTAAAGGCACTTGCGTGCAAATTTTGAGCGTTAAAAACTTAAAATAATCGACAAAGTGCATTTTTATCCGTTTAAATGCATATTTTGTTTGGTTTTAATTAATAAGCTCGTGCGTCATTACCTTCGTAGAAGTTAATAAATGCACGGTTTACTACACGGTTACCACCCGGAGTAGGGTAGTCGCCGGTAAAGTACCAGTCTCCGAGGTTTTTCGGGCATGCCTTGTGTAGGTTCTCTACGGTTTGGAATATTATTTTTACTTCCGCCTTAATGTCTGAAGTGGTAAGCATTTTCGCTATCTTGTCTGATATTTCCTGATCCGTAAAAGGTGCGTAAAACTCCGTTACGTGATTTACCACCTCTTTATCCGGCAGTCCTTCCTGAGCTTTACATTTGTTGTATACATTGTGTATAATGTGTTCCATACCACGTTCTTTAAGCAGCTCGTGTGTCGCACGGAATGCTACTAAGCCTTCCAGTTTAGCCATGTCTATACCATAACAGTCGGGGTAGCGTATCTGCGGTGCTCCAGATACCACTACAATGCGTTTTGGGTTAAGGCGGTCCATCATTTTAATGATGCTCATTTTAAGCGTTGTTCCGCGTACAATAGAGTCATCTATAATAACCAGGTTATCTTGTGGTTTTATTACGCCATACGTTACGTCGTACACGTGTGCCACAAGATCATCGCGGCTGCTGTCTTCTGTAATAAAGGTGCGCAGCTTGGCATCTTTAATGGCTATTTTTTCGGTACGTATTTTAACCGAAAGCAATTCTTTAAGTGTTTCCTCTGTAAGTACATTTCGCTTTTCAAGGATTTCGTTGTTCTTACGTTGGTTAAGGAAGTCGTTAGCGGCTTCTACCATCCCGAAGAAAGACGTTTCGGCAGTATTTGGTATGTATGAAAATACAGTGTTGTCTGTGTCGCTGTCTATGGCTTTAAGCACATCGGGCAAAACAAGGCGGCCCAGTTCTTTGCGCTCTTCGTATATTTCGGCATCGCTTCCGCGTGAAAAATAAATGCGCTCAAAAGAACATGCTTTGTTTACCGTAGGCGGAATGATTTCCTCTACAGATACGTTACCACTCTTTTTAATGATTATAGCGCTGCCCGGTGTAAGTTCTTTAACGTCATCAAAGGCTACATTAAACACTGTTTGAATTACCGGCCTTTCGCTGGCTACTACGGCAATTTCATCGTCCTGGTAATAGTATGCCGGGCGTATGCCTGCCGGGTCGCGAAACACAAAAGCATCGCCGTGACCAAACATACCTGCCATGGCATATCCGCCATCCCATTGTTTAGAGGCACGCTTTAGTATGCGGGCTACATTAAGCCTGTCTGATATTACGGGTGAGGCCTCCTGCTTGGTGTAGCCTTCCTGCTTGCACTCCTGGTAAAGATCGGCTACTTCGTCATCCAGAAAGTGGCCTATTTTTTCCATCACCGTAACGGTGTCTGCAAGCTCTTTTGGGTGCTGGCCCAGTTCTACAAGGCTGTTAAACAGTTCCTGTACATTGGTAAGGTTAAAGTTACCTGCTACAATCAGGTTGCGGTGCATCCAGTTGTTTTGGCGCAAGAATGGGTGAACACTTTCTATGCTGTTTTTGCCAAAAGTACCGTAGCGTACGTGTCCTAAAAACACCTCGCCTATGTAGGGTATGTTTTCTTTTTGCAGCGCTACGTTGTCTGTGTATGCAGGGTTAGCAGCAAGTTCCTCGTTTATACGGGCGTTTATTTGTGCAAAAACATCTAATATAGGTTGCGAATGGTTGCTGCGTACACGGCTAATGTAGCGCTGGCCGGGTTTTACGTCCAGTTTTATGCTGGCAAATCCTGCGCCATCCTGCCCGCGGTTGTGTTGCTTTTCCATAAGCAGGTACATTTTCTGTACGCCGTAAAAAGCCGAACCGTATTTTTCTTTATAGTATTCAAGTGGCTTTAAAAGCCTTAGCATTGCGATACCACATTCGTGTTTAATAGCGTCGCTCATAGTTGTATGTGTGTTGTTGTGTGTTGTAGTTATATCAAAAAAAGCCCCATAAAGAGGCTTAATTGTTGTATTATTCTTCCAGTTCTATCTCAAACTGTGTGAGTGCTTTAAACTGTTGCAGGCGGTTTGTTACTTCGTCTTTCTGAAGTTTTTCCATACGTTCTGTTCCAAATTTCTCTACACAGAACGACGCCAGGTTAGAAGCATATATAATGGCGTTTTTCATGTTGCCAAATGATACGTTTTCGCTTTGGGCAATATACCCGCTAAAACCACCGGCAAATGTATCACCGGCACCGGTAGGGTCAAACACCTCCTCAAGCGGAAGGGCAGGGGCAAAGAATACATTGCTGTTGTGGAATAGCAGTGCGCCGTGCTCACCTTTTTTAATAACCACGTATTTAGGTCCCATGGTATGAATTTTGGCGGCAGCCTTAACAAGGCTGTATTCGCCACTAAGCTGGCGTGCTTCTTCGTCGTTTATAGTAATAACGTCTACACGTTTAATTACGTCCATAAGTTCAGGCAGTGCGCAGTCCATCCAAAAGTTCATGGTGTCCAGCACTACCAGTTTAGGAGTAGCAGTAAGCTGGTTTAGCACGCTGCTTTGTACTATAGGGTGCAGGTTACCCAGCATCACTACATCGGCATCGGTAAAATTAGCCGGTACTTTCGGTTGAAAATCTGCCAGTACGTTTAGCTGTGTGTCCAGTGTGTCGCGACTATTAAGGTCGTTGTGGTAGCGGCCGCTCCAAAAGAACGTTTTTCCGCCCGGCACCACCTCAATAGCTGTGGTATCGATGCCTTTATTGTTAAGCATATCTATGTATTCCTGAGGGAAATCTTCGCCAACCACAGATACTATTGCACTTTTTACGTTGAAGAAAGAGGCCGAAAGACCTATGTATGTAGCTGCACCGCCAAGTATTTTGTCGGTTTTGCCAAAAGGGGTTTCTATGGCGTCAAAAGCCACAGTACCTACAATCAGTAGTTTATTCATTTGTTTCAGTCGCAAAATTGAGGATGCAAAGATAGTGTAAAGGTATGACAGTAGCAATATGGTTACCATCAATTTACGGAGTTAGGATTTAATGGTTAAAAAGTAGTTTTGAATTTTGTTAAAAACATTAACATTTATAATTTTATCCTATCAAAACAACCAAATAACTTTTTTATTTCTATGAGTAAATTTTTGACGGGTGCAGCCTTGATTGATACTATTGATAGTATCATATGGGATGCAGAAAAAGTGCTATTAATAGTTTCCCCATTTATTAAACTTGATGATTACTTTAAAAAGCTGTTCGAAAAGCATATTAATAAGCCTGAAATTCATATTATAATTGTTTTCGGCAAAAATGAAAATGATGTAAAAAGAAGCTTCAGCAAGGATGATTTTGATTACTTTAAACGGTTTCCTAACATTAGTATCATTTACGCCGCTAATTTGCATGCTAAATATTATGGCAACGAAAGTAAGGGATTAATAACTTCTATTAATCTTTATGACGCATCATTTAAAAACAATATAGAGTTTGGTGTATATTCCGAACAAACACTTATCAATTCTTTTACAGATCACTTTGTGGGTAATCCAGACTGGGATGCGTGGACGTCATGCAAAGAGATTGCTAATAATAATGATGTTGTTTTTGTTAAACGTCCGGTTTATCAGGGGAAAAAATTAATTATTAACATAGGTAAAACCTATATAAAGTCTGAAATCCTGGTAGATAATACGGAGTATTTTTATAATGGCAACTCGACAGGATATAAATCGAGACGATTATCAGAGTTTAAAGATGAGCTTGATGTAGAGGATATAAAGCCTTCAAGAGAGGATTATTCAAAACCCGTTGGAGATCTTGCTCAGTTTCAGGAACCGAAGCCAAAGTATAAAGAGATCTTATATTCGGGTTATTGTATAAGGACGGGTGTATCAATTCCGTTTAACCCTGATAGACCTTTATCCCACCAAGCGTGGACAATATGGTCTCAATGGAACAATTATGACTTCCCTGAAAATTTTTGCCATAAAACAGGTAAACCTTCCAACGGAAAAACCTCTATGAGAAATCCTATTCTTTACAATTTTTAATACGCTGTATTAAATTTATATGTTAAATTATAGGGTTTACCCTAGTTAAATATTGTGCAGAATAAAATAAATCCCTATGTTCGTCGTTAATGAAGAAAAAGTTAACGTACTGTAAGGTTTTAATTAATGTTTTTTTAGGAGGAAGACATTATATATAGGCGTAACTTTATTGTAGAACCTTAAAAAACATAGTTATGACACCTAACCACAACGGAGGATTTGGGCAGATGGATGAACTTCCTGCAGGGATGTTTACCAAGATGCTGGCGGCAAGCGTGGCATCTGTAGTAGGGTTATGCCTATTAGCGCTCGCTTTTTTTAGCTAAGATTTCGCAAACGATTGCGACAAGACACATAAAAAAACCTGAACACTTAATGAGTGTTCAGGTTTTTTTAATTGGTGTTATTTTTGGATAGTGAGCTCCTTTGTCAAAGTTATGTTCCCGAGGTTTTTAGACTCGTCTGTCATCAATTTTTGGAGTTTATACGTGTAGTTACCGTTTTCAAAGGTGTTTTTCCTGAATCTTACCTTAGGGGCGTTGGCGTCTAAAGCTGTCATCTTCATCGTTTGTGTATTTGGGTCTAATAAAATTGTAGCTTTTCCGCCAAAGCTAAGTTCGCCACCATTTGCTTCAACTTTGTTTACGTTGTTAAGCAATGTGTTTTTTCCTGTAGGGTCGGGTGTGCTGTAAATCCAGGTGCTCATGGGGTATACGGTGTCGTGGTACGTAAACATATCGGCAAAATAGATATGGTCGTATGTATCTATGTGCATTACGTCCAGAAGGTCTTTTTCAGAATTTATTTCCTTTTGAGCAATGAAAGCGTTTGACAGGATAGAAAAGTTATCTTTTTGCCTTACATCTTTATACAGCCGGCTAATTGTAAAAGTGCAATATACCGTATTGTTGTAGCTGGTAAGCGAGTGGATTTTATAAAAATTTATGGCGTTTTTCTGTGCCAGTTGCCCAAATTCTTTAAACGGTATCAGTTTTAAGTTTTCAGGGTCAGGGTTACGCTCCTGAAGCGTGTAAATTTTAAGAGAGTCGCGCAGGTTTTTGTGTAAATACGTAACGCTATACGATTTGTTTACGTCGGCTGATTTTGTTTTCCTGAACAGTATTGCTACGTCCATTTTTGGGTTTATGGTGGCAAACGCGTCGTAAGGCATTATCCGTGTTTCTAGGTCATTGGCCATAAGCACAGTGTCTTGTTGCTGAAATACAATTTCAGGAGTAGTAGCTCTAGCGTTTGTAAGGTTTATAATTTGTTCCGGATTATCGTTTAAGACACCGTTGAATCGTGAGTGAAGCAAGGTTCGTTTGTTGATTTCGAACAGGTTGAATACTTCACGGTCAAAATAGTAGGTGTAGTTGAGTTTGTATTTGCCCAGGTTTTTTTTGGCGTAAGCTATATTGTCTGTAATTACGTAGACGGGGATTTTATTGTCGGGTTTGATTTCACCTAATGTTTGCCTTAAAAACAAGATGCAGTTTTTGCAATCGGCGGATGAGTAAAGTACTGTAATGCAATTGTTTTTTCCATCTAATGTGTGATGGTTTACTACGTAATTGTCAATCTTTCCATAATCATATTTTTTGCTTGGTATTATTTGTGAGGCGGCTTTTGCGTGGCAGAATAAAATTAGTAAATTGATTATCAGCAATGTAGTGTTATATCTGTTTGAAAAATTTTCTAAACCCTTTCTTCTCATATCACAGTAGTTCAATTGGTTGAAGTTTCTGTTTCGAAGGTCTGTTTTTAAACAAGACAATACTGTTAAAAGTAATAAGGATTTCCCCTATTTTTTACTCCTCGCCCTGCTGCTCATAAAAAGCATCAATATGTAAATCGGGGCCTGTAGAGGCCATAACGGCAAGTTGGTCACAGCGTTCGTTTTGCGGATGCTGGTTGTGGCCTTTTATCCACTTAAAATCTACCTTATGCTGGCGGTAAATTTTAAGGAAACGTTTCCATAAGTCGGCATTCTTGCGGTCTTTAAAGCCTTTTTTTTCCCACCCGAACACCCAGCCCTTGCTGGCACTGTCTACCACATATTTGCTGTCGCTTACAACCAGTACGCTTGTACCGGGTTTGGTTAGTTTTTCCAGCCCTACAATCACGGCCAGCAGTTCCATACGGTTGTTTGTGGTGCGCCTAAAGCCTTCGTAAAACTCCTTGCGGTAACCGGTACCCACTTGCTCCAGGATTACCCCATAGCCCCCCGGGCCGGGATTTCCCTTGGCAGCACCATCTGTATATATATGTACGGTATGCATTTTAGGTTATGCGGTTATTTGTTAATTTGGTTATTCTGAAATTGCTACATTGTTTCATTAATCAATTGCTCAATCACCTTCGGAAAATGCTCATGCTCCAGCGTAAGTACTTTTGCAGCCACGTCTTCGGTTGTGGTGCAGCCTTGCAATGCTATACTCTGCTGAAAGATAATATTACCCTCATCATAATTTTCATCTACATAATGTATGGTAATACCGCTTTCGGCTTCGTTGTTTTCTAATACAGCACGGTGTACGTGGATGCCATACATGCCTTTTCCGCCATACTTAGGCAGCAATGCGGGGTGTATGTTAATCACTTTGTGCGGGTATGCAGCTATAATTTCGGAAGGAAATTTCTGTAAAAACCCTGCCAATACTATCAGATGTGGATTAAATGCAGCAAGGTGGCGCAGCACCCAGCCATTGTTCAGTTCCTCTTTTGTAAAGGTCAGGGTGGGTATTTCGTGTGCTTTTGCCTTCTCTAAAACCCCTGCGTTTGTATTGTTGCTTAGTACTAATACCACCCTCGCAAGGGGGCTATTTGCAAAATAGTTGATTATTTTTTCGGCATTACTCCCCCCTCCGGAGGCAAAAATCACAATATTTTTCATGTTGCAAACCGTTTTCAAAATGCAAAAAAAAGAATTAAATCCCGCAAAATAACAAGGGGTTCACATTTTTCTAAAATTAATTTTTTACCTTAGTACTCACATTTTTTATTGAATGCGTGGTTTTAAAATAAAGTTTTTTATTTTTGCCGTTCAATTTAAATTCTAAAATTAAAGATTATGTCAGACATTGCATCAAGAGTAAAAGCGATCATCGTAGACAAACTAGGTGTTGACGAAAACGAAGTGGTATCAGAAGCAAGCTTCACTAACGACCTTGGAGCTGATTCACTAGATACTGTGGAGCTTATCATGGAGTTTGAAAAAGAATTTGATATCCAGATTCCAGACGATCAGGCTGAAAACATCTCTACTGTTGGTCAGGCTATTTCTTACATAGAAGAAGCAAAGAAGTAATAAATATTTAACATCCATGTGGCTCTAGTTGCATGGATGTTATTGTTTATTTGTCTCCCATAATAGGGTTGTCTGATAGCCAGATTTAAAAACTGCCGCATTGCGGCCGCTATATAAAGTATGCCAATACCCATGTTTTCTTTATATTTAACCTGGTTTTATATTAAAGACGCATGGGTATTGTTTTATAACTATAACCAAAAAGTAACTGTATGACGTTAAGGAGAGTTGTGGTAACCGGCCTGGGGGCGCTTACTCCTATAGGCAATACCGTAGAAGAATACTGGAACGGCCTTATAAACGGTGTAAGCGGTGCTGCGCCAATTACATATTTTGATACCACCAACTTTAAAACCAAATTTGCGTGCGAAGTAAAGAACTTTAAAGTAGAAGACTTTATAGACCGCAAAGAAGCCCGTAAAATGGACCGCTATGCGCAGTATGCCATGGTAGCCAGTGAAGAGGCTGTAAACGACGCCGGCTTTAATATGGATACCCTTGATAAAGACAGGGTAGGGGTTATATGGGGCTCTGGTATTGGTGGGCTTGAAACCTTCCAGGAAGAAGTTATAGGCTGGGCTACCGGAAACGGAGTGCCTAAGTTTAACCCTTTCTTTATACCAAAAATGATAGCCGATATAGCCGGAGGTCATATATCTATGAAATACGGTTTCCGTGGGCCAAACTTTACTACGGTAAGTGCCTGCGCTTCGTCTACAAACGCGCTTATAGATGCGTTTAACTACATTCGTTTAGGCCATGCAGATGTTATGGTAAGCGGAGGTAGCGAAGCAGCTGTAACCATAGCCGGTATGGGGGGCTTTAATGCGCTTCATGCCCTTAGTACAAGAAACGACGACCCTGCTACGGCCAGCCGCCCAATGGACAAAGACCGCGATGGTTTTGTGCTTGGTGAAGGCGCAGGTGCGCTTATACTGGAAGAGTATGAGCACGCTAAGGCGCGTGGGGCAAAAATATACTGCGAAATTGGCGGTGGCGGTATGAGTGCAGATGCGCACCATATTACAGCACCGCACCCTGAAGGACTTGGTGCTAAAAATGTAATGCTAAACTGTTTGCGCGATGCTGGCCTTAGGCCAGAGGATGTAGATGGTGTTAACATGCACGGTACCAGTACGCCACTGGGCGATATTGCAGAGAGTAAAGCTATACTTGAAGTTTTTGGGGATCATGCCTATACCCTTAACCTGAACTCTACAAAGAGTATGACAGGGCACCTTTTAGGGGCTGCCGGGGCTATAGAAACCATAGCTTCTGTGCTTTCTATAAAACACGGCATTGTTCCGCCTACCATTAACCATTTTACTGACGATGAAAACATCGATCCTAAGCTAAACTTTACCTTTAATAAAGCCCAAAAACGCGATATGAAGGTGGTTATGAGCAATACTTTTGGTTTTGGAGGCCATAACGCCTGTGTGCTTGTTAAAAAGCTAGAAGAATAATCCGAATATGGGATTCTTTAAAAAGATATTTTCAAAATCCCGCCCTGTTCCTAGTGAAGGCGGGATTTTTTTTAACGAAATGAAATCCATACTGGGATTTGACCCTATAGAGCTTAACCATTACAAAAGGGCCTTTACCCATCGGTCCAGTAATAAGCAAGACGAAAAAGGTAATCCTATAAACTACGAGCGCTTAGAATTTTTAGGCGATGCTATGCTTGGCTCTGTCATTGCTGCGCATTTATTTAACCAGGTGCCTACCGGAGACGAAGGCTATCTTACTAAAATGCGTTCTAAAATTGTAAGCCGCGAACACCTGAACGAACTGGGGCGCGACCTTAATCTTATTAAGTGGGTAGAGAGCAAAGTATCTGCACAACACTTCGGCGAAAACATTCACGGTAACCTGTTTGAAGCGTTTGTGGGTGCCATATACCTTGACCGTGGCTTTCCGTTTTGCGAAAAATTTATCCATGATAAAGTAATTGTGCCTTATGTAGATATTGCCAAGCTGGAAGGTAAGGTAATAAGTTACAAAAGCCTTGTTATAGAGTGGTGCCAAAAGCAAAAAAAGTCGTTCCATTATGAAGTTTATGAAGACAATGGCGTTGAGGGACAGAAGCATTTTGGTGTAAAACTTAAAATCGACGGACAAATTGTAGGTAAGGCGCGGGCTACTTCTAAGAAAAAAGCAGAGGAAAAGGCATCTCAGCGCGCCTATTTTGCATTTCAGGAAAAAATTAACAAAAAATAAGCCAACTTCCTATTTAACTAAATCGTTTTCGTGAATAAATTAGCGTAAACTTAATTTTAAGATTATTTTTTATAATTTTTAAGTCTTATATTTACGGCTTATTTGGAGTGAGAGTACTATATGGCTGTCCATAAGTTATTAATAGACGATTTTGAAGATGCTGATTATATCCTAATCGCCATACATTCGTCTTTGGAAGACTACAGGCTTGCTTATTTTGTTAACAGAGAACTCGAAATAAGGCTGGAAAAATGCCCTAACGACCTGAGCGTAAAACAGAAGGAGGATTTGGTTTTGTTTTCGCGCTTTTTCTTTGAAGATACAGACCATGATGTGGCCTGGCATCTTATACAAAACAAAAATAGTATTACCACGGCACAAACAAGCACCGAGTCGCTTTTTGATGCAGAGATGTTTGCTTTCAGTACCACGGTATTTTTTTTACCGGACCTGAAAACGGCTGACTATGTACTAAAAATAGAAAACGTGTCTGATGAGGAGGATGACGTAGTACAAAAGTTGTTAAAGGTAAAGCACATAACCACTGCCTATAAAGTAGACCACTATAAACTTAAATCGAAAAACAACTTAATTTTTTAAGAGAATGCCGACAAACAAGAAAACTAAAATTGTAGCCACGCTGGGTCCTGCGTGCAGCACCAGGGAAGTTATCAATGAAATGATACTGGCCGGTGTAAACGTATTCAGGATTAACTTTTCGCATGCAGATTATGCAGACGTACAGGAGCGTATAAACATTATCCGCGGCCTTAACGAAGAGTTTGGTTACAATACAGCAATACTTGCCGACCTGCAGGGGCCTAAACTGCGCGTAGGCGTAATGAAGGAAGACGTAGTGGTAAACCCTGGCGATGTAATTACATTCCAGACTGCCGAAGATGTTCCGGGTACTGCCGAAAGGGTATACATGAACTATAAGGCGTTTCCTGGCGACGTAAACCCTGGCGAAAGGATATTGCTGGATGACGGTAAACTTATATTTGAAGTTGTAGAAACAGATAAAGTAGCGGAGGTTAAAACCAAAGTTATACAAGGTGGCCCGCTTAAATCTAAAAAAGGCGTAAACCTGCCAAATACAAAAGTATCGCTTCCTGCACTTACAGAGAAAGACATCCGCGACGCTATTTTTGCTATTAAAGCTCAGGTAGACTGGATTGCGCTTTCGTTTGTGCGTACACCGCAAGACCTTCAGGATCTTCAGGATCTTATAGCGGAACACTCTGAATATAAGATTCCTATTGTTGCTAAAATAGAAAAACCGGAAGGTGTAGAAAATATTGATAAGATTGTAGCCTACTGCGACGGCCTTATGGTAGCGCGTGGTGACCTTGGTGTGGAAATGCCGGCCCACGAAGTGCCTCTTATCCAGAAGAAACTTATCAACCGTGCTAAAACGGCCCGTATACCTGTAATTGTGGCTACCCAAATGATGGAAACCATGATCACCAGCCTTACACCTACACGTGCCGAGGTTAACGACGTGGCTAACTCTGTTATGGACGGTGCTGATGCTGTAATGCTTTCCGGCGAAACATCTGTAGGTAACTACCCGGTACAGGTTATTGAAAAAATGACCCAAATTATTGAAGCCGTTGAAGACTCTCCGCTTATCCATGTACCGCAAAACGTACCTACAGTACGTACTAAGCGTTACATAACCAAGTCTATATGCTACCACGCTGCGCAAATGGCAGGTACAATTCAGGCAAAAGCTATCTGTACGCTTACAAACAGTGGTTATACAGCATTCCAGATTTCTGCCTGGAGGCCAAACGCTAAGATCCTTGTGTTTACAGACAACCGCAGGATACTTACGCAGCTAAGCCTGCTATGGGGTGTTAACTCATTCTACTACGACAAGTCGCTTAGTACAGACGAAACGGTAGTAGATGTAAATACCATTGCAAGAGAAAAAGGTATTGTAGAAAAAGGTGATATTGTTATTAACCTTGCAGCAATGCCGGTTGCCGATAAAGGTATGGTAAACACGCTTAGGGTTTCTGAAATTGAAGCGTAATCGTTATTACATTATATAGAAAATGGCTGCCATAAGGCAGCCATTTTTAGTTGTATAAAGAAGTTTGCTAACCCAGCTTAATTTCCCCGGCGGGGCTAAATAATTTATCGGTATTGGCAAGGCGGCGGCGGATAATAACCCTGTCGCACACCCATTCGTTTTCATACTCAAAAACGGAGAAGTCAATACGGTTAAAGTCGTCCTGATTTATATTTCTGGCTATGGTAATGTGTGGCGTCATAGAAAGCTTTTGCTTGCGCTCCGGCTTGTCTATAATGCTTGTTTGCCTGTATTTAGGTTTAGGTGCGCGCTTTTTAGCGGGGTTTTTTATGGCTACGGCTATGTGGTCTACCTTTTCGGGGTTTTCCAGCTTTAAATAAAGCGTACGGCTATCACCGTGGCTAAAGTAGTCGTACCCGTTTACCTTAATGGTAAATTTGGTTTCCCCGGCAAGCGCTTTTTTAACCAAATCCCTCATATTGGTAGATTCAAACGCCTCAATTTTCAACAGGGTAATGTGCGCTATGGAGGTACGGTCTTTTTCGCTTATGCCTATCTGTTCGTGCAGCTGTTGTTTAAGGCTGTCTACCTCTTCCTTTATGGCATCGCTGGGCGAAAGCAGTATGTGGTATTCATACAGCGTTTCGGGGAACAGGGTTAGCTGGGTTGTATTAGCGTTTCGTTTTGCCATAGGTGCTGCAAAAATAATAAGTTCTTTTGTAACTTAGCCCTATACTTATGCCTTATGGAAACACAAACTGTTAAAACATATAAAATACCCGAGAAAATACTTTCGCGTAAAGACGAAATCACCACCAGTTTTTTAAAGCTCGTAGACGAGCATATTAACGATCTTATTAGTGGCAGGGCATCGCGAAGACTACACGCACAGGATTTTGGTGCCAAGCTCTTCATACACCCCAGGCACCTTACTAATACGCTTAAAATTACCATTAATTCATCGGTTTGCGAAGTTATGGAAGAGCGTATACTTGCCGAGGCTATTACGCTACTCAAACAAACTACCCTGTCTATAGCCGAGATAGGGCAGAAGTTTGGTTATGATGAGCCTACTAATTTTACCAAGTTTTTTAAGGGCATGGCAGGTATAACACCGTTGCAATACAGGAAGAAAATTTTAGTTTAAAGTTTCGGGTTTCAGGTTTTTTACCGTTCTGAACTTTAAAACAACTTGAAACTTTAAACCTGAAACTAATTCTGGGAAGGCTAATCAAATTCTGAAGAGTACATCATTTTTCAGGCATATCAGCTTACTACCTTTGCCATGTAAATCATTAAATAATACAACAACATGGCACATTCTAAAATTGCACTTATAACCGGCGGTAGCCGTGGCCTTGGTAAAAATATGGCGATTGCCATAGCTAAAAAAGGCCTTAACGTATTACTTACCTACAACAGCCAAAAGGCAGAAGCCGATGCGGTAGTAGCCGAGATTGAGGCACTAGGCCAAAAAGCGGCTTCACTACAACTTAACGTTGCCGATGCCAAAAGTATAGATACTTTTTTTACCACGGTGGCTACTACGCTTAACGACGTTTTTGGGGCAGAAAAATTCGATTTTTTGGTAAATAATGCCGGTTTTGGCGTTTATGCTCCGTTTGCAGCAACTACTCCGGATGACTTTGATACCCTTGTAGCGGTACACTTTAAAGCTCCGTTTTTCCTTTCGCAAAATGCATTGCCGCTATTAAATGACGGAGGTGGTATTGTTAATATATCTTCAGGATTGGCGCGTTTTAGCCTGCCCGGCTATGCAGCGTATGCCAGCATGAAAGGCGCTATGGAAACACTTACCAAGTACCAGGCCAAGGAACTGGGCGCAAGGGGTATCCGTGTAAATATAGTGGCTCCGGGCGCTATAGAAACTGATTTTGGTGGCGGTGCAGTACGCGATAATGCCGAGCTTAACGGCTTTATAGCCGCGCAAACGGCTCTGGGCAGGGTAGGCCTGCCAGACGATATAGGCGGGGTAGTGGCGTTCCTTTGTACCGATGATGCCCGCTGGATTACAGCACAGCGCATAGAAGCATCGGGAGGGATGTTTCTGTAAAACATAAATTAGCCGACGTAACTGTCGGCTATTTTTATTTAGAAGCGCTTTGTAATACGTTTTCGAAATCTGTACTTCCCGGTGCCGGAACAGTATTTAAATATACTTTGTTAGCCGGGGTTAGCACCACATATTTTGGTATAGATTCTATTAAAAAGAACTTTGAAAAGAGTTTATGGCTTTCTTCGGTAAGGCGGTAGTGATTTTTATTTATCCCCAGAGCGCTTAGTTCCGCGACTTTTTTCTTCCACTGGTCGAGATTTTTATCGGTAGAAATATAAATAAACGCAACTTGCCGCTCAGAAGTAATTTTCTCTCTTAGGGCGTGTGTTTCTTTCATACCTGCTATACAAGGGCCACACCAGCTTGCCCAAAAGTCCAGCACCTTAATGCTATTGACCTGGTTTTTCAGGATGTCTTTTACTGCTAACAGATTTCCTTCGGTATCTAAGAGTTGGGCGTCTAATACTTCCTGTGGCAAATCAGCGCTTAACTGTAATAGTTTTTTGAGTTTTTTTTCCAGTCCTTGTTTATAAGCAGGGTCTTTTATGGAGGTAAGAGTAGCTGTTAGGCACTCTTTTATAGCGCTTATGTTCTCCGGTTTTAGGTGAGTTTCGTAATCTTCAAATGTTTCAGTAAGCGCAAATTCCCTCAAATCGCCTTTCAGGTTTTTGTTTATAACGCTAATCCTGAATTTCAGTTTGTTGTTAGAATAATTTTCCGAGGGTTCATTAATTATACTATAACTGCGTACGTAATTACTCAGCGCCCAATAAAAGTTATAGCTAACAGGAACATTTTTTTGTAAGTTAAAAGTTTTAAAGCTAATGCCATCCAATACTTTCGGGTTGTTTTTAATCGCATTATCAGGTATTGTGAATTTGTTTAAAATCTGCCCAATGAAGCCGAATTCCAAATCGGTTTTTACAGCATTATAAAATTCTGATGAAACCTTATGTTTTTTAGCATAGTCATCTAGGAATGCTATTCGGTGTTTAAGAATTTCGGCACATGTAACCTTATATTGATGTAATTCCTCTTTTTCGTTATAGTCCGGATACGTATTGCCGTTTTTAAACAGCTCATTAAAGAAGTTATAATGCGCAGCATTTTTTCCTGTAAAAGTAAGTCCGTTATTGCCGTTATTCTTGTATGTAACAGAGTCGCCAGACTGAATGTATACCGTAGAGGGTATTCCAAAGGGTTTAAAAGAATAAATTTTATAAAATCCGGCAGTTTTAGCGGTTATTACAAAATCGGCAGGAGTGGCTTTAGAATGATTTTTTATTATCTCATTTCGTTTGTAGTTATTTGAGACATTCTGAAAATATACTTGTTTCAAAATGGTGTCGTTTCTGTCCGCTACAAGACAGGCGGTTTTGGGGTAACGCTTTTTCGTTTGCGCAGCTAAATTGCCGGTACTAAGAACGCTCAGTGCCAAGAGCGCAAGTATAAAAACATTTTTCATGGATGGGATATGGTTTTGTTGGTAGTGTAAATAATAGGGTTTTAACGACAGTTGTTCGTGTTTTATTACATTTCATTGGGCTTTAAAGTCGTTACTGTATATAACCTCCCATTACGCTCCATTGTGTTTCAGCAGGCTAAAACTTTTTACCCTAAAATTATTTTTGTAGTTCCGGGTTTTAAATACCTCTTTGGCTTTTAAAAAATCGGGGTAGGTTAAATCCCGGTATGCCAACGTGATATGGGGGTGAAAATCATCCTCATGAAAATGTACAGGAATATTAGGGAACATACTTTTAAAGGCCTGTAAAATTTCTTTTTGCAGGTTGTGTAGCGCATCAGAAGTTTCAGGTTTAATAAACACCACCGGATTTTTCGGATTGTCAAAAACATCAAAACCATCAAGAGATACATCAAAAGGAATTGTTTGTAATGTAATGGTTTTAAACCACTGCATCAGCGCTTCGGTTTTGTCATTACTAATAACAAAAGGCGCTTTAAGGGTAATGTGTGGCATTACCTTAAGCGCCTTTTCAGCATTATATACTCTGGCTATTTCATGTTTAATCGCAGTAATTTCTGCCGAAATTTCTTCCGATGGGATTACTGCTATAAAGTAGCGGTTTTCGTTTGGCATTGGCAGGCGTTACATTGTTTGTTACAAATATACGCATCTACAGTTTGTGTTTCAGTTTCGTTAAGTAGGCGCTCCGTTTGCTGGCGGTATTGGATAAGTGCCGTAGTTATGGCGCCTCGTTGCTCTGTAAACCAGTTTTGGTTTTGGGCAAACAGGTTTTCGTAATGAGCTATCCCATCAAGCAGGTTCTGCTTAAACGCTTTTAGTTTTTTTAGCTGTTGCGCATTTGCTTCAGTAAGGTTTGCCGCTTCTTTTTCCAGATGTTTTACATACAGATCCAGCTCCTTTATAAACATGTGTGGGCGGTGCTGCACGGTAATTACATTGTCATTGCCATAAATGTGGCGTACCATACGGTAAAGAGATACCTCTTGCGTAAAATAAGCCATATTTGGACCCGGGCATATTACTACACCCTGCTGCTCACCCTTAACAGGAATGCCCTTTTCTATAAGTGCCGGTGCCGAAAGCCCTACACAAAGGCAGGATTTTTCCATCATGGCCTCAATGTCGTTCTCGGTAAGCAGTTCGTTTATTTTTTGCTCCTGGTACTTACGCGATGCGGTACACACTAATCCGTCTTCACCGGGTGTAAGTGCCAGGTATTTTTTAGGGCACGCACTACCATAGCGGTTTTTTTCTGCGCGTTGCTGTTTCAGCAGTTCATTAGTAGTGCCGCGTACCGTATTAAACGGTACCCCCAGCGGAGACATATTACTCAGGTACAAATCTTCTTCTTTTGCCCCGGCAAGCAGGGTACGCGTGGCTTCATCTACGGCGGTGGCTTCAGGTACTAAAAGAAAGGGAGATCCCCAGCCTACCGATGCTACCTTATAGTGCTGTAGCAGGAAATCATGTTCCTCGGCGGTACCCACGCCACCCTGAACGGTAACATCCATATTGGGTATTTGGGCCGGTACAGGCAGTTGTTTTAATTCCAGCGCCTTTGCCATAAGGCTGTATGCCGCGTTAGCCAGTTCCGATTTTTTTTGCGCAAATTCTTGAAGTATAGGCCCCATAAGCAAGCCGTCGGTAGCAAAGGCATGGCCACCGCAGTTAAGCCCTGATTCTATGCGGTATTCAGATACCCAAAGGCCTTTCTTGGCAAGGAATGCACTTTGTATAGAAGCCGAACGGAAATCACTTACCTTAAGTACAATCTTCTTCTTAAAGTTGCCGTTTTGATCAGGATAAAAATCGGCAAAGTTTTCGAAATAGCTGTATAGCCTTGGGTTCATGCCGGCAGATAATACCACAGACGAACTGAGGTTGCTTTCGGCAAACCCGCGTAGAGAAGCGTGTGCGTCGTTAAAAGCCACCGGCAGCGGATTGTTTTTTTCGTCCCGGTTCTCCTTGTCTACCTTGGTCATAATATTCACGTCGATGTTACCCGGTAAAAAGTTTTTTTCCAGGTACGCCTTTACGTTTTCGGCCATTTGGCTTCCTTCAGCCATTATTTGTTCCAGGCCTTCTTTAAGCGCGCTTTTGTTCGGCAGCATTTCCATAAACTTGTCAAGCGTAGGGCGGTTTTCGGCCAGCTCTGCCTTAAAGTCTTCAAACTTTTGCTTTACAATGGTATCTACCATATTTAGGTACTGCTTTACCCGCTGTGCCCTATGGTCTAAAGCCTTTGCAGAAATTGCCTGGTAGGGCAGGTTAAATTTCTTAGAAAAGTAAGCCGACATTTTTTCGCACAGGTCGTCGTCTGTTATAGAAATACACGACGAAATACCAAAGTGCGCCAGCCGTACGGGCGTGTCTATAGTATACGCCAGCCCCATAACCGGTATGTGGAATGTGTGTGCCGAGTTGTTGTAGTGTGTCATGCGTTTCGTTTTATTATAAAAGAGGTTTATTAAAACCTCACAAAAAATGAATTTTTATGTACTATCTCAGTATACTTCGAATGTTCTTCTTCGGGTAAGTGGCCTATTTTTAATACCTCTATAAAGTGCGCCAGGTGTTCTGTTTCCACATGATCCATTACCACAATTTTGTACCATAGGTTGCCCTCGCAGTGTTTTTGGGGCACAAGGTTAAAGGCCTGGGCTACGGATTTAGGAATGTAATTTTCGCGTATGGTTACTATATTCATGTGTGGCTCGCGGAAGTATTCAATCTTAAGTTCGTCCAGCTGGTTGCACAGCCAGTTGGTGCGCATTTGGAGTATGTTTACTTTTTCCTGCCAGCCGTGTGGCCCATAGGTAAAAAGGATCATCCATACAGCTACGGCGTTAGCTCCGCTACGGCTACCGCAAAGCGTAAGGTCCATGCCTTCTACGTACTCGGCTTCGGTAGTAAGTACGTTTTCTATATAGCCTTTACGGCAAAGGAAAATGCCGGTACCGTAAGGCGCCTGCAGCATTTTGTGCGCGTCTATGGTTATGGAGCTTATTTTAGGGTTTTCAAAATTCAGCCTGCTGTGGTCGTTGCTAAACGGGTATACAAAACCACCGTAGGCGGCATCTATATGCAATTTGTACTGAAGCCCGTAATGTTCCAGCATTTCAATGTAAATATCGGCTACCTCTACAGACCCAAACATGGTGGTGCCCATGTTAGCCACCACTATAAAATACTTTTTACCCGAAGCACGCGCGGTTATTATAAGGCTTTCCAGTTCCACAGGATCTTTGTGCCTGCCGGTAAAGTGCACGGGTACCTTAATCCAGTCCAGCATAAGCAGGTTACACCCTTTAGCTATAGAGTAGTGGGTATCTTCTGTAGCCAGTACCGCAATTTCTGACGGATGTGCTTTATGGTGCTTTATAAAATAGTTACGATACATCCATATTGCCTGTATGTTAGCCTCGGTTCCGCCGGGGGCTATGTAGCCGTCAAAGCTGCCGGGTTCGGCTCTAAAAATATCACATGCCACCACATTAAGCACCTCGCGTTCTATTTCCTGCGTACCCTTAAAGGCAGCCTCACTCGTACCCAGTGTGTGGCATCCTATATGGTTAGGGTTTGCAGCATAGGTTTGCAATACGGGCGCATCTTTAAGGAAAGGTACATCTTCACTAAAAACCTTATCGTCTAACCGTGATGCGGGGTAGCCCAAAGACGCGTCTGTGCTAAAATTTACATTCTCGCTCAGGGCGTGGTGTACCCGGGCGGTGCGTTCGGCGGCGGTAAGTTTTTTCCAATAAAGCATAATTAGGGTAGTTTAATTTCGCAAAGTAAAACGCATTGTTCCATGTAAATTATGATAAATATCACATTGCGCTAAAAAGTGTAAAAAAGCCACCTTCACTACTGCTTCAAAAGAGGAGTTTTGGCGATATTTTCTTACAGGATGTTTTTATGAATTTTAAAGTCGAGATTGTTGCCATTTGAAAAAAATCCCCGTAAAATGCAGCTTTTACAAGGGCTGTCTATATTTTGTCTATACAATTTTACCACTAATAACTGTGTAGAGTGGTATTTTTGCAGAGTATAATTAAATAAATGGTGCCGATCGTTTATTAACTATACAGTTGTTTTTACATGCACTGAAGTCGATTTAGTGCGTTTATTTTCTGGGGGCAGTGCGGACGCGAAAGCGTCCGCACTCATTTTATACACTCAATTGTTTTTAACAAAATGTAAGACATTTTTGACGCGAATATTTTTAACTTAGTTTGCTTCCTAAAAACGCACCCCGCCCATGACAGAAACTTTACCTCCTTCAAATAAAAACCGTTTCTTAAAATTAGCTGCCCGTTTTATTGGTGGTTTAGTATTGCTATTGGTTGTGGCGTACGCAGGCCTGGCGTTTTACCTTCACACCCACAAAGAGGAGGTACTTAAAACTATAACCGAAACACTCAATGAAAATATTTCGGGACAACTCACCGTTAGCAGTATGGAGACCACTCTTATAGAAGACTTTCCCGGCATAAGTGTGTCGCTAAAAAACGTAGTATTGCGAGACAGCCTGTATGATACACATAAACATACTTTTTTAAAAGCCGGATATGTAGGGGTGGCGGTTAACATACTGGGCCTGTTACGGGGAGTGGTGCAGGTAAATAAAGTCACCATTAATAATGCCGCTATCGACTTGTATACTGCGCAGAACGGCTACTCTAACACCGCGGTTTTTAAGAAAAGTAAGAGTCCGGATGATAAACCGTCAGGTGAATCATCATTCCCGGAGTTAAAATACGTGTTACTTAAAGAGGTTAAATTTTCGGCAGAGAACAAACGGAACCAAAAGCAATATTCATTTAATGTACACAGGCTGGGTGCTTCTTTAGATTTTAAAGGTGATGTTATAAAAGCTGCTGTTCAGCTCGATGGTTTTGCGAATACGATGGCATTTAACACAGGACGTGGTAGCTTTATAAAGAATAAATCCCTTAAGGGCAATTTTGATATTACCTATTATAAGAACAATAAAGTGCTTGCTTTCGCCAAAATGCCCTTGGCTATTGGCTCAGATACGTTTACCATAGGCGCAAAATTGGGTATGGATGCTGCTGCCCGTTTCAGTATTACCATAGAAAATAATGCTATTCTATGGAAAGATGCTGCCGCCCTGTTATCGCCTAACATTACAAAAAAACTGATGTTGTTTGCCATAAGCAAGCCCATTGATGTGCGGTGCGACCTGGTGGGTGGTTTTAATGAAAAGAACGATCCGCTGATTCAGGTAAACGCACGGGTAGCAAACAACGTACTCACCGTGCCCGGCGGTACCCTAAACAATTGTAGTTTTTTTGGCGTGTTTACTAACCAAAGGCAGAAAGGGAAGGGGTATACCGATGCCAACTCCGCCATTAAATTATTTGGGTTTAAAGGTGCTTATAAAGGAGTGCCAGTAAACATGAAGCGTTTTGAAATCCGGGATTTAGATAATCCCATAGCAGTGGGTGCACTTACCACGGCCTTCAACGTAAAAGCACTAAACGGTATTACCGACGCCTCTTTGCTGAAGCTTACTGATGGCACGGCTAAGGCACAGCTTACCTTCCGTGCCGATGTAGAAAGGTTCAGGCTGGTAAAGCCGCTTGTACAAGGTAGTGTTTCTGTAAAAAATGCTGCCATGACCTATGTGCCGCGCGGCATGAATTTTAAAGGGATTGCCGTAGACCTTCATTTTACAAAAGATAATCTCCGTATTGATAAAGTTTTACTAAAAACAGGTAAGAGTAGTTTTGTAATGGATGGTTCTGTGCAAAATTTTTTAAACCTATATTATAATGCACCCGAAAAGCTGGTGCTAAAGTGGAACGTGTACAGTCCGCAACTTTACCTGGAAGAATTTATGTCTTTCTTAAAAGCACGGAAGGTAGCGGTACAGCGCAAACCACAGCAAAAGCAGTCTGACAATGCTAATGTGGTAAATGCCCTGGCCGACCTTTTTGAAAACGGCACTATAGACATGGCGGTTAAGGCTGCGCGCGTACATTATAAAAAGTTTACCGCTACAAATGCCCACGCCCTGATTTCGCTAAACGAAGACGGAAATATTTTGCTTAAAAATGCCGGCCTTAACCATGCCGGTGGTTCACTGGAGATAAATGGTATGGTAAAACCCGGCGGTACCACAAAGTATAATCTTGCAGCTAATGTAAACAATACAGATATTTCGCAATTCTTTTATGCGTTTGATAACTTTGGTATGCAAACCCTTAACTCTAAGAATCTAAAAGGCAAACTTTCTGCCAAAGCCGATGTTACCGGAAGCGTAAACAGTAACGGCGTGCTGCTGCCAAGGTCTATAAATGGTTCTGTAACCTTTACCCTGAAAAATGGTAAGCTGGTAAATTTTGAGCCGTTAGTAAATGTGGGTAAGTTCGCTTTTCCGTTTAGGGATATAAAAAATATTGCCTTTAAAGACCTGAACGGTAAGCTGGATATAATGGGAGAAAAAGTACAGGTGTCTCCGCTAAAAATAAGTAGCTCTGTACTTAATATGGATGTTGAGGGTGTGTACTCTTTTGGTGCCGGTACATTATTATATATAGATGTGCCGCTGCGCAACCCCGAAAAAGATAAGGAAATCACAGATGCAAAGGAACTTGCCAAGAGGCGCAACAGGGGTATTGTAATTCACCTTGTGGCCGAAGATGGCGACGACGGTAAGGTAAAGATACGGCTGGGCAAAAAGCGGTAAGGTACAACCCAAAGTATCCCACGCGCTATCGGACGTCCGGCTTTAGACTTTATAATCGTAAGGTTGTTTTTTTAGAATTTCTCGGTAAGGTATTTCCAGTACCGCTTTGGCACGTGCTGTAAATGAAGTTTCATATTTTTCCGGGCTGGTATATTGGTGCTTTTAAAATAGTCTTTCCATAAAATAGCTGCCAGTTCTTCTTTGTCGTCGGTAAGGTTTTTTGGCAGCTGTACAGATCGGGTATCTATTTCAGATACGAACTCATATGTTATTTCCTCTACGCTTTTTAAGTCGTAGAACAGGCCGTACTTTCGGCGCACGTCATAAATAATCCATTGCTGGTCTGCATACCGGTCTTTAAAAAACTTTGCAATAAGCGGCAGTACATTAAAGTCGGGCTCCACGGGGCAATAATAAATACCGTCCGCCGTTTTCTGGAACCGTATAAAGGCTTTCATACGATGGCGTTCACGGCTTATTTTATGCGCCATTTTATCTATGGCAATAACAAACGGGTTGCCAAAATTTTTGTAAGCCCCTTCCGGATTATCAAATATATAATGCGCAAACCCAAACAAGTCGTTAAACGCCTGGGCATCTTCGCTTAAGTAAGAAGTGTAAAAGGAATTAGCCCACCGCGTGTCAATCTTTTTTTTAAGTGCTTTCCATACGCGTTGCGCCTTTTGCTCGTCGCTTATTACTATATGCTCGTCTGCCAGCATAGAAGGCTGGTGCAGCTTATCCCAAATAAGTTGCACATGTTTGTGTTTTCGTTCGTAGCTTTCAAATACAGCGGTAAGCAGCCCTTCAAAAGAGCCATCAAAAACATACAGCATCATATTAAAACAGGCTTAGCTGATTTTGTGCCACCTTCAGGTATTTGCTGCTGCTTTCACTTAAAATAAGCCCTTTCAGCCTTGGTGCATCGGGTTCGTTAAGCATATAAGGGGTGTCGGCACAGCGTATAAAAAATTTTGCACGGCTATACGCTATACCCATTTTTTTTACCTGGTAGGTGTACAACCTGCCAAACCTGCGCGCCTGCACTATCTTTTGAGCCGATGAAACCCCTATACCAGGAATGCGTAAAATCATCTGGTAATCGGCGGTGTTTAAATCCACCGGAAACTGCTCTAAGTTGCGTAGTGCCCAACCCAATTTTGGGTCTACATCAATATCAAGGTTAGGGTTTTTTGCGTTAAGCAGCTCTTTTACTTCAAAACCATAAAAACGCATAAGCCAGTCGGTTTGGTAGAGGCGGTTTTCACGCAGTAGGGGAGGCTGGCTCCCTATACCCGGCATACGGGTGTCATTACTAATAGGTATGTACCCGGAATAGTACACACGTTTTAGCGAAAAGTCTTTATAGTACTTATCTGCGGTGTACATAATTTCCATATCGTTTTCGGGCGTGGCACCTATAACCATCTGGGTGCTTTGACCTGCCGGAACAAACTTCGGTACACTTTTAATAAGCCCGGTTTTCTTTTCGTCTTTAAACTGGGTTATAGTGTTCTGTATAAGTCCCAGTGGTTTCTTTACTTCTTCATGTGATTTTTCCGGTGCCAGCAATTTTAGCCCGGTTTCTGTAGGCATTTCCAGGTTTATGCTCATACGGTCGGCATAAAGCCCGGCTTCGGTAAGTAGTTCCTGGCTGGCTCCCGGTATTGTTTTTAGGTGGATGTAGCCGTTAAAGCGTTCCTCAAGGCGCAGTTTCTTAACAATGCGCAGTAAGCGCTCCATGGTAAAGTCGGCATTTTTAAAAATACCCGAGCTAAGGAACAGCCCCTCTATATAGTTGCGGCGGTAAAAGCTCATGGTAAGCTCTACCACTTCCTCTACGGTAAACGCAGCACGGTTTACATCGTTACTGCGGCGCGATACACAAAAAGCACAATCATATATACAATGATTTGTGAGTAATATTTTTAGCAACGATACACACCTGCCGTCTTCGGTATAGGTGTGGCAAATACCACTCGCACTGCTGTCGCCTATGCCTTTGTTGGTGTTTTTTCGGTTACCCCCGCTAGACGAGCAAGAAACATCATATTTTGCTGCATCGGCTAAAATTGTAAGCTTTTCCCTTATCCTATCGTACATATATCATCGCTTTTATGCAAAAATACTCAGCAAAATGTTAAAAATTCTCCAACAAAAGTTAAAAGGTAGGGTTTGTTGGAAATTAATTGTTATTAACAAGCTACAATAGTGAATTTATACTGGGATAAATAAAAAATTCGTGTATTTTTGCCAACAATGCATAGTGTGTAAATTTCAGTTTATTAAGATGAATTGTAAAAATTATGCATTATTATTTTGTAAATAGTGGTTTAAGTGTGTTAAAATGAATAAAATAATTAGTGATAGAAAAAAATGTAGGAGGTGAAGTAAAATTGTTTCAAAATTATCAGTGTCGATAAACAATTATTTTATATTTGCCTTCCCCTTTTAACGTCTTGTTAAATAAATTGTTAGGAGGGCTCCAAAAAATTAAGGATTGCTAGTATTAGTTGGAAGTTTATGAAAAAAAAATTACTCGTATTGTTAACCTTGTTGTGCTGTTTAACAGGGTTTTCACAAGGGGTTGTTGTAGGTAATACAACCTATAATAACTCAAATGCAAACGTTTTGGTCAATACGTTGCTGGGTACTGACGGTAGGGGATGCCTTGTGCGTCCTGCTAACGTTTCGGTAACCACAGGTGCCCAAAACTATGCTTATTCTCAGGGTACTGGTTTAGGTACGTTTACAAATTCCAATACCGCTTTCCCGATGACTTCGGGCGTGGTAATGGTTTCAGGTAACGCACTTACTGCTTCAGGGCCTAACACAAGCGTGTCTACAGATGGTGCCGCCGGTTCAATTTGGCTTGGTGATGCTGATCTTGAGGCTGCTTTGGGTGGAGGTGTACGTACCCGTAACGCTACGGTACTTGAGTTTGATTTTACAGCGGTTTCTACTTCCATATCAATACCGTATATGTTTGCTTCGGAAGAATATGGTCAGTACCAGTGTACTTCCAGAGATGGTATGGCAATTCTTATTAAGCCTGTTGGAGGTCCTTCTTCTGCTTATGTTAACATTGCTAAGTTGCCAAACGGAAGCCCTGTTTCTGTCGCAACGTTAAGGAGCAATTCATATAACAGTGCTTGTGCCAGTGTAAACGACCAGTACTTTGGTGTGTTTAATGGTGGTGGTGCTGCTATGACTGCCGCTACAAATTTTGAGGGGCAAAGCGTTCAGCTTACTGCAAATTACTCAGGACTTGTAGTGGGTAACACTTATCATATAAAGATAGTTGTAGCCGATGATGGTGATGCAAACGCAACACTGCAAGATGGTACAGACGGTCGTTATAACTCGGCTGTGTTTTTCCCTGCCGGAGGTGTTAACCTTGGGCAAACTGTGCTTATGAATAGCCTTACTACAGCTAACAATAACGCATTGTGCCAGGGAGAAAGTTATACCATTAACACGGGGTTGTCTAATGCGTACAACTATGCGTGGACAACAACTACAAACAGCGCAGTACTTGGTACGTCTTCTAGTTTAACGGTGAACCAGTCAGCTACCTATGTGGTAACGGTTACAGATCCTGCAACGTCTTGTTCTACCTCTCAGCAGATAGAAGTTCAGTTTGCTACCCCACCTGCGGTGGGTACTCCTGCTAATATTTATTCGTGTCCTAACTCTTCAGGGGTTTTTACCTACAACTTAAATGCTAATAACAGTGTGCTGCTTAGCCAGAGTACTAACACTAATGTTACGTATCATGGTTCTGCTGCAGATGCCCAAGCCGGTGCTAACCCGCTAAACACTACGTATACCACTTCTAACAACACTACGATTACTGTTTACGCAAGAGTAAAAAGTACTCAGGGTAGTTGTTATACTGTTGCTCCATTTGATCTTGTTCCTGTGGCAGCGCCTACAGCTTCTGTGGCTCCGGGGCTTGTTTCTTGTGAGACTTCGGTTGGATCTAATTTTTCGGTATTTAACTTAACCGCAAATACAGCTACTATTTTAGGTAGTCAAAGTCCG
The DNA here is from genome assembly GCF_046614455.1 of Flavobacterium sp. RNTU_13. NCBI lineage: Bacteria > Pseudomonadati > Bacteroidota > Flavobacteriia > Flavobacteriales > Flavobacteriaceae > Flavobacterium > Flavobacterium sp. RNTU_13. Next base: position 490,983 of record NZ_JBKJHB010000001.1, on the reverse strand, counting down.
TCTAACTACTCGGTTTCCTACTATACTTCTCAGGCGGATGCTGATTCAGCTTTAAACGAAATTACTACACCTAACAGTTTCTCTTTTGATGGTAACGCATTCGGCGCTGCTACGCGTACTATATACGCCAGGGTTTCAAGTAGCTTTAATACCAGCTGTTATGCTGTAACTTCGTTTACAATACGTATTAGCCCTATACCACCTGTGTCTACACTTTCAGATATTCAGGTGTGTGGTTTTTACGATTTGCCTACGATTACAGATGGAACGTTTTGGACTGCTGCCGGTGGTGCTACCGGCACCGGCACACAAATTGCTGCCAATGCTCGTATAACAACTTCGCAAACTATATACATATATAATGCTAACGCCGACGGTTGTTTTAACCAAAGCCAGTTTACTGTAACGGTACTAACAGCTGTAACACCTCCGTCAAACGTTGCTGTTTGTGACCAGTATATATTACCTGCGCTTCCAAGCGGGCATAAGTATATGACCGGCCCTAATGGTGCCGGGCCCGAAATCGCGCCGGGTACTCCAATTACCGCAACGCAAACTATTTATTATTTTATTCCTACAGCGGCTTCATGTACGGCAAATACTAACTTTGTTGTTACTATATACAAAGCAGATACACTGCCTAACCAGGCACTTTGTGAAGGTTTAAGTTATGTTTTACCACCGCTATCTCCAGGCAATAGTTATCGTACCGCTTCTGGTGGTACGGGCTCAGTGCTTCTGCCGGGTACGCCAATAAGCAATACATCCGTTCGTACTATTTATATATACAGGCCAAATCCAGATGGTAGTTGTTACTCGGAGACTAGTTTTACGGTGTATGTAACAAGAGCGATTAATGCTCCTTCTGATATCGTTTCATGTGGTCCATACCGGGTAGGTGCTCCTGCCGTGGGTAATTATTATTCTAGTCCCGGTGGACAGGGGCCTATTATTTACACCGTTACGCAAACACAAACGGTTTACCTTTATTACGTTGATCCAATTTCAAATTGCGCTCAAGACCGTAGCTTCTCAGTTACTATTACAGAGCGACCTGCAATAGGTAACTATCCTAACGTTGTTGCTTGTAATAGTTACACGCTGCCCGTAGATAATACTATCATAGGCTATTATACTCAGCCTAACATGAGTGGTACATTCTATGCGTCTAATACAACTCATACCTTAACAGAGACTACTACGTTATATGCTACTACAGCATCTACTTCGTCTGGTTGTTATAATCAAAAACAATTTACAGTTACTGTTATTAACAGCAATGTAGTAATACCAGATGTTACACGCTGTACGCAATATTGCCTTCCGGCAATACCTTTTGGCCGTTACTATAACAATCCTGGGGGCCCTACAGCTGCCGGTAATGGAACACCTATACCTGTTGGTCAGTGTTTAACTGCATCGCAGCGCGTTTATGTGTGGCAAGAGTTTACCCAGGGTGGTGTAACATGTACAGGATCTGGCGATTTCTTGGTAACCATATTAACACCGCCAACTGTATCTACGCCTTCTAACGTTGTTGCTTGTGGTTCGTACACGCTTCCTGCACTTCCGGCAGGGCAGGCGTATTACACAGATACAAACGGACAAGGAACACAGATAGCGGCTAATACACCAATTACAACTTCGCAAACTATTTATGTTTTTGCTTCAAGTAATACTACGCCGGTTTGTACCAGTGAGAGTTCGTTTACTGTAAGTATTGTTGATAGCACAGTTATCCCTACAAACGTTAACTCTTGTGGTAATTATACGTTACCTGCTCTTACGGTGGGAGGGTATTTTACTTCGCCAAATGGAGTTGGTCCTATCGCTGCAGGTACGGTTATCAACGCTAACCGACGCATCTATTATTACGCTCCGGTAACTAACGGTACTAACTGTACTACAAATACATTCTTTGATGTTAGTATATCTGCTCAGCCTACTATTACAGACTATCCGGATGTAACGGCGTGTAACAGTTATACTTTACCGGCGTTGCCTACAGGCCAGTCTTATTACACTCAGCCAAACGGTCAGGGTGCAATAATACCGGCAGGCACTCCTATAACAACTACAACCGATGTGTATCCATACTCTGGTACAGCAGGTTGTGAGGCTTATGATCAAATTACCATTACGATAACGCCGCTTACCCTTACACAAATGCCTAATCAGTCTGTGTGTGAGAACCTGGGCTATGTACTTCCTTCAACAGAGTCGATTAACAATGCCATTGTAGGGTATTACACTATGTCTGGCGGTCCATCTACAGCAGGTAACCAGGCTTTACTGCCGGGTGCTGTACTTACTACCACTCAGCGTGTGTATGTGTACGCGTACCTAACAAACACTCCTAGCTGTTTTGTGGAGAATTTCTTTGATGTTACTGCCGTTCCTTCTCCGGCGATAGATATTACTTCTATAGACCCTGATGGCGACGGTATAATAGCAGTGTGTGGTACCTACCAGTTGCCTGCTTATCCTACAGTAACGCCAGCTCCTGCAAGTATAGGATACTTTACCCAGCCCGATGGTGGGGGTACACAGCTGTTCCCTACACAAACAATATCTACGAGTATGCCTGTGTATATTTTTGTACGCTCGGGCGGAACACCAGATTGTGCAGGTCAGGCGCAATTACAAATTTTTGTAAATCCAAACCCTCCTGCCGATGTGTTTAGGTGTGATAGCTATGTACTTCCTGCACTTCCTGCAGGTCAGCAATACCGTACAGCAGCCTCTGGCGGTGGTACAGTGATAGCTGCTGGTACTCCAATTACTGCAACACAGCAAATTTATTTTTATATTCCTGCTGCTGCTGCATGTACAAGCAATACATTCTTTACTGTAAATATTTATAACACGCCTCAGGTTGGTACTATAGCTAACGTTGTAACATGTGATGAGTATATACTCCCTGCTTTAACTGTAGGTAACTACTACAGTGGTCCGGATCGTACCGGTACTGCTTACCGTGCCGGTGACCGTATTACCAGCACTATGGATATGTATGTTTATGCAGAATCGGCTACAGCTCCTAACTGTGTTGCTCAGACAAGTTTTAATATCAATATTACTACAACGCCTAACACAATAGCGTTTTCAGACGTAGATGTGTGTGACTCATATACATTGCCAAGTATTCCGGCTGGCTACCACTACTATACCGTGGCGGGCGGTCCTTCGGCTGCAGGCCAGTCTGAGGTGGCTCCGGGTACCCAGTTGTTTACTAATGCCAGCGCTTCGGGATCAAGGTTCTATATCTACTCTGCAGCCACAGCAAACCCTGCGTGTTTTACAGAAAGTACATTCAATGTATCAATATACTCTGCTTCGGTAGATGCACTTATGGTGCAGCTTGCTAATGATGCAAATGCACTTCCTACTGCTTGGGGTGAAACTTATGTGTCTAGCGGAAATTCAGATCCTACACTTAATAACCTTCTTTCGGTTAATATAGAAACATGTGACAGCTACACGCTGCCAAACCTTAACATTGGTGGTACAAACCCTAATGATACTTATATACAGCATTATTATTCACTTCCTGGCGGGCCTGATACTCCGGGTCAGCAAATTGTTACAGATCTTGTTATGAGTACAGCACACAGCTTATACAACGCTAGTACTGGTACTATAAAACTATATCTGTACAGGGTTCTTAACGGAAGGCTTGTATGTAATGACCAGTCTATAATTACGGTTAAGGTAAATACAACTCCGGTACTGAGCACCGCGCCTGCGAACGTTACACAGTGTTTCACTTATACACTTCCTGCACTTCCTGCACCGTTTGCTTACTATAGCCAAACAGGAGGTCGCGGTTTAATAACTAACCTTACGCTTACTGATACACAGAACGTGTATGCATACGCTCAGGTAGGTACAAATCAAATTTGTAGCACAGAGTATCCGTTCTCGGTTACTGTTAATAAAATAGACATTCCTCGCCCTGCAGATGTTGTGTCTTGTGAGCAATATGTGGTGCCTCAGGCAAACCCTTCTACGGCAAGGTACTTCCAGCTTCCTGGTGGTCCTAATGTAAGCGGTCAGGTAGAATATCCGGTAAACTATGTGTTTACTACAGGTACATATCAGGTTTACCTGTGGGATCATACGAGCACCACTCCAGACTGTACAGATGAAGAGCAGTTCCAAATAAGGGTAATTGCAAGGCCTACGCCTATTATTCCTAATCCTGTAGAAACATGTTCGGTTGATGATGCAGGCCTACATGGGTACTTCGACTTAACTGCCGCTATAGCAGAGGCTATTGGTGGACAGGCAGATGTTGCAGCTTATGTTTATGAAACTCAGGCTGGTGCTGATTTCGATGTTAACCGTATAACTAACATAACTAATTATTATAACCTTAACGCAAACCAACAGCAGTTGTTTATAAGGTTATATTCTACGGCTATACCAAATGACACAAGTTGCGGTACCGTAGTTCCGGTTAGATTAATAGTTAACCCGAGGCCAATCGCCGTAGATCCGTTAACGCCGTACAACGTGTGCGATAATGGTGCAAGCGATACAGATGGTATTGGAGTATTTGATTTAACAACATATATACCTCAGGTACTTGGTTCGCTTAACCCTGCTACGCACACGGTTAGCTTCTATCAGTCAATGGCTGACCTGCAAAACGGTGGCCCTGTAATTGCTACGCCGGCTACTTACAATACAGTAACAGGCACAGTGTATATTAAAGTTACGATTAACGCAACCGGTTGTTATGATGTAGTTCCGTTACAACTTAATGTTAATCCTAAGCCGGTTGTTGTCCAGCCGTCGCCACTTTCTTTGTGCGACGTAAACAACCCGGGTGATGAAATTGAGTTGTTTGATTTAACGTCTAAAATTGGTGAAATTACAACAGGTGTACTTGGTCTTAATACTACGTTCCATACTACACTTGCAGATGCAGAGGCTGGTACTAATGCAATAGGTAACCCTACAGCGTTCCAAAACACTCCTGGTGTACAGTCTATCTTTGTAAGGGTTACTAATGACGTTACAGGTTGTTACAGGGTAGTACTTTTAGATATAAGAGTAGAGCCACTACCGGTACTAGCACCGCTAACGCCAATACAACGTACTGTATGTAGCACAAACGATGATGGTTACGGCGTGTTTGATCTTGATCAAATGGCAACAACCATGATTAACGGTTCGCCGAATATTACTGTTACATTCTATCCTACATTAATTAGTGCGCAGTTTGAAATCAACCCAATTGTTAATACAGCTGCTTACCAAAATGTAAACCCACTTGTTGATACTGTATACGCAGTACCTACAAATACTATAACAGGCTGTAAAGGTACTCCTGTAGTAATTACACTACTGGTTAACCCGGCACCTCAGTCTGTTCTGTTGACTGATATTACGAAGTGTGATGATACGGATCTGAATGGTCAGGACGATACAGTTGTGTTTGATCTTACCGCTCAGGATGCGTCAATAAATACACAGCTAGGTCTTCCGGCAGGTTCGGTTACCATACAATACTTTACCTCTGAAGCTAATGCTCAGGCCGGTTCACCACGTATCGTCTCTCCTGCAACATATTCAGGGCACAATAACGACGTAATATGGGTAAGGGTAGAGTATCCTGGTACAGAGTGTTTCATTGTAACGAGCTTTAAGCTAATAATACATGAGCCACAAAAGCTTGCGCACCCGGCTAACCTGATTATTTGTGATGATACAACAGCAAATGATGGAAAAGCGCCGTTCGACCTTACGGTTAGGGAAGATGAAATCCTTACACCATTTGGTATTGGTGAAAGCAACGTAGTTAAATACTACGAAACCGCTGCAGACAGGGATGCAGATACAAATGCAATTGCTGATCCTACGCAGTACACTAACACGGCGAATCCGCAAAACATATACGTTCGCGTTACCACGCCACTTGGTTGTGTGAGCAAAGAAAGTATGTTAATCATGGTTACCCCGCTTCCTGTGCCAAATCCAAATCCTCAGCCACTTGTGCTTTGTGATGACAACAACAGGGGCGATGGTATAGAGAACTTCAACCTTACACTAGCTGCGGCAGATGTATTGGCAGGAGATTCTCTGAGTACGGTACAATACTACGCCAGCGCGGCTGACCTTGCTGCCGGTACGCCAATAGCTACACCAACTGCTTACGCTAATGTGGTGCCATGGGATGATACCGTAATTGTAAGCCTTACACGAACAAATACACAACCGGGCGCGCCTGCTTGTGAACAACATGTAACGCTTAACCTGCATGTTAACCCGCTGCCTCCGATTTTTGATGCTGCCGGTAACATTAGGTTCTATGCTATCTGTAATCCTATGAGTACAGGCTACGAGCAGTTCAACCTGATAGGACATATCAACGATCAGCTTACAGCTAACGGTGTTAACCCTACAGATTACTATATTAGGTTCTACGCAGATCAGGCTGCTGAAACAGCCGGTACGGCATTACCTCATATCTACACGAACCAAACCCAGTATGCAGATGATATTTGGGTAGTGGTTAGAAATAACGCTACGGGTTGTACAATTAAAGGTACACTTTGGTTATATGCAGAGCAATCGGCTGTTGCTAATGCAGTAACAACAAACCCGCTGCCTACATGTGATTATGATGCAGTTAATGATGGTGTTACAGATATAGACCTTACGCGTGTAGCTCCTGAGGTGCTTGGTTCTCAAAACCCAACTCAGTTTATTCTGGAGTACTATACAAGTATGGCTGCGGCTGTTGCCGGAGATACTACTGCTCCTGAGTTCATTGCTACACCTGCGGCTTACAATGCAGGTCCTAACGGTACTGTGTGGGTTCGTGTGGTAAACTCTGCTACAAACGCCAAATGTTTTGATGTAACGAGCTTCGGCTATGTAGTGAACGTTCTACCTGAGCCTATCGTTACAAGCGGTACTGGTGATACTGTTTGTAAAGACTTTAGAAGTGGTGCTACCGATGGTGTTGAACTATGGAGTGGTGTTGTAAACGCAGGTCATTCATACCAATGGTATGTAGGCGGTGTGGCTATTCCTGGTGCTACGTCAGAGTACTACACAGCTACAGATGCGGGTCTTTACAGTGTGGTAGTTACCAGTCCTGAAGGTTGCGTTTCGCTCCCGTCAGATGCATTTGAGGTGTTCCTATCGGGTCCTGCAACTCCTGTTTCTGGTGCTGGTTACGTTGTAAGTAATGCATTTAGTGCAGAGCAAACACTAACAGTACTTGTAGAGGGGTACGGAGAGTACCAGTATGCTATAGCTCCGGAAGGTGAGCCTGCTGTAGGCCCTTGGCAAAATTCTAACGTGTTTGAAAACATTCCACTGGGTTACTATACCATCTATGTGCGCGACGTTAAAACAGATTTCCCTTGTGCTACTTTCCCTATCAACGGTGTAAGTCTTGTGGATTTCCCTAAATTCTTCACTCCTAACGGTGATGGTTATAACGACTACTGGAACATTGTAGGTATGGCTAATGCTAACTATGCCGATGCAAGGATAATGATCTACGACCGTTACGGTAAGCTTATTAAGCAATTAAGCCCAATGAGCCGTGCAGATGAAGGACAAGGATGGGATGGTACCTACAACGGTCACCCACTGCCGTCAGACGACTACTGGTTTACAGTAGAATTTACTGAAAACAATGTTAAACGTGAGTTCAGGGGTCACTTTGCTCTTAAGCGATAATCGTTAAACAATATGTATAAAAAATGCCACGCGAAAGCGTGGCATTTTTATTTTATTACTGTTGTAAATTTCGATTTAATCTAGTAAATACGTTAATTCGTTGTTAAATCGTGTTGGGTGGTGTAACTTATTGTTTCATATAGAAACATATTGGCATACCAATATTATATGAAATCAATACTATCCCTTATCCCTGTTTTATTTTTAATGTCTTGTGGTACTGATCCCGGTTATACGTCTTTTGATGACGGCCAGGATACCTCAGTACTTAATTTACCCGAACAGCCGTATAATTACAGTAACATACAACTGCCTGCATATTTTAATACCAATGACGGAGGTCTGTTGCCCAGTGCCGTTACCGGTATAGATAATACACCTCAGGACAATCCGATAACCGATGACGGTGCTACCCTTGGCAGGGTGTTGTTTTATGACCGCAACCTTAGTTTAAACCGTTCTACGGCGTGTGCCAGTTGCCATAGGCCAGAGGCGGCCTTTGCCGATTCCAGTCCGTTTAGTTCAGGTTTGTATGGGGGCAAAACCAAAAGGAATTCCATATCGCTCATTAATTCTCGTTTTTATAAAAGAGGGCGTTTTTTTTATGACGAAAGGGCATCGTCTCTGGAAGCGCAGGTACTTATGCCGATGCTTGATCATACTGAAATGGACATGACGGCAGATTTGGTTTTACAGCGCGTAAGAGAGCAGGATTATTATGCAGATTTATTTGTAAAAGCATTTGGTTCCGGTACGGTAAGTTCAGAACGCATTGCTTCGGCGTTGTCGCAGTTTATAAGGAGCATTGTTAGTTTTAAAAGCAAATATGATGAAGGAAGGGCTCAGGTTTCGCGGATGGTAGATCCTTTTCCTAATTTTTCTGTACAAGAAAACAGGGGTAAAGAATTGTTCCTGAAATCGTATGCCGATGGCGGTGTTAGTTGCTACGCCTGTCATACAACAGAAGGATTTGTGGCGCCTCCCATGGGTATGGGTAATAACGGGCTGGATGCCTTATCTGTTAATGACCTGGGAGCATACAGCTTCTATGGCAATGAGAGTCTTAAAGGAGCGTTTAAAATCCCGACATTACGTAACATAGTACATTCGGCACCTTACATGCACGACGGCCGTTTTCGTACGCTGAGACAGGTAATAGAGTTTTATAACAACGGAGTGCAGCCCCATCCAAATCTATCGCCCTTGCTAAAGGGTGTAGATGGTTTACCCAGAAAGTTAAATCTTTCGGAAAATGATATACAGGCGCTGATTGCTTTCTTGTATACGTTAAATGATACAAGCCTTCAGTCTGATCCTCGTTGGTTAGATCCATTTATCAATCAGCACCTGTAATCTGTAAAATGTTATTTTCTTAATGCGTGCAGCCTCGCTACGTATTTGCCTACTACATCAAACTCCAGGTTTACCGTTGTTCCCACTTTAAAGTGTTTAAAGTTGGTATGCTCATAAGTGTATGGGATAATAGCTACGCTAAACGCGTTTTCTTTAGAATTAACCACGGTTAGGCTGGTACCGTTAACGGTAATCGATCCTTTTTCTATGGTAATGTTATTTGCTGCAGGGTCATATTCAAAGGTAAAGTACCAGCTTCCACCAGCTTCTTCCACTTGTGTGCAAACGCCGGTTTGGTCTACGTGTCCCTGCACTATGTGTCCGTCCAGGCGGTCGCCCAGCTTCATGGCACGTTCCAGGTTTACCTCAGTACCTTCGGTCCATTCACGCAGATTGGTTTTCTCCAGTGTTTCCTTAATGGCGGTTACGGTATAGGTATCGGCATCTATAGCCACCACGGTAAGGCAAACACCGTCGTGTGCCAGGCTTTGGTCTATCTTTAATTCGTGGGTAATGCTGCTCGAAAATGTAAAGTGTATATTTTCGTTTTCGCGCTCTATGCGTTTTATAGTTGCAGCGGTTTCAATTATTCCTGTAAACATGGCGATTTATTTTCTAAATTTGTAGCACCAAAATTAAGCATATTTACAACCATGGCAAAAAAGGCAGAAAATGTAATTGTAGGCATATCTATAGGCGACCTTAACGGGGTAGGGCCAGAGGTGGTGCTTAAGACTTTTGAAGATACCCGGATGACCGAATTTTGCACTCCGGTTATTTTTGCCAATGTAAAAATTGTTTCGTTTATAAAAAAAGCGCTTAACCTTAATTGCAATGTGCACGGGATTGATAAGCTGGATCAGTTAGTACCGGGTAAAATCAACGTGCTTAACGTATGGAAAGAGGGTGTAAATATAGAGTTTGGTAAAAACGATGATGTTGTGGGCGGATATGCTGTTAAGTCGTTTGTAGCGGCGGTAGATGCATTAAAGCAAAAGCAGATAGATGTATTAGTTACTGCTCCTATAAATAAGTACAACATTCAGAGCGATGAGTTTAAGTTTCCGGGCCATACCGATTACCTGGATCAGGAGCTTGATGGTGATGCGCTAATGCTTATGGTTAACGATGGCTTACGCGTAGGCTTGCTTACAGACCATGTTCCGGTAAGCGAAGTGGCACAACACTTAAATGAAGAGCTTATCTTAAAAAAGATCCATACCATTAATAAATCTCTTAAGCAGGATTTCAGGATTAACAAGCCGAAAATCGCTGTACTTGGGTTTAATCCGCATAGTGGCGATAACGGTGTTATAGGCAGGGAAGACGAGGATGTTATTAAGCCTGCGCTTAAAAAGTTGTTTGAAGCAGGTGTGTTGGTTTTTGGGCCGTTTAGTGCTGATAGTTTTTTTGGCAACGGAAGCTACGAGAAGTACGATGCTGTAATAGCAGCGTACCATGACCAGGGTCTTATCCCGTTTAAAACCCTTTCGTTTGGTAACGGGGTTAACTACACTGCCGGTTTGTCTGGCATACGTACCTCGCCAGACCATGGTACAGCTTACGATGTGGCGGGGCAGGGTGTAGCCGACGCAAATTCGTTTAAAGAAGCCGTGTATTTAGCGCTGGATGTTTTTCATCACAGGGAGGAATATAAGGAGATTAGCAAGAATCCTTTGAAAGTGAGGGAAAAACAAGAAGAAAAAAAATAATCGATACGGTTTTGGATTTGCAATAATTTTATATCTTTGCACGCTCAAAACTGTTATTACTAATATGTTGCGCTGTGTTTACATACAAGTGAAACAGGTGTAGCAGTAAAAACTGGCTGAAATGAAAGTGAACAAGGAGTTTTTAATTCCGTTTGTGGGGTTAAAGCAGGGAAAGCACCAGTTTGAGTTTGATATTGATAAAACGTTCTTTGATGGCTTTGGCTTTGACGAGTATAACGACGTAAAAGTTAAAGTAGATCTTATTCTGGAGAAGAAAAGCACCATGATGGAGCTTTCGTTTAAACATAAGGGCTTTGTAAACGTGCCTTGTGATATAACGAATGAAGACTTTGACCTGCCTATTAAAGGTAAGCTAAAGTTGATTGTGAAGTTTGGTGAAGAATTCAATAATGATAACGACGAGATTCTTATACTTCCGCATGGTGAATATCAGATAGATATAAGCCAGTATGTTTATGAGATGATTGTGTTGTCTGTGCCAGGAAAAAGGGTGCATCCCGGAGTGAAAGACGGTACCGTAGGTGCCGGGATATTAGACAAGCTGGATGAGCTTGCTCCGAAAGAGCAACAAGAAGAAGAAAAAGAAGAAAAAAGTACTGACCCAAGATGGGACAGTTTAAAAAAACTATTAACGGATAAAAAATAATATAGTAAAATGGCACATCCTAAGAGAAAAACCTCGAAAACCAGAAGAGATAAGAGAAGGACGCACTATAAAGCGGTGGCTCCTCAGGTGGCTACATGTCCTGTAACAGGTGAAGCTCACCTTTATCACAGGGCTTACTGGCATGAAGGCAAAATGTACTACAGAGGCCAGGTAGTTATCGATAAGCAGGTAGCGGAAGCTTAATTGCTGAAAGTATAGGGTAAAACTCTCACTTTGTGGGAGTTTTTTTTGTTAAAGGGGTCGTTTTTTTTCTAATCCGGCTTTTTTTGACGCCCGTTTGTGAAAAATTTTGTAATTTCCACCACTTTTTAAAGCGGTTTTTGCTTTTTAAAGTGTGTATCTATTTACCTTAAATTATGAGTAAAATTACAGCCGCTATTACCGCTGTGGGGTCTTATGTGCCTGATTTCAGGCTTACAAACGAAGTTTTGGAATCTATGGTAGATACCAATGACGAGTGGATTACTTCGCGTACCGGTATTAAAGAAAGGCGTATTCTTAAAGATGCTGATAAAGGTACTTCCTATTTGGCAATCAAAGCTGCTCAAAATCTTATTGAAAAGTCGGGTGTTAATCCTGAAGATATTGACGCTGTTATAGTGGCTACTGCTACTCCGGATCAGCCTGTTGCTGCTACTGCAGTGTACGTGGCTACTAATATAGGTGCGGTTAATGCCTTTGGGTATGATTTACAAGCTGCCTGTTCCAGCTTTCTGTACGGTATGAGTGCATCTGCCGCGCTGATTGAAACAGGCCGTTACAAGAAAGTGTTGCTTATAGGTGCCGATAAAATGTCGTCTATCATAGACTATACAGATCGTGCTACCTGTATTATATTTGGCGATGGTGCCGGTGCAGTATTATTTGAGCCAAACCACGAAGGGCTTGGGCTGCAGGATGAAATACTAAGGAGCGACGGTGTAGGCCGCGAATTCCTTCGTATAGAGGCCGGTGGTTCACTACTGCCTGCAAGCCATGAAACGGTAGACCAGGGTAAACACTTTGTATACCAGGATGGTAAAACGGTATTTAAATATGCTGTAAGTAATATGGCCGACGTTAGCGCGCGCATTATGGAAAAAAATAGCCTTACCCAGGATGATGTGGCTTACCTTGTAGCACACCAGGCAAACCGCCGTATTATAGATGCTACTGCAAGCCGTATGGGTGTAGACGACTCTAAAGTGCTGGTTAACATAGAAAAATACGGTAATACTACCAGTGCTACGCTACCACTTGTACTAGCCGATTTTGAACACCTGTTTAAAAAAGGAGATAATATTATCTTTGCTGCTTTTGGCGGAGGCTTTACATGGGGTTCTATTTACCTTAAGTGGGCATATACTAAGAACTAAACAAACTACAATATAATAAACGGAACTTATGGATATCAGAGAAATTCAAAACCTAATTAAGTTTGTGGCAAAATCCGGGGCCACAGAAGTGAAACTGGAGATGGATGATTTTAAAATCACCATTAAAACTACTGCCGAAGGTGCTGCTTCTGAAGCCACTGCTTTTGTTCAGCATATCCCTGTAGCTCAGGCTGCTGCCCCTGTTGCCGCTCCTGCCGCTGCGCCTGTTGCTGCTGCGCCGGCTCCTGCCGCTGCTCCTGCTGCAGATGAAAATGCAAAATACATAACTATTAAGTCGCCAATAATCGGTACACTGTACAGAAAACCATCTCCGGACAAGCCTTCATTTGTAGAAGTGGGCAGCACTATAAGCAAAGGAGACGTAGTGTGTGTTATTGAGGCTATGAAGTTATTTAACGAAATAGAATCTGAAGTATCAGGTAAAATAGTTAAGGTACTGGTAGACGATGCCTCTCCGGTAGAGTTTGACCAACCACTATTCCTGGTAGATCCATCTTAATTTATTTTAAATTTTGAATTTTGAATGATGAATTACATCGTTCAAACCATTTAAAATTTATAATTCATCATTTAAAGTAACAAATAAGATGTTTAAAAAAATATTAATTGCTAACAGGGGAGAGATTGCACTGCGTGTTATCAGGACCTGTAAGGAAATGGGCATTAAAACCGTGGCGGTTTATTCTACTGCCGATGCGGAAAGCCTACACGTAAAGTTTGCCGACGAAGCCGTATGTATAGGCCCGCCGCCAAGTAACCTTTCGTACCTTAAAATATCAAACATAATTGCGGCAGCGGAAATTACCAATGCCGATGCTATACACCCGGGTTACGGTTTCCTTTCGGAAAACGCACGTTTTTCTAAAATCTGTAAAGAGCACGGTATTAAGTTTATCGGTGCTTCTCCAGAGATGATTGACAAAATGGGTGATAAGGCTACTGCAAAAGCTACAATGAAAGCCGCCGGTGTACCATGTGTACCCGGATCTGAAGGTATCATTGAGTCTTATGAAGTTGCCGAAAAACTTGCTAAAGAAGTAGGTTATCCTGTAATGCTTAAAGCTACTGCCGGTGGTGGTGGTAAGGGTATGCGTGCTGTGTGGAAGGAAGAAGATCTTCGTAAAGCATGGGACAGCGCCAAGCAAGAAGCCGGTGCAGCCTTCGGTAACGATGGTATGTACATGGAAAAACTGATTGAAGAACCACGCCACATAGAAATCCAGGTGGTAGGTGATTCATTTGGTAAAGCATGTCACCTTAGTGAAAGGGATTGCTCTGTACAGCGCCGTCACCAGAAACTGACTGAGGAAACTCCGTCGCCGTTTATGACCGATGAGCTCCGTGAGCAAATGGGTGCAGCCGCTATTAAGGCTGCAGAATTTATCAGCTACGAAGGTGCCGGTACGGTAGAGTTCCTGGTAGACAAGCACCGCAACTTCTACTTTATGGAAATGAACACACGTATACAGGTAGAGCACCCTATTACTGAACAGGTAATAGACTACGACCTTATCCGTGAGCAAATAATGGTGGCTGCCGGTGTGCCTATTTCAGGTAAAAACTACCTGCCACAGCTACACTCTATAGAGTGCCGTATTAACGCCGAAGATCCGTATAACGATTTCCGTCCGTCTCCGGGCAAAATCACTACCCTGCACATGCCGGGTGGCCACGGTGTAAGGCTAGATACCCACGTATACAGCGGTTACACTATTCCGCCAAATTACGACTCTATGATTGCTAAGCTTATTACCACGGCACAAACCAGGGAGGAAGCTATAAACAAAATGAAGCGTGCGCTTGATGAGTTTATCATAGAAGGTATTAAAACTACCATTCCGTTCCACCGTCAGCTTATGGATGATCCTGCATATATATCAGGGGATTACACCACTAAGTTCATGGAAACATTTAAAATGAAGCCACTGGCTGAATAATATACCTGAAAGCTCCGCAGTATTGCGGAGCTTTTTTTATTATATTGGTTACTGCAAAAAACCAATTTATGAAATTACTATCGTTATTAGCGGCATGCGTTTTATTCTGCTCTTGTCAGAAAAACAAGCAAAATGAGCCTAGGGATGTGGTAGCGCGTATCCATACGAAAGACAGTCTTACAAACCAGTTATATGCATTGCAAAAACAAGGGTACTTTAATGGGGTGGGTGTTGCTATAGCTGATAGTAGCGGAACATTGTTTACAAAAGGTTTTGGGTTTCAGGATGTGCAGGCGAAGAATGCTTACACGCCGCAAACGGTACAAACCATCGGCTCTGTTTCTAAAACATTTATTGGTCTTGCTTTGCTTAAAGCTCAGGAGTTGGGTAAGCTAAAACTAGATGAAGATGCTACACGCTATTTGCCTTTTTTATTGCGTAACCCTCGTTTTCCTGATGCTGTAATATCTATTCGGAATATTGCTACACATACTTCAGGTATACAAGATACCGATGCCTATCTAAGGCACAATTATGTTCTGTACGATAATGGGGGGAGCGCTTACGATGGAGATGAAGTGATGAATAGCCCTGATAAAATAGAGTACTTGCCCGTATTTTTAGGTGATGCACTTTTTCCTGGGGGTAAGTATTATACGAAAGATGCCTGGGGTAATTATAAACCAGGAAGTAAATACGCGTATTCTAATTTTGGTGCTGCCATAGCAGCGTATGTCATAGAGCAGGCTACAGGAATGCAGTATCATGTTTTTGTAGAGAAATATATACTTAAACCCTTGGGGATGACTCATACTCGTTTTAATATAAGTAAAGAGGTCAGTAATAGTATATCTACGCTTTTTGCTGATTCTGTAACAGCAATTAAACCCTACCGTCTTATTACCTATCCCGATGGGGGTCTTGCGAGTAATGCGCGAGAAATGGGGTTGTATTTAAGAGAATTGATAAAAGGCTATAAGGGTACGGGTGTGCTGTTAAAACCGGAGAGCTATAAAGAGTATTTTAAACAGTACCTTACGGCGGATAATTTTATTGAGCCGAGGCGCACCAAAAATCCTTATTCCGATGAATATAATTCCGGGTTGTTTATAGCGCATACACCGGCAGGATTTATAGGGCATACTGGTGGCGACCCCGGCGTAGCGAGTTTGCTCTACTTTAATCCTAAAACGGGCAAGGGTGCTTACATGGTGGTAAATACAGGCATTAACAGCAAGCCCGGCATGAAGTGCTTTTACAACATGTATGATTTGCTGATAAAATATTCCGATAAATTGTAATACAGATTTTACTGCAAGCAAAAAAAATTGTATCTATGCCCACAGTAACTTACCACATTGATTTTATGAAAAAAAGTACCTTTAAAAAAATATTTTTTAGTGCTGCTGCCGTAGTTTTTACAACAGCAATGGCTTTCGCCCAAGATGGCGAAGCGGTAGCGGTAGATACTGTTGCCGTAGAAGTTGTACCTGTAGAACAGCCGATAGCAACCAAGCCTGCCGTTTCTATTGCTGCAGAAAAAAAAGGTCCGGATGCGCAACAGGCTGCCAGGGCTATATCTAACCAAATGAAAGAGCATCTTATACTTAATGATGCCCAAAACATGAAGGTATATATTGTTAACCTTGATTTCCTGAAGAAGACTTTTGAAAATAATAAAAATGCCGACAAGGCCGAGCGCAATAAAAGACAGCGTGGCCTTGAAGAGGAGCGCGATGCAAAACTGAAATCGGTTTTAAACGAAAAACAGTTTAAGGTATTTATTGCAAACCGCCCTATAGACCGAAAAAGAATTATACCGTACTACGAATAAGACTTTGTAAGCCCTGCCCTGTGCAGGGTTTGCTATTTATACGATGATTTAAACCAAGGCCTGTTCAGCAAATAAAATGTCTCGCTCATTAAAGATTTAAGGAGCTGAAAAAGCATTATTGTTATTTTTACAGGATGCTGTATACTTTAAAAAAATATAAGCCCCTTACCGGGGCCATTGTGTCTGCGTTTATAGCATTGCTGGGGTTTTTACCGCAAATGTTTCAACATCGTAGCGAAACTGTAGGCGCAGGAACCCTGTTAACAAACTTGCTGTCGGTTTTTCTATATGCTTATGCCTGCTGGCTGTTTAATATTTTTTTGATTTCAGCAGAAAACAAGTGGTTACGCAGCACACATTGGGTAAAGTTTTTACTCAGTTTTCTGTTTGGTTTTTTGGCATCTTACTTATTTTTATATGCACTCCGAAACTTTTCCGGGGCAGAGAGTTCGCTATTATTTAAAATGTTTCCGAGGCGTAAAACAGTAATTGGCATAATGCTTTTTAGGGGAAGTATTGTAAATGCGTTTTTGTACTTTATTGCCTATAATATGTTTCTCAGTGCCGAAAACCAACGAACGGTAATAGAAAACCAGCGCCTGAAACACGAAAATCTTGAAGCCAGGCTACATGCACTTCAGCAACAGCTGAGTCCGCATTTTTTATTTAACTCGCTTAGTACGCTTGTAAGCCTTACACATGACGAAGCCGTGCAGCGATACAGTATGCAGTTGTCTAACATTTACAGGTACTTGTTAACCCCACCTGAAGGCTATATGGTTACTCTCTGCAAAGAAATCGACTTTATAAATGCCTATATATACATTATAAAGGAACGTTTTGAAGACGCCTTAAAAATAAGTGTATATATAGCTCCTGAGGTGCTTAGCAGAAAAATTCCGCCGGCGTCTTTACAGTTGCTACTCGAAAATGCTATAAAACATAATGTGGTCGCTGCCGAAACCCCGCTTGAAATTGAAATTTTTACCCAAGGCAATTATGTAGTGGTTAAAAATACCTTGGCTGCACTAAACGATATTCAGGATGGCGAAGGGATAGGGCTATTTAATATCTCTGAACGCTACAGGCTGTTGGGTGGTGGTGAGGTGGCTATAGAAAAGTCGGCAATACATTTTACCGTAAAACTTCCGTTGTTATGATTCAGGTTTTTATTATAGAAGATGAAATTAAAACAGCACGTTACATAGCAAGCCTGGTGCAGGAAACCAAGGGTTTTTCTGTGGCCGGGGTGGCAGGGTCTGTAAAAAGTGCTGTAGCCTGGCTGCAAACAAATGCTGTGCCCCAACTTATTATAAGCGACATTAAGCTGGGTGACGGTACAGGGTTTGATGTTATTAAACTCTCAGGGATAAAGGTGCCGGTAATATTCTGCACCGCATACAATCAGTACGCCATAAATGCCTTTGAGGTGAATGGCATTGATTATCTGCTAAAGCCTGTAGACCAACAAAAGCTACAACTTGCCCTGCAAAAATTTTTAGACATGAAATTGCTATTTCATCCTAACGAAAGATATCCGCAACGGCTTGAAACGGCTATGGAGTCTATAAATAAAACCCATAAAACTACTTTACTTATCCATCATAGGGAACGTATAATACCGTTGAAACTAAGTGAGGTTGTTTATATACAGTCAGAAAACGGCATACTTACACTGCATACGCTTTCTTCGCGCTATCACGCCACACATACCCTTGAGGAAATGGAACAAATGGCAGATCCGGAAGTTTTTTTTCAGGCAAACCGTCAGGTAATAGTTAACAAAAAGTTTATAGGTAGTGTGGAACACTATTTTTCAAGGCGTTTACTGGTGCACATATCAGATGCCGCCCATACCGAAATTATAGTGAGTAAAGCCAGAGTACAGCAATTTTTAGCATGGTTAAAACAGTAGAAGGCATACAATGGTACGGCTCAGGGTAGTATATGTACCGCTTACGTTGCTTTTTCTGTAAGATAAAATCTTGTTGCTTAGTTTTGATTCAATAACCATAAAATATAAACGTTATGAAAAAAGCAAAGGGTTTCTGCTTAAAAGTAATGCTGCCGTTAGTTATACTTGGCAGTGCCTTAGTTTCCTGCAACAAAGATGACGATAACAATGCCGCCACACAGGCCGATGCCGCAGATATGGTAGAGGCTACTGTAGTTGAGAACAGTAACGGATTTGCAAAACTTGCAACCGATGCAAATGCCGACGCTTCTGCTCAGCGCATTTATACGAGCACTCCTGCGATTAATTGCGCACAGCAATACAGTTTTACATACAACCCGGTTTATACAGGAGCTCATTATAACTATAATTATACAGGTACGCGTACCTATACGTTACAGTGTACTGACGGCATACCAACCACGCTTTTATACACGTCTAATATATCCGGTACGTATACTACCCCTACCATGCAAAGTAACGACACTTCTGCTGCATCGTTAAGTATTTCTAATTTGGGCGCGCAAAACGCTACTGCGGTTATAAATGGTACCTATAACAGAAACGGACATCAGGAAAGCAGGGTAAGGCAGCGCAGGAGCTTTAATAGTGTTATTGCTTTAACACTGCAAAATATAGTTGTTAATAAAACTACTTCAAAAATTACGGGTGGTACGGCTGTGGTTTCTGTAACGGGTACCGGGAGCCAGGGCGCGTCTTTTAGTTACAACGGTACCATTAATTTTAACGGAGATAATACAGCGACACTTGTTATAAACGGAACTACTTATACTATTAACCTATAATAAAACGGTATTGATATATGACACAGCTTTTTAAATCACTAACGGTATTTTTTGTAGTACTATTTTTTTCGTGCGCCAGCAATGCGCAGGACAAAACCACGCAGGCCGCTACCAAAATTACTGATAGCCTTAAATCACAGCTTATTTTAAACGAGGCACAGTACAACAAGGCTTATAACATTAACCTTGAATTTTTAAAAACGGCGAAGGAAGTAAAAGACGCTCCGGCAGGGCGCAGGAAAAAAATGGGAGTCTTAAAAGAGGCTGATGCTAAACGCGACGCAGCCATGAAAGAGATCCTTACAGATAAGCAATATCAGCTTTTTCTTGAAAAAAAGACAGAGAACAGAAAGAAGATGAGGGAGGCTATAAAACAACGCAGAGGGTAGTTATTTAAATAAATAGTTAGTTAATTTTAAAAAGGCCGCGAAAATTTTTTTCGCGGCCTTTTTGTTAAAACCATGTTATTTTTTTTCTCGTATATATCTGAGCTATTTAACCCCCCAATTATTATGAATGACTCAGAATTACCCCTGTTTAGTAACACTTGCGGAAAGCTTTTTCAGGACAAAGTTATTTTTGCCTCGGCAGTCCGCGAAACGGAAGTGAAAGCGGACGACATTAAAGATGTGCAACTTGCAATGTCTATTTCTACCCAAAGTTTGTTATTCCTGCTTGTACCGTTGCCGCTGTTTGTAATGCCATTTTTTCTTCAGCCTACAGAAGGTGCACTTAAAGTTTGCATTGCTGCTATAGGCTGCATAATGATGGCTATGGCGGTATATAAAGCCCGTAAAGAATATAAGCTACGTCTTTATCTTAAAAACGGCACGCTTATAGAATGGTACGTTTGGCGCGGTAATTATACCGAGGCACGTAATTTTGTGCATAAGGTAAAAAACCGTTTCCTCCGCAAGCCGGTTTAAAACTGAGAAGCCGACGCTTTTTTCCAAAAGTAAAACATATCTGTAGGCACGCTATGTCCTTCCAGCATGCAGCCCGGTACCGGTTCAGGGTATGTTTGTGCGTAGGTTTTTATGGTAGTACGGTCTATGCGCATACTTACCACATCTCGGCCTACATCATCCGGATGGGCAAGCCCTGCAGATGCCATTAATTCCACGGCAGATTTTACCGTTTCGTGCTGAAACCTTGCTACGCGTACGCTTTTCTCTGCAGGTACAAGTCCCTTTACCAGGTCAGGGTCCTGTGTGGCTACGCCGGTAGGGCAGGTGTTTGTGTGGCATTCCAGCGCTTGTATACAGCCAAGGGCAAACATCATTCCGCGGGCCGAGTTACATACATCGGCTCCTATAGAAAGGGCTTTAATAATATCAAACCCTGTGATTATTTTGCCGCTGCATATTATTTTTATTTCCTTTTTAAGGTCGAAGCCCACAAGGCAGTCATACACAAAGGCAAGTGCGTCTCGTAGCGGCATACCTACGTGGTCGCTGTACTCTTGTGGTGCTGCGCCGGTGCCTCCTTCACCACCATCTACGGTAATAAAATCAAGGTAGGTTTTAGTTTCTACCATAGCCTTACAAATGGCAATGAATTCTGATTTGTTGCCAATGCATATTTTCATGCCTATGGGCTTGCCGCCAGATCCTTTTCTTAGCAGCTTTACAAACTCCATAAGTTCTAAAGGTGTGCTAAAGGCAGAGTGTGTAGGGGGCGACATTACATCTTTCCCTTTGGCTACTATACGTATCGCGGCAATTTCGTCGGTTACCTTTTCTTTAAGCAGCATACCGCCGTGCCCTGGTTTAGCGCCTTGGCTAAACTTTATTTCAATCATTTTAATGCTGTCCAGCTGGGCGCGTTTGGCATATTCGTCGTAGTTGAAATTCCCATCGGCATCACGACAGCTAAAATACCCGGTACCTATATTCCATACAATATCGCCCCCCGGTTCCAGGTGGTAAGGAGATATCCCTCCTTCGCCGGTATTATGGTAAAAGTTACCCATTTTAGCGCCGGAGTTTAGTGCAAGGATAGCATTTTTACTTAAAGATCCGTAGCTCATGGCGCTAATATTAAACAGGCTGGCGTCATACGGTTTGCTGCATTGCGATGAACCTATACGTACACGGGGTTCGTGGTTTATTTTATTAAAAGGCAATGCCCTTATACTGTGGTTTATCCATTCGTATCCCTCGCTGTACACGTCGAGTTGCGTTCCAAAGGGTGTAGTGTCGGTTTCTTTTTTACTGCGCTGGTACACCAGGCTGCGCTGAAGCCTGTTAAAAGGTTTACCGTCAAGGTCAGTTTCTATAAAGTACTGGCGCATTTCCGGGCCTATAGATTCCAGCACATAACGGAGCCTGCCCAGTAAAGGGAAATTCCTCCGTATGGTTTTTTTAGACTGGTACATATCATAAAATCCCATAAGTATAAGCGGGCCAAAGATAAGTAACAGCAACGCCGACTTTGTATTTATAAACGTTAACAGTGCTATTATAGAAAGAGAAGTAACGCAGAAAAGCAGGAAAATTTTTCTCATAAATTGCGATTTGTTTTTTGTAGTGTCTTACAAATTTAAAATAAAAGTTCCCTGAAATTACTGCTGGCAGATAATTTGATGCGTTAAGAATATTTTATGCGGTAAATTTCATAAAATAATAAAAATAATTTAAATTTGTTATGCCCTTTAAAATAACGTAAAATGAAATCAACCTCAACTCCACTGTTTACCAACAGTTGCGGCAGGGTGTTTGCAAACCACATCCAGCTGTCATCCTACAGGGGGGAAACCAGCGTAAAAGTTGCTGACATAGCAGCAGTATCCTTTAAACGTATTATAAGCAGAAAAGGAGTTTTACTGGCCTTATTGCCTTCTGTGTTAATCGTAGTTTCTTTTTTTGTAAATCAACAAAACCCCGGTGAAAAATATACCTTTCTTATTGCAGGTATAATGGGTATGGTTGTTCTATTTGCTACTGCCGAACGTAAGCAGTATGTGCACATTAACTTCCATAAAAAACCTTCTAAAAACATTTCTGTAAAATCCCACAGCATTAAGGAGGCCAAGCGCTATGTAAGCGAGGCATCTAAGGTAATTAATTCTTTTAATGCTAAAAACGTGCAGCAACAAGAACAAGCGTCTTTTATGGGCGGTACTGTTGCCGAAATTTAAAATCGGTATCCTATGCGTAAGTGAAGGTCTACCGCCACACCTTCCGGATTAGTGGAATACTTTCGGTCTGAGCCGAAATAGTTATAGTAACCTATGCCTATTCCTGCTTCATAGTTAAATTTAC
Organism: Flavobacterium sp. RNTU_13; assembly: GCF_046614455.1. NCBI lineage: Bacteria > Pseudomonadati > Bacteroidota > Flavobacteriia > Flavobacteriales > Flavobacteriaceae > Flavobacterium > Flavobacterium sp. RNTU_13. Next base: position 468,359 of record NZ_JBKJHB010000001.1, on the reverse strand, counting down.
TTTTACCTATGTTTCGGCGGATACCCCATTTTGGTATAACGGCAATCATGTTTTCGGTAATTACATTGTCCTCGTTAGAAATTACAAACCAGTCTGCATTATATTTAAAAAGTACGGTAAAAAAATTAGCGGCGTTACCCGAAGTATTTCGGCCTTTCTCAGCGCGTTTGGCCAAGTTGTAATAATAGCGGGGCTCAATATTAATGGTGGGTATCATGCCCCATTTAGTATCATTGGTTTTAGCTGCAAAGCCCGCGTCTAAACCAACTTCGGTACGCAGGGCAAATGCGTTGCTCAGGCGGTATTCGTTGTTTACATATACTCCCAGCAGGCCGGTTTGTACATTCCATATTGATTTTTCAACGGTTGTGTTGCTGGTTTGTGCAATTCCTTTTAGTGTACAGAAACATAAGGCAAGTGCCAGTATAAATCGATTCATTATAATGATTGGTTTTTTGTTGGTGCAAATGTATAAAAAAACCTGCCATATGGCAGGTTTTAGTACTATTGCTTAACATTGATTTTCTTGGCAAGCTCCTTGGGAAGGCCGCCTTTATGTAGTAAAATCGCTGTGCTTTTTAGTTTCACAAAGTTCTTGGTCATATAAATGTAACCCTTGTAGTCATTGGTAGCACCCCATGAGTTTTTTATAATGTAGTACTCTTTACCGTTTTGGTCTTTAGTAAGGCCGACAATGTGCATACCATGATCGTCTGTAGTATCATAGTTGTCAAATGCCTTCTGGCGGATTTCTGCGGTAATATTCATTTCCGGTTGCGGACCTTTAAACATATTAGCCTTTTCCTCATCAGTCATATCGGCAAATGGTTTTGCCGGTACATACGCCACACCGTTTTTCCAGCTAAAGCCTTTGTCGCTAATGTCTCCTGCCCAGCCTACGCTGTAGCCTTTAGCAAGTGCGTTGTCTATAATGTCTGTAAGTTCATCTACCTTTACATTGTACACAAGATCCAGGTCCCAGTTGTCTGGTACCATGAGTACCATTTTTTGGTAGTAAGGCTTATTGGTAAATGATGATAGCTCTACATAATCATCAGGATTAATGCCCACCACTTCTTTAGCAAAAGTTTGAGGTGTGTATTTTTTGCCTTTAAATTCAAAGCTTTCAGGTACCTGTCCCAGATAAGAATCTATAACGGCAGTATATGCTTTAATCCAGTTTGGCGTTAGCTCTCCGTTAGGGTTTTTTACCACTGCTGCCAGGAACGCCTCGTTTATAGCAGCCATTTCGGCAAATTTATTTTTGCTGGTACCATAATTAAGCCCGGTATACACACTTTGAGGAACTGCACCGTACTTGCGGTACATGTTTATAACGTCGTGTAGCGAACCGCCATCGCCCAGGGTTATGGCACCGTGCATGCGCACGTAGTTAATTCCTTTTTCTACATAGGCATTACGCGCTGTAAAAATCTGTGATATTTCTACAGGCTCTTTACCCATACGAATCATTTCACTCTCAAGGAACGAGTTAGCAGAGTAGCTCCAGCAAGTGCCGCTTGATCCCTGGTTTTTTACAGGAGTCCTTTCAATGTTTATTACATCTTTAAACGTAAACGATTCTTTACTGTTTGCGCTTTGGTTTCCTTTTACCGAATTAATCAGGTAATCCTGTGCCGCTGCATTTTGTAAGCCGCCGGCTATAAGCAGTGCCGCTAGTAGTGGCTTAACGAAAAACTTTTTCATAGTTTTTTATTAATGTTATGTTATTTCTGTGCTAAGTTAACGTTTTTTTATAAAACGCCAATTTGCACTGAATATTCTATAATGTTTCTTTTAACCACCTAAAAAATTCACGTTGCCATACCATAGCGTTCTGTGGTTTTAATACCCAGTGGTTTTCGTCCGGGAAATACAGGAATCGGCTCTTAATGCCACGAAGCTGCGCTGCCTGAAATGCTTCCTGCCCCTGCCCGATAGGTACACGGTAATCACTGCCGCCTTGTATTACCAGTATAGGGGTGTCCCATTTATCAACATTATTTATTGGGTTGAATTTAGTGTAGGTTTTTTGTGCGGCCGCATTGTTTTTGTCCCAATATGGGCCACCACTGTCCCAGTTGGTAAAAAATACTTCTTCGGTAGTGCCATACATACTTTGTAGGTTAAATACGCCACAGTGCGAAATAAAAGTTTTAAACCTTTTGTTGTGTATACCCGCTAAATAGAATACCGAGTAGCCACCGTAACTGGCACCTACAGCACCTAGTCTTGACTTATCTACATAAGGCTCTTTGGCTACATCGTCTATAGCGCTAAGATAGTCGTCCATTACCTGGCCGCCCCAGTCTTTACTTATCTGTTCATTCCATTGTACACCATAGCCCGGCATACCGCGGCGGTTTGGTGCTACAATAATGTAACCCTGTGCTGCCATTACCTGAAAATTCCAGCGGAAGCTGTAAAACTGCGTAAGGGCACTTTGTGGGCCACCCTGGCAATACAATAGCGCCGGGTATTTTTTCTTAGGGTCAAAATTTGGCGGAAGTACTACCCATACCAGCATTTTTTTGCCATCGGTAGTAGTTACATAGCGTTTCTCTGTTTTGCTAAGGGCAAGGTTGTTGTATACGTTGTTATTTACTGTGCTGATTTGTTTCCATGTTTTCTTCTTTAAGTTGTAGCTGTAAATTTCCTGTGCGTGGTTTATGTCGGCGCGTTCTGTAATAACATTTTCGCCGCTAAAGCCCACAATACTGTTTACGTCAAAGTAACCATCGGTAAGCTGGGTTACGGTAACGGCAATTTTGGTCTTCCCGGGGAAGTTAACCTCAAAAAGCTGCTTGGTGCCATCTACCGGCGCCAGGAAATACACTTTTTTACCATCCGCACTCCACGTAAAACTGTCTACTGTGCCATCCCAACCTGCTGTAAGATTAAGGTCGGAACCGTTATAGCGCACAATAATATCATTTTTATCGGCCTCATAGCCGTCGCGTTTCATTTGCAGCCAGGTAAGGTAGCCCTGCGGAGAGTATGCCGGCTGTGTATCGTAACCCGGGTTGTTCGGGGTAAGGTTTGTAGTTTTTTTTGTTTCCAGGTTGTACTCATACAAATCGGTATTAGTACTTGTAGCATAGGCTGTACCGGCTTTCTTTTTACATACGTATACAATGGTTTTTCCATCAGGACCCCAAATAAAATCCTCATCGCCTCCATGTGGTTTTTGTGGTGAATCGTATGGCTCGTTCGGCATAATATCGGTAAATCCGTCTTTGTCTGCCACGGCATGGTAACCTACGTGATTATGGGTGCCGTTATTCCACGTATCCCAGTGGCGGTAGTCAAGGCCATCGTATACCTGCGCTGTTGTTTTTTCCAGTTCCGGGTGCAGGTCGCTACCCAGCAGTTTTTCTACTTTTATTTCTTTGCTGGTAAGCATAAGTTTGCCATCGGGAGACAGATTTTTGTCTTTAACCAGCCCTTCGGTTTCTTTAATTTCTGTTGCGCTTCCGCCGGTAAGCGGTATGCTGTAAAATTTAGAAGCCGATTTGTTTTCGGCTACATTTGGCGTAGAAACTTTGTATATTACTGATTTGCCATCTTTGCTTATGCCAAGCGCGCTTACACGCCCAAGGCTCCACAACAACTCCGGTGTCATGGTTTGCTGTGCTGAAGCCGATAATCCCATTAGGCTCACTGTTAACAATAAAATTTTTTTCATTACTAAGTATTTGTTTTATAAAAACGCTCTCCAAAAATAAGACTATTAGCCGAAACTGACCGTTAAAAAAATAATGCAAAAAACATGTTGTATACCTGCCCTTTGTTTGAGGATTATGTTTTTAAAATACCAAATCGTTAATATTTCGGCCTAAAAGCGGAACTGTTAAAACACCTTTAAAAAATTATCAGTAATTTCACGGTCTCTAAACCTCTTACTTTTGAAAAGCAATAATAAATTATTTCTTGCCATTGTTGCCGCCATGATCATAGGCGGTATTTTGGGGAATTTTATCCATACGGGTTACGATACCGAAACTGCTGCTGCTTTTGCTAAGAATATAAAACTTCTGGGGACTATATTTATCCGCCTTGTGCAAATGATTATAGCTCCACTTGTTTTTAGTACGCTGGTAGTGGGCATTGCTAAAATGGGCGATGTAAAAATGGTAGGGCGTGTAGGAGGTAAGGCATTGGGCTGGTTTTTAACGGCATCGCTTATTTCGTTGTTATTGGGCATGGCATTGGTAAACTGGCTTGAACCCGGTAAGAGTACGGTTATAGATATGTCTAAGCTGGCGCCTGCTGATGACCTTGTAAAGGGCACATCGTCTTTTTCGCTTGAAAACTTTGTTACGCATATTATTCCCAAAAGCATATTTGAAGCCCTTGCCGCTAACGAAATACTGCAAATAGTGGTGTTCTCTGTTATGTTCGGCATTGCGCTGTCTACCCTTAGCGAGGAGAAATCAAAAACTATTATAAAAGCCTTAGATACCGTGGCCCACGTAGTGCTAAAAATGGTATCGTACATTATGTGGACTGCTCCACTGGGCGTACTCGGTGCAGTGGCGGGTGCGGTTGCGCTGTATGGCTTTGATATCTGGAGGCTTTATGCGGGCTACCTTGCAGATTTTGCCCTGGGTATACTGCTATTGTGGGTGCTGCTACTTACCGTAGGGTATCTTATACTGGGCAACAGGCTTTTTACGTTATTAAAAAGGCTGGCGAGCCCATTACTGGTGGCTTTTAGTACAACCAGTAGCGAGGCAGTATTTCCTAAGCTTACAGAAGAGTTGGAGCGCTTTGGCTGCGACCCAAAAATTGTATCGTTTACACTGCCTCTTGGGTATTCTTTTAACCTGGACGGCAGCATGATGTACATGACGTTTGCAAGCCTGTTTATAGCGCAGGTATACGGTATAGATATGCCTATAGAAAAACAACTGCTTATGCTGCTTGTACTTATGCTTACCAGCAAGGGTGTGGCAGGGGTACCAAGGGCATCATTAATTGTTGTGGTGGCCACGTGCGCCATGTTTGATATACCGGCAGAAGGCATTGCCTTAATATTACCTATAGACCATTTTTGCGACATGGGCAGGAGCATGACAAATGTCTTGGGCAACGCCCTGGCAACGAGCGCCATTGATAAGTGGGAGGCAAAAAAATAAGAATCATCATCAAAACAAATAAAATATAGTATGGAAAAAGGCTTTAACTGGATGCAGTTAGTTAACCCCGAGTTTTACATTAACCTGCACGTAGCCGGTGTTCCTGTTGGGATTTATGTAGTATTGTTTATTGTATTTGCCGAAACCGGACTTTTTGCAGGTTTCTTCCTGCCGGGCGACAGCCTTTTGTTCCTGGCCGGTATTTACAGCGATTCGCTTATGTCTACCGTGTTCGACCTGGGCAATGGCTTTTTAAACGTAACGGTGCTGGCTGCCATGGTAGCCGCAGCCGGGGTTGTAGGTAATATGTTTGGGTACTGGTTTGGTTACAAGAGCGGTACCTACCTTTACAAGAAAGAAGATACCTTTTTGTTTAAAAAGAAATACCTTATACAGGCGCATGAGTTTTTTGAAAAACACGGTGGGCGCGCCATTATCTTCGCGCGTTTCCTGCCTATAGTGCGCACATTTGCACCTATTATTGCAGGTATTGTAAAAATGGATAAAAAGAGGTTTATGGCTTACAACATTGCGAGTTCTATCCTTTGGGCATTTGCAATGATTTTTGCCGGGCATTACCTTAACGAGCTTTTTAAAGTGCAGTTTGACATAGATCTTAAAGCTCACATTGAAAAAATAGTAATAGGTATTGTTCTTATTACCACGTTCCCTGTGTTGCTTAATATGCTGAAAGGTAAAAAAGTAACCGAGCAGGAAGCTATTGAAGAGGCTAACGACGATAATGACGGCGATGCTAATATATTCCCTAACTAAATAGTCATGAATTTTAGCTGGTGGGAAATAGACAGTTGGTTCAGCAATGTGCACTACACCGTAGTGGGGAGTGGCATTGTAGGCCTTCATGCCGCATTACGGCTGCGTGAGCGTTTCCCCGAGGCAAAAATACTGGTGCTGGAACGTGGCCCCTTACCTCAGGGAGCCAGTACTAAAAATGCCGGGTTTGCCTGTTTTGGCAGCCTGAGCGAGATTATGGATGACCTTATCACTCACACAGAGGAGGAAGTTGTTTCACTGATACAAAAACGTTGGCAGGGGCTACAAATCCTACGCAAACGCTTGGGCGATGCTGCTATAGATTTTCGTCCGCATGGTGGTTACGAGCTGTTCCTGGATAGCGATACGGCCGGGTATGAGGCTTGCCTGCGCCGTATGCCGTTTGTAAACGAAGTACTGCGTCCGCTGTTCAGAGCCGATGTGTTTAGCAGGGAAGTAGACCGTTTTGAATTTAAAGGAACCAAAGAGTATTTAATATTTAATCCGTTTGAAGGGCAAATAGATACCGGGAAAATGATGCAGGCGCTTTTAAAAGAAGCGCACGCCGCCGGGATTTTAATACTCAACAGCCAAACCGTTACCGGTTATACTGAAAAACCTGATGGAGTAGAAGTGGCACTGGGTGATTTCTCGTTTACTACAAAGAAACTCCTGTTTGCTACCAATGCTTTTGCAGATCAACTAACCAACGGTGCTGTAAAACCTGCACGCGCGCAGGTACTCATTACCGAACCGATGCCAAACCTGGACATACGTGGTACTTTCCATATAGATCGCGGATATTACTATTTTCGTAATATAGGCAACCGCATATTGTTTGGCGGTGGCCGGAATCTCGACTTTGAAGGAGAAACTACTACTGAATTTGGTACTACCGATATTATTCAGAACAGATTAGAGCAACTCCTCCGCGAAATCATTTTGCCCAATACCGAAGTAGCCATAGCCCACCGCTGGAGTGGTATTATGGGTATGGGTGGCAGTAAACGCCCAATCGTAGAACAACTGAGCAACCATGTGTACTGCGGTGTACGCCTTGGCGGCATGGGTGTAGCCATAGGCAGCCTTATAGGGCAGGAGCTGGCAGATTTGGTTTAGCCGATCTTTTAACTACTCTACCAAAAATACTTCACCGTTTCAAATACCGAAGTAATAACAATTATAGATAGCACTATATACCTAAACGCCTTTTCTGATGTGTGTTTGAGTATGATTTTACCCAAGTAGCTTCCCACAATACTTATTCCTATAAGAAACGGAATAAGCAGCAGGTACTGCTCTTTAAAATAGCCGTTGCTTATGTATACTATGGCGCGGCTGCTGTCTACTCCTAGGTCTATGAGCGCTGAGGTAGCAATAAATGTATCTTTAGGTAAGTGAAAAGCCGCCAGTGTAATGCCGCGTATGGCGCCACCGGTACCTACTAGCCCCGCAAGAAAACCCGAAAGCACCCCACCTCCGTATAAATTGGTATCGGTTTGTTTCAGTTCTTTATTAAAGTTGGCAAAAAGATAAATGGCGAGCACTACTAAAATCAGGTTCATGTAGAGCTCCATGATTTTTACAGGGATAAACGTAGTAAGCCATGCGCCTATGATAACAAATACTACCGCAGGTATGCCCAGTTTAAGGGCTATGTTTTTGTCAATCCCTTTCCTGAACAGCGCAATTTTAGATAGATTACTAAACACATGGAATACTGCCGTAATGCCCAGTACGGTCTTAAAATCAAAAAACATACTGGCTACAGGCACAAAAAGTATCGATGAGCCAAAGCCCGATACCGTGCCAATGATTTCGCATACTAAAGCGAGTATAACAAACAGGTAGTAGTTTTCGGTCATGGTTTATTCCGGGTTAAACGCCCCAAAATGCCATAGTACCCCGGCAGGGTCGTGTACAAAACACTCGCTTCCCCAAGGCAGGGTGCGTGGCGGAACCAATTTAGCCTCGGGGTATTTTTCGGTGAGGTTAAGCGATTGCAGGTATGCCCAAAATTCTTCTGTGTTTTCTACCTCCATAAATACCATGGTGTTTCCTACCCATTCTTCGGCATAATAATCCTGCAGGTAAAATGATAGGTGCTGGAAATGAAATACTGAGAATCCGGGGCCCAACTCGTTTTCTTCAAACCCCAAATCACGGTAAAAGCTGCGTGAGGTTTCAAAATTTTTAGAGCCTATAAACGGACGTATGGAGGTTACTTTTGGTTTCATGGGTTTTGGTTGTTAAGGTAAAGTATTGTGAAGGATAGGGTTTTTACATTGTTAGAGATTGCTTCACTGCGTTCACAATGACGGAACCTGAAAAACTTTGTGGCTAACTCGCGATGCACTTCTGTTCCGTCATCGCGAGCGGAGGTACAGAGCGCGGCGATCTACTTTGAATTTCATAATTTTAGATTGCTTCGTGCCTCGAGATGACAGAACGTTTGTGTATTATGTGGAAAATCAAGGGAGTTACTCTTCCTCCCTGTCTTCGCGTTTCTTTTTCCTTTCTGCTACAGCACCGCCCACTATTACCACAATTTCGCCCTTAGGTTCTTTTTTGGTAAAATGTTCCAGTACTTCGGTGGCGGTACCACGTACCGTTTCCTCGTGCAGCTTGCTCAACTCCCGAGATACCGAAACAGGCCGGTCAGCGCCAAAGTATTGCGCAAACTCGCCTAACGTCTTTACCAGCTTATGCGGGGAAACGTAAAATATCATGGTGCGGCTTTCTTCGGCTAAAGCCAAAAAGCGTGTTTGCCTACCTTTTTTATCGGGCAGGAAACCTTCAAAAACAAACTTATCGTTGGGCAGGCCACTGTTTACCAATGCCGGTACAAAAGCCGTAGCGCCGGGCAGGCATTCTACCGCTATGTTGTTTTCCACACAGGCGCGGGTAAGTAAAAACCCGGGGTCTGATATGGCAGGCGTACCCGCATCACTTATTAGGGCTACCGTGTCGCCACCTTTAAGGCGTTGTATAATGCTTTCCACCGTTTTATGCTCGTTGTGCATGTGGTGGCTCATCATGTGGGTGCCTATTTCAAAATGCTTTAGTAGTTTAGCGCTGGTGCGTGTGTCTTCCGCCAGGATAAGGTTTACCTCCTTAAGCACCTTTATGGCTCTGAATGTCATGTCTTCAAGGTTGCCTATGGGGGTAGGTACTATATACAGTTTACTCATTTACCTGAATTTTTTCTCTACCAGTTCCATAAAGCGCGCTTCATACTCGTCTTTGCCGTTCCAGTTGTTGTAGTCAGGCTTTACTAGGTCGGTTATAAAGTCGTGTGCTTCCTCGTATGTATTAAGCGTATTGATTTGAGATACCACGCGGTTAAGGTCTTCGCTGCTTCCGCCAAAAAGATGTTTTTCAAACGCTATGCGGTCGTTTAGCCCAAGGCTCATGGCGCGGACAAACGTGTCGCTGTATTTTGGTGCAACAGGTTTAGCCGGTTCCGGTTCGGTGGTTTTTTGTGTAAATGATTCTGGCTCCGGTGCACGCCATTCGTTTACCGGTGCGGTCTTAGGAGCTTCCGGTTCTGCGGGTGCCGACCCGTATACCGATTTAGACGGCTCCCAGTTCATCCAGTCGTCAGATTTGGTTTCCGCTTTTGGTTCCTCCGCTTTTGGTTGCGGACTTGGGGTTTCGTTACCAAATGTAGATTTAGAAGGTTCCCAGTTCATCCAGTCATCCAACGGATTTACCGGTTTAGGCTCCTCTTTTGGCGTTTCGGCTGCCGGCGAAGCTTCTTCTTTTTTCGGTTCCCAGTTCATCCAGTCGTCAAAGCTTGGAGCTGCATTTTCCGGTTCTTTCGGGCTGCCTGTATCTGATTTTTTTACAAATTCAGGTTCAATGAATTTGCTAAAATCTTCAAACACAATTTCACGCTGCTTTGTTTCCTTACGGTCAAAGTTTATTTCTGTGCCGGTAGTTTCTTCGGTAATAGCTGCTTCTTCCTGAGAAACGGCAGGTTCGCCTGTAGGTATGTCTATGCCTTCGCCGGTGCCATTTTCTGTATCTTCAGCATTTCCTTCCGGTAGTTGACCGGTTTCGGGCAGCTCAGGTACTTCGGTAATCGGTTCCTGTAAATCTTCATGTAAACCTACTTCGGCGGTGATTTCTTCCCTGTGGTGGGTTACAGGTTGTTCTGCAAGCTTTTTATGTTCTTCGGGTTGGTTATGATGCTCCTGCTCTTTTTCGTGCTCAGTTTCCTGCGGGTCTTCGGCTGGTGTTTCTTCAGTCTCAGCTGTTGCGGTTTCATCAGACTCAGTAACGGGCTCATCAATAACAGTTTCTTCAGTAACGTTAGCAGGTTCAGTTTCTGTAGCCTGTACTTCTTCCGTTTCTGCAGTGGTTTCTTCTGCTTCTGCGGCAGTTTCTTCCGAAGGTTCAGATTCGGCAGTTTCTTCCGGGTGTTCAGGTGTTTCTGTTTGAGTAATTTCTTCCGGCTCCTGAGTTTCCTCCGCTACAGCGGCAGGTTCTTCAGTTGCTACAGGTGTTTCCTCCGCCACAGGTTCGTCGCCATTAGTGTCAATTTCTTCTGGCTGTTCTTCTTTGGGAGTAACATTTTCAGCTACTTCGGCAGCTAGGTTCTCCTCATGAGTTTCAGGCGTTGTGTTTTCTTTATCTTCTGCAGGTTCCTGTTGCTCTGGGGCAGTTGTTTGTGGTTCCCGGCTGTATATTTCTTCCAGCTTTTGCTCTGCCGAAGCAAAGCCAATGGTAGGTTTTACGTCGTTAAAATTATCCTCTACAAATTTTAGTACCGAAAGCTTTTGATACAGGTTTAGTGTTTCCTGCTGAAGCTGTTCCAGTTCGGCCCTGTTTTTAAGTTTCAGTATGCGATGCGCAATGCTTATAAGCTCGGCTTCTAACTTTTTCTTCATAACTTTATAGGATAATAAGGCGTGGAGCGTTACTTTTTTAATATTTTTGTTCATTACAAAGTAACGCAAAACATTTCTGTTTTTACAGGCTGAAGGTATAAAATGTTTCTTGAAAATACAGTAAATCATAAAGAGCAATTCGGGTGGATAGAGGTTATCTGCGGGTCTATGTTTTCGGGTAAAACCGAAGAACTGATACGCAGGCTAAAACGCGCGCAGTTTGCAAAACAGAAAGTAGAAATTTTCAAACCTGCTATAGATACCCGTTATCATGACGAAATGGTGGTGTCTCATGACAGTAACGAAATACGCAGCACACCTGTAGAATCGGCCGCCATGATACGCCTTTTGGCACAGGACTGCCAGGTAGTAGGGGTAGATGAAGCCCAGTTTTTTGATGATGAAATTGTGGCGGTGTGCAACGACCTTGCAAACAACGGTATCCGTGTTATAGTGGCAGGGCTCGATATGGATTTTAAAGGCAACCCTTTTGGTCCCATGCCTGCATTAATGGCTACTGCCGAATACGTTACAAAAGTACATGCAGTGTGCACCCGTACCGGTAACCTGGCGCACTACAGTTTTAGAAAAGCACAAAATGATAAGTTAGTGCTGCTTGGGGAAACGGAAGAATATGAACCCCTGAGCAGGGCGGCGTATTACCAAGCTATTAGGGAACAGCAGGAGAGTAAAAAATCTTTTGATAAACCGGCGGAATAATCACTGTTTTTTGGTTCGCTTAATGCTGAAAAATCTCGGTTTTAAATAGTAATTTTACAGTAAATTCTATTTATACCTTGAGCGTTCATACCAAACATATAACCCATTGGCTTAATGCCCGTTTTGAAGGCAATAAGCCTGATGCAGAAATAGACAACGTGTCTATAGACAGCCGGTCGCTCCAAAACAACAGCGGCACTCTTTTCTTTGCCCTTGCCGGACAAAATCGCGATGGTCACCAGTTTATCCCTGCGCTGATAGAAAAAGGCGTGCAGAATTTTGTGGTAAACCATATTCCGCACGGGAGTGAGGGTAAGGCTAATTTTTTTATTGTACCCAATACCCTTACAGCACTTCAGGATTTTGCCATAAACTATCGGCAGTTATACAACTTCCCGGTTATTGCTGTAACCGGCAGTAACGGAAAAACCATAGTAAAAGAGTGGCTTAACTACTTGCTTAGTCCTGATTATAACATTATCCGTAGCCCTAAGAGTTATAACTCGCAGGTAGGGGTCGCACTCTCTGTTATTGGTATAAATGAGCACCATGACCTGGGTATTTTTGAGGCTGGAATTTCCACAGTGGGTGAGATGGAAAAGCTGGAACCTATAATACGCCCGGTTATAGGCATACTTACACATATAGGCTCCGCGCACGATGAAGGCTTTGAAAGTCGCGACCAAAAAATAGCTGAAAAGCTAAAGCTGTTTACCCATGTAAAAACCTTGATACTTCAAAACAACCCACAGGTTATCCGCCTTGTGCCTTATGGCGTGCATACCTTTACCTGGGGTTTTAATGACGACAATGCCGTGGTAAGTATCCATTGTAAGGTTATTTCCGGAAGTACACAACTAACCTTTAATTATCGCGGTACATTTACAGTAAACATTCCGTTTACTGATGATGCTTCGGTAGAGAATGCTATAAGTTGCGCCATGACCATGCTGAGCATGGATTACAGCCATGAAACTATAGCGGAACGCATATCCGGTTTATACTCTGTAGAATTGAGGCTTCAGGTAAAAACAGCAATAAACGGTTGTACCCTCATAGACGATAGTTTTAACAGCGATTACCAATCGCTTAAAATAGCACTCGACTTTTTAGAGCAACAGAAAACACACCAGGAAAAAACAGTTATATTGTCGGATGTTTTCCAGAGCGGGTTTGATACATCAGTATTGTACAGAAAGGTGGCAAAGCTACTATCTGGTCATAACATAAGCCGTGTGATAGGTATAGGCGAAACCATAAGCAGAGAGCTGGCCGATTTTCCTAATTTTTACCCCTATAAAGATACCCGCGAATTCCTGGCCAACTTTAAGCCGTCGGGTTTTAACGACCAAACCATACTGGTTAAGGGAGCGCGTAGTTTCCGGTTCGATGAAATTGTGGTGCTTCTTGAAGAAAAGACCCACGAAACCGTACTTGAAATTAACCTTAACGCTGTAGTGCACAACCTTAATTTTTATAAAAGCCGGCTAAAGGCCGAAACCAAAATTATGGTTATGGTAAAAGCGTTTGGTTACGGGGCGGGTAGCTACGAGATAGCCAAAACCCTGAGCCACGAAAAGGTTGATTACCTGGGGGTGGCCTTTGCCGATGAGGGTATCGACCTGCGTAATGCGGGCATTAGTACGCCAATTATAGTAATGAACCCCGAAACTACTGCATTTGGCGCCATGATAGCGTACAACCTCGAACCGGAGATTTATTCGGCTAAGGAACTTCGCGCGTTCATTACCTTGGCACAGCAAAAGAACTTAAGCAATTACCCCATACACATAAAGCTGGATACCGGTATGCACCGCCTGGGTTTTCAGGAGAACCAACTTGAGGAACTTATAAGCCTGTTGCGTAACAATAACTTTGTAGAGGTACGTAGCATATTCTCGCACCTTTCGGCGGCAGACAGCCCTCAGTTTGAAGATTTTACTTTGGGGCAAATAAGCAAATTTGATAAATGGTCTGGCCAAATCACAGAGGCGCTTGCAATTAACCCTATACGGCATATACTGAATACTTCAGGTATTTACCATTATCCCGAAGCACAATATAATATGGTGCGCCTGGGTATTGGCCTGTATGGTGTGGGTAACGATGCTGTAGAACAGAAGTTTCTGCAAAATGTGGGTACCCTTAAAACGGTAATACTACAAATAAAACAAGTACCTGCCGGAGATAGCGTGGGCTACGGCCGCCGTTTTATGGCAAAACAACCCGTAAGTGTAGCCACACTGCCCGTAGGCTATGCCGATGGTATACGCAGAGCTTGGGGTAATGGTAGAGGATACGTAACCATAAACGGGCGCAAAGCCCCTATATTAGGCAGTATTTGTATGGATATGCTCATGGCCGATGTTACGGGTATCGACTGCAAAGAGGGTGACACCGCTGTAATTTTTGGCGAAGGTCCTACCGTACACGAAATGGCCAAGGTGCTGGAAACCATACCGTATGAAATTTTAACAAGTATTTCACAGCGTGTAAAACGGGTTTTTTACAAAGAGTAAAATTTGTTTTTTGTATCTTAGTAATTACCGAAAACAATTAAATAACCTAAATCCTTATTTGCTTATGGCATTATTGAAAGAATTTAAAGACTTTGCCCTGAAGGGTAATGTAATGGACCTGGCCGTGGGTGTTATTATTGGTGCAGCATTTAATGCTATTGTAAAATCACTGGTAGAAGATATAATTACCCCGCTTATACTTACCCCGCTTCTGGAAAAGGCGAATCTAAAAAACCTTTCCGAACTTACTATACCCGGAACTGCCGTAAAGTATGGTTTGTTTCTTAGTAACGTGATTTCATTTGTTATTGTGGCCTTTACACTGTTCCTTATTGTAAAAGGCATTAACGCCACACGCAAAAAAGAGGCTGAGGCTCCGGCTGCGCCACCTGCACCAAGCAATGAAGAAAAGCTGCTTATGGAAATCCGTGATGCGCTGAAAAGCAGACCAAATCTATAATTTTAAAAATATGTTACGCATAGTATTTTTGTTACATGCATAACATTTCGTTATAAAGACGTTTCCGCTATACTACATATTCTAATATTTAACAAAACCGCCTCGCAAGGGCGGTATTTCTTTGTTATAAATTTTTACTTTGAAACACTTTTATAACTACTTTTGACCCAAATTAAATTATTAATCACACAATTATACTATGAAAGTTGCTGTTGTAGGCGCTACCGGAATGGTAGGCGAAGTAATGCTTAAAGTACTGGCAGAACGTAATTTCCCCGTAACCGAACTGATTCCTGTAGCCTCAGAGAGGTCTGTAGGTAAAGAGGTAACCTTTAAAGGCACTGCTTATAAGGTGGTAGGTCTGGAAACTGCTGTAAGCATGAAGCCGCAAATAGCACTGTTTTCGGCGGGTGGTAGTACTTCGTTAGAATGGGCGCCTAAGTTTGCCGAAGCAGGTACTACCGTAATAGACAACTCAAGCGCATGGAGAATGAACCCGGCTAACAAGTTGGTGGTTCCTGAAATTAATGCGTTTACCCTTACTGCCGAAGACAAGGTAATAGCCAACCCTAACTGCTCTACCATACAAATGGTACTGGCGCTATCGGGTCTGCACAAAAAATATAATATAGAGCGTGTGGTGGTTTCTACCTACCAGAGCGTTACCGGTACCGGTGTTAAAGCGGTAAAACAGCTTGAAAACGAATATGCCGGTATAGAGGGCGAAATGGCATACAAGTACCCTATTCACCGTAACGCCATTCCTCAGATAGACGTGTTTGAAGATAACGGATACACCAAAGAGGAAATGAAAATGGTTAAGGAAACCAAGAAAATCATGGGCGATGATAGCATTCGTGTTACGGCTACTACTGTGCGTATCCCTACCGTGGGTGGGCATAGCGAAAGCGTAAACGTGGAGTTTAGCCATGATTTTGATCTTGCCGAAGTACGCCAGATACTTAGCGATACCCCGGGTGTGGTGGTTCAGGATGATACCGCTAATGCCGATTACCCTATGCCGCTATATGCCGAGGGTAAAGATGAGGTTTTTGTGGGCCGTATCCGCCGCGACGAAACCCAGCCAAACACACTTAACATGTGGATTGTAGCCGATAACCTTCGTAAAGGTGCTGCTACAAATGCGGTGCAAATTGCGGAATACCTAGTGGCAAACGGACTGGTATAATTTAAACGAATTACTTACGATATTTAAAAACCCGCAAGCTACGGCTTAGCGGGTTTTTTGTTGGATTGTACTTTAACAACGAAGTTATTTACAGAACGTTAAAAAAGTATAACTTTGTAGTATACCTTAATAAAGATGAATTTAGAAGCCCGAAAAATATTAATAGTACAGGAATTTCTACGGCTCGATAATGAAAAGATTATCACTGCTGTTGAGAATTTTTTGCACCAAAGTAAGTCAGAAGTTTTTGAGCAAAATCTAAAACCTATGTCTATGGAACAATTTAATGCTGAAATGGACAGGTCTGTTGAAGATGAAGAGAACGGAAGGTTAATTAATGTTAGTGACTTGAGGCAAAAAATGAAAGGATGGCGTTAGAGGTTTATTGGACACAATTTGCCGAAGATAAGCTACAAGACATTTTTAACTACTATAAATTTAAGGCAGGCATTAGCGTAGCTGAAAAGATAACATATACTATTGTCGACGAAACTGCGAGACTAGGTTCAACTCCTGAAATAGGTGCTAAAGAAGTACTTTTATCAGACAGGGCGCAGGAGTTTCGCTATCTTATTACGGGTAATTATAAGATTTTGTATTACATAAACGCCAAAGCGAAAAGAGTTGTTATTGCAAATGTTTTTGATACAAGGCAAAATCCTATAAAGATAGATGATACAAGGAGTTGATTAACCAATTTCTTTATTCGGATTAATACATAATAATGGACTTAACCAATCACATTGTAAAATTAAAATCAGGTGAGGAGAAACTTTCATTTGAGAATAGTGAATTGAACTTTTCATTACTCGACTTTTGGAGGTGGAGTGTGTCTGATATTTTGAGTAATGCTACGCGCGGTATATTAGCTGAATTTATTGTTGCGACCGCATTGAGTATAGATATTAAAAAGACAAGGAAAGAATGGGATGCATTTGATTTGATTACTCCTCATGGCGTTAAAGTTGAGGTGAAGTCATCAGCTTTCTTACAGTCTTGGGAACAGCTTAAGTTGTCAGAAATTAAGTTTGGTTGTGGCGAGGCCAAAGAATGGGATTACAGTATAGATAAACGTTCGGGAATATCTAAACGGCATGCCGATGTTTATGTGTTCTGCTTGCTAAAGCATACTGAAAAACCGACTGTAAATCCTTTAGATTTAAATCAGTGGGAGTTTTATGTTGTTTCTGCTATAGAATTGAATACCAAATTAGGGTCGCAGAAAAGCATTTCTTTAAGTACATTGAGGAAGATAGCTACAGCCGTAACTTATTCCGATATAAAGGAATCGGTAGTTGAAAAATATGGGGTGCAAAATGATAATTGATTAGCATGGTTGTCTTAATGGGTTTACATAAAATAGTTAGGTCAGGAATCTTTAAACCCGCCAAATCCACTACTCACACCGCACATCCCTAAGCCGAAGCTGCAAGCTCACCTGTCCGTTCCATTCGTTTTCATCAATGCTGTAAGCCGCATCAAAAGCGTTACCGTTGCAGGTAATATCTTTCTTTTTGGCAAGGCCAAAGCCTACCGCGCCAAATCCCTCGCTATTGCCTTGTTTCACAAATAGTTTCAGGTGGTCGCTATCGGCACCTATGGCACGCCCAAAGCCCGTATCGCGCAGACCTTTAGTCAGGAACACAGGTGTCATATTTCCCGGGCCAAAGGGTTCAAACTGTTTAAGTATCCTGAAGAATTTCGGGGTTATGTCGGCCAGGTCAAGCTCTGCATCAATCTTTATTTCGGGGATTAGTAATTCGGGTGCTATGGTGCTTTGCACCACCTGCTCAAATTTTTCCCTAAATGCTTCATATTGTTCCTCTTTTAGCGTCAGTCCTGCCGCATACATGTGCCCGCCAAACTGCTCCAGGCAGTCGGCACACGCCTCAAGGGCATTATAAATATCAAAATCCCGTACTGAACGCGCCGAAGCAGCCAGCTTATCGCCACTTTTGGTAAATACCAGTGTAGGGCGGTAGTATGTCTCTATAAGGCGCGACGCCACAATGCCTATTACCCCTTTATGCCAGTCTTCTTGGTACACTACGGTACTGTAACGCTCATGGTCGTTATTGTCGTCTATCTGCCTCAGAGCTTCCATGGTAATTTGCTTATCCAGGTTTTTACGGTCGGCATTAAAGGTTTCAATTTGCGCGGCAAATTCCTCGGCCTGTTCCAGGCTAAACTCGGTAAGTAATGCCACCGCATGTTTACCGTGACTTATGCGCCCGGCGGCATTAATGCGCGGGGCTATGGTAAACACTACGTCGCTTATGGTAAGTTGTTGTCGTTTCGCGTTCTGTATAAGTGCTTTAATTCCTGCACGGGGTGAGGTATTAATTACGTCGAGCCCAAATTTTGCCAGGATACGGTTTTCCCCGGTTATGGGTACTATATCGGCAGCAATGGCTGTGGCTACTAAGTCCAGCCACGGTAGCAAATCCATTATGGTTTGGTTACGGTTAGCGGCCAGTGCCTGTATCAGTTTAAAGCCCACACCGCAACCGCAAAGCTCATCGTAAGGGTAAGAGCAGTCGTCGCGCTTCGGATCCAGTACGGCAACTGCATCGGGTAGGGTATTGCCGGGGCGGTGGTGATCGCAAATAATAAAATCAATGCCTTTTTCTTTGGCGTAAGCCACTTTATCCGGGCTTTTAATACCACAGTCGAGCGCTATGATAAGGGTGCAAGCGTTGTCATCGGCATAGTCTATACCCGCAAATGATACGCCGTATCCTTCCGCATAACGGTCAGGGATATACGTATCTACATTGGGGTAAATAGTGCGAAGGTAGCCACTCATTAATGAGACCGCTGTAGTGCCGTCTACATCATAATCGCCAAAAACAAGAATGTTCTCACCGCTGGCCATTGCATTTTCTACACGGGTCACTGCTTTATCCATGTCTTTCATAAGGTACGGGTCGTGCAGGTCTGCCAGCGATGGACGAAAAAACTGCCGTGCCTCCTCATATGTGCTAATTCCACGCTGCGCCAACAGGGTTGCTATACGGCGGTCTACCCCCAGTACATCGGTCAGGTGGTTTATAATCAACGGGTCGGGTTCCGGGGCAAAAGTCCAGCGCATTAAAAACAATTTTCTGTAAAAGTAGGGTATATTTTACGGTATGTCAAGTGAGAGTTTTGCAGACTGTTTTTTCATCGCGTTTCTCTTGTGCTGTCTTTGCGAACGCAGTGTAGCGGAGTGCGGCAATGTTTTTTTGCATAACAATTAATTACCAGTGCTCCGGTTGGTAAAGAAGTCTTCATAAATGATTCGTGCAAATTTGTGAAATTTGTGGCTAGTACAAAACTAAAAATTTTAATTCGTAATTTCGTGGCGCCTTAATACACCAGCATTTTATATGTTTCAAAAAATACTTCGCCTGTTTTATAAAGTAGTTATCTGGTTTTTCCTTATATCAGTATTCTCGGTATTGTTATTCCGTTGGGTCCCGGTGCCGTTTACACCACTGATGATAACCCGTGCTTTTGAACAAAAAGCCGGTGGCGAAGACCTGCACTGCAAACACGACTGGGTACCTATTGAAGAAATTTCGCCAAAGTTACAAAAGGCCGTTATAGCCAGTGAAGACGGTACATTCCTGAGTCATCATGGTTTCGACTTCAGGGCCATGTACCAGGCGTATAAGAGCAACAGTAAAGGCAAGCGTATAAAAGGCGGTAGTACCATAAGCCAGCAAACAGCCAAAAACGTATTTCTTTGGCAGGGTCGCAGCTATGTGCGTAAGGCTTTTGAAGCGTACTTTACGGTACTTATAGAGCTATTGTGGAGTAAAGAGCGTATTATGGAGGTATACCTTAACAGCATAGAAATGGGCGATGGCGTGTACGGTGCGCAGGCCGCGGCACAGCATTGGTACGGTAAAGACGCTGCAAATTTAACGCGCTACGAAGCTGCCGGAATTGCAGCCATATTGCCAAATCCGTTTAAGTATAAAGCCAAAGGATCTTCAGGATATATAGAGAGGCGTAAATCACGTATCATGAAACACATGAAATACGTAAAACTGGATTATTGATGCGCCCTTTGCTACTATACCTATTACTGCTGTGCAGTAGCATGGGCTGGGCACAAAGGCCTGCCGAAGCTGGTATTGTTAGCGACAACGACCTGTATACATCTGTGCACAATGACCGGTATTATACGAACGGACTTGAGTTGTTTTACCGCTTTTTAAGCAATTCAGATACTTTAAGCGCATCCCGTAAAATATGGGAGTTTCGTGTGGGGCAGTATATGTACAACCCTCAAAGCGTATACACAGCAGAACCCATAACGCAAGACAGGCCCTATGCCGGATATTTGTTTGCCCAGGGCGGAATAAACATATATCACGCAAACGGTAATCTGCTAAAAGCCAACCTTCAGTTGGGCGTTGTAGGCCCGGAGAGCGGGGCAGAAGCTACCCAAAAGTTTCTGCATGGCCTTTTACATTACCCAAGGGTACTGGGCTGGAAATACCAAATTAGAACCACGCCTGCGGTTCAGTTAAACGCATTCTACAGCCATAAGCTATTTTCAGGAAACCGTCTTCGAAAGGCAGATTATTATGTACAGGCCGAAGCCCAGTGGGGTACTATATGGAGCAGCGCATCGGTAGGCGTTATGTCGCGCATTAGCCTTAACGGCATGCTTACGCCAATAAACCACAGCAGTATGTATGGTGCGGCACTAAACCAATCCCGGGACTATACCGGTCGCCGGGAGTTGTTTGTATTTTTTAACCCCAGGATACAATATATGTATTACGATGCTACCATACAAGGCAGTCCGTTTAATAATAGCAGCCCGGTAACCTATACCCTTATACCTTTCAGGTTCAATGCCGAAGCAGGTATAAAATACGGGCGGGGTCGGTACACATATGCCTATTCTTTTAATTACCGAGGCCAGGAACTCCGTAATAATGTAATTACGGGTTATTACTATGGTTCAATACAGTTAGGGTACTTGTTTTAGTTTTCAGTAGCAGTTTTCAGCCAGGCAGACTGAAAACTGCTACTGGCAACTTATAACTTGATTCCCATGTTGTATAGGGTAAACGCCTGTATATCGGCTTGTTCGGCTATGGTTTGCGCGGTAGATTTACCTGCCCCGTGCCCGGCATTGGTTTCAATTCGTATTAAAACCGGTGCGTTGCCCGCCTGGCATTCCTGCAGTGTAGCGGCAAATTTAAAGCTATGCGCAGGTACCACGCGGTCGTCATGGTCACCTGTGGTAACAAGGGTAGCCGGGTAGTGTACGCCTTTCTTAAGCGATTGTACAGGGGAATATCCTTTTAGGTATTCAAACATTTCTTTATTGTCGTCGGCAGTGCCGTAGTCGTAAGCCCAACCAGCACCTGCTGTAAATTTGTGGTAACGCAGCATATCCATAACACCTACTGCGGGCAGTGCTACTTTAAACAATTCGGGGCGCTGGCTCATGCAGGCGCCTACGAGTAATCCTCCGTTACTGCCACCGCGTATAGCAAGATAGCTTGACGAGGTGTAGTTGTTTTTAATAAGATATTGGGCAGCAGCTATAAAGTCATCAAATACATTTTGTTTTTGCATCTTGGTGCCGGCATCGTGCCACTTACGGCCGTACTCGCCACCGCCCCTAAGGTTTGGCACGGCATATATTCCGCCGTTTTCCAGCCACACTGCATTAGCAATGCTGAAAGCAGGGGTAAGGCTTACGTTAAAGCCACCGTAGCCGTACAGTATGGTAGGATTTTTACCATCGCGTTTCAGCCCCTTTTTATAGGTAATAATCATTGGTATTTTAGTGCCGTCTTTACTGGTGTAAAAAACCTGTTCGCTGGTATAGTCTTCGCTGTTAAAGCCTACTTTAGGCTTTTGGTACACAACAGATTTTCCTGTTTTAGGGTCAAAAGCGTAAATGTTACCCGGTGTGGTATAGTTAGTAAACGAATAGTACAGCGTTTTCTCACTTTTTTTACCACCAAAGCCCGATGCTGTGCCCAGTCCGGGCAGTGTGATTTCCCTAACCAGTTTACCGTTATAATCCAGTTGCTTTACTTGAGATACGGCATCTTTCATATAAAAGGCAAACAAATATCCGCCACCATCAGTAACAGACAAAACATTATCGGTTTCGACTATAAGGTCTTTCCAGTTGCTTTGCTGCGGCGCAACAGCATCAACGATTACCAAACGGTTATTAGGCGCTTTGTAATCAGTGCTTATGTAAAGTGTTGCGCCCTTATTATCTAATACCTGGCTGCTGCTATCGTAGTTGTCTACTATGGTAACTATTTTACCATCTGCAACTGATAAATCTTTTACATACAGCTTATTGCCATAGGTGCTGTTTGCTGCCGAAATAATAAGGTAGCGTTCATCTTCGGTAAGGTAGCCGCTTACGTAGCGGTTTTTTTGCTCGTTGCCAAAAATTACCGTATCCTCTTTTTGAGGTGTGCCAAGCTTGTGGAAGTACAGTTTGTGCTGGTCGGTTTTTGCCGAAAGCAGGCTTCCCTCGGGTTTATCGTAGGTGCTGTAGTAAAAGCCTTCGTTTCCTTTCCAGGCAATGCCGCTAAACTTTACATTTTCTATAGCGCCCAGTTGTTTTTTGGTTGCGGCGTCTATAATAATAATTTTGCCCCAGTCGCTTCCGCCTTCAGAGATCATGTAGGCTACAAGATTACCTTTTTTATTAAACCGTACCGAAGAAAGTGACGTGGTTCCGTCTTTGCTAAACCCATTAGGATCCAGGAAAACTTCCTCTTTGCCATCTTTGCCCTTACGGTATAGGATGCTCTGGTTCTGCAAGCCGTTATTTTTATAATAATACGTGTAAGCGCCTTCGGTAAACGGAGCCGATATACGTTCGTAATTCCATAACTCCTCAAGGCGTTTTTTAATAACGTCCCTAAACGGTATTTGTGCCAGGTAAGCGTTTGTTACTTCGTTCTCGGCTTTAACCCAGGCTGCAGTTTCAGGGCTGCGGTCATCTTCAAGCCAGCGATAAGGGTCTGGCACCTGAGTTCCAAAATAAGTGTCTGTTGTATTGTCTTTGCGCGTTTGCGGATATTTAATAGAATTCATTTGTGCAGTGGCGTTTAGTCCGGTGGCCAGGGCCATTATAAATAGTGTTTTTTTCATAACTATTGGTTTTGTACAAATGTAACTATCATGGAGGTTTTTTGCAGAAAGCACAGTAAATATTAACACCAAAAAAAGCGCAAAAAAATACCCGTGTTGGGACACGGGTATCTCCACACGGGGGTGTGATTTAGTATGCCTCCCGGAAGAGGGGGGCATACCGTTTCCTGTTTTTATACAGCAATACAGCGTTTAGACCTGTAACCAATATTGCCGCCCCTATGCCGGGAACGTTTAAAAACAGGTGAAAAAACAATATGTTTAATGATAACGGAACCAATAGCAATAATGCTACCGGAACCCATAACCTGAGCACAAGCATTAAACCAACACAAATTTCGGCAATGGCTATTAACGATAACATGTAGCCGGTGTTTACTAAAGACTCTATGAAATTTGCGGCTTCAACAGGGGGCTGTGGCAGGGGAATAAAAGAATAGATTTTATTAATGCCAAATACTATAAGTATAAGGCCAAGTACAATACGGATAATGTTAGTAAAATTAGAATTCATAAGCAGTTGTTTAGTCTATTGTGAATGAATGTGTTAACTAATTTAATAAAAATTATGTTAAAAAAATTTCAGTTTTTTTGAGAAATACACAATTAGGTATAATTGCTATAAATTTAATTTTTAATGTTTATTCTCTATGCAAAAGCGGTGAACGGTACTACATTTTATCAATTATTTATGTGTTCGAGCCAAAATAAAACCCCTGAACTTTCTTGAAGCTCAGGGGTTTTTAAAACAAGAGTGTGGGTTTTTCACTTCCACACTCTTGTTTTTTACTGTACTGTAATAGGGAAAACAACTTCGGCATCTGTGCTGCCGCCTGCATTGGTAATATCGCCACCCGATACACCATTACCTGATTTGTTAGGTAAGTGCCTTAGTGTTAGGGTAAGGTTTCCGCTTGTAGCAGCGGTCGCTGCCGTGTAGTTAAATCTTAGCCCTATAGGTTTTACGTCGGCGTCGGTATCTGCATAGGCAAATGTTCCAAGCCCGCTTTGGCGGAAGAAAATCTGGTGCTCTACACCTAGTTCTTCAATTTCAGTGGTTATGTTCTCGGCAGGGGAAACCATTTCATTAAAAAAAGTTACCGTGCCAGTGTAGCTGGCACCCGCTGTTACGGATCCGCTTACGGTAACTACAGGCGCGTTTGGCCCATCGCCGTCTAGGTCTTGCGACTTTAGTACAATGGCAGTGCCGCCGCCGTTAGGTGTAAGGGTAGCGGTTACCGTGGTTATAACTTCGTTTTCAATTACTTGTTGTGGTTTGTCGTCGTTACTGCACGATGCAGCTGATACCACGATAGCAGCCAGTGCCATCATCTTTAGGTTTTTCATGGAAAAATGGATTTAAGTGTGTATTAATAATTTAATTTAACTTGTAGCTGAATGTTTCGGCCTGTTTCGTTTACGTAAAGGCGTTGACGGTTAAGGTAGTCGCGGTAGGTGGTGTTAAACAGGTTAAAAGCAGATAGGCTAACTGCAGCCGTTGTTTTACCCAATGTAAACTGTGTACCTGTACTTACATTAAACAACTGGTACGCTGCCGGGGGCGTACTGATATCTACATAAGTGCTTACAGTGCCATTTGTCTGTGGGATATCTGCATAGAAATTATAATCAGGATAGCGCCATTGCCTGCACACGGTTTCGCTGCGTAGCTCGGCAAAGAAATTGTGCCATTTCTTTTGCGTAAAACGTAGGCTGTTTACAAAATTTGCAGGAGGCATATCTACTAACGGCAAGTTGTCTCGTGTGTTTTGTGCGTAGATGTACGCAGCGTTTAACCCGTACGTAAGGTTCTCGGTAATGTTGTAGCCCAGATGTAGGTCAGTGCCCGCCATAAAAGCATCGGTTTGCCTGTAGCGGTACACCGGAAACGAACCGCGTATGGTGTATTCCAGGTTTGTAGGTTGCAGGTAAACAAAGTTGTTAATGCGGTTTATGTACGGCGTAAGTTCAAAAGTAAGCCTGCCTGCCTGTTTAAGTAATGTTACAGACGCCTTTACAGATTCCTCTTTTTTGGTGCGCAGGCTGCCTAATTCTATGGTGGCATTGCTGTGGTGAAGCCCATCACTAAATAGCTCGCTTGGGTTAGGATTACGCATAGCAAGGCTTACATTGCCCATTACCTCTACGCTGTTACTAAGTTGTTTCCTCAGCCCCAGGCTTGCCGATACGTTATGGTAGGTAAATTCAGGCTCTGTGTAATACTGTGTGCCCAGATCTTCCTTTATAAAATGGTTAAAGGAGCCATCGTTATATCCTAAGTCATTCCAGCGCGACACTTGATAGTACTTTTTAGCCAGTACATGGCTAAAGTCATAGCGCAGCCCCGCTTCGCCCGATAGGGTATTACTAAACCTATGGTTTGTAATGGCGTATGCACCCGCATCAATTTTTGTATAATCAGGAATTAGCGGTCGTATACCCGTTGCAGGGTTTGCATTGTTTTGCTGATAGGCTACGCTTGTCCCGGCTTTATAAGTGTTATCCCCGCTTTCTTTCTTCCAGTCAGCATTTACCGCGTGCGTTGCCAGACTGAGGTCTAACGCAGCAACTTTCTCTAAAGCGCCACGGCGCAGGTCATACTCTTTCCTTCGGTTCAATTGAAACGCGTATTGTAAGGATAGCGAACTGCCATCGGCTAATTCCCGGTTATAGTTCAGCTTGCCCAAATGGTGCTGCACCTCTTGCCTTGGCGCACCAATACGGTAGGTAAACGGATTAATAACATTAGGCTGCCGGCTGTTTATGGCGGTGACCAAATCGCCCAGGCTTCCTATGTGGGTAGCTGTAGCAATGCCTATGGTGGCGTTATAAAAACTGTATGATGCTCCTAAAGTGTACTTATCGCCTATGTACTTAAGGTTGGAGTTAAAGTTAGCTTCACGGTTTCCGGTGTTGCTTAGTACATAATCCGGCGTTTGCCTGTCGCCCAGGTATTTTAGGGTACCGCCAAGGTTCCACGCCCAGCCTTTTTCGGCACCTTTGTACAGACTTGTAGCCAGTGTACCACCGCGTCCGTTACTGTCGGCAGTCATTATAGTACGCCCCGTAAGGGTGTCTTTATCTATGTTTAAAGGGTCTACAAGAACTAATCCGCCCACGGCATCACCGCTGTATTGTAGCGCACCGGCACCTTTAATTACAGTTACTTTCCCGGCAGCGTTTACGTCGAGGTTTGGCGCGTGCTCTGTGCCCCATTGCTGGTCTTCCAACCGAACGCCATTGGTAAATACAGGCACCCGGCTGCTGTGCAAACCGTTAATTACAGGCTTTACAACGGTGCTGCCCGTGCGTAGCGAGCTTACTCCGGCTATTTCACGCAGGGCATCACCCAGTGTGGCACCGCTAAATTTTTCTAACGTGGCGGTGTTTAGCTTTTGGGTATGTACAGTTGTGCCTGCTGCCAAATTTTGGCTAACCACCACTTCCTGCAATTGTTGATTTTCCGGTTTAAGCCGCGCATCTATAATCAGGTTACGGTAAAGGTTAACTACCGTATCCAGGCTCTTATAGCCTATGTAAGATATTACTATTCTATGGCTGCCTGCTGTAATGCCGGGTAAGTTGTAGGTGCCGTCAGGCAACGAGGCTGTAGCGTGGTTTTCGTCCAGGTGGATGTGTGCACCATCTAACGGAAAGCTTTGGCTGTTGCTTACCGTTCCGCTAAGGGTGTATTGAGCCTGCGCACACCAGCCTGTAGCCAAAAAGGCTATAAGCATAACGAGTTTTCGCATGGTAATTTTAATCTGAGAAAATGAATGAATAGGGCATGAGTATGCCGTTAGCGTCCTGATACATTTATGGCAATAAGATTACGGCCTTGAAATCAGGAGCAAATAGTATTTTCTAGATTAGTGAAGGAGGGCCCCGCAGGGAAAACAGGCTGCCCGGAAAATTGGTAAACCCTTCTACAACGTTAAACGTGTAGCCAATATGATAGTATGGAAAATGCAGTTTTAAGAAAAACTGCTGTGGTGCTGTAAAAAAGTCAAAATGAAAATCACACACCTTGCAATCGTCATGATGGTCTGCACTCAGTTCCGCTTTATATTTTAAAGCGTGCTCTGTTTTGTGTGTATCATCATGGTGGTGCGAAAAAGCGTGAAAAGATTTAAAGGCAATGGTAAACTGTACCAATGCCATTAATACCAGGTTGAATATGGCTATTTTTCTTTTCATCTGTTGCAAAAGTAACAACAAAAACATTGCCGTAACCATTTTAACATTAAAAAAACAATATTGTTTAGAATGATTCTAATTAATAATTATATTTGTGGAAACGCAATGAGGGTAAACATGAAAGAAGTATCGCAACTATACCACAATAATTTTGGCGTAGCATTTTACTGGAAGAAGGACGGGAAAGTGCTTCAAAACCGAATTCAGCTTGTATTTCGTGAAACGGGTTTTTACCTGACGCCGTATCAGCTAAACGAATTTTCTGAGCTTATAAAAACCTGTAAAGATATGCGTTGCGAAAGCTGCGCCATGAAAGGACGTTGCCATAAGTTTTTATTAAAAACCCCTGTACCCGAAATAGACCTTGCGGTAAATCATATGGAGTATACCGAAATAAAAGACCTTGTAGAAGGTGCTCTGTTTAACGTAGCTTTACAGGGCTATGTGTTTAATGAAGGCCGTAATTAGTTTTCGTACTTCTTCAGCTCAAAGGTAGTACCGTCAAAAACGGCATAGGTAAAGTAAATTATCCAGTCGCCCAGGTTTACGTATTCTGAATCAGGGCCCACTTTAATTACCATAGGCAGGTGGCGGTGACCAAAGATGAGGTAGTCGTAATGTTTTGTTTCCAGCTTACGCTTGCTGTACAATACCAGCCACTCGTTTTCCTCGCCAAGAAACTTTACGTCTTCATCGCCAGAAATCAATTTGTTTTTCACTGAAAGATACTGTGCCAGTTTTACACCTACATCGGGGTGCAGCCAGCGAAACAACCACTTAGACACCGGGTTTGTAAACACTTTTTTCATGCGCTTATAGCCTTTGTCGCCGGGGCCCAGCCCATCGCCATGGCCTATAAGAAAGTTTTTGCCGTTAAAGGTAAATTCCTGAGGGCGGTGGTATACCGGTATGCCAAGTTCTTTCTCAAAATAGTCGTCCATCCACAAGTCATGATTGCCCACAAAAAAATGGATTTCTATACCGCGCTCTTTCAGCTCGGCAAGTTTACCCAGTACACGTACAAAGCCACGGGGTACCACGGTTTTATATTCGAACCAAAAGTCGAATAAATCGCCTACCAGGAACAGCACGTCGGCATCCTGCTTTATCTCGTCCAGCCACTTTACAAAACGTTGTTCGCGTGGTGCGCTAAGTTCAGGCGTGGGTGCTCCAAAATGCTGGTCTGAGGCAAAGTATATTTTGAGTTGTTTCTCCATGCTTAAGGGCAATGCGCTTACAGGTTATCACTTTGGTACCACTCTGCAAAAGATGTTTCGGTTTCCTGCAATCTTAACGAGTGCAGTGCCACATCTGCAGGTAGCAACGCTTTTATTTTTGCCGCAAAATCAATAACCATATTTTCGCTTGTAGGCTGGTAGTCTACCAGTATTACGTGGTGTCCGCGATTTTGCAGCTCTGCGGCAAGCTCTATGTGCGGTGTGTTTTTGTTAAACACGGTGGCGTGGTCAAACACGTCTACGATTTGTTCCTTTACAATTTTCTTCAGGTCGCCAAAATCTATTACCATGCCATATTTTACGTTAGCAGTATCGGTAATAGGTTTACCTATAACCGTAACCGATAATTTGTAGCTGTGGCCGTGTACGTTTTTACATTTTCCGTCGTATCCGTAAAGGGCGTGGCCGGTTTCAAAACTAAATTGTTTGGTAATCCTGATGTTACTCATTGCAATAGAAATTTACGGCTGCAAAGTTAGCAAATATTGCGCCGCGGGGTATTATATTTTACCACTATCTTTGGAGGGTATTTTTACAGCCTATTATTTATGGACGAATTAGAAATGAACCCGCTGTACGAGCAGCTTATAGACGGGCTTATGGAAAACCACTATGCAGTGGCCGACGGCTTTTTTACTCCTGAAGAGGTCGCAGTATTGCGTGCCGATATTTTAAAAAAATATGAACAGGATAGTTTTAAAAAGTCGGCTATAGGGCATCAGGCTGATGAGCAGGTTGTGGCTGCCATACGCGGGGATTTTATCCTTTGGCTAAACGAAACTACAGATGGCGCCGAGCGCGTGTTCCTGGATAAGGTTCAGGATTTTGCCACCTATTTAAACCGTACCTGCTATATGGGCATACGCCAGCAGGAGTTTCACTATGCTGTATATCCTGAGGGGACTTTTTATAAACGCCACCTGGATAATTTCCATAACAGCAATAGCCGCAAGCTTAGCTTTATTTGCTACCTGAATGCCGAAGACTGGAAACCTGAATATGGTGGTGAACTGGCTATATATCTTCCTCAACCGAACGGTGGCGAGGAGGAAATCACGGTGTTTCCGCTGCAAGGCAGGGTTGTGGTTTTTGAAAGCCAGCTTTTAGAACATGAAGTTAAGCCTGTAAAACGCCCCCGCCTAAGCATAACCGGCTGGCTTAAAACAGCTAACTGATTTGGTGGAATGTTTTTTGCGCAAATGTTTGGAAAATGAAAATTAAAAGCACTATATTTGCCCTCACAATTCGGGGATGTAGCTCAGCTGGCTAGAGCGCTTGCATGGCATGCAAGAGGTCGTGGGTTCGACTCCCATCTTCTCCACGAAGTGTAAACGTATTGTTTTTGAAACTATACAATATTGCAACCCTGCGGGTGTGGTGAAATTGGTAGACACGCCAGACTTAGGATCTGGTGCCTCACGGTGTGAAGGTTCGAGTCCTTTCACCCGCACAGCAAAAGCCTCTGAGAAATCAGAGGCTTTTTTTATTTTTTAGGTGTTTTGAATGAAGCTATTGTGTTAGTGTTGATTTTCTAGCATAAAAAAGCCTCCTTGTTCAGGAGGCTTGGTATTATAGCGCGATTTGCGGATAAATCATATTTAGCTGCTTTTTGAAGATGTTTATAGAGTCTTCGTTGTCTGAAGCTATTTTGTAGCGTGACCCTTTATCATATAATGTTTTTTCGAATGAGATGTTGTGGCGTTGCAGCAAAAGCTCTATCCTTTGGTTGTCAATTACATTTTTGTAAATCGTGCGAAAAATAGAAATATGCATAGCGTTAATTTTTTAGGTTATTAATCAATTATTTTCATTGGTTCTGATATAAAATTAATAATGTTATTGGGTATTAAGAAACGGCTTAATAAAAATTTAGCATTTGTTAATATTGGCTTTACGTTGCGTAAATTTTCATTACCCCTGCAAAATATTTGATTAACAATAGGTAGCGTTTCGGGGTTATAATTTTATTAACGTACGTGTTATACCGAATTTTTATCTAAACTTTGCTACCAATGATTATGTATGGAAGCATTTAAACAGCATATAGGTAAGTTTGTAACGCTTAGCGATGATGATTTTAATAGAATAATTGGCTATTTTACCGTTGTAAGTGTGTCGCGAAAGCAAAATCTTGTAACAGCAGGGCAGGTTTGCCGCAATCATTATTTTGTAATAAGCGGTTGCCTGCGGAAGTTTTTTGTTACAGATAAGGGTACTGAACAAACCACGGAGTTTGCTATAGAAAACTGGTGGATTACTGATAATATTGCTTATGAACGACAGCTTGCATCTGAGTTTTTTATACAGGCAGTGGAAAAAAGCGATGTTCTTGTAATAAGCTTTGAGAAGCAGGAAGCACTGGTAAGAGATTTTCCGCAAATGGAGCGTTATTTCAGGTTTGTTTACCAGCGTGCGTATGCCGCAAGCCAAATGCGGATTAAATACCTCTACGGCTTTTCAAGAGAAGAATTGTATTTCCACTTTTTAGATAACCATCCGCAATTTGTACAGCGTGTGCCGCAGTACCTTTTGGCTTCATTTTTGGGCTTTACGCCCGAATATCTTAGTGAAATCCGTAGCAAAAAGCGTTCTTAAACCTGTTTAAGTTTTTTTAGGCTGTCTATGCCCAACTTTGTACTGTAATTAATAACACATAAAAATTATAGTATTATGAAAACACGCATTAATGTTATAGAAAAACTACCACAGGCTACCAAAGCACTCTATGCCCTTTCGGCATACGTAGAAAGCACACCGCTCACAAAAACGCATAAAGAACTGCTTAAAATAAGGGCATCGCAAATAAACGGCTGTGCATTTTGCATAGATATGCATACAAAAGACGCGATAAAGTACGGAGAAACACAACAGCGTATTTTCCTGCTTAATGCCTGGAAAGAAACAACGTTATTTACAGATGAGGAAAAAGCTGTTTTGGCAATAGCCGAAGAAGTGACGCTTATAAGTCGTCGCGGCCTTACGGATGCTACATACACGCTGGCAAAATCATTTTTTACCGATGAGTACATAGCGCAGCTTATTGTGGCTGCCGTAACCATTAATGCCTGGAACCGCCTGGCTGTAAGCAGCAAGCTGGAACCAGCAGATGTTTAAGGCATAGTCGGCAAAGATACAAATGGCTCCGTTTCGGGAGCCATCTGTGTTTATAGTTTTATTTGTAGTGTAGTGTAAAAAGTGCGCGGTTCGCTGGGTAATATACCCGGGCCGGGGTATCCGGTGGCGCGGCGTGTAAAGTAGTAGTTGTTTGTAAGGTTATTAACGCCTGCTTCCAGCTTTATACAACGCCATGTGTACGATGCCGAAACATCGGCAACGTAATAAGATGGTATTTGCCCGAAAACCCCAAAGGTATTTTCGGTTTCGTTTGCGGTACTGTTATTACTGTCTGTAAACTGCTGTGATACGTACATTACCTGGGCCGATGCTTTAAAATTGCCCCACCCAACGGTTGTTCCGGTCTTAAGGTTTATTGTGGGTACAAACTCTACTTTGTTTCCTTTAATGTTTGGCGCATCTGTTTTTAGGTAGCGGCTGTCAGTAATGGCATTGTTTACAAAAAGCGTCCACAAAAAGTTATCATTTTGCTTAAAGAATGTATTACTAATGTTCCAGTCGCCCAATGCTTCCCATCCGTAGGTAATGGCTGTACCTATGTTACTACGGTAACGCACCACAGCACCTCCGCCGTTAGGATTTACACGCTGGTATTCGCCAATTTTGTCGTTATATAAAAGGGCGTATACGTTTGTATCATAGCTAAAACGGTCGTCTATTTTTCCGCGAAGGCCTATGTCGCTGGTAAAGCCTTTTTCGTCAGTAATATTGGGGTCGATAACAAGCCCCGGTGTAGCGGTGCGTATATCGCTAAACGTAACCGACCTGTAATTTTGCGAAATATTGGCATACAACTCAGCTTTTTGTGTAGGCTTATAACTTAGCCCAATGCCTGCCAGAAAAAAGTTTCGGTTCTTTGTTACGTTCTCATCCAGCCTCTCATCCAGTATTACATTTCCGGCAAGGTCGGTATTTATATGGCGCCAGTATCCCTTTGATTTTGTATTTATGTTCTCATAGCGCAGGCCGGGCGTTATGGTAAACTTTGGCGACAGCCTGAATATGTTCTCAGCGAATAAGGCTACGTTAAGGTTGGGATATTTGTAATCACTTTGGTTAGCATAACTAGGAAAATCAACGGTTGCGGGGGTAAAGTTAGCATCGCTACCGGCACTGCCGGGGCCTTGGTAGCCAGTATTTTGCGCCTGGTAATATTTTGCACCAATTAAAAACGCACTCTTTTGATTGTTAATGGTATATTGCTGCAAAAACTTTGCTTCTGCACCCCAGTTTACAAATTTACCCTTAATCAGGTCGCGCCCCTCTCCGGGGTCGGCACCACTTACCCGGTTACTAAGGTAGCCTACCGTTTCGCGGCTGGCATTAAGCCCAAAGAACTGTACATTAAAGTTGGCATTTTCGGTAAACTTATGTTCCAGTTTTAGGTTAAAAAGGTTCCAGTTAACGCCAAACCAGTTTCTTGTACGGTTACTTTGCAGCATATTTTGATGGAACATCAGGTCAGTAAGGCCACCGGGTTGTTTTGCCAGGTAGTCAAACAATGTATAATCAAAGTGTAACGCTGTTTTTTCGGTAAATGCGTAGTTGAGGTTGATAAAGAAATTGCGGCTGTTAAAATTAGCATTTGGCCTAAAGCCGTTACCCTGCTTGTAATTAAAAAAGGTATAAAAGCTGAATTTTTTTTCCGTGCCGCTTACACTGCTAAAGTTGGTAAACAATCCGTAAGAGCCCAGTGTGTTTCGTTGTACTACCTCTATAGGTTTTTTAGAGGGCTGATGCATTATAAAGTTTACCAGACCGCCAAATTGCGTACCGTATTGTAATGATGCCGCTCCACGAACCACTTGTATTTTTTCTACACCTTCGGCCGGTGGGGTGTAGTAACTTTCGGGGTAACCCAAAACATCGGCACTAATGTCGTAGCCATTTTGGCGGGTGTTGAAGTTACTGGTACGGTTTGGGTTAAGCCCGCGCCCGCCAATGTTTAGCTGCAGTCCGCCTTCGGCACCTTCGTTAAAGGTAAGGCCTACCACCTGGGCATATATCTGGCGCATAGTACCTACGGCTTTGTTTGCCACCAAGCGGTCTACCGTAACCACCTCACTTTTTTTACCGGCATATATATTGGTGCCATCTATGTCTTTAAGGTAACCTATAGCCGAGCGTTTTTGCAGGTTACGCTCTATAACTACCTCTGTAAGTTCTGTGATTTTTTTTAACGTAATATCAGGGATGGTGCTGTTAGCGTTTACATCAAGCACAGCCATTTCATAGCCATCTGTATAAATTACCAAATGCGCTGTAGGGCCGCACTCTATGGTAAACGTACCGTTTTGGTCTGTTACGGCCGCAGTATTTATAGTGGTGTTTATAACCTGTGCATTGGCAAGAGGTGTACCTTGTTCGGTAGTTACTTTACCTTGTACGTTTAGGTTCTGCGCCGAAGCACTAAAGAATATAAAAAACAGTAACAGGCTAAAAACCGCTGATGCTACCGGTAAACGGAAGTATCCAGGTCTTGTGGCTAAATGATTCATCTTGTTTTGCAAGGTTTACTTTCGGGTCTATAAAAGGGCGGCTGAGCCTTCCGTTTAAGGCTACGTAGCTGTTTACGTACACTTCAGGTTCGGCCATGCCTTGTTTTTTGTAATAATCGCGTAAAAAATGAGCGTATTCCAGTATGAAGTCGGGTTGAAACGACATCTGCTTTTCCTGGAAACGCGTAAGGAATTTGGTGTTGTCTACCACTACGTATTTTCCGGTTTGCGGATCAGTAACGGTAAACTGCGCGTAGCCTGCTTTTTCCATAAGCATTACCCGCCAGGAGAACCGGAAACCTTCTTCGGTCCAGAACAATTCGCCGGGGTAGCAAAGGTAACGGAACGGAAAAACTAATTGTATGACTACAGTCACAGCCAGCACTATTACTTTAGCAGTTTGTGGGGTGTGTTTTGTATTTATCGGTGTATTGTTTACCTGCTGGCTTTCGACTTCAGGCCTTTGACTTTTGACCCTTGATGTTATATACTCCAGTACTTTTCTGTGAAAGCCCGAACTGAAAAATATCAGTGTAGATACAATCATTACGTAGGGGAAAATGCCTATGGGGAACAATATCCGTGTAAGTACATGGAAAACAACCACCAGTACAAAGGCAAACAAGCGTGTGCGCCTGTAAAGCAAAAGAAACGGAATACTCAAATCATAAACAGCACCAATCCAGCTAAAGGCGTATGCTACCCACTCTTTACCCAAAAACGCGCCTATGATGGGCAGGTGTGCATTGGCGGGAAGCCATATCTTAAGCGGAAGCGCTGCTGCAAGCCAATCGGAGTTTAGCTTTGCAATCCCGGCATAAAAGTACACTATGCCCAGCAGCAGCTTTAAAATATCTACGGTGTAGCGCGGCACTGTGTTGCTACACAACTCCTTATCGTGTTTCGCATAGAAGGAAAAAGCGGCGTTTGCCGGTAAAAATATCATTACAAAACTTACTACCGATATAAAGTAGTAGTGGTTAAGGTAGGTGGTTTTATCCATAAGCTCTATGTAGGTAAAGCTTAAGAAAAACAATATGATGGCCATCCTGTATTTATACCCCGCAGCTACCATAAGTGCAGTTACAGCACAAACTATAAAAATACCATACGTGTAAATACCTAATGGTTTTACCCAACCAAAGCCAAAGTATGTAAAATGGAAAACAGGCTTTATGTAAAATTTTTCAATCCACCCATTAAGCGCAAAACGCACCATGCCCATAAACATCATGATGCCGAATGCCAGCCTGAAAAAGGCCAGCGATGCGGCATCTGTAGTAGTGTTTAGGTAAGTATTTACTGCGCGTAGCATAGTTAAATGTTTTAGTCGCCGTCGCCGTCTACGTAGTCTATGGTAAGGCTAAGTGCGCTAAACATATTTACTTTAAGGTATACCACCTGCGTTTGCATGGCGTTATACGCTGCGATCATTTTACTGTTATCTGTAGTTACCTGAGTAGTAAAACTGTCGTTTAAGGCCCCGTTTTTAGTAAGTATGGTTTCGTACTGTGCGTTAATAATATCGCTAAGGTTTTGCCCTTCTGATTTTGCACCTACCGCATCCAGGTAACCTTTAAGGCTGGCGCCCGTACCGTTACTATTGTAATACGTGCCGTTAAAGAATTTTTTAGAGGCTGTTATGGCTTCATTAAGCAGTATTTTACTCACGTTTCCACGAAAATACGCTTCCACTTTTTCAGGGAATAGCACACCGTTGCTAAAAAGCCCGGCAGGTATGCCTACCTTAGGGTATCGTACATCTTTTTCAAGATTTTTTACGAAATTATTAGTGCTGTGGTTTAGCGATCCGGTTACCGAATTGGTGTTATTTACAAAGGTGTTTCGGTATGCCCCATTCCAGTCGGCAAGCACCGCAGCTGATATGGTTTTAAGCCGGTTAACTACTGCTGTAATGTATTGTTTATAACTGTTTCCGGCAGCGCCTGCATAAACAGCTACAGTTTCTTCGTTAGTACTACCCATGCCATACAGCAGATAATCCAGTGCGGGGAATCCCTGGCGCGAAAACTGCGATTGCAACTCCAGGTTGTATGTGCCGGAGCTTATATTTGTTTCTATGCCGGTAACATCGGTAGGGAAGGTGTTAGCCGAAAGCATAAGATTAAGGTCGCTTGCCATACCTGTGTCAAACATGGCTACGTGCTGGTATTTCTTGTAGGCATCCAGCCAGGCCGTTTGTACTGTAATCAGGTTTGCTTCCGTAGGGGTTTCTGTAAATGCAGATACCGCTGTTTGCAGTGAGCCTAGTGCGGCATCATAGGCAGTGTATGCGGGTATAATAATATTGTCGGCCCAGTTTGTAAGCACGGCGTTTTTATCGTAATTAGCCGTGTTAGAGGTGTTGTTTCCGTCTGATGATGAGCATCCTGCGGCAATGATAATCAGTGTAAATAACGCTACAATCTTTTTCATACTGAGAATTTTTGGCAAAAGTATGAAACAACAATTATTTATCTTTAATTATTCTAAATAAATTTTTTAACATTTAACTTTTGTCCAAATATCAAAAGTTCATACATTTGCCTTGTTTTTAATAAATCTAAATAAGCGATATGAAAAATACAATATTTGCCCTGGGATCACTTGCCATAGCCGGTTTAGCATTTACCGCCTGCAGCAATGATGATAACGGCAAAAGTGAAAAGCAACTGGTTATGGAAAACTATGCTAACATAGTGTACCAAAACTACAAGGATGCCCTTACAGATGCAGAGGAACTTGAGGCTGCCATAAACACTTTTACGGCAAATCCTAACCAGGACAGTTTTGATAACGCCAAAACCAAATGGAAAGAAGCCCGCGAGACTTACGGAACTACAGAGGCATTCAGGTTTGCAAACGGTCCTATAGATGCAGATGATAATGGCCCTGAAGCCCTGCTAAACGCCTGGCCGCTCGATGAAAACTTTATAGATTATGTAGAAGATAACGGAATGGTATACAACGGCGGTATTATAAACCGAACTGATTTGTATCCTACATTAACCAAAGAGTTACTGGAAACACTTAACGAAAGTGGCGGAGAAAAAACCATTAGCGTAGGCTACCATGCCATTGAGTTTTTGCTATGGGGGCAGGATTTAACGGCTCCTTCGGCATTTCTTGCCGGGCAAAGGCCGTATACGGATTATACCACAGCTTTAAACGCAGACCGCAGAAAGCAGTATCTTAATATTTGCGCTGATTTGCTTACCGATCATCTTACCTACCTGGTTGATTTATGGGCACCATCAGGTACGTACAGGGCTACTTTTCTTGGTATGAATGAAAATGTGGCGCTTACTAATATGTACTTGGGCATTGCCACTCTGGCAGCTGCCGAACTTCCTGTAGAGCGTATGGCGGTAGCCTTAAACAACAGGGATCAGGAAGATGAGCACAGTTGTTTTAGTGATAACACGCACAGGGATATTATACAAAACCTTCAGGGTATTGTAAACGTATACCACGGAAAATACCGCGACATAGAAGGTGCTTCTTTAGCCGACCTGGTTAAAAAAGCTAACCCTGAGTTTTATAACAACATAGAGGCATCTATAGTAAATGCGCAAACGAAGGTAAATGCTATGTATATTCCTTTTGATTATGCTATTTCGGGTGGTGCTTCGTCTGTAGAAGGTGTTAAAGTGGCCGATGCCTGGAAGGCCATTAAAAATGACTTTAGTGTTAACCTGTTGTCGGGTTCATCGGCTTTGGGATTAGCAGTAAATCCATAAATTTAGGTTTTTATATAGTAATCTGTTTTGTGGAAGTGCCTTTTTACTAAAGGTGCTTCCTGCGTTTATAAATATCATGAAAAAAACTACGTTTGGCTGGCTGCTGGCATTGGGTATTATCAGCGCGGCCTGTAACAAGGAGAGTGATTATACACCGCTTACCGCCGAGACCGGTGAACAATACAGCGGCGGCACTGCAACGGTAGAAAATACTACAGAGGAAGCCTTTGGTTTTGCGCTTCCCGGCCTATCATCAGATGAAGCGGAAGCTTTTGGTGTGGGTAACTCTTTCTTTCGCCAAAGCTGGGTTTCAGCACCATCCAGCACGACGGCGCGAGATGGTCTTGGGCCGTTTTTTAACGCTGTTTCATGTGGGGCCTGTCACTTTAAAGACGGCCGTGGTCGTCCGCCTGCCTACGATGGCGAACTGGGCGCCGGGCTGCTTATGCGCCTGAGCCTGCCTGGGTCTGATGCCTTTGGCGGTGCACTGGTAGACCCTGTATATGGGCATCAGCTGCAGGATACGGCTATCCTCGGGCAAACCGTAAAAGGGACGTACACCATTACCTACCAAAATGTTACCGAAACCCTTGCCGATGGTACGGTAGTTACCCTGCAAAAGCCTGTTTATAACATAGGCAACCTGGGTTATGGTGCACTGGCTAATGGGGGGCTGGTTTCGCCAAGGGTAGCAAACCAAATCATAGGCCTTGGTTTACTCGAAGCCGTAGAGGAACACACGTTACTGGGCTTTGCCGATGAAAATGACGCTAATGGCGATGGTATTTCGGGGCGTGCCAACTATGTGTATGATAAAATGACAAACAGCCTTAAAATGGGACGTTTTGGCTGGAAGGCAAACCAACCGAACATAAGGCAGCAGGTAGCGGCTGCATTTGTAAACGATATGGGTATTACATCATACGTTTTTCCTGATGAAATATGCCCGCCGGGTGTAGACTGTAATGCCATACCAAACGGTGGTTCGCCGGAAATAAGCGATAGTAACTTTGATAAGGTAGTGCTGTACAGCCAAACCCTGTCTGTACCTATGCGTCGTAATTACAACGACCAGAATGTGCTTAGGGGTAAACAGATTTTTAACAGCATTAACTGCGCGGCATGCCATATTCCTAAAATGCAAACCGGTAGTGGACACAGTGTGGCGTCGTTACGCAACCAAACCATACGCCCGTATACCGATATGCTATTGCATGATATGGGTAGCGGGCTTGCCGATAACGCTCCTGATTACCTGGCCAGCGGTACCGAATGGCGTACCCAGCCGCTATGGGGTATAGGGCTTATAAACAAGGTAAACAAGCATACTAAGCTTTTACACGACGGGCGTGCGCGTAATGTTACCGAAGCCATACTGTGGCACGGTGGCGAAGCGCAGGCCAGCAAAGATAAATTTAAGCAGCTGAGTGCTAAAGACCGCGAAGACCTACTGACGTTTATTAACTCGCTATAAATGCTTTAACATTCATTGGCACAACGCTTGATAGGTATAGGATAGAAAATGTATATTTGCCCAAAACCGTAAATTAGTGTTGTGCCCATGAAGTTAGTAGTAATGTTTATAGCATTTATAGTTGCGGGATTGCCTGTAGGAGATCTTGCTACCATACGCAAGGAGTATGTAAACGCGGCAGTATCTGAACAAAGCACTAATAATTTCTATAAGCGTTTTGAGGATGTTACTGACACCCACCAAAATACTACACTGGTAGCATATAAGGCGGTGTCTATTGTGCTTAAAGCACGCTATGAAAGCGGTTTGTTTAGCAAGAAACGGCTTTTTGATAAAGGTACCAGCCTGCTCGATGCTACCATAAAAAAAGACTACGATAACTATGAGGCACGCCTTATCCGCCTGAACATACAGGATAATGTGCCATGGATTACCGGCTACACCGGCCAGATAAAAGCTGATAAGAAGTTTTTACTTAAAAATTTTGATGCGCAGCCTGCCGATTTAAAGGCATTTGCCAAAGCGTATATACTGCAATCTGAAGTTTTTTCTGCTAAAGAAAAAAAGCTGGTGGAGTAACAATTATAGATTTTCTCAATTATTCCACTTATTCATGCGTTTTTAATCACCTAAAAATACGCTCTTAACTGCACGCTTCCGGTGTGTATGGTTTTGCTGGTTTCGCTTTTACGGCCCTGGTAACTAAGGTTTACATCAAGAAAACGTGTAAGGTTTTTTTGCAGTAGCAGGCGCCAGGTTATGTTTTTCCCTGCGGTAAGCCCCTGTAACATTTGGTATGCCGCTGCTGTGCTTTGGTCTCCTGTAAAATCATTTTTATAGTACGAAAGTTCGCCGCTTGTGGTAAAGCCTTTCTCTGTAGCATAGCTAAATGAAGTACCGGTGCGTTGCTGGGATAGTTGTTCGCGACCGTTTATGGCATTCCGTTTATCCTGATATTCGTAAAAAACGTCAAGGCTGGCATTTCGTGAAAATATGTACGAAATTTTTGGTGCCAGCTGATAGCTAAAAATGGTATAGTTTTTCTGTTCGTAGTTTTGGGCGTCGGCACTGGTTTTACTGTGTTGCTGAGTATACGAAAGCAACCATGTTTTTTGTATGAGGTGCGCATACTGTGCCTGGTGCGACAGCAACCTGGCATCTTGCGAACCTACCGAAAGCAAGCTCCGGCTCCGGCTGTTCAGGTACGTATAGGTTACCGAATGATGCTGTTTTCCGCGGTTAAAGAAAATGCTGTTTCGCAGTGAGCTGTTTTGCCCTAATAAGTTTTCTTCGGAGGTAGAAAAAGGGTTCATGTCGAAATTACTGCCCTGGCGCCGAATTTTACGGTCTATGATGTACGAAGCCTGATCATAAAAGTATGAAAGAAACTTTTTAATCCCGGTTTCGTTTTGCCATTGGGCGGTGTTAAACGTTCCTGATACCGAGAATTTATTTTGATGCGTACCCACATATACCTGGTTAGGAAGGTATACCCGCACGTATTTGGCAAGGTCAGGGTAGGGAGCTATTTCAAATTCCTGTAGTTCCTGTATGCCGTTGTTGTTGTAATCATTCCACATATATACCCCCTGGCTTGCCGGTACTTCTACATAGGTAAACTCCTGCTCGGCTATAGTACCTGAAGCCGTTTCATACGCTCCTGTAACCTGTAGCAGTTGCCCCCAGTAGCGGTCGTTATACAGCAGGCGCGAGTTTAGCGACTTTTGGGTAGCGTACGCAGCGTCTGTAAATTTAAGCGTCCGGTAGTTTACAAACAAAGATAGGTTGCTTTTATCTGTTTTAAGTAACCGTGATTTAAGATAGTAAGAGCGCGATGTGTTTACCTGCTTTAGCACTGTATTTACAAGGCTGTCATTGGCGCGCTGTAAATAGCCCAGCTCTACATATACTTTAGTACTGTCTCCCCGGCCCGTAAAAGCGCCATATTCTGTAAAGCGCTGGCTCAGGCTGCTATAAGTGTTGGTTTCTTTCAGGGTTTCTTCGTTATTTTCCGCACGGAAACTTGCCCCGGCCCAGTTTTTCCCGAAATGGTATTTTGTTAGCGCCTCATTTCGTATAAACGATGAGGTACTATAGTTACCGTTACTCTTTAGCGCACTGCCCGACTCCTGTATATAAAATTTACCAAAAGTAAACTGCCCGTTTACTACATGGCGTGTGCCGGTAAACCCGCTACCAAAGTCCAGTTGCTCTAATTGGTACGTAGCCTGCCCGTTTTTTGGCATACGCAGCGTGGTGCCCGCAATAAGATAGCTTTGATTATAATCGGTGGTAATTACATTGGTAAGGTTCCAGTCGCGATTAAATTCTATGTTGAATAAACGCTCTATGGTACGGAATTCCCGCTGTACAAACTGGTAATTGGCAAAGGCATCCACAAGCATTGTTTCCCGCGTAAACACACGTTGCTTCGCGTCGAGCTTAAGGGCGGTACCGCGGTTATTGCCATCATCTATGGGCGAGTATAAATTCTTGTCGTTATTACTAACGGCTACCTCGGCGTTTACCTGTGTTTTTTCGCCGAGGTGGTAACTCCCCATAACGGTTGCTATCTGTATTTTCGCCGGGGCCGTAAGCTTTACCACCGGTTCGTAACTGCCCTGTGAAACACCATTTAGCGGTGCTACATATTCATATATTTTTTTTACCGATGCAGTGGCAGAAACCACGTAATTACCATTACCGGCGCCCATATTGGTAAAGGTAACATTATATAATACATCGGAGGGATTATTAGAGTAAATGTAAATAGCTGTACCGTTTACAGTTTCGCGGCGGTACAATACTTTATTTTCTCCATACGTATCTTCGTAAGCCGATGGTGCGGTCATTAACGCCGTGTTGTCGCCCGCTTGTTTAAGTATATCTACCTGCTCTGTAGTAAGGCTTTGCTGTAGCGGCTGGTTTTTCATGTCGCTTTCGCTGTACAGATAGGTGCCTGCGCTCCAGTTTTCTGATTCATGCGTTACGCCACCGTAGGTAACAAACCTCGAAAAGTTTTGGTTACTGTACTGGTATTCCACATTAATACGCATTTCGCTGGTAATGGGGAACAGCGACGTAAAGGTGATTTCTCCGGCATTGTAATCAATAACGTAGTCATTACTCTCGCCGCGTTCCAGCAATACACCGTTTACATACACCCGCTCTGAACCCGAAATAACCAGTACATATAGCTCACCATTGCTACCGGTAAGTTTGTACGGACCCTGGTTACCCTCTGTACCTGTAAATGTACTGCGCGCATACTGCCCACGAACCAAAGCGGCCGCAGCATTTATAGTGGTTTTGTTCTCATTGGTGCCCAGTACCACAGTGGTGTTTAGGCCCTGTACTTTTTTGTTGAAGTTGAGAAACTTAGACTGGCGATTTTCCAGGAAAAGGTCGCCTGCGCGAATGTTCCACTTTTCGCTGAACATTTCGATAAAAATCTGGTCAAACTCATCAAGCTTTTGCGAATAGCCACCATCCTGCAACGGAATGTTAGTATCTTGTATGCTGGCACGAAGGCTTACCTTGTCTGATAATTTCCCTGTAATCTGCAAGTCGAGGTTAGAGTTTACCACAGCATTTTGGTTATTACCTACCGTTATACCCCTTGTAATGCTCCCGGAAGTATTAAGCCCGTTTAGTGGTTTAAGGATGTTGTTTGCATTTTGATTAAATGTATACCGTTCGCCGGTTTTAGCATCGTTTGGTACCACACGGCTGCGGTCGTACAGCGCATATTTTTTAGTTAAGAAAGAAGGGTAAGCGGTGTAGTTTAGCGTTAGGGAATCTACAGGGTGGTAGCCGTTTTTAAATACTACCATTGCTTTACTAAAGTCGACCTTGTAAT
Source organism: Flavobacterium sp. RNTU_13 (assembly GCF_046614455.1). Classification (NCBI taxonomy): domain Bacteria; kingdom Pseudomonadati; phylum Bacteroidota; class Flavobacteriia; order Flavobacteriales; family Flavobacteriaceae; genus Flavobacterium; species Flavobacterium sp. RNTU_13. The sequence goes on along the minus strand of NZ_JBKJHB010000001.1, from coordinate 425,392 downwards.
AGGTGGTGTCTATCGCTTTGCCCGAAACATCTTTAAGCGAAAATCCTGTTGGGTTTACCGATACACTGTCTATACGTATGGTATCGGTTACGGGGAATACTTTCCGGGTTTTATATGGCGTGCCGTTGTCCTGCGCCTGCACGGTGGCGGCACATAGTAGCAACAACATCCATAAAATCCCGTTTTTTAGCATCGTAACCGTATAAACTCAAAAACTACAAAAGTAGTATGTTTTTTCGGGTAATGCTTTAGTGCGATAATTTGCTTACTCGATTTTTGGTGCTTTGCAAAGTGTTAAAATTCAGTAATTTGTTGTGTGGATTATTTTTTATTCTACATTTGTAGAAGTAATTCTAATTTTGTAGAATATGCAGCTGACCAAAACCGAAGAACAACTAATGCAGTTTTTATGGAAACAGGAAAAGGCTTTTATGAAAGACCTTATTGATGCTTTTCCTGATCCTAAGCCTGCTGCTACCACGGTAGCTACGCTACTAAAGCGTATGACCGAAAAAGGCTTTGTAGGATATAAGGAATACGGCAAAAGCCGTGAGTACTTTCCGATGGTTAACAAATCCGACTACTTTTCTAAACAGGTAAACGGAATGATAAAAAGTTTCTTTAATAACTCTGCGGCACAGTTTGCGTCTTTCTTTACCAAAGAAACCAATCTTAGCGATGCAGAACTGAAAGAACTCCGTTCAATAATCGACAAAGAGATAGAAAACCGAAAGTAATGGAAACCTATATCCTGAAATCGATCTTGCTGCTGGGAATTTTCCTGGCGGCATACCACCTGCTGCTTTCCCGCGAAAAAATGCACAGGTTTAACCGGTTCTATTTATTAGGCAGCCTGTTGTTTTCTTTGGTTTTGCCCGTTATTACCATCCCGATATACGTTGAGGCAGAGGCATCACCTCCACCTGAAGAAGCTATGCAACTGGTAGCGGCAGCCCCCGTAGCAACAACTGAAGTTGTACAAACGCCCTATTTGTTTTATGCGGCTGTGGGCGGTTATGTTTTAGTCGTAACGTTGCTTGCTGTCAGGTTTATGCTTAACATTTTAAAATTTTACAGGGCAAAACGTGGCAAAACGTTACTTGATTATAAAGGTGCAACGCTGGTTTTACTTAAAGACGAAATGCCTCCGCATACATTTTTGAACTACATTTTTATAAGCGATAAAGAATACGAACGTAGGCTAACAGAGCCAGAACTCCTTACACACGAGCTGGCACATGTGCACCAGAAACACACGCTCGATGTACTGTTTATAGAATTACTTAAAACAGTGTTTTGGTTCAATCCATTCTTATACCTGTACAAAAGGGCGATACAAACCAATCACGAGTTCCTGGCCGATGACGCCGTAATACATCAACATCTTAACATAACCACCTATCAATCATTACTGCTGGATAAGGCTACACCGCCTATGGCTTACGCGCTGGCCAGCAGTATAAACTTTAGTTTAACCAAAAAACGTTTTATCATGATGACAAAAACCACCACACGTTTAAAAGCAGCACTGTTACAGGCAAGCGTATTGCCCGTGTTTGCCGCTCTTGTATTAATTTTTTCGGTAGAGGTGGAAGCACAAAGTGTCCCGGTTTCAAAGACAGAAGCCACATTATCAAAACCAAAAAAGGCTTCCACTTCCGCGTCAGCACCATTAAAAACTAAGAGCATTGCTCTAAAACATGGCAAAAAAATCACTGCATCACCGTTAAAGAAAAGTGATTCTAAGAAGAAAGAAAAAGGTGTTCATAAGGCAGGTTTACCTTCTGATAGTAATGTAGGCTCAGAGCAGGATAAAGCTACGGCAGACCAACAGCCAGTGTATAACTTTACAGAATTAGATCCGCAGCCGGAGTTTCCGGGAGGTATCGGGGAGTTTATGAAGCTTGTTATTAAAGAATTTAGAGTGCCCGACGTAAAAGAGGATAAACCACTAAGGGTATATGTTCAATTTGTTATAGAAACCGATGGCAGTATGTCGGGTTTTAAAATCTTAAGAGATCCCGGGTATGGACTGGGTAATGAAGCCATCCGTGCACTTAAAACCATTACCACTAAATGGAATCCCGGTAAGGTAAAAGGTGCCGCGGTACGTACATCATACGCCCTGCCTATAACAGTAAATTTAAAGGCTTAATACAGCAACGCTTTTAACTACGTAACATCCGCCCACACCGGGCGGATATTTTTTTTTAACGTAATTCGTATCAGCGTTTTATAACAATTGTAGTTAAAATCACGTTATCTTTGCAGTATCATCATCATCAATCATCAAAAACAAAAAACGTTCAGTACTATGTTGAAACAATTTTTTATTATCTGCTCCGGGGCAGATAAAAACATCATTGGCACCTGCTCTAATGGTGAACAAAACAAATATGCGGGTATTGGTGCCACCGTATTCTTCACGGCACTCCTGGCATGGATAGCCTCAGCCTATGCGCTATATACGGTGTTTGATAACGTGTATACGGCGGCATTCTTCGGGTTTGTATGGGGCTTGCTTATTTTTAACCTGGATAGGTTTATTGTGTCTACGATCCGTAAGCGCGATAAATTTAGGCAAGAGCTGCTGCAGGCCACACCACGTATCGTATTGGCAATCATTATAGCCATAGTAATTTCCAAACCGCTTGAGATTAAAATTTTCGAAAAGGAAGTTAACGCCCAGCTCCTTAAGGAAAAAAACGATATGGCTATTGCCAATAAAAAGCAGGTGAGTACCTTTTATAAAACCGACCTGGATAAAAATAAAGCCCAGACCGATAGCCTGCGTGCCGAAATAGCGCGTAAGGAAAAGGAAGTGGCCGGTTTGTACAGTTCTTATATTACCGAAGCCGAAGGTACAGCCGGAACCAAGAAAATGGGTAAAGGCCCCATCTACAAAGAAAAGCGCGAAAGCCATGATGCCGCCAAGCAACAACTGGACAGCCTGCGTAAACGCAACGAGGCCAGAATAGCCGAGAACGAAAAAGCCGGTAAAGTGCTTCAGGCGGATCTGGATAAAAAAGTTACCGAAACCCAACCCGTTATTGATGGTTTCGACGGGCTAATGGCGCGCATTAATGCGCTGAATAAGCTGCCGTTTTTACCATCGTTGTTTATAATGCTGCTGTTCCTGGCTATAGAAACATCGCCTATTATAGCCAAGCTGCTTTCGCCAAAAGGGGAGTACGACTTTAAGCTGGAAGATACCGAAGCAGCCATGCGCTCTAATCTGGCGATGGATACCCATCAACGACAATTACTGCAATCTACAGATGCTGCAATTTATGATGATGTGTATGCTGATATTCGTACCGACCGCGAACTCTACGAACATAAAAAGCAAAAAGCGCTCGATATGCTGCGTACGCATACCGACCGCTTTAGCGAAAAACAGAAAAGTGTAATGTAGCAAAAGCTTCGCTTTTGCGGTTATATTGTTTATGGTTTATAGTTCATGGTTACGTCCGGAACTATAAACCATAAACTACAAACTCTTAAACTTAAGTAGCGCTTCCTTAGTAAAATCACTCAGTACCAATGAGCCGCTCATTTGTGCGCGTTCGGCAAGGAGCGTGTCCCAGTTTTCTGTGCCCTGCCAGGCTATCTGTTTCAGCAGGCGCATGGCTTCGGGGTTGTAGGTAGAAAGTTTTTCAGCAAGTGTATTCGTTGCCAAATTTAGTTCCGCTATCGTTTCAAAAACTTCGGTAAACATACCCTTTTCCTTAGCCCACTGTGCGCTGTAAAATTCGGTAGCGTTCATGGTCATTTGCATAAAGGCCGAGGTGCCTATTTTCCTCTCCACCGCCGGGCTGATGACAAATGGCCCTATGCCTATGGTAAGTTCACTTAGCTTAACCAAAGCTGCTGCGGTAGCTAAAGTATAGTCAGCAGCACAGGCAAGGCCTACGCCACCGCCTACGGCTTTCCCCTGAATTTGGGCTATAATGAGTTTAGGGGCTTTACGCATAGCGTTAATTACATTGGCAAACCCTGAAAAGAATGCCTTGCCATCCTGTTCGTTGGTTATAGACAGCAGTTCATCAAACGAGGCACCTGCGCAGAATGCCTTTTCGCCTGCGCTTTTCAGTACTATTATTTTTACTTCGGGGTTTTCGCCTTGTGCGGTTATTTCTGCTGCAAGCCGTGCCAGTTGTACACCCTGCATGGAATTGCCCTGCGGATGAAAAAACGTAACGGTGGCTATGCCGTTTTTAACTTCAGAAGTTACAAAGGCTTCCGTAATTGTTTGCATAAAATGAGGTTATTTAGGTTATATGTAGTTTGGATTATAGTGTTTATGCGCCTGATATTTCAGACTTAAGTTTTTTAGTAAGGCTGTTAAATACCAGTTCGTAAGAGTGGGCTATAAGCTCCCGCAGTAATTTAGGGGGTACATCGCTGTTAACGGTTACGGTGTTCCAGTGTACTTTGCTCATGTGGTAGCCCGGCTTTATGCCTTCGTATTCAGCGCGCAATTCCTCGGCACGATCAGGGTCGCATTTCAGGTTGATACTGGCGTTGCCTTTTTCCCATTCAGATAATGATGAAAGGGCAAACATTTTCCCTCCCACCTTAAACACCAGTGTGTCTTCATCAAACGGAAAGTGCTCGGTAACGCCCGGTTTGCTAAGGCAGTAATCGTAAAGGTCTTGTATGGTCATAGAGTCGAAAGGTTTAAAGTCATAAAGTGAAAAGTCAGCTGAGGTTATTTCTTCCCAATTTCTCCCAAGTGTGTAAACTTAAAACCGCTTTCATATTTCAGGCCGTAGCCAAACACCCGGTCCATACTACTGTGGGCAAAGAGCATTACACCAACCAACTGTATATTGGCGTTTACCATGTAACAACCCAAAAGGTACACTGACACAGCAATACCCCTGTGATGAAACAGGTTGTATACCCAGGCACCTGCACGATTCCCGGCGAGGTAACCTATCATTGAAAAATCAGGTACAAGGATAAGTACTAGAAACCACCACCATGCAAAAGGCAGCAGGCTAAACCCGTAAATGCCTAGGATAAATAGTGCCGCTTCCTCTAACTGTATCAGCTGTTTCATCACATTCAAAATTTAAAATTCAGCATTTAAAATAAACCATAAAGCACCGGCTTGCTCGGGCTGGCATCGTTATCAAAGCTCGCAATCTGCAAATTCAACAGGTAGGCTCCGTCGGTAATTTTGTCATCAATAAAAACAAGTTCGGTAATCGTAGCGTTTTGACGTGCGTCAGCGTTGAGGTTGTGCGTGTCTTTTACGTTCCAAAATGCCTTGTGGGCCAGGAGTTTACCACCATCTTCTTCGCGGTCTACACTCGGCAGGTCGATGAGCAGGTGATTAATGCCAGTTTCGCGGATAAACGTAGCGGCAGCTTCCTCTAAGTAGGGCGGATTGGCGTGACTGTAGTTTTTGTGTTTCTTTTCGTCAAGGTTCGGAAGGGTTCGTATTACAAGCGCTTCGGGCGTTTTGCTGCCTAGTGCCTGTTCTATCTGGGATTTGGTAATCACCAAATCACCATCCTTTTCTTCGGGCGTAACCGAAATAAGCTCCGCTACAAAAAAGAAAGTCTTTAGCGCATTATTGATACTGAAAAAATCACGGGTTATATGCCCCAAACATTCGGTGTGTGTACCGTGCGCATGCGGGTTAAAGGCTATGTTGTTAAAGTTGGTCGACGATCCTTTAGCTACTTGTCCGGTCCAGTCGTCTATACTAACGGGACTGATTTCCGGCTGATTGAGGTACCACGCTATGGGGTTTTTACCATCGGCGGTTATGGGTAACGATAGGTCTATGGGTGATGAAAAATCAACCTGAAAGCTTTTGTTGTTGTATTGAATACTGGCTTGCATCATTAGGCTTCTCTGTGTAACTCCGTGACTTCTTTGTGAAGCTCCGTGACACAATTCAATCCAAATTTACAAAAAACAAATCGCTAGCTATACCATCGGCAAGGAACTTTCCGGCGCGGGTAGTAGTTAGGGTATTGTTTTCAAACGAAAGCAGCCCCTGTGCTACAAACGGCGTAGCTTCTTTAAGCAAGTAATCCGAGTACGTTGTGCCAAATTCATTCTTAACCCTTTTCACATCTACACCCCAAATGGTGCGCAACCCCGTCATTACGTATTCGTTGTAACGGTCGGCAGGGGTAAGCTCTTCGGTTTCCAAGGCAAGTTTGTCTTCGGCAAGAGCCTTTAAATACAGCGTGTTATTGGCTATATTCCAGCTGCGGTGTGTGCCGTTATAGCTGTGTGCCGATGGCCCTATGCCTATGTATTTTTTGCCCAGCCAGTATGCCGTATTGTTTTTACTAAAGTAACCCGGCTTGCCAAAGTTAGACAGCTCATAATGCACAAAGCCTTCTTGTTGCAGGCGGTCGGCAAGGAGGAGGAACTGTTCGTGCGCGGCTTCATCACTCGGTGCGGCTATGATGTCTTTTTTTACCAATGTGTGCAGTGCGGTTTTTGGCTCCACAGTAAGTGCATAGCTTGATATATGCGGAATGCCGAACGATAGTGCCGTTTCTACATTCTGCATCCAGCGTTCGTTACTCATACCGGGGATACCGTAAATAAGGTCGAGTGTAATGTTATCAAAATGCTTTACGGCTTCGGTAAGGCAGGCTTCGGCTTGGGTGGCATTGTGCGCCCGATTCATCATTTGCAAATCTTCCTCATAAAACGACTGTACACCAATGCTCAGGCGGTTAATGCGGTAATTTGGTAATTCGGTAATTCTGTCGGGTGTTAAATCATCCGGATTGGCTTCAAGGGTAATCTCAGGATTCTCAATAACCGTATGGTTTTGGTACACGGTATCAATCAGCAACTGGATTTCCTCATTCGTTAAAACCGATGGTGTACCTCCGCCAAAGTAAATGGTTTCTATGGTTTCGTTACCCAGTTCATCTTTTCGCAACGCAATTTCCCGGGCTATAGCCTGAACCATTTCCTCCCGTTTTTTCATAGAGGTAGAAAAATGGAAGTCACAGTAGTGGCATGCCTGCCTGCAAAATGGTATATGGATGTATATGCCCGCCATGTGTTCTGTGCCTTATTTAACCCTGTCTGGGTTTTGTTTTAAAAACGCATCCCATCCACTATAGCTTTTTCCCGTTACGGTAGCCTTGCCCGTATTAAAATGATGGCACACGGCAGCGGCAAGCCCATCGGTACTGTCCAAGTTTTTAGGGAGTTCCTTCAAGCCAAGGAGCTGTTGCAGCATTTTAGCTACCTGCTCCTTACTGGCGTTACCGTTTCCGGTTATGGCCATTTTTATTTTTTTGGGCTCGTACTCGGTAACGGGTATCTGGCGCGAAAGTCCTGCAGCCATAGCCACGCCCTGCGCTCTGCCAAGCTTTAGCATGCTCTGTACGTTTTTGCCAAAGAAAGGTGCTTCAATGGCTATTTCGTCTGGATTGTGGGTTTCTATCAGTTCTATAGTGCGCTCAAAAATGAGTTTAAGCTTCAGGTAATGGTCGTCGTATTTGCTTAGGTTAAGTTCGTTCAGCTGAATAAACTGCATGTTTTTATTCACCACCTTAATAATGCCAAAGCCCATAATGGTGGTTCCGGGGTCTATGCCTAATATAATACGTTCGCTTGCCAAGGTAATTTTGTTACTTTTGCGAGGATGAAAGCCCTGCCCGACAAAACTAAGCAATTCTTTGTGTTTATTGCCAAAATATTGGTAGTGGGCGGAGCGTTTTATTTTATCTACAACCGCCTTTCCGACGGAAGCCAGTTTAACCCTGAGCGTTTGTCTGATGCCATAAACAGAAAAGGTGCTACACTAATTATTGCAGCCATACTGTTTCTTACAGTGATGAACCGCTTTTTAGAGGTACTGAAATGGCAGGCACTTTCGGGTATGCTACGGCCTATATCATTAGGTAAGTCGGCTGCCCAAGTGCTGGCAGCTGTTACAGCCGCTATTTTTACACCAAACGGATTAGGGGAGTACGCCGCTAAGGCGTTTTACTATAAAAAGGAAGAAGCGGGGCAGGTAGTGTTCCTAAATCTTATTTGTAATGGTGTGCAAATGATTATAGCCGTAGTTGCCGGACTTAGTGGTCTTGTGGTATTTAATTTTATGTACAACATATTACCCAGTAGCCTTTTGTTTCTTATACTTGCTGCAATAGGCGTACTGGTTGCAGTTGTTTTTGCATCAAGAAAAATTACCATAAAGGGATATTCTATACAACGGTTGATAGAAAAAATACAAGAACTACCCAAAACCGTACATAGGCGTAATATGGTGTATGCGCTGCTGCGCTATTTATGCATAGTGTTACAGCACTATCTACTTTTTATACTTTTTAATGTTGCCGTGCCGGCGTATATTATGCTGCCTGCAATAGCGGGGATTTACTTCCTTGGTTCGTCGTTGCCCAATTTTACCTTTATCGACTTTGCGGTGCGGGGCAGTGTAGCGGTATTTTTTTTCGGGAAAATTGGTGTAGACGAATGGATTGTAGTACTTGCCGCCACCTTGCAATGGATGCTAAACATAGTACTGCCCGTAATTGCCGGTAGTTATTTTGTGCTGACGTTCAAGAGGAAGTTTTAAGTATTCCTGCAAGGTTTTAAAAACCTTGTAGGTGTTTTTATGGTTGCAGTTTTAAACCTAAAAGGTCGGAAAGACCTTGCGGAGGTAGGAGTAGAAGCTACTGCGCCACATCCAGCAGTATGGGGATAATAAACTGGCTCGTTACCGGGATTCCTTCCTTTTGTGCAGGCTCTACTTTCGGGAAATCAACAAGACGCGATTTTATAATACTGTCAAATTTTGCCCGGTTATACGTAGTGCTGTCTGCCGGGAATTGCGGCTCAAAAACAATCCTGGAATCGGGGTATACGGTAACCTTCATGTTAATGGTATCCATACATGGGTGCAGCATGGCTATGGTGTCGGCACCCAGCTTTTCCTGAACCAGACGCGCCATGGTTGAAAAAAAACAATCCCTTTTCAGTTCCTTGTCGGTAATAGCATCACATTCAGATACAGACGGGTAGCTGCTTACCTGTTTCCAGTTGATTTGTTCCAGCCGTTGCTGTAACAACTTGTCCTCATCGGGTACCTGCTTATCAAAATATTTGCAGGAACCTATTATAAAGGCAAAAGGAAATAAAAACAGTGTTTTTTTCATGAAGCGGCACCTGTTGTTTTAAAACGTAAAGCCAAAAATACGAAATTTAGTTTACAGTCGTAGGGTGCATTTTTAGTATGCAGTCTCAGTCGCAGTTCTTCAGTTTTTTTACTGTGAACTGCGACTGCGACTGTAAACTTATTTCGAAAGCTCCGTAAAATGTTTGTAGAACAACGGTATGGTTTCAATTCCTTTAAGGTAGTTGAAAATACCGTAGTGTTCGTTTGGCGAGTGAATGGCATCGCTATCCAAACCGAAGCCCATCATTATGGTTTTGCTTTTCAGTTCTTTTTCAAACAGCGCTACAATAGGAATAGAGCCTCCTGAACGTACCGGGATAGGCTTAACACCAAAGCTTTCTTCGTATGCTTTAGCAGCTGCCTGGTAGCCAATGCTGTCTATAGGGGTTACATACGCCTGGCCGCCGTGGTGTGGCGTTACTTTTACTTTTACGCCTTTTGGTGCTATAGCTGTAAAATGTTTGGTAAACAGTTCGGTGATTTCATTCCAGTCCTGTGCTGGTACAAGGCGCATTGATATTTTAGCGTAGGCCTTGCTGGCAATAACCGTTTTGGCACCTTCGCCGGTGTAGCCACCCCATATACCGTTTACATCTAGCGTAGGGCGGATGGAGTTGCGTTCGTTAGTGGTGTAGGTAGCTTCGCCATACACATCTTCTATATCAAGTGCTTTTTTGTAAGCATCAAGGCTAAAAGGTGCTTTTGCCATTTCGTCGCGCTCTTCGCGGCTTAGTTCTTCTACTTTGTCGTAGAAACCCGGTATGGTAATGTGGTTGTTTTCGTCGTGCAGGCTGGCAATCATCTTGGCCAATATATTAATAGGGTTAGCTACAGCACCACCGTACAGACCCGAGTGCAGGTCGCGATTAGGTCCGGTAACCTCTACCTCTACATAGCTAAGGCCGCGAAGGCCGGTGGTTATGCTTGGCTGCTCGTTGCTTATCATCCCCGTATCTGAAATCAGGATAACATCGTTTTTAAGCTTCTCCTGGTTGCGCTCTACAAACCAGGCAAGGCTTGGCGATCCTACTTCTTCCTCTCCCTCAATCATAAACTTTACGTTGCACGGCAGGTTGTTGTTTTGTACCATATATTCCAGCGCCTTTACGTGCATAAACATCTGGCCTTTGTCGTCGCAGGCGCCACGGGCAAAGATGGCACCCTCAGGGTGCAGCTCCGTTTTTTTAATTACGGGCTCAAAAGGAGGGGAGGTCCAAAGTTCAATCGGGTCGGCTGGCTGAACATCATAATGGCCATAAACCAATACGGTAGGCAGGGCAGGGTCTATAATTTTTTCACCATACACAATCGGGTAGCCCGGTGTTTCGCAAAGTTCTACTTTGTCGCATCCCGCCGCTTTAAGGCTGTTAAGTACCGCATCTGCGGTGTTAATTACATCCTGGCTGTAGGCGCTATCTGCGCTAACCGATGGTATTTTAAGCAGTTCAATCAGTTCGTTTATAAATCGGTCTTTGTTTTGGCCGACATAATTTTTTATGTTATCCATTTATTATGAGATATATACGATTTTAAGCCAAATGTACAGAAAAAATAATAATTATTTTTTGCTCCTTTTTCTTGCATATTCAGAAAACTGCCGTATATTTGCACCCGTAATAATGAAACAAACACTGTCAAGTATTACTGACCTGCGGGTGTGGTGAAATTGGTAGACACGCCAGACTTAGGATCTGGTGCCTCACGGTGTGAAGGTTCGAGTCCTTTCACCCGCACAGCAAAAGCCTCTGAGAAATCAGAGGCTTTTTTTATAATCTGTTTTTAGCATATTACCTTTACGAAAAAAGATAATTTTTATGAGAAAATTAGCCAATGCCGAACTGGATCGTAAAAATCCTGACGAGTTTAAACATGCCGAAAAAACACCACTAATCATTATACTTGATGATGTAAGGAGCCTGCATAACATAGGGTCTGTTTTTCGCACGGCGGATGCTTTTTTGCTTGAAAAAATATATTTATGCGGAATTACTGCAACACCTCCTAATAAAGAAATCCATAAAACAGCACTGGGCGCTACCGAAACCGTAGCATGGGAACATGCACATAGTGTTACCGATGTAATAACTTCACTTAAACAAAGCGATGTAACGGTTTATGCCGTTGAGCAGGTACAGGGCGCGGTGTTTCTTCAGGATTTTCATCCCGAAGCAGGGCAGCGCTATGCCTTAGTATTTGGTAATGAGGTAAAAGGTGTGCAACAACAGGCCGTAGATCTTTGCGACGGCGTGATTGAAATTCCCCAACTTGGTACAAAACATTCATTAAACATTTCGGTAAGTGCTGGGGTGGTGGTTTGGGATATTTTTAGTAAGATATATTATCCCAAAAATTAAGAATGCCGTAAAAATTATTTTCTATTTTTACGGAATGAAGAAAAAGTTATCCCGTTATTTAACGGGTTGCCTGTTTTTTGGACTGGCAGCCCTCAATACGCATGCCCAAACCAATCAGCCGCCGGTAGTAACTGCCGCCGGAAACCAGGTGTACTGCCCTGGCGGTACCATTAATGTTGTTACTTCTTTTACTATTACAGATCCTGACCCCGGAGATACTACTGCCGAGGCTGTTTATATACAAATATCTGCGGGTTACAGTAACGGTAACGATCGCTTATCGTTAAATACCACCATTGCCGGTATTACATCGGTATGGGATGCTACCGCGGGTAAACTTACCATAAAAGGAAATGCAGGTCAGCAGGTACCTTACACTACGTTAGTGCAGGCGGTACAAAATGTAGTGTTTACCGGTAGTGCTACTGCCACTGGTAACCGCACCTTTTCTATAAGTATTGGCGAAGCGAATTACCTGCCCAGCACGGGGCATTATTACCGCTATGTATCTGCTCCGGGCATTACCTGGACTGCTGCACGTACTGCTGCTGCTGCCGATAGCTATTACGGATTGCAGGGTTACCTTGCCACGCTATTGTCTATGGACGAAGCGCGCCTTTGTGGTGAGCAGGCACAGGGAACAGGCTGGATTGGCGGTACAGATGCTACCCAGGAAGGCGTTTGGAAATGGGTTACCGGGCCTGAAGCCGGTACTACGTTCTGGAACGGCGGGCCAAACGGTAGTACGCCGAATTTTGCTTTTTGGAATACGGGGGAGCCTAACGACTCAGGAGGCAACGAAGACTATGCACATATTACGGCACCCGGAGTGGGGATTGCCGGGTCATGGAACGACCTGCCCGATGCCGGAGGGCCAAACGAGTATGCACCAAAAGGATATATAATAGAGTTTGGAGGTATGCCAGGCGATCCGGTGTTAAATATAGCGGCGAGTACCTTTATAAGTATAAATTCAATAACGTCTCATACAGATTCTCCTGCCGTTTGTGGTAGCGGAAGCGTTACATTACAAGCCCAGAGCAGTGGTGGTACGGTATATTGGTATGATGTTGCTACCGGAGATACCCCCATAGCAACAGGAAACTCTTTTTCTACCCCGGTGTTAACCGCCCCGGCTACTTACTATGCGTCAGCGTATGATGATACGTGTGCCACTGCACCACGCGTGGCGGTAAGGGCTAACGTTACGGCTAAGCCTGTTATTACTGTAGCTTCGGCTAATGTAAACGCCTGCGAAGGCCAGCCTACTACACTTCAGGCTTCGGCCAGTGTGGGTAATGTGTATTGGTATGATGCACCTTCGGGTGGTAACTTACTGGCAACGGGTACTACGTATACAACACCCCAGGTTACCACAACTACAACCTACTATGTGTTTGCCGAAAACAACGGCTGTGCCGCAGACTCACGCGTACCGGTTACTGTAACTCCGGTAGCAGCCCCAGTAATTGCAGACCCCGAAACACATATTGATTTTTGTAGCGGTACTACGGCGGTGCTAAATGCAGCTCAGGCTGATGCCGTATCTTACCTTTGGTCTACACTGGAAACTACACCTACCATAAGTGTTGAAGAAGGTGGTACATATACCGTAACGCTTACGAATGCAGCCGGATGTTTTGCCACACGTACGTTTATTGTTACGCGTAAATTGGCTCCGGTTATCAGTACGGTATGGGTAGAAAACGACAGGGTAGAGGTGCGTATGCAGAATAACGATCCTCAAAACTATATTTACTCATTAAATGGTGGCGACTATCAGCAATCTAATGTTTTTTATAACCTTTCTCAGGGTATTTACATAGTGGTGGCACAGTCGTTAAACGGTTGTGGCGAATATCCGTTTGCATTTGCAGTAGACCTTATACCGAAATACTTTAGCCCGAACGGCGACGATATAAACGATACCTTTACCATTGCCGGCCTTAGCAAGCTTCCGCAGGCAACCGTTGATATCTTTGACCGTTACGGTAAGCTTATTACCCGTCTTAGTGTTAATAATACAAGTTGGGATGGTACCTTTAACGGATACCAGTTGCCCGCAAGCGACTACTGGTATGTGGTGCGTGTAAAACCTACAATGCCCGAAATAAGAGGACATTTTTCCCTAATCAGATAGTTAACGATACAGATGAGTGATGTTCTTATAAAAGCTGTCCGTTTGGTAAATACGCCAGACGGGGGCTGTACATTTCAGCACGGGTATATAGCCAATACGGTTTTTGTATCTGCCAAAGGTTTTTTTGCACAAACGTATGTAGAGGAGTATCAAAAGGTAGCGCACCCGGCACCGCGCAGGCAGTACGTGGTTACTTTAAGTGGTACACTGCGCTTTAAGGTTACCAATGGCGAAACCTTTATTATAGAACCCGGTACGGTGCTATTAGCCGAAGATACAGAAGGAACCGGTCATACCTGGGAACTTATAAAAGGCGAGCGCTGGGAACGTATCTATATAGTGCTGGAAGATGGTGCAGAAAGCCATTTTGTGCCGCAGGAGGTGTAATTATTTTGCGGTGTAGCGCATTAAGCCCCTTTTATGATTTTTAAATCCTTTAGATAAATACAGTTTACGGGCACTTTCGTTGTGAGGTTCTATTTCCAGGTAAATAATTTTTATCGAAAGTAAATCGGTTTGCGTTTTAATAAATTCGAGTGCTTCTTTTGCAAGGCCTTTACCCCGCATAGACTCGCTTATGAATAATTCATCCAAAAAAGCAATACGGCCCGCATATTCAAAACTAAATACAAACGTAAGAATAACGTAGCCTACCGTCACACCATCGGCGGTGATTGTCCATCCTTTGCCCAGGCTTTCGTTTTCTGTAAACTCCATAAACAGCCCCATGCTTACTGCTGCATCTATAGGGTAGCCATCTATGGCGTAAAATTGCTCCATCATGGTTATTACTGCGGGCGCATCAGCAGTTTCAAAAGGTTTAAAGGCTATGTTCATGCTGTATGTGTTTTAGAATGGTGTATACCGCGCCGCGGTTGCGTTGTACAAAGTCACCTGCATTTCTGCCTGTTGTATTCCTGTAGTTTTCTTCGGTTGTTAAGCGGCTTAGTACAGCTTCGGTCTCTGTTTGGTTATGTACTACAATACATCCGCCCGCATCTGTAAGCTGTTTAGCTTCCGGGAATTTTTTATGATTAGGGCCTATTACAACCGGAACTCCATAAGCGGCAGGTTCTAAAATATTGTGCAGGCCCGATGTGCCGAAACCACCACCCACATACGCCACATCAGCATAGCTGTATATTTTAGTTAACAATCCTATGGTGTCTATTACCAGTACATCATAATCTTTAAGATTTTTGCCCTCTTTTTCGGTAAAGAATACAATAGGTTTTGTAATGTTTTGCCTCAGGCTTTCCATGTGACTTTCACCAAAGGTATGGGGAGCAATGATAAATTTGGTGTCGGGCTGTTTGTTAATAAAGCCCATAAACATTTCCTCGTCTTTAGGCCATGAACTACCAAAGATTACTGTAGTTTTACCATTAGTAAAATCTTCTATAAACGGTAAATGATTGTCCTGTTCCAGTATACGGCTTACCCTGTCGTAACGGGTATCGCCGCTAACGGTTACATTATTAAATCCTATGGATGAAATAAGTTGTTTAGAACTTTCATACTGCACAAAAAAATGGTTGAATGACTTAAACGCCTTGCGATATAAACTGCCATACCATTTAAAGAATACCTGGTTTGGCCTGAAGAGCCCTGAAATCAGGTAAGTAGGTACATTTGCTTTTTTTAGTTCAAAAAGATAGTTAGGCCAAAACTCGTACTTAATAAAAAATGCAATATCAGGGTGAGCCAGTTTTAAAAACTTTTTTGCGTTTTTTAAAGTATCCATCGGTAAGTATACTACCACATCTGCAGCGCTAGTGTTTTTTCGTATTTCATAACCCGAAGGAGAAAAAAATGTAACCAGTATTTTGTGCGAGGGGTACAGCATCCGCATTTTTTCCATTACAGGAAGTCCCTGTTCGTATTCCCCTAAAGATGCCGCATGAAACCAAATTACTTTATCGGCAGGTGTTATTTTTTCCTGCAACGTAGAAAATACGCTTGTGCGGCCCTGTACAAAAAGCTTCATTTTTTTATTAAATAAAGCTACTATATGCAGCATGGGCATAACAGTATTTATTAGCAGGCTGTACAGTAGGCGCATGTTTTTTTTGCAAAAATATGATTTTTATTTTTTGCCTGTTGCGTTCAGTTGCTTTCATAACTGCTTGAATGAGTATTAGCTGTTTGCGTAGCGGTACATCTGGCGACGTTTATAGGGCTGTTCACGACAATATTTTGGATATGATGTTGAATTAAAGGAATTTCGAAACCGGAATTCCAATCGAACGTTAATAAGCCGGTACGCCGAAAACGGTAACAAAGAGTAGGCAGAAAAAACAACAAAACCATGAGTTTACAGGGTTCATTTGATTTTCTTGACAACGAAGTATTTGAAGAAGAAAAACGAGATGTTAAAGAGACTTACGAAACGGAAGCGTTAGTAACTGAGGGAGAAATAGCTGAAGAACTGGGAGAAAACTATAGGGCAGCAGCAGCATTGTCCTCAAACAGTTTATTAATGTCGGCTACCGAAGTTAATACTGCAAGAGAGAGCAGTTTTTCTGCAGCATTTACCGGTGGGAATATTTGGCAGCGTCTCCGTAGATATTTATGTAAAGTGCTAAATGCAGCCTCAGCAGCAGAGGATATTATAGATGCTATTCTGAATTTTCTTATTGGGGTTATTCCCGGTGGGATGGTGCTAAAAGGGATAGTGCGAAAAATATTAAAATATTTTATAAACCGGGGCTACGAGGCCCTCTGTCCTGTCGTTTAAAATAATAAATAAAAGCACAGCCCCCACTGTGTTTTAAAACCAGTAAAATTTGGCGGAAGCGCTGCAAAGGCTAATAAAACCGGAGCAGCGTCTCCGTCATTTTTATTAGTACCCATTTCAGAATAAAAAAACTGATTTTTTTCATGATTATAAGTCGGGGAAGTTAGTTATTTTTGTGCCGATTTATTAACTTAATACAACGGCCCGTTTTTCAGGGCAAAGTTATTATGAAAAAAATACAGATGGTTGACCTGAAATCACAGTACGACCATATAAAAGATACCGTAAACGCTTCTATACAGGAAGTGCTAGATACTACCACTTACATTAACGGCCCTCAGGTACAATCATTTCAAAAAAATCTTGAAGATTACCTTGGCGTAAAACATGTTATTCCGTGTGCTAACGGTACCGATGCACTGCAAATAGCCATGATGGGCCTTGGGCTTCAGCCGGGTGATGAGGTTATAACAGCCGATTTTACCTTTGCAGCTACCGTAGAGGTTATAGCATTACTACAGCTTACACCTGTGTTAGTAGATGTAGATGTAGATACATTTAACATCTCTGTAGATGCTATTAAAAAGGCCATAACACCTCGTACTAAAGCCATAGTGCCGGTACACCTTTTTGGGCAGGCAGCTAATATGGATGCCATTTTAGAAATCGCAGAAGAGCATAACCTTTACGTTATTGAAGATAACGCTCAGGGTATAGGCTCTAATTACAAGTTTGCCGATGGCAGCAAGAAGAAAACCGGAGGTATAGGACATGTGGCTTCTACATCATTTTTCCCGAGTAAAAACCTGGGCTGCTATGGCGATGGTGGTGCTATTTTTACTAATGATGACGCTCTTGCACATTCGCTTCGGGGTATAGTAAACCACGGCATGTACGTGCGTTACCACCATGATGTGGTAGGTGTAAACAGCCGTTTAGACAGCATTCAGGCAGCGGTGCTTAATGCCAAGTTACCACACCTTGATGCCTATAATAAGGCGCGCCGTGAGGCTGCTGCCAAATATAGCGCTGCATTGGCTAATCATCCTAACGTAGTTACTCCTGTAGTTGTAGGTGACCAAGACAGCCACGTGTTTCACCAATACGTAATCAGGATACTGAATGCCGACCGTAATGCACTTATGCAGCACCTGCTGGATAAGGGCATACCATGTGCTATTTATTATCCAATACCGCTGCACAGCCAAAAGGCATATGCTGATACCCGCTATAATGAAGCGGATTTCCCGGTAACAAACCAGTTAGTAAACGAAGTGCTGGCGCTACCAATGCATACAGAACTAGATGATGAGCAGATAGCTTTTATAACCGGGGCTATCCTTGAGTTTTTAAAATAAACAAAGCAAATATAATTTAGAAGCAGCTCTGTAAGGGCTGCTTTTTTTGTTGCTGCCGGTACTGTTTTTGTATATCAAATTTAACAATTGTTGTTTTTTAAAGCGGCTTTAATTGGTTAATTTAGTGGTGTTTAATGAAATAATGTAGAGTATGTTGTGGGATAACAAAGATCTTACTGAAGCGTTGCTTTCTGAAAGAAATAAATCGGTTACGGAAGAAGATGTAATGCAGCAAGTGCACCTGTTACTCGAAAAAGATGCAGAACAACGCACGGATATAAAAGAGAGGTTAGCGATGGGGGGTAATGGCATTGAAAACCTGTTTAATGTAAATAAACTTGAGCCGTCGCGTATTTTTCATCTTAACCAAATAAGAGCGGTATGCATAGACTATCGGCTGCGGTTTTTAAGCACTGAGCTTTATAAAAATACCATACCGGAGGAAGCACTTACACGCATAAAACATTTAGAGCAAGATCATAACATTGCACTATCGGGTTTTATGATTATGGCGCCTTCCAGCCACTTTCATTTAAAGAATTACGACGACCCCTTATTGTTTGCGCCTATTGCAGACGATTATTACTATCTTATACACAAATGGGGTAACGATTTAAATCCTTTCAGGAAATTAATGGTTAGGCCCATGCGCGACATGGGAAGCCTGTTGGTGTTTTTAGTTTGCTGTACCGCATTGTTCACTTTAATATTAGATAAGTGGTTTTTCTTTGGCACAAACCACGAATTGTTTGTGCTGCTTACGTTTCTGTTTGGATTCAAGGCTTTTTGCGGAGTGGCATTGTACTATTGCTTTTGGAAAGGCAAAAACTTTAATGCCTATATTTGGGACAGCCCATATTACAACCATTAATACTCTTGCAATGCTTTACATAAAAAAGCCCGCTTGTAATTAAACAGCGGGCTTTTGTTATTTGGAAAATAAGTTATACTTATTCTATTTCAAATTCCTGGTTTTCGCCGGCATGGGCACTACGTACGTTAACAGCACGCCCGTTTTCGTTGATTATGAATGCTACAAATTCCATGTTTGACACATTGGTAACGTTATCGGGCACATTTACGCTGAAACTTCTTGTATAAACGTTATTCAGCGTAGTTTTTTCAGACGGCACGGTTTCGCCGGTAATGTCTGTAAGGCAAGAACGTAGCACGTGGTTGTGTACCCAGTCTTCTATAACCGAAACACCGTTATAATATTCGGTGTAGTTGTGTTGAGGGTATAGCAAACCATTTTCAAGTACGTATACCACAAGTTTAAGCCCGCTCGCAGTAAAGTCCTTGCTGAACATAACGTTAACATCAAGGTTAATTTTACCATTTTGTACAGTAGGTTTCATGGCAAGCCCCAGCTTGGGATTATCGCCTTGTGTAAGGTTAATAACCTGCGCCAGGTTATTTGGCTCCGGCGATGTCCAGCGTGTGCGCCTGTTTAGGTATCCTTTAGGGTAACCTATGGCGCTCAGGGTGTTTTCTATAGCACTGGCATCATAGTTATATGGGTCGTATTGTGCGTTAGAAGGGTTGCTGCTTGGCCTGTGTATGGCTACCGGCACTACATTTTCTGTTTGTCCTTTTACAAGTTCAATAGCCCATGCTACACGCGTACAATAGCCACACCATGTACCGGTATAATCTTCTATAAGTACACGCTTTTTAAAGTTTAACTCCGCAGTGCTGCCAAAGCTTACCGTTATAGGCTCAGACGTCATAGGGCCTAATGATGCTGTAACATTATACTGCTGTACGTTGGCCGAAGTAAGTGTGTTGCCACTGATTTTAGTACCGTCTACGTAAAATGTAGCCTCAGCCGTGTGGTCTGTTCCATTATTGTCCTTTACAGAAAATGTAATGGTATTGTTTACCAGCGTGTACGATTTATCTGCCGTTAGGATTACAGAATCATACGACTGTAAAATTTCGTAATCGCGGGAACATCCCCATATAATTAACGCTGTTAAGCACAGTAGCGATAAAATTCTTTTCATAGGTATTTATTAATAAAGGCTTGTGCTGCTTATAACAGGCAGTTAGTTTTTTATAATTCTTGCAGAAGCCGTTTTTGAGCCCGATGTAAACGTAGCTGTATATACACCGTTTGCAAATGAGGTTGTGTCTACATTGTTTATTCCGGCATTAAGTGGCAGGCTTTTTACTATGGCGCCGTTAATGTTGTAAAATGTTACGTTTGCAGGGTTTACCGTTTGTATTGTTACCGTGTTTTTTACAACAGTATTTTTAATATCTACACCCATCTGTTTTAGTACTGCTGTCTCTGTGCCTGCGGTAGCCGAGTAGGTGTAGTTAATGGTTTGTAGCGTTTCCTGCACCGTTAAATCGCCATCCTCGTTACTGGTAAGCTTTACAAATGCCAGTTGGTAATTTACAGGTTGACCGTCAGTACCGGGGTTCATGTTAATAAAGTGGTCGTCGTCTGATGTAGAAGTAGCGCCTGCTGCCAGTACAGAGCCATCTGTTATAATGTTACCCGGTTGTATGTTTAGTAAACACACGCCGTAGCATAACTGTAAATTAGAGCCGTCTACGTTATTACTCATGCTTATCACCTTTATCCCTACAATCATGTCTTCCTGTGTAAGGTTAGTTACTTTAAAGCGAAGTTTGTTTGGTGTAGGTTGTGTGCCGGTAGGCGAATTTAAACTATTTGTGGTAAAAGTATAACCATCTGGTAAAACTACATCACCCCTGGTTGTTACAGCAATTTGCTGAGCAGTAGAGGTTAAAATTCCTAGCAGTAGAGTGGCTATAAGTGCTATTTTTTTCATGGTTTAATAGTGTATTTTTATTATTGTATTAAAACGAAAATGCTACCGGGTGTATAAATATCCCGGTAGCGTTTTCAGAATTGCATAGTGGTTATTGTTAGTTGATAACAATTTTTTCAGAATTTTGAGCACCACTTTCGCCTTTCATTGTAGCGATGTAAATGCCTTTTTGTAGGCTGCCAAGATTAATGGTGCCGCCGTTTTGTATGTCTTTAGCTGCAAATACAGTTTTACCGGCCATATCAGTAACCGTAATTGTTACGTTTTCGGTGCTCTGTATGTTTAATATACCGTTTGTAGGATTAGGATATACCGAGAATGCCTTATTTGCACCCGGCTGGAATGCATCTGAAACAGAAACAGTTCTTAACGCTGCAGCGAAATTGGCTGTAGAGAAAGCGGCAAGGTTAACGTTTTTCTCATACACCACATTGTCTCCATTTAGTATTTTAATTCCACGGAACGCGTTTGGATCATAAGAATTTGATGTCTGGAAATACCATCCGTCTCCGTTAGAGTCTTTAAGTATTACTTTGTAACAGTCATCGGTATCAGGAAGTGTTACTGTAGATGTAATGGTAGTATTGGCATCTGGGCCACCACCGCCAAATGTGTCTTCGGTTCCTGCTGTGTAAGGTCCTCCGCTTGCTACAAGGGCATTAGTGCTGTTATTTCTAATTTCCCATGAAGCCTCAGCAGGATAAAAATCGGTGTATATCTCTACTGTAAGGTTGTTGCCTACCTGAGTATCGTTGTTTAATATGATATCCACATCTTGTGTGGCTGTCTCAGGGTGTGGTAGGGTGGTTAAGCCATTAATTTCAGTAAGTTCAATAGTATGTACGCCGTCTGTAAAGTTAGTAGCCGGGAATGTAAGGTTTGTAGTGTTGTAAAGGCTTACACCGGTGGTGCTGGTGTAGTTTTTAGTAGCAATTACGTTCCCGTTTTCTTTAAGGACAGCCGTTGCAGAAAGTATCTTGTTTGTACCAAGGTTTTTAAGCGGAGCCACTACTACACCATTTTGTTGACAAATAGGTGTGGTAACGGCGTCAAAACGCGCTTTGTTTACAGCTCCTGTCAGCGTTTGGCAACTGGCAGTAATCTTAGACTTTAGTATAGGTGCTGTTGGCGGATTTGCATTGTTCGTAAGTTCTGTGACATTACCGTTAGGGCATATCATATATACCGTAGGGAAATATTGGATGGCATACGCGTTAGATATAGCACCTGTTCCGTCATCAATGATAGGGTAAGGAGAATGGTTAGTCCAGTTACCCTGCGTTGTGCTTGTGTCAGAAGATGTATTGGTTCCATAAAGGCTTTGTACAGAAGTGCCTGGGTCGCCCTCAATAAAAAGCACCACCACTTCGTTAGAGCCGTTTGGCCCGTACGTTTCATAGAAGTCAGCAAGGGCATGTGTTCCGTGATATCTCCAGCATGGGCCACACCAAGTAGCAGAAATATCAATAATTACTGTTTTACCCTGGTTAAGGTAATCAGCATAAAGGCTGTGTTCTACACCGTTAATGTCTGTAGCGGTGAAATCAGGCGCTGTACTGCCGCTTGCAAGCTGTGCATTTGCCGAAAGGCCGCCTAATAATAGTAATGAGAGTAAAGTTTTTTTCATTAATAGTTTTGTTATGTTAATCTGAAAAGTAAAAATAGCAGGCGAAAATTATGTAAAAAAAATGTTACTTGAAAAAAAACCAGTAAAAATCTTTTTTGTTAAAGGTATTATTATCTAATTGTGCTTAAAAGTGTTTTAAAAATACATTTTATTAGTCTTTTTTGTGTTTTTTATAAATCTACCTACTCCATAGGTTTTGATTTTCCCTCAATAATTCCGCCATTCTTTAATTTTTTTTTAATATTGCGCACCAACAAGTTTGCACTTAAAAATCAAAGACATTTATGAAAAAGTTTGCACTACTCTTACTGTTCGTTTCCTCCATTGCTTTTGCCCAGAAAGAAATGCCGGGGGTAAGTATAAAATCGGTTGATAACAAAACCCTAAACATTAAGGACGACTTTGCCGAAAAAGATAAAATATATGTGTTTTCGTTTTGGGCAACATGGTGTGTTCCGTGTATTAATGAGCTTGATGCTATAAAAGAGCATTATGCCGAATGGAGCAAGGAAGTTAATATGGAAGTAGTGGCCATTTCTATAGACGATGCCCGCACCCAAAAAAGGGTAAAACCATTACTAAATGGTAAAAACTGGCCTTATAAAGTATTGCTGGACAGCAACCAGGACCTGAAAAGGGCACTGGGTATAGCTAACGTACCGTATACTATTGTAGTTAAAAATAAAAAGGTAGTTTACATACACAACGGTTACAGCCAGGGTGCCGAAAACGAACTTTTTGAAAAATTGAAACAACTGTAATGAGAAAAAAAATACTATGGTTGCTGCCTCTTTTTGCGCTGACTTATGGCTACGCTCAGGAGACAGATACAGTGGCAAAAAAAGATTACGGGCGTTTATATGGCGGATTTGAAAGCAATTCGCAGTGGTATCTTAACGATAAGGGTACAGGTGTAAACCAAAAGGCTGCGCCCATAAACGGTAAGCCCATACGCTCAAACAATTACTTGTTGCTAAACTATCAGTATAAAGGCTTTACGGCCGGTATACAGGGTGAAGCGTATGAACCAAATGCCCTGCTGAATTACAATCCGGGTTTTAAAGGTACTAACGTAGGCATATGGTATGCTACTTATAAGTTTAGTAAACTGGAACTTACCGGCGGGTACTTCTACGAGCAGTTTGGTAACGGTATGCTGTTCCGTGCTTGGGAAGACCGCGCATTGGGTATAAATACGGCCCTGCGTGGAGGACGTGTTATTTACAGGCCTACTGATGATATTAAGCTTACTGCCCTTTACGGACGTCAGCGTACAGGATTTAATGTTTCTAAAGGCGATATTTACGGATTTGATGCTGACTTTAGCCTGAACAACCTGTTTAAATTTCAGGTATCCGACCTTTCTTTTGGCGCCAGCTATATTGGCCGTTACGAAGCACTTGCCGAGCCTGCTCCATTTAATGCCCTTACCAATGCTTATGGCGCACGCTTTGGGTTTATACACAATTCGTTTTACATAAACGGAGAAGCTGATTACAAAGAAAAAGACGGTGTGCTTAACCTTCAAAACGAGATAGACCCTTACCTGGTTAAGCCGGGTAATGCCGTAACCCTTAACATGGGATATTCTAAAGAAGGCCTTGGTATAGATGCTACGCTGCGCCGTACCGAAAACTTCAAATTTCTTAGTGAGCGTGAGCCTGCCGTATACGATGCCAATTCATCGAGCCTTAACTATAACGACAGGGTGCTGAATTTTACCCCTGCACTTACTAAGCAGCACCACAGCAACCTGGCAAACATTTATGTATACCAGGCACAAAGTAAGGTAGACTTTATTACTACGGGTATTATGAAAGCCGGGGAAACCGGCGGACAGCTTGATGTGTTTTATGATTTTGCCAAAGAAACTGCGTTTGGGGGTAAGTACGGTACCAAGCTGGCAGTAAACCTAAGCAGCTGGTACAACCTTCCGGGTACATACAGGCTCAACCCTGCATCTTATGAAACCCGCTTTTTAGGCGTAGGTGATAAATACTTTAGCGATTACAACTTTGAGATACGCAAGCAGTTTAGCGAAAGCTGGCACACGGCTTTGTATTATATGAGGCAATTTTACAATAAGGCCTGGATAGAAGGCGGCGATAAGGTAAATACAAATATTGTAACTGCCGAAGCTACCTACAACTTTACCCCTAAAAGGTCTATCCGTTTAGAGGGTGAGCATATGTGGGCCGATGCCGATAAAAAGAACTGGGCAGGTGCTACCGCCGAGCTTAACCTGGACGATAAATACTCCTTCTACGTATGGGATATTTATAACTACGGTAACGACGACCCTAACAAGCGCATCCATTACTACAACGTAGGTGGCGCGTACCGCATAGGTGCTACGCGTATTGCGGCTAACTACGGCCGTCAGCGTGGGGGTTTGGTATGTGTGGGTGGTGTATGCCGTTATGTGCCCGAAAGTACAGGTATATCTTTACAAATCAGCACAGCGTTTTAAGCATTGTGCTTACTAACATAAAAAAACCGGCAACTGCCGGTTTTTTTATGTTAGTAAATTTTCCAGCATTATTTTGGTCTTTATTATGCCTTCCTCTTCACTAAGGCGTTGCCCTTCATATTCTATCCCTATATAGCCGTTGTAGCCACTGTTTTTAATAATCGCTATCATCTTAGTGTAGTCTATGGTGGTTTCAAGGCCGTGCTCGTTAAAATCGTAGGTTTTTGCACTAATGCCTTTTGCCCAGGGCATCATCTCAGTAACGCCTTGGTAGCGATCGTATGCTTCCACGCATGGGCTGGGCCATTTTAAGCCATCTTGCCGCCTGATGCAAAAGTTACCCAAATCAGGTAAAGTGCCTACGTTTGGTAGGTTAACGTTTTTCATCACCCGTGCCAGTACGCCACCGTTGCTGCTTATGCCGCCGTGGTTTTCTACAATAACGTTCAGATCATAGGCTTTTGCCAAATCTGATAAAGCTATCAGTGATGACGTGGAGGCATTAATCCACTTTTCCTGTTTGGTTTCATCTCCGCCGGTAAGGTTTACCCGTATACTGTGGCAGCCAAGTTCGGCTGCTGCTTCCAACCATTTTAGGTGGTTGTTTATTGCTTCAATACGTTCTCGTGCGATGTCCGATGCAAGATTCCCTTCTCCATCAATCATAATCAACAGGTTTTTTATCCCTGCATCGTTGCTTCGCTGATTTATTTCTTTTACTATTTGCGCAAAAGACTGCGCGCTTTTTGCTTCCTGTGTATAAAATCGCGACACGTATTCTACAGCTTCAAATCCCAGTTGCCCGGCTTTTTTGGCAAAATCAAGCTTGTCCATAGTACCTGATTGTATAGCATGGTGTAATGACCATTGTGCCAGCGATATTTTAATATCCTTATCTGCGTTATCCATAGCTACTAAAGTACATTTTTTTAAAATGTTATAATAACGGTTAAAGTGACTATAAGTGTGTTTCGCTAAAAATGCTACCTTAGCCTGCACAACAATAACCAAACACACAATGGACGAAAAACAGTTAATAATACGCTGGGGCATTATAGGCTGCGGCGATGTAACCGAGCGTAAAAGTGGCCCGGCATATCAAAAAGTATCGGGATTTGCCCTTAAGGCGGTAATGCGCCGGGATGCCGAAAAAGCTGCCGATTATGCCCGGAGGCATGGTGTAGAGAAATACTATGCTGATGCTGATGCCCTGATAAATGACCCTGAAATTGATGCTGTATATATAGCTACCCCGCCCGATACACACAAGTTTTACGCTCTTAAAGTGGCTCAGGCCGGTAAGCCTTGCTGTATAGAAAAGCCTATGGCGCCAAATTATGATGACTGTGTGGCAATAACCGAAGCGTTTGATGCCAGGAAGCTCCCTCTTTTTGTGGCGTATTACCGCAGGTCATTGCCCAGGTTTTTACAGGTAAAACAATGGATAGAGGAAGGTAGGATAGGTAGTGCGCGCCATATACACTGGAACTTAACCAAGGTGGCTTCTGAAACAGATTTATCAGGAGTTTATAACTGGCGTACCGATGCGGCTATAGCACCGGGTGGCTACTTTGACGACCTTGCGAGCCACGGGCTTGATTTGTTTGTGTACTTTTTCGGTAGCGTAACCCAGGCTCACGGCATAAGCCTTAACCAGCAAGGGCTTTACACTGCTAAAGATGCGGTAGCAGCTACATGGCTGCATAATACCGGTGTTACCGGTACAGGGTCATGGAATTTTGGTACGCTAAAACGCGAAGATGAAGTGAGTATTTATGGTAGTAAAGGCACTATAAAGTTTGCAGTTTTTGAAGAGGTGCCGCTTACGCTGATTACAGAAGCAGGTACGGAAGAGCTAATTATACCACATCCTGAAAACATTCAGTTGTATCATGTAGAGAATATGCAGAAACATTTGGCAGGGATACTGAAACATCCTTCCACTGGGCATACAGGAGCTCATACCAACTGGATAATGGATAATATTTTGGGTACTTTATAGCTCTATAGATATAAAATAAAAAAGCTCCACATTGTGGAGCTTTTTTGCTATAACCAAACCTCATTTTATCGCGCGGAGATGGTTTCAACAAACAGTTTGTTGTTGTAGCCAATAACCAACGTGAAATTTTTAGCTGTTGATTTTGTAATGTCAAAACGTTTTGCAACTTTCCCGCCTTCAAATGTTTCATTGTAAAGCTCGTTGTTGTTTTCGTCATACATTTTTATATCAACCGGCGTTTTATCGTTTTTAGATACCTGTACTGTAACAATACCTTTGTTGTTTAGTACTACAGGTTTTGCAATTTCAGATACTGCATTTTCGGCCACCACAGCAGATTTTCCTTTTATTGTAATTTCGTGGCGTGCTACTTTTGTAGCGGTTTCTGTTTCCAGGTAATATGTACCGTCTGGTAGTGCATTTAGGTCATACGTCCTGTCTACCTTACCGTTTTTGCTTTTTACGGTTTCGTTAAAAATCTCTGCCCCGTCTTTAGCGTATAGTTTTACAAGTACATCTTTACTTTCTTTTATGGTAAAGCTTATCGCTTTTCCGGCACCTTCTTTGGTTTTTACCAGGAAGTCGTTGTCATTTGCATGTGAAACAACCGTGGTTAACAGTGCTACAAGTGCTACTCCGAATTTCATTAGACTTTTCATGTTCTTACAGCTTTAGGTTGTACTTCTTTTTATCTGATGCTAAATTACAACCACAGTTTTAAAAATGTTACAACAATATTTGCCTCTTTGTATTCAATATTAACCTTACGAAAACGTTTTTTAGTTAAATCGAGCCAATTTTAGTGTAGTCTGCCTATATTTGTAACGAAAAATGCAACATTTTCATGAAAAACGTACGTGCCTCATTTGAAGTCATAGAGCCCTCTTTCGGGAGCAGCTTTGCTTATGTTACTTTTGACCAAAACAGTAACCTGCGTTCTCACGTTTGGCATTACCATCCCGAGGTGGAGCTGGTGTATGTAAACGGCGGTTCGGGCAAGCGGCAAATAGGCAGCCATATTTCATACTATGCCGATGGCGACCTTATACTTATAGGCAGTAATTTGCCGCACTGTGGTTTTACTGACGATACTACCGGCAACAAAAAAGAAACTGTAATACAAATGAAGCCCGACTTTTTAGGCGACACCTTTATGGGGTTACCCGAAACAAAAAGTATAGGTGCTTTATTTGAAAAGGCTAGGGGTGGTATAGCCTTTGGACCCGATGTGCGTTACCTGGTAGGGGAACGTATGGAGGAAATGGCAAATATGGATCCGTTTGAGCGCCTTATAACACTTATAAGCGTATTGCACGACCTGGAACAAACGGAAGACTATAAAGTTTTAAATGCAGAGGGTTTTGCCCTGGAAACCCATGTGCAGGACAACGACCGTATAAACATGGTGTTTAACTTTGTAAAAGATAACTTCAGGGAAACTATAGCGCTGGACGAGGTTGCCGAAATAGCCAGCATGACGGTGCCGTCTTTTTGTCGTTACTTCAAAAAAATGACCCGCAAAACCTTTGTGCAGTTTGTTAACGAATACCGCGTGGTACACGCCTGTAAATTATTGGCTGAAAAGCCTATAACCATAAGCGAGGTGTGTTATGAAAGCGGATTTAATAACTTTAGCCACTTTAATAAAAGCTTTAAAGAGGTAACGGGTAAAAGCGCCTCGCAATACCGTACTGAGCTAAAGGCGCACCTTATTTAGCCGTTTGTAGTTTCTTTATGTACTCGGCTACAGTTACCATCGGGGCAACCCATATATCTTTTTTACGGCTACTTAGGTAACGCAGTACTTTTTCGTGTTCTTTCGCACTAACATTTAGCGGATGTTCTCCGCCTACACCGTGAAACAGCAACACTATCAAGCTGCCTTTTCTCTCAGCTTCCTTAATTTGCGCTATCATCTGCTCGGCAGTGGTGTCGCTTTGCCCAAAGCAGTAAATGTTGTCCAGATTAATATCTTTTGCACTGGCATAGGCTGATACAACGCCCCGTGCTCCCGAAAATTCGTTTTTTAGACTGTTGTAAAAAAGCGTATCGTTAATTTTTAGGTCGCCACAAGGGTAAGCAAAGGTGCGTTTGTCTTTACCGTCTATGGCTTTTAAAAAAGCATTGGTAACTTTTATTTCGTCTATGGCCCGTTTTACAGTATACTTTGCAAGGTTTGCATCTTTACTTACCCATGCCCTGCCCGGCAGGCTGCCATCGCACGGATGGTTAAGGGTATGGTTGCCCAGTTCGTGGCCTTCTTTTGCCGCCTTTCGCCACTCGTTTATACGATTAGTAAGGGCAGGGGCATTGCCTACCAGATAAAAAGTGCCTTTAAGGTTATACTTGTTTAGCTGAGGCAGCACAGTGTCTAGGTGTACATTTAGCGCATCATCATACGTAAGTACAACGGCACATTTTTTACCGTTCCACTCTCTTGATTCCTGCAAATGGTATGCAGCAGGAGCTATAAGCAACAACAGTAACAGTAGGGGTATGTAAACTAGTTTTTTCATGCTTTATTATACTACATTTAGCCCTAAATCTCTGTATGGCTGAAGTTTTTCATCGTCTGGTGTGGCTTCTGTAATCAGTGTGTCCACCTTAGTAATAGGACATACAAAAAAAGCCTCGGCAGTATCTATTTTTTGTAGTGTGCTTAGCGCAATGATTTGCGTAGCGTTTTCTACCATTGCGCGTTTTACCAGGCTGTCTTCGTAGCTGCGTGCGGTAAGACCAATGGTATGTATGCTGCTTACACCAAAAAAGTAAATATTGGCACGCACATTACGTACCGTGTCAATGGCCTGCTGGCCTATGGTGGTAAACGCCGTTTTGTAGAGTCGGCCTCCTGCAAAAATCACTTCTGCATTAGGGTGGTCTTCCAGTACATCGGCTACGGGGAAACTGTTAGTAACTACAGTAACCTTAAGGTCTTTAGGCAGCATTTGCGCTACCGCCAGTACCGATGTTCCTCCGTCCATAAAAATGGTTTGCCCGTTTTTAATAAACGGTATGGCTTTTTCGGCTATGCGCCTTTTTAGTGAAATATCAAATGTTTCCCTGTCGCGGTAGTGGTGCGGTATACTGCTGTTTGCAATGGCACCGCCGCGTACGGCTTTTAGCAATCCCTGCACGTCCAGTTCCTTTATGTCGCGCCTTACGGTATCTTCAGATACGCTGAGCAGGCGGCTCATTTCGCCAAGTTGTACGCGGTTATCGCGGGTTAAGTGCTGTAGTATGAGCTGTAAACGCTCTTCTTTAACCATTATCAAGAATTTGTTTACGGCAAATATACAAAAATTTAACATTGCAAAATTTTGCATAAAGTTGCAATATATTGCAAAATAAGCGTAACTTTGCTGCAACAAAATGCAATAACCTCATGAATACCTCAGAAAGAATTAGAAAGACAATTGCGATAGATATGGACGGTGTTTTAGCCGACGTAGAAACGCAATACCTTAACTGGTACGAAAAAGAATACGGCAACAGGCCGGAGCGCGAAACCATGCTTGGCCGCATGGAGAGTGAAGCGTTACCGAATGACGCGATATCAAAGTTTTTGGTTACACCGGGGTTTTTCCGTACGCTGCCCGTAATGGAAGGGGCTGTAGAAGCGGTAAAAGACCTGATGAAAGATTATGATGTGTACATAGTGTCGGCAGCTATGGAATTTCCGCTTTCATTGTATGAGAAAAAACTGTGGCTGGAAGAACATTTTCCGTTCATTCACTGGAGGAACATTATTTTTTGTGGTGATAAAAGCGTGATTGATACAGATTTCCTGATAGACGACCACTGCAAAAACCTGGATTACTGCAAGGGTAAGCCCATTATGTTTACGGCATTCCACAACATATATAAAGAGAATTATCAGCGTGTAAACCACTGGAAAGAAGTGCCTGCACTGGTGCGTGACCTCACACACATACGCCAGCGCCTTGCCGACCTTCCGGCTGTAGAAAATATAGACAGGCCGCGTTGGTAATGATTTTCTGATTTTTTTTAATAGTTCCTGTTTCCCGCCCTGGCGGGATTTTTTATTGCAAAACGGGTGTTATTGGAAGTATTAAGGTTGATTTGGGAAACCTTTTCTACACCAACAATTGCCTTCCGTGTACTAAAACCGCCGGGTCTATAAGTACAATACTAAATACACCGGCTACTATAAGGCCTTTTACAAGATTATGCAGCAGCAGGTAATCGGTTTTAGACGAGGCATCCCACAGGCGGTACAGGAAAAATATAATAACCAGCATGCCGGTATAAAAGTATACATCCATATAGCCTACATCGTATACCTCAATCAGCAAATAAACAGGTATTATGGTAAGGAAAATAAGTGCCGCTATAATGCGCTTGGCTACTTTTTCGCCAAACATAACAGGTATGGTTTTATAATTGGCAGCCATATCTCCGGCCAGGTTTTCCAAATCTTTAATCAGTTCCCTGGTTAATATAAGCATATACAGGAACGTAGCATGCGCAAATATGGTCCCTACGCGTTCGCTCATAAAGTAAGTACCCTCATTATACTTAGTTACATACAACAATATTCCGAAGAACGGCAATACAGCCAGTAAAGCCGCAGTAAGGTTGCCTATAAGTGGATATTTTTTCAGCTTGTGCGAGTAAAACCAAATCAGGAAAATATAGGTGCAGAAAAATATTACAGCCCGCCATGATACCACAAAAGCAAGTGCTACGGCTATAAAGTTGAGCGCAAAATATACCTGCAGTTTGGTGCCCTGGCTTACAAGCCTGTCCAGCATGGATTTTTTTGGGCGGTTAATCAGGTCTTTTTGGGCGTCGTAAAAGTTATTTATAATGTACCCTGAAGCAATGCTTATAGACGATGCCAGTACTATTATAAAAAGGTGGCCGTCGAGCAGTATATCTAGCGCGCGCCTTTTAGTGTCAAGAATAAAAATGGCCGAAAGGTATTGCGCCAGCGCAATAACGGGTATGTTGTAACCACGGACTACAGAAAAAAGGCTGAATATTTTCATGAGAACCAGTCTTGCTTTTCTTGATGCCATGGGGTGCGTTACTACGTTTCGGTTTTTTAGTTTGTTTAAATATACTGTAAATATAGGGGTAAAATAAATTGTCTTCTCTATATGATTTGAAAAAATATTAGGCATCGTCCATAAAAAACATAAAAAAAGCACCCTAAATAAGAGTGCTTTAAAAACGTACTGAAAATTATTAACCTCTGTAGTTTGTAAGTTTTACGGCGGTTGCAGTGTCGTTACTACCCGCAGCAGGAGAAAGATATCCTTTAACGTAGATAGTATATATATATCCGGCATTAAATGTTTCGGCAGTATCCGTTGTGATTACTGTGCCGGTACCGGCATTTTTAAAGGCAATGTCGTAAGTGCCGGCAGCAACTTCTATAAAATCAGTGGCTTCTTTAAAGCTTAATCCTGTAGCAAGGCTGGCGCTTGGTGTTGCCACATCCAGGTCGGGTGAATCAGGTATCAGGTTTATAAAGCGCACGCGTGCATTACCTGCGGCCGGTTGCACCAGGGTATCCCTGTAGGCTACGAGTTCTATGTTGTTAAAGGTGTTAACCGCAAATAACCCGAAGTAATCCTGATTGCTAAGTTTAAGCGAAGTAGTAGCCAGCGAGGTGCCCGCCGAGCTTTTAACGCTAAAGGTGCGGTCGCCCAGATAAAAACGGTAATACCCTGCAGAATTGCCATAATTAAGCGCCGTGCTGTTCAGCAGGTTTTGGTCGGCATAAAAATATAAGTCGCCACTATTCGGGCTGGCATTTACAATATAGCCGTAAGCGGCAGATTCTACCGGGGTGTAATAATCGTTATTTAGGTCGTTGCTGCAAGAGGTAGCAAAAAACGCAGCAGTTATTACGCCTGTTAAAACGGAAAGGAATTTAAATTTCATAGCTTCACAACATTAATTTTTTTTCAAATATTAGATGCGGTTTATGTTAGATGGGTTGCGTAGAAATGTGTTAATTAACACCTGTAAAATTACAAAGTCTTATGTAATGGTATATAACAATTGAGGTGAATGGGTGATTTTTTTGCGGGAATAGAAACAATTTAACCTTTTCTACGCAACCCTTTAGGTTAGAGTGTATCTATTTTGAAAAATCTTTACTATGAAAAAAATCATACCAGCAATTGCCTTAGCCGCTTTAGTGGCTTCATGCACCAGCAATGACAGCGTGCAAACAGACAACACACGTGTACAAGATGCGCCAAATGCCGCTGTACTGTTAAAAGTAGATTTAAACACCAACACTTTTGAAGGTGGGCAAAACGTAGAGCTTCCGGACGATGCGGTTTTAAATCTTGTTCCGCAATACGTTTCTCCGGGCGATATTGGCAGTATTACCTTAAAAACACTGCAAAGTAATACCACCGTGTTTTCGGGAGGGATACACTGGGCAGGTAAAGGCGAAATTTCATTTCCGCAGACTTTTTTAACGGCTACAGACTTTGCTGTGTCTAACACTGAGGCTCCGCTCCCGGGTGTGTCTGATGTAGACTTTATAACCTATGGCGAAATGCCGGAGTTTGTAAACGCTACCGATTATGCAACAATTTGGGATGCCATAGACAACCTTGAAGTGGTAAAGCAAAGCAGGCAAAACCATCCCGGCGAAAAAGTACATATTATGCTGTACACGCCAAGTGTAGGTGTGGGTGACCCTGCTGAGTGGGACTGGATTGTAGTGCTACGCAAGTAAACCCAAGCTAAATGTTTCGGTGCTGATTAGCGGTTTAGCCACCAGATGGACGCATTTAGCACCGAAGCATACGTAACCCAAGCGAGATAAGGCACAAAAAGCCACCCTGCTATGCGGTCTACTCTTTTAAATACATGCCATGTTTCATAAATCATCAGCCATAACAGTACTACTTCTATAAGGGCGACAAGCGGATTTTTTAATCCGAAGAAGAGGTAACTCCACAGCATATTAAGCGCTAACTGTACGGCAAAGAATTTAAGTCCTTTTTTTACGAGTTCGGTTTGCACTTCTATACGCGCCCAAACCAGCCCCGCCGCAATACCCATAAACACATACAGCGTACTCCACGCTATTGGGAAAACTGCGTTTGGCGGTGTAAAAAACGGTTTATTTAAGGTAGGGTACCATGTGTTTACACTGCTTTGCGTAACAAGCCCTGATATATAGCCAAGGGTAAGGGTAGTAGCCACCATTACCAATATCTTCATTGTTTTACTCATAATAGTACGGTTTATATTACAAAGTTATTTCTTTTTTAAACCTGATGTTCATAAATGCAGGTTAAATCCGCTATGTGAGTAACTTTATCCTAATGGTTATGGCAACATAAATTTAGCATATAAAACATAGGATAACCCTTTTTAGCGGCGTACCTTTGCGGCGCATTATGAAGAAAGTTTCCCATCCTATCTATAACCTGCAATTTGGCCTGTTGTGTATTAGTTCATTATTGTTCTCTGCCAGCTTTAATATGCTTATACCCGAGCTCCCTGCTTACCTAAGTAGCCTGGGAGGTGCAGAGTATAAAGGCCTTATCATAGCGTTGTTTACCCTTACAGCCGGAATTTCAAGACCCTTTAGCGGACGCCTTACCGATACTGTAGGCAGGGTGCCTGTAATGGCGGTGGGTAGTATAGTGTGTTTTGTTTGCGGGGTGCTGTATCCGGTATTAGCCAGCGTGTCTGGGTTTTTATTTTTAAGATTGCTGCATGGTTTTTCTACAGGTTTTAAGCCTACGGCTACCGCGGCCTATGTGGCAGACATTGCCCCAAAAGAGCGCTGGGGCGAAGCCCTTGGTTTTCACGGCCTGTTTTTTAGTACAGGTATGGCAGTAGGCCCTGCAATAGGTGGTTACCTTGCCTTGCATTTTAGTATTAATGTGCTTTTTTATGTTTCGGCTGCATTTGCGCTGCTCAGTATACTGATTATAATGAAAATGAAGGAAACCCTGCCGAATAATCAGCGTTTCCGGTTTTCGTTGCTAAAAATTAACCGCCGGGATATTATCCTTAAACAAGCCATACCGGCTGCAATAGTAAACCTGCTTTCGTGCCTTTCTTATGGTACAATGCTTACACTTATCCCAGATAAATCAGAATCGCTAGGTATTGCAAATAAAGGGACATTTTTTATGGTGCTTACCATTACCTCGCTGGTAATGCGTTTTTTGGCCGGAAAGGCGAGTGATAAGTACGGAAGGGTACGGGTAATGCGCTATGGGCTAACGGTACTTGTTTTGGCACTTATAGGTACAGGCGCGGCTAATACGCCAATGCTCTTTTTAGTAGCTGCCGGGGTATATGGTATAGCACAGGGTATTTTTTCGCCATCGTTAAATGCGTGGATGGTAGAACTCAGCAGCCCGGAAGACCGCGGTAAGGCAGTAGCTACAAGCTATATGGCTATGGAAATAGGTATAGGCACGGGTGCTGCCATTGCAGGATGGTACTACGCAGACCATTTATCGCGTATACCTGCCATGTTTTACTTTGCTGCATTTGTGGTAGTGATTTCTATTGCCTATGCATACAACTGGGAAAGAAAACAACGTAGACTGAAACCACACGCATAACGCGCGGCTCTTTTACTTTGAAGCTGGCGTGTTTAAAACCCTGATAAAAATATCACGTGGTATTTCGCGTGCGCCAAGGCTTTCTAAATGGTCGTTATGTACCTGGCAATCCAGTAAGTGATATTTTTCGTTTTGCAGTTTTTGGACCAGGGCTATAAACGCAATTTTACTGGTGTTGCTTACCTTGCTAAACATGCTTTCTCCGCAAAATATATTCCCCAGATCCACGCCATATAATCCTCCCACTAAAACATCGTCCTGCCATACCTCTACTGATTTTGCATAACCCATTTTGTGTAGTGTACAGTAGGCTTCCTGCATTTCTTCTGTAATCCAGGTTCCCGGTTGCCCATCGCGTTTTATGGTACGGCATGATTTGATTACCTGTTCAAAAGCAGTATTCCAGGTAACCTTAAACATATTGCGGTTAATAATATTCCGCATGCTTTTAGAAACCTTAAGTTCTGGGAACAGCAGCACCATGCGCTCCGGCGGACTCCACCACAGTATAGGCTCATCTTCATCAAACCACGGAAATATTCCGCTGCGGTACGCCAGCAAAAGCCTTTCGGGGCTTAGGTCGCCGCCCACTGCCACAATACCTTCGGGTGAAGCGTGTGTTACGGGAGGGAAGTAAAGTTCGCGCGACAAAAAATACATAGTGCTTTATAAATTACAACGGGCTACAAAAATAATGCTATATTTTTAATTGCTTACGGTTAATCCTTACATAGTGTTAAACCTTAAAATTACCCTTTGTTAGGTATTTTTCCGGCTTGTTTCCCGCCTTACTTTTGCTTTGTTCTTTTAGCAGAAAGGGCTTTAAATTGTTATCCAAACTTGTGTGGGAACAGTTTATTTTGATTGTTAGGTAGTATTAAAAAGCCTCGTATTTCCGGGGCTTTTTTAAACAACTTCAACTTCGGATTTTATTAATAGTTAAGATAGTTTTTATTCATTTTATCCAATGCAAAAGCCGGTTTGTTTCACATCATTGTTTGTGGGCTGCCGGCTTTTTTACGTTCATTGAAAATAAAAAAAACCTGCCAAACGGCAGGTTTTATATATAACGTTTTGCGTTTATTAGTAACGGTAGTACTCCGGTTTAAACGGACCTTGTACGTCTACGCCTATGTAATCAGCCTGGCCTTTTGAAAGGGTTTCAAGCTCCACGCCAAGTTTAGCAAGGTGTAGGGCAGCCACTTTTTCGTCCAGGTGCTTAGGCAGCATGTATACTTTGTTTTCGTAAGCAGCGCTGTTTGTCCAAAGCTCTATTTGCGCAAGCGTTTGGTTTGTAAACGAGTTACTCATTACAAAACTTGGGTGCCCTGTAGCACAGCCAAGGTTTACAAGGCGGCCCTCGGCAAGAATGATAATATCTTTACCGTTAATGCTGTACTTGTCTACCTGAGGTTTGATTTCTACTTTAGAACCACCGTGGTTAGCGTTAAGCCATGCCATGTCTATTTCGTTGTCGAAGTGGCCTATGTTACAAACTACAGTTTTGTCTTTCATTTGTTCGAAATGACGGCCTACCACAATGTCTTTGTTACCTGTAGTAGTTATTACTATGTCGGCATTTGCTATTACAGTATCAAGTTTTTTAACCTCATAACCGTCCATAGCAGCCTGTAGGGCACAGATAGGGTCAATTTCGGTAACGGTAACTATAGAACCTGCTCCACGGAATGATGCAGCAGTACCTTTACCCACGTCTCCATAACCACAAACTACCACACGCTTACCGGCAAGCATAAGGTCTGTAGCACGGCGTACCGCATCTACAGCACTTTCTTTACAGCCATATTTGTTGTCAAATTTAGATTTTGTAACAGAGTCGTTTACGTTAATGGCAGGCATTACCAGTGTGCCGTTTTTCATCCTTTCGTACAGGCGGTGTACCCCTGTAGTAGTTTCTTCGCTAAGGCCTTTAATACCTGCAGCAAGTTCAGGGAAACGGTCAAACACCATATTAGTAAGGTCGCCACCATCATCAAGGATCATGTTAAGCGGCTCGCGGTTTTCACCAAACCAAAGAGTTTGCTCTATACACCAGTCAAATTCCTGTTCGTTCATACCTTTCCAGGCGTAAACAGAAATACCTGCAGCAGCAATAGCAGCAGCAGCGTGGTCTTGTGTAGAGAATATATTACAAGAGCTCCAGGTAACTTCGGCACCCAGGGCTACAAGGGTTTCAATAAGCACGGCCGTTTGTATGGTCATGTGAAGGCAACCAGCTATACGGGCACCTTTTAGCGGCTGGCTAGGGCCATATTCCGCACGCAGGGCCATAAGCCCCGGCATTTCAGCTTCTGCAAGTTGTATTTCTTTCCTTCCCCATTCCGCAAGCGAAATATCCTTAACTTTGTAAGCCACATAAGGCAGCGTTGTTGTACTCATCAGCTATTTACAGTATATTTGTTATTCGAAAATTTTTGCAAAGGTACTAAATAGGAATTAATTTTCTGCTTCAACAATTAATAAATGCCTTTATATAAATCGCTTACCATAGATGCTGATACCCGGGTACTGGTGTGGAAGAACACCGAAACCCTGGAGGAACTGCGTGCTGCCACGCAGCTTAAGGAACTGTGCCAAAACCGGCTGGAAAGCATGAAGAGCGAGCAGCACCAAAAAGGTTTCCTTGGGGTGCGTATGTTGTTGCAGCACGCCGGCTATACTGATTTTGATCTTTTTTATGATGATAAAGGTAAGCCGCACCTTACCGACGGGCGAAATATTTCTATAACGCACTCGTATGCGTTTAGCGCGATTATTATAAGCAGCCGCCAGATAGGCATAGACATGGAAATGCAACGGCCAAAAGTGGTGCTTATAGCCGATAAGTTTGTGGGGAACGAATTTGGCTTTTTAAATAAAGAAAACGCATCAGAGTATCTTAGGATGCTCATTATAATATGGGGGGTTAAAGAAGCGGTGTATAAAATGATATCGCGCCCCGGAATGAGCTTTAAACAAAATATAGAGGTGTTTCCGTTTACGGCGGAAAGCGGTGAGGGGGAAACCGCATTTGACTTTGAAGGGGTAAAGGCAACCGTACCTTTTTATTTTATGGAGCTCGAAGGTTTTACACTGGTGTATTGCCTTGGGATATAATCTTTAACATTTTTTTAATGTTTGACATTTACGACTTTTTATTCAGGCAATATAAAGACTATACATTTGTCCAGATTTTGCTTGAAAGCCTTGCTGTGATTTTAGGCATAGTAAGCGTAGTGTTTAGTAAACGAAACAGTATATGGCTGTATCCTACGGGTCTTGCCAGTACGGTAATATATATTTACCTTTTAATTAACTGGGAGCTTTACGGCGACCTGATTATTAATTTGTACTATTTTTATGTAAGTATTTACGGATGGTGGCTATGGCAAAAACCATACAAAAATGATAACGATATTCTAAAAATTACAAAAAATTCGTATCAAGATTGGCTAAAGTCTGTTTTTATTTTTATTTTTTCTATTATATTTGTTTCGGTTATCTATATTTTGTTTAACAAGTTTGACCGATGGTGGGCGTATGCCGATATCATTATGACCGGGCTGCTTTTTGTGGGGACATGGCAGCTTGCGAAACGCAAACTTGAAAACTGGCTGTTTTTAATAGTAGGAGATATAATAGCCGTTCCGCTTTTTTACTTGAAAGGGTACGCCCTTACCAGTATTTTGAATGTAGTTTTAACCGTAATTGCCGTTTATGGCTATCTAGCATGGAAGAGAATTTTACGAGACAAAAAGTAGACACGTTAGGTATTACCGTGTATGCTGAAGAAAACAGTAAGCCCACGGCTGCACTGCTAAATGATGAGCCGTTTGCCCAGCAAAAAAACAACCGTCGCCTGCATTTTAAGGCGAAGGATATTGCTTTGGTAAACAATCCTAAACAGAGCGACCTGGCTATTGTAATTGCCCCCGAAGAAAATAAAACAGCAAATGAGCTGGCCGAAAAGTTACTAAACAACCAAAACCTTAGGTTAAGGATAGTAACCGGCTACGACAACGTATTTGAAAAAGTATCTGAAATTGCCCGTGAGCTTGAAAAAGCGCTGGAACTGGGGCTTGAAATCACTGATTTTATGCAGATTTACCGCCGTGGAATTACCATGGAAAAGGTAGCGCACCAGTTAACCATTTTTACAAACGGCATTGCAAAAATAAACCTGGACAGGCCTGCGGTAATCGGCGACGGCATAACCCTGCTCCAGAAAGAGGAAGCTGCCGCACTGGCAGATTTCTTTGATAGCAGAAAAGACGGCTATAAACTGAAGAAGTTTGTACCGGCATCTGGTGCAGCTACGCGGATGTTTAAGTTTTTGCACGACTTTATTAACGATTACGACCCCGCTAAAGAAACCATTAACGGGTATACAAACCGTATAAAAGACAATGCGCTGCCGGTATTTTTACTGGGGCTAGAGCGTTTTCCGTTTTATAAGGAAATAGCTGCCGAGGCAAATAAGCACATTAACTGCCCGGATATGGATAATGAAAACCTGCGCGAAGATGCCCGTTTTTACAGTTTTGTAAAAACCATGATGAGCGAGGAGCATTTTGATTATGCCAATAAGCCTAAGGGTATACTGCCATTCCATCAGTATGATGATTTTAGTGCTACCCCGGTTTACGAGCATCTTAGAGAGGCTGCTGCCTATGCAGCGTCTAATGGCGAAACTTATGTGCATTTTACCATATCAGAAAATCACCTCAATGGTTTCCTTGATGCTATTAACGATGCGCGCAGCAGGGTAGAGGAAGAAACGGGCATAAAAATCCATTTTAACTTTACCTATCAGCATAAAGAAACAGATACCCTTGCCGTAGGCTTAGACAATAAGCCGTTCCGCGAGGAAAAAACCAAGCTGTTGTTCCGCCCGGGCGGACACGGCGCACTTATAGAAAACCTTAACCGCCTGGATGCCGATGTGGTGTTTATAAAAAATATAGACAACGTAAGGCATACTAAAATGGAGACCATAGCCACTTATAAAAAGGCACTGGGGGGTATTCTTATTAAGCTACAGGAAAAAATATTTAAATACCTGGAAGATATTGAGAACGGTAGTATAAATGAAGCCGAGCTAGACGAAATAATTAAGTTTGCAGAGCAGGAGCTGATGCTTGATATTTCGCCGGATTTTGATAAGTTTACCCTTGAAAATAAGTACCTCTACGTGCAGGAACAGCTTAACAGGCCTATACGTGTTTGTGGTATGGTTAAGAACGAAGGTGAACCCGGCGGTGGTCCGTTCTGGGTAAAAGGTAAACGCGGTAAGTTATCGCTGCAAATAGTGGAGAGCTCGCAGATAGACCTTGAAAACAAGATACAGAGCCATATTTTTGGGCAAAGTACACACTTTAACCCA
Organism: Flavobacterium sp. RNTU_13; assembly: GCF_046614455.1. NCBI lineage: Bacteria > Pseudomonadati > Bacteroidota > Flavobacteriia > Flavobacteriales > Flavobacteriaceae > Flavobacterium > Flavobacterium sp. RNTU_13. The sequence continues at coordinate 384,763 of NZ_JBKJHB010000001.1, read as the reverse complement.
GTAGACCTTGTGTGCGGGCTTAAAGATTTTAAAGGAAATAAATTTGACCTTAGCGGTTATGTAGATCCTAACACAGGGTTTATAGTGCAAAAAAACCGCATGGGTAAAGAAGTAAAATCGTATGAACTTCCGGGATTATGGAACGGGGCTATGGCTGGGTGGATTACTGTGTTTGTAGAGGTGCCGCTAAAAACCTTTAATCCGGTGAAAACCGTAAACGACCTGCTTAAGCCGGCACACCAAAAACCGGTTTAATGAACTGAATTTTTTTGGACGCAAATAAAATTTTAACCGAACCGGAATACAAAGCGGTACGCAGCAGCGGTGCCGGCGGGCAAAATGTAAACAAGGTATCCAGTAAAGTGGTGCTTAGTTTTAGCCCGGCTACATCTGCCGCGCTTACCGATGAGGAAAAACTGTTAGTGTTGTCTAAGTTGGCAAACCGTATTAACGCAGAAGGGCAGCTTATACTGCACTGCGATGAAGACCGGAGCCAGTTGCGCAATAAGGAACTTGTAACCCGGCGTTTTTTGCAACTCATTGCTGCTGCAATAAAACCCGAAATCCCCAGGAAAGCTACCCGCATACCACGTGCGGTAATGCTTAAAAGGATGGAAAACAAGCGCCGCAACAGTGATAAAAAACAATCGCGAAAAAGGCCCGATTTTTAAGAATCCGGAGTTTTTAGCCTAACGGCTAAAAAAAATATACCAACAGGGCTGCCGTAAGGCAGCCCTGTTTTTTTATTTGGCAAAGTTTTTTACCTCTTGAAAATGAGTGTACTTGCACGTGAAAACAGGGCGATGATTTAAATTTTTACCAATCTGTTTAAAAAATCAAATAATCATTTACCTTTGCACCGTCTCAAAGGGGTGCCCTAAATAATCGGGCTGAGATCATACCCAATGAACCTGGGCGGGTAATGCTGCCAAGGGAACAGGCAAAAACAACGGAGTGCACGCCGCCACATTTGCCGAGAATTCATTACATTATTTTAAACGTTAAACCAAAAAGAATAATTACCCCTTTTATTCGTAAATATTTTACGGATGAAAAACGATTATTTTAAAGCTCCAGGGCTTTTTAGTAGCTTAGCTTCTAAGCGCTTTATTTTGCTACTGTTACCCGCTGCGGCATTTGCGCAGCAGCCTGTAAACCAAAAAGATACTACTGCTACAAAACTAGATGAGGTGTTGGTACAGGCCGTACGCGTAAACAGCACTGCTCCTGTAACTTTTACTAACGTAACCAAAGCCGAACTGGCTCCGCGTAACTTGGGGCAGGATATCCCTGTGTTGCTTAATTACCTGCCATCGGTAGTAACAACTACAGACGCCGGTAATGGTATAGGTTATACAGGTATACGCATTCGTGGCGCCGATGCCAGCCGTATAAATGTAACGCTTAACGGTATACCGTATAACGATGCCGAATCGCACGGTACGTTTTGGGTAAATATGGGCGACTTTGCTTCGTCTGCCGAAAGTATCCAGGTGCAGCGTGGTGTAGGTACAAGTACAAACGGCGCGGGTGCTTTTGGCGCAAGCCTAAACGTGCTTACCGATGCCTATAAGAAAAATGCCGAAGGCGAAATCAGTAACTCTTACGGTAGCTTTAATTCGCGTAAGCATACGGTAAAGTTTAGTACCGGCCTTATAAATAACCATGTAGAAATTGCGGGTAGGTTGTCTAACATTCAGAGTGATGGTTATATAGACCGCGCTGCCAGTAACCTTAAGTCGTATTTCCTTCAGGGAACGTATGTAGGGGCTACTACGCTTATTAAGGCACTAGCTTTTGGCGGAAGCGAAAAAACCTACCAGGCCTGGAACGGTATAGACGCTGCTACCATGGCGGCTAACCGCAGGTATAATTATTCGGGTTATTATACCGATGATACAGGTAACGTAAAATTTTATAATAACGAAACCGATAACTACTGGCAGGACCAGTACCAGCTGCACTGGAATGAAAAATTAGACAGCAACTGGAACAGTAACATAGCGGTGTTTTATACCAAAGGACGCGGGTATTACGAAAATTACCGAGACGATGCTGAACTGCCCGCTTACGGTATACTACCGCTAACAATAGGTGGCAACACAATAAGTACTTCGGACGTTATTACCCAAAAATGGCTTGATAATAATTTTTACGGTACTACCTTCTCGTTAAACTATAAAGATGAAAAGCTTAACGCCATATTTGGAGGAGGCCTTAATAAGTACGAAGGCGTGCACTATGGCGAGGCCATATGGGCACAATATTCGGGTGCTGTGCGCCCCGGCGACCGCTATTATGACAACAGCGCCAGTAAAACCGACTTTAACGTGTTTGCCAAAGCCACTTACGCGCTGGGCGATAACCTTAGCCTTTTTGCAGACCTGCAATACCGCCGTGTGCACTACAAGGCCGATAACGTAACCGAAAACAACCTCGATGCCATACCGGCAGATGACACGTTTAATTTTGTAAATCCTAAAGCAGGCTTTACTTACACGGCTGATAACAACAACAGCCTGTACTTTAGCTACGGTAGGGGTAACAAGGAGCCGCGCCGAAGCGATTACGAAAGCGGCAGCGTTAAACCGGAAAGCCTTAACGATTTTGAATTAGGATGGCGCTTTAAAGAAAACAAAACAGCGGTAAACGTAAACGGTTATTATATGTATTATAAAAACCAGCTGGTACTTACCGGAGCCATTAACGATGTGGGTTCGCCTATATATGCTAACAGCGGTAAAAGTTTACGTATGGGTATTGAGGCCGATGCTACCATACAGGCCACAAGTTTTCTTGTTATAAGGCCTAATATTGCCGTGAGTGCTAACCGTAACATTGATTTTTACAACGAAGGAGATGCGGGGGTGCAGAATCTGGGTAATACACAAATTGCGTTTTCGCCATCGGTTATTGCAGCAAACCAGCTTATTTTTATTCCGTTTAAAAACTTCCAGGCAGCGTTATTGTCTAAATACGTAGGCGAGCAGTATATGGATAACCTGGAAACAGCATCATCTAAGCTGCCGGATTATTTTATAAACGATGTTAACCTGTCTTATGATATCCCTGTGAAATCAGTATTCAGGTCGATAACCATAAGTGCGCTATGCAACAATGTTTTCGATAAAAAATATGTTTCAAACGGCTATATGTACGGTGCAGATCCTTACTATTACCCACAGGCGGGCATTAACTTCCTTGCAGGGGTAAGCCTTAAGTTTTAAAGAGTTTAGTTAAAAACCAATTAGTGAATTTGCTCCTGCGGCTTCGGTTGCAGGAGCTTTTTTATTTTCAATAGATGCCGTCTGTTTTGTGTGGTTAATTATACACCCGTATGGAAGTACTGCTCAGTATTTCTATACGATAGGCTTTAAGGTTAAACTTCATGGGTGTAGTGGGTTGCCCGGTAAACAGGCTGTATTTTACATCATCGCATGGGCAGGTAGCGTACGCGCCATTTAGCGTAAGTATAGAACAGGAAGTGATTTCCTGGTTGGGGCAGGTGTTTTCCCAGGCTACGTAGCCGCTGCCGGTATTCATTACTATAAGGCCGTTAATGCCGTAACCCGCGGTGCGTATTACCACGGGGTTTGCGGTAAATCGTAAATTGTCATTGCTGGGCAGTGTAATATCTATGGTACAGCTAAAAGAGCCAGTGTTAAGGTAAGGGTTTCGGTTTACGTAGCTGTCGCTGCTGCATGCTGCAAGGGCTATTATAAGTACCACAAGCGTGAGGATTTTTTTCATTACAATTTTTTAAATTTAGCAGTAAAAATTATGAAACAAATTTAATTTAATTAACTTTGGTGTCTGCGATTGCAGTATCTAAAAAAACAATTAACAGTAAAATATTATCTTTGCGTAAAGGAAATCCCGTCGAGATGGGATTTTTTCTATTTATATAAACGACGAAATTATGAGTACAGTATCTTATTACACCGCTGAGGGACTGAAAAAATTAAAAGATGAGCTGGATTACCTGAAGAGTGTAGAGCGCCCAAGGGCCAGCCAGGCTATTGCCGAGGCCAGGGATAAGGGCGACCTTTCTGAAAATGCCGAGTACGATGCCGCCAAAGAAGCGCAGGGGCTTTTAGAGATGAAAATTTCTAAAATGGAAGAGCTTGTAGCTAACGCACGTATTATAGACGAATCGCAACTGGATACCAGCAAAGCTTTAGTACTTAGTACCGTAAAAATTAAAAATAAGGCAAATGGCATGGAAATGAAGTACATGTTGGTAGCCGAGAGTGAAGCGAACCTGAAGGCTAATAAAATTTCGGTTACATCGCCCATAGGCAAAGGCCTTTTAGGTAAAACTGTAGGCGAGGTTGCCGAAATCAAGGTGCCAAACGGTACACTGCAGTTTGAGGTTCTTGAGATAACAAGGGAATAACCTGTAAATAAAGCACTATGAGCACCATATTTACCAAAATAGTTAGCGGCGAAATCCCGGCATATAAAGTAGCTGAGGATGAAAACTACCTTGCCTTTTTAGATGTAAACCCTAACGCTAAAGGGCACACGCTGTGCATACCCAAGCAGGAAATCAATAAGATTTTTGATATGGAAGAGGAGCACTACCTGGGGCTTATGAAGTTTAGCCGAAAGGTAGCTAAAGCCTTGGAGAAAACCGTGACTTGCAAAAGGGTAGGTGTAGCTGTGGTGGGCCTTGAAGTGCCACACGTACACGTACACCTTATTCCGCTTAACGAAATGGACGAGATGCGCTTTGTAAATAAGGTAAAACTCGAAAAAGAAGAGTTTGAGGCTTTGGCCAAACAAATACATGAAAATCTTTAAAAGCGCCGTAAGGTGCTTTTTTATTGTTTAACAGTAAAGGATGTTAATTTCTTAAGACAACATAGCGTTAATAAATGTTAAATTATTTTTTTACTTGTTAAATTTAATTTGTAAATGTTAAAAAATAGAATAGCTTTGCGGCATTGTTAAACCAATTAATCAAAAAAGATGAAAAAAGTATTAGGCCTTCTTATGGCTAGTGCCCTTATTATGTCTTGTTCTAAAGACGACAACAACAATGTTTCAAAAGTAGATATGTCTAAGCTTACAGTAGGTAAGTGGTACTTTAGTGGTACTAAGACAACTGTTGCAGGGCAGAGTGTAAATCAGCCTTACGAACATGCATGTACTACTGCAAAAGACTATGAAATGTACGGAACTAACGGTACTTTAACGGGTGTGGAGTATACTTCAGATTGTAACCCAATGACTTACACCGATACGTACACTGTTAATGGAACCAGCATTACAAGCGACGGAAGCACTGGTACAATTAAAGAGCTTTCTTCGAGCAAGCTTTTGATTGAGTACCAAGAAACCGTTAATGGAGTAAAATTTACTTATGAACAAACATATACAGCAAACTAATTCTGTGTTGTTATAAAAGTATTAAAGGCTGCCTGATTAGGCAGCCTTTGTTTTTATGTCTCGCGCCGAGTGTTATTTTATCTTATCCAGTGTAACCTGCATGGTGGTCCCCTTGCCTATTTCGCTTTGCGCCACCTTTATGCGTCCGTTATGGTATTCTTCTACAATACGGCGGGTAAGCGAAAGTCCAAGCCCCCAACCGCGTTTTTTGGTGGTAAATCCAGGTTCAAATACCTTGCGAAACTGCGATTTTGGGATGCCCTTACCGCTGTCTGTCACCCTGATTTTTACATAATTTTCGCGTTCCTGTATTTCTACGTGCAGGGTGCCTTTACCCTTCATGGCATCTATGGCGTTCTTTACCAGGTTTTCTATCGTCCAGCTATGGAGTTCGGGGTTTAGCAGCACTTTTACCGGGTAGTTTGGTGCGGTAAAGCTAAATTCTACCTGGCGGCTGGCACGGCTTTTAAGGTATTGAAATGATTTTTCTGTTTCCGCTATTACATCCCGTTCTTCCAGCACCGGTTCGCTGCCTATTTTACTAAAGCGGTCGGCTATGGTTTGCAGGCGCAGTACATCTTTTTCTACTTCGGTTACGGTAGTTTCGTCTACGTCATCGGCACGCATTATTTCTATCCATCCCAGTAAAGAAGATAACGGTGTACCTATCTGGTGGGCGGTTTCCTTAGCCATACCTGCCCAAAGCCTGTTTTGTGCGCCGGCCTTTGTAGCACGATAAAAGTTGTACACCACAGCGCCAAAAAGTATTATAATAAGCACGAGTGCAAACGGGTAGTATTTCAGAACATTTAACAGGGTAGAGTTACCATAGTAGAGGTATTGTATGTGCTTTTTAGAAATTTCCATTTTAATGGGTGAGTTTTCCATTTTAAGATCTTCTAAAATAGCACGCATCCTTTCTGAATTTTTTGGTATAGACTCGTCTATGTTTGCTATATCTACTACACTATCTTTCCCTTTATGTACCTCTACTTTTATAATGGGAATAGTGCGGTTACCGGTTATAATGCGCAATGGTAACTCTACGTCAGTATTTTCATTTGCGTTGTTCAGGCTTATTTGAGATTGCGCCCACAGTTCCATTTTATTGCGTTCCTCTTCTTTAAAAATCTGAAACAGGTAATAGGTATTCCACACTATAAAAGTTACAATAAAAAAAGAAACTATAATAATTACCCATCGGGTTACGGTCCTTTTATCGGAAATCTGCATACAAAAAAATATATTTTGCCTTAAAGATAGTAAAACTAACGGTAGCAAGAGGTATAGCCATAACGCTGCAACGGCCGGAATATTTTATTAACAACCTTACCATGCGCCGTTATTCATACGTTATAAAAAGTATCTTTGCCTAAACAACAAACAACAATAATGCTTACCATTAACCCAAACGATTTACCTACACAAAAGCTACACGGTTATTTGCAGAGTTCTGTAGGGCCAAGGCCTATAGCTCTTGCCAGTACAGTAGATGCAAACGGAGAGCCTAATTTGTCGCCTTTCAGTTTCTTTAACCTTTTCAGTACTAATCCGCCCATACTGATTTTTTCGCCATCGCGAAGGGTAAGGAACAACACCATAAAGCATACGCTTATTAACGCCGATTTGCATAAGGAAGTGGTTATTAATGTTGTAAATTATGACATGGTACAGCAAACATCGTTAAGCAGTACAGAGTATGCCGATGGGGTTAACGAGTTTGTAAAGGCAGGGTTTACCATGCTGCCATCTGAGGTGGTAAAACCGCCAAGGGTAAAGGAAGCCCCGGTACAGTTTGAATGCCGTGTAAACCAGATAGTATCATTGGGTGATGGCGGAGGTGCGGGTAACCTTGTAATTTGCGAAGTGCTTAGAATGCACATAAGCGAAGATATACTGGATGAATCCGGTAACATAGACCAGCATAAAATAGACTTGGTATCGCGCTTGGGAGGCAACTGGTATTCGCGTGCTAACGATGGGCTTTTTGAGGTAGAAAAACCGCTTACTACGCTGGGAGTAGGGGTAGATGCCATACCGGCATTTATAACAAACAGCCCGTTATTTAACGGTAACGACCTGGGTAAGCTGGGTAATGTAGAGGCCTTGCCCACAGCCGAAGAAATTGCTACATTTGTAGAAGGCAGTTTTGAAGCCAAAGCGCTTTTAAGTGCTGATGATGAGCAGAAAAAGCTACAGCGCGCTAAAGAATATCTTGATGCGAATGATGTGGCTACGGCATGGAAATTGCTACTTGCCAAAGGAAATTTTTAGAGAACAATTTTTTATATAGTAACGATAGCTGCCCGTTGAGGCAGAAAAAAACCAAAATTTATGGAAGTAACCGGAAGGATTAAAATGATTGACGAAACCAAAGCCTTTGGCGCTAACGGTTTCAGGAAGAGAGAAGTGGTAGTAACTACAGATGAGCAGTACCCGCAGCACATACTTATAGAGTTTACTCAGGATAAGTGCGATTTGCTAAACAGTTACCAGATAGGTGAGCCTGTTAGGGTTTCCATAAATCTTAGGGGCCGTGAGTGGGTAACTCCACAAGGCGAAACAAGGTATTTTAACTCTATACAGGGTTGGAGGATAGAGCGTGGCGGCGATGCCCCTCAGCAAGGGTATGGCGCACCACAGGGATACGGTGCCCCGCAGGGTGGCTACGGACAGCCGCAACAGGGCTATGGTGCCCCTCAGGGTGGTGGTTATGGCGCTCCGCAAGGAGGTGGATACGGTGCTCCGCAAGGCGGAGGTTACGCACAGCCACAACAAGGATACAACGCCCCTCAACAGGGAGGCGGCTACGGCCAGCCACAGCAGGGCTTTCAGCAGCCGGCTACGCCGCGCGATGCTTTTGAGCCGGCTCCGAATTATAACGAGCAGGAACATGACGATCTTCCGTTTTAAGATACTTACAAACCCTTTTCTGTAACAGAAAAGGGTTTTTTGTTTACCCAGTGTATAAAAATGATGTATATCATACCTGTGATTTAGGTTTTTAGTTACATTTGTAGCCTGAGACGAACAATATTTTAAATATAAAAAACAACTTCGTATGAATTTTGCAAAGAAACTTTCTATGATGGCTGTGGCAGTGCTTGTATTTGCAAGCTGTAAAGATGCTGCTAAAACCGAAGCTACTGCCGATGCAGCTACTACTGCAGACAATACTAAAGCAGTTGCAGCTAACCTGGAAACCACTACGTTTAAAATAGAGGGTATGACCTGCCCTGAAGGCTGTGCCAAAACCATTGAAAACAAACTTAGCGGCATGGAAGGCGTATCTAAAGCCAGTGTGGATTTTGAAAAGAAAACAGCTACTGTAGCGTTTGACCCGGCTAAACAAACCCCTGAAAAGTTTGTAGAAACGGTAGAAAAACTTGCCGACGGAGCCTATAAAGTATCTGACGTAAAATCGTCTGGCGATAAGGCGTACTACGATGCTTCTTTTGATAAAGGCAAAAAGAAAAAAGCGGCTAAAGCTGACGCTAAAACTGCTGAAAGCAAAGAAGCTTGCAGCCACAGCGGCGAGAAAAAAGCAGGTTGCTGCTCGGCTCACGGTGCATCGGCCGCGGCTACTGATGCTAAACCAGCCGCAGGCGAAAAGAAAGCAGGATGCTGCGCAGGCGGTGAGAAAAAAGCTTCTTGCAGCCACGACAAAGCCGGTAGCATGTAATTTACATTATATACCAAATACAAAAAGCAACCTTAACGGGTTGCTTTTTTGTTTTCTATTTTGCGTATTACGGTAACTCAAATTTTATTTTTCCCTGGCTTACGCTTATTGTATCATAGAGTAAGTGGTCAGTAAGTTTTCCGTTAAATTCGCCCTGTATAATAACTCCCGTGTTATTTGAGATGTTATGAGTGAAGTTTAAATCGGTATCGTTATAAAAAGTGTTTTCGTAGTAATCTGTCGATGACACCACAGGGCCTGAATCGTATTTTTCGGTAACTCCCACCTTTACACTATACAGGCTGTAATCATTTCCGTTGGTATAGAAATAAAAATCGGCTGTAAAATCTGTATTTTGAAAACCGCTTTTTGAATGATAAGCACTTACATGTTTACCTATTACCTCATTAGTGCTTATCCTTGTAATGTTGTTTGCATAAAAACTGTCAAGTTCTACCATTTTTCCGTTATATACAAAGGATACTTTATTAGTACCTCCTGCCGGGCTGTTAATGCCATTATCATCCTTATCGCAGGAGATAAACAACGCCATAATCAGCGCCTGTAAAAAGTAGGTGTTTTTCATTTAGTTGAGTAAAATTTGTTCTAAAGTAAGGCTAGGGGAGTTTTTATAGAATAGGGTTTTACCTAATTGTAACGGTGTTTTTGTTTTTTTGTGCAATGAGAGTAATCTCATCTGATAAAGTCCTGTCGGTTATTTAAAGTATTTGTCTACTTCTGCCCATAGTTTACCAAATCCTCTTGATGCTCCTGTAATAAATATTGTCTTCGACATGAGTATTTTGTTTTTAAATGTTACATGACAAAGGTAGGGCGGTGGTACTCAGACGGACTTATACAAAAGCGCGGAATGATGATACAAAAGTGCATGCAACTATTCGGAAGGGGTAAAATATTCCGGAAACGATTCGTATATATTTGTAATATCTGCATTGATAACTGTTTTATGCGGGTCAAAGAAATAAATATTGGCTATTCCATGTATGGTATCTGTGTTTATATATTCTGAGGAACCATCGGCTTTCTTAAACCGGATATATCTATAGCCTTTAGTCCTGATTATTGGGAAATTAATACTATCAAGGTACCTTGTAGATTCATATATATACCATCCTACATCATCTGAAGCGGTATAAAAACCGTCACCTCCATCTTTTTTCATTTTATCCATCTTTTCCTTAGGTGCCCAGTAGGTTACAGCACAACGCTTGTCGATAGTAAGCGTGTCGCTTTTAGTTGTGTTTGTAGGGTGTTTTGGTGGCGTTGTAACTTGAGTCTCCACGGTGTCATTTAATGTTTTTTCAGGATCCTTTTTACAGGCTATAGCCGTTAGGCAGAGTATAGCAATGATTGTGTTTTTTTTCATGGCGGTTATTCTGTGTCTCTAATCCAGGTGTTTATCCTAATCCCGTCGGGTTTTTTTATTTCCTTCCAGTTTTGGTTAAAGCGAAGTTCTTTAAAGTACGTGTATAATGCTATGAGTTCGTGAGAACCCAACATGCCGTAATCACTGATTTTCTTTGTTTTACCTCCATCATAAGTAATTATTAAATCACAGCTTGCGGCATCGGTATAAAAAACACTATAGTCGTTGTGCAGGGTTGAAAAATCAATATAATTCAAGAATGACTTTATTTCGTTATACGTTTTATTACTAAGGGTAGTTACAAAAACCTTATCTTCAGGCTTAGCCCCATGATCATGACTAAAATTATAAAACTCAGCAAAGAAAAAAGTTTTTCCCTTATCATCTATATGTATTTCAAAAACCGGACATGTGCCGAAACAGCCTCCTTCAACAAATTGAATCTTTTCAATTTTATATTCTTTCGGATTTTGGTTCTCCCCTGCAAAACCGATATTTTTCCAATGTAATGTATCATGAAACGGCTTAAATGAAATTTTCTTTTTGCTAAAGTCAGGTTTCTCCCCATGTATTTCTAAAAGCGGATTCCCTTTCCTGTAAATTAGTTTTGGGATAAAAAAATAATCGAACGATCCCATTAGGTGTACTTTTGGATCACTATTGCCATTATTCATAACAACGAAAGAATAATACGAGTTACCATATCCTCCTAATAAAAGCATATCAGTATAACCGTTATTATCGAAATCAGCTTTATAAAAATTCCGTGTAACACCATATTTTTTAAAAGACGAACGGAATATACTGTCATTCTTGCCTCCAAAAGGCGTAATATCCATCTGGTCTAACGGCGGCATATCAAACCCCCTGAGGTTAGTATCTACCTTAGTAGCCAAGTATTCTTTTACCTGAGCGTTTGTATTAAGACTGTCTACAATACTGGGTATATGTTTAACATGTTTATAGTTTGCAGATTGTTCATCTTTCTTACAGGAAAACAGCAACAACAATAAAACAAAAAAGGAGTATCTCATAGCGGTTGGTTTTGTGTACGAATATAATAACTTTGAAACACTGCAGTTTAGTATAAACAAAAAAACCGCCCTTACGTTGTAAGAGCGGTTTTTGTTATTCTGAAACAGCGTTTCCGTTGCTGTCATAAAAGTGGTATTCTAAATACGTGTAAGCGTCACGTGGTATTACTTTTATCCATTTTTTGTGCTCCATGAACCATTTTGCACGTATGGATGGGAAACCTTTTGTAAGGTAAGCGGCCACAAACGGGTGGGTATTAAGCACCAGTTTTTTGTGGTTCCGTATAATTCTTTCAAGGTCGGCCGATATTTTGTCTATTACCAGTATAGGGGCTTCTATTTCGCCGCTACCCATAGGGTTTTCCTCCCTGGTCTTTATTTTTACTTCAGGCCGCACCCTTTGCCGTGTAATTTGTATCAGGCCAAATTTACTCGGTGGCAGGATCTTGTGTTTTGCTTTATCGTCGCTCATTTCCTCTCTCAGGAAATCATACAGTTTTTTGCGGTTCTCCGGATTGTTCATATCTATGAAATCCACCACTATAATCCCTCCCATATCCCTTAGTCGCAGCTGCCTTGCAATTTCGGCGGCGGCTATAAGATTTACTTCAAGGGCGGTGTCTTCCTGGCTTAGTGCCTTGTTAGAGCGGTTACCACTGTTTACGTCTATAACGTGCAGGGCTTCGGTGTGTTCTATAATAAGATACGCGCCTTTGCTCATAGATACCGTTTTTCCAAAAGAGGTTTTTATTTGCCTTTCTATGTTGTATTTTTCAAATAGGGGCAAATCCCTGTTTTGGTAATGCTTTACGATATTCGCTTTTTGCGGGGCTATCTCCTGCAGATAGTCCTTCGTTGCGTAATAAAGGTCTTCGTCGTCTGCGTAAATACCGGTAAAGGTATCGTTAAACACATCGCGGAGTATAGATGACACTTTATTTACTTCACCCAGCACTTTGCTTGGGTGGTGTGCGCCCTGTAGCCTTTTGCACATGGCGGTCCACTTATCGGTCAGGTTCTGGAGGTCTCTGTCCAGCTCTGCCACTTTTTTGCCTTCGGCAACGGTACGTACTATAACACCAAAACCTTTTGGCCTTATGCTTTGTACCAGCCTTTTAAGGCGGTCTTTTTCCTCTTTAGATTCTATCTTTTGCGATATGGAAATACGATCGCTAAACGGTACCAGCACCACATAGCGGCCCGCCAGCGAAAGCTCTGAGCTTATACGTGGGCCTTTAGTGCTTATGGGTTCTTTTACTACCTGTACCAGTACGCTCTGGTTAGAGCTTAGTACATCGGCAATGGCTCCGTTTTTGTCTATTTCCGGTTCAAAAGCAAAATTTTTAAGGGAATAGTCCTTTAATTTACCTGCGCTTACAAGTTTTATGAATTTCAGCAAAGAAGGGAGATTTGGCCCCAGGTCGTGGTAATGTAAAAATGCGTCTTTTTCAAAACCCACATTTACAAAGGCCGCGTTTAGCCCCGGTACCGGTTTACGTATTTTTGCAATAAAAATATCGCCTACATTAAACTGGCTTTTATCTTCCTTTTCTTTGTGTAATTCTATTAGTTTTCCATCTTTTAATAAGGCAAAATCTACCGCTTCAGAACCAGAACGGATAATAAGTTCTTTGTTCACGCTGTACATTTTTATCTGTGTATTGTTTATGGTTTATTGTTTATGGTTTATGGATGCTCACGGCAACTACAAACTACAAACTACAAACTACAAACCGTATCCAGATGGATTAAACAATAGTTATACAGGCATTGTTGTACCCGGCGATTCAGTAATCAGTCGCAGTATTCAGTGTTCAGCGTTATTCTGAAATCTAAATTCTGAAATCTGAAATTAAATCTTTTTTCAATGAACTTTTTTTTAAAGTAAGACCTAAAGATAACAGATAATAAACGAAAAGACAACTTTAGGCAGGTGTTTTTCATCCTTGCTCCGGTGTGCCGGGTTAATTGTCTATCATCTTTAGGCCTTAAAAAAGAAAAAAGTAGTTTACACTACTTTTTCTTCTTGTGACGGTTAGCTCTCGCTCTTTTTTTACGTTTGTGAGTAGCTACCTTATGTCTTTTTCTTTTTTTACCACTTGGCATAATGTCTAAGGGTGTTTGTGGTTAATAAATTAGTTTGCTTTTACTTCAGTATTCGTTTTTACGCCGTCTACAAATATCTTAGCAGGTTTAAATGCCGGAATGTTGTGGGCAGGTATCTTGATGGTTGTATTCTTAGAAATATTCCTTCCTGTTTTTTCAGCACGTGTTTTGATGATGAAGCTACCAAAACCCCTTAGGTAAACGTTATCTCCGGTTTCAAGTGAAGCTTTTACTTCTTCCATGAAAGACTCAACTGTTGCCTGAACATCACCTTTCTCAAGTCCAAGTTTCTCCGAAATTTTCGCTACGATGTCTGCTTTCGTCATTTTTTCTAGATTTTATTTTGTATGTATTTTTTTGAGTGTGCAAATATAACAATTAAAAAAACAATTATTCAAGGTAATCTATTAAAATTTAATAACATAAACTTTTAATTTTGCAAACCATCCCATAACAATGACATTTTCTAAGTTATTAATAGACTGGTACTTGCAAAACAGGCGCGACCTGCCCTGGCGCAAAACACCGCATCCGTACCCTGTGTGGCTCTCAGAAATTATGCTGCAGCAAACCCGTGTAGCACAGGGTCTTCCGTATTTTAACAAGTTTATAGCGGCGTTTCCTACCGTGCAGGATATGGCTAATGCACCCGAAGAAAAGGTACTGCACCTGTGGCAGGGCCTGGGGTATTACAGCCGCGCGCGTAACCTGCACGCTACTGCTAAAATGGTAGCCTTTGATCTCGGCGGAAGCTTCCCTGACAGCTATGCCGGGCTGCTTAAGCTTAAAGGGGTAGGCGATTATACTGCCGCCGCCATTGCCTCTATATGCTATGGCGAGGCCGTGCCCGTGGTAGACGGTAACGTGTACCGGGTACTATCGCGCTATTTCGGTATTACTACAGATATTTCTTCTTCGGGGGCCAAAAAAGAGTTTACCGCCCTTGCTGCATCACTTATGCCTGCCGGTCAGGCCAGCGCGTTTAACCAGGCCATGATGGAGTTTGGCGCCCTGCAGTGCGTACCGAAAAGTCCGGATTGTGCCGCATGCATATTTAATGATACCTGTGCGGCCTACGCCACAGGCAGGGTAGCCGAGCTCCCTGTAAAACTAAAAAAGCAAAAGGTTACAGACCGTTACCTTAATTATATAGTGGTAAAAGATGCCGCCGGTAAATTACTGGTGCAGCGCAGAAGCGAAAAAGGTATTTGGCATGGCCTGTACCAGTTTCCACTGCTGGAAACAGAGGAGTTTACATCAAATCAAGCTACGGTGCCGCTTATACATTCGTTTGCGCAACTGGGCTTTGAGCCGGAACAAATAACCCTGCTTTCGCCAGAGGTGGTAATACACAAGCTTTCGCATCAAAAACTACATATCCGCTTTTGGGAGGTTACTACTGCACTTACGCTTCAGGATGCTATTGAACCTGAGCGGCTTAAAAATATACCGCTGCCCATAGTGCTGCACAATTTTGCTACGCGGCATTGGCAGTAACGGTATTATTAAGTATATTTGGTATAAACACTCAAAACCGCAATACTAATGAATGGTACGTTAAATAAAGTAATGCTCATAGGCCACCTGGGCGACGATGTAAAGTTGCACTATTTTGATGGTGGCAACTGCATAGGCCGTTTTCCGCTGGCTACTAATGAGGTGTACATTAATAAGCAAACAAACGAGCGTATTGTTACTACCGAGTGGCATAACCTTGTAGTGCGTAATAAAGCGGCCGAGGTATGCGAAAAGTACCTGAGTAAAGGCGATAAAATATATATAGAAGGGCGCATAAAATCAAGGCAGTGGCAGGGCGAAGACGGTACCCCTAAGTATACTACAGAGATACAGGTTACAGAGTTTACGTTTCTTTCTACTAAGAAAGAGTATGACCCGGCTAAGGCACCTCAGCAGGGTGCGCCGGCAGCTGCCCCCCGGCCGGACTATGATGTTACCCTACCCGAGAATGACGACCTTCCGTTTTAAACCCATGTATAACCAATAGTTTTAGTTTTGGACGATCCCGGCCCCCAGACCATACTGGTAACTGACTTTAATCTTGTGGCGGTTTTTGCCACCGTTGTACTGTTGTTGTTTTTTTCGGCGGTGGTTAGTGCTGCCGAGGTTGCTTTGTTTTCGCTTTCGCCAGATGATATTGCTGCACTTCGCACAAAAAATATACGTAAGGCGGGTATTATAGCCACACTTATAGAAACTCCACGAAAACTGCTGGCTACACTTTCTATAACAAACACCGTTATCAATGTTTCGGCCATTGTGCTGTTTTTTAGTGCCCAGCCTTTTTCGGGCTTGCCGTATGCATGGTTAAGTGTAGTAGCCGGAGTAGTTGTTATTACTGCGCTTGTATTGGTCTTTGGGCAAATGATACCTAAAGCGCTTGCAGTACGGCATACTAAAGCTGTGGCGCTGGCCTTGTGTTTTCCGGTGTATGTGCTTAGCCGTATACTTAGCCCTATAACGGTACCGCTTCGTAAGCTTATATTGTACATTAATAACCGGATTAACCTTGGCAAGCAGGATTTTGACATCGACAGGTTGTCGCAGGCGTTGGAGCTAACCGATTACGGCGGTGCAAACCAGGAGGAACAACGCCTGCTGGAAGGTATTGTAAACTTTGGCACTACCGAGGCTAGCGAGGTAATGACGCCGCGGATTGATGTTTTTGCCCTGCCTGTAACTACGCCCTACCGTGAACTGCTGGGGCTGGTTATAGAATCGGGTTACAGCCGTATACCGGTGTACCAAAATTCTATAGACCAGATAAAAGGGGTGCTGTTTTTAAAAGATTTGTTACCGCACACGTCGCTTGAGGATTTTAACTGGCAGCAAATGCTGCGCGAACCACATTATGTACCTGAGTCTAAAAAGCTTGATGATTTGCTGCGCGAATTTCAGGGGATGAAACGCCACTTTGCAGTGGTTATAGATGAGTATGGCGATACTGCCGGTATTATTACCCTTGAAGATGTGCTGGAAGAAATAGTAGGCGATATAAGCGATGAGTTTGATGCCGGGGATGATGTGGTGTTTAGCCAGATAGATGACAACATATATCTGTTTGAAGGCAAAATAAGCCTGAAGGATTTTTACCGGATAACCGGCATTGATGAGGAAATTTTTGAACAGGAGCGGGGAGAGGCCGATACGTTGGCCGGATTTTTAATAGAGCTAAACGGTAATTTTCCTGAAAAGGGGCAGAAAATTAATTTTAATGGCAATATCTTTACCGCAGAATCTGTTGATAACAGAAGAATAAAACAAATTAAGGTTACCCTGCATGAAACGCATACATAAGTTTTTAGCATTTTCTATATTGGCTGCTGCCTCAACTTTCTTTACAGCCTGTGGTGGCGATACCAGCCCTAAGCCCGATGGTTTTTTAAGGCTCGATTATGAGCTTGGTAACAATATGCACTTTAATCAGGGGTGCCCGTTTACTTTTGACTATAACTCTTTTGCGCGTATAAAAGATAAAGGTAATTGCAACCTGCTTATAGAATATCCTAAAATGAAGGCTACGATTTACCTTAGCTATAAGCCGGTAAATAACAACCTTGACCTGCTAATAAAAGATGCCGAAAAGCTGACGTATGAGCACGTTATTAAAGCCGATAACATAAATACCCTACCGTATATGAACAAAGACAGCAAGGTATACGGAATGTTTTCGAGCGTGGGGGGTAATGCTGCTACTAATGCACAGTTTTATGTAACTGACAGCGTGCACCACTTTGTTACTGGGTCTATGTACTTTTATGCCAGGCCTAATTTCGACTCTGTAATGCCGGCTGCCGCATACATTAAGAATGATATGCAAAACCTTGTAGAGTCTATCCGCTGGAAAAAATAATTGCTTTTAAAAATCTGAAAATCAAATGTAGTGCTATTACATCTCTTTGATTAAACGCTCAAACGTTTCATCGTCGTTGATTTCCATTTTCTTTTTAATGCGGTACTTTTTAGTAATCACACTTTCGTGAGAAATTTGCAACAGCGATGCGATTTCCTTGTTGCTTAAATTAAGTTTTAGCAGCGAACAAAACTCAATGTCGTTTTTAGTAAGTTTATTAAAGCGGTTTTGCAATGAGTTACTAAACTCAGGATGAACGTGATTAAAACGGGTTTCAAATTGTTTCCAGTAGTCTTCCTGGCGCGATAGCAGTTGTAACTCTTTCTTAAGGTCGCTTACGCGGCTTATTTCCCCGTTATTACACTTGTCTATCATTTGGTTCAGGCTATCCTGAAGGTTAGCCATACGCAGTGCCGTGCTGGTAAGTTCGCGCTGTTTTTCGTCTATAATATTACGCTGCGCATTGGTAAGTTCCTGTTCGTGCAGGTGCTGCTGGGCAATCATGTTTTTTTCTGCTTCTAATGATTGCAGCTTTGTTCTTTGCAGCTTTGACGTAATGCGGTAATTACGCAGTGCCATAAGCACCAGTACAAGCAGTGCAATGCCTCCGGTTAGGTACAGCCATCTGCGGGTTTGCTCTGCTTCCAGGTCTTTTTGGAGCAGTTTATTATTGGCTTCAAGGCTGTGGTTTTTCTCCAGTTGCAGCTCGGTTTGAAACTTTGCCTGCATTTCGCGTATGGCTTTACTACGGTCTGCTTCGGCAAGTGAGTCTTTTATCTTTATGCTTTGCTGGTACGCCGCTATGGCAGCATCGGCCTGCTGGGTGCCGCTGTAGGCATCTCCTACCGCTTTTTTGTAAATAGACTGGTCTTCGGGGTTACTTTTGCTGTACATGTTAAGCTTATCCACCCTTTTTATTACCTCTATAGCTTTGGTATATTGCTTGTGCTTGCTTAGCAGCCCTATATATTCTCCGGAAATGCGTATAACCCTGTTAGAGCCCGATGCTATCATTAGCTCTGTCGCCTTATCATACGCGGCAAAAGCCTTGTCATAATGTTTAAGATACTGCTCGGCATTGCCCAACTTAGCATAGTTAACTCCCAGTATAGTTTTATCCCCAAAAAATTCTGAGCCTCTTATAGATTCGTTAAGTACCTCTATAGCCTTGTTAAAGTTATCGGTATGTATGTATGCCTCAGCCAGGTTGCCCAGGGTAAGGTAGTAGTTTTTCATTTGCCCCAGGCGTTTAAATTCGGGTAGGCAGGCATTATAAAGGTCTATGGCAAAACTGAAGTTTTTTTGTGCCAGATAGGTATTGGCCAGTTTTTGCTGTACGGCGGGCAGCTTGTCTGTGGCCTTATCTTTTTTTAGTAGTTCTACCGCCTGAACCAGGTATTTTACAGATTTTTCGTAATCACCCAGTGTATTGTATACACTACCTATTTCGCCGTAAACGGTACCCATGCCACGGTTATTTTTTTGCCCTCTGAATATTTCCAGCGACTGGTTCAGGTAGTTAAGCGCCATTTCGTGTTCGCCCTTGTTACGGTAGCCCACACCCAGCGGAATAAGGCTTTGTGCCCTTTTTTCAGGATAGTTTTCTAAGTAAGAAATGGATTTTTTCTGGTAATAAATAAGCGAGTCGTTATTGCCCTTCATGCCAAAGTAAATACCGTATATGTTGTATAACGATCCGTAAATGGTATCGGTAAGGTTTGGTTTACGCAAGGCCTGCTTTACCAGCGTAAGTGCACCTTCCGGATTTTTTAAAACCTGTGATTTTGCCTGCCTTTCCAGTTTATACGCTTCGCTAACGTGATTTTGCGCAAAGCATGAAAGGGATAAGAATAGTGCTATTTTAAAGTAAATGTGTTTCATAGCTGCTTATTAAAGCGTGTTTTTGCAGGAGCAAAAACCGTGAGCTAAGTTAACAAAATTTTAGCAGTTATAAAATAGCTAATTTTTAAACACTGCTTAGTGTGTTAGTTGTTCTAGTTTGTCGAATACAAGATGGCTTTCGTAGCCTTTTCTTAGCAGAAAATCAGCTACTTTCTTTTTCTTTTTAAGTGTTGAGGTTTCGCGGGTTTTATCCCATTGTTCCTGCGCCAGCGTATCAAAATTTTGAATATAATCGTCTTCGTTGATTTCCTTCAGGGCTTTATCTATATTGTATTTTGATATGCCGCGTAGTTTAAGCTCCTGTACTATACGCCTTTTTCCCCAGTGTTTTATGCGCCATTTACCGCGGGCAAAGCTGCATGCAAACCGTTCTTCGTTTAAAAAGTTGTGTTCTATAAGGTGCGCCATAATGTGGTCTATGGCCTGCGGAATCATGTGGAGGCTTTTCAGCTTTTGCAGTACTTCGTCATGGCAGCGGTCCTGGTAGCTGCAAAAGTACTCCAGCTTTCGTGTAGCTTCTTCTACGGTGTAAGAGGTGTGCCCTGTATCCATTAGCGCAAAGATAAAAAAATCCCGCACCTAAAGGCGCGGGATGTTATGTTTACCCCACCGGGTTTTGTACGTATTCTACCGGTAGATTTAGTTTTTTGTGGGTTCTTACCACCGCTTCGCGGTTTTTGTAATCTATCCACTTTTGGCCCCGTACGCGGCGCATAAGATTGTCAAAGTAGCGCATTACCGTAACGTTGTAAGCGGCTTTCATGAGGTTAACCGGGTTTCGTGGAAACGCCCTTAAGCTCATGCTAAAGCCCGGCGTAAGGTACTTCATGTAGTGCCAGTAGCCCTCGGGCATGTACAGCATTTCGCCATGGTTTAGTTCGCACACCAGTCCTTTTGCCTCTTTTAGCGCCGGCCATTTGTCAAAATCAGGGTTGTCAAAATCTATGTCCTCCCTTGATATAAGCGCGTGCGGTACTTTATACAAATAGGGCGTTTGCTCAGGGTCAAACAATATACAGCGCTTTTTTCCATGAAAATGAAAGTGCAGTATGTTGCTGTAGTCTATATCATAATGAATAAACACCCGGCTGTTTTCGCCGCCAAAAAACAGCATAGGCAGCTGTTTTACCAGCCTCAGGCCTATATCGGGCCATTTAAAATCGTTTTTAAGTGCCGGCACCTCCTTCATAAGATTATAAAGGAAAATCCGGTAATTTGTGGGTTTTGACTTAAGCAGTTGTATATACTCGCTCATTTTCATAGACGCGTGCGCCTCGTTAAACCCATCTTTGTGCGATACCGGCCGGTCATCATACAGTGGTACTGTTTTGTTTCCGGCTATGTCGTTTATATAGTCTAATTTCCATTTTTCGAAGGCCGGCCAGTCATGGGTAAGTTCCTCTATAACCAGCGGCTTTTGTTTCTTAACATAGTTGTTATAAAAGTCTTCTTTCGAAATGGTTTTTACACGCTCAATTTCTGTTAGATTTAAAGCCATACGTTTAAGCAGATTAGCTACACAAAATTACTAAAGGGTTGTTATTTGTAAGAAAATTGTTTCCTAAAATTTACCCAAATGTTATGCCATTGCGTATCCTGCCAACGGTGAGTGGTGTTATTTTTTTATAATAATAAACTCGGTGCGTCGGTTTTTGGCGTGTTCCTCATCAGTACACTTGTCGCCACATCTTACCAGAGGCTCGGTTTCGCCATAGCCTTTACCGCTGATTCTTTCGGATGCTATTCCTTGGCTGATAACGTATTGTACGGTAGCCCTTGCACGCTCGTCTGATAATTTAAGGTTATACTCGTCACTACCCCTAGAGTCGCTGTGCGCCTTTACGCTGATAACCATAGTAGGGTTCGCCTTCATTATGCTTACAAGTTTGTTGAGCTCAAATGCGGCTTCGCGGGTTACAAAGCTTTTGTCAAACTCAAAGTAGATGTTGTTCAGCATAATACGGTTTTCTACAATAAGTGCCGAAAGCGGGTTTAATACCGCCTGCACCTGCTGCTTGCCACCTTTAGAAGCCGCCATGGTAAACGTTGCATTTTCGTATCCCGCCGCTTCTGCCTGAAACGTAAACGCCTTGTTGCAGTCTACCGCATAGGTAGTAGTACCATCCATAGCTGTTTTGTGGCTTTCTATAACATTGTTTCTATCATCCAGTATAGTTACGTTAGCCTGCGGTATTACCTTACCTGTAATTTTGTCTGTAACGGTAACAATGGCATCTACACCACACAATGGTATAGCCATGTACATATTGTCTTTTCCGGCTTTGTTGCTGCTAAAAAAGCCAATATTGTTTTCGGTATTAAATGTAAACGAAAAATCATCTTTAGCCGAGTTAACCGGTTGCCCCAGGTTTTGAGGCTCGGTTTTTTGGGTAAGATCTGCCACAAAAATATCCAGTGCGCCAAAGCCTTTGTGTCCGTCTGAGGCAAAATACAGCTTGTTGTCTGCCGTAATAAACGGAAAGTTTTCGCGTCCTTCAGTGTTTATGGTGCTGCCCAGGTTTTCGGGTTCGCCGTACTGGTTGTCGCCTTTAATGGCTACTTTCCAAATGTCTGTACTGCCACCCATAGAGCCCGGCCTGTTACTGGCAAAATACAGTGTTTTACCATCGGCACTAAGGCTGGCATTACCCGTACTCCATGTTTTTCCGTTAAATGGTACTGATTTTATATTTCCCCATTTGCCGTTTTTCTTCTCTGCCCGAAACAGGTGAATAAAGCCTGTACTGGCGCCCCCTTCTTTTACAAACGCACCGTTTATAAAGCTTTCGCTGGAAAAATACATCACGTTACCGTCTGCCGAAATACATGCAGGCCCATCATGCCATTTGGTATTGATTTCGTTAATGGCCGATGGTTCTGTAAAAGCCCCGTTGTTGTATGTAGCCGAGTACATATCCAGGTAAGGCTCCTCATTTCGCCCGTATTTTTTACGAAGCACATTGCGCGAGCTGGTAAAATAAAACGTATTGTCCTGCGCTAATACTCCCCCAAAATCACTGTACTTGTCATCGTTAATGTTCAGTATTTTTTCGTCAAACAGTTTTGCCTGGCTGCGTAGCCTGGGCAGGTAGTTAGGGTCTTTGCTAAACGCTATGGCGCGCTGGTCTGCCGGAGCGAGTTTGACAAATTTTTGCATCTGCACATTGGCCTCTTCGTGTTTGCCTTCTGCACGCAGCATTTGTGCATAGCGATAGTAGGTTTCGGCATCCTGAGGAAATTCGGTTGCTTTAGCATACCAGGTAGCGGCTTCGCGGGTGTTGTACACATTAAAGTAGCTTTCGGCAAGTTGCTTGTATACGTAGGGGTCTTTCTTTTTCTGGGCCAGCTTAAGATATTCTTTAGCAGCATCTACATATTCAAAACGCGCAAAAAGGCGGTCGGCATTTTCAGTGTCCTTGTTTTGAGCAAAAATGGTATTGGCAGCCATGAGCGCAGCCATTACAAATAATTTCTTATTCATGGAATGTTTTTGTTGGTAGCGGTAAAGATAGCGTATTTTTTATTTTTTTTAACACCCACGGTTACACTGCAAGCAGGTAATCATAGAGCGGTGTACCTTCCGGGAGTTCCATTTTTGCCGAGAGCCGCTCCTTGCGTTTACGGCATGCCTCGGGCGTTATATGCAGCAGGGTTGCAATTTCTTTGGTGGTAAGGTTCATATATATGTAGGCTATAAAGCGCAGGTCGTTAGCGGTAAGTGCCGGGTGGGCGGTTTTCAGTTTTTCCAGCAGGCGGTTGTTTACTTCTTCAAAATGCGTTACAAAACTGTCCCAGTCGGCCGTGCCTTTCAGGTGTACCTTTAACGACTTTATGTGCTGCATAAGTGCCGGGTTACCTGCCAGTGCAGGATTTTCTCCCACGCTTTGTATAAGATCTTCTATAAGGGTATTACGCTCTGTAAGATAAAGGGCACGTGCCGAAAGTTTACGATTACGGGCTTCTATTTCGGTCTTCAGGCGTTCCTGCTCCAGCAGGGCTGCCGCTTCTTTTTCATGTATTTGCTGGGCTAGTAGTAGTCTTTCATTTTTTTCCTGTTCCAGTTCCAGCTCCAGTGCTTTTTCATTCCGTTCGGATATTAACTGCTTTTGCCTGTTTTTTACCGACTGGTTGCGGGCTATGAGTACTAAAATAATAATAAGCGCCAGGCCTGTGGCGGCAAGGTAGTAGGTAAAATTCCGTTCTGATTTTAGCTTCTCTTTGTTTATGGCCAGCTGGTTTTGGTAGTCCTGCAATTCAAACTTCACACGGCTGGTTTGGTAGAGTTCGGCATTTTTTGTTTTGGTCAGTTTCTTTTCGGTTGCTAAAACCGAGTCTTTATAACGCAGTGCTCCCGTATAGTCCTGCTTCAGGGTGTATGCCTGTGCCAGCAGGCTATAAAGTTCCTGCTGCATGTTAAGCCCGGGTGTGGAGGCTAATATTTTAGTTATGCTTTTTATAGCTTCGTCTGCATTTTTTGTTTGTATGTAACTGCGTGCTACAATCATATTAAGTATAAGCCCAATATCATTAAACCCCGGGTTTTTTAACGTGGGGAGTAGTTGCATGGCCGCCTGCCGTGCCTTTATGGCATTGCCCAGATAAAAATCGTTCTCAATAAGTGTAGCCTGCCCCAGGCTGTAGAGGTTGGCATCGTGTTTTAGCATGGGTATCGAAAGCAGTATATAACGGCGGGCTTCCTTGTAGTTTTTTGCTTCGTTTTCTACCTGGCCTAAATTCATGGCATACAGGCCCGTTTTAAGCGTATCGCCATTTTCTGCTGCAATGTTGTAGGCCTTGTTAAGGTACTCTTTTGCCTTGGCGAAGTTTTTTTCGGTAGAGTAGAGTATGGCTATATTGTTTAGCACCACCATTTCGCTGGTGGGGTTAAGTTTTTTTACTGCCAGGGTGTAGCTTTCCAGATAGTAATTTAGCGCTTCGCCATAATCCAGCAGGTTATAATAATTGGCGCCAATATTATTAAGGGCAAGAAACTGCTGTTTGTACCAGTGGTTTTTTTCGGCCATGGTGCGTGCCTCTGTAAGCAGTTCCAGCGATTTTGCATGCTGTTTTTGCCACATGGCATTTACGCCTCTTTTAATAAGCGTATCGCATTGAGCTACTGTCTGCGCGCATAGTGGTGTACAAAGCAGTGCCATTAAAAGGGATATATAAAAATGGCGAAAGGTCATGCCCGTGTTTTTGCCCAAATATAACTAAACTCCCGTAAATAATAAGCCCTCCGGTAGTGGAGGGCTTAAGGTATTAAAATGTAGTGTTATCGTTTGGCTTATAGGCAAATTTAAAGGTGTAATAGCGCGATGGCGAAGTAGCCTCAGGCGAAGCAGGTGCATCTTTGTAATAGCTTAGTATTTCGAATTTGGCATATTTGCCATCGTGGGTTTTTACCACATATACTTTTCCTGCTACCGGGCTTATAATGTGTGTAGCAGCATCATAATTATACCAGTTGCTTATAGCATACGTACCGGTAGCGTCTTGTGTAAAGGTGCTTTCGGCAGGAATGGCTGTAACCGATGCAAAGGTTCCGGTTACGGTGCTGGCTGCCGCTACGCCAGTACGTGCAGGCTCATCTGTAACACCTATAACACTACCACCGTTTACTATGATTGAGGTACCACGGAAGGCTATATCCCAACTGTCGTCTGTTACGGTAGCGTTTTGCGAAAAGCTGAATTTAGTAAACGCCCCGCTTACCGGCTGGCCCTGGCCACCGCTTTGTGGTGCATACAGGTTAGATACAGTTACCGTTTCGGCAGCGGTAGCCGCAGGGGTGTTGTTATCGTCGTTATCGCATGAAGCAAGTAAAACGGTTAAGGCAAGGACAGACGTTTTAAATAGGTTTTTCATCTTTTTGAGTTTTGAAATTATGTATTTAGGATTAAAAATTATACTGAAGTTTTAGGTAGGCTATGCGCCCCGGCAGGTTTGATATATTAACCGGATCGGTATAGTTCAAGAGGTTATTTGCCCCGCCCTGAAGCAGGAAATGTTTGCCAAGGGGCTGTGTAACCGATGCATGCAGCAATACGTAGCCTTTTACAAATGTGTCGTACTTATCCAGCACGCCCTGGCTGTCGTTAGAGTCGGTTAGGCCATATTTACTACGGTACACCGCCCTTAGTGACAAATCGGTTTTCCATACAGGCACGGTGTAGTATAGTTTTAAATTAGCCATGTGGCGTGAGCGGTTAAACAACCCGAAATAATCAGAGCGTTTCAGTTGGAACGATTCCAGCGTATTACGGTCGCGGGCAAATACTTCCCCGTGTTTAATCTTGTTTATAACATCAGGGTCTTTGGCTACAAGGTATTGGTATCCGCCCTGTAAACGAAGGTTATCAGTAATGTTGTACTGTGCGTTTAGTTCGGTTCCGTAGGTAAATACACGGTTTACATTTATATAGCTGAATATGGTTTGCGACGTAGTGGTAAGTGCCACCGCGCGCGAATCGATGAGGTTGTTTATGGAGTTGTAAAAGAAGTTTATATCGGCTTTTAGTGCCTTTTTTTTATAATACGCCCCAAGGTTAAAGTTTATAGAACTCTCCGGCTTTAAAGGGCTCCCGAGGTTTACGTCGTAAAGGCGGGTGATTTGCCCGGCGGCTTCAAGCGCCGCTAGTTGTTCCTGCACTACATTATAGCCCAGCACGCTGTACCCTTGCGATGAATTGGTAAAATTGAAATACAATTGCCGGAAATCAGGGGCTTTATATCCGTAGCCTACCGATGTTTTTACAGACAAAGCTTCAGAAACCTTATAGTTAGCGGCAATCTTTGGGCTTAGCTGCGAGCGATACTTGCTGTGGGCATCGTAGCGCAGGCCGGTAAGCAGGTTAAGCCTGCCGCCGGGGTTATAGTCGTACTGTGCGTAGGCGTAACCCGAATTAAATACTGCTTCACTCTGAAAATAGGTGCGGTTAAGCGACTCATGGTTAAAACCAATACCGGTTGTAAAAATGCCTTTTTTAAGATTATACATGGTGCGAATCTCGGGGCGTATGAGCCACTGGTTGTAAAAGCTGTTTTCGTAAGGTGTACCCTCAGGGCTGTTCAGATACTGGCCGTTGCGATAATTGGTGGTGTAAATTTCGTATTCCGCGCGTGATTTGTCGGTCCATTTATGGTCTGCTTTCAGTTGTGCATTCCACTCGTTTATTTCTGTTTTTCCGCTGTAGTTGGTTTCGCTGCTATAAAGCTTGTAATCCTGTAGCTGGTTGTAATACCTAAACGACCCGTTGATGTTAAGCTTATCGTTTATAGTATAACCCAGCTTCGGCTGAATTGTGGTGTTTACATACGGCTCTACTGTTTTGTTTGGTGTTGATGTGTTTAGGTCGTAACCACCGTTTATGTAGTGGTTGGCAAATAACGATGCCACAAGCTTTTTGTAACCTCCGTTTAGTGTAACGTTAGCATCGTGGGTTTTAAATGATGCATAGCGGTAGGCAGCAACGCCTTTTAGCGTATTTGGCTTTGGTTTTTTGGTAATGATATTAATTACCCCTGCCAAAGCCTCTGACCCGTACAGTGCAGACGAAGCACCTTTAACTATTTCTATGCGTTCTATATTGCCTACGGTAATACGCGAAAGGTCTAGTGTGCCTGCTGTGCGCCCGGCAAGCGGCACTCCATCTATCATAATCATGGTGTAGGCAGCGTCTAAGCCCTGCATTTGCAACCCTTCGCCACCGCCAAAGTCGGCTACTGTAATAAGCCCGGTTTGTTCAGATAGTATTTCGTTTAGACGTGCTATGCCGGCACGCGCTATGGTTGCAGAGTCTACTACTGCACCGGGTAGCGGCAGGTTAGCCAGCTGGCGGGTGTTTCGGGTGGCGGTTATCATTACCTCATTTAGCTGCGTGTTTTTTACCGAATCCTGCACCGTGTGCTGCTGGGCTACGGCATTACATCCATATAAAAAAATACCTGCTATGCAAATTTTATTTAGAAGCATTCTGAATAATTTGTTGCAAATATATACTCTATTTTTATTTATTCTAAATTAATTTAATATTTTTGCCCTGTCAAAATTTTAGAATCATATCCGTATTATGAAAAACAACAGACTCTTTTTAATGCTAACTGCTTCATTGTTTACACTTAATGGCGTGGCTCAGAAAGCCAGCCAGCAAGAGGATAAAAAAGCCATTAAATCCATGTGTGGCTGCTACGAAGTACAGTTTAATTTTACTGAAACCTTTAGTTACCCTAAAGACAGTGCCAGCTATAAACCCTCTGAAACCAAACATGAGAAAGCACTGGAGTGGATAGAGCTGGTAGAAGATACCCCTAACAAGGTGGTAATGCAGCACCTGCTTATAACAGGCCCTGTAGAAGATGATATTGTAAAACACTGGCGCCAGGACTGGCTGTATGAAAATACTGAGCTGTATACTTTTTTTAAGGATAACACCTGGAAGTATAAAAAGCTACCTGCCAAAGAGGTTAAAGGGCAGTGGACACAAAAAGTATATCAGGTAGATGACAGCCCAAGATATGAGGGCACGGCAAGCTGGGTACATATAGACGGCAAGCATTACTGGATGAACACTACCGATGCTCCGCTACCACGCAGGGAACATACCAAGCGCAGCGACTATAATGTGCTGAAAAGAAGGAATATTCATGAGATTACCGCTTTTGGTTGGTTGCACGAGCAGGATAACGACAAGCTGGTAAGGGATGCAAACGGTAACGATGTATTACTGGCGCAGGAAAAAGGAATGGATGTGTATACTAAAGTAGCCGACAGCAAATGTAAAATAGCACAGGACTGGTGGGCAAAAAACAAAGCGCTTTGGCTTAAAGTGCGTACCAAATGGGATAAGGTTTTTGCTGCCGATAAAGATTTAGCGCTTCAGGAAAAAGTAGATAAAAAATCGCTATTCGGTAAGTTGTTTGCCTTAAAGGCAGATGCTACCCAGCAGGAGGTAGATGCTATTATAGACAGTTTTGTAAAGAAATAAATCCCTTTTTATATATCAATTCTTTTAAAGTTAGTCAGTTTTTAAAATTTGCGTATGCAAAAAAAAGCCCGAAACATTATGTTTCGGGCTTTTTGTATACTATGTAAACACGTTGTTATTCAGTAATTTCCTCTACAGACTTGCCGCTTGCTTTAAGGTTACGGTCTATAGTGTGGCCCGGGCGGCTCCATTTTGGCTTTTCGCCAAGCGACTGGTATGCCGAATCTTCAGCTTCTACCGTTTGCGGCTGCATTAGCTTAATGAACGGTTTTTGCGGTTGTAGCCCAAGTGTTTCAAACATTTTCATGTCCTCATTCACGTCAGGGTTTGGCGTGGTAAGCAGCTTATCACCGGCAAAT
Organism: Flavobacterium sp. RNTU_13; assembly: GCF_046614455.1. Classification (NCBI taxonomy): domain Bacteria; kingdom Pseudomonadati; phylum Bacteroidota; class Flavobacteriia; order Flavobacteriales; family Flavobacteriaceae; genus Flavobacterium; species Flavobacterium sp. RNTU_13. The sequence goes on along the minus strand of NZ_JBKJHB010000001.1, from coordinate 356,044 downwards.
ATAGAGTTGGCACCGGCAAAGAAGCACATGGCCTGTCCTTCGCGGCTCATTTGGGTACGGCCTGCCGAAAGCCTAACCTGTGTTTCAGGCATTACAATACGTGTAACGGCTACCATACGCACCATTTCCCATATTTCTACCGGGGTTTGGTCTTCAAGCGGAGTTCCGTCTACGGCAACAAGCGCGTTAATAGGCACCGATTCCGGCTGTGGGTTTAACGATGCCAATGCTACAAGCATACCGGCACGGTCTTCTACCGTTTCGCCCATACCTATAATACCTCCGCTACATACAGTAACGTTAGTTTTCCTTACGTTTTCTATGGTTTTAAGGCGGTCATCGTACCCACGGGTAGAAATTACCTCCTTATAATATTCCGGAGACGTATCCAGGTTATGGTTGTAGGCATACAATCCGGCTTCTGCAAGGCGCGCTGCCTGGTTTTCGGTAAGCATACCCAGGGTACAGCAAACCTCCATATCCAGTTTGTTAATGGTACGTACCATTTCCAGCACCTGGTCAAATTCAGGTCCGTCTTTTACGTTTCTCCATGCGGCACCCATACATACGCGGCTAGATCCTGAAGCCTTGGCACGAAGGGCCTGTGCTTTTACAGTTTGCACGCTCATAAGGTCGTTACCTTCTATATTGGTATGGTATCGGGCAGCTTGCGGGCAGTAGCCACAATCTTCCGGGCAACCGCCGGTTTTTATGCTAAGTAGTGTACTTACCTGTACCACGTTAGGGTCGTGGTGCTGGCGGTGTACTGTAGCTGCTTCGTATAGCAGCTCCATAAAGGGCTTGTTATATAATGCTATTATTTCGTCCCTTGTCCAATCGTGTCTTTTGTTGCTCATAACAAAATTATTTGCACCAAAAGTAACTAATTTATGCTTAAATGATATACGCTACCCCCTAAAGATTAGTAGCTGTTGTGGTTAACGTCGTCTACCGCGTTGATTTTACGGTCTTTATCTTTCCAGAACTGCATTAGCGTAAACGAGGTTATGGCGCAGGCCGCAAGCCCTTCCAGGAACAGGCTTATACCAAATTGGTACATTGATGGATTACCACTACCAAACAGGTACGACTGATGGTATCTTTCCAGGTAGGTGTCTCCGCCTTGTATGCTTACATAAATTAAAAATGCAGCCACACTCATTATTAAACCACTTACCGATGTAAGCAGACCGGCAGCCAGGTTAGTATAGTAGCCATAATTGCCCTCATCATGGTTTTGCTGTAGTGTACGGTTTACGCCATAAATTACAAACACAAAATTGATAAGGCGTAAGTAGATGTTTTTAGACAGCCCAAGTAGTTCCATGAACAGGAAAAATACGCCTATACCTAAGAAAATGATGATTCCGTTTGTTAAGATTCTTGAAGTTTTCATAAACAGGTAGTTTTAAAGTTGTTGTTTCAGTACTCATACCTCCTTTGCCGGCAACTACGGCTGCAGCACCTTATCAGGCAAAGGCTTACACTAAAGTTACGTAAAATGTAAGTGCTTGTTCCTTAAACATTTGCCAATTGTTGTTAAGGAGTTTTAAAGTTGGGGCTGTTTCACGCAGGGGTAAAAAACAAATCAGCCTTAAAATCATTATGATTTTAAGGCTGATTATACTTTTGCTGAGGTTATTTTTTACAGATTAAAATATGCCCGTGCCGTTTGTGCATCGTTATGTAACTGTGCTTTAAGCGCGTCCAGCGATTCAAATTTTTGTTCATCCCTAATCCTGGAGTGCAGGTTTAGTTGTAACGGTGTATTATAAATGTCTTCGTTAAAATCAAAAAAATGCGTTTCTATGGTTTGCCCAAAGCCGCTTACCGTAGGCCGAACGCCTATGTTTAGCATACCGTATACCGTTTTTCCGTTTATCTGTGCCGATGCCGTGTATACGCCGTGCGCGGGTATAAGTTTGTAGTCTTCGGCTACGTGCAGGTTTGCTGTGGGGAAACCTATGGTGCGGCCCAGTTGCTGCCCTTTGGCTACGATGCCGGTAATAAAGTACGGGTAGCCCAGGTAGTTGTTAGCCAGGGTTATGTTTCCTTCGGCAAGGGCATTGCGTACTTTAGTAGAACTTACGGGAGTTTGCTGCACTTCAAATGCCGAGATTTGCTCCACTTCAAAACCGTATTCTTTGCCCATTTCTTCAAGGTCTTGGGTAGTAGCGGTGCGGTTTCTGCCGAAACGGTGGTCATGGCCTATAATAATTGCCGCTACGTTAAGGCGGTCTACCAGTATGTTCTTTACAAATTCTTCGGCGGTAAGCCTTGAAAATTCCAGGCTAAAAGGGTGTATAATAAGGTTGTCTATGCCTTGTTGTTGTAGCAGGGTAGCTTTTTCTGCCATGGTATTAAGCAGTTTAAATTCGCCTCCCTGTTGCAGTACCATACGCGGATGCGGAAAAAAAGTAAGCACCGCACTTTGGTAGCCCGTTTTTTGTTTTGCCTGCAATAACCGGTTCAGTAATATTTTGTGTCCTTGGTGCACGCCATCAAAAGTGCCCAAGGTAACCACGGTTTTTATGTTTTGAGGGAACTCCTCTATAGCGTTGTAGATATTCAAAACCAATCCTGATTAATTAAGGCAAAATTAATTTATTGTGTTAATATATGTTTTAAAATTGTATGTAATTCGTCAAATGTTTGAATTTTAACATAGTTTGTCGGTAAACACCTAGAAATGTGTCGATGAAAAACACAATATTAACAGTATATTTGCCCTCTATTGACTACCTAAACATTTTGTTAACAATGAAAAAAAAATTCCTATTATGTGTTAGCGCCCTGTTAAGCATTACGGCAGGCTATTCACAAAAGGGAGGCTCCTGGACGATACTGGAATCGTCTAAGGTAGAAACCCTTGGTGAAAAAAGCCCTCTTTTTGCCAATGCTAAGGAAGGCCTAACCCTTGTTTCCATTGATGTGGAAACGCTTAAGAAGGCGCTTGCCACGGCGCCGCAACGCTGGTCTGGAGCACCGGGGGTAATTATATCTATTCCTACGCTGGACGGATCTGCAGAACGCTATGAGGTTTTTGAAGCCTCAAACTTTTCTCCGTTACTACAAAAGAACTTCCCTGAAATACGCTCGTATGCAGGGCACGGCTTAGATAATCCTACAGCACACCTTCGTATGAGTGTAGATCCGTCTGGGATTCAAACCATGGTTATAAAAGCCGATAGTAAAGCTGAATTTATAGAACCTTATACCACAAATGCAGCTGTATATGCCATCTTTCAATCGGGCGATAAGCGCGATAAAGGTAAACTGCCATGGTCTTGTACCACGCGCGAAGATGCTTCTTTAATTAACGCAGCAGATAAACTTACAGAGCGTTCTGCACAATCAAGTTCGCGTATATTTAAAACGTACAGGCTTGCACTATCATGTACGGGTGAGTACGGTAGCTACTTTAATGGCACGGCAGGTGCACTGGCAGCTATGAATACTACCATGACCCGTGTTAACGGCGTGTTTGAAATAGACCTGGCCCTTAACCTTATAATGATTGATAACGAAACCAGCATTATTTACACCAATGCTTCTACCGACCCGTATTCTAATGCGACGGATATGGATAACTGGAATACAGAGCTGCAAAATACGCTTACATCTGTTATAGGCGAAGATGCTTATGATATAGGCCACCTTTTCGGAAGGTCTGGCGGAGGCGGTAATGCCGGCTGTATAGGCTGTGTTTGTATAGATGGACAAAAAGGTAGTGGTATTACCTCGCCGTCTAACAATATACCTAAGGGAGATAGTTTTGATATAGACTTTGTAGCGCACGAAATGGGCCACCAGCTGGGTGGTAACCACTCTTTTTCATATAACTATGAAGGTGTAGGAACTGCAAATATTTCTCCGCAAACAGAGCCGGGTAGTGGTAGTACCATTATGGGCTATGCAGGAGTATCGCAAGGCTTTGACATACAACAACATTCAGACCCTTATTTTACCGCTGCTAACCTTAAGCAAATACAATCTAACCTCGCTAATAAGAGTTGTGGGCAAAATTCTTCAATGAATAACGCAGACTTTGTAGTAAACGCAGGTACAGATTACAACATACCTAAGGGTACGGCATTTGTGCTTTCGGGAGTAGGTATGTCGGGCAATGCTTCAAACATTACCTACCTATGGGAAGAAAATGACCCTAGTACTAGCGCTACATCGGGTTCATCAAGCTTTCCTTCACTAACAAAAACTACAGGAGCTAATTTTAGGTCTTTAGTGCCTACGGCTACGCCTGTACGTTATTTCCCTGAACTTGAAACTGTGCTTACAGGTGCACTTTCATCTACGTGGGAGTCGGTTTCAAATACAAGCCGTACCATGAAGTTTACCCTTACCGGTAAAGACAACGTAGCAGGTGCATCTAACGACCGCGTAGGAGGCTACACAAAAACAGACGAAACCTCTATAGTTGTAAAGTCAGCTGCGGGTCCGTTCCAGGTTACTTCGCAGGCTACCACAGGTGTTACCTGGGATAACAACAGCCAGCAAACCATAACATGGGATGTAGCAGGTACCACTGCTAACAGTATTAACTGTGCTAAGGTAGATATACTTCTTTCTACTAACGGAGGACAAAGTTTTGATACTGTTTTAGCAAGCGGTACTGCAAACGATGGTACACAGACTATAACGGTTCCGGCTGGTGTTACAGGTACAGATTGCCGTGTTATGGTAAAATCAGTAGGTAACGTATTTTATGCCGTAAATCTTGAAAGCATTGTTATAGGCTATACCCTGGTAACAAACTGCCAAACATTTACAAATAACACGGGTGCAACCATACCAGACGGTAACTCTACCTACACAACGCAACAGGTAGCGGTTAGCGGAATTTCGGGAACTGTTTCATCTATAAACGTGGCTGTAAATGCTACACACACAGACCTAAGCGACCTTACTATAGCTGTACAAAACCCGCTTAATACAACTGTTAACCTGTGGTCTGCACAATGTTCTAGCCGCCAAAACCTTAACGTAACCTTTAGTGATGCCGGTAGCTCTGTAGTGTGCGCCAGCCCTACTACCGGTACATATAAGGCGGTAGGTACCCTTAATAATTATGTAGGTTCTACCATTAACGGTAACTGGAAACTACGTTTTAGGGATACCCAAAGCGGTGATACCGGAAGTATAAATTCATGGGCCGTACAAATATGTTCATCTCAGTATGTACTAAGCACTCCTGAGGTAGGGCTAAGTAACTTTGTGGTGTATCCTAACCCTAACAACGGTACGTTTACTGTAGAGTTTACTTCTCAGAGCCAAAATGATATTACCATTATGGTACACGACATTCGTGGCAGGGTAGTATATAATAATAAGTTTGCCAATAGCGGACTGTTTTCGGGTAACATAAACCTGAATAATGCCGAGCAGGGTGTATACCTTGTAACGGTACAAGATGGTGCCCGTAAAGAAACCCGTAAGATAGTAGTGAAATAATCACTGCGTTATACATAAAACAAAATGGCGGCTGTATTTACAGTCGCCATTTTTTATTTTGTTGCTATTTTAATAAGGCGTTATTTGCCGTTAAAAGTGCTCATGGTATTAGCAATACCCGATAGCGCAAACTCCCGTATGGCATCGGCAGACTTATCCAGGCGTTCGCCCATTGCCGTTTTTTCTTCCTCGCTCCATTCGCCCAAAACATAATTTACCTGCTGGCCTTTTTTAAAGGCGTCTGTAATACCAAACCTAAAGCGCGGATAATCTGCAGTGTTTAAAATCTGCTGAATGTTCTTAAGACCGTTATGCCCACCATCACTACCTTTTGCCTTAATGCGTATGGTACCAAAGGGTATGTTAAGGTCGTCTGTAACCACCAAAAGGTTTTCTTTGGCTATGTTTTCTTTATCCATCCAGTACTTTACCGCTTTACCGCTAAGGTTCATATAGGTATTAGGCTTTAGTAAAATCAGGGTGCGGCCCTTTAGTTTATATTCCGCTACCTGGCCCAGTTTTGCGGTTTCCCAGCTGAGCCCTTCCTGTTGTACAAGGCGGTCCAGTATTTTAAAGCCTATATTGTGGCGTGTATTTACATATTCGGCACCGGGATTTCCCAGTCCGGCAATGAGGAACTTTTTCATGGGGTCTGTAATTTCTTTTTCTTCTTTCTTGCCTTTAAAAAGGTTAGTAAGCCATTTCATGGTGCAAAGATAGGTTTTTTATACAATTTGCATCCTGCTAGGGTTTACATGGGTAAAACCCTAATTTGCGTTGCGGGTTTTCCGCAGTTAACATTTTTTTAAGAAATATAATATCTGGAAGCGGAGTTTTATGTTTTACATTAGGGTGTCCCTGCTAAACAACCGGTGGGACCAACCAGTGAAAACCAAAACCGCTTACATGAAATCTTTTTTTGCACTATTTACACTTGTTTTTACAACAGTTACTTTCTCGCAGCAGCGCCAATGCACTATGATAACCTACAAAATGTATATGGCTATCCCTTTCGCTTCGTCGTATTCGGGAGGTTATGATAGACTTATTGCAAATGAAGGCGCAGGCATTTTTTATCATTTAGGAGGTGAGAATTATTCAGATGCCCAATCTGCAAAAAATTATACCGCCCCCATAACCGGCGATGTATTACCCATAATAGAAACCATGTATACCCGGGCCGATGCAGAAAAAAAGGAATTGTTACTGTATTCTCATTTGGCCAGGTCTATAGCATTAGTTAAAGATACGTATGGCGGCTTTAACTGGAACGTGGGAAGCGAAACAAAAGTAATAGCAGGGTACACCTGTTACAAAGCAGAAGCATACTACAGGGGGCGCACCTGGACGGCGTGGTTTACTCCACAAATCCCGGCACCCTTTGGCCCCTGGAAATTGCTCGGCCTCCCCGGCTTAATATTACAGGCGTATGATGCTACTGGTGAGGTTTCGTTTGATGCCGTAAAGGTTTCTACCACCGGTTGCGACCTTTTGCAGCGTGATTTTAAATCATTGATAAAAACTAAAAATAAAGTGCCCATGCCATACAGGGAGTGCATTGAGAAGAACAAGGAGTTTTTTGATAATCTAGACAAGCAAATGGATGCAGACTCAAAAGCCATAGTGGTGCCCGACTTTAAGGTGCCACGGTTTGGTTATGAACTTAAATACGATTGGGAGGAATAGAGGAAAGGTAAAATTTAACCCTAGTCTCTAAAAAGTATTATTTACACAAAGTATGAAAAAAGCTATATTCTTAATGGTGCTAATGATTTGTAATGTTTGTTTTTCACAAGATTACAACAATGATTTTAAAGCCGAATACAGGGTTTACAATAACACTGATTTGCCTAATACCATGTTAGCAACGTTGTATTGTCATAATAACAGTACCATTTATTTTGAAAATTATAATACCCGAAGTTTTAATAAAAGTGGTAAGGACGATGGTAATACAACTATTGTAGCGTCAGAAAATGTTTTTGAACCTTACACTAAAATTGATTACAAGAAGCGTAAGATATACTTATTTGATGATATTAATGGTAACATTTTCTATGTAGAAGATGCACTTAACAGTCTCAAATGGGAACTAACGCAAGAAACCCGTGAGATTGCCGGATATTCTTGTACGAAAGCTACAGCACTGTTTAGGGGAAGGAAATGGATTGCATGGTTTGCGCCAAAGGTTGCCGTTCCTTACGGGCCATGGAAACTTCAGGGTTTGCCGGGGCTTATAATGGAGGCTCAAGACGAATCTAATACATATGCAATAAAGCTCCTTAAACTAGACTTTACTAAAAGCGATATATTTAATAAGGAGTTTTCGGCCTTATATAAGTCTAAAAACTCTAAACCTATAAGATATAAGGAGTTTGTTAATTTATATGAAGAATACCTGCTAAACACCAGAGCAATTATAGATAACGATAATAAAGGTGCAGGGAGGGTTGATATACCGATAAGATCAGGGAAAGAACTTAAATACGAGTGGGAACAATAAAACCATTTATAAACCAGCAATATTACCTAACTACTTATAGATATAAACCATGAAGCCGTACACATTCATCTTACTTTTTTTGGGACTGAGTTTGTCGTTTGCCCAGCCAAAGCAGCAGCGTTTAAAAATAGAATATGATATTTATAAGGGGTTGGCCGTTCCTTATAAACTAAATGCCACGCTTTACATTAAAGATGGCGTTTCTATATGGCAGGAACACCATAATTCCCGAGAACCCTGGAGCGGACAGCCTGTAGCTGAAAATCTTAAAGATATGCATATAGATCAGGATGTGCTGAAGGTGGAGGTATCCCCGTGTATCCGGACAGATATTGTGGCAAAAGAAATACTGATGCATGGGGGCGTACTTAAAAACTGGTTTTTAGTGAAAGATAACTTTGTGCCTTTTAAGTGGAACATAACCAGTGAATCTAAGCAAATAGGGGGATATAAGTGTATAAAAGCAACCACCACCTATCGTGGCAGAGGTTGGTCGGCCTGGTTTGCACCAGACATTCCATCGTCTTTTGGCCCGTGGAAATTAAGAGGGCTTCCGGGTTTGATACTCGAAGTGTCTGACGTGTCTAATTTATTTATCTATCGTGTTTCAAAGATTGAAAAACTGGATAGTGATAAGATTTTTAAAACTGATTTCGCCACGCTTATGCCTGTAAGGAGTAAAACCGTTATTACCTATCAGCAATTTTTATTGGACGAAGATGAAGCAGAAGAAAATGCAATGAGAGAGCTTTCTCAGCAATTAAATGTATCAACAGAAAGGGTAACGGCACCCCGGGCACAACAGGAGGAGGTTAAATATGAGTGGGAGGAGTAGTGGCAGCTTATACAATACAGCATAATATATCATCAACCGTTATGAAATATACTTTAGGAATCATCTTCCTTTTCTGCATCACAGCGTATGCCCAAACTAAAGCAGGGCTGAGGGTTCAGTACACCGTGTTTTGTAATACCGATATACCACTTAAGTACAAAGCCATTTTACGGGTTAAAGATAACGTTTCCATTTATCAGGATAAGGCCAGTACCACCGAAAGATGGGAAGAAATGCCCACGGAGATTGAAGTGGATCCAAAAAGGCTGAAATCTGATTATGAGCCGTATATAACCATTGATCGTAATGGTAAGCGTATGTTTTTCTTTGATGTAATAGGCAAAAACATTTTTTTGGTTAAAGATATTTACACGGATTTAAAGTGGAATATAACACAAGAACAGAAACAAATTGCAGGGTATAACTGTGTAAAAGCTACTACAGCTTATAGGGGAAGGCAATGGGATGTATGGTATACAAACGATATCCCGTTATCTTTTGGTCCGTGGAAACTACACGGATTGCCAGGGTTGATTTTAGAAGCTAACGATAGCAGCAATAGATTTGCGTTTAAAATAGATAAGATAGAATTTAGTAAAGGAGACGTTTTTGAAAAGCCATTTGTTAATCTTATGGCTGTTAAGAGTACTAAACCAATAGATATAAAGAAATTTATAGAAGATCAGGCCGAGGCAAGTGAAAACAGGGATAAAGTTTTAATGTCAAAAATTTCTAACATGAATCTTGAAGTTAAAACGGCACCACGCGGCGGCCTCGAACTTAAATATGAATGGGAGGAGTAGCGGCAGCTTATACAATACAGCGTAATATATCATCAACCGTTATGAAATATACTTTAGGAATCATCTTCTTTTTTTGCATTACGGCGTATGCCCAAACTAAAGCAGGGCTGAGGGTTCAGTACACCATGTTTTGTAATACCGATTTACCACTTAAGTACAAAACCATTTTATGGATACAAGACAATGAATCTATTTATAAAGAGGAATTTAGCACTACTGAAAGGTGGGAAGAGAAGCCTACAGAAGCATCAACTTTTAATATTGAGCGGCTTAGGAATAATGAGGGAACCTATCTCAGGTTAGATAATAAAAACAAAACACTTCAGTTTTTTGATAAACTATCTGGGCATATTATATTAGTTACAGACACTTACAACAGTTTTAAGTGGGATGTTACCAATGATACTAAAATTATAGCGGGCTATAAATGTACTAAAGCAACAACAAGTTTTAGGGGCAGAGAATGGATTGCGTGGTTTACGCCAGAGATACCGGTTTCTTTTGGTCCGTGGAAACTGCATGGGCTTCCGGGGCTTATACTGGAGTGTTATGACGTAACACAACGATACAGAATATCTGCTGAAGGAATTAAAACCGAAACTTCTGCGCTATTTAGTAAGGATTTCAAAACGCTAATGGTGTCTAAAAATAAAGTAGCCATGCCTTATCGAGAGTTTTTAGAGAAGCAGGAGGAGGCTAGGAATAATAGTTTATCAAGCCTTGCTAACGTGCCGGGGTTACAAATTGATAAAGCAGAGAAACCTCCGCGTAATGGAATAGAGCTTAAATACGAGTGGGAGGAATAGGGTAATACTCCATTCCGGATTTTCCGCAATTAACATTTCCCCGGACATAATTTTGACAATAATAATCTATGAAGATACTATTAATTACAGCCTTGTGCATAAGTTCATTTTTCTGCTTTTCACAATCAAAAAAAATTAATGTAGAAGTGGGCTATATAGAGTTTGTGCATGTGTCATTTCTGAATACTTACGGAAGATCATATTCAACACTTTTTGCTGATAATACTGCATCAGTATATAAAAAATACGGAGCAGAGGTGTCTGAAGGGCAATCGTTTGATAAAAACGATTCACGGTTTGTGGAGATGTCTAAAAAAAAGTTTCATAACAATTATATGAAGACAGACTTGCTTAACAAAAAAATGTTGTTTTTTGGATCACTGACTAGGCATGATGTGCTGGTTGAGGATATTTACCCGGATTTACTGTGGACAATAACTGAAGAGCAAAAGGTGATAGCTGATTATGCCTGCTTAAAAGCAACTGTTTCTTACAGGGGGCGAGACTGGACTGCATGGTTTACTCCTGAAATACCGCTTGCCGTTGGCCCATGGAAATTACATGGTTTGCCAGGTTTAATACTAGAGGCTTCTGATGCGACGGGTGAATGTACTTATAAAGCCATAACTGTAGCGTTTAATGATAACAGCATATTACACAGCGATTTTACTAAACTGGTAAAAACAAAAAATAAGAAACCGATGACCTACAGGCAGTTTTTAAAAGACCGTATAGAAGCGCTAGATAACATAAACAAAAAGCTAGACATGGAGAACCCTAATGTAATATCGGCGGATGTTAAGGTACCGCCTTTCGGCCTGGAGCTTAAATACGAGTGGGAGGAGTAGGGTAATACCTCATTACGGATTTTTCGCAATTAACATTTTTTTAAGAAATGATCAAGTTTGTTTTAAGATAAAAAGGTATTAATATTACAACAACAAACAAAACCAATATCGATTAAATAAGTTCCGAAGCAGATTCTTGTGGAACTTCTATCTGGATTCTTTTTTAAGACAGTTATTCAAAGCAGTGAAATTTCGGTAAATACCGGACATAGTTTTTATTGCATAAACGTAAGGACAAGCTTGCTCAACATATTTTTTAATTATTTACAAACCTTTTAAATTTAATTTTTATGAAAAATCTTTTTTTGGGTATTTTTTCTTTATTTTCAATTTACATGAGTGCTTCTGCTACAGACCCGGTTAAAAACATTGTATTGAAAAACGAAGCCGCTAATGCTGCAGAAGAGCCATATCCGTGTACCGTTACACTTCTTTATTATAAAAATGGAGCTAAGGTACCGTTTGATCTTAAAGTTAAATTTTCTTACGATAAATCACAGGAGGATTGCGATAAATATGGCGAGGCAGAACGAGATAAAGCACAGAAAGACGCAGGTCCGAAAGTCACAGTAAAAGTTACAGCTACTATATCTGACAAGTAATTTTAATTTAAAAAAATGTCCGGGAAAATGCTTTCCCGGACATAATATTGATGATAATAATCTATGAAGATACTATTAATTACAGCCTTGTGTATAAGTTCATTTTTCTGCTTTTCACAATCAAAAAAAATTAATGTAGAAGTGGGCTATGTAGAGTTCATAAATGTAACATTTCTGAATACTTACGGAAGATCATATTCAACACTTTTTGCTGATAATACTTCATCAATATATAAAATATACGGTGGAGAGGTGTCTGAGGGGCAATCGTTCGATAAAAACGATTCACGGTTTGTGGATACATCTAAAAAGAATTTTTATAACGATTACATCAAGACAGATTTACTGAACAAGAAGTTACTTTTTTTTGAATTAATGGTTAGCAATGAAGTACTGGTTGAGGATATTTACCCAGATTTAAGGTGGACAATAACTGAAGAGCAAAAAGTGATAGCTGATTATACCTGTGTAAAGGCCACTGTCTCTTACAGAGGGCGAGACTGGACCGCATGGTTTACTCCTGAAATACCACTTGCCGTTGGCCCATGGAAATTACATGGTTTACCTGGTTTAATATTAGAGGCTTATGATGCGACAGGTGAATGTACTTATAAAGCCATAAACATTGCATTTAAGGATAATAGCATATTACACAGCGACTTTACTAAACTGGTAAAAACAAAAAATAAAAAACCGATTACCTACAGGCAGTTTTTAGAAGACCGAAGAGAAGCGTTAGAAAACATAACCAAAAAGACAGATATGGATAGCCCTAATGTAATGTCGGCAGACGTTAAAATACCACGTTTCGGGCTAGAGCTTAAATACGAGTGGGAACAATAACCGCTTTTTAAAAGGAATACCATCTACGCCATACCGCCATTATGTTTAAATATTTTATTATCTTTTTTTTCTGTTTTACCCTTCCGTTACTTGCCCAAACCGAAATAAGCGGCAGGATAAAATCAGAGGCCGGGGAGCTGCTCCCGGGGGCTTCGGTGTTGCTTAAAGACAAGGAGCAAAAAATAGTGTCGTTTGCCATTTCTGCAGATAATGGCGGCTACCAGCTTGAGGCTAAAAAACCGGGAGAATACACCCTGGAGGTAAATTTTTTAGGTTTCGAAAAGGTAGTGCTGCCCCTTATCGTTACAGAAAAAGATAAAACCCTTACCCACAACATAAGCCTTAAAGAAGGCGGCGCCACCCTAAAAGAGGTGGTTATAGAGGCAGATGTGCCCATAAAGCGCAAAGGCGATACCCTGGTGTACGATGCCAAGGCACTAAGCACCGGTAAAGAGGTGGTGGTAGAAGACCTGCTAAAAAACATACCCGGCATAACCATACAACCCGACGGTAAAATAAAATACGGCGATAAAGACATAGACCGCGTTATGGTAGAGGGCGACGACCTTTTTAACCGCGGCTACAGTATTATTACTAAAAACATGCCCACCAAGCCTTTAGATAAGATAGAGATACTGCGCAATTACTCTAAAAATAAGCTGCTAAAAGGCGTAGAAAACTCAGATGCCGTAGCGCTAAACCTTACAATAGACGAAAAGTATAAGGCGGTTTGGTTTGGCAACCTTACTGTGGGTTATGGTAATAAAAACCGCTATAACGCCACCGGTAATCTTATGAACTTTGGCAAACAGTACAAAAACTACCTTACGGGTTCGGGTACTAATTCCGGGTTAGATTATGTGGGCGATATAAATGAAATGTATTACAGCAGTGCCGACCTGGAAACGGTAGGGATGGCAGCGCGCGCCACCCAGCTTATGCACCTTTCTGGTAGTGTATCGCGCATAGACGAAAAACGTTCGCGGTTTAACAATGCCCAAAACACCACCCTAAGCACTATTTTTCCGCTGGGCAGCAAAAGCAAGATGAGGATAAACGGCTCGCTGGGTTTTGATAGGCTAAGTACTTACCGCAGCGCGCTATCGGTATACGATTTTCAGGGGTCCAGCTTTACCAATACAGAGCAGGATTTGTCCCGGAATAACCTGCAACGGGGCTATGTAAGCGCGTATTTTACTACAGATCTTTCGTCAAACCAAATGCTGCAAACGCTGAGTACCTTTAACATGGGGCGTAATAACTTTAATAACAGCCTTACCTTTAACGGCACCAGCACGCTGGAACGCCTGCAAACCCGTAGTGCGTATTTTGACCAGCAGGCTACTTATACCCACAAATGGAACAAACGGAACGTGGTACTGCTTAAAAGCCGGTTTTTAACCGACAGGCTGCCGCAGGATTATAGCATTAACAGCTACCTTATGGGCGATTTGTTTTCGTATAACAATATTTCGGCGGTGGCAAATGGCGTGCAAAGCAGTACACAGTATGCGGCACTGGAAGCCGACTTTAAACTGAAACAAAAAAATGACGACCTTATAGCCTTTACCGTAGGTTTTGAAAACAACAACGATGACCTGGCTACCCGTTTTAGCCTTTTTACAGATACCGATGTGGTTAACCCGGATGATTTTCAGGCACACGCCATGTACAATGTGGGTAACCTTTACGGTAAAAGCAATTACAACTGGACGTTTAACAGTTTTTCGGTAGGGGCGGGGCTTACCCTTAACCAGCTGTTTAACCGTTTTAAAAGCGCCCAGGGCAGCAATACCCGGCAGCAGCCTTTTTTAGTAAACCCTAATGTTACTGTAAAGTATGAAATAAACGGGGATAATATGTTTTTCGGCTCGTACAACTACAACATTACAAATAGTGGGCTGCTACAGGTTAACGATGCGTATTTACTTACCTCCTCGCGTGGGTTTAGTAAGGGGTTAGGCTACTTTAACCAGCTCGAAAGCTCTTCGGCAAGCCTTAGCTATACTACCAAGCATTATCTTAACCGTTACAGCCTTTCGGTGGAGGCTAACTATGGTAAGCAAAACAACGTTATAGCCAGCCGTACCCGTTTAGAACAAAACAGTTCGCTCTCTGAGTCGTTTATTATTAAAGGTGGTGATAACCTGTCGTTTAACCTTAATACGCATTTGGTAGTAAAAAAATTAAAAGGCTCTATAGGGTTTGATGCCCGTGTATACCGTTATGTGTATTTTAATGAAATAAACGGTTCTGGCCTGCGCGAAAATACATCGTACGGGCAAACGTATAAGGCAAGCTGGCACAGCAGTTTTAAGTCGGCTTTTAACTTCAGGCTGGCTTCGGAGTGGAACTTTTCTAAGGTAGTATCTGATTTTACGTTTAAAAATCACAACAAAACCAGTTACCTGGATCTAACGTATAAGCCTACCGATGCGCTTATGTTTACCGCAAAGGCAGAGCATTATAACTTTGGCGGGCTGGATAATAACAACAATTACTTCTTTGCCGATTTTGAGGCGTCGTACTCCTTTAAAAAAGATGCCTATGCTATAATGCTGGATGGTCGTAATCTTTTTAATACCCAAAACTTTACCACCTACAGCGTAAGCGATGTGGGCTATGCCACCAGTTCGTTCAGGTTGTTGCCCCGTTATGTAATGCTGTCGTTCAGGGTGAGGTTTTAAGTATAGATTTTAGAAGTACAGGGCAGGTATTAACCCATAAAAAAAGCGCCCCGAAACCGGAGCGCTCTTTGTATAACGGATAAAAGTAAATTACTTTTTCTTTCCTTTTGCTGGCTTTGCAGCTTTTGCAGCTTCCTGAGCAGCTTTCATAGCCGCACGAGAGATACGTACCTGAGCGATAACAGTGTTATCTGGCTGAAGTAGTTTGTAACCGTCTTGTGGAAGTTTAGTAATGTAAAGTTTGTTACCCATTTCAAGCTCAGTAATGTCAGCCTCAATAAAGTCTGGCAGGTTAGCAGGAAGGGCACGCACTTTAAGTTTACGCTGGTTAAGGCGAAGAACACCACCGGCCATAACACCTTTAGAGTTACCTACAACTTTTACAGGAACTTCCATAGTGATTTCTTTATCATCATGTAGTTGGTAAAAGTCAATGTGAAGGATTTTGTCAGACACTGGGTCAAACTGGATGTCCTGAAGGATAGCGTTAAAAGTTTTACCGCTTTCAAGGTCAATTACAACAGTGTGTACGTTTGGAGTGTACACAAGGTTTTTAAACGCCTTGTCTTCAGCAATAAAGTGCACTGGTTGTTCTCCTCCGTATAACACGCAAGGAACCATTCCAGCATTACGTGCCGCACGCGTTGCCGCCTTACCCACGCTTTCTCTTTCAGATCCTTTAATCGTAATTGATTTCATCTAAATGTTTATATATAATTAATAAAATAGTTTACTACTGTAAAAACTTGCCGCTTATAGATACGTTGTTTTGTACCATGTGCATTACTTCGGCAAACAGGCCTGCGCAGGTTACCACTTTTATTTTAGAAGTTTCCTTCTTAAGCGGAATACTGTCGGTAACAATAAGTTCCTTCAGCTGCGAGTTTTCAATTTTCTCATAAGCATCACCGCTTAGTATGGCGTGTGTACATATAGCGCGTACGCTTAGTGCACCTTTTTCCATCATCAGGTCGGCAGCTTTGGCAAGCGTTCCTCCGGTGTCTATCATATCGTCTATCAATATAATATTACGGCCTTTAACGTCGCCTATAAGTTCCATTGTTTCAATTTTGTTGGCTTCCTTGCGCTGCTTGTAGCATATTACCACATCAGACCCCAGGAATTTGCTGTACGCATATGCCCTTTTGCTACCACCCATATCCGGTGAGGCTATGGTAAGGTTTTCCAGGTTCAGTGCCTTAATGTGCGGTACAAAGATGGTTGATGCAAACAGGTGGTCTACCGGTTTCTCAAAAAATCCCTGTATCTGGTCTGCGTGCAGGTCCATGGTCATAATCCTTGTGGCTCCGGCGGCTTCCAGTAGCTTGGCTACCAGTTTTGCCCCTATAGGCACGCGGGGTTTGTCTTTACGGTCCTGCCTTGCCCACCCAAAGTAAGGTATTACTGCGGTTATGTGCCTGGCCGACGCCCTTTTGGCTGCATCTATCATAAGCAGCAGCTCCATAAGGTTGTCTGTACTTGGGAAGGTAGAGCATACTAAAAACACTCTTAATCCCCTTATCGATTCTTCAAACGACGGCTGAAATTCTCCGTCGCTATAGTGCGAAAGCGACACCTTTCCTAAAGGTATGCCATAGCTTTCGGCTATCTTTTCGGCCAGATACGTGCTTTTAGAGCACGCAAATATCTTGGCTTCCGGTTCAAGGTACGACATTTTAATTTACTGTTTAGTAGTTTGTTAGTGTTGTGTTGTTTCTAAACAGGGTGCAAATTTAGGAATTTAATTTAACCCACGAAGTAAAAACCTGCCTATTTTTCGTAGAGTTAAATATATTTTTCTATTTTTGCAGCGTAAAAATTACCAAGCGGTAATACGCCTGGATGGCGGAATTGGTAGACGCGCACGACTCAAACTCGTGTACTACGGTGTGTGGGTTCGATTCCCACTCCAGGTACTAAAAAAGCCCTGATCTTACAGATCAGGGCTTTTTGTTTATAATAAGCTCTTTTACAATAATGTAAATACCCATGAGCAATACAAAATAGCCGAAACCCTTTTTAAGTTTTTCGCCCTCAATTTTTTGCGATGCGAATATGCCAATAAAAATTCCGAATACGGCTGCAAGGGTAAACGGCAACAGAAAACCCCACTGAACCGTATTTCCATGCAGGTCGCCTACAAAACCCGCAAGTGATTGTATGGCAATGATAAACAGGGAGGTGCCTACGGCTTTTTTCATGGGCATGCCAGCCAGGAACACTAACGCCGGTATAATAAGGAATCCTCCTCCTGCACCTACCGCTCCTGCAAGCACACCGGTAACTACGCCGCTAAGCGCCAGTTTTACAGGTGATGGCCCGGCGGTGTTTTGCGCGCAGGGTGCTGCCGAACGAATCATTTTTATGGCAGCGGTAAGCATTACCACGGCAAACAGCAGCATGAGCAGTAGTGCTTTAGTAAGTGTAAACGATGGGGTGCTAAATATAACCTTAGGCAGGGCAGGGAGTACTACGGCGCGCATAACATACGCCGTAACCAGCGAAGGTATGCCAAATACGGCAACAATATTAAACGCTACATTATGTTTCAGGGCGTTTTTTATTCCGCCTACAAAAGCGGTACTGCCCACTACAAAAAGCGAATACCCGGTGGCAATAACAGGATCTATACCCAGTACATATACCAATATGGGCACTGTAAGTATAGAGCCGCCGCTGCCCACCAGCCCCAGAGATACACCCACTAATACTGCCAGTACATAGCCGGTAACAACCGAAAAACTCATAATCACTACATCGTTTTAGTGGACGAAGGTAGTGCAATTAAATTTTATTGGGCGTAACAAATGTTACACAGGGTTTTTAAGGATATCTATGGTGGTGCGGTTTAGTTTTATAATGCCGTCATTTTCCAGTGCTTTTAATAATCGGGACACCACCACGCGCGATGTGTTTAGCGCATACGCTATTTCCTGGTGGGTATTGCTCACCGTGTTGCTGCGGTTTACTTTGGCTTTTTCGTAGAGGTAGTGCAGCAGGCGTTCGTCCATTTTCATAAACGCCAGGTTGTCTATAGCGGTAAGCATTTCGCTAAGGCGCTTGTTGTAGCTGGTAAACACAAAATTGCGCCAGCTGCGGTACTTGCCCAGCCATTCTTCCATTTTAGCAACCGGTAACATGGCCACCGTACCGCTGGTTTCGGCTATGGCTCTTATTTCGCTTCGGGTATCGCCCATACAGCAGGCCAGCGTCATGGCGCAGGTATCACCTTTTTCTAAAAAGTATAGCAGCAGTTCGCCTTCATCGCGGTCTTCGCGCAGTATTTTTATGGCACCGTTAAGCAGCAGGGGCATACGGCGGATGTACTCGTTGATTTCTATAAGCGTATCGCCTTCCTCAAAGTCGGTTACGGTGGCTATGGTAGCAATTTCCTCAATCAATGCGGGCTCAAACAGCATTCCGTAGGCCGCGGCTATTTCATCTTTAATCATGGTGTATTGTAATGATGGCGTTGTGTAAAAGTACAATTTTCCCCACTAAAATATAGCGGCTTGCAAAGGGCGATACCAAAGTAACATTATGCCAGCCGTACATTTTGTAACTTTTGTTACCTGTGCAGTAAAAAATGCGGGTAAGGATATTTTTTAGCAGGAAAGCAGTATCTTGGTGGTTCCAAAAAACATCCATTCTTATGAAAATCTATTTCCGTAGCCTGATTGCAGGCGTATGCCTTTTTATGGCGTTTACTGCCACGGCGCAAAAAGAAGTGTACCATTTGCCCTATGGCAAAAACAAGCAGCAGTACATAGACCTGTTTCTTCCGAAAGATATTTCGGCTAAAACCCCTGTATTGATTATGATTCACGGTGGCGCGTGGACACAGGGCGATAATGCCTATACCGATAAGCATGCCCGCGATGTACGCGACCGCGGCATAGTAGTGGCTAATGTTGATTACCGCTATGTAAGCGACTCAGTTCACGCCAATGACCTGCTGGCCGATATAGACAACGCCATAGCCTTGGTGCAAAATTCAGCTAAAACGTACGGATATAATGCTAAACATATTCACCTAATGGGGATTAGCGCCGGGGCACACCTGTCGTTATTGTATGGCTATACCACAAAACGAAACATAAAGAGCATTACCGCCATGTGCGGGCCATCTATATTCGATGAAACTACTTTTCTTGCCCCGCTGTACAAACAGGGCAGGATAAAAATACTGGAAGACCTTGCCAACGCTAAATACGACCCTGCGCCGCGCGCCGATATATCGGCCTTTAAAAACGTAAGCCCGTATTTCCACATAAAAAACATACCTACCCAGCTTATTCACGGTGATGCCGATGCGCTGGTTGATGTAAATATTTCACGTGTGTTTTATGCAAAATTACAGCAAATGAAGGTGCCGGCTAACCTTATCATTCACCCCGGGAAAGGGCACGATGCCGGCATGAACAGCCCTGATACCGAAAAGGCTAATTTAGATGCCATAGCAGGCTGGGCCAGGAAGTGGCAGTAGTTTTTGTTTGATACTAATTTCACGGATTTTCAGTGCGCCTTTAATTTTTTTAATTCGTTAAAAAGGAGTAAATCTTTAACGGCTGTTTACCGTTTTTCGGGTTATTAAATTGCGTAACTTTACGGCTTTACTTACTAAAAACTATGTTTGAAACCCGAAAAAGCACCCTGTACGTAGTACTGGCAGGGATATTTATAACCAATGCTGTGGTAGCCGAGCTTATAGGTTCCAAACTTATTTTTGTAGGCCCGGTAGCAGGCTTCGGGCCGTATCTTATGAGTATAGGCGTGGTGCCGTGGCCGGTAGTGTTTGTTACTACCGACCTTATTAACGAATACTTTGGGCGCAAGGGCGTACAGCGCCTGTCGGTAATTACGGCGGGGCTTATTGCTTACTGTTTTGTGTTGCTGTACTTTGCCATGAAAATTCCCGCTGCCAAGGGCGATGGCTGGGTAACCGACGAACAGTTCAATGCCATATTCGGGCAGAGCCAGCTTATTATACTGGGTAGCATTACCGCCTTTATTGTATCGCAGCTTATAGATGTAACCATGTTTCATTTCTTTAAAAAAATGACCGGAGAACGGATGATATGGCTGCGTAGTACGGGCAGTACGGTAATCTCGCAGCTGTTTGATTCGTTTATTGTACTGGGCATAGCGTTTTACCTTAGCGGAAAGCTTACCTTTGAGCAGTACATAGCCAGCGGCATTACTAATTATAGCGTAAAGCTGGTTATAGCCATACTCATGACACCTTTTATTTACCTGGGGCACTGGCTTATAGAAAAATACATTCACCAACACGACCGTAAAAAACAACTGCAAAATGAGCAATAAAGTACGTTGCGGCTGGTGCGGCACAGATCCGCTTTACCAGGAATACCATGATAACGAGTGGGGCAAGCCCGTGTATGATGATGACAGGCTGTTTGAGTTCCTGCTACTGGAAACATTTCAGGCGGGGCTTAGCTGGATTACCATACTGCGACGTCGCGAAAGTTTTGCCAAAGCCTTTGATAACTTCGACTATAAAAAAATAGCCCAATATACCCAGGAAGATATAGACCGCCTTATGGCAGATCCGGGTATTATCCGTAACAGGCTAAAGGTTCTTGCTGCTATAACCAATGCGCAAAATTACATGAAGGTGCAACAGGAGTTTGGTAGTTTTAGCACATACTTTTGGGCGTTTACTAATGGCAAGCCCATAGTAAATACCTTTGCCACGCTGAGCGAAGTGCCCGCCACTACGCCTCTTAGCGATGCCATAAGTAAAGACCTGAAAAAACGGGGCTTTAAGTTTGTAGGCAGCACCATTATCTACGCGCATATGCAGGCCACAGGCATGGTAAACGACCATGTAATGAGTTGCTGGCTGAGGCAGTAACATACTACAACGCACATAAAGGCGTTTTGTAAGAAAAACCAACGAACCATGAAACACCTTTTATTTTTAGCCCTGCTGCTCACGGCAGGCATCGGCTTTAGCCAAAACCTAGAAAAAGACACCATACAGCTTCCGGAAGTACGTATTAGTAATACTCCGCCTGAAAAGGCCAAAGTGGTTAAGACAAAATTTTCCAGCTTATGTGTAAATTCTGATGCGCTTTTTTATGATGAAATGGTAACCCTTGTTACCTCGCTGCCAAAGAACGGATACATCAGTTCGGTAACATTTAGTTTTAACGAAACGCCACGTAATGGGCTGTATGGCTATAAAGATACGGACCTGCTTTTGGTATTTTATGAAGTTGACGCTTCAGGTAAGCCGGGCTCTGCCATAGGAGTTCCTGTTCCGTTTACACTTAAAGCTGATTTTTCGGGTAAAATGGAAATCTTGGTGCCGTATGGCGATGCGAAAAATCCCGGGCAATTTTTTGCAGGTTTACGAAGGGTAATTCCACGTACAAAAAATACGGGAATAGACTTTGAGGTTGATACCTTATGCGCCAAAGGGAATAAGATTGTGATGTACAAACGCAGAGAGAATGCCAATGGATGGTTAACCGACCCTTACAGCCATCATCCGTTTAAAATGACTATTAAAGAAATAGTACCTCCTTCTAAATAAAATCTATAATTTGGTGTGAGCCATAGCTATTAAAGTAGTTACGTTTACTTTACCAGCACCTTAGCTTTGGTTTTTATCTTTTTAAAATCTTCGTTGTTAACGTCGGTTTTCATGTAATATACCGTATTTCCTTCCTTAAAAACCAGTTCCTGTACTTTTTCACGGTCTATGCCGTCGCAGGCGGTAGGTATTAGGAAGCTTTCTAGGTAGCGCAGCCATTTCCCATTTTTATAGGTATACACCTGATAGTCATAGGTGCAGCCGTGCAGTGGGGCATTTGCCACGCCCAGCTCGTCGTTACCATCACCGTTAAGGTCGCCTTCGTTTACCAGTAGTACGCCGCAACATACACCAGGCACCGCGGCAATGGCAGGGTCGTTAAAGGTAATGCTGTATTGCGCCGGGTCTTCGCTATCGGTGCCCTCGTGTATTAATGTGGCAATAGCAGTTACATTTTTACCGGTAAAATTCCCCGTAACCGATTCTTCCGGGTTTGCCGTGGTACGCTCGGGGGCTACAGTTTCGGTAGTATCCTTAAGGGCGCGTTCTTCTGCAGGTGGTGCTACCAGGGTGGTATCTACTACGGTAGAGTCTGCAGTAGGGTTACCTACGGTACTTTCTTTTTTACAGGCAGCTAAAGCCAGGAGGGATAGAAGGACGAGTTTTTTCATTTCGGTTTGCTTAAAAAGTAAAGGTACGGATTTAATAAGTGGAGTCTATAGGCTTGTAAACGGATTTCAATTTTTAACCTAATACTTGTACTAATTTCAAAACTTTTTAATTGTTGCCCCCTGAAAATAGGGGGTAGTCTGTTAAAAATCATTACTCAATCTCTATGTGTATATTAAAATTCGGGGTTGGAGAAATATTTTTTATAAAATTTACGTCTGTACCCTTTCGAATTAGGGGGTGTAGTGATTATATTTGCAAAAAAAATATTCTAGACCATCATGAAAATAGGGGTGCCAAAAGAAATGAAGAACGGAGAAAACCGGGTAGCCCTAACTCCGGGAGGGGTGTACGAACTGGTAAGCCTGGGTCACGAAGTTTTTATACAGGAGTCTGCCGGAGAGGGTAGTGGTTTCCCTAATGAAGATTACAGGGAGGCGGGTGCAATACTACTCCCCAGTTTAGAGGCGGTATACGCTATGGGCGAACTGATTATAAAAGTGAAGGAACCCATACCCGTAGAGTATCCGCTGATAAAGCGCAACCAGGTAATTTTTACCTACTTCCATTTTGCCAGTAGCGAAAGCCTTACCCGTGCCATGATAGCCAGTAAGGCAATATGTATAGCTTATGAAACCGTAAAGGACGCTGATGGCTCGTTACCGCTGCTTACCCCTATGAGTGAGGTGGCGGGCAGGATGGCCATACAGCAGGGCGCCAAGTATTTAGAAAAGCCGGTTAAAGGCCGTGGCGTATTGTTGGGTGGTGTACCGGGTGTGCCTCCGGGGCGCGTTCTTATACTGGGTGCAGGGGTGGTAGGTGTTCAGGCGGCTAAAATGGCGGCCGGCCTGGGTGCCCACGTAACCATGCTGGACATTAATATGAAACGCCTGCGCTACATAAACGACGTAATGCCGCCACACGTGGTAACCGAATTTAGCAGCGTATACAATATAAAGAAACACATAAAAACCCACGACCTGATTATAGGTGCTGTGCTTATACCCGGGGCGCGTGCCCCAAGGCTTATAACCCGCGCCATGCTTAAAGAAATGCGTCCGGGTACGGTTATGGTAGATGTGGCGGTAGACCAGGGTGGCTGTTTTGAAACCACACGCCCTACCACGCACGAAGAGCCTACCTACATTATAAACGACATAGTGCACTACTGCGTTACAAACATGCCGGGGGCGGTACCCTATACCAGTACCCTGGCACTGACTAACGTGACGCTGCCATATATTATAAAGTTGGCCAACCTGGGTTGGGAAACCGCTTGCCGCGAATATCCTGATTTGGCCCAGGGCCTTAATATAGTAAAGGGGGAGGTAATGATAGACGAAATCCATAACGCCTTTCAGGGTTCCCTTATTTAATTGTTGTTTCCTGTTCTGTTTGTTAAAGAAAGCCCCGGTAGTATGTATCCGGGGCTTTTTTGTATCCAGGCAACAGGTTGAGCTTTTAAATTGAGGTTATATATAGATTGTAAATAAACTTTCGGGCAAAGGTAAGCCGAAAAAAAAGTTGGCGTACTGAAGGCTGTTGTTCAGTAAAACCATGTATAGTTGTTAGCAGCAAAAATGCCTGTGGAAGAATAATAAACGAAAACACCCCAAAATGCCTGATTTATGTATAAAACAGATCACTTTGGGGTGAAAAAAATAAAAAAAAATAATACCAAAAGCGGAAGATTGTGTATACCGCTTAACAGTTTATATTATTTAAAGGCGTTTAGCCCGGTAACATCAAGCCCTGTAATAAGCAGGTGGATGTCGTGGGTGCCTTCGTAAGTAATTACACTTTCTAAGTTCATCATGTGTCGCATAATGCTGTACTCTCCGGTAATACCCATACCGCCCAGCATTTGCCTTGCCTCGCGTGCTATATTTATAGCCATGTCTACGTTATTACGCTTAGCCATAGATATTTGCGCGCTTGTTGCACGGCCTTCGTTACGCAGTACACCCAGCCTCCAGGTAAGCAGCTGTGCCTTGGTAATTTCGGTAATCATTTCGGCTAACTTCTTCTGTTGTAGCTGTGTAGCGCCTATTGGCTTGTCAAACTGTATACGCTCTTTGCTGTAGCGCAGTGCAGTATCATAGCAGTCCATAGCAGCACCAATGGCACCCCATGCAATACCGTAACGCGCTGAGTCTAAGCACCCCAGTGGGCCGCCCAGTCCGCTCTTGTTAGGTAGCAGGTTTTCTTTAGGAACTTTAACGTTGTCAAATATCAATTCGCCTGTAGCTGAGGCTCTTAACGACCATTTGTTGTGGGTTTCAGGCGTGCTGAAACCTTCCATGCCACGCTCTACGATAAGCCCATGTATACGGCCTTCCTCGTTCTTGGCCCATACTACGGCAATATCGGCAAACGGGGCGTTGCTTATCCACATCTTGGCACCGTTTAGCAGGTAGTGGTCACCTTTATCTTTAAAGTTGGTAATCATACCGGCAGGGTTACTACCGTAGTCCGGTTCGGTAAGCCCGAAACATCCCATGTATTCGCCTGTAGCCAGTTTAGGCAGGTATTTTTTGCGTTGCTCTTCGCTACCGTATTTCCATATAGGATACATAACCAAAGACGACTGTACCGATGCAGTACTACGCACGCCGCTATCGCCGCGCTCAATTTCCTGCATAATAAGGCCGTAGCTAATCTGGTCCAGTCCTGCGCCACCGTATTCCTCCGGAATATATGGGCCAAAGGCACCAATTTCGGCCAGGCCGTTTATAATTTGTTTTGGAAACTCAGCCCTTTGGGCATAGTCTTCTATAATAGGCGAAACTTCGCGCTTTACCCACTCGCGGGCAGCATCGCGCACCATTTTGTGCTCATCGGTTAACAGGTCGTCAACCAGGTAGTAATCAGGTGCCTGAAAAAGATCGGGTTTCATTCGTTTGTTTTTTGTTTGAAACAAATGTAGGGAAAGAATTCTAACAATTCAATAATATTTTGTTCGTTATTTCGATTGAAATTGAATTTTTGTGAAATGTTTGAGCTGTTTTCTTATCTATAGTTTTAAAACTACATCTTCAAATAAAAATCCTTTGTAAGTTCAATATACTCGGCAGTATATTGATGGCGGGCGGTTTCAATAACCAGTTCGTTTGTAACAATCTCGTGGGTTTCGTGGCGGCTAAAAGCCATCAGGCTGCGTTTTACAGCGCTTTCGGGTGTGCCTTTAACATGGGTAATTTTAAACGGGAACAACCCTTCTTCCTTTGCCAGGGCAACAAAGTTAGCTTCTTCCTTAAAAGGAATGATTACTGCCAAAACACCATTTTCGCTTAGTATAATCCCTGATGCTTCCAGCAAATCCTGAAACGGTAATGAGGTGGCAAATCGGGCTGCATCGCGCTGTGCATCGCCACTGGTATAATCTTCGGTGTAAAACGGCGGATTGCTTACAATCAGGTCGTATTCCTCCTCCCATTCTTCCATAAAATCGTCAAGGCTGGCGTGGTAGCAAAACAGGCGGTCGCCCCATGGCGATGCCTCAAAGTTTTCCACACACTGCTCGTGGGCGGCAGCATCTATTTCCAGTCCGTCTATCTGTTCGGCGCCGCAGCGCTGTGCCAGCATCAGCGATATAAGCCCGGTTCCGGCACCTATGTCCAGTACGTTATACGGGTGGTGAGCTACCGGTGCCCATGCACCCAGCAGAACGCCATCGGTACCTACCTTCATGGCGGTTTTGTCTTGCTGTACGCTAAATTGCTTAAACTGGAACAATTTGTTATTTTAAATTTTGAATGATGGATTTTAAATTGAAAAACGCAAAGATAATAGATGATAGACTTGCGTCGATTTTTCAATCTTTAAATTTTTCAATCTTTAAATGATTAAAGAAAATGAGTCAGCAACTTTAAAACTAAAGATTAACCAAGGTAAAGATCTACCAGTCCATTTGGTGTTTTAAGGAAAAGCGTTTTGTTTTCGCGGTCTACCTTTACAATAAAGTCATCAATCATAGGTACTAGTATTTCTATCTCACCTTTTTTAATTTCAAAAAGTGCCTGAGATGACGTGTCGTTAACACCGGTTACAATGCCTATGTCGCCAAGTCGTTCGTCTACTGCTTTAAAGCCTATGATTTCATGAAAATAAAATTTGTTACCCTCCAGCTTAGGCAGCATGGTAAGGGGTAGATATATTGCGCTGCCCATAATTCCATCGGCATCTTCTTCGCTGTCTATATCTTCAAATTTTATACGTAGGAACTCGCCTTTGTGTAAGCGGCTTTGTTCAATAAAAAATGGAACCAGATGTTTGTTTCTTTCAACAAACACTGATTCCATATCTTGAAAATAACCCGGGTCGTCAGTATCCAGCCAGGCCAGTACTTCTCCCTTAAAGCTAAATTTTTTGGCGATTTTGCCTAAATAAAAACAGTCTTCTTTACGCATTCGCCGGTAGTAAATTAAGCTTCGGTTTCTTCTGTAGTTTCTTCAGAAGTAGTTTCTTCAGATGATTCTGCTGTAGCAGCTTCGGCAGCAGCCGCAGCGGCAGCAGCTTCTTCAGCTTCTTTTTTAGCAGCAATACGGTCTTCGTTAACTTTCTTTTCAGCAGCAAGAGCCTGAGCTTTTGCATCTGCTTTAGTAGCGCTAAGTCCGTCTTTTTTACCTTGTACTTTAGTAGCTTTTTCTTCAAGCCACTTAGCAAACTTCTCTTCAGCCTGTTCTGCAGTTAGTGCACCTTTGCGCACGCCGCCTTCAAGGTGGTGTTTAAGAAGTGCTCCTTTGTAAGAAAGGATAGCCCTTGCAGTGTCCGATGGCTGAGCACCGTTAAATAGCCACTTAACCGCGCTGTCCACGTTAAGGTCTATAGTTGCAGGGTTAGTGTTAGGATTGTACGTTCCTATTTTTTCTAGGAATTTACCATCACGTTTAGAACGGCTGTCTGCCGCTACTACCCAGTAAAAAGGTTTACCTTTTTTACCGTGGCGTTGTAATCTGATTCTTACAGGCATCTTTAATTAGATTTAGTGGGGTACCCGACCCCGTTAATTTTAGCGTGCAAATATAACAAAGAAAACTTTTGAAATGATGTAATTGCTGAATTTTATGATTTTTGCACGGTACTAATTTCAAAATTTAAAATTTTATTGTGATTTATATGTTTTTGATTAGGATATATTCTACAAAACGCTATTTTTGTCGTTGGAAAAATTGAATTACCCCTTCTAAGAATATAATGATGAAAAAAATTTTGTCGCTTTTTGTTTTGGCTGCCGCCTTCAGCTCATGTCAGGATGACGTAAGTTTTAATTCTCCTGCCGTGCAGGGTTATAAAGACAGGGAAGTATGGCAGGCAGAAAGTTATACGGCTACTGTGGGTTCTAATAATGCCCTTACTGTTGTGGCTACCCGCGGGTACGAAACACTTACATTAAGGACAACAAACTCTACAGCCGGAGACTATACTTTAGGAGGCGACGCTTCTAACACCGCTACGTTTTTGTTTAACGCAGACGGCGTTGTTCAGGAATATACCACTACAGATGCAGACGCCAGCGGAAGGGTATCTGTAAGTGCAGACCCTAAAGAAACAGATCTTAGCAAAGGGTATATTACAGGTACATTCAGGTTCCAGGCGCTGGATGCCAGCGGAAACGAACTGTCTTTTACCAGCGGTCATTTTTATAAGCTGCCGGTAACGCGCGTACCGTAACAACACAGTATATGTATGTATTTTTATAAGTAATGCCCCTGCTGTAATGGTGGGGGCATTTTTTTTAATCCGCAGCTTATTAAAAATTTATTAAATAAAATTTAATTTGTTGTTTGTAAAATAATTAACTTTATATTTGATATAGCCTGATTTTTGATTTTCAAAAAACGATGGCCGAGTACAAACATTTTTATACCGTTTTTTTTTAATTCTTTTTTTACATGAACATTTTTGTTGCAAGCCTTCCGTTTACCCTTGGCGAGGCAGATTTAAGGGAGTCTTTTGAGGCATACGGCCTGGTAGATTCTGTAAAAATTATCATGGACAGGACCACCGGCCGCAGTAAGGGTTTTGGCTTTGTGGAAATGCCAAACGAGGAAGACGCCCGCAGGGCTATCGAGGGGCTAAACGGCGCCAGTCTGGAAGGCCGCGCTATTGTGGTTAATGAAACTGACGCAAGGGCTCAGCAACCTCAGAAAAGACCTTTCACCCCGGGTGGGGGACGTCCTTCTTTTAACAGGGACAACTCTCAGCGCAGCTTTAACCGCGATAACAATCGTGGCGGCGGCGGCGGAGGTTACCGTAGCAACGATCGTTACAACAACGGAAACAGCGATAACCGCTTCCGTAGCAACGACCGTTACAACAGCGGTAACCGTGACAACTATCGTAGTGGCGGTTACGACCGTAACAACGATTTTAACAGGGGCGAAGGCTACGAGTAAAAACGTACGCATTCCGTTATACCTTGATGATAAAACCGGCCTTTGCGCCGGTTTTTTTATTTATTGTACCTGCATAAACCGTATGATTTTATCGCAAACCATTGCGATAAAATGTTTGTCTTTTTTAAATAAATCATTGTCTTTTTGTTTTATAAAAGACTTTAATAAACTACAGAACTTTGCAGTGTTAATCTTAATTGATATATGCACCCGCAAAAGTTGCTACAACGCACCCTGCTAATAATAGCTGTTATATTCTGTACCATCCCGTATATACAAGCGCAGCAAAACCCCGCAGCGCCCCTTTCGCTAAAGCAGGCATTTGCCCTGGCAGAAACCCGAAACCGTACGGTTTTAAAATCATTGACCCAAAAAAACATAGCCGGAGAAGAAGTGGCTGAAGCCGAAGAAGCTAAATTACCGGAGCTTGATTTCCATACGGCTTATGCACGTATTACAAATATTACCGAATTTAAATCAGGCCCCTTTGGCGGGCAAAAGGTGACCGACATCCACAATAATATGTATGATGTTAACGTAAGCGGAAGCATGCTGTTATATCAGGGCAACCAGATTAATAATTCCATACAAAAATCAACCCTTAACCGTGAGGCAGCCGGGTATGCGGTACAAAAAGCACAAAAGGATGTAAAACTACACATAACGGCAATATACCTGGGTATGTACAAGCGTATGCAGCTGGATAAACTGCTGGGCGAAAATGTAGCCGAAGAAAAAGAACGCCTTAAGGAAGTAAAGGCATTGCACAAAAACGGAACTATTACCAAAAACGAGGTGCTTCGGGCAGAGCTGCAACTAAAAGACCGCGAAATTCAGTTGATTAATAACCGTAAGGAACTGGAAGTAGCGTATAATGACCTTAAAACAGTGTTACAGCTCCCTGAAGGCCAACCTATAGCTATAGATACCCTGGGGCTTGTGCCGGTTACATTAAAATACGATTTGGCTGCCCTTACTAATGCCTCGCTAACCAATGAGGAGTTTAAAATGGCCGACCGCCGTACCGAAATGAATCGCATAGAGGTAAAGAACGCCAAGGCAAACTACCTGCCCGTTATCAGCCTGTATGGTAATTATGCTTACAAGTACCCCAACTTTATGTTTTTTCCGCCCGATTGGAATGCCTACACCTTTGGCCAGGTGGGTATACAGGCCACCTATAACATCAGCAGCCTTTACAAAAATAAGAGCCGGGTAGCATTGGCCAAAGAAAAAGCAGCCGCCGCAGCACACCAGGCTGCCATTGTAGCCGATGAAAACCGCGACCGTATTTTTAGGCAATATAAACAATATGAGGAGCTTGAGGAGCAGTTTAAAGTAACCGATGCTGCCCAGACATTGGCTGCCGAAAATTACAGGCTGGTAAAACTACAGTACCTTAACCAGCTGGTAGTAAGCACAGAAATGATTGATGCTGATAATGCGTTGCTTCAGGCACGGTACAACCGGATTTCGGTACGTATAGATGCGGTCATGAAATACTACGAACTACTGCACACGGCAGGGCTTCCTTTTACAGAATAGTCAACACCCCATTTTAAGAGATATGAAACTTTTTCGTCCCGCTACTGCACAAGGTTACCTGCACACCATAGTTACGGCAGTGGCAACACTGTTGTTTATTTCCGGTATAGTACTGGCGTTGTGGTTCTTTTTTTACTACCGCAACCACGAGGAAACTAACGATGCACAGGTAGAACAATACATAACCCCTGTGGCAGCCCGTGTTACGGGGTATGTGGCAGAGGTGCGATACCGCGAAAATCAATTAGTACACAAGGGAGATACCCTTATTATAATAGACCCCCGCGAGTACAAAGCCCGCTTAGACAAGGCACTTGCCGATGAGCTTACCGCAAAAAACGCTATTAACGTTAGCAGGGTTTCGGTACAGGCGGCGGGTGCGGTAAGCGCTATAGAACAGGCAAGGCTTTCGGGTGCACGTGCGGTTATGGTTAAGGCAAAGCAAGACCTGGATCGTTACAAAGCGCTGTATAAAGAGGAAGCCACAACACTGCAACAGGTGCAGCGCATAGAAGCCGATTACCAGGCGGCGAAATCACATTACGAGGAAGTGCAAAACAGCATCCGCAGGGCGGGCTTAACCACCGCACAGGCCGGCACTGTGGTGCCTGAAACCGAAGCGCAGTATCTTGCAAAAAAAGCAGAGGCCGAAAACGCGGCACTGTTCTACTCGTATACTGTAATTACTGCGCCTTATGATGGTTATGTGGGTAAGCGCACCCTGCAGCCGGGGCAACTGGTTAAAGAGTGGCAAACCCTGGTTAACATGGTAAGCAGCGAAAAGTGGGTAACGGCTAATTTTAAAGAAACCCAGTTGGCACACCTAAAAGTAGGCCAGGAGGTAACCCTGGAAATAGACGCGCTAAACGATAAAAAATATACCGGTAAAATAGAGTCGCTTTCTCCTGCCAGTGGGGCGCGTTTTTCGCTGCTCCCTCCGGATAACGCCACCGGTAACTTTGTAAAGATAGAACAGCGCATCCCGGTAAAAATCACGCTTAGCGGCACCGCCGGGGAAAATGCATTTTTGCGCGCCGGCATGAATGTTATTGTAGTAGCAAAACATCAGGACTAACCCTCAATAAGCATTACAATGCCCATAAAAAATAGCGGGGTTTTTAAACCCTGGGTACCTAACTGGCTGGCGGTTTTTGTGCTGTTTTTTTGCCTGTTGCACTGTATGGTGCTGCTTGGCGTATACACCAGTAACATTACCTATTCGGCAAGTTTCCTGGATGTAGAAGTGGAAGATTTGCAGTTTTCGCTCTGTGTTACCTACGGCACCTTTTTAGCCACGCTCTTGGTAGAAAGCAGGTTGTTTAAATTCTTTCCGCCAAAAAACTACTTTCTGGTAATATTCAGCCTGTCTGCCATAACATTTGTGGCATCGGCATACACAAAAAACTATGTAGTGTTTTTGCTGTTGCGTGTAGCGGAGGGAGTTTTTATGGCGTTACCGTGGCTTCCGCTAAGGCAGTTGCTCATCAGCCGGTTTACTACCCGAAACGCCATAATTATAGGCTTTAGTGTTACCTACGGGGCGCTGCTGCTGGCATCGCCGTTTATAATGAACATAGCAGTATACCTGCTCGAAAATTACGACTGGCGCTATATGGCGTGGGGTTCGGCGCTGTTTCAGCTTACCTGCGTAGGTTTTATACTTATTACATTTACCAATAACCGCATGCAGCGCAAAGTGCCGCTGTACCAAATAGACTGGGCGAGTTTTATACTGGTACATATTACCATACTTGCCGGGGCTTTTGTATTTATTTATGGCGAAAAAAAATACTGGTTCCAGTCGGCCCAGATTGTAACTGCCGCTGTTGCAGCCCTGTTGTTTGGCGCGTTGTTTTTAATGCGGCAAATTACCGCCCGCCGCCCGTCTTTTAACCTTGTGGTGTTTGGGTACCCTAACCTCCGTATAGGGTTCTTTCTGTTTGTGGTGTTGTACGTAGCGCGTGCCACGCTAAACATTTGCCACAGCACCATGTTTACCGTTTGGAACTGGGAACCTGCCCGCGTAGCCCATGTGCAATTTATAAATGTAGCGGGTAATGTGGCCGGGATGGTTTTGGCGGGAGTATGCCTGGCGCGCGCCGTAGCCAGCCGGTACATTTTCATAATGGGCTTTTTACTCCTGGCCATGCACCACCTCTGGATGACGTTCCTGTTTGTGCCCGACGCTTCGTTAGCAGATATTACGGCACCGTATTTTTTGCAGGGCTTTGCCGTGGGATTTTTGTTTGTTCCGCTGGTGTTGTTTACGGTGTCATCTGTACCGAAAAAGCTGGCGCCATTTTCTGGTACTACGGGCGTTATAGGGCGCTTTTGGGGCAGTACCATTGGGTTTTGCATCATGCAGAATATGCAGATTTTCCTTATCCAGAAACACTACCGCAACATCAGTTTAGGGCTGCTGCCCGAAAGCCCGCAACTACAGGACAGGACCGCTGCGGCGGTACAAAGATTTATGGCGAAAGGCTATACCGAACCTGAGGCGTACAAACTGGCTATAAAAAGCCTTACCCAGGCCACAAGAACGCAGAGTACATTACTTGCCAATATGGAAATATTTACCGTAATGGGTTACGTATTGCTGGCTGTGGTAGTGCTGTTACTGTTAAACAGGCAGCTGCGTTTTAGTTTTGACTTGTTTAAGAATAAGGTATGGGGAAGCTAAGGGTTTTGGATTTGAGGATGTGTCCGGTGGCTGATGTCCGATGTCGGAAGTCCGATGTCCGATGATGGGGCAGAGTGAGTATTCCGCTCTTTCGGAGGGGTGTTGGCGGGCGGGGTGGGTCAAGTGTGCTGGCGCATTACATAGGAGTTTAAAAATAGTGTAAGGTCGGGATTGATGATCCCTTGGTTTTATATTTTGGTTGTTGTGTAAACCCCGCGGAATGTGTGCCGCGGGGTTTTCCTTTTTTGGGTTTATGTTGCCCTGGGCTGGGTCATTGCGAGCGAAGTGCAACGGAGCGCGGCAATCTAAATCAACATTCAAACCAGATTGCTTTGTCATTCCTCCTCAAATGACGCGGCACGGAAGCCTAATTATCCAGACATCGGACATCGGACCCCCGACATCGGACCTCCACCTTCTAACAAATTAACAAATCCACCCCTCTGTAAATCCACCAAAAAAAGCCTATTTTTGTAGAAGGGTGTTTTTTATCCCTCTCGACCTTTAACTGCTTTAAAATCCAATAGTTGCTATGTACCTGATTTTCGACACGGAAACAACCGGATTACCAAAACGCTGGGACGCTCCCATAACCGATACTGACAACTGGCCGCGCTGTATACAAATCGCGTGGCAGCTGCATGATGATATGGGCAGGCTTGTAGAGCACCAGGATTATCTTATCCGCCCTGATGGGTTTAATATACCGTATGATGCCGAGAGGATTCACGGCATAAGTACAGACCTTGCACTGGAGCAGGGTATTCCGCTTACCGATGTGTTGGGCAAGTTTAACGAGGCGTTGTCTAAGGCCTCGTTTGTAGTAGGCCAAAACGTAGGGTTCGACGTTAATATTATGGGTGCCGAGTTTTACCGCTACGGCGTAGAAACGCGTATGGGCAGTATGAAGGTGCTGGACACCTGTACCGAAATTACGGCTGATTTACTAAAGTTGCCCGGCGGGCGTGGCGGCCGCTATAAGTTGCCCACCCTTACCGAGCTGCACGAATACCTTTTTGGCGAACCCTTTGCCGAAGCCCATAACGCTACTGCCGACGTGGAGGCTACAACACGCTGTTTCCTGGAGCTTTTAAAACGTGATATTTTTACCGCAGAGGAGCTCGATGTGCATCCGGGGTATTTTACGGAGTTCCGTAATTATAACCCGCAGCCCATACAGCTTATTGGTTTAAAGCATATTAACCTTAAAAAGGCGAGTGAGCAGGTACGCCAGCGCCTAGAGAAACTACAGTCGGCTAAAGGGATAGAAACGGAGGCCCCTGCCGAAATGATAGATATTTCGGGGGTGCAGTATGTGCACTTGCACAACCACACGCAATTTTCGGTACTACAATCTACTATTAGCGTTCCTGATCTTGTTAAGGCGGCAGCCAAACACAAAATGCCCGCCGTAGCCATGACCGACCATGGTAACATGATGGGGGCATTTCACTTTGTAAGCAACGTACTGAACCACAACAAATCTGCCGAAGCTAAGAACAAGGCCGCTATTGAAGCAGGAGAAGAGCCTACAGAGGTGCTGATGAAACCAATTGTGGGTTGCGAGTTTTTTATCTGCGAAGACCATAAAGACAAAACCCGTAAAGACAACGGTTATCAGGTGGTGCTTTTGGCCAAGAATAAAAACGGTTACCACAACCTGGCCAAAATGGCTTCTATAGCCTATACTGCCGGGTTTTACTATGTCCCGCGTATTGATAAAAAGGTGGTAGAGCAGTACAAAGATGATGTTATGGTGCTGTCGGGTAACCTGTACGGCGAAATCCCTAACAAAGTGCTTAACATTGGTGAAAACCAGGCCGAAGAAGCGTTGCTGTGGTGGAAAAACCTTTTTGACGATGACTTTTACATGGAGCTTATGCGCCATGGCCAGGAAGATGAAGACCGTGTCAACGCCTCGCTTATAAAGTTGGCGCGCAAGCACAATGTAAAGTTGGTTGCTACTAACAATACCTATTACGTAAATAAAGACGACAGCCACGCACACGATATTTTGCTGTGCGTAAAAGACGGCGAAAAGCTGGCTACGCCTAAAGGGCGCGGCCGTGGATTCCGTTTTGGGTTGCCTAATAATGAATACTATTTTAAGAGTGGCGACGAAATGAAGGAGATCTTTAAAGACCTCCCCGAAGCCATACACAACATACAGGAAATAGTAGAAAAAGTAGAAGCCTATTC
The DNA here is from genome assembly GCF_046614455.1 of Flavobacterium sp. RNTU_13. Taxonomy (NCBI): domain Bacteria; kingdom Pseudomonadati; phylum Bacteroidota; class Flavobacteriia; order Flavobacteriales; family Flavobacteriaceae; genus Flavobacterium; species Flavobacterium sp. RNTU_13. Next base: position 320,595 of record NZ_JBKJHB010000001.1, on the reverse strand, counting down.
GCTGTACCGCGATGTATTGCTTCCTAAGTTCGATATACCGGAAGAGTTTCAGGTTGCTGAGGATAATGAGGACGGCGGTAAGCGTGGGGAAAACAACTACCTGCGTTATCTTACCTACCGGGGTGCCGAAAAGCGCTACACCGAAATTACCGATGAAATACGCGAACGCCTCGATTTCGAGCTCAACACCATTAAAAACTCGGGTTACCCGGGTTACTTCCTTATTGTGCAGGACTTTATTGCCGAAGCCCGCAATATGGGTGTATCGGTAGGGCCGGGCAGGGGTTCGGCAGCGGGTAGTGCGGTAGCGTATTGCCTTGGCATTACAAACATAGACCCGATTAAATACGACCTGCTTTTTGAGCGTTTCCTTAATCCGGACAGGGTGTCGATGCCCGATATTGATATCGACTTTGACGACGAAGGCCGTAGCCGCGTTATGGACTACGTAATTAATAAATACGGTGCCAGCCAGGTAGCACAGATTATTACCTACGGTACCATGGCGGCAAAATCATCTATCAGAGATACTGCCCGCGTGCTCGATTTACCATTGTTTGAAGCCGATAAGGTGGCAAAGCTGATACCAAACATGAAGCTTGCCAAGATATTTACCATGGACCAAAATGCGCTTCGTGGCGCGTTGCGTTCTGATGAGTACGACCGTGTACAGGAACTTATTTCCCTGGCTAATGGTGGTGACCTTACCAGCGAAACCATACAGCAGGCAAAGGTATTGGAAGGCTCTATGCGAAACACAGGTATACACGCTTGTGGGGTAATTATTACGCCCGACGATATTACCAATTTCGTTCCGGTTTCGGTAGCTAAGGATTCTGACCTTTACGTTACCCAGTTTGATAACTCGGTGGTAGAAAGTGCCGGCCTGCTAAAAATGGACTTTCTGGGGCTTAAGACCCTTACCCTGATTAAAGACACGGTAAAGCTGGTAAAATACAAGCACGGTATAGAGCTTGATCCGGAAACCTTCCCCATAGATGATGTAAAAACATACGAGCTGTTCCAAAGGGGTGAAACCGTAGGGGTGTTCCAGTACGAATCGCCCGGTATGCAAAAATACATGAAGGACCTGAAGCCTACTGTATTTGCCGACCTTATTGCCATGAATGCCCTGTACCGCCCGGGCCCGCTGGAATACATTCCGAGTTTTGTACGCCGTAAAAACGGTGAGGAAGAAATAAAATACGACCTTGATGCCTGTGAGGAATACCTAAAAGAAACCTACGGCATTACGGTATACCAGGAGCAGGTGATGCTACTGTCGCAAAAGCTGGCGGGCTTTACCAAAGGTGAGGCCGACGTACTGCGTAAGGCGATGGGTAAAAAGCAGAAGGATGTACTGGATAAAATGAAGCCCAAGTTTGTGGCGCAGGCTTCAGAAAAAGGGCATGACCCGCAGGTGCTTGAAAAAATCTGGAAAGACTGGGAAGCCTTTGCAAGTTACGCCTTTAACAAAAGCCACTCTACCTGCTATGCGTGGGTAGCGTACCAAACGGCCTACCTTAAGGCGCACTACCCTGCCGAGTACATGGCAGCGGTACTGAGTAACAACATGAACGATATTAAGCAGGTTACCTTCTTTATGGAAGAATGTAAGCGTATGGGCTTAACCGTTTTGGGGCCTGATGTAAACGAATCGTTTTATAAGTTTACGGTAAACGACCAGGGCGCAGTGCGTTTTGGTATGGGAGCTGTAAAAGGGGTAGGTGCCGGCGCGGTAGACACCATAGTACAAAACCGTAAAGACGGCAACTATAAGTCGATATTTGATTTGGCACGCCGTATAGATTTGCGCTCGGCAAATAAAAAAGCGTTTGAAAACCTTGCCCTTGCCGGTGGTTTTGATTGCTTTACAGATACCCACCGTGCACAGTATTTCCACATGGATGCCGCAGATAACATTTCCTTCCTGGAAAAAGCCATGCGCTACGGCGCCAAGATGCAGGACAATGCAAACAGCAGCCAGGTAAGCCTTTTTGGCGAGGCCAGCGAAGTGCAGATACCTGAGCCTGTAGTACCTCCGTGCGAGGAATGGAGTACCATGGAAAAACTGGCCCGGGAAAAAGATGTGGTAGGTATATACATATCGGGTCACCCGCTGGACGACTTTAAGTTTGAGATGCGTTACTTTTGTAACGCCCGCCTGGAGGCTCTTAAAAACCTGGAACCCCATGTAAACAAAAACCTGAGCTTTGGCGGGATTGTTTCTAATATCCAGCATAAAACAGCCAAAAACGGTAAAGGATGGGCCATCTTTAATATGGAAGGTTATGACGAAAGTTATGAGTTTAAGATATATGGAGAGGAGTACCTTAAGTTCCGCCATTTTTTGGTGAATAATAACTTTGTATTTATACGCGTTATGGTTCGTGAGGGGTGGACCAATGCCGAGGGCAAAAAAGGAGAACCAAGGTTGCAGTTTATGTTAATTCAGCAGCTACAGGATGTACTGCCTACTTTTGCCAAAAAGCTCATTATACAGTTTAATGTGCTTGATTTGCAGGAGCAGCTTATACAAAGTCTGTTTCAGTTGTTTGCCGGTAACAAAGGCGATAACCAGGTAACTTTTGAGGTTATGGAACTGCAAAAAGTACATAAGCCTGTGGTTCCTGTAGCTGCTGTTACCGCACGGCTAACAGAACCTGCGGATGATGCAGACGACGCAGAAATACCTGATTTTGAAGAAGACCTTACGGCAGATGCGGTAGCGGAGGAGGAAACCATACAGGTAGTAACCAAGCTGAGTATGCCAAGCCGTAAAATGAAGATAAAAATAAGTAACGAACTGCTGCAGGAGCTTGATAAACTGCAGATAAATTTTAAACTGAATTAAGGGTATAGTTTTTGATTATCAGCATATAACCAAAAGCTATATGTTTAACGTAAGTTTTACATTGATATTTATTAGCTTTGTAATCACAATACTCACTATAATTAAGAACGAATTTATATTATGGCACAAGCAATAACAGACGCTACTTTTGAGGAAGTAGTACTTAAATCAGACAAACCGGTACTTGTAGACTTTTGGGCAGCATGGTGTGGCCCTTGCCGTATGGTAGGCCCAATCATTGAGCAAATTGGCGAAGAGTACACCGGTAAAGCAGTTGTTGGTAAAGTAGACGTAGACGCTAACCAGGAATTTGCTGCTAAATATGGTATCCGTAACATCCCTACTGTGCTTATTTTCCAAAACGGAGAAGTGGTAGGCCGCCAGGTAGGTGTTGCTCCTAAGGAAACCTACACTAAGGCTATAGACGCGCTACTTTCTTAATATTAAGATTGTACTGCACTACATACAAAATCCTGCCATTACGGCGGGATTTTGTATTTTAAGGGGATGAGGTTTGTGTTTTAAATTCTTTAAATTTGCAGCCATAATATTTTCATCATGCTTGGACTAAAACTCTTAACCGACCCACGCTGGGCAAACATAGCGGAAAGTAACCTTGAGGAAATCCTTACGGACCACGCCTGGTGCGAACAAAAGGCCGCCAGCAATGCCATATTCCTGATTACCAATAACTCTGAGCACTTAGACCTGGTACAGAAAATGGCCGAGATTGCCGTGGAGGAAATGGAGCACTTTAAAATGGTAACCGACATTATAGAGAAACGCGGCTATACCCTGGGCCGTGAGCGCCGTGATGATTATGTGGGCCAGCTGATGAAGTTTTGCAAAAAAGACGGCAGCCGAAACACCTCTTTTATAGACCGCCTGTTGTTTGCCGCCATGATTGAAGCCCGCAGCTGCGAACGTTTTAGGGTGTTGTCTAAAAATATTAAAGATACCGAACTGGCCAAGTTTTACCACGACCTTATGGTAAGCGAAGCCACGCACTATACCACGTTTTTAAACTTTGCCCGCAAATATGCCGAAGACGTTGACGTAGAAAAACGCTGGGCAGAATGGCTGGAATACGAAGGCCAGATCATTCAGAGTTACGGGAAGAGTGAGGCGATACATGGGTAGAGAGCTTTTATTTAGCTATACATTGTCTTTTATGGTGAGTGTAACCCAAAGCAGTCTTGATTAACTCATTATATCATAAAGTCTCTTTTTTAATGTAGTTATAAATTTAGTACGAGTTCTGTGAACTTCAATATATAGTTCATTTTTATCATCTATAAATTTATAAAAAATTTCATCTATTTGCTTTTGTGATTCTTTCATTTGAGCGATTAGAAAATCAGGAGTAATGTCTTTTTCAGATATTTTAGCAAGGTTATCAAAGTATATATTGTGATTCCTGAAATGTTCTATGCATTTTGCCAGAGTATTGTCTAAGAGGAATTCTAATTTCAGCGTTTGTTCTATACATGCAAACTTCACTTTCATTAGTTCTTCATCATGCAGAAACAAATGAAGTTTGTCTTCGGCATTGTGAAAGTTTAATCTACTGGTTTTAATTTTATGGTAGTAATCATTAAGTTTTTCATAGTTCTGATGGTTAATGTCTGTAAAACGGATACTCATTATTACATTTAACCACTCAGAATATTTATTGTTGGTTTCAATTAATGCATCTCTTTCGGCAGCTTTAATACTAAATTTATTTTGATTGAGATAGGTTAAGTCTGCTTTAATGAATTCAATATTCTTTACAAACTCAGCTTTAATCTTTTCAACTTTTTCGGTGATATGTTCGATATCTTCTTTAGTGGCTAGGTTTTTGCCTTTCTCGGCAAAATATGTTGGTAAGAAATTTTTAATTGTAAAGAATAATACAAATCCAATTAAAATTATTGTAGCCTCAATTAATAAATCCATTGATTGTTATTTTGTTATACATTTTTGAATGAACTTACTCATTTCCTTAATCACTTCTCCATTCATAGAAAACTGACTGTTCCTAATTTTTTCTCTACTAATTTCTATAGGTTTTTGTTGCTCGTCGCTAAGTGGGAGCAAATCATCCATATTATGTTGGTTTTCTCCCAAAATTAATATTATTATTCCATCTTTCCCACAAAAGCATTCTATTTTCAAAAGGCTGTAAGCAAGTTAATCCGTATAGTATGTTTTGAGTTTTTAATGTTAATAGCGTTTATGGTTGGTTTTTTCTGCTTTTTTATATTTTTGTAGTAATCAACTAACTTACAGTATGCTATGGAAATTGTCAAATTCGATGAGATGAAAAAGACCTGGTCTGAAATTGCCAAAAACCATAAAGGCGACATTCAGCCAAACTTTGAACTGGAGGTTTACAAAAAAATGCTGGAAGTATTCCACGTGGGTAACTTCTACTATTACATTTTTAATGTTGCCACTGCCAGGATGGAGTTTGTAAGTAACACCATACATAACATTTTGGGCATTAATCCCGAGGACTTTTCGGCGGAGTATATTTTTGAATACATTCACCCAGACGACCGCAACAGGTTTGCCGCACATGAAAAGGAGGTTACACGGTTTTTTGGTGATTTAACACCCGAGGAGGTGCTGAGGTACAAGGTAAGCTATGACTACCGTTTGCGCTGTGCAAATGGCACATACAAATGGATACTTATGCAAACCCTTACCCTGCAGAGTGATGAACAGGGTTCGGTTATCCGTGTATTAGGGGTGCAAACAGATATTACGCACCTTAAAACCGAAGACAAGCCTTCGGGCCTGTCCTTCATTGGTTTAAACGGTGCGCCTTCTTATTATAACGTTCCGGTGGGTGGCGATGTGCTTTTGCCCAGCAAAGAGCCGTTTTCTAAACGTGAAAAAGAGGTGCTTCAACTCGTTCTTTCCGGTAAAAATACCCACGAGATAGCAGATATTTTGTCCTTGTCTGTGCATACGGTAAATTCTCATCGTAAAAATATTTTTGCAAAGTCTGATTGTAAATCACTTGCCGAACTGGGTTATAAAGCAGTAAAAATGGGCTGGCTGTAATTTTAAATCAATTTACTATCTTAGCCCTTCATGAAAAAGTTAATCCGCATATTGTGTTTGGTACTGTTGCTGGGGGTACTCACATCGGCAAACGTACATAAATACTACGTAGCCGTGTTTCAGGTGGAGGCTGCACCGGCTAAAAAACAGCTGCAAATAACCGGGCGCATTTTTATAGACGACCTGGAAAAAGCACTGAGCGCCAAATATGGGAAAAAGTTTGGCCTGGCTTCGGGCAAGGAACTCCCCGAAAGCACGGAAACCATACAAAAATACATAGCCGATAAAATGAGCGTTGCCGTAAACGGTAAGCCCGCCGCACTTACGTATTTTACCCGCGAGTACGAAGACGATATGCTGGTGGTGTACTACACGGTTCCGGCACCAAAAAAAGTAACTTCGGTACAGGTACGCAATACGATATTGTTTGAAATGTTTCGCGAACAGCAAAACATGATAAATGCTAACATAAACAACCAGCGCAAAAGCTTGCTGTTAAACTACGACACGCCCCAGGGCATACTAAACTACTACTAAACCATGAAAAGAGTTATCTGCATCCTTTCGGTACTCGCTTCCTTATGCGCCGTTGCGCAGGAAAAGCTCGCTACACCACGCGAGCCCGGCCACGGCGACAACAACAAGTTCAGCCAGATGTACGATCTTTTGGCTACGCCGAATATGTTTCGTACGGCATCGGGCGCACCCGGCCCTGCTTACTACCAGCAACAGGCCGACTATAAAATAGACGTGGAATTGGATGATAAAAACACCAAGCTCTACGGTACCGAAACCATAACCTACACAAACAACTCACCCGACGCACTGGAGTACCTGTGGGTACAGCTGGATCAAAACCAGCAGGCAGCCGATTCGCCCTCTAAGCTGGTAGACAGCCAGAAGATGAACGAGGCGTACAGCCCGGCGGGTTTTTCACGTGAGTACCTGCAACCGCAGTTTGACGGCGGCTTTAAGTTGGACTACGTAAAAGACGCAGCCGGCAAGCCGATGAAATATACCGTAAACCAAACCATGATGCGAATAGACCTGCCTACGCCGCTAAAGCACGGCGAAAAGGTATCGTTCAGCATTAAATGGTGGTACAACATTAACAACTACCAGGTTATAGGCGGACGCAGCGGTTACGAACATTTTGATAAAGATGGTAACAACCTTTACGTAATAGCACAGTTTTATCCACGCATGGCGGTGTACAATGATGTGGAGGGTTGGCAGAATATGCAGTTTTGGGGCGCAGGCGAATTTGCCCTGCCGTTTGGCAACTTCGAAGTAAACATTACCACCCCGGCAGACCACATACTTGATGGTACAGGCGAACTGCAAAACCGTGCTGAGGTACTTACACCGGAGCAGGTAAAGCGTTGGGATTTGGCTACCAAAACCTTCGATAAACCGATAGTGGTAGTCACGCAAGACGAGGCCACAGTTTCAGAGAAAGGCTTTAGCACCAAAAAGAAAACCTGGAAGTTTAAGGCTACAAACGTGCGTGATTTCGCGTTCAGTTCAAGCCGTAAGTTTATATACGATGCCATGGCGGTAAAGCTTGGCGGCAAAACGGTTATGGCTATTTCGCTATATCCTAAAGAGGCTAACCCGCTGTGGGGCGATAAGAGTACCCGCATAGTAGCCCACACGCTTAAAACCTACAGCAAATATACATTTGATTACCCTTACCCTAAAGCGATTTCGGTTTCGGCTGAAGACCAGGGCATGGAGTACCCTATGATTTGCTGGAACTACGGCCGCCCGGATGAAAAAGGCGTGGTAAGCGACCGTATTAAGTGGGGTATGGCAGGGGTTATCATACACGAGGTGGGGCATAACTTTTTCCCGATGATTGTAAACTCAGACGAGCGCCAGTGGACCTGGATGGACGAAGGGTTAAACAGTTTTGTGGAGTTCCTTACAGAGCAGGAATACGACCCTAACTTCCCTACGCGCCGCGGCCCTGCGGCTAATATAGTACCGTACATGAGTGGCGACCAAAAGTTTCTGGAGCCCATAATGAGCAACTCAGAGACCATTCACCAGTTTGGTAACAACGCTTACGGTAAGCCTGCAACGGGGCTAAACATACTGCGCGAGGTAATTATGGGGCACGACCTGTTTGACCACGCGTTTAAAACCTACGCCCAGCGCTGGATGTTTAAGCACCCAACCCCTGAGGATTTTTTCCGTACTATGGAAGACGCCTCGGCGGTAGACCTGGACTGGTTTTGGAGAGGCTGGTTCTACACCACTGATTATGTAGATATAGGCATAGCCGATGTAAAACAATACTACGTAACCGACGAAAAACCTAAAGATAAAAAACAAGCCAGCATACGCAAAGGGAGGTTTGGACAGGAGCAAGGCCCATTTGTATACATGGTAACCGACGCTAAAGACAAAGCATTTGATAAAAAAGATGTAAAGCTTCTAAACGATTTTGTAAACGAAAAACTCACCGCAGAAGATAAGGCCGGCCTTAAGCAGCCTAAGTATTTCTACGAGCTTACCTTTAATAAACCGGGTGGTATGTTAATGCCCATTATTGTACAGCTAAACTACGAGGATGGTACCAGCGAAACCCAAACCTTTCCGGTACAAATATGGAGAAAGAATAACCAAAGTGCTATAAGGGTTATAGCCACAGATAAAAAGGTGGTTAAGTTTCAGCTTGACCCTAAGCTGCAAACGGCAGACATTGACGTGACGAACAACATGTGGCCTCGAGAAGCCGTGAAAACGAAATTTGACAACGGCTCAGAATAACAAAAACAGAGCAGTTTACCTATATCCCTGATGTATTTACCGATATATCAGGGTTTTTTTATGCCTCTTAAAAATAAATATGCCTTTTTATATACCTTTGGCTTAAAACCAAAACTTTATGAACAAAACTCTACTTGCTATTTTTTCATTTATTAGCTTGGGCGGCTTCTCTCAAACCGTTAATAACTTTTACACTACATCTGTTCCGCAGGCCGGGTACAGGCTTGGTGCGGGTACCGTTAACGAAACACCTTCGGGCGCTAATGTGTCCTGGGACTTTTCGTCGCTTACAGCAAACGGGAGCAGTATTACAAGTGTGGTGTCGCCATCATCTTCAGATGTGGCTTCGTACCCCGGTACGCAGTTGGTAGCCTCGTCTAACGGAGAATACAATGGTGCGGGCAATACTTCTAATATAAGTATTTACACCACAGGTGCAGGTACTATTACGGGATTAAACGTAGATGGTATTATTCTTAATTACAGTACTAATAACGCTACTTTAGGTACTTTTCCACTACAGTACGGTTACAGCTATGCAGATGTGGTTGCAGGTACGTATGATGGGTTGGGCTATACCGGCACGTTTAGCGGCAGTTGCACAACTTCGGTAGATGCTTACGGTACTGTTAGTTCATCTATAGGGGCAGTAGGCACTGCTACACTAACCCGCTTAAAGATAGTTCAGAATCTAAAGCTATACTATCTTGGGTTGCAGATTGGTACTGTAGCACAGACTATTTATTTGTACTACACCGCTGAAGATAACACCCCAAGGATTCGCAGCCTTATGAACAATATTACTGTGCCTGCTCTGGGTGTAGATTATGATTTTAGTTTAATTGAACTCTATGATCCGGCTGTTTTAAGCACAGTGTCCAGCCCTAATGCAGATGCTTTCGGTATAGTCCCTAATCCTGCTACAGATGTATTACACTTTACTAAAGATATGAGTGTGACTAAAGTAAGCATTACCGATGCCGCCGGTAGAATAGTACTTACAGGAACAGGTAACGACCTTGATATTAGTAGCCTTACCACTGGAGTATATTTTGCTGCTTCAGAAATGAGTGGTAAAATACAGGTAACCAAATTTGTTAAAAAATAACGTGTGTTAACTGCATAATGTTGTCGCCTGTACCTGCTAAAGTACAGGCGATTTTGTTTTATAGCTTAAAAAAACATTAATATACCAAACCGTAAGTACTATAACAGCGTATTTATAGTTAACTTTGTATATCAAAAATCAAGATTATGTTCGGAATAGGAGGCGGCGAAATGTTTGTAATAATACTGGTGGCGCTTATGCTTTTCGGTAGCGACAAAATACCTGAAATTGCCCGTACGCTGGGTAAAGGTATGCGTCAGCTTAAAGATGCTACAAACGACATTAAATACGAAATACATAAAAGTGCCGAAGTAGAAGATATTAAAAAAACCTTTACAGACCTGGGTGAAAGCAGTGTGCCAAACCAGATACAGGGCGAAATAGACAAGGTGAAGGGGGATATTGAAGACATGACAGGCCCTATAAAACGTATGCACTAATCCGTATGATTGAAAAACTGCACCAGTGGGACGTACAGCTTTTTGTGTACCTTAACAGCCTGGGATCTGACACCTGGGATCCGGTTTGGGAAATAATAACAAAGCAAGTAGCCTGGATTCCTGTATTTGCTATTGTGATTTACCTTGCGTTTAAACGCCTTGGCTGGAAACACGCACTTATGGTTGTGGGTGTTGTAGGGTTAACCGTTTTGTTTACAGATCAAACTACTAATCTGGTTAAAAATACCGTGCAACGATTACGCCCGGGCAACAACCCCGAAATTGCTACCGTAGTGCGCGCGGTGATTAAAAGGCATTCATTTAGCTTCTTCTCAGGGCATGCCGCTAACTCTATGGCTGTAGCAGTGTTAGTATACCGTGTGCTGCATCCTTACCTTAAGTACATAGGGTTTTTCTTCTTGTGGCCGTTAATTTTTGCATACAGCCGCATTTATCTAGGGCTTCACTACCCTGGTGATATACTTACCGGATATATTTTTGGCGCTTTTATGGGTTGGCTTATGAGCCTGCTCTATGCAAAACTACGCGATAAATATTTTCCGCAACACGAACGTTTAGATAACCCTACTAACAGTAAGCCCATCTCTAATGGGTAACAGAACCGTTTCTACGCGCGGGTCTTCTTTTACCATACGGTTATACTCTACCAGTATTCGCGTGCTTTTGTCGTTTGGTTTTACTTCCTGAAGTACTTTTCCACTCCACAATACATTATCCGAAAGGATAACCCCGCCCTTATTCATAAGGGGTACTATCATTTCCCAGTAGTTGGGGTAATTTTCCTTATCGGCATCAATAAACACAAGGTCAAATTTTTTGCCCAGCGTAGGTATAATATCCAGCGCGCTGCCCAGGTGCTGCGTGATTTGGGAGCCCCAAGGGCTTTTGTCAAAAAACGTGCGCTGCAAATCAAAAAGTTCTTCGTTTACGTCTATGGTGTCCAGTGTGCCATCTTGTGCCAAGCCTTCGGCAAGGCATAATGCGGCGTATCCGGTAAACGTACCTATTTCCAGTATCGCTTTTGGGCTAATAAGCTTACTCAGCATACTAAGTATACGCCCCTGAAAATGCCCGCTTAGCATACGCGGCTGCGTGGTGCGTAGGTGGGTAGCCCTGTCTAATTCTTTTAGCAAAGCAGGTTCATCGGCACTGTGGCGGGTGGCATAATCGTCAAACTCTTCAAACAGGGTATGCATGGCGTTCTATTTTAACAGTGCAAAGATACGGGTAGAATTTCAGATTTTATATGGAGGCGCTAGCTTTTAGTGTTCAGCTTGCGGTGTTTAGTTTTCATTCATATAAAATCAGCCATCTGACATCAGGTGCTAATGCGTAACCGTAACCGAATCACCACATAACCCATAAACAAAAAAAAGTTACCTTTGCACTATGCAAAATGAAAAAAGGGACATAAGGGCACTGAGCAAAGAGCAGTTAAGGGATTTTTTTGTGGCAAATGGCGACAAGGCTTTTCGTGGCAACCAAGTATATGAATGGTTGTGGAATAAGCGTGCGCACAGTTTTGACGACATGACAAATGTGGCAAAAAGCACCCGCCAGATGCTGGAAGACAATTTTGTAATCAACCACATACACGTAGATCAAATGCAGCAAAGCGAGGACGGCACCATAAAAAATGCTGTACGGCTGCACGATGGCCTTGTGGTAGAAAGTGTACTTATACCTACAGAAACCCGTACAACAGCATGCGTAAGCAGCCAGGTAGGCTGCAGCCTTGATTGTAAGTTTTGCGCTACCGCACGCCTTAAGCGTATGCGGAACCTTAACCCGGATGAAATTTATGACCAGGTGGCAGCTATAGACAGCGAAAGCAGGCTCTACCACGGGCATCCGCTAAGTAACATTGTATTTATGGGCATGGGCGAACCGCTTATGAATTACAACAATGTAATGAAGGCGATAGAAAAAATAACCTCGCCCGAAGGACTGGGCATGAGTGCCAAGCGTATTACCGTAAGTACATCGGGCGTTTCTAAAATGATTAAAAAAATGGCCGATGATGGGGTAAAGTTTAAGCTCGCCGTATCGCTGCACTCGGCTATAGAGGAAGTGCGTAACCGCATTATGCCATTTACCACCAGCTTTCCGCTTACAGAGCTTAGGGAAGCACTGGAGTACTGGTACAGCAAAACCAAAAGCCGCGTTACTTATGAATATGTGGTTTGGGGCGGCATTAACGACCGAAAGGAAGATGTAGATGCCCTGGTAAAGTTTTGCAAGTACGTGCCCTGCAAGGTAAACCTGATAGAGTACAACCCTATTGACGACGGGGAGTTTCAGCAGGCAGCACCCGAGGCAGTAAATGCTTACATAAAAGCACTGGAACGTAATGATATTGTAGTAAAAGTGCGCCGCAGCCGCGGAAAAGATATAGATGCCGCTTGCGGCCAGCTTGCTAATAAAAACGAAGCAGCGGTGTAGTTGCTCTGATTTTTGAAAGTTTTTGAACACGGGTTGCTACTTAAAACCCTGCGGGATTTTAAAAACTTTATAACATATCAACATTATAAACTGTTGTGTGTTTTTGCTATCTTTGGCACTGCATGAAAATCACCGAACAAATAAAGCAGCCCATTGCACACGAGATGGAACTTTTTGAGAAAAAGTTCTACGAGGCCATGTCCAGCAAAGTGGCACTTTTAAACCGGATTACCTTCTACATTGTAAAACGCAAAGGGAAGCAAATGCGCCCTATGTTTGTATTCCTTACCGCTAAAATGATTAGCGGCGGCACTATAAACGAACGATCGTACCGTGGTGCATCGGTTATAGAGCTTATACACACGGCAACCCTGGTGCATGATGATGTGGTAGACGACTCTAACCGCCGCCGTGGCTTTTTTTCGCTTAATGCTTTGTGGAAAAATAAAATTGCTGTGCTTGTAGGTGATTTCCTACTTTCTAAAGGCTTATTGCTTAGCATAGACTACGGTGATTTTGATTTGCTTCGCATAATATCTGTTGCCGTACGCGAAATGAGCGAGGGCGAACTCCTGCAGATAGAAAAAGCCCGAAGGCTCGATATTACTGAAGATATTTACTACGAAATTATCCGCCAAAAAACCGCTACGCTTATTGCAGCCTGTTGCTCTTTGGGTGCTGCATCGGTTAACCCTGAGAGTGAAGATGTAGAGAAAATGCGCCGGTTTGGTGAGCTTATAGGTATGGCGTTCCAGATTAAAGACGACCTTTTTGATTATACCGAAGACAGCATTGGCAAACCTACAGGCATAGATATTAAGGAGCAGAAAATGACCCTGCCGCTTATCTACGTGCTTAATAATTGTACCAAGCAGGAAAAGAGCTGGCTTATTAACTCGGTTAAAAACCACAACAAAGATAAAAAGCGCGTAAAAGAGGTTATTGCCTTTGTAAAAAACAAAGGTGGGCTTACGTATGCCGAACAAAAAATGGGCGAATACCGCGAGGAAGCCCTGCAAATACTTTCTACTTACCCGGCATCAGAGTATAAAGATGCGCTTAATCTTATGGTGAATTACGTTATAGAGCGTAAAATATAAAGCACGTAGAGTGCTGTAGTAGGGGGTAGGAAGTGATTATTTTAAAGGTAAAGGCCATGTATTAAACATAGCCTTTACAGATAGAATATAAAATAGATTAGCTTAGGATTCAAATTTTTTGCTTTGCGTGCTACTTCATTACGCTCTATCGCAAAATCTTTACTACTACCATTCGTTTTGTTGATATGCTAAAGTTAATACCTTAAGTACAGTTGCTTTATCTTTTGAGGTAAACGGTTGGCAATTATAGGTAAACGGGAGTTTTTTTATTATTGGCTAAATTTTGCCTAATTTCGCCCTGTAGTCGTTAATCCTAATACCGCATATAATTTGGCAGCTTCGAAAGAAAAACCGGCAAAAGAAACCCCGTTGATGAAACAATACAACAGCATTAAGGCTAAATATCCTGATGCTTGCTTGTTATTTCGTGTGGGCGATTTTTACGAAACTTTCGGGCAAGATGCCATACGTGCGGCAGGTATACTGGGCATTACCCTTACTAAGCGTGGTAACGGCAGCGAAAGCGAAACGGCGCTTGCCGGATTTCCGCATCATTCGCTAAACACCTATCTTCCAAAACTGGTAAAGGCAGGGCTCCGGGTAGCAATATGCGACCAGCTGGAAGACCCTAAAATGACTAAAACCATTGTAAAACGAGGCGTAACAGAACTGGTTACCCCGGGCGTGGCACTAAATGACGAGGTGCTGCACAGCAAGCAGAATAACTTCCTTGCTTCGGTGTACTTTGGCAGGAAAACCATTGGCGTTTCGTTTTTAGATGTGTCTACGGGCGAGTTTCTGTGTGCACAGGGTAATGAAGAATATATAGACAAGCTACTGCAAAACTTTAGCCCCAGCGAGGTGCTTACCGGGAAAAACGAAAAAAACGCCTTTAAGGAAGCCTTCGGCGAAAACTACCATACGTTTTACCTGGAAGATTGGATTTATAAAGAAGACTACGCTTTTGAGAGCCTTACTACACACTTTGGTACTAATTCGTTAAAAGGTTTCGGGATAGAAGAACTTCCCGAGGGAATTATAGCCAGTGGAGCGGTGCTGTATTACCTGGGCGAAACACAGCATAATAAAGTACAGCACATAACCAACATCCAACGTATAGCGGAAGATGCTTACGTATGGATGGATCGGTTTACCATACGCAACCTGGAGCTGTACCACAGCACCAACCAAAACGCCGTAACACTGCTCGATGTTATAGACCGTACCCTTAGCCCCATGGGCAGCCGCCTGCTAAAGCGTTGGCTGGCACTGCCACTTAAAGACGTAAATAAAATACGCAACAGGCATGAGGTGGTGGCGTACCTTAAAAACAACCGCGATGTGCTAACGCAGTTTCAAACACAGATAAAACAGATAAGCGATCTGGAGCGCCTTATTTCTAAGGTGGCTACCGGGAAAATTTCGCCAAGAGAGGTAATTTACCTGAAAGAATCGCTGGATGCTATAGTGCCGGTAAAGCAACTGGCACTGGAAAGTGATAACGAGGCACTTAAAGCCATTGGCGACAGCCTGCACGCCTGCGAACTGCTGCGCGAAAAAATAAAAACAACCCTGAACCCGGATGCGCCTGTTGCGATTAATAAAGGAAATGCCATAGCAAGAGGTGTGCACCCTGAGCTCGACGAGTTACGCAGCATAGCCTTTAGCGGCAAGGAATTTTTAGAAGGGATAGAACGCCGCGAGAGTGAGAAAACAGGGATTACATCGCTTAAAATATCGTTTAACAATGTGTTTGGGTACTATATAGAGGTGCGCAATACCCATAAAGATAAGGTTCCGTCAGATTGGATTCGTAAGCAAACGCTGGTAAATGCCGAGCGCTATATTACCGAAGAACTTAAAGAATACGAAACCAAGATACTGGGCGCCGAAGAAAAAATTTACGCCCTTGAAAGCCAGCTTTTTGAACAGCTTGTGGTTTGGATAGGTACTTATATAAAACCGGTTCAGTTAAACGCCGGGCTAATAGCCCAGATAGACTGCCTTTCGGGGTTTGCACAGCTGGCTATAGACAGTAACTATGTGCAGCCAGATGTAGACGAAAGCCACGAGCTGGAAATTAAAGAGGGCAGGCACCCGGTAATAGAGAAACAGCTCCCCGTAGGCACTCCTTATATTACTAACGATGTGTTCCTGGACAGGATACAGCAGCAGGTAATTATGATTACAGGGCCAAACATGAGTGGTAAGTCGGCAATACTAAGGCAAACGGCACTTATTGTATTGTTAGCACAGATGGGTAGCTTTGTTCCTGCAGAAAGCGTGCGTATGGGCGTGGTAGATAAAATTTTTACCCGTGTAGGAGCCAGCGATAATATAAGTATGGGCGAATCTACCTTTATGGTGGAAATGAACGAAACCGCCAGTATACTAAACAATCTGAGCGACCGCAGCCTTATTTTGCTGGACGAAATAGGCCGCGGTACCAGTACCTATGATGGTATAAGCATAGCTTGGGCTATTGCCGAATTTATTCACGAACATCCTGCAAAACCAAAAACGTTGTTTGCTACACACTATCATGAGCTGAATGAAATGCAGGACATTTTTGAGCGGGTGCAAAACTTTAACGTTAGTGTAAAAGAGCTTAAAGATAATGTGCTTTTTATCCGTAAGCTGGTTAAGGGTGGCAGCGCGCACAGTTTTGGTATACATGTAGCCAAAATGGCCGGTATGCCGCAAACGGTAATACAAAAAGCCCAAAAGCTACTTAAAAAGCTGGAAAAAGACCATAGTGGAGAAGCACTGGGTAATGTAAAGGCCGCGGCTAAAGATGAAATGCAGCTAAGCTTTTTTAACCTGGACGATCCTCTTTTAGAAGAAATAAAGCAGGAAATTGTTAACCTTGATATTAACACGCTTACTCCGGTAGAGGCATTGATGAAACTGAACGAAATAAAACGGATGATTACGAAATAAGGTGAATGCGTTAATTTGTGGATTTGTTATTCGGGTGTAGGGCAGTTGTAAAATATATTGACGTTAATAAACCATTATAAAAACTACAACTGAAAAACTGGGCCTGAAAACTTTTTTTATTAAGCAAAACGTTATCAGAACGTTACCGGATGGAAAATTATTTGGTGCAAATTTTCTCCCAAAAACGCTTGCAAAAACCAAAAACCATTGTATATTTGCAGCCGTAATAATGAAGCCAAAAGCGATATTATTTGATATAATGCGAAAATAGCTCAGCTGGTAGAGCGCCACCTTGCCAAGGTGGAGGTCGCGGGTTCGAACCCCGTTTTTCGCTCTAATTACTACCTTTTATGCTTGAGTGGTGGAATTGGTAGACACGCTGGACTTAAAATCCAGTGGGCAGTAATGCCCGTGCGGGTTCAAGTCCCGCCTTGAGTACAAAATACCGAACCCTGAAAAGGGTTTATTTGCGAAAATAGCTCAGCTGGTAGAGCGCCACCTTGCCAAGGTGGAGGTCGCGGGTTCGAACCCCGTTTTTCGCTCAACTAAAATCCTCAACTTTGTTGAGGATTTTTTGCTTTAGATCGTTTTTTATTAGGTACTTTCCATGTTTAGCCATTTTGGCACTTCGGGGGCTACATAACCCTCCATAAGCCCCAGTAAATCGATCATATTATCGGCTACCAGCAGCATATCACGGTTGATTTGTTTCAGCACACCTGCTGTTACCATATTATCTATAAAAGAAAGTAGCGGCGTATAAAACCCGGCCGTGTTTAGCATGGCTATTGGTTTTTTATGCAATCCGAGTTGCGCCCAGGTAAGCATTTCAAAAAGCTCTTCCATAGTACCAAAACCGCCCGGCAATGCTATAATACCCTCGCAACGTTCGCTCATAATGGTTTTTCTTTCGTGCATTGTATCAACAATAATAAGCTCGGTCAGCGCCGGGTGGGCTATTTCTTTGGTTTGCAAAAACACAGGCAACACACCGGTAACACTCCCTCCCTTGCTTAACGCGCCGTTTGCCACAGCTCCCATAAGCCCTACCTGGGCACCGCCATACACAAGTCCGTAGCCACTTTCGGCTAAATATTGCCCCAGGGCGTAGGCTTCTTTTTCAAAATCAGGATTAAAGCCGGGACTTGATGCGCAAAAAACAGCAATATTTTTCATACCTATATATTAAAGCGGGAAGATATTAATTGTGCCGGTAGTACGCAAATGCTGTTAACGCTGGGTTTCCCTAAAGTTCACAATGCGCTATATTCCAGTAATTTAAAATTAATTATCTTATTGAATTAAATAACATTAACTTGATTTTAACATTTTTTAAATCGGTTATTTTTACAGGTGTCTTAAAATGTTCTACTATGAAAAGAGCCATGAAAGTAGTAAAGAGAAACACGTTATTCTTCCTGCTTTTTACAATGATTGCAGCGGTAATGTTGTGCCTAACCCTGTTTCTTAGCAAAGCAACATGTTTTATGGCGTTAAACCCGGTACACACTCCAGCTTTAGCACTGGTGTTTAATATGTTTACGTTTTTAGGCGATGGCACCTTTGTAATAGCACTGGCAATACTAATAATTGTTACCGCAAAAAGACACAGGCGGCTTGCCTACCTTATTATAATATCATATTTACTTTCAGGGATAGCGGCTCAGTTGTTAAAAACATTTATCCCAGCACCCCGGCCTGCGGTTTTTTTCCATGAGCATCATATAAACTATTATTTAGATACCTTTGCACACAGCCGCATAGGCTGGCGGAGCTTTCCTTCAGGGCACTCGGCTTCCGCTTTTGCACTGGCGGCAGTATTGTCGCTTTACACGCGCCGAAAAACGGTTTGCGTGTTTAGTATAGCAATAGCGCTTTGCACTGCATATTCCCGCATTTACCTTGGTCACCATTTTTTAACCGATGTGCTTGGCGGTATTACTGTGGGCGTATTGTGTGCGGTACTGTCGTTTTTGTGGTACAAACCTATTAAACGTACAATAATAAAACCTATTAAAAACACCTTATCAGGAAAAGGCCTGAGGAACGCCCCGGGTACTTCTATGACAACAGACGTATGACGCTTTTTCAGTTTATAAAATTTGGCCTTGTAGGCACTACCGGACTTACCATTGATTTTACAACCACCTGGTTTTTTAAAGAGAAGCTAAAGGTAAACAAGTACGTGGCTAACGCTATAGGATTTTCTTTAGGTACGGTAAACAATTACTTTTTGAACAAGCATTTTACGTTTCAAAATACTGATACGCACATAGCCGAGCAATTTCTGCGGTTTGCCCTTATTTCGTTTGTAGGATTTGGGCTAAATGTGGGCATGTTATACTGGCTTCAGCGTAATACTAAACTTAATTTTTATGTTTCAAAGGGGCTGGTAACGGTATTAGTCTTTTTCTGGAATTTTACCGCAAACAGCCTGTACACCTTTAGCTAAGGATGACAGCAAAACAAAAAACACTCCTTCTTATTGTAATTGCCACGCTATCGCGCTGCTTAGTGGCAGCAACGA
The DNA here is from genome assembly GCF_046614455.1 of Flavobacterium sp. RNTU_13. Lineage (NCBI taxonomy): Bacteria > Pseudomonadati > Bacteroidota > Flavobacteriia > Flavobacteriales > Flavobacteriaceae > Flavobacterium > Flavobacterium sp. RNTU_13. Next base: position 301,337 of record NZ_JBKJHB010000001.1, on the reverse strand, counting down.
TACATCTGGGTAATGACGAGGTATATTACCTGTCTTACGCAAGGCACCTGCAGTGGAACTATTTTGACCACCCACCTATGGTAGCCCTGCTCATAAGGCTAACTACCCTTAACCTACATTGGGTAACCGACTTCTCGGTACGGCTGGGGCCGATACTTCTTGCGGCTGTAAATACCTGGCTCATATATCGCATTGCCGCCTTGCTTAAAAATGAAAACGCCGGTTTTATAGCTGCTTTGCTGTTTACCGCGTCATTTTACAGTAGCATTATAGCAGGTACTTTTATAATGCCCGATGCACCCCAACACTTCTTCTGGATCGTAGCTATATATCTGTTGGTGCAGCTTTTTTCACAACCAAAGTCGCCCATTCAAATCAATCGCTTGTTATTGAGTTTTGGCATAATAGCCGGATTTTGTATTATGAGTAAGGTTCATGGGGTTTTTCTTTGGTTAGGAGTCGGTCTATATATTCTTTGCTACCGCCGAAATTTACTACGTAACCCTTACTTATATCTGTCTGTACTTATAACCGCTGTTTGTGTGAGCCCCATCCTGTTTTGGAACGTAGAGAATCATTTTATCACCTATACGTTTCACAGTAGCAGGGTGGTTCCCGGAAATCATGTAAACGGTAACGGCTTCGTGCGCGAATTGTTTGGGGGTGTGTTTTACAACAACCCAATTAACTACCTGCTTTATGTGGTAGTGCTTTGGCAAATAATAAAACGGAGAAACGGTAAAGGCACCCCTGCCGAAAAACTACTATTATTACTAAGCCTGCCGTTAATTATAATATTGTTAGGATTGTCGCTGTTACGGGATACGCTGCCGCATTGGTCAGGCCCTGGGTATACGGCGCTCCTGCTTATAACCGCAATTAGAATGGAAGATTATGTAAGCCGAGTTTACTTCAGGCTGGTAAAATGCGCGGTAGGTTTTACTGGTATAATTGCTGTAGCTGGTGTGTTGGTTATAAACTTTTACCCGGGCACGTTGGGCAAAAAACAGCCCGATATAGTAGGCAAAGGCGATGTAACATTGGATATGTACGGATGGAATGCACTAAAAAACGATTTTGACAAAATACGGAAACAAAACATCCATAACGGACTTACCGAAACCAGCTTTATTATAGCAAACAAATGGTTTACCGGAGCACACATAGATAATTACGTAGCGCAACCACTACACATGAATTTTGTAGCCCTGGGAAAGCTGGAAGATATCCATACCTATGCCTGGCTAAATCAATATAGACCCGCGCTTAAAAAAGGTGATGATGCCTATTTTATAACCACGTCTAACAATTTTAAAGACCCGAAAGAGGTTTATAGCGATTGTTTTGATACCGTACTGAAGCCTGAAGTTGTTATACTGCAACGCGGTGGCAAACCTGCAAAGAGAGTATTAGTATATGTACTGAAAGGCTATAGAGGGGTTTGTAATCAGCCATAAAAAAAGCCCCTCAAAAAGAAGGGCTTACTTTAAACTGGCGGTCTGGACGGGACTCGAACCCGCGACCCCGTGCGTGACAGGCACGTATTCTAACCAACTGAACTACCAAACCAGCATTCTTAATGATTAGCAGCACAAGGCTGTTGTTCATTATTGCGGGTGCAAAGATAACGCGATTTTTTACATCTGCAAGCGTTTGCGCTACACTAAAGCAAAATATTTTATAAGTTACTGACTGCCAAAACAGAAGAGGGAATGTTTTTTTGTAGCGGATAAATACCGCTGGAGTGGGCACAAAAATAAAAAAGCCCTCCAAATAAATGGAAAGCTTTTCATTGGTCTAACTACTAAACCTACCACACTTTCGTGTGGCATAAACAACACAACTATCGTAACACTTCCCTGTGTGGGAAGTAATATATTTTGGCGCAAAAAGCCCCGCTTAAAGCAGGGCTTTCTTTGCATGCTGGCGGTCTGGACGGGACTCGAACCCGCGACCCCGTGCGTGACAGGCACGTATTCTAACCAACTGAACTACCAAACCAGCGTTCTTAATGATTAGACAACTCGCGTTGTTTGTTTCATTATTACGAGTGCAAATATACGGCAGTTTTTGATATCTGCAAGTGTTTTGAAAATAATTTTCAGATATTTTTTCTGATGATTATCCAAACTTTTGTTTCTCAACAAGGTAAGTCGTTAATATTTTTTCAAATTTTTCGTCAACAGATACCGGAGCGTACTTAATCCGGTACTGCATACAGGTTTCTTCTACTTTTTTAAAGTAGGCTGCAACCTGTTTTTCGTACTCTTCCCTAACATTTTCCGAGAAAAGATTTACCTGTTCGCCTGTTTCCAGGTCTATAAATTTGCGCGGGGTATTGTCAAAATCAAAGTTAAACTCGGTCTTTTTGTCAATTACATGAAACAGTACCACCTTGTGTTTATCATGTTTCAGGTGTTGCAGCGCATCAAACAGTGCTTCATTTTCGCCCGGCTGAAACATATCGGTAAACAATATAATCATGCTGCGGCGGTGCATTTTTTGTGCTATCTGGTGTAAAAATGTGGTTGTATCGGTAGGTTTTGCTACGGTAGGCGCGGCTAACAGTCCTTCCAGCTTATCCAGCAGCATGCGGTGGTGCCTGCCGCTGCCTTTTTCGGGCGCGTAGTACTCGTAGGTGTCGCTATACACGCTAAGGCCTACGGCGTCGCGCTGGCGTTTCAGCAGATCCATAAGCACAGCACTTGCCAAAACTGAAAAGCCTATCTTGTTTTCATAAAACAACTGCCCATCTTTCAGTTTAGGGTAGTGCATACTGCCCGAGTTATCTATAATCAGGTGGCAGCGCAGGTTGGTTTCCTCCTCATAACGCTTGCTGTACAACCTGTCGGTACGGGCGTAGAGTTTCCAGTCTATATTCTTGGTGCTCTCGCCGGGGTTGTACACCTTATGTTCGGCAAACTCAGACGAAAAGCCATGAAACGGACTCTTATGCATGCCCGAAATAAAGCCTTCCACAATTTGGTTGGCTAAAAGCTCTAAATGTGAAAACGCCGATATTTTCTCTAATTGTGCATCTAACTTCATACTTCCCAAAAATAAGGAAAAAAGCACAGCATATTAAAATACAACCCTTAAACCTACAGATAGTGCATTATTTTTAATATCAGCATCTTTAAACACTTTGTTAATCTCATACCGCCCAAAAAGGCTTATGTCGCCAAGGCCTATGTAGCCGTTAACACCATATACAAAGTCATTAGTATTATAGTCTGCCCTGCGTTTTAGTACCACATTGTGCCCGGTTTCGTTATATTTTAAAACTTGCATGGCACTCACCGCGGCACCTACATATCCGCCTATGCCTATTTTAAACGCTTTAGAGGTGTCGTAACGGAAATAGTCTTTGTATTCCTTCTTTTTAGAAGGGCCAAACTCTAAATAAAACGGCGCTATTATTTTGTTTACCTGAAAATAGCTTCTCTTTTTAAGCGGCGACGAAAAGGTTTCCAGTGTACTGTAGCCGTTGTTGTTTACCACATACTTATTGTCATTAAACTGGAAACTTTCAGCCATATAAGACACTCCGTACAGCAATCGCACCTTATTATGGTCTTTAAAAAGACGGGTGCGCAGCGTAAGCCCAAACTCTGCATTACCGTGTTTAAAAAACTTGTACGGATCGCCATGCATACTGCCAAATCCCGCGGCTACTACAATGTCTGCAAAGGTTCTTTTGTCGTATTTAGGCTTTTTGCGCTCGCCTTTATACTGTAAACCAAGTAAAAAACTTCCTGCCTCATCGGTAGCGTTGCCAAAGCCAATTTGAACATAAGAAGTGGTATACAAATCTAAGTTGTAATACACATCCCTGTTTACTAATGCTATATGGTTGTTTATAATTTCTGTTTTGTTATCAATGTTTTCGGCTGCAATTTTAGCCGCTTTCTCTTTTAAAGCCAATGCTTTTTCCGGGGAAATCTCCTTTCTTTCCAGGCGCGCATCTATGCTTTCAATGATTTTTTTCAATGCTTCTTTTTCATCTTCCACTATTTGCGCTTTTTCTTGTTCCAATAGTGCTATACGCTCTTTACGATATTTTTCATAATCCTTAAAATCCAGCGGCGCACGCCCTCTTACATTTTCATTTAGCTCATAATACCCCAAGGAATCACGCAGCACCTGCGCGTTAAGTTTGGGCAAAAAAAGTCCGGTCGCCGCTATGGCGATTAACATTAATTTTTTCATGGTAAGGTAATTTTAAAAGGTTTTAGTGGTTGTCTTTTACCACAATACGAATTTTTTTATACTTAAGCGAAAAGAACCTCAGCGCCTTTTCCCGATAATATTCGTCCATTTCTGATTCCACTTCTTTTAGCAGGGCTTCCTGGTTGGTTGTCTGCTTAAATTGTTTTTGCGCTGCTACGTCTCGCATTGCTTTTTCAAGCAAAACATCTTCCTGTGGGCGGGCAGCAGCAATAACAGTACCGGCTGCTTTTATATCCGCTTCAGGCAATGCAACTTCGGTAGGTGACAATTGTAATGGCTTATTGTTGCTAACTGCGGCCAGTTGGTCTTGATTATCCGTATCGTTAATCGGTTTAGTATTGGGCAGGTTGTTTGCTGTTTTACGTTCAGCATATTCAGGCTCCGTAACGGCGTCTGCAATTTGGGATGCGTTAGGGGTATAATTAGGGGTTTGCTGCGCTGGTGAGACATCTTTGCCCTGCACTACCTGCGGCGTAGTATTTATATTTACCGAAGTACTTAAAGCTGTTATAAACAAATACCCTCCTATCAACAACACAGCAACCGATGCCGCTACCCAATAAAGGCTGCGTTTTTTCCTGCTTTTTTTTCCCGCCTGTTGCTGCCTGTTAAAAGCAATGCGCTCCCAGGCATTATCGCTTGGTGATATACTGCGGCTGCCCAACTTTTCGGCGAGTTGTTGTTCTAAATTATATTTTTTCATAGCCTGTTTTCCTTTTTTAATGCAAGCTGTTCTTCTAACTGCTTACGTGCTTTAAACAACTGCGACCGGGATGTGTTTTCCGTAATGCCCAGTAAAACCGCGATTTCCTTGTGGCTGTAGCCTTCTATAGCATACATAACCAGTACGGTACGGTATCCTTCGGGCAGGTTGTCTATGAGCAACTGCAGCAACTCTACATCAAAGTCGGGTTCATCTATTGTAACAGCAGGTACTTCTGCGGTTTCTATATCTGCAAACTGAATGGCACGCCTTGATCGTAAAAAATCTATGGCCTGCCGTACCATAATCCGCCTCAGCCAGCCTTCAAAACTTCCGTCAAACCGAAACTTATCCAGATTTTGAAATGCTTTGGTAAACCCCTCTACCATTACGTCTTCGGCATAGTGAAGGTCTTTTACATACAACCTGCATACGCCAAGCATTTTGCCGGCATAACGCATATACAATTCGCGTTCGGCCTTACTGTCGTTTTGCAATATCCTTTTTATAAGGCTTTCGTCTGACGTATGTAGTTTAATTATTTTCACTAATACCGATTGGTTTATATCACTAAGACGTAATTATGTTTTATGATGTTGCCTGAGGAATAAAAAATTTTCTAAAAATAAAAAAACTCCCGAAGCATAGCCCCGGAAGTTTCAGTAATTTAAGATGATATGTTTTTAATAAAGTGTTTGTAAGCTCGACGCTTCAAAAGATTTAAGCTCATTAAACTGCCCTGCTTTTACTTTTTGCACCCACTCAGGGTCGTGCAGTAGTGAACGGCCTACTGCTACCAGATCAAAATCGCCGCGGTCATATCGGCGCAGCAGTTCATCTATATTTGCTGTACCCGAATTTTGCCCCTGGAAAGATCCCATAACATCTCCTACAAGCCCTACAGAACCCACTGTTATGGTAGGCTGGCCGGTTACTTTTTTAATCCATCCTGCAAAGTTAAGGTCGTCGCCCTCAAACTCAGGCTCCCAGTAACGGCGTTGCGATGCATGGAAAATATCTACACCGGCTTCGGCTAACGGCAACACCCAGCTTTCCAGTTCATGCGGCGTATGGGCAAGTTTAACGGTGTAGTCCTGCTGTTTCCACTGCGAAAGGCGGATGATGATTACAAAATCAGGGCCTACAGCCTCACGCATGGCCTTTACCACTGCTACGGCAAATCGGCTGCGTTCTTTAATGGTGCTTCCGCCAAAGTCGTCTGTACGTTTGTTAGTACCTTCCCAAAAAAACTGATCTATAAGATAGCCGTGCGCGCCATGAATTTCAAGCGCGTCAAACCCGGCATCTTTAGCAGCTTTGGCCGCTTTGGCAAAGGCTTTTATGGTAGCATCTATATCTTCAGCAGTCATGGTTTCCGGACTTTCAAACGGAGCAGGCGGCTGCCATCCGTACGGGGTATTGCCTACGTGCCAAATTTGTGGTGCTATAGCGCCGCCCGCAAGGTGTACTCCTTCGGCTATACGCTTCCATTGTGCCAGGGCTTCATCGCCATAAAAATTGGGTATGTCTTTAAGGTTTTTAGATGCCGGGCGGTCTATTACAGTACCCTCGGTAAGTATAAGCCCCACACCGGCAGCAGCCCTGCGGGTGTAGTAATCGGCAATTTGTTGCGTAGGTATACCGTCTGTAGCAAAGGCACGGGTCATAGGTGCCATTACAAAACGGTTTTTAAGGTGTAAACCTTTATATTGAAACGGAGTAAATAATGAATCTAAACTCATGTTAAAGTATTTATATATTTAAATATGTGCAAATATACCACCAATGGTTTATATTTGTAACCATCAACAAAATAAACTGGTAACCGAAGGGTAACCAATAGGCACTAAAACATTTATGAGTAAATCTTTTAAGTACAGCGATTGCCCCATACACCGTTCTATGGCTATACTGGGCAGTAAGTGGAAGCCCATAATAATATATGCACTGCGGGAACGCACAGCCCGTTTCGGGCAGCTTCATGCAGCAATAGGGAGCATATCTAAAAAGGTACTTACCGATACGCTTAAAGAGCTTGAAGCCGATGGCATTTTGTTAAGGGAGGAATTTAAAGAGCTGCCGCCTAGGGTAGAATATTGCCTTACCGATAAAGGCCGTGCGCTTATCCCTATTATGCGGGATTTAGTACAGTGGAATGACACCTACCACGAAAATAAAAGACAAGGCTATCTAGAGTCAGAATTGGTATAGCGTACCTATTTGTTTTTGCAATAATATAAACCTCCGGTTCCCTTAAAAATTTGATGTATGTTGCTTTTAAGGGACCGGAAGTTTTTAGGTAACCGGTGTTACTTTCTTGTTTTGAGCGTTTCCATAACAGCAATGAAATCGGCTACAATAGCATCGCGGTTTTGCAGGCTGTTGTTACGGCTTACCCATTGCCCCGAAACAATAGTCCCCTCCATGTCGGTAACGTCGGCACTGTACACAAAAGTATTGCACAGGTTGCGTTCGGCTGCGGTGGCAATCAATGGCGATGTAGCCTTCATCACCACAGCATCAAATGGTTGGCCTACTGCAAAGAATTCTTTGTCATTAGTGCCCATAGCCCTGCGGCCGCTTTGCCATGCCATTTTAATCGCGTTAAAACCGCTGTCGCCACTGTCAGGCACAACATACGTGTTACGCTTATGCGAAACAAGGCGCTGTCCGTAATCCAATATTCGAAGTTCTTCCAATGGGTTAAGCCCTACATGGCTGTCGGTGCCGATGCTCCAGTTGCCGTTTTGTTTTTTGTAGCTGTCAAAGCTAAATAGGCCATCGCCCAGGTTGCCCTCTGTGCTGGGGCAAATGACTACGCTGGCACCGCTTTTTGCGATACCGGTTACTTCACTTTCGTCTAAATGCGTAGCGTGTACCAAGTGGTAGCTTTCGTTAACTGCACAGTTATCCAGCAGCCATTGCACGGGGCGTTTGCCGTGATAGGCAAGGCAGTCTTCGATTTCTTTTAACTGCTCTGATACGTGTATATGAAACGGGCGTGAACCGTCTAAGGCGCTGCACAACGCAATCACATCTTCGGGTTTTACCGCACGCAATGAGTGTATGCCTATGCCTACATTGGCTTTATCAAAATTTTTGGCAGCTTCAATAGTACTGTCTAAAAGTTTGTAGTAATCTTCTATAGTAGGCGAAATAAAGCGCTTTTGTTTCTCTACAGGTTCCTGCCCAAAGCCACCCTGTTGATAAAACATAGGCACCAGCGTAATACGGATTCCTGCTTTTTTGGCGGCAGCCATAAGGCGTGTGCCCATCTCTGCAAGGTTAGGGTAGGGGTTGCCGTCTTTGTCGTGGTGCAGGTAGTGGAACTCTGCTACGGCTGTGTAGCCATGGCGTGCCATTTCGCTGTACAGCATGGCGGCTACGGCTTCCATTTGCTCCGGCGAAAGGGTAAGCGCCAAGCCATACATGGCGTTTCGCCAGCTCCAGAAATCGTCCTGCGCACCGGTATCGGTATGTAGTTCTGCAAGGCCCGCCATAGCGTACTGAAACGCATGCGAATGTGCATTCTGGAAACCCGGCAACGCATAGCCATTTATATATTCGCCTTGCGGTGTGTCGGTCTTTTGTATCGAAAAAATATTCCCTGCGGCATCAAGCTGCACTGCTGCATTGCTAATCCATCCGCTTTCGGTAAGTAGCCCTTTAAAGGTGTACGTAGTATCCGCTGCCATTATGGGGTTACGGTTTTTATGAGTTCGGTAAATAGTTGTTTTAGCACGGCGCGAATTTTTTCTGCGTTTTCCAGGTTGTAGGCTGTTTCAGTGGCATCCATATAATTGGTTTTGGCCATTTCCAGCTGTAGCGCATGGATATTATTATCCGGCTTGCCAAAGTATCGCGTTATGTGTCCGCCTTTAAACGGAGTGTTGTGAGTGGCCTGGTAGCCGCTGTTTTTCAGTACATCCCAAGCGGTTTTAATTACAGATGCAGAAGCAGATGTTTCATCGTTATCGCCCAGTATCAACTCAGGAAAAGCGTCTGCCTGGATGCCGGGTACCACGCCCCTTATAGAGTGCGCATCAAATAACAGTGCGGCGCCGAATTGCTGTTTGGTTTGTTCCAGTAGTTCTTCTAGCTTTTCGTGGTAGGGCAGGTAGTATTTTTGTACACGTTCGGCGATTTCCACTTCATCAGGTGTTGCACCGGTGTAGAGCGGATTGCCATTAAAATCAGTAAACGGAACCAGTCCTGTGATTACCCTGCCGTCTGTATATAAAGGTTTGCTTTCAGGGTCGCGGTTAAGGTCAATAACCCACCGGCAGTAGTTGGCTTTAATAAGGGTAATTCCCATTGCAGGGGCAAAATCGTACAGGGTATCTATAAACCAGTCGGCGTCATCGGGCCTTTCGGCTTTGTCGGGATGTAAACGTGTTTTAATGTCATCCGGGAAATAGGTACCGGAGTGCGGCGAACTTATAATTATGGGCACCTTGGGTGCTGTAGGTTCTGTAATATGGTAAATATCCATAAGGTGTTTGGGTTTTTAGCTTGTGTTTACAACAAAGTTACACTTTTAGCCCAAACTAGCCGCCGAATTATTTTACCACTCGTTTACCTGGTTGGCATCCATTTTTATAAATATAAACAGCAGCATGGTAAAAGCCCATAAGCTGGAACCACCATAGCTAAAAAACGGTAACGGAACCCCTACCGTAGGGAATAACCGTATAAGCATGGTTATATTAATAAAAAAGTGCATAAATAATATCGATGCCACACAGTAGCCATAGGTTCGGCTCATTTTGCTTTTTTGCCGCTCGGCGCGATATATTATGCGGAGTAACAATCCTACAAAAAGCAGGATAACGGTAACAGAGCCTGCAAAGCCCCATTCTTCGCCTACTGTAGTAAAGATATAGTCGGTATGTTGTTCCGGTACAAATCCGCCTTTGGTCTGGGTTCCTTCAAGATAACCTTTCCCTAGCCAGCTCCCGGAACCAATGGCAATCTGCGCCTGGTTAAGGTTGTATCCTTCGGCCTGCATGTCTACATCTTTGCCAAAAAGTACGTTTATACGGTCTTTTTGGTGTGATTCCAGTACGTTTTCAAAAACGTAATCTACAGAGAATACATAAGCTGTAATACCTACAAATAATATAGCGTATAATATGGGGTTACGCTGCGCCCTGCGGGTCATAAAATAGGCAGCAAGCAATACTATGAGGCTAAAGCCTACAAGTGCTGCAGGTTGTATAAGTAATGCAAGGATGAACAAGGCTGCAGCAGATCCTCCTACAGCAAGGTACCACCCCGGCAGGCCTTCCCTGTACATGGCAAATACCAGCGAAAAGAATATCAGTGCACTACCGGCATCGGGTTGCAGCATAATAAGCGCCACCGGGAGCAGTATAATGCCAAAAGCAACTAGCTGATGATTAAATAGTTTCAGGTTCACCTGAACGTCGCTCAGGTATTTAGAAAGGACTATGGATGTGGCAATCTTCACAAATTCAGACGGCTGCATACTAAACCCGCCAAACTGGTACCAGTTGGTTTGCCCTTTTATGGTTTTACCAAAAACAAAGAGCCCTGCCAGTAGCAACAGACCCACTCCGTAGAATACAAAGGCGTACTTATCGTATATCTTGGCGTCCAGCGTAAGGATTACAATGATAAGCGGTATACTGGTAACCATAAACAATATCTGTTTACCCGATACCTGGCTCAGATCAAAGATCGAAGCGTTATCTTCGGGTAACGATGCCGAATAAATGGTAACCCAACCCATAATCACCAGCATTGTGTACAGGAGGATAGATATCCAGTCGATGTTGTTAGTTACTTTTTGGTTCTTCATTTTAGTGGTGCCCGCCCTGGTTAATTTTAAACGGAAGCCCGCTGGTTACTTTAGCATATTCTTCGGTAAGTCCGTGGGTCATTATCCATTCTTCTTTTGCTTTCTGTGTTACGGCTTCGCCTTTCAAATATTTTTCTATCATAAGGCTGGCAATTGGCCCGGCCCATTTGGCTCCCCAGTAACCGTTTTCCACAAATACTGCCAATGCTATTTTAGGGTCATCTTTAGGAGCGAAAGCCACAAATATAGAGTGGTCTGTAAGCTGGGTGCGTACGCCGTTTATTTTAGTAAAGTTTTCGGCGGTACCGGTTTTTCCGCAAATGTCTATGCCCTGAACCCGTAAGTGGCTTGCCGTACCCAGGTTGTATACGTCAAACATACCCGCTACTATGGGGTCAAAATACTGCTGGTCTATGGTAGTGGTATGGCGTTTAGTAAACGCCTGGTCTATTTTTTCTCCCTTTATTTCCTTAACAATATGAGGTGTATAATAATAGCCGTGGTTAGCCACCGTTGCCACCATATTAGCCAGTTGTATAGGTGTGGTACTTATTTCTCCCTGCCCAATAGCCAATGAAATTACGGTAGAACTTCTCCATCCGCCATTAGGGTAATATCTTTTATAGTATTTTGAGTCAGGAATGTGTCCTTTCCTCCCAGTTGGTAAATCGTAACCCATAAAGTTACCAAGGCCAAAGCTCTTCATGTGGTTTGCCCACACATCTATACCTGTATTAGGGTTTTTATATTTGTCTATAGTAAGGCGGAAAGCATTACCAAAGTAGGTGTTACATGACTTGTAAATAGCCTCATGCAGGCGGTTAGCACCCGAATCGTGACATTTCATAAAAGCACCTCGACCGTAGCTAAAGCCATGGTGGCATACGAATACGCTGTTTTCATCTACAACTTCTTCCTGTAATGCAGCAAGGCCTGTAAGTATCTTAAACGGTGACCCTGGAGGGTATTCTGCCATAAGCCCCCTGTCATATAGAGGTTTTGCAATTGAGTCCCTAAAAAGCATTGTGTAGTTCTTAGACCGGTCGCGTCCCACAAGTAATGCAGGGTCATAATTAGGTGCTGTTACCAATGCTAATATTTCACCGGTCTTAGGCTCAATCGCTACAATACCGCCACGCTTTTCAAACATTAGTTTTTCGCCATATTCCTGTAAGGCGGCGTCTATGGTAAGGGTAATATCCCTGCCGGGTATGGCAAGCGTATCATATTTACCTTCTTTAAACGATCCTATTTCGCGGCCATAACGGTCTTTCTGAAAGTATTTTACGCCTTTTTGTCCGCGTAAAATCTCCTCATACATTTGTTCTACACCCTGTTTGCCTATAAGGTCGCCGCTTTTATAGTAGTGGTCTTTTTTAATAATGGCATCGTTTACCTGAGCTATATACCCAAAGATATTAGCCCCTACGTGTACCTGATAGTCCCTTAACGAACGTTTTACAATATCAAATCCTTTAAACCTGCGTATTTTTTCCTGAAAGGCGGCAAATTCTTTTTTACTTAAAGAAGGCAGGAAAATAGACGGTAGCCTTGGACTGTATACCTTTGCTTTTTTTATACGTTCGTTAAAGTAAACGGTGTCTATTTTAAGCAGTTCGCACAGCGCCAGGGTGTCCAGTTCCTTTATGTCGTTAGGGGTAACCATAATATCGTAAGCGGGCTGGTTTGCTACCATTAGCTTTCCGTTACGGTCAAAAATATAGCCACGTTCAGGGTATTCGTACTTAATTTTAATAGCGTTGTTGTCGCTTTTTTTAATGTACGAATCGTCTAGTATTTGCAGGTAAAAAAGCCTTGCTATAATTAGCAGGGTGCCCGTAATGATAAGTATGGGCAGTAATATTTTTCTCATTGTTGTTTGCCCGGCTTAATAAGGTATATGGTAATGATACTGATTATTAACGTAAACAACGTAGTAACAATTGTGCGCAGCAGCACATCGAGGATCAGGTCGAAACGGAAAAGCTCCATCATAAACAAAATGAAATGATGTGTGATTACCGAAAGGAAAATAAAAATAAGCCTTTCAGGTGATAGCCTGTCGTTTATTTTTATGGTTTGGTACTCGTAACTTACACCGAAAGAAAAACGAAAGAAAGCAGGCCTTAAATAGGCAAGTGTTACACAAGCCACAGCGTGCGCACCGGTGTCGCAAAACTGGTCTTGCAAAACCCCCATAAAAAAAGCCGATAGTAAAAGTACTGCCTTATTGCCATTTGCAGGATACAGTATTATGTACAGTATATACGGGTAGGCATTAATAAATCCAAATAGGTTCAGCTGGTTAAAAACCGCAACCTGAACGGCAAGCAGCGCTATAAAGCGGAGTATGTTTATAATTACAGTTGGGTTCATTAGTGCTGTTCTTCAGGCTTTGTTTCTTCCTGCAGTTGTTCTATTTCTTCTTTATGCTTGTTTTCTATAATGTATATATAGCCCAGGCTCGTCATGTCGTTAAACAGGCGTACTTCCAGGGTAAAGTTTTGTGTTACCTTGTCGCGGTAAATGGTTTCTACCGTGCCTATTGGTATGTTTTCCGGGAATATTGTAGACTCATTCCCTGTAACTATTGTGTCGCCTTTTGCAAAGCTGGCAATACGTGGTACATCTATAAGCTGCGCAAATCCGGTGCTTTTACCGTTCCAGGTGAGGGTACCAAAGTGGTCATTTTTCTTAATCTTGGCACCAAGCCTGAATTTTCTGTTCAGTATGCTGATTACTGTACTGTAATGTGCCGATGTTTTTTCTACCACACCTATTACACCCTGGCTGCTTACTACACCCATATCCTCTTTAATACCCTCTGCCGTACCGGCATTAATAGTAAAGTAGTTTTCCTGGCTGCTGTAAGAGTTTTTAATAACCTTGGCTTCGTACACCTTGTAGTTGCCCGGAGTATTTTCGGGCAGGGTAAGCGGTGGTTTGTTTACTGTGTCCTGGGTGTTAAAAAGCATACGCTTTAGCGCCGCATTTTCATGCGATAGCCTGTCGTTTTGTTCGCGCAGGCTAAAGTAGCTTTCTACCTCGTTAATTTTCTCATACGTGTACCCGGTAACCGAGTTAGCGCTGGACACTGCCAGGCTACGGTGGTACGAATGGCTTTGTATGGTAAACGTTAACGATATGCCCAAAAGCAGCAAAAACAGTAAGTTAATACTGTTTTTTAATAAAAAGTTTATTATTTGCTGCATTTGCTAAATCTTATTTAATAAGGATGCTCCTGTATTTTGGTATATTTTTTAGTGCCATTCCGGTTCCGCGTACTACTGCCCTAAGCGGGTCTTCGGCTATGTAAACCGGCAGGTCTGTTTTTTGCGAAATCCTTTTGTCAAGGCCTCGTAGCATACTACCGCCACCCGCAAGGTAAATACCTGTGTTGTAAATATCGGCAGCGAGTTCCGGCGGAGTCTGGCTCAGGGTTTCCATAACCGCGTCTTCTATACGCTGTATTGATTTGTCCAGTGCCTTTGCTATTTCGCGGTACGATACTTCCACCTGCTTTGGTTTACCCGTTAACAGGTCTCGTCCTTGCACGCTCATATCTTCCGGTGGGCTCTCTAAGTCTTCAATGGCTGCACCTATGGTAATTTTTATTTTCTCGGCAGTACTTTCACCTATGTAAAGGTTGTGCTGGGTACGCATGTAGTATACAATATCATTTGTAAATACGTCGCCTGCAATTTTAACCGATTTATCGCACACAATACCGCCAAGGGCTATTACGGCAATCTCGGTAGTACCGCCACCTATATCTACAATCATGTTACCTTTCGGCTGCATAATATCTATACCTATACCTATTGCAGCTGCCATAGGCTCGTGTATAAGGTATACTTCTTTACCGTTTACACGTTCTGCACCTTCTTTTACCGCACGCATTTCCACCTCAGTAATACCGCTTGGTATACATATAATAAGGCGAAGGGCAGGGGTAAACAGCTTCTTTTTAAGTGCCGGTATGCTTTTTATAAACATACTCATCATTTTTTCAGAAGCATCAAAGTCGGCAATAACACCATCCTTCAGAGGTCGTATGGTTTTAATGTTTTCATGGGTTTTACCCTGCATCATGTTCGCTTCCTTACCTACGGCAATTATCTTGCCCGATACGCGGTCGCGCGCTACTATGCTGGGGCTGTCTACCACAACTTTGTCGTTATGTATGATGAGGGTGTTTGCGGTTCCTAAGTCTATCGCAATATCCTCGGTCATGAAATCAAAAAATCCCATATTAATCCGGGTATTAGGTATTATATATTTTTGTTTAATTCAAGCCTACAAAAGTAATAAAATTAATGTTTGAAATGACGTACACCTGTAAATACCATGCTAACGCCGTTTTCGTTACAATAATTAATACTCAGTTCATCTTTTATAGATCCGCCCGGCTGTATTACTGATGTTATTCCGGCTTGTTTTGCCAGTTCCACACAGTCCGGGAACGGAAAGAACGCATCGCTTGCCATAACTGCACCGCTAAGGCTAAAGCCAAATGCGTTAGCTTTTTCAACAGCTTGCTTAAGGGCGTCTACACGGCTGGTTTGTCCGGTGCCGCTGGCTATTAGCTGGCCGTTTTTAGCAAATACTATAGTGTTAGATTTAGTGTGCTTGCATATTTTAGATGCAAACAGCAGGTCTTCGATTTCCTGCTCAGAAGGTGATGTTACCGTAACGGTCTTTAACAGCTCTTTATTGTCTGTAATATTGTCCTTATCTTGTACAAGAAGTCCGTTAAGGCACGTACGAACCTGTTTTTCAGGCAGCGTAACGTTGTTTTGAATAAGTATTATCCTGTTCTTTTTTTCCTGAAGTATGGTTACCGCGCCCTCTGTATAAGCAGGAGCTATAACTACCTCGCAAAACAGTTTGTTGATTTCTTCGGCGGCGGCCTCATCTATTTTAGCGTTGCTTATCAGTACACCGCCAAAAGCCGATGTAGGGTCGCCGGCAAGGGCGTCAAGGTAGGCTTCTTTAACGGTTTCGCGCGTGGCAAGGCCGCATGCGTTGTTGTGCTTAAGTATGGCAAACGTAGGCTTGTCATCTTTAAACTCGCCAATTAGGTTTACCGCAGCATCTACATCAAGCAGGTTGTTGTAAGAAAGCTCTTTACCGTGAAGTTTGGTAAACATTTCGTTTAGCCCGCCAAAAAAGTAACCTTTCTGATGTGGGTTTTCTCCGTAACGCAGTACTTCTCCGCCGGCTACGCTGGCTTTGTAGTAGGTTTCGTCGGTATTAAAATAGTTAAAGATAGCCGTGTCATAGTTGCTGGATACGTGGAAGGCCTTGGTGGCAAATTTCCTGCGCTCTTCAAGCGTAGTTGCGCCATTGTTTGCGGTGTAAGCTTCAAGGAACGTGCCGTAATCTTCAACCGACGCTATGATTACCGTGTCTTTAAAGTTTTTGGCAGCCGCACGTATAAGCGATATACCGCCGATGTCTATTTTTTCTATAATGTCAGCTTCCGGCGCACCCGAAGCTACCGTTTTTTCAAAAGGATACAGGTCTACAATAACCAGGTCTATTTGCGGAATGTTAAACTCCTGCATTTGTGCTACGTCCTGGTCGTTATCCTGACGGTTGAGTATTCCTCCAAATACTTTAGGGTGCAGGGTTTTTACGCGTCCGCCCAGTATAGACGGGTAAGAGGTTACATCTTCTACGGCTACTACCGGTATGCCCAGTTCTTTAATAAACTGCTCAGTACCTCCGGTAGAATATAGGGTTACGTTATTTTCGTGCAGCTTGCGCACTACAGGCTCTAAGCCGTCTTTATAAAATACCGAAATAAGGGCCGAAGAAATTGTTTTAACAGTACTCATTTGTTGTGTGTTTAGTTGTGTGTTTATTGCGGCGCAAAGGTAGTATTTGTACCTGTAACATTCAATATGTAAATTCACTTAATTTTAATTACTTCTAAATAAATATTCTGTTTTAGTTTTTTGCTGTTAATCAGTGGCTTTGTTTATAAAAAAATTGATGCACTGTATAATTTTTTAACGCTAAGCAGGGCAGGGTAGGTGTAACTTTTTTTAGTTCTTTGCTACTAATGCTATAAAGTTGTTTGCGCCTGTGCCGCACGGCTTAAATACGGCCGGTTTTTACCGGGCCACAATATCTTACATTGTATTATGCTGTTATACCTGCGCCTGCTTAGAGAGAGTTTCTCTTTTGCCATGAATTCGCTTACCAATAACAAGTTGCGTACTTTTTTGTCGCTGCTTGGTGTTACCATTGGTATATTTTCTATCATAGCTGTACTGGCTGCGGTAGACTCGCTGGATCATAAAATTAAAAAAGACCTTAGCAGCGTAGATAAAAATACCATGTACCTTAAGCGCTTTTCGTTTGGGCCTTCTAATATACCGCGCTGGAAAATGGACTATTTTCCAGATGTAACCTTTGAGGAGTACCAGTATCTTAAAGATAACCTTACCACAGTAAAAACGCTCGCATACCAGATATTTACCAAAAACGAAACCCTGCGCTATGAAGAGAAATCGGCTACGGGGGTAAATGTGCAGCCGGTATCTCAGGAAATTGCCGACATTGAGGCGCTTAAAATAGAAAAGGGAAGGTTTTATAACGAGGCTGAAGCCAACTCCGGTACAAGTGTGGTGGTGCTGGGACAGGGCATTGCCGAAACACTTTTTGGTGATGAAGATCCTATAGATAAAAAGATAAAAATGTACGGTAAGCGTTTTACCGTTATAGGCGTGCTTGAAAAACAGGGTAGTAGTACCTTTGGCCCCAGTAACGATATTTCTGTATACATACCGGTAAATGCCCTGCGTAATATGTACGGCGACCATAATGATTTTATGACGCCCATTATTATACTAAAACCGCTGCAAGGCATGGATTCTGACCAGTGTAAGGCAGAGATTACCCAAAAAATGCGTGCCGTCCGCGGGCTTAAGGCGGGTCAGGATGATAACTTTATGATTGACGTGCTTTCGGCATTTACTGATTTTATAGATGGTATAATAAGCATGCTGAACCTTGTAGGGTGGATTATTGCAGGGTTTTCGCTACTCGTGGGTGGTTTTGGTATTGCTAATATTATGTTTGTTTCGGTAAAAGAGCGTACCAATATTATAGGTATACAAAAATCCCTGGGTGCCAAAAGCCGTTTTATACTAATGCAGTTTTTGTTTGAAGCCGTAATCCTTTCGCTTTTAGGTGGTGTTATAGGTATTCTTATGGTGTGGGGTATTGCCACCGTGGCTTCTAAAGTCCTTGATTTTGAATTTATACTAAGCTTTACCAATATTGTTATCGGTTCCGGGCTTTCTATTATAATCGGGCTTATTTCGGGTATTTTGCCTGCTATCTCTGCAGCGAGGTTAGATCCGGTTGAGGCAATCAGGACGGGTATGTAGGGTTTAACGGTTGTTTGAGGCTGTATTTTTTATTACAAACGCCGCAATAAAAAAACTTGCTGTATCTTTGTTTCGTAAATACACACAATGAGCAGTCAAATAACCCCTTATAAAGATTCCGAACTCGGGAAAAAAGAACAGGTAGCCCAGATGTTTGATAACATCAGCGGCAACTACGATGGCCTTAATCGCGTTATAACCTTTGGTATAGATGTAAAATGGCGTAAGAAGGTGCTTAAGCTGGTATCTGATAAAAACCCGCAAACCATACTGGATATTGCTACCGGTACCGGAGACCTTGCTATACTTATGTCTGAAACCAAGGCGCCTAAAATCATTGGTGCAGATATTAGCGAAGGTATGATGGAGGTGGGCCGTAAAAAAATAGCCGACAAAAACCTGCAAAGTCGCGTTACCTTACAGTATGGCGATAGCGAAAACCTTCCGTTTGAAGATAATACGTTTGATGCTATTACCGTAGCCTTTGGTATCCGTAACTTTGAAAATCTTGAAAAAGGCTTTGCCGAAATACTGCGCGTGCTAAAGCCGGGCGGAATTTTTGTAATCCTGGAAACTTCAGTGCCCACTAAGTTTCCGTTTAAACAGGGGTATGCTTTTCACATGAAAGTAATTCTGCCGCTGGTAGGTAAGCTGTTTAGTAAAGAGGGCGGGGCCTACTCGTATCTTGCCGAATCGGCATCGGTTTTTCCTTTTGGCGAAAAGCTAAACAATATTTTGCGCAAAATTGGGTTTATAGAGGTGAAGCATTTGCCGCAAACTATGGGTGTGGCTACTATTTATACGGCCTCAAAACAATAAAATGAAGAAGTTTTTAGTCTATATATTCCTTTTAGCGGGCGTGTTGGTGCATGCGCAGTTAGGTACCCGTATTTTTGGGCGCGACCCTATTATCCACCTGGAAAACTTTGACAAGCAGCGTGTACACTGGGGCTATTACCTGGGGTTTAACAGTTACGATTTTAAATTTGATTATAAAACACCGCCTGCCAAAGATATTAAGGTGCAAAGCACCACGGGTTTTAACGTAGGCCTTATAGGTAACCTTAGGCTAAATGAGCATTTCGACCTGAGATTTGAGCCGGGGCTTGCTTATACGCAGCGTAACCTTACCTGGACAGATGAACGCCTTACCACATCGTATGACCGCCTGCGCGAGGTAAAATCTACCTATATACACTTTCCGTTGTTGCTTAAATTTTCGGCAACGCGTACCGGAAATATAAAACCTTTCCTTATAGGTGGGGTATCGCGTACGCTAAATTTTGATGCACAGGAAAAAGTAAAAGACGATAACCTTACGGGCGACCGTTTCCGTATGAAAACCTGGACCAATAACTGGGAGTTTGGAGCGGGTATAGATATTTACTTTGAGTACTTTAAGTTTTCGCCTTCTATACGCGGTGTGTTTAGCTTTGATGATGAACTAATACGCGATAACGACCCTAACAGTCCGTATACAGGTAACGTAGCAAGCATGAAAACACGCGGTGTGTTTGTAAACTTTGCGTTCCACTAATTTTTTGCCACGCATTGCAAAAATTTCTTTTGATTTGATAAATACGTTTACTATTTGTAGTTCGGGTAAATAGTGAGCTGTTTTATCCGCGCCTGAACTCACTGAGTATAATAGCCGTAGCCGTAGCTACGTTAAGGCTTTCGGTTTGTTGCAGGTCGCCAAAACGTGGTATGGCTATTCGTTCGCTGCACAGTGCTGCTATGTTTTCAGATATTCCGTTGGCTTCATTGCCCATTACAATAATGCCTTCCGCCGGAAGGCTTTTTTTATAAATATTCTCCCCATCCATAAAAGTACCAAAAACAGGCAGCTTGGTTTGTTGCAGGTAATGGTCAAGGTCTGCGTACACCACATTAACACGGGTTAGGCTGCCCATTGTAGCCTGCACTACTTTAGGGTTGTACACATCTACGCACGCGACAGAGCACACAAGGGTTTCAATGCCAAACCAGTCGCACAGGCGTATTATAGTGCCCAGGTTTCCCGGATCGCGCACGTCGTCAAGGGCTACACTTAGCCCCGTTAGAGGTATGGGTTTTTCGTCTGGAATTTCAAATAGGGCAAGGCAGTGCTGCGCAGTGGTAAGCGCGCTCACCTTTTTTAGTTCGGTTTCGGTCACCTCGCTATATTTGGTGGGTGGTACGTTGTTAAAGTAACCCGGTTCGCTGTACAGGTGTACCAGGGTAAGCGAAGAATCAAGGAGTTCCTGTACCACCTTTAATCCTTCGGCAAAAAACATTTTATGCTGTTTTCGGTATTTTTTTTGTTGTAATCCCGTTATTAACTTTATTTGGCTTTTACTTAGCATAAAAAACGTATTTTTGACTTTAGTTTCGGCAGTACCGTTTTGAAGAATATAACCACAAAAATAACACTATTTATATTACTGGCAGTAATTGTTGCATCGTGCGACCTTACGAGCAGGGTTCCGGAGGGTAAGCACCTGCTGGAGAAGAATGTTATTACCGTAAACAAAGAGAAAAAAAACGACGAGGAGCATTACCTACAGCTCTTTCAGCAGGAAAATTCTAATATACTGGGCTTTCATTTAAGGCTGCACATGTATAACCTGGCTAAGCCAAACCCTGATTCCTTATACCATCTTTGGCTGGACCGAAAACCCGGCAGGCACAAAACCCTTACGTTTTTACTGAGTGAAAAGCAGGTAAACCGCCTGGGGCATTCGTTTGTGGTTTCGGGTATCAGTAATTTTTTAAAGAAAACCGGTGAGTCCCCTGTAATTGTAGACCTTGCCCGTGTAAAGAAGTCAAAGAACAGGTTGTATGCCTATTATTATAAGCAGGGTTATTTCAGGGCGAAAGCTAACTATACCATAGATACTGTAAGCAGCAAAAAAGCCATTATTAAATATGAGGTTGTTACCGGCAAGCCGTACATTGTAGATTCTATAGATGTGAAAATACAAACCCCGGCATTAGATAGCCTCTACAGGCGCAGTAAGGCTGATGCGGTTTTAAAAAATGGCAGGCAGTACCGCGAAGCTGATTTTGCGGCGGAGCGCGAGCGGATATCAAACTATTTTAAGAACCATGGCGTTTGGAAGTTTGATCCTACGTACATACGTTACTCAGTAGATACGGTAAATACCAACTACAGGGCTAATGTAGATATGTTTATAGATAATGAAAATGTGCGGACAGAAGACTCGGTATATGTTCGTCCGTTTAAAATATATAAAATAAGCAAGGTAGAAATCCAGGTGAATAACCCGTACGAGCCAAATGCCGAGGTAAACACTACCATGTATAATGGTTTTACCATATTAACTAATGGTAAATTACGTTATAAACCACGGGCGCTTACAGATCCTATATTTATTACGCCGGGCAGTACCTATTCCGATATCAGGCGTACCCGTACCTCCCGCTACCTTAGCAACCTAAAGATATTTGCATCGCCTATACTTATAAATTATGAGGAAGACAAGGCAGACAGTACCGGTACATCGCTCATTGCAAAAGTAAGGCTGAATCCTAAAAAGAACTACAGGTTTAATATTGCTGCCGACCTTAACCACAACAGTATTCAGGATTTTGGTGTACAGGGTACTATGGGGGTAACCTTTTTAAATGTATTTCGGGGTGCCGAAACCTTAACGCTTAGTACCCGCGGAAACATAGGTTCGTCTAAAGACAGCTCCATAAAAGATAAAGCGTTTTTTAATATCCTTGAATATGGTGCCGATGCGAAACTCTCTATCCCCAGGGTGTGGTTCCCTGTAAATACAGAACGCATTATACCGAAAGAGATGTTGCCCAGCACATTGGTAAGTTTAGGTGTGGGCAGGCAGAAGAATATAGGTCTCGATAAAGAAAACCTTACAGGTGTACTGAGCTATAACTGGACACCTGACAGAAGACGTACCGCTAAATTTGATTTATGGAACCTGCAGTACATCCGTAACGTAAATGCAGGTAACTATTTTAATGTATACCGTTCGTCTTACGCGCGCTTAAACACCATTGCCAACTCGTATACAGGTATTAACCAGGATTATTTTGATGAATTTCATAACCTTTCCGGCTCAGGTGTTTATAGCTTTATAAACGATGTCTTGGCTACTAATACCGGAACCAGTATAACCGACGCGGATTTTCTTGAGGTGCGCAGGCTTGAGGAAAGGCGCAGGCGCCTTACCGAAAATAACCTTATCTGGGCCAGTAACTTTACCTACACACTAAGCACCCAGGAAGGTATTACAGACAACAACTTTTATAACTTTAAGGTAAAGGGCGAAAGTGCCGGTGGGCTGCTGAGCCTTGTGGCGCCGTTAATGAAAGAAAATAAAAACGTACCTGTGGGGCAGCGGACGTTGTTTGACGTGCAGTACTCGCAGTACCTTAAAGGTGAAGTAGACTTTATAAAGCACTGGGATTTGCGCCATCGCAGGGTGCTGGCCATGAGAGCGTTTTTTGGGTTAGCGGTGCCTTATGGCAACTCTAACTCTATTCCGTTTACCCGCAGTTATTTTGCCGGTGGTAGTAATGATAACCGCGCGTGGCAAAGCTACGGCCTGGGCCCCGGACGAAGCGGTAGTATTAACGACTTTAACGAGGCCAACATGAAAATCTCTTTCAGTACAGAGCTTCGTTATAACATTTTTGGAAAACTAAATGGTGCCGTGTTTGGTGACTTGGGTAATATCTGGAATATTTTTGATGACGAAACAGACCCTGCCTACACCTTTAACGGAATCAGTTCGCTGCGCGACCTGGCTTTAGGTACAGGTACAGGTTTCAGGTACGATTTCAACTTTTTTGTATTCCGGTTCGATGTAGGTTTTAAAACCTATGACCCCGCCCGATTAACAGGCGACCGCTGGTTTAAAGGATATAATTTTGGTAGTTCGGTTTTAAATTTTGGTATTAATTATCCGTTCTAAACTAAATATACTATTTTTGTGAAAGTAATTTTAAAAACCCAATAACTGATGGCTCACAATATTAAGCCCGGTGTTGCTACCGGAGACCAGGTACAGGAGATATTTAAACTTGCCAAAGAAAAAGGCTTTGCACTTCCTGCGGTAAACGTAACAGGTTCTGACACTATTAACGGTGTGCTGGAAACAGCTGCTAAGCTAAATGCCCCTGTAATAATCCAGTTCTCTAACGGCGGTGCCGCATTTAATGCTGGTAAAGGCCTTAGCAACGACGGACAAAAAGCTTCTATACTTGGAGCTATAGCCGGTGCAAAACACATACATACCCTTGCCGAAGCTTACGGTGCTACCGTAATCCTACATACAGACCACTGTGCTAAAAACCTGCTGCCTTGGGTAGACGGACTTCTTGATGCCAGCGAAAAACACTTTGCCGAAACCGGTAAGCCGCTTTTCAGCTCGCACATGCTGGACCTTAGCGAAGAGCCTCTTGAAGAAAACATCGAAATTTCTGCCAAATACCTTGAAAGGATGGCTAAAATGGGTATGACCCTTGAAATAGAACTTGGTATTACAGGTGGAGAAGAAGATGGTGTAGATAACAGCCATGTAGATACTTCTAAACTATATACACAACCGGAAGAAGTAGCACACGTATACGAAGAGCTTAGCAAAGTATCGCCTAAGTTTACTGTAGCGGCTGCTTTTGGTAACGTACACGGTGTATACAAGCCGGGTAACGTAAAACTTACTCCTACTATCCTTAGAGATTCTCAGGCGTATGTAGAGCAGAAATTCGGTACAGAGAAAAACCCTGTAGATTTTGTTTTCCACGGTGGTTCTGGTTCATCTCTTGAGGAAATCAGGGAAGCCATTTCTTATGGTGTTGTAAAAATGAACATAGATACAGACCTTCAGTTTGCATTTACAGAAGGTATCCGTGATTATATGGTAGGTAAAGTAGACTACCTTAAAACACAAATAGGCAGCCCGGACGGCCCTGAGTCTCCTAACAAAAAACACTACGATCCGCGTAAGTGGCTTCGTGAAGGTGAAGTTACCTTTAACAAAAGGCTGGAGCAGGCTTTTGCCGACCTTAATAACGTAAATACACTTTAGTATAATACCCAATACCGGTTATCAGTCGCTTACCTATAGCGATTGATAACCGGTACTTTTTTTAACTTAAAACTACACTATGGCTTGGTTTAAAAGAACGGAAAAAGGAATACAAACCCCTACTGAAAATAAGAGGGATGTGCCTAAAGGGCTTTGGTACAAATCGCCCACCGGAAAGATTGTAGATGCCGATGAGCTGGCCAGGAATTTTTATGTTAGCCCCGAAGATGGCTACCATGTAAGGATAGGAAGTAAAGAATACTTCGAAATCCTTTTTGATGATAATGAATTTACAGAGCTGGATAAAGACATTACCAGTAAAGACAGCCTGAAGTTTGTAGATACTAAAAAATACAGCGACAGGCTAAAAGAGGCTATGGATAAAACCAGGCTAAAAGATGCTGTACGCACTGCTGTGGGTAAGAGTAAAGGCAGGGATTTAGTAATAGCCTGTATGGATTTTGCTTTTATTGGCGGTTCTATGGGTGCTGTTGTGGGCGAAAAAATAGCCCGCGCGGTAGACTACGCCATAAAGAACAAACTGCCATTTATGATGATTTCTAAATCAGGTGGTGCGCGTATGATGGAAGCAGCAGCTTCGTTAATGCAGCTTGCCAAAACCAGCGCAAAACTGGCTCAGCTTGCTGAAGCAGGCTTACCATACATATCACTTTGTACAGACCCTACAACGGGTGGTACTACGGCATCATACGCTATGCTGGGCGACGTAAACATAGCAGAGCCGGGAGCGCTTATTGGTTTTGCAGGGCCACGTGTGGTTAAGGATACTACCGGTAAAGAACTACCTGAAGGTTTCCAAACGGCTGAGTTCTTACTTGAGCACGGTTTTCTTGATTTTATTGTACCAAGAAAAGAACTTAAAGACAAAGTAAACCTTTACCTTGATCTTATCCAAAACGGCGAATTGAGGTAGTAATATCTATAAAGACTAATAATCCCTGCAGCTGTATAGTTTCAGGGATTTTTTATGAATTTTATGTATGATTGAGATTGAAGAAATAAAAAAACGGCTTGCCGATATAGTTTGGTGTGTAGAATATCGTCCTGGCATGGTGTTTTCAAGAAATACATATACGTATGCTGAACTTTCAGCCTACATTAATGGTGTATTTCATGGGATAGAATTTTTTTCTGATGTCTGTATCGGTCCCAATTTTTCTTATTGGATAAACGATAATAAAAAAACACCTGTTGTTTGGGATTCGTTGATTAATAAGAAAGCTGAGAGATTGACTGTAGATCCCTCTCATTTATTAGTCAAAGAGCTAAAACTATTTATTGAAAATGGAAATTTTTCTTCTTTTAATATTTAATCATCATCAAACGACGGGTCTATATATTCCATGGCAAAAACCTGGTAGTGAAAATGCGTTTCAAGCGGGCGGGCATGGTTAGCCTGTTTTAGCTGCATTAGAAGTGCGTTGCGGAATGATTCACTGTCCTGAGTACCTTCGGCAGTATCTGCACCTACAGAGGCGTAGCTCGTAAATTTTTCGGGTATGTTCAGCTTTTCATGTAGGGCGCTGGTCAGTACAAAACCACCTTCGTACATCATTACAATATCGTTAGTCGTAGTGTTTTGTGCAGCGGTAAAAAAAGCATCGGGCACGTAGCCATGGTGCGCTTCTAATTCTTTATCTCCGGGTATGCGGAACAGGGCTTTATAGTGTGGCATTTTCTAAATTTTCTATACAGCAATTTAGCGATTATGAGCAGAGCAGGAAAGCGTTTTTAATTTAAAATGTTTATAGTGGTATTTAGCTTACCCATTCTTTGAATTCATGAAATGTAATGTTTTCTTCAATCAATGTGTTTTCGAATTCTCTAACTTCTTCATACGATTTTTCTACAAGATCATTGGCTGTACACCATATGTTATCTGCGGGGTAATTATAGAGTCCATCCGTAAGTTCAGTAATTATAGCGCTTGTTAGGATAGCAAATCTTGCTTCAAAACTATCTGTTGAGGAATTAAAGTTGAAGCTAATCTGTTTATGACAGTTTTTTAAAATTGCGTCGATTTGTTTCGATTCAAAGTAGCGGTTGTCTTTCCGTTTGCCAATGAGTTTTTGGAAGAAGTTAGGATTTATTAAGGTGCTTGTCTCCTTTGTTAATTCAAAATCGTTTATGTATAGTTCGAAGCCACTAAGTAATTGTTTGTTCTTTAAAAAATTGAATTGGTGTTCATTAAATGTAAACTTAAATGGTAAAAATCCAGAATGATTGTTGAAAGAAAAATTCGGATGGATTTCTACGTCCATGTCAAAACTATTTAACCTTTTTATAAGTGAAGGT
Organism: Flavobacterium sp. RNTU_13; assembly: GCF_046614455.1. Classification (NCBI taxonomy): domain Bacteria; kingdom Pseudomonadati; phylum Bacteroidota; class Flavobacteriia; order Flavobacteriales; family Flavobacteriaceae; genus Flavobacterium; species Flavobacterium sp. RNTU_13. The sequence goes on along the minus strand of NZ_JBKJHB010000001.1, from coordinate 274,811 downwards.
ATCACGTTGTCAGAGATTGACTTACAATAAACATTTATTTCTACACTCATGGTTTGTTTTACTTCCTCACCCACGTTTCAAACACAAAATCAAACTTGTGCTTTTCGTCTTTATCATGTTGTATACTTTCAGTAAGAGACCATTCTTCTGTATTAATCTCTGGGAAAAAAGCATCTGCTTCTACCGTGGTATGTACACGTGTAAGCTCAATTTTATCCGCTTTTTCAATGCTCTGTTTATAAATTTCGCCACCGCCTATTACAAAAACCTCTTCGTGCTGCGGGCATTCAGCCAAGGCTTCCTCCAGGCTGTTTACAACCGTACAGCCCGGGTAGGTATAATCTTCCTGTCTTGTAATAACTATATTGGTGCGGTTAGGCAAAGGCCCGTTCATGCTTTCAAGCGTTTTTCGGCCCATGATAATGTAGTGCCCGGATGTAAGCTTTTTAAAACGCTTAAAATCGTCGGGCAGATGCCAAACCAGCTGGTTGTCTTTGCCCAGGGCATTATTTTCTGCGGCGGCAGCTATAAGGGTAAGAATCATTACAGGGTAGGGGTGTTAGTGTCGTTATCCAGTTTTTTTTGCAGTTCTTCTATACGGCGTTGCTGCCGGGCTACCAGTTTTTCTATTTGCTCCCGCTCCCAGGTTTTGTTTATAAAGGTTTCGGTAACAAATATTTTAATAAAATGTAGTATAAATACAAAAGCCCACGCTGTTATGCCCCACAGGTACCAGTTGTACTCTGGGTATACTTCCAGCCAGCGGTTTATAATATACAGAAATATACTGCCCACAAAAAACAGCACAAAATGCAGATAAACCAGTTTTTTCTGCTTTACGCGTTTACGCGCATACTCGTATAATTCGTGTTGCGTTTTTTCCATTTTCTTAAAATCGTGTCATTAAAGATAGGAAAAATACTAAATTAAAATGTTATAGAAATGGTAAACCTGCTTACACAGCTACCGCACCCTTAATGTGCGGATGCGGGTCGTAGCCCACCAGGGTAAAGTCTTCAAATGTAAAATCAAAGATGTTTTTAATTTCAGGGTTCAATACCATTTTAGGTAGTGGTCGCGGCTCGCGTGTAAGCTGCAGTTGCAGTTGCTCTATGTGGTTATTGTAAATGTGTGCATCGCCAAAGGTGTGTATAAATTCACCTGCTTCAAGTCCGCATACCTGTGCAATCATCATGGTTAGCAGGGCATACGAGGCAATGTTAAACGGTACTCCAAGGAAAATATCGGCGCTGCGCTGGTACAGTTGGCAGCTCAGTTTTCCGTTTGCTACATAAAACTGGAAAAACGCGTGGCACGGAGGCAGTGCCACCTTACCGTTGGCAACATTCTCCCCAAACGATTTTCCATTTTCCGGCAATACCCCAGGGTTCCATGCGGTAACCAGCATACGGCGACTGTTTGGGTTGTTTTTAAGGGTATCTATAAGTTCGGTAATCTGGTCAATATCCTGCCCGTTCCAGTTACGCCACTGTGCACCGTATACGGGACCCAGGTTGCCATTTTCATCGGCCCATTCGTCCCAAATACGTACACCGTTTTCATTAAGGTAATTAATGTTGGTGTCGCCTTTAAGAAACCACAACAATTCGTATATAATCGACTTCAGGTGAAGTTTTTTTGTGGTAACCAGCGGAAAACCTTCACTTAGGTCAAAACGCATCTGGTAGCCAAAAACGCTTATGGTTCCGGTTCCGGTTCGGTCGCCTTTCTGGTGACCGGTTTCCATTACATGCTTCACAAGGTCGTGGTATTGTTTCATTTGTAGGTTATTCGTTAATGGGGTTATTTGGTTATTCGGGTTTATCGTCAGAACAACTATGATGCAAAAATATATAAATTTTAGACTATGCGAAAAAGAGGTTATCACGGGTTATTCACAAAGCAAAAAAAAACAGCCCGAAAGCTGTTTGTATATTGTTTGCTGAAAGTATACTCATTGTTACATTGCTACATTTTCACATTGATTAACTTTCTCTTTTCGATATTTCGTCGCGGATTTTAGCCGCTTTTTCATAATCTTCGTTTTGCACGGCAGCATCCAGCTGTTCATACAGTTCCTGTACGCTGTATTGCGAAAGGCTATCGGTAGGGGCAGGGTTTTCTGCTGCACCAAAGGTTTCCGGTGTGCTTAGTACATCATCATGATGCTCTTCTCCGGGTTCGGGATTTATTTTTAGGTAAATGCCTGCCTTGTCCAGTATGTTTTTATAGGTAAAAATAGGCGCGCTGAACCGTAATGCCAGTGCTATGGCATCACTCGTACGTGCATCTATAATTTCTTCGATACCATCGCGTTCGCAAATGATACTGCTAAAAAACACACCATCTACCAGTTTGTGAATAATAACCTGCTTCACCACTATGTCAAAACGGTCTGCAAAGTTTTTAAACAAGTCGTGGGTAAGGGGCCTTGGGGGTTTTATTTCTTTTTCAAGGGCAATAGCAATAGACTGGGCTTCAAAAGCACCAATAACAATAGGTAATTTGCGTTCACCGTCTACTTCATTTAATATCAGGGCGTATGCGCCGTTTTGCGTTTGGCTGTACGAAATGCCCTTAATCGTCAGTTTTACTAAGCTCATCTTGGTTTTTTAAACAAAAAATAGGCTATCGGGCAAAGATAATAACTATCCTGTACCTGATAGCCCATTTAGGGGCACAAGTTAAAATAAAATTATGAGTTTTGTGCCTTGAAAGCTTTTATTTTTTCGGTTAGCTTAGGTACAATGTCAAACGCATCGCCCACTACACCGTAATCTGCTACTTTAAAGAAAGGCGCTTCCGGGTCTGCATTTATAACCACTTTTACCTTGCTTGAGTTAATACCTGCAATGTGTTGTATAGCGCCCGAAATACCTACTGCAATGTACAGGTTGCTGGCTACCGGCTTACCGGTTTGGCCAACGTGCTCACTGTGAGGCCTCCAACCAAGGTCTGATACCGGTTTAGAACACGCAGTCGCCGCACCAAGTGCCGCAGCAAGGTCTTCTATTAATCCCCAGTTTTCAGGGCCTTTAAGTCCGCGTCCGCCAGATACCACAATCTCAGCATCAGCTATGGTTACTTTACCGCTTACCTTCTCTGAAGATTCTACTTTTACAGTAAAGTCGGCATCGTTTAATGAAGGTTCAAACGCCTCTTCTGTTAACGAAGCAGGTGACTCTACTAAGCCGAAAGAGTTTTTGGCTACAGCCAATACTTTCACATCAGTGCTAATTTCGGTAACGTTAAACGCCTTGTTAGAAAAAGCGTTTCTCTTAACCTGGAATGGCGACAGGCTTGCAGGTAGTGCTACCACGTTGCTGGCGTAACCCGCATCAAGGCCTACGGCTACAAGCGGTCCTACATAAAGGCTGTCTGTGTTGCTTGAGAAAAGTACAATTTTAGCACTTTCTTTTTGTGCTGCCTGCTTTACCGCATCGGCATAGGCTTTTGCGTTAAATGCTTTTAGTTTATCTGAAGTTACTTTAAGTACCTTGTCTACGCCATATTTTGCAAGCGCCTGGCTGTCATCTGCGTTGATGGTAATTGCAGTGACAGTCGTGCCAGTTTCTCCGGCTATTTTTTTAGCGTAAGAAGCAAGCTCAAACGCTGTCTTTTTAAATTTTCCTTCTGCCGATTCGGCATATATAAGTATTGACATTTTTCTAATTTTTTAATGGTTTAATGTATCGATGTACCAATTTTGCTTTCGCAATGTAAATTGCTACATTACCTCATTGAATAATTGTTACATTAAATAACCTTCGCCTCGGTGTGAAGTAAGTTTACAAGCTCATCAAGGTTGTCAGGGCTTATCAGCTTCACGGCTGATTTAGGCGCAGGTTTTTCAAACTTCACAGCTTTTGTTTTAGCGTCAGCGCCTACCGGCTCAAGTATGGTAAGGGCTTTTGTACGGGCTGCCATAATACCGCGCATGTTAGGTATTTTCAGGTCTTTTTCTTCCACAAGTCCTTTTTGTCCGGCTATTACAAGCGGAAGCTTGGCGCTAAGGGTTTCTTTACCGCCGTCTATTTCGCGTACCGCTTTAACATCGCTACCTGTTACTTCAAGGTTAATACATCCGTTTACAAAATCGTAACCCAGTAGCCCGGCAAGCATGCCCGGTACCATGCCGCCGTTATAGTCCAGCGACTCTTTTCCGGCAATTACAAGGTCGTATCCGCCGTTTTTTACTACTTCTGCAAGTTGTTTTGCAACAAAGAAACCATCTGTAGGGGCTGCGTTTACACGAATGGCCTCGTCAGCACCTATGGCAAGTGCTTTACGCAGTGTGGCTTCGGCGTCTGCACCACCCACATTTACCACGGTTACATTAGCACCCGCTTGTTCTTTAAACCAAATGGCACGTGTAAGGCCAAACTCGTCGTTAGGGTTTATTACAAACTGAACACCGGCAGTGTCAAACTCGCTGTCGCCGTTTGTAAAGTTGATTTTTGCAGTAGTATCAGGCACGTGGCTGATGCAAACTAATATTTTCATTATGTATTGGAATTATAACGTTTGAAATTTTTGCTTAACACGAAGTTAAGAAAAATATCCGAATAAAAAACTATGCATGCATATTAAATATCATTTTAGCGAAAATTCCATATAAAAAATGATATTGATTTAAAATCTGTGTAGTTTTTCAGGGTTCTGTTATTTTTTGTTTATTAAATTCAGTGATCTGTTAAGTGAGGTTCAAATTAAAATACGTCTTTTTTCTCATTTTTGGTGTACCTCTATGCAGGCTGCTGTAGTTTCGTAGTAAGGGCCTGTAGTAACTTTTAGTATAAGCCCGGGCAGCCCGTGGTATTTCAGTGGGCCATCGGGCACTTTGATTTGTTTTGTAAACCAAGCGGTTATGGTTACCTCGTTATATACGCAGGTAGCTTTGAAGCAGGTGTAGCCTAAAATAGTCTGGCGCTCTTTATTGATTTTCCACGCATACTTGTTTAGTGTTTCCTGTTGTGCATGGCTGCCCTTACTGTCTGTAGTGGTAACATACATGGTGCGTTTTTGCAGGTCTTTATAAATGCATTCTTTTGATGGAAAATCTATAACGTCTTTTATGGGCTGAGGGTCATTTTCGGTTATTATAGTTGCGGTGGTTTTACCCGGGCCTTTTATAAGGGTAAAGTATGATTTTTGGTTTGCGTAGCTGTATGCATATAGAAATGGAGGCACCTTTACGTTGTAGGCTTTTGATGAGGTAAGTGTGTTGTTTTGGTGTTCATTAATCTGTATGGCTTTATAAACCGTTACATACTCGGCATAGATGTTTTGTGCAATGCAGGTGCTGTTAAAAAGCACAATGCAGTATATCAGTAAAAAACGCGAAAAGGTTTTCGTAGCCAAGGCAGTGTTTTTTTAGAGGCAGTTAGCAGGGCTAAGGTACTTTTTAATAGTATTATTACGTGTGAAAAATAGCTGAAAATAATTTTAAATCTTTATTTTTGCGTTTCATTTAACACACGCGAAAAATTTTTACATGAGAACAATACAATTCAGGGAGGCAATTGCTGAGGCGATGAGCGAGGAAATGCGCCGCGACGAGGCCATCTACCTAATGGGTGAGGAAGTTGCCGAATACAACGGAGCGTACAAAGCTTCTAAAGGTATGCTTGACGAGTTTGGCCCTAAAAGGGTTATAGACACGCCGATTGCCGAGCTTGGATTTGCCGGTATAGCAGTAGGTAGTGCCATGAACGGTAACAGGCCTATTGTTGAATTCATGACATTTAACTTCGCTCTTGTTGGTATTGACCAGATTATAAATAATGCTGCCAAAATACGCCAAATGAGTGCCGGCCAGTTTAACTGCCCTATAGTGTTCCGTGGCCCTACGGCTTCTGCCGGTCAGCTTGCCGCTACACACAGCCAGGCTTTTGAAAACTGGTATGCTAATACTCCGGGTCTTAAAGTGGTAGTTCCTTCAAACGTATACGACGCTAAAGGCCTTCTTAAATCGGCAATTCGTGATAACGACCCTGTAATATTTATGGAGTCTGAGCAAATGTATGGCGATAAAGGTGAGGTGCCTGAAGGTGAATACACCATTCCGCTTGGCGTAGCCGATGTAAAACGTGAAGGTACAGATGTAACTATTGTATCTTTTGGTAAAATACTTAAAGAGGCCTTTATAGCTGCAGATGAACTTGCAAAAGAAAACATCAGCGTAGAAATTATAGATCTTCGTACGGTGCGTCCTATGGACCATGCTACAATACTGGAGTCGGTTAAGAAAACAAACAGGCTTGTTATCCTTGAGGAAGCATGGCCGTTTGGTTCTGTAGCTTCAGAGATTACTTACATTGTACAGGAACGTGCTTTTGATTATCTTGATGCGCCTATACAGCGTATTACTACTGCCGATACTCCTGCGCCATACTCTCCGGTATTGCTTAAAGAATGGTTACCAAACGCCGGTGATGTAGTAAAAGCGGTGAAAAAAGTAATGTACAAATAGAGAATTTGTTAATTTGTTGATTCCTTGATTGAGAAATCTGTAAGGTGGTGTATTTAACGGCATTTTGAGATTTTTAAATCCGATAGTTTTCAAATTATTACCCTATATTTGAACCTCATCATAATAAATGATGAGGTTTTTTGTTTTAACCCAGTATGAAAAGAAAGTTACTGTTTGCCCTAGGGTGTTTTATTATATTTTGCGCGGCTGCTTTGGCACAAACCAAAGTAAGCGGAACCATTGTAGATAACGCAGACCAACCCCTGCCTTATGTAAATGTGTATTTTAAAGGGACTAACGAAGGTGTTATTACCGACGAAAACGGTAAGTTTTACCTGGAGTCGGTTAATCCTTATACCGAACTGCTCGTGTCTTTTGTAGGCTTTGCATCTAAACAGGTGCACCTAACTGCAGCGGTTACCTATAATCTTAAAATAAAACTCTCTGATGCTACAGAACTTGCTGAGGTAAAGCTTTATGCCGGTAAAACATCTAAGAAAAATAACCCAGCCATAGATATACTGCGTAAAATATGGAGCAGGCGCCGTAAAAACGGGCTGCACATGTTTAAGCAATACCAGTATGATAAATATGAAAAAGTAGAGTTTGACCTGAATAATATAGACAGCGCCATGACCAAGAGCAAGGTGTTTAAGGGCATGGAGTTTATATTTCAGCATGTAGATACAAGCAGTGTTACGGGTAAAAGTTACCTGCCTATATTTATAAACGAAGCGCTGAGTAAAGTATATGGAGATAACAAGTTGGGTCGTAAAAAAGAGATACCGCTTGCAGCGCGTAACTCGGGCTTTAGCGGTAACCAGCAAATCACCGCATTTATTAAAGACCTATATGCCGAATACGACATTTACAACAACTATCTTAAGTTTTTTGACAAGGACTTTGTAAGCCCATTATCTCGCACCGGTATTAATGTGTACAACTATGTGCTGGCCGATACTGCGGTAGTAGATAATAAGTATTGTTATAATATAGTGTTTTACCCGCGCCGTAAGGGTGAGCTTACCTTTAAAGGTAACTTTTGGGTAAACGATACCACTTTTGCCATTAAAAAAATAGCCATGAGCGCCAGTCGTGGAGCTAATATTAACTGGGTAAAAGATATTTACATAGAACAGGAGTTTGATGTGCTTAACGACTCTGTTTTCCTCCTGAAGCGCGATCATATGATGAGCGACTTTGCCCTGCGTAAAAAGGACGAGTCGAAAGGAGTTTATGGTAAGCGTACTACACTGTACCGCGATTACGTATTTAATAAAGAGCTGGAAAGCGAATTTTATAACAAAGAGGTTAACGCCTACAACGACTCTATAAACTACAAGAGCGATGAGTTCTGGGAAGAAAACCGCTTTGAATCGTTAAATAAAGACGAAAAAGGGGTGTACAAAATGCTGGACACGCTTAAAACTATACCGAAGTTTAAGCATATGTACGACCTGGTGGCCACACTGGGCAGCGGGTATTACCAAATGGGTAAGTTTGACTACGGTCCCATATTTTCTACCTTTGGTTTTAACAGCGTGGAAGGCTGGAGGCTGCGTACCGGTGGGCGTACTTACTTTGGTCCTAACGACCCCTGGAGGCTGGAAGGCTATACCGCTTACGGTTTTAAAGACGATAAGTTTAAATACGGCATAAGCGGTAAATGGATGGTAGATAAGCGTAACCGTATAATATTGCATGCCGGTAACCGCCGCGATATAGAGCAAATAGGGGTAAGCCTTACAGCTACTAACGATGTACTGGGGCGTAGCTTTGCGTCGTCATCATTATTTTCAAGTGGTAACAACAACAAACTTACATCGGTTAACTTTACTACGTTTAGCGCCGAGATAGAGCCGTTTAAAAATTTTGTACTGAAGGGTAATGTTAACTACCGTACCCTTCGCAGCGCAGATCCTACAGCGTTTCAGCTGGATTACTGGCGCGATCCTAATGATCATTCTAAAGGCAGCGTAGGGCATATTCAGCAGTACGAATATGGCTTCCTGGCCGACTATACCCCAGGCAGGCGTACCATAGGTTACGGCGTGGAGCGCAGCGATGTAGATTTTAACTACGCGCGCCTGTTCCTTAATTATACCCATGGTATTAACGGCGCTACAAAAAGCGACTTTAATTATGATAAACTGCAGTTTTACTACCGTCAGCCAATATTGGTTGGTGGATTCGGCAGGTTGTTTACCACGTTTGAAGCAGGTAAAATTTTTGGTACGGTGCCGCTTGGGCTTATGGGCGTAATTCCGGGTAACCAAAGCTGGTTTAGCATAGAAAACACATATAACCTGCTTAACTATTATGAGTTTCTGGCAGACGAATATGTTTCCCTTCACTTAGAGCATAATTTTAACGGACGTCTGTTTAGTCGCATACCGGGCATTCGCGACCTTAACCTGCGGGAGATTGTGGGTATTAAAGGTGTTTACGGTACCATTACCGATGCTAACCGTGCCCTTAATGCCAGCAACGTTATATACCGCGCACCCGAAGATGTATACTGGGAGTATCATGCGGGTATAGGAAATATATTTAAGGTGTTCCGTATAGACTTTGCATGGAGGGGTAATTACTTAACCCTGCCCGATGCTAATAAGTTTGTAATCAAAGGCTCGTTTGGATTCTATTTTTAACAGGCAAACTTACAAAACAGGTTTTATCCGCGCGGATGGGTGTGTGGTAATGTAACTTACTGTCTAAATTTGTGTTATCAGGATGTAAAGAGGTTAATTTCCTGCGTAATTTTTACCAAATCACATTTGTTAATACTTTTTTTATAGTATTTTTGCCCCGCGTAATAAAAAAACAGAAAAAACAATGTCAGCAACAAAAACATTCGACGTTCTTATTGAGATACCTAGGGGTAGCAGGAACAAATATGAGTATGATTTTGATATGAAAAGGATCCGTTTTGACAGGATGCTTTACTCTTCAATGATGTATCCGGCTGATTACGGTTTTATACCGGAAACCCTTGCCCTTGACGGCGATCCGCTAGACGTGCTTGTGTGGTTTACTGAGCCTACTTTCCCTGGTTGTGTAGCTGAGGTTAAGCCTATAGGTGTGTTTTATATGGCAGATGACAAAGGCGATGATGAAAAAATCATCTGTGTACCAGTGTCTGACCCAATTGCTTGTAAGATGAACGACCTTAGCGATGTAAATGAGCATTTTAAGAAAGAGGTAGAACACTTCTTCCAGGTATATAAAGATCTTGAAAACAAAAAAGTTGAAGTGCGTGGCTGGGGTAACCTTGCTGATGCTGAAAAGCTTATTGCCGAGTGTACTGAGCGCTTTAACAGCAAAGCTGACAAGCCTGAAGGCCTTTTCAGCATTAAATAATTAATCTTAGTTGCAAGTTCAAATAAAAACAGCGCCCAAAAGCGCTGTTTTTTTATAGTACTATGTAAAAGGTTGTATTAAAACAAACCGTTAAGTTCTGCATTAATACGGTTTATAATGTCGCCCAGGTCTTCAGGGTTACTTACAAAATCTATATTATCTACATCTATTATCAGCAGGCGGCCCTTGTCGTATCCCTGAATCCATGCTTCATAGCGCTCGTTAAGGCGGCTAAGGTACTCTATGCTTATGGTGTTTTCATAATCACGTCCGCGTTTATGTATTTGTTTTACCAGGTTTGGTATACTGCTGCGCAGGTATATAAGCAGGTCAGGCGCACCTACAAAACCTTCCATAAGTTCAAAAAGCGATTTATAGTTGCTAAAATCACGGTTGCTCATAAGCCCCATGGCATGCAGGTTAGGCGCAAAAATATGAGAGTCTTCATATATGGTGCGGTCCTGGATAATGTTTTTGCCGCTTTCGCGAAACTGTAGTATCTGGCTGAAACGCGAGTTTAAAAAGTAGATTTGAAGGTTAAAAGACCAGCGTTCCATCTGGTGGTAAAAGTCATCCAGATAAGGGTTGTCTACTACGTCTTCATAGTGGGGTTCCCACTTAAAATGTTTGGCCAACAGGCCGGTAAGGGTTGTTTTTCCGGCACCTATGTTGCCTGCTACAGCTATATGCATAGTGTTTATTCTCTGGGTAAACTTAGTTTGTACTGTATAATTTCGCTGTTGGTAAAAATACTTAAAATTCCTTCTTTATAATAGAATGCCGTAAACGATTTTTCAACGATTGATACCGGTGTAGCCTTGCGTGTGGCTAAGTTGTATTGTACAAGCGTATTACCCTGTTGTAGCAGCAGTGTATTTGCCGCTATGAGTTGCGCATTATTAAACCCAGGCAAAGTACCTCCCGAAGTAACACTACCAAAAAGGTTCAGCGTATAAAACGCGCCCGATGCATCTGTCCAATAAAAATAATTGTAGTCATTTTGGTACCAGGTTAAGCCGCTGTTACTTGGTGGGGTAAGCGTGCGGTAGCTACTTTTTTTAAGATCAAACAATCCGGTTTGCTGTGTGGTTACATCATACACCCACAGGCGGTTTTGCGATGCCAGGCCCACTGCATCGGCCATTAGTGGCGGCGTAGTTTCATTAAAGTTAACAACGCCCGTTTCGTTAAGCTGGTTATCCAGTAAAACCACTGTATTAAACTTTTTGTAGAACAGCACTATTTGCAACGGGTTTTGTAAGTCGGCACGGGTTATTTCGCCCAGTGCTACATTACGGTATTTGTACGCCTTATCATCCTTTACTTTCCTGAATTCATTATCGGCAACTACGTACTCCCAACCAAAGGCATCGGTGCCTATAAAGCGTTGTGCGGTAGCTTTCGGCGTAGCCATAATGCGCACTGGCAGTAACGCTTCCTGAGCGGTAGCATGCAGCGAAGCGAAAAGTAGTACTAACAGCGTTAAATATCGTATCATTTTTTAAAACTCAGCTATTGCCGTAAAAGTACAAAAAATACTAAGGGCGGATAGTAACAGAGTGTTCATTGGTTAAAATGTGCCGCCCACTTGCTTTTTTAGGTAAAGTGTAGGTAAAACGTATCATATTAGCGGTAAAAACAATGCAAACCCATGTAACCAAAAGGCTTGTTTGTAGTCTTATGAATGTAAACATTGAATCCTCATTTTAATATGAAAAAAATTTTAACCCTTATAGCCGTTGTAAGCACTTTTGTAGCATCGGCGCAGCAGTTTCAGGGCGTTGCTACTTACGAATCTAAAACAGGTGTACCTGACTTACCACGCGGCGACCGCAACATAACCCCTGAAATGGAAAAACAGTTTAAAGAGCGCATGAAAAAAGCGCTCGAAAAAACCTATGTACTGGTTTTTAACCGCAGTGAAAGTACCTATAAAGAAGAAGAAAAGCTTGATGCACCCGGCGATAACGGTGGCATGCGCATGATGGCCAGTTTTATGGGCGGTGGTGGCATCCATTATAAAGATGTAAAAGAAAAACGCTTTTTGTTTGAGAAAGAAGTTTTCGGGAAGGAGTTCCTTATAGACGATACGCTGCCTAAGATTAAATGGAAAATGGAAGCCGAAACCAAGAAAGTAGGCGATTATACCTGTTACAAAGCTACTGCGGTGGTTCCGGTAGATAAATCAGATTTTAGGAACCTACGCCCTAAAAAGCAGGATGCTACTAAAACAGACGATGCTAAAAAGGCCGACGAACAGAAGGCAAATAACCGTACTAATTTTATGGACAGCATGGAAATGCCTAAGGAAACTACCATAACGGCATGGTACACCCCCGACATTCCGGTAAGTACAGGGCCGTCTAACTACTGGGGGCTTCCCGGGTTAATATTAGAGGTTAGCGATGGGAAAACAACCATTTTGTGTAGTAAGATAGTACTTAACCCTAAAGAGAAATCCGAGATTAAAAAACCTAACAAAGGCAGCCGCGTTACACAAGCGCAGTACGAAGAAACGGTAGCTAAGAAAATGGAAGAAATACGCCAGATGGGCGGTCCGGGCGGCCCTGGTGGTGGCAGGCCTCCGCGTATGTAAGCAGCCGTAATTACACAAAATCGTATTTATTATTACTTTCCCAAATGAAAAAAATACTACTTGGGCTGTTACTGCTGTTTTCGGCGGTGGGCTTTTCCCAAACCATAAAATTTGAAGGTGTTATAAAAGACTCCACCGGTGTAGCATTGGAAATGGCTAACATAATGGCGGTTAATAAGACTAACAATACCATGGAGTCTTACGCTATTACTGATGATAAAGGGCGCTTCTCACTAACCCTTAAACCTAATACCAACTATGGTATTAAGGCAAGTTATATAGGGTACAATACGTACGAGGAAGCCCTTACTACCACATCGGCTAATGTTACCAGAAATATTACCATGCAGGCCGGTATTGAGTTGAAAGAACTTGAAATTGTACACGAAATGCCCGTAACTGTAAAAGGTGATACGCTGGTGTATAACTCTGATTCGTTTACAAACGGTACAGAGCGTAAGCTGGAAGATGTACTAAAAAAACTGCCCGGGGTAGAGGTAGATACCGATGGTAATGTGAAGGTGGAGGGTAAAACCGTAACTAAGCTCATGGTAGAAGGCAAGGATTTTTTTGATGGCGATACCAAGCTGGGCGTAAAAAACATTCCGGCAGATGCGCTGGATAAAGTAGAGGTGCTGCGTAATTATAACGAGGTGGGCCAAATGAAAGGCTTGGTTAACAACGAAGAAAACGTAGCCATGAACATTAAACTAAAAGAAGGTAAAAAGAACTTTTGGTTTGGCGACCTTACCGCCGGTGGGGGTACCGGCGATGGCGCACGTTACATTTTAAACCCGAAGCTTTTTTACTACAGCCCGCTGTACAGTGTTAACCTTATAGGTAATTTTAACAACACCGGCGAGCTTCCGCTTACCATGCAGGATTATTTTAAAATGACCGGCGGTTTCCGTAATGTAATGAAAAAGGGAGGTACTAACTTCAACGTGAGTTCTAACAATCTTGGCGTTTCGCTACTGCGTAATAATAGGGCTAAGAGCATTGAGACTAAGTTTGGCGCGGCTAACTTTAGCTATAACCCTACCAAGACGTGGAACCTGAGCGGGTTTGCAATAATAAACTCGGGTAGGAATGAACTGCAAACCCAAAGCCGGAATACCATATTAGATCCTGTAACGCGCGAAACACAAACCGTACAGGAAACTAAAGAACGTACACTGCAACGCAGCGACTTTAGTGTAATAAAACTAAGCTCTAGCTATAAGCCAAGTACACGTTTTCAGTTTGATTACGACTCCTTCTTTAAGGTGTCAAAGCAAGGGGAAGATACTGATCTTATGAGTACCGTGAGTCCGCAAACGGCACAAAGCCAGGATATTTATACCAGTAAAAACCAAAAGCCTTTTTCGTTTAACCAAAACCTGAACCTGTATTATACAGCAAACGATAAAAATGTGTTCTCTTTTGAAGGGCAACACCTTTACCAGCAGGAAGACCCATTCTACAAAGCCATACTTGAGTACAATCCGTTCCCGGACAGTGCTACAGGAGACAGCAGTATGAACCTTGGCCTTGCTGATGGAAGCCAGTACAACCTAAACCAGAAGCAACTTATTATTACTAATAAAACAGACGCAAAGGCAGACTGGTATTATTTGGTTACACCTAAGGCAAACATCAATGTTACCCTTGGCGATACGTATTCGTACCAGCAGTTTAACAGTAACCTTTTTCAAGTCTTGGATTCGGGGGCTACAGACAACCTCGATGCAAACAGTAAAAATAATGTTCGCTACAGCTTTAACGATGTGTTCCTGGGGCTGCATTACAAGTTTATTTTGGGGAAATTTACATTTAATCCGGGGGTAAGCCTTCACAGCTTTTATATGAACAACGAGCAGCTGGGTGCATCTGTCAACCAAACTTTTTACCGCGCGCTGCCCGACGTATACGCCCTATACCAGATAAAAAAATCAGAGCGCCTGTTATATACCTATACCATGACCAATGAGTTTAGCGATATAAGTAAGTACGCCCGCGGCCTGGTGCTTAATAATTACAGTTCGCTTTTTAGGGGTAACCGTAATTTGGAGAGTGCTACGTATCAAACCCATAACCTAAACTATTTTAGGTATGTAATGTTTAACTTCACCCAGATTTTTGCCAACCTAAGTTACAGCCGTAAGGCCAACGACGTAAAAACGCTGGCATCTTACAACGGTATTAACCAGGTTAGTACGGTGGAGAACTCTAACTTTGCCGATGAAATTATAAGTGGTATGGCGGGCTATAACCGTACCTTTGCCCGTTTTTATAAAGCATCGGTAAACGCTAACTTAAGCTGGAACCGCTACAACAACTTCAGGGCAGATAATACTATTCAGGCTGAGGTAACCATGGCAAATGCATTGCGCCAGGTAACCGAGCAGTTTACACAAAGCTATACTACAAGCCTGGGGACGATTTTTAAAGAATGGCCAAACCTGGAATTGGGGTATTCGGTTAACATAAACAGCTATACCGGTAATAGAACCTATACCCACAGCCCTTACGCACGCATGGATTACCTGTTGTTTAACGCGGTTACCCTTACGGCAGATTATACCTATAACCATTACTACAACAACACCCGCACCAGCGATAACGAATATGATTTTCTTAATGCCAGTGCCATGTACCTTACAAAAAACAAGTTGTGGGAGTTTAAGGTTAGCGGTACCAACCTGCTAAACACTACATCGTTAAACGATGACAGCTTTAACCAGTTTAGTACGCGTATATCGCGCTACAGGGTACAGCCGCGCTATCTTTTATTTAGTGTAAAATACAATATCCTATAGCATTGCTGTGTTTTATTAGTATTTTTGCGTAAAACAATTAGGTACTATGTCTATTGAGGTTAAAGGAATTTCAAAGAATTACGGCGAGCAAAAGGCGCTCGATGCGGTTTCGTTTTCGGTTAAAAAAGGTGAGATTGTAGGTTTTTTGGGGCCAAACGGCGCGGGTAAAAGCACCCTTATGAAAATACTTACCACCTATATAGCTGCCGATAGCGGTACAGCAAGCGTAAACGGTAACGACGTAGCCACGCAGCAAAAAGCGGTACAAAGTTCGGTAGGTTACCTGCCGGAACATAACCCGCTGTACCTTGATTTGTATGTGCGCGAATACCTTGCCTTTAATGCAGATGTGTACCATGTAAAAAAAGAGCGGATAGAAGAGGTAATACATCTTACCGGCCTTACACCTGAGGCGCATAAAAAAATTGGGGCACTTAGTAAAGGTTACCGTCAGCGTGTGGGGCTAGCCTGTGCATTGCTGCATAACCCTGATGTGCTTATACTCGATGAGCCTACAACCGGACTTGATCCTAACCAGCTGGTGGAAATACGCGACCTGATTAAGAACATTGGTAAAGATAAAACTGTTTTCCTCAGTACGCACATTATGCAGGAGGTTGAGGCAATTTGTAATCGTGTAATTATTATTAACCACGGAAAAATAGTGGCCGATAAACAACTGAACAATCTGGTTAAAGATACTGCGGTAGAGCAGGTTATAGAGGTAGAATTTGACAAACCCGTTACCGCTGAATTACTACAAACACTGCCCGATGTGGTTAACGTAAAGCACGCCAAAGCAAACGTGTGGGAGCTTACCTTTAGCTCGGGTATAGACCAGCGCCCCGCGGTTTTTGACTTTGCGCAGGCAAACGGACTTAAAACGCTGCAGTTAGCCCTTAAGAATAAAAACCTTGAGTCGGTATTCAGGGAAATGACAAAAAAGAAATAATATGTGCGGAGTACCATTGCCCTGGTGGCAGGAAGAAATAGAAAAAGATAAGCAGGAGCAGCCAAACCCTGTTCCCGCGCCGCCTTCTGAAAAAGACACAGAGGAGTGCGACTAATACTAATAATACTAAAAAGAGTTTCGGTAACCGAAGCTCTTTTTTTATGTTACCGGTATACTACGTGGCCTGTATACTTTTGGATTACCTCTACTACCGGCGGATGGTTTAAAAGCACCAGGTTACCGGTAGAGAACAGCGTTCCCTTAATCGTTTCGGTAGCGTTAACCGTAATATCATTAGTGCTGCGGTGAAAAAACGCCACGTTTTTTGCAGTAAGCCCCGTGCCGTCAAAATGGCCGTTATTAGAGTAAAAATCAACCAATAGGTTTTCGGTAGTGCCCGTTACAAAACAATCCAGGTTTTGGTTGTCTTCTACCGTAAGGTGGTTACACACTACATCGAGGCTTATAAATGCCGACGGCGTATCGCCCCTAAACATACCGCTTTGTATAAGCAGCTCCGGGTAATGCAATGTACCCGCGGAGGTAATGTTAAACTGTGTGCCGCTAAATATATACGTAATATTTGGAGCCGTAACGGTAACCGTGGTAGTATTGTATTGCCTTACCCAGTTGCATGATGTGCTGTTGGTTAAGCTAAGTTTACCATCGGTAACGCTTACGTGTATATTGTCTTTTAAGTTTTCGCCTGTTTCTACGGTAACATTATGTTCGGGGCCTTCTACCAGTACCACGCTAATACCTTCGCCTACATCCAGCGTACTGAAATCCTCGGTTTCTACCGTATAAACTACGGTTTTACCTGCTTTTCGGAAACATTCCGGTGCATTTTCATTATTGCATGATGTATACAGCATTACCAATGCCATGCACATAAACAAGCGTAAAGATTTTGAGAAGTATGGGGCTATCTGTGTTGTCATCATCTAAAGTTGTATCCCAAAATTAAACTCCATAACCTCTGCCTTGGCTCCGTGCGTTTTTAGGCTGGTGCCGGTAAAAAAGCGTTTGCCCAAATAGTACTTAAACGAGAGCCTTTCGTATAGCCCGCCTGTATTTTTATAAGGCTCATACACATAGTAACCAACCTGCCCTTCAAAAGACATTTTGTTTATATACAGTTCATATCCGCCAAAAAGCCCCAGTTTATGGTAATCGGCATTAGGATTACTGTGAATTTCAGGATAGGCAATGTACATATAATGGATGTACTCTTTTAAGTATTTCGGTATAAAGAAATCGGCTCCCGCTTCCAGGCCGCTTTTTCTGCTGATACGTTTGCTTAGGTACCCGCTAAAAGCGTAGTACGGATATTGTTTACTGCCTATGAGGTCGCTTTGGTTAATGCCGCCCCTTAATACAAAGTTATAATGAAGCGCTTTGCTGAACTGTGCTGGTGGGACGGGAGTAATGGTATCGGCCACAGCTTGTTTGTCTCCAAACGAGTAGTTTATCCCCACATTAACCCCTACAGTATTAGTGCTGGTGTTAGGCGATTTCATGCTCGCGTTGCTATGGTGTACAAAGATAAGCCCTGCCTGAACGCCTAGCGGCCCTAAAAGATTTTGCTTACTGTAGTTCAGCATAAAGTAGGTAGACGGCATTAGATGTGCCCCGTAAGCATAATTACGGTAGTTGGTTTCTTTGTTGTAAGGATTGGTGTTATAGGCTACACCCTGCCCAATGCGGAACATAAGATGACGCTGTAAAAAAAAGAAGTTGTAGTGCGCGTACAGCCCATACATTTTTCCGAGGGCTTCATTTTTCATGTCCTGATAATGGAACGATGCGCCGTATTCGGGTAAATTGTATGCCGACTCCCATTCGCGGGTGCCAAAGGTTTTTTTGTTGATGCTTAGTACCATACCTTCCGGATGCCCCAGTATAAGGTGCATCATGCCTTTTCTGTGGGGGATAATGTTACCGTAAAAATAATTTGCCTCAACGGCAAACCCCGCCGGTGTTTCGGTTTGGGCAATTGCCGCGCAGGAAAAAAACAGCAGTAAAAGGTAAAGGTGCCTCATTTTTACGGTTAATGGGCAAATATAAAATAATTGAGTTTTTGACCGTAAATGTGTAGGTAAATATTTGCTTAAATGTGGTTAATAAGTGTTTTGCATAAAGAGATTTTTCAAACCCATTGGGTCTAAAAAATTTCTTTAGCTATAGCCTTTACGTTTTCAGCCTTGCCCATGCTGTAATAATGTAGCACCGGTATGCCTGCTTTAACCAGTTCTTTACTTTGTGTAATACACCATTCTATACCTATTTGTTTTACGGCATCATTATCTTTTGCTTTCACCACTTCCATAATAAGGTCGTCCGGCAGGTCTACTTTAAAACGGTGCGGAATCATATTAAGCTGTTTTTTAGTAGCTATGGGTTTTAATCCCGGAATGATGGGTACGGTAATACCCTCTTTACGGCATTTTTCTACAAAGTCGAAAAACTTTTGGTTGTCAAAAAACATCTGGGTAATAATGTACTGCGCACCGTTCTTTATTTTTTGCTTCAGGAAATGCAGGTCGCTGTCCAGGCTTGGTGCTTCCATATGTTTTTCAGGATAACCCGCTACGCCAATGCAAAAATCAGTACAGGCTGAGTTTAGCAGTTCATCGTCCAAGTAAATTCCGTTATTAAGATTTTCAATCTGCGTAACCAGTTCGCTTGCGTAGCTGTGCCCTTCTTTTTCGGGGCGGAAATAAATTTCATTCTTCACTGCATCACCCCTAAGCGCCACTACGTTATGTATGCCCAGGAAGTCCAGGTCTATTAAAAAGTTTTCGGTATCTTCCTTAGTAAACCCACCGCATAGTATGTGCGGAACCGCATCTACCTGGTACTTGTTTTGTATGGCAGCACATATACCCACGGTACCGGGACGTTTTTTAACCACACGGCGTTGCAGCAGCCCGTTACCCAGTTCTTTATATTCGTATTCTTCGCGGTGGTAGGTAACGTCTATAAACGGCGGTTTAAACTCCATAAGCGGGTCTATGCCATCAAAAATCGATTGTATGTTTTGCCCTTTAAGTGGAGGCAGTATTTCAAATGAAAACAGGGTTTTGCCCTTGGCGTTTTCTATATGTTCGGTTACTTTCATTTCTTTCTTGGTTGTTAGTTGCCAGTTGTCGGTTGTCGGTTGATCGTCGGCACGAATAAGCCCATCAACCATCAACGGACAACCGAATTAATCTGCTATATTAGGATTGAGCCATTTGTTAGCTACTTCTATACTTACGTTTCTTCGTTTGGCATAGTCTTCTACCTGGTCTGCTTTTATCTTTCCAAGCCCAAAATATTTACTCTGCGGATTAGCAAAATAATAGCCCGATACCGATGCTGCCGGCCACATGGCAAGGCTTTCGGTAAGTTTTACGCCAATGTTTTCCTCTACCTGCAGCAGTTGCCAAATGGTGTTTTTTTCCAAATGGTCCGGGCAGGCAGGATATCCCGGTGCAGGGCGTATGCCCTGGTATTGCTCTTTAATAAGCTCGTCGTTATTAAGTTGTTCGTCTGCGGCGTAACCCCATATTTCGGTACGTACTTTTTTATGCAGGTATTCGGCAAAAGCCTCTGCAAAACGGTCGCCCAGTGCCTTAGTCATAATCGAGTTGTAATCGTCGTGTACCTGCTCAAATTCAGCCGCCTTTTCATCTACGCCAAAGCCGGTAGTAACACAAAACGCTCCCACGTAGTCTTGTTTCCCGCTTTCTATGGGGGCCACAAAATCTGCTAGGGCAATGTTTGGTGCGCCTTTAGTTTTTTGAGATTGTTGCCTCAAACTTAAAAAGGTAACTAGTGGTTCTCCGGCTTCGCCATAAAGAGAAATGTCATCATCATTAACCGTATTCGCCGGGAATATCCCGAATATACCCTTGGCTTCAAACCAGTTTTCGTCTACTATTTGTTTCAGCATCTTCTGTGCATCGTCAAAAAGTGATTGTGCTTGTTCGCCTACCACATCATCAGTAAGTATAGCCGGATATTTGCCGTGTAAATCCCATGTTTGGAAAAACGGTGTCCAGTCGATGTACGGAACCAGCTCCTCTAAGTTAGGGTAAACCGTTTGCACGCCAAGTTGTTTAGGTACATACGGAGTATATGCATCCCAGTCTATCTTAAATTTATTGGCACGCGCATCTGCAATACTTAAAAAGTCTTTTTCGCGCGTGCGGTTCAGGTAGCCCTCGCGTAGTTTGTCGTATTCCTGGCGAATGTCTTTTGCGTAATCAGTTTTAGCGTTTGTATTAACAAGGTTACCCGCTACCGTTACGGCGCGGCTGGCATCGTTAACGTGTACCACGGTGTCGCTATATTCCGGGGCAATTTTTACCGCTGTATGCGCACGGCTTGTAGTGGCGCCACCTATCATTATTGGGATGTTTATATTAAGGCGTTCCAGTTCTTTGGCCAGGTATACCATTTCATCAAGCGAAGGTGTAATAAGCCCGCTTAAACCTATTATATCTACTTGTTCCTTAACGGCGGTTTCTATGATTTTTTCGGGCGGTACCATTACGCCCAAATCTATGATTTCGAAATTATTACACGCTAATACTACAGATACTATGTTTTTGCCAATATCGTGTACATCGCCTTTTACGGTAGCCATGAGGACTTTCCCGGCCCTTGACGATTTTCCATCTTTTTGCGCTTCAATAAACGGCAAAAGATAGGCCACAGCTTTTTTCATAACGCGGGCCGATTTTACCACCTGTGGCAGGAACATCTTACCCGACCCAAACAAGTCGCCCACCACATTCATACCCGCCATAAGGTTAATTTCAATTACCTCAATGGGTTTGGTAGCGGTAAGGCGTGCTTCCTCTACATCTACCTCTATAAACTCGTCTACACCCTTAACCAGTGCATGGGTTAAGCGTTCCTGTACCGGAAGGCTGCGCCATTCCTGAGCCTGCTTTTCAGTAACTTTAGCATCGCCTTTTATGTTTTCGGCAAAAGCCAGAAGGCGTTCGGTAGCATCATCCCTGCGATCCAGGAGAACATCTTCTACGTGTTCCAGTAGCTCTTTGTCTATATCGTCGTAAACCTCTATCATTTCGGGGTTTACAATACCCATATCCATACCGTGCTGTATGGCGTGGTACAAAAATGCCGAGTGCATGGCCTCTCTCACCTTGTCGTTACCACGGAACGAGAACGATACGTTACTCACCCCGCCGCTTACGTGGGCGTAAGGCAGGTTAGTACGGATCCACTTTGTAGCCAGGAAAAAGTCGACTGCGTTGCGGCGGTGTTCTTCCATACCTGTGGCTACCGGGAAAATGTTAGGGTCGAAAATAATGTCTTCCGGAGGGAAGCCTACTTTTTCAACTAATATATCATAACTGCGTTTACATATTTCTATACGGCGCTCGTAAGTATCGGCCTGGCCTTTTTCGTCAAAAGCCATGATGATGGCTGCTGCACCGTAGCGTTTTATCTTTTTAGCGTGGTCTATAAAAAGTTCCTCGCCCTCTTTAAGGCTTATGGAGTTTACCACGCTTTTGCCCTGAGCCACTTTTAGCCCTGCCTCAATGATTTCCCATTTAGAACTGTCTATCATTAAAGGCACACGGGCAATATCAGGTTCAGAAGCTATCAGGTTCAGGAACTTGGTCATGGCATACACGCCATCCAGCATCCCCTCATCCATATTCACGTCGATAATCTGCGCGCCGCCTTCTACCTGAGCACGGGCTATGTCCAGCGCTTCCTCGTATTTTTCTTCCTTAATTAAACGCAGGAATTTACGCGAACCAGTTACGTTAGTACGTTCGCCCACGTTAATAAAGTTACTCTCAGGCGTAACCACGAGCGGTTCCAAACCACTCAACTTCAAATATCTTTCTTCTCCGGCCATCTATATAGTTACCTCAATTTTTCTCGGTTGATATTCAGCAGCAACTTCAGCAATAAGGCGGATGTGCTCCGGCGTAGTGCCACAACAACCGCCAATTATATTAATCAGGTTGTCATTAAGGTATTCCCTGATGAGCGCCTGCATTTCTTCCGGTGTTTGGTCGTACTGGCCAAAGGCGTTTGGTAAACCTGCATTTGGGTGTGCCGAAACGCTGAATTGCGTGTTGTGTGCCAACCTGCGCAGGTACGGTTTTAGCTGGTCTGCACCAAGGGCGCAGTTAAAGCCAACACTTAATAATGGTATATGCGAAATGGAAATCAGGAATGCCTCTACCGTTTGTCCGCTTAGGGTACGCCCCGAAGCATCGGTAATCGTACCGCTCACCATAATGGGAATATCAAGGTTACGTTCGTCCTTCACTTCCTCTATGGCAAAAAGTGCCGCTTTGGCATTAAGCGTGTCGAATATGGTTTCGACCAAAAGTATGTCGCAACCGCCATCAATCAGCGCATTAACCTGTTCTTTATAAGCAATGCGAAGATCGTCAAAGGTTACGGCACGGTAGCCCGGGTCGTTTACATCGGGGCTCATACTGGCGGTACGGTTTGTAGGGCCTATAGAGCCTGCTACAAAACGTGGTTTGTCAGGGTTGGCCGCTGTAAACTCGTTGGCAACTTCTTTTGCAAGGCGAGCCGATTCATAATTTAGTTCGTAAACTAAATCTTCCATGTGGTAATCCGCCATGCCTATGGTGGTGCCGCTAAAGGTATTGGTTTCCACAATATCGGCTCCGGCAGCAAAGTACTGGCGGTGAACATCTTTAATGGCTTCGGGCTGGGTAAGGCTCAGCAGGTCGTTATTGCCCTTAAGTGGGTGCGGAAAATCCTTAAAGCGTTCGCCGCGAAAGTCTTCTTCGGTAAAGTTATGGCGCTGCAGCATGGTTCCCATGGCTCCATCAAGTATCAAAATGCGTTGAGCAAGCGCGTTGTGTATTTCAGACATAATCCTTTTGTTCAAGGTTTAAAGTTTCAGGTTATGTAACCTAAAATTTGTTTCTTACATTATGTCATCAGGTGGGGTAGAAGGGAGGAAGAAATTCCGTTTCTGTTATCTATCCACGCATGGCGTAGTAGAATGTAGCACCTTCTTTACAGGGAAAGGGTTGCTAAGGCTTCGCAGGGTCTAATCCCTCCACCTTTCGTGATAACATGATTCAATTGTGTTAAAGAATACTGCAAAAGTACTATATAGATTTGTAGAATACAAATAATTTGTTTGCTGTGAATTTTTGTTAAATTTACCAATAACCAACATAATTTATCAATGAACAATATTGTTACGGCATTTGCAGATGAGTTTGGTAATAACTCCTTTGATTTTGAAAAACAAGGAACGCACTTCATTGTTGCAGCAGTTATCTGCAAGAATGATAATCTTGCAAAATTATATGAAGACATAAATATCCTTAGAAAGAAGCATAATTTTCAATCAGGTGAAATGAAGTCTAGTGGTGTAGCAGGAAATCACTCCAGAAGAAAACGGATTTTAGAGGATATTGCAAAACTGGACATAAGTGTGTATTCTGTAGTTGTAGATAAAAGAAAGTTATATGGCAAGGGGTTTTCAATAAAAAAGTCTTTCTACAAGTATTTGAACAATTTAGTTTATAAAGAGCTTTACAGAACTTTTCCAAAGTTAGAGCTTTATGTTGATGAACATGGGGGTAATGATTTTATGTTGGAGTTTAAAAAGTATGTACATAAGAATCACGATTTAAATCTGTTTTCTGGTTCAGATTTTGGACTAGTAGAAAGTGATAAAAGTTTCTATATTCAAATTGCTGACTTTGTTGCAGGTACCTTAGGTTATGTTTTTGATGAAAAGAAGAAGTCAGAGCACAGTGGAACCTTTCTGGAAATTTTAAAACCAATTATTACGAGTATTGATGAATTTCCAAAAGATTACTCATTTGAGGAACTGATGGAATCTAATATTGACGAGAATTTTGATCCATCGATTGCTTCGGTTTGTTATCAGCGAATTAGCAAATTTTTGAATAATGTGAACGGAGACAGTCAGCAGAAGATTGACCAAATAAAATTTTTAAAGCTTCTTCTTCTTTTTCAGAGGTCTAATCCTAAAAATAAATTTATAACGACCAAGGAAATATTCAGTCACCTGAATCAGAGTCGTTCGGAGAATCTAAAAGAAGAATATTTTCGGTCTAAAGTTGTTGGTAGTTTAAGGGATCAAGGAATTCTTATAGCATCAGGAAGAGATGGATATAAAATTCCATCGAATGCCAAAGATTTAGACACATTTGTAAAGCACGGCAAGAGGATTGTAGTACCTATGCTGAATAGGATACAGCAGGCAAGAGATGCAATAAGATTAGCAACTGGTAATGAATTGGATATTTTAGCAAAAAATGAGCTTAAAGAATTGAAAAACTTATTAGATAGATGGAGTTGATACTGTTTCATATACCATAAAAAAAGCAGCCTATGCGGCTGCTTCCTTTGTTTTTCCGGCTACTTGCAGTATGGCATCATACAGCGCATTGCCTGCGGCAGAGGCATCGCCGGGTACTGATTTTATAAAACGGTAGCCCAGCCCGCGGGTATCGGTAAGGAACTTAATGCCCTTCTCAAAATTCTCCGGCAGGTACTGCACCGTTTCGTTAATCGATACTATGCTGAAGCCCATGCGTACCAGGTTAGGGTACTCGGCAGGGAGTTCGGCATTTGGCGAGGCATCTACCACAATCACGTTATGCAGGTCGTGCTCCAATATATACTCTACCACATCGTCTATTTTAAACGGTATGGCAAAGCGTATAAAGTTGGCCTCCCAGGCATAACCGTCGGCATCCTTTTCAAAAAAAGCCACACTACTATTGGTTATCACCGGAAAACGTATTTCGGGTGCGGGCGTGGCTATATCATCCCGTTCTTTAATTACTTTATTTATTAAGGCGCTCCCGGCATTGCCTATGCCAAAGAGTATTATGTTTATGGTATGTGCCATTGATTTTTCTTTTTGTATTTTTTTAAGCTTTCTAAAGGAAAGCGCTTTGTGTTCTTACTATAGTGTAACGTGTCATTTTGTTTTGTGAGCTTTGTGAAAAACCTTCGTGTTCTTTGAGGTAAAAAAACTCCCAAAGCTTTTGTGTTGACTTCACTCTTTAAAAGAGAAAACTGCCTTCGGCGGTAGGCCAAAGGCAGGCCTCAACAAACAAAAAAACAACAACTTAAACAAACTTATATTGGTTTAACCGCAAGGCTTTATGCTCTTGAAACGGGTTGTATTGTAACAGCTACAAGGTTCTTAAAACCTTGCAGCAGGTGTTTTACTAATTTATCGCTGTGTATTCCTTATACAAGTTAAGGCTTACGGGGGTATTGTTTACAAGCGTATCATAAACCGGGCTGCGGAACTGTACTTCTTCCATCCATCGTTGCAGGACATCGAGCGGTGCCACAGCGGCCGGCCTAAGGGTTATCTCTATCTTATCAAAGCCGGGGCGCACGTCTGGTTCTGGCGTCATGCTGCCCTTAATCTCTACCTGTAACGACTTCAGCACAATACCGAATTCCTTAGCAACTGCGTGGCCCAGTGCGTTAATGCAGCCTGCAAAGCCCGCCAGTATGTATTCATATGGGTTTGGGGTTTGCGGTACATACTGCGTAGCGCTTGGGGTTATACGCAAATCGGTGTTTGAGGTTTTTACCACAAACTGGCTGTTTTGGCCGGTGTAGCCCAGTACGTTGATAGATGGATTGTTCATAAGGCTTATATTTAAAGTGGATAACCGGATAATTTTTGTGTAATAAAAAAGGGCTCTTTCGGATTGTGTTACCAAAAGAGCCCTGCACTGAATTATAAACTAAGTTTATACCGACTGCCGTTCTGGTAACTGCATATACTGCACCTGCGCCTTCCACGATAGGGAGCAAATCAGCTGAAGCTGCATATTATATGTATGTGCGACTGTCGTTGTCATATCTCTTTTACTAATTATGTTGTACTATAAAAAAAGCCCCTGCTGTTGTGGTGCAGGGGCTTGTTGTATGTTTAAATGAAACTTTTTAAACAGTGTATAACGTGCCCTCTGCAGAAGTATACTTCCACTGCGCCATAACCGATGAATTACAAATGCAAAGTTTCATGTTCTAAATACTTTATTCTTATTGCCAAATATCGAAACAAAATTTGATTTGGCAAAATTATATTTTCAATTTTAACATATTAATTTTAATTTATTTTCCAAATCTATATTTTGTTTGAAAATAATACATACGTTAACGATGTAGCTTGCGTAGATTTTTTACGCTTTTGTCTTTCCGTTTTCAGGCAAATTCTTTTTCCTGCGCAAAAACAGGTTTCAAAATCTTTGCCAACTGGTTGTATTCTATTAAAAAAGCATCATGCCCGTGCGCCGATCGTATTTCGTTGTACCTTACTTTAACCCCTGCCGCTTTTAACGACACGTAGGTAAGTTGGGCCTCGTCCTGGGTGAAAAGTAAATCGCTATCTACGGCCACTAGATGGACTTTTGCTTTTATTTTTTTGGCTATCGCCAAAAAACTGCTGCCCTTACTGATGTCTATGGTGCGCAGCAAATGGTTCATTAATTTATAGGATGCCAGCGTAAAGCGGTTTTCCAGTTTTTTTCCGTGGCGTTCCAGCCAAAGCTCTATTTCAAAAGTGCTCTCTAGGTGCTCTCGTTTAAAGCGTTGCTGCAGGCTTTTCGGTGTGCGGTATAGTAGCATGGCGTGCAGGCGCGCATCGGCTATGGGATTAGTGGAGTTGTTTAGTATCCGGTCTTGTATCAGGGTATTTGCTACAACCCAGTCGGTTGCTTTCCAGTCGGTCGCCACCGGTACAAGGTGTTCTATAGCATCAGGTTTTAGTGCAGCCATGTGCCATGCAATACCTCCGCCCAGGCTGCCTCCTACAAGCGCATACAGGTAGTGGATGCCAAGCTGGTACAGCCCATCCCAAAACAGTGCGGCCACATCATGCGCGCTAACGTCTTTATAGTTATGGATGAGGTTTTGTGGCAGGCCATCGTAGCCATTCCCCGGAATGTTAAAGGCTATTACGGTAAAGTTACGGGTGTCTATGGTTCTGGCGGGGCCTATAAGGTCGTTCCACCAACCGTTTAGCCCGGTTACGTTGCTGTTTCCGGTAAGGGCGTGGTTTACTACAATAACAGGTGCCGTACCCGGTTGCTGCCCGAAAACCTGGTAACTTAACGACACAAGGGGTATGCTGGTGCCGTTTTGCAGTTTCCATTCCGGTATTATAATGTGTTGTAGTGCAGACATTTTTTTCTTTTTTTGATGACAATGATAAAATGTGGTTTGGTAAAAACCTCCCTGCCTTTATGGAGGAGGACAGGCAGGGGCGGTTTTACCACAAACAAATAACAAACAATTATGAAGTATTTTATTCCCGCGTTTTGCTTGCAATAACGAGCGGGTGAATTTGATAGACTTTATACATTTACAGGTTTACCCACTTTTACAAAAGCTTCTTTCAGGTCGGCTTTCAGGTCTTCTATATCCTCAAGGCCTACCGAAAGGCGAATCAGGTCTGGTGTTACCCCGGTAGTTTGCTGCTGTTCAGGGTTAAGTTGCTGGTGCGTGGTGCTCGCCGGGTGTATAATAAGCGATTTGGTATCGCCTATGTTAGCCAGTAATGAAAACAGTTTGGTTTCATCGGCTACCTTTTTGGCGGCTTCAAAGCCTCCTTTAAGCCCAAAGGTTACTATGCCGCTTTGCCCTTTTGGCAGGTACTGTTTGGCTAGTGCGTTGTATTTGCTGTCTTCCAGCCCCGGGTAGTTTACCCATGCCACTTCGGGCTGGCTTTGAAGCCATTTGGCCAATTCCAGCGCATTTTTGCTGTGTTTTTCTATACGTACCTGCAAGGTTTCCAGTCCTTGTATGGTTTGGAACGCGTTAAACGGACTCAATGCTGCACCAAAATCGCGTAATCCCTCTATGCGTACTTTGGCAATAAACGCTGCAGGCCCCAGTGCATCATGGTAAATCAGCCCGTGGTAGCCTAATGATGGCTCTGTAAACTCAGGGAATTTACCGCTGCTCCAGTCAAATTTACCGGCATCTATAATTGCGCCACCCAGCGATGTTCCGTTTCCGGTAATGTATTTGGTAAGCGAGTGGATAACAATATCGGCTCCGTGCGCTATGGGATTAAGCAGGTAGGGGGTAGGCACGGTATTGTCTACAATAAACGGTACTTTAAACGCGTGGGCCTCATCGGCTATGGCTTTAAGGTCTAATACATCAAGTTTTGGGTTGCCCAGTGATTCAGCAAAAAATACACGGGTGTTTTCCTTGGCTGCAGCCGTAAAGTTTTTCGGGTCAGATGGGTCTACAAACGTTGTGGTAATGCCCAGCCTTGGCAGGGTAACATTCAGCAAATTGTAGGTGCCGCCATACAGGCTGTTGCTGGCTACAATATGGTCTCCTGCTTTTAGCAGTACCAGCAGTGCCGTAGTTAGTGCCGAGGTTCCCGATGCTGTAACTACCGCTCCAATTCCGCCTTCCAGAGCGGCAAGGCGCTGTTCCAGTATATCGTTTGTAGGGTTGTTAAGTCGGGTGTATATAAAGCCGGGTTCGGCAAGGCCAAACAGGTTAGCGGCGTGGTCTGCGTTATTAAAAACGTATGAAGTAGTTTGGTAAATAGGCACAGCGCGGGTACCTCCGTTTTTAGTTACATCGTGTCCGGCGTGTAGTGCTGCTGTAGAAAATTTTTGTGTGCTCATGATGGTAATTTTTTAATGTTTTTATTGAATTTGAACTGAACTAAGATTTATGCGAAATAAAAAAGCCCCTTTGGCTTGCTGTACCAAAGGGGCTTTAGAGTTTTTATACCTGCCGGTTTATGCAGGGTATGGGCTCGTTAGCGTATGGCTACAGCGGGGTGGTGTGCACATGCACATCATACAACAACACATAGCCATATTTTTAACTGAGTTTTTCATTTTTTTCTTTTGTTGTTTCCCTGTTGGCCTCCCCTTAGTGGCTAAGGGGAGCAGGGGCAGTTTAATTTGAGTTAGTTAACTTATGCCGCGTTACCGTTTTTGTTTTTCGGGTAACAAAAAAGCCTTCCGGGTTGCGGAAGGCTTTGGCGTATATTTTAAAGAAACTTAAAACTATGCAATAGCGCTTACCGCGGAAGATTTCCACATCATACAGCACATATGGCACATTGTAAATTTCATCTTGAATTCTCGTTTTTGTTCTTGGCAAACTTCGGGAGTAATTTTCATTCTGCCAAACAAAATTTTAAAATTTAACATTTAGGCTGTTCATTTCGAGTAATTTAAATACTATAGTATTTAAGTAGACTAATAAAATTTTTTAGGTATTAAAATTAGCCTGTATGTTTTTTTTATTCGGCTAACCTTTATACCTTTGCACCCGAATTAATTAAGAGGACAGATTTGGACTGATTGCAACCTCACAAAAAAATGCTAAAGCAGGACATAACTCCTCCCTTTAGCCGTGTGGCGATCAGAATCTTTCCGCTAAAATTAGAGACATTTACTATGGCATATTTATTTACGTCAGAGTCAGTGAGCGAAGGGCATCCTGACAAAGTAGCTGACCAGATTTCGGACGCGCTGATTGATAATTTCCTTGCTTTTGACCCGGAATCTAAAGTGGCTTGCGAAACACTTGTTACCACAGGGCAGGTTATCCTTGCCGGTGAGGTAAAGAGCAAAACCTACCTGGACGTGCAGCAAATTGCACGCGATGTGATTAAAAAAATTGGCTACACAAAAAGCGAATACATGTTTGAGGCTAACTCGTGCGGCGTTCTTAGCGCCATACACGAACAAAGCCAGGATATTAACCAGGGTGTAGACCGTGCTACCAAAGAGGAGCAGGGTGCAGGCGACCAGGGTATGATGTTTGGCTATGCTACAAACGAAACCGAAGACTACATGCCACTGGCACTAAACCTGAGCCACAAGCTGCTACAGGAACTGGCTGCCTTAAGGCGCGAAAACGACCAGATTACATACCTTCGCCCTGATGCTAAAAGCCAGGTAACGCTGGAGTATGATGATAATAACAAGCCGGTACGCATAGATGCCATTGTGGTATCTACGCAGCATGATGATTTTGCTGATGAGCCTACCATGCTTGCTAAAATTAAGGAGGATATCCTAAACATCCTTATACCAAGGATTATTGAGAAAAACCCTCAGTACGCCTACCTTTTTAACGATGCGATTACCTACCACATAAACCCTACGGGTAAGTTTGTAATAGGTGGCCCGCACGGTGATACAGGCCTTACAGGCCGTAAAATCATTGTAGATACCTACGGTGGTAAGGGTGCGCACGGTGGTGGTGCATTTAGCGGTAAAGACCCTAGTAAGGTAGACCGTAGTGCCGCTTACGCTACACGCCATATTGCTAAAAACCTTGTGGCAGCCGGCGTAGCCAGCGAAATCCTGGTTCAGGTATCGTATGCTATTGGTGTGGCTAAGCCTACAAATATTTACGTAAACACGTATGGCACAGCCAATGTTAACCTTACCGATGGCGAAATTGCCAAAAAGGTAGAGGCTATCTTTGATATGCGTCCTTATTTTATAGAACAGCGCCTTAAGCTGCGTAACCCTATTTACAGCGAAACTGCCGCTTACGGACACATGGGCCGTAAGCCGGAGGTGGTTTCTAAAACCTTTACTGCGCCAGGAGGTGAAACTAAAACGGTAGAAGTAGAGCTGTTTACATGGGAAAAGCTTGACCACGTAGAGAAAGTTAAAGAGGCCTTTGCGCTTTAATTTGAATATTACATCTTAGTTTATAATAAACAGCTCCGTTAACGCGGGGCTGTTTTGGTTTTAGGATGATTATAATATTTTTTCTAAAAGCATTGTTAATTTCCGTAGAAAAAATATCTTTGAAAAAAATCCATCACTAACCAATTTGCAACAATGCAACACCAATATTCGGCAGGGCTACACAAGCTGCTTACCCTGAAAACCGAAACTACAGACAAACTTACCCATCCTGAAGGTTTCAGGATGCTTACCCAAACCATACTGCGTACTTACGGCCTTGTGGAAGTGGGGTACTCCTGCCACGTGTTTGATAATGGAAGTTTTACCGCTGCGGTATGCCTTATGGAATCGCATATCTGCATACATACCTGGCCTGAGTTTAACCAGCTTACGCTTGATGTGTACCTGTGCAATTATCTTGCAGATAATACTGCCAAAGTGCGTACGGTAGCAAAGGCATTTACAGATTACTTTGGCGGGGCTATTATTAACGATACCGAAATATACCGATAGGCGATGGATGTTACGTGTATTAAATGCAAAAAAGTTACCGTAGTACCGGTGGAGTTGAAGCTGGTAGAGTTTGCCTGCAGTAACTGTTGCGCATTGTCTTCTTATGAGAAAAACCCTGCCGGCGAAATCATTAAAATTTACAATTATATACCCGATACGTCTTGCGGCCTCAATATAGGGCAGCAAGGGGAATTATTTGGCGTAGCGTACACCGTTACGGGTATGCTGGTTAAGCGGGTTGCCGGTAATTATTACTGGCAAGAGTATATATTAGACGGGCCTAAGGGAGAAAGAGCTTTTTTAAGCGAGAGCAACGGGCACTGGATTTTTTTAAAAGAGGAGGAAACGAAGTTAGAGCTTTCGGGGGCACCTCTTAAAGTAGACTATCATGGTACATTTTTCCAGCTTTACGGAAAAGAGAAAACCACAATAGCCTACGCAGAAGGTATTTTTGATTATGTGCTCCCGCGTAAGCAACAAACAATGAAGGAATACATTAATCCTCCCTACATCATTTCTTTTGAAATAGATGAAAATGGCCAAACCCTTTTTGTGGGTGAGCACATAGCTTCGGGTACGGTAAAAAAAGCTTTTAACGCAAAGCGAATGCCGGTAAAGGTAGGTGTGGGCATTGTGCAGCCTCCTGTAATAGAACTGGGTAACAGTGTTATTATACTGGCGGTTACGGCACTACTGCTTATATTTAGCCATATATTTATTTACAGGGATAAAGTACAGGAGAACTTGCTTACAGATACCCTCCCCATAAGCCTTTATGCCAATAAGCCGTACGTGAGTAAAACCTTTACGGTGACCGAGGCGGCAAGTACCCTGCGTATAAAACTTAATGCCGACGTTAACAACAGCTGGGCCTACGTAGATATAGGTCTTGTAAACGAATCTACAGGTGCCGAAGAGTACGCTGGTAAAGACCTGGAGTACTACCACGGTTATGAAGGTGGTGAAAGCTGGCATGAAGGATCTGAAAATGAGGAAATGAATCTTTGTGGCGTAGCGCCCGGCAGGTATCATTTGGTATTTACTCCGCAAAAGGCTCCTGATGATGGTACAACAACTACCATAAATATAGATGTTACCCGAAACCCGCCCAGTAAGCGAAATGTAGTTATACCTATTATTTTTATGGCACTGTTAGGCTTGGGTTTGTTCTACTGGGACAGGTACAATGAAACAAAACGCTGGGAAGACAGTGATTATTCACCTTATAACGAGTAGTGTATGGAAATAAAAAAGAAGTTTTTTTTCAGTTCGCATGCCATTGCACTGGGTGTAGCCCTGCTTGTGTATGCATATTACTTGTACACGGCACTTAATGGTGGTCGTATTTGCGACTGCGAAACTACCGAAAAATATGCGGGAAGTACTTCGCGGGCTACTTATGTGCGCACAGGCGGTGTGCACGGATTTCATCATAAATAAATACCAATCATAAAATAAAGTAATTATGAATTTGTTTGAAGCATTTGTAAGAGGAGGGATAGCCTCAATAATATTTTCGGTGTTAGGAATTGTAATCCTTTTTATTGCCTATTTTGTTATAGAAAAACTTACGCCCGAAAACACCTGGCACGAAATTTCTAAGAATAACAACGTTGCCCTGGCCATTGTATTTGCCTCGTTTATCATAGGCATTTCCATCATTATCAGCGGAGCCATACATGGGTAAAAAGTTTTTTAGTTTTGAAATCCTGCTGCTGCTTGCCGTATTTACCATAGCCACCTGTGGGCTGGTGTACGAGCTGGTGGCCGGTACGCTGGCCAGTTACCTGCTGGGCGATTCTGTAAAGCAGTTTTCATTTATTATAGGCGTATACCTGTTTTCTATGGGTATAGGTTCTTATTTCTCTAAGTTTATAAAACGCAACCTGCTAAACACCTTTGTAGAAATAGAGTTGTTAGTGGGGCTTATAGGCGGGCTTAGTTCGGCGGTACTTTTTGTATTGTTTGAAAGCGTAGATTATTTTCAGTTTGTGCTTTATCTGCTGGTATTTACTACCGGATGCCTTGTAGGGCTGGAGATACCGCTGCTTATGAATATCCTTAAAGACCGTGTGCGCTTTCGTGATCTTGTATCAAACGTATTTACATTTGACTACATAGGTGCTTTACTCGCGTCTATATTATTCCCGTTGGTTTTGGTGCCGCAACTCGGTATCATCCGCACATCACTATTCTTTGGGTTAATCAATATTAGTATTGCCTTGGTGCTGTGCTTTGCCCTTAAAAATGAACTAAGGCGCGTTACATTCCTTAAAACGCGGGCCATACTGTGTTTTGCCATACTGGTAGCGGTGTTTATTTTTTCAGATGATATCCTTTCGTATTCTGAAGGCAAGCTCTATGGCGAAAATATTATTTACACGCACTCAACACCTTACCAGCGCATAGTGCTTACCCATAACAAAAGTGATTATCGACTGTACCTGAACAACAACCTTCAGTTTAGTTCTGCAGACGAGTACCGTTATCACGAAGCTTTAGTACACCCTGTTATGGCTGCAGCAAAACGTGTGGAAAATGTACTGGTTATGGGCGGGGGCGATGGCCTTGCCGTGCGCGAGATACTGAAGTATCCTGAGGTAAAAACCATAACCCTTGTAGACCTGGACGAAGGGATGACCAACCTGTTTAAAACCAACACCATACTAACCGGTTTTAATAAAAATGCGCTGAATAACCCTAAGGTTACTGTAATCAATAGCGACGCTTATGTGTGGGCAAAACAGCAAAGAAAACAATATGATGTAGTGGTTATTGATTTCCCTGATCCGTCTAATTACAGTCTGGGAAAATTATATTCGCTCAGTTTTTACAGGGCGCTGCAGCACATACTGTCGCCCGATGCTTTGGTGGTAATACAAACTACATCTCCGTATTTTGCACCAAAATCTTTTTGGTGCATCAACCAAACCCTTGCTCAGGTATTGCCAAAGACGGATGCGTACCACGTGTATGTACCTTCGTTTGGCGAGTGGGGCTATACCATTGCAGCTAATAATATTACGGCTGATTTTAATAAGCCACTACGCCATGCGGCCGAAAACCTTCGGTTTTACGATTATAACTTTAAGAGCCTAAATGGTTTTACTAAAGATATGCGGGCGTCCCAAGTAGAGGTAAACCGCCTGGACAACCAAATCCTTGTACGCTATTTTGATGAAGAGTGGGGCAAACTATAACCGCAGGCGATTTATAAAGTTAGCCGCACTGGCATCATTAGCCGTACCTGTGCTTAATGCGTGCAGACAAAAAATCGCGGCAACACTGGTGCGACTTACCGGTACACGCCATGTTTTAGGGCATCGGCTTTGGGCTAAAGATTTTCATGAGCCTGTAGAGGTAATTACGGTACCATACCTGGTTATAGGTGGCGGGATTTCAGGGCTTAGTGCCGCGCGCCAACTCTCCCAAAAAGGCATAACTGATTTCCTTGTTATAGAAATGGAAAACCGCGCAGGGGGCAATGCCTCTAACGGTGAAAATAAATATTCTAAATATCCGCTTGGTGCGCATTACCTGCCACTGCCTAATCTACATGACCGGGAACTTATTCGTTTTTTACACGAATCGAACATCATAACCGGTTTTGATGCTAACGGGTTGCCTGTATTTGATGAGGAGCAACTCAGCTTCGATCCGCAGGAAAGGCTGTATTATCGTAATGCCTGGCAGGAAGATTTAGTGCCCAGATACGGCAATACCCCGGAGCAGGACGTCCGGATTGCTTCATTTTTTGCTGAAATGAAACGTTTCAGAGAAGGCAGGGCGGAGAACGGTAGGTTTTGGTTTGATCTTCCTATAGCGCAAGCTTCCCCAAATGCTGAGGTAAAGGGACTGGATACACTGACCATGAAACAATGGATGGACAATAACAGTTTTACTGAAGAATCGTTACAGGAATATGTAGATTATTGCTGCCGGGACGATTATGGCTTAGGTATAGCCGGCGTTTCGGCATGGGCAGGCATACATTATTTCGCTGCCCGGAAAAACAGTGTTTACAACAAAGACAGCGTGCTTACCTGGCCTGAGGGTAATGCCCGGTTGGCATCTCATTTAAAAGAGTATACAAAAGATAAGTTGCTTTTAAATTACCTTGCCTATAGCGTAAAGCCCGAAGGTAATGGGGTTACGGTTTTAGCGTATAACGCAGATAAAAAACGTTCGGTACGCATACACGCAGATAAGGTTATTATGGCCACACCGCAGTTTGTAAACCAGTATATTATTAATGGACGCAAGGGGTTTACAAAATCATTTACATACGCGCCGTGGATGCTGGCTACACTTACCCTTCTTGATTTGCCAAGCGATGGTTCTTACCCGCTGTGCTGGGACAATGTAATTTACAAAGGCAAGGGGCTGGGTTATATTTATGACCAGCAGCAAGCCCTAAACCAGCTAAACGACCGTATAGTAATTACATACTATTATAGTTTTCCTGACATTGATACCAAAAAATCCCGTAAAGAACTCTATAGGCGCAATGCAGCGTATTGGAAAGAATTTGTATTAGCCGACCTGGAAAAGGCACATCCTAATTTGCGCGATTATTGCGATGAAATAGAAGTATGTCGTTTAGGGCATGGTATGATAAGCCCTGTGCCCGGTTTTATAACTTCAAATGAAAAACAACAGGCAGCGCTGCCTATTGATGATAAAATATTTTTCGCCCATTCTGACCTCTCAGGGATATCGGTATTTGAGGAGGCATTCCATCAGGGCATAACCGCTGTAAACCAAATGCTGCATGGCACAACCGTGGATTCATAAGGCCAAAACCGACAGTCTGTTTATCCTATCGCCGCCGTTTGTAACGCTGGCAGTGGTATTGCTTTGTCAACCATGGCTTACCCAACTCGAAAATCATTACTCGTTTTATACCTGGTTATTTTTTGTTGTATTTATAGATGTGGCGCACGTATATGCTACGCTCTTTAAAACGTACTTTGTGCCTGTGGCCTTTCGCGAACGAAGAAAACTACTACTTGCCTTGCCAATACTGTGTTTTGTAATCGGGTTGGTACTGTTTTCGCTGGGCAGCAAAGTGTTTTGGGTTGCCATGGCGTATGTTGCCGTGTTTCATTTTATACGGCAGCAGTACGGCTTTATGCGGCTGTATGCCCGTAAAGAGCCCAAAACAAAACTCAACCGGTATACTGATAGCTTTGTAATATATGCCGCCACGGGCTACCCCATGCTATACTGGTTTATGAGTCCGCCCCGGCAGTACGCATGGTTTATGCCAGGCGAGTTTTTCTCATGGCAAAACCCACAAGCGCTTATGGTATTTACGTGGCTGTATTACGCTGTACTCGCTTTTTATGTGCTCAGAACGGCTTACATTGGATTTAGCCAGAAATATTTTAATATACCAAAGAACGCTGTAATTATAGGTACAGCGTTATCATGGTACTTTGGTATTGTGTATTATAACAACGATTTGGTTTTTACTTTGCTTAATGTGATTTCGCACGGCATACCGTATATGGGATTGATTTACCTTAAAGAAATACAACAGCCTGCCCAGCCGGTGCCTGGCGTTTACAGCTACCTTAAACGGTACTGGGGTATTATTCCTTACATTGCCGTGTTGTCGCTTTTCGCGTTCTCTGAAGAGTACCTGTGGGAAATCCTGGTTTGGAACGGGCACTATAATGCAGGGCTTGGTAATACCCTGCAAGCCTGGCAATTTTTACTGGTACCATTGCTTACGGTGCCGCAATTTACCCACTACATTTTAGACGGGTTTATCTGGAAAAGCAAGAAAGCGTAAAACAGGGAGGTGTTTTTTAAACAAGGCATTTCTTCAAAAAAGTTTAAAACCATTTGCGTGTATAAAAATAATTACTAAATTAGCCCCATACACAATTTACAAAATGAACAGCTCGATTTTTTATAACACCTATTTTTATTTCTTCTGGAAAGAGGGCAGGGGTTATATGGCTGTATAGTAACGACAAGTAAACGTACAAACGATATATAATCCCGATGCAAATCGGGATTTTTTTTTGGCTGAAATTTATGGACACAAGGATTGCAATTCAGGGTATTAAGGGGAGTTTTCATCATCAGGTGGCCGGGGCATGGTTTGGTAACAACGCGCCGCTTGCCGAATGTATGTCGTTCCCCGCGCTGGTGCAGAGTTTAGTAACTAACGAATCGGGCTTAGGGGTTATGGCGCTGGAAAATTCCATTGCCGGTAGCATAATACCAAACTACGCCCTGATTGACAACAACAACCTGCACATTATAGGCGAGCATTACCTTAATATAAGCATGACACTTATGGCGCTTTCCGGGCAAAGCCTAAGCGACATTACCGAAGTACATTCGCACCCTATGGCGCTGCTGCAATGCACTGATTTTTTAGCAAAATACCCACATATAAAGTTGGTGGAAAGCGCAGATACCGCCGAAAGTGCCCGCTATATTTCAGAACAGGGTTTAAAAGGCATTGCGGCGATAGGTAGCCCCATAGCGGCAGAAATGTTTGGGTTAAATGTATTGGCAAACAGCATCCATAACATACAAAATAACCAAACGCGCTTTGTTATTGTAAAAACCCAAAACAGCGTATTGCCTCCGGAACAGATAAACAAGGCATCGGTAAAATTTACGCTTGAGGATACGCCCGGCAGTCTGGCTACAGTACTGAATGTAATGAACAACTGCAAGCTGAACCTGAGTAAAATACAAAGCATGCCGATAGCCGAAACGCCTTTTAAATATTCCTTTTTTGTGGATGTGGTGTTTGAAAAATACAAGCACTACCAAAAGGCAAAAACGATTTTAGAACTGATGACTACCCAGTTCAAGGTACTGGGCGAATATAAAAACGGAAAGTTATGATAACAGCAGCCAAAAGGCTCGATGAGGTGAAGGAGTACTACTTTAGCGGAAAGTTGAGGGAAGTGCGCCAAATGATAGCAGAAGGTAAAAAGGTAATTAATATGGGGATAGGCAGCCCTGACCTGCCACCCAGCCAAGCGGTACTCGATGCGATTTCGGGTTCGTTTAACGATGCCAAAGCCCACGAATATCAAAGTTATCAGGGATTACCCGAACTCCGCGAAGCCATAGCTTCTTTTTATGCAAATCATTTTGGCGTAAGCCTGAATCCGGTTAATGAAATCCTGCCGCTTATGGGTAGTAAGGAAGGGATAATGCATATCAGTATGGCATTTCTTAATGAGGGTGATAAGGTGCTGATACCTAATCCGGGGTACCCAACGTACACATCGGCGACAAAGCTGGTAGGTGGAGAGCCTGTGTATTATAACCTGAGTGAAGCCAACGATTGGGAACCTGATTTTGAGGCGCTTGAAGAGTCAGATTTGGCAGGTGTAAAGATAATGTGGGTTAACTATCCGCATATGCCTACGGGGGCTAAAGGGAGTAAGGCCATGCTGCAAAAAATGGTTGATTTTGCCCAAAAGCACAGTATACTTTTAGTAAACGACAACCCTTATAGTTTTGTATTGAATACCGATCAGCTTTCTGTTTTCCAGGCAGAAGGCGCTAAAGATGTGGCGCTGGAACTGAACTCGCTAAGTAAAACCTTTAATATGGCGGGCTGGCGCGTGGGGATGGTTTCGGGTAACCCGGAGCTGATTGATGCTGTACTGAAAGTGAAGAGCAATATGGACAGCGGTATGTTTTATGGTATACAAAAGGGAGCTATAGCCGCACTGAACAGTAGCGACGAGTGGTTTAGTAACCTTAACGCAACCTACAGCAAAAGGCGTGAGCTTATCTTTACCCTGGCCGATAAGCTGGGCTGCACTTATAACCGTGATACGGCCGGATTATTTGTTTGGGCAAAACTACCTGCAGGAGTAGAAAATGCAGAGGTGTATGTAGACAGTATTTTGTATGACAAGCACATCTTCCTGACGCCCGGTACGGTGTTCGGCAGCGCAGGCGAAGGATATGTAAGATTTTCGCTTTGCGCATCTGAAGATGTAATTAGTGAAGCGATAAGTAGATTTGATAAAGTTGAAAGTTTGTAAAGTCATAAAGTTGAACGTTGAGTGGCCCAACAACCAGCAACCGACAACCAACAACTAAGAAGATGAACGTAACCATAATAGGCCTAGGGCTCATAGGAGGTTCTTTGGCACTCGATATAAAGGCGGCCTTTCCGGAGGCACGGATTTTTGGGGTAGATGCCGTTGATAAACACGTGGAGGAGGCACTGTTGTTAGGCTTTATTAACCACGGGGTATGCCTGCATCATAACCAACCCTCTAATCATGCGGAAACACCCGAAATACGGTTGGCACATGCGGTTAACGATGCCGATTGGGTAATTGTAACTGTGCCGGTAAACCACATCGCCACAATGCTGCCTGAAATATTGGATAATATTAAGGAAGAAGCCATAGTGTTTGATGCCGGGAGTACCAAGGCAGCTATTTGCAAGGCGGTAGAACATCACCCTAAAAGGCGTAACTTTATAGCTACACACCCCATAGCAGGTACCGAGTTTAGTGGCCCTTCGGCGGCTGTACACGGGTTGTTTAACGGTAAAACAAATATCATTTGCGAAGTAGAAAAAACGGCCTTTAAGCTGCAGGAAAAAGCATTAGCGCTGTTTAAGAAAATAGGCATGCGCATCCGTTATATGGATCCAGTGTCACACGATACGCACATAGCGTACGTTTCACACCTTTCGCACATCAGTTCGTTTATGCTGGGTAAAACGGTTATTGAAAAGGAAAAAGATGAAACCGACATCTTTGATATGGCCGGCAGCGGTTTTGCCAGTACAGTAAGGCTTGCCAAGAGTTCGCCTACCACCTGGGCGAGTATTTTTAAAGAAAATAAGGGCAATGTAGCGGAAGCATTGCGACTGTATATAGCTAACCTGCAAAAATTTCAGCAACTTTTAGAGCAGGATGATTTTGAA
Source organism: Flavobacterium sp. RNTU_13 (assembly GCF_046614455.1). Taxonomy (NCBI): domain Bacteria; kingdom Pseudomonadati; phylum Bacteroidota; class Flavobacteriia; order Flavobacteriales; family Flavobacteriaceae; genus Flavobacterium; species Flavobacterium sp. RNTU_13. The sequence continues at coordinate 234,474 of NZ_JBKJHB010000001.1, read as the reverse complement.
GGTATTTATCAGGAAATGGAAGATACAAACAGGATAAAAGATATACTGAACGGGATTAAGTAAGGTTTGTTGTTTATGGTTGATAGTTTGTAGTTCTGCATGATAATGCCACTTATCAGACCCTTATAGGGTCGAACATAATGACCCGGGACGATGTCCTTGGTAAATAATAAAAGCACACAATTTAAAATATAATATAAAGAAATATGGAAAATAGCACCGCCCTACGCACCTGGTTAGATGATTTTAAACTAACACACCCGCTGGTTATAGCGGGTCCGTGCAGTGCCGAGACCGAAGAACAGGTTTTAAAAATAGCACACGAACTTAAGGATAGCGATGTAAGTATTTACCGTGCCGGCATCTGGAAACCGCGTACCCGCCCGGGTGGGTTTGAAGGTGTAGGTGCCATTGGCCTTAAATGGTTACAAAAAGCTAAAGCTGAAACGGGCCTGCTTATGGCTACAGAAGTTGCGAATGCTACCCACGTAAAACTGGCTTTGGAGCATGATATTGATGTGCTTTGGATTGGCGCGCGTACCACTGTAAACCCGTTTGCCGTACAGGAAATTGCCGATGCGCTTGCCGGGACAGACAAAATAGTTTTGGTAAAAAACCCCGTAAACCCGGATCTTGCCCTTTGGTTGGGTGGGGTAGAGCGTTTGTACAATGCAGGCATTAAAAAGCTTGGGGTGATTCACCGTGGTTTTTCTACTTACGAAAAAACCAAATACCGTAACATACCAGAATGGCAGCTGGCTATTGAGCTCCAGAATAAGTTCCCTGACCTGCCACTAATTTGCGACCCGAGCCACATTACCGGCCGCAGGGATATGATTCAGGAGGTGAGCCAGCAGGCACTCGACCTGAACTATGACGGCCTTATCATAGAAACGCATATCGACCCTGACAACGCCTGGAGCGATGCCGCCCAACAGGTAACCCCTACAAAACTGAAGCAGATTTTTGAAGACCTGCGTGTGCGTAAGGAAACTGAAGCGAATGCTGACTACGATAGTAAAATGGCTGGCCTTCGTATTAACATTGATGAATATGACAACAAACTGATAGAGCTGCTGGGTAAAAGGATGAAAGTATCGGAACAAATTGGCGCACTTAAAAAGGAGTTTAATGTAGCGGTGTTGCAAAACAAACGCTGGAGCGAAATCCTGGAGAAAATGACTACGCAAGGCAGGGAAAAAGGCCTTAACGAAGAATTTATCATAGATATTTTTAAAGCCATCCACCAGGAGAGTATCAGCCACCAGGAAAAAGTAATTAACAAGCAGTAATACTATAACGATTAAAAGACGGCAATGCCGTCTTTTTTTTATGTGTATCAGACTGGTGTTATAATTTTTTTTGTAATATCGTAGCGAATTTTAACAAGTCAACCAAGTGAAAAAAATTTTATTGGCAGCAGCATTGCTGTTTATGGGTTGTGCTACACTACAAGCACAATACAAATTAGAAAACCTTAATATTTCTTACGGTGAAGAGCTCCCTGAAGATAAGCAAAAGCTTGTACACTTTATAGGTGAGGCTAATGGAAAAATTTATGGTATAGGAGTAAGGAAAGACGATTATTTCCTAAAGATTTTTGAAAGCGGTTCTATGAAACTGCTGGCCTGCAAGCAAATTATATTGCCGGATCTTAATGACAGGGAAGTAGAGTTTGAAGATGTATACCTTTTTAATGGTAAACTTTATGCCATAGGCAGCGTTTACAATAAAAAAGAAAAGGTGTATAACTTGGTAGGTACGCCGCTTGGCGAGGATGGTAATCTTAGTAAAGATGGTGTGATTTTATTTAAGGTTCCTGTAGAGAAAAAGAGCGAACGCGGTAACTTTTACTTCCGTACTACCCAGGACAGGTCAGGATTACTGGTTATGCATGCGGTAAAACTTAAAAAAGAGGATGCTGTAAAATATGAGGTTAAGCTTTTTGATGATAACCTTGCTACAATTTTTAATACGGTAGAAAAAGTAGTGTATGATGATGACCATAAAGACTACGAGTTCTACATAGCCGACTTTGACGTAGCACTAAACGACGATGTGTTCCTTGTAATAAACGAAGGCTGGAGGGATAAAAAGAAAAAAGAGCGTGTAGAGCGCTTTGAAGTACATGCTTACAAAAGCGCCAATGCGTACAAAAAAGAAGTTATTAATATAGGGGTTACGGATAAAAGCCTTATAAACTGCCAAATTGTACCATCGGGTAATATACTGCACCTTATGGGCTTTTATTCGGGAGTTACAGACAGCGGAAGGATAAATGCAGAGCTTAAAGGCGTGTATGCTGCGAACATTAACCTTACAACTAACCAGCCTGAACTGGTTAAGTTTAACGATTTTGACATGGCTACTAAAGTTAAGCTTATAGGTGAACGCAGGGCAAAAAAAGGTAAAGAGGTACCGCCGCTTTACAATATAACCAGCATTATAGGCAGGGAAGACGGAGGCGTAATAATGCTTTCTGAGTATCAAACCGTGCAGGCCGGAGGCACAACCGGTATAGGCTTTGGTGGTGTAGGTGTGGGTGCTACAACTACCATATATAATAAAAACGAAATAATAGTAACTTCATTAGCCGCAGATGGTACACACGAATGGAGTAACGTAATTCCTAAATTGCAGGCTGCAGCCGTAACCACTTTTAGTGCAGGATTAGGTTTTGGCGCATACGGCAACAGCTTTTCTGTGGGTGGTGTTATTTCTGTGCCGTTTGCTCAGATGAGTAGCAGTGGGGCAGAGTTTATAGGTGCAGTGCCTATTTATAGAAACGGGGTGCTTTCGGTACTTATTAACGACAATATTAAGAACAAAGGTGTTACAGATATAGAAAAGATAAAAGGCATGGGAAGTACAAACAAGCTTGTACCATCGCTTTTTGTTTTTGATAAAAAAGGTAATATTACACGTAAAGACCCGGATGAGGTAATTAAAGATGAACTCATACTTCGCCCTGGTGTAGTTTACAGGTCAGACGACAGTAACTACATTATTTACGCATCTAAAAAAGATAAGGATAAACTTGGTCGTATGACAATACCTAAGTAAGAATAGTATTCATGTTTTAGTAAAAAAGCAATACTATTGTTTATCTAACAGGTTGTATTAAAAAAAGAGGGTTGCATTATTAATGCGACCCTCTTTAGTTTATAGGGCTTCCAGCGTTAAGAGGTTAAATGTTAACCCTTTCGTTAACAGATGAAGGGAAAATATTTATCCAGCCGTTATTGCAAAACTGAATGATGGTATAAGAGTCTACACCTCCATTTACAGTAATATTTTGGTTAGCTGTTCTATCGTTCATTTCTATATCAATGCTGATAGTTTCTCCGGTTGAAGGAAACTGCATCCATGCAGAATAGCCATTAATATCTACCGTAGTAGATTCTCCGTTAATACTTGCGTTAAGTAATTCTCCTGTAGCGTTTACAACTACATAATGATTGTTGTTTGCCATGATTACGGTTTGGTTTTTTTGTTCCTACTCTTTTAATAAAGGCTTTTCGGATTACGCCTGTAATGGCCATCAAAAAATGTTAACATAACAAATATAATTTACTGGTTTTATCGGTGTAAGAGTATTATTACGTTTATTGTGCTGGCGTAATTATACCTATCGCTCTCCTAAAGCATTAGTACCTTTACTTGCTGTAATGATGATTATTTTTTTAGGCTTTACTATATTTGCGCCATGACAGGACTGGTTTATAAATCTACGGGAAGCTGGTATTTGGTAAAAACCGAAGAGGGCAACGTGTACGAATGCCGTATTAAAGGTAAATTCCGTATTAAGGGCATTAAAAGTACTAATCCCGTAGCGGTAGGCGACGTGGTAGATTTTGACCTTGATGAAACTGCCGATACCGTTACCGGGCTTATCCATACAATACACGAGCGTAAAAACTATATTGTGCGTAAATCGGTAAACCTCAGTAAACAGGTGCACATTATAGCCTCTAATATAGATAAGCTTTTCCTGCTTGTTACCATAAATAATCCACCCACTACCACCAGTTTTATAGATCGTTTTTTGGTTACTGCCGAAGCGTATGGGGTAGAGGCTGTTTTGGTTTTTAATAAAATAGACACGTTTAACGATGATATGCTCGATGAGCAACTGTACCTACAGTTTATTTATAACCGTATTGGCTATAAATGCCTGCGCGTTTCTGCTGCAAGCGGCAAAGGGATAGACGAGTTAAAAGCCGAGATGAAAGACTGTGTCAGTATGTTTAGCGGTCACTCTGGTGTGGGTAAAAGCACGCTGGTAAATGCCCTGCAGCCCGGGCTTGATCTTAAAACCAAAGAAATCAGCGAGCAGCACAGCCAGGGGCAGCATACTACTACTTTTGCCGAAATGTTTGATCTTGATTTTGGTGCTAAAATTATAGATACCCCGGGTATTCGTGGTTTTGGTATTGTAGATATGGAGAAAGACGAGCTGGGCGACTATTTCCCGGAGTTTTTTGCGCTTAAAGACCAGTGCAAGTTTAATAACTGCCTGCACAAGGAAGAACCACACTGTGCGGTTAAAGAAGCGCTGGAAAATGATGAAATAGCCTGGAGCCGTTACCAAAATTACCTTAAAATGCTGGAAGGCGACGAGGAACATTACCGCAGCGACATTTATGCCGACGGTAAAAATAACGACAACGAAGAGTAACCTAATGCGAGCTGTAATACAACGTGTAAGCCGTGCATCGGTAACTATAGAAGGAACAAAAACCGCCGATATTAATGCCGGCCTTTTAGTGCTGGTAGGTATTGAAGATGCCGATACCCAGGAAGATATCGACTGGCTTGCTGCCAAGATCGTGCGCATGCGCATTTTTGGCGATGCCGATGGTGTTATGAATCTGTCGGTTCAGGAAATAAACGGTGATGTGGTTGTGGTAAGCCAGTTTACGCTACATGCGCAAACTAAAAAAGGCAACCGCCCCAGCTACATTAAAGCCTCCAAGCCCGACGTTGCCATTCCGTTATACGAAGCTTTTGTGCAAAAAATCAGTAAAGAGCTGGGTAAGCCCGTACAAACGGGTCGCTTTGGTGCCGATATGAAAGTGGAACTTTTAAACGACGGCCCTGTTACAATAATTATAGATAGTAAAAATAAAGAGTAACTGCTTGGTGGTTTGTTAAAAAAAACTAATTTTGACACAACCAACTGATTGATTATGTTACTTAGAATTTCCCTTGTTTTATCCCTGTTATTGTGTTTTTCTGCTGCTGCACAAGATGAAAACTATAGCGCAGCTGCAATTCCCGCAGAATTATTAGAAAACGCTAATGCTGTATTACGCAACAGCACAGAAGAAATCACTGTATCATCCCTTACAAGCCTTAAGTCTAAAGAACATCGTGTAGTTACTGTTTTTAACGAACGCGGATTAGGCTTTATAGGTGCGTCTGTGTATTATGATAAAAGTACCAATGTGCGCAGTATTGAGGCCATTGTTTATGACAAAAATGGTGAGCAGATAAAAAAAATTAAGAAAAAGGAATTTCGTGATGTGGCTGTATCTTCAGATGCTGAGGTTACAGATAATCGTATGCTGTATCTTGATTTTACGCCGGCTACTTACCCCTTTACCATTGTTTTCAATTGCGAAACAGAGTCGTCTAATACCGCGTTTTTACCCCAGTGGTCGCCGGTTGAAGGAGTTTTTCTGAGTACGGTAAAATCCGAACGCAGGTTTACGGTGGAGCCATCTCTTGGCTTTAGGTACAAAGAATATAATTTTGGCGACGTAAAGCTGGAAAAACAGCAGCAGGGAAATACATATACCTTTAGCGCAGCTAACATACCTGCGTTGAGGTCTGAAGAAGAAGCGCCTTCGTTAAGTAAAGTACGCCCATATATACTTTTCAGCCTTAACCGTTTTAACCTGGAAGGTGTAGAGGGCACCGTGGCCGACTGGCAGAGTATGGGTAAATGGATGTATGGCAGCCTGATTTCGGGTACTGATGAGCTGCCTGCAGAAACGGTAGAGAAAATAAAACAACTTACCGCTGCCGAAAATGATCCGCTAAAAAAAGCCCGTATAGTATATGAATATATGCAGTCTAAAACCCGCTATGTAAGTATTCAGTTGGGTATAGGCGGCTGGAAACCCATGAAGGCTAAAGATGTAGACCGCTTAGGTTATGGCGACTGTAAAGCCCTTTCTAACTATACGCGTGCGCTGTTAAAAGCGATTGGCATAGAGTCGTATTGTACCGTGATTTACGGAGACCATAACGGGCGCGACCTGCAGAAAGACTTTTCGTCTATGCAGGGTAACCACATGATATTAGCGCTGCCAAATAAAGACGGCTACGTGTGGATGGAATGTACCAGCCAAACTGAACCGTTTGGGCACCAGGGTGATTTTACAGATAACCGTTATGCCCTTGTTATAAAGCCTGAAGGAGGGGAGCTGGTGCGTACCCATACGTATCTGCCTGCCGAAAACACGCAGGTTTCGGTTACTACCTACGCCATAAGTCCTGAGGGTAATTTGTCAGGTAGCCTTAAACGTACAAGTGCCGGACTACAGTATGATTCGCGTTTTTACATGACGCGACTATCTGCCGAAGATCTTTCCAAAGAATATAAAAAACGCCTGGCGCATTTAAATGGGCTTACACTTAAAAAGGTAGATTTAAGCAACGATGCTGATAAGCTTACCTTAACCGAAAACCTGCAGTTAGAGGTGCCGCAGTATGGTAGCCTTAGTTCGGGCAGGCTTATTTTTGCACTTAATGCATTTAATCAAATCTCTTACGTACCTGTACGTTACCGTAACCGTAAACTGCCGCTTGAGGTAGATTCGGGTTATACTGATAACGATGAGGTAGTGGTTACCCTGCCCGAGGGTTTTTCGGTAGAAGCAATGCCTCAAAATGTTTCTATTACAGAAAAATTTGGCGAGTACAAAGCCGAATACACTTCAGATAAAAATAAGATTACAGTAAAGCGCAGCATCAGGTTAAATGATGGTGTGTATGCTAAGGAGGACTACGATAAATACCGCGAGTTCAGGGATAAAATTGCCCGTAGTGAAAATGCTAAAGCTGTATTGGTTAAAAAGTAAATCCCCGGTATGAATATACGTTTAGCGTACGCGGCACTACTGTTTTTTTGCAGTTGCTTGCTTTGGTCTCAAACTACAAAACTGGCCAAAGCGCCGGAGGTAACGGCAAAAGACCTTATCGAAAAAAAACATCCTAAAGACACCACGGCTGTGGCTGCCTATCAATATCATTATGGTAATACGTATTTTGATTTGGTAGACAATTACTGGGTTATGGTTACTGAGGTGTATAACCGCATAAAGATTTACAAAAAGGAAGGGTATAAGTACGCCGACAGTAAAATTGTTTTTTACAGCGGATCGCGTAAGGGTAAAGGCAGCGTTTATGATGCTGCAACTTATAACCTTGAAAATGGTGTAGTTACTAAAACCCCGCTGGGCACGGAAGGCATAGCCGAAGATGAGCCTGTGGAAGATTATACCCGTAAGAAAATAAAAATGCCTAACGTAAAGGAGGGCAGTATTATAGAGTATAAGTATAAAATCCGTACACCGTACTTTACAAACCTTGAAGACTTTTATTTTCAGTATGATATCCCCGTAGATAATGTACGGTACGATGTGGCGGTACCGGGGTATTTTATTTACAATGTGTATACGGTAGGGTATGCCGATATACAAAAAGATGAAGTTTTTGTTAGGGATAACTATCAGCTGGAGTGTAAGGAACTGGTATATAAATATGCTGCTAAAAATGTAAAAGCACTTCCGGACGAACCCTACGTAAACAACCCGGATAACTACACCGCCATGATTAAGCATGAACTGGCCACCGTTTCTTTACCAAACAGATCTGTAGAAAACTATGCTACCGACTGGAAAAACGTAGCAAAGAATATTTATGGCATGGACGGTTTCGGGCGCGAGCTAAAGCAAAGTTCTTATTTTGAGAAAGATATAGACCCTGTTTTAGCGCAGGCTAAGACCGACGAAGAAAAAATGAACGCTGTATTTACTTATGTACAGGGCCGCATGGCGTGGAACGATAAAAGTAGCTACCGCTGTAAAGAGGGCGTAAAAAAAGCTTATGAAAGCCGTACGGGGAATGTGGCCGAAATCAACCTTATGCTTACAGCTATGCTTCGCTATGCCGGGCTCGATGCTAATCCTGTGCTTACCAGCACAAGAGATAATGGTATAGCGGTGTTTCCTACCCGTACTGCATATAACTATGTTATTACTTCGGTTAAGATTGCTGATAAGCAATACCTGCTGGACGCTACCAGTAAGTATACTGTACCAAATATTTTGCCGGTAAGGACCCTAAACTGGAACGGGCGCCTCATAAAAAAGAATGGCGATACAGAAGACGTTTCGCTAATGAACGCTAAGCTGGGCAAAGAAACCATAAGCATACAATGCGATATGGATAACAAAGGCGGCATTAAAGGAAAATATAAGGCCGCTTATTATGACTATGCAGGGTATTTGTATCGGGAAAATTATGGAGGGTATAACCTTGAGGCTAATGCCCAGCGGCTTGAAAAAAAGTATGACGATGTTGTTGTTTCGGATTTAAAGATGCAGCATGTAGCTGATTTAAAAGAAATAGTTGCTGAAGAGTTTTCGTTTGAAATTGCCCAGGGTGCAGATGTTGCCGGCGATAAAATGTATATAGATCCGCTGCTGTTTTTAACCGAAAAGGTTAGCCCTTTTAAGCAGGAAAAAAGAGATTTTCCTATTGATTTTATTTACCCGTACCAGGACAGGTACGCCGTAAGTATAAAAATACCCAAAGGCTACACGGTAGAGTCGATTCCACAGAAGCTTCAAATGGCTATGGATCAAAACGCAGGTATGTTTAGTTTTATGTGTCAGCAAAAAGACGATATCATACAGGTACTGGCCATTACACAAATAAATATACCCATAATCAGTCAGGATTTTTATCCTTACCTAAGGGAGTTTTTTAATAGTGTTATTGCTAAGCAGAACGAAAAAATAGTACTCAAAAAATCAAACTGACGTATGGGTTGCAGTTTTTTTAAATGGTTTTCAGTATTCATCCTTGCAATAAACTCCGCTGCATTTTACGGTCAGGAACAAAATTTGCTGCCGGTTTCTGTAGCCGATTTGCAATCTGATTTTTATCCGGCAGATTCCTCCGCTTCAGCTGCTGTTTTATACAGCCGCTGCCAGCATAAAATCATCTATTCAAAAGATATCTTTAAAATGCGCCGGGAGTCTTCGTATAAATTTCGAATAAAAATTTATACGAAAGAAGGGCTTCAGTACGCCACCCGCAATATTGCGTACCTTATAGACAGGGATGCCACTGAAACCGTAGTTATAGAAAAGGCGCTTACCTATAATCTTGTAAACGATAAAGTGGCAGCTTCCAGTTTAAGTACAGATGGTGTTTTTGATGAGCAGGTTATAAAAGGTATAATGAATAAGCGGATTGTAATGCCTAACGCTAAGGAGAAGTGTATTGTAGAGCTTTACTATACCATATCCAGCCCTCTTTATTTTAGTATACCCGAGTGGGATTTTCAGCAGGAGATTCCCGTAAAGTATAGCGAATTGGTTACCATAATTCCTGGATTGTTTACGTTTATTACTGTTCCGCGGGGCTTCTTTAAAATAGACCAAAAGAAACTTACGTATGAAAAAAATAACATCTCCGAAGAATATTCCTGCTATACCGCATACGGCCTTCCGGCTTTAAAAGATGTTTCTCTGGTAAATAATGTAGATAATTATACCTGTAGCATAGCGCATGAGCTTAAGCGGTTTTCTAAAATGGGTAAAAGCATTAACCTGTCTCCTTATACATGGCAGAGTGTTGCCAGGCGAATTTACAAAGACGAGGATTTTGTAGGACAACTTAATAAAAGCGGATATTTTACCGAGGATATAGACCGTGTTATAAAAGGCTTAACTACACCGGAGGAAAAAATGCAGGCTATTTTTTCGTTTGTACAGCAGCACATGACGTTTAACCAGCGTATTAGTGTAGTTTGTAATCAGGGTGTTAAAGCAGCCTATAAAGAAGGTACAGGTAACGTTGCCGAAATCAATCTTATGCTTACAGCCATGCTGCGGTATGCCGGTATAGAGGCATACCCGGTTTTACAATGCCATCGTAATTCGCGCATAGCGCTTTCGCCTGCTTATGATGCCTTTAATTACGTAACCTGTGTAGCGTTAATAAATGAAAAGGAGGTACTTTTAGATGCATCCTCTAAATGGTCGCGCCCCGGGGTTTTGCCGCTCAGGGCTGTAAACTGGGCAGGTTTAATGCTTAAAGACGAAGAAATAAAAGATGTGAACGTAATACCCGAAAAACCATCTTTAAAAAATACCGTATTGGCTGTAACGCTAAATCCTGATGGGGGTTGTAGCGGAAAAATCAGGGTTATTCATAACGATTATTACGGAGAAATTTTTAGGGAGAAATATGCCGAAAATACAGATTCCGATGCATCGGCGGCAGCCTTAGAAAAAGAGTATACGGGATTACAAATCAGCAATTACCGCGTAAGTGAGTTAAAAAATAACACAAAGCCTGTAACTGAGGATATGGATTTTACAAATTCTAATGCCGCAGAGCTTTTAGGTAACCGTATTTATGTTTCTCCGCTTATTTTATTCTCTGCCATGAAAAATCCGTTTACAGAGAAAGAGCGGCTTTATCCGGTTGATTTTGGTTTTCCGGGAGAGAAAAAGTATAGTGTAGTAGTAAAAATCCCTGAAGGTTTTGCCATAGAGTCTATACCCGAATCGGTTTCATATAAACTTCCGGATGACTTAATGTCGTTTAAGTTTTTGGCCGAAAACAAAGGCGATTCGGTAAGCCTTCTGGTTACCGTAGCCTATAACAAAGCTGTGATTTCTGCCGAACACTACGCCGGGCTAAAAGATTTTTATGATAAGGCCATAGAAAAGTTTAAGCAAAAAATTGTAATAACTAAAGCAAAGTAACAGACTAATTTATAAACCAACTATATATGCATTTATTTAAATATACCATTATTGCATTTTTGTGTACTGTTTCGGTTTTTGCCCAAAACCACGAACTGGGCAAAGTAACAAAAGCAGAGCTTGAGGAAAAGTCCCACCCAAAAGATCCGTCGGCGCCGGCTGCAGTGCTTTTTAGCAAGCGCGAAACCGCATTTAATTACTCTCAGAGCTCAGGTTTTGAGATGGTTACAGAGGTGGAAATGAAAATTAAAATTTATACAAAAGAAGGATATAAACATGCCAGCCAGGCGGTATATCTTTATAACAATGATACCGATAAAGAGCGGATAGATATTTCTAAGGCCTATACTTATAACCTGGTAAACGGAAAGGTGGAAAAAACCAAGCTGAAAAGCGAGGGGGAGTTTATGGAGCAGGTGGGAAAAAACGTAAGGCGCAAAAAAATAATGCTGCCCGACGTTAAAGAAGGTAGTATAATAGAGTTTCGTTATGTAGTTTATTCACCTTTCTTCAGCCAAATGCCTGACTGGAGTTTCCAGCAGGAAATCCCTGTAGCCTATAGTTCATTAACTACACGTATACCGCAGTATTACACCTATAGCACAAATGTGCGTGGGTATTTTACCCCCGTGGTAAACACTACTAAACGTACTGCCAGTATAAATTCTATTAGCAAAGAGCGTTCTTCCGGCTATGTAGCAAAGACAACATTTTCGCAGGATAAGCTGGATTATATGGAAACCGTTACTACGTATGAGCTATCTGATTTGCCTGCCCTTAAAGACGAAGCTTTTGTAGGGAATCCTGAAAATTATATTTCGGGTATTGAGCATGAACTAAGTATGATAAGCTTTCCTGACGAGCCTGTAAAGATGCTTTCTACTACCTGGGAGGAGGTAGCAAAAACGATTTATAAGCGTGACGGCTTTGGCGATGAGCTTTCTAAAACCGGCTATTTTGAAGACGATATTAAGGCTCTGGTTGCCCCACTTAAAACGCCGGATGAAAAAATAAACGCGATTTTTAATTTCGTAAAAGAGCGTATAAACTGGAATGGTAATTATGGTATACTTTGCGATAACGGGGTAAAAAAAGCGTACAAGGAAAAAACGGGTGATGTTGCGGAAATAAACCTTATGCTTACGGCAATGCTTAACTATGCCGGTTTAGAAGCTTACCCGGTATTAGTGTGTTCGCGTTCGCAAAAAATATCGTTGTTCCCTAACCGCGGTGCTTTTGATTACGTGATTTGTGCTATTAAGCAAGGAGATAAAGTGGTATTGCTGGATGCTACTTCTAAGCACAGTGGGGTTAACACACTTCCTTCCCGCGTACTGTACTGGAACGGGCTTATGATAGATAAAAATGGTCATAGTACGCAGATTCCGCTCTCGTCTTCTGTATTGTCTAAAGAAATCACCGTAGTACAGGCCGCTTTAGACGCTACCGGAAAGTGTACCGGTAAGGCACGTGTACAGTATACTGATAATAATGCGCTGGATTTTAGGGATATTGCATTAAAGATGAGTAAAGAATCGTACCTGGAGAAAAAAGAGAAAAGGCATACCGGGCTTGAAATCAGTGAGGTTAAGTTTACTAACGAGAAAGATTTGGCAAAGCCGGTTGTTGAAGATTACGACTTTACCTACAATAATGCGGTAGATATCATAGGTGATAAGATGTATGTTAACCCGCTTATGTATTGCGCCTTAACGCAAAATCCGTTTAAACTTGATAAGCGCGAGTATCCTATAGATTTTGTATATCCACAGGAAGAAAAATATACCGTGAGTATTGCTTTACCCGCAGGTTATGTAATAGAAAGTTTGCCAAAAAACACCGCGGTTACTATGGAAGATAATTTGGGTAGCTTTAAATATTCTATTCAGGGCCAGGGAGATAAAGTGCAATTGTTAATGATTATGGATCTTAACCAGGCGGTTTTTACACCGGATTATTACCAAACTGTAAAAGACTTTTTTGGTAAAATGGTAGAAAAGCAAACCGAAAAGATAGTGCTTAAAAAAGCATAAGTTTGTTAGTTATATTAGTGCAAAGGCGGGGTTAATCATCCCGCCTTTGTTTTTTGGTTTACTAATAAACTGTTACTTTTATACCCCAATAAAATATATGGCAATGGATATTAAGAACGCACAGCTTGATGTAGATAACTGGATAAAACAACACGGGGTTCGTTATTTTAACGAGCTTACTAATATGGCACAGCTTACCGAAGAGGTAGGAGAGGTAGCCCGTATTATAGCCCGCCGTTACGGTGAGCAGAGTGAAAAGGAAAGCGATAGAAATAAAGACCTGGGCGAAGAGCTTGCCGACGTGGTTTTTGTGGTATTGTGCCTGGCGAACCAAACGGGGGTAGACCTTCAGGCGGCGTTTGACAAGAAAATGGATCTTAAAACCAAGCGCGACCACGACAGGCACCATAATAACGAAAAGCTAAAATAAGCGCTTACCATGAAGGTAAAACTGATAAACATGGGCACTGCATTTGTGATTTTTTTTGCATGTGCGGCCCTTATAGAAGTAACCATAGGTTGGGGAGCTAAAAACCCCTGGCCTTTTATATTGTTTTGGTCGGGTGGTATGGCGCTTGCCGAGGTGCTTATCATGGAACCTTTCAGGCGGCGGCTAAAACAAAAAAACGCGGCTGTGCAAAAGCCAAGAAATAAATAAGAAGAAGGATTTTATGGACGTAAAGATAAGTGTGGGGAAAACCGTAGCTCAGGCGTCGGTACAGGTAACCGGTAGTAAAAGCGAAACCAACAGGGCACTGCTTTTGCAGGCACTTTACCCGGGTATAAGCATACAAAACATTTCGGAAAGTGATGATAGCGTAGCCATGCAGGCTGCATTAGCTACAGAACAGCAGGTGGTAGATATACACCATGCCGGTACAGCCATGCGTTTCCTTACCGCTTATTTTGCCCAGAAAGAAGGCAGCAGTGTGCTGCTTACGGGTAGCCAACGTATGACGGAGCGGCCCATAAGTGTATTGGTAGACGCACTCCGAAGCCTGGGGGCCGATATAGAGTATGCGGGCAACGAAGGCTATCCTCCACTAAAAATAACCGGTAAAAAGCTTACAGGAGGTAAGGTATCTGTTAAAGCCGACGTAAGCAGCCAGTACATTACAGCGTTGTTGCTTATTGCAGGGAAGCTGGAAAATGGGCTTGAATTAACTCTTGAGGGCGAACTTACTTCTATACCATATATAAAAATGACCCTTGGGCTGCTTACCGAAGTGGGTATACAAAATACATTTGACGGGAATACCATCACGGTACAGCCGGTTACCGGCAACCTGCAACCAACAACTATTGTGGTGGAGAGCGACTGGAGCTCGGCATCGTATTTTTACAGTATTGTCGCATTAAGCGAAGCGGGTACAAGCATTACCCTTTCGTCTTACAGGGAAAATAGTTTGCAGGGCGATAGTGCCTTGGCTGGTATTTATAAGGAGTTTGGAGTTGAGACTAAATTTTCGGGTAATGACATCACGCTGAGTAAACATAACTCTAAACCTCACCCGAGGTTGGAAATTGAACAGGCGAAGCAAACTTTAAACCTGGAACTAAATAACACCCCCGACATTGCACAAACCATAGCGGTAACCTGCTTTGCGCTAGGTGTCGGTTGTCATTTAACAGGGCTGCACACCCTTAAAATAAAGGAGACTGACAGGCTGGAAGCCCTTAAAACAGAACTGACCAAATTTGGTGCCGAGGTTACGGTTACTAATGATAGCCTTACGCTTGCGCCATCTTCAAATAAAAATGAAGGGGTAGAAGTAGCCACTTACAACGACCACCGTATGGCTATGGCGTTTGCCCCACTGGCATTAAAAGTGCCGTTTGTGGTAAAAGATGCCGGTGTGGTAAGCAAGTCATTCCCTACGTTTTGGGAGGATATGAAGAAACTGGGGTTTGAGGTTAAAGCATCCAGCCATTAGCTCTCAGCTTTTAGCCCATTGTGAAGGGCTGATGGCTGAAAGCTGACCGCTAATTACTAACTGCTTAGTAAAATAAATCCCAAAACACTTGACAACCCCTGTTTCAGGATAGTATATTTGCAGGCAATTTAAAATAGAGAAATGAAATTATCCAACTTCAATTTCAACCTGCCTAAAGAACTATTGGCAGAATTTCCGGTAGAAAACAGAGATGAGTCAAGGCTTATGGTAGTGCACCGCAAAACCGGCCTTATAGAACACAAGCTGTTTAAAGATATCATAGATTATTTTGATGAAGGCGATGTAATGGTGCTTAACAACACTAAGGTTTTTCCTGCGCGCCTTTACGGTAATAAAGAAAAAACCGGTGCCCGTATTGAAGTTTTCCTTTTAAGGGAGCTAAACAGTGAGCAGCGCCTGTGGGATGTACTTGTAGATCCTGCCCGTAAAATACGTATAGGTAACAAGCTGTACTTTGGCGATGACGACAGCCTTGTGGCAGAAGTTATAGATAATACCACGAGCCGTGGCCGTACGCTTCGCTTTTTATATGACGGTAGTTATGAAGAGTTTCGTAATAAGCTAACCGAGCTGGGCGAAACCCCTATACCTAAGTATATTAACCGTGAGGTGGTGCCTGAAGATGCAGAGCGTTACCAAACCATATACGCTAAAGAGGAAGGCGCAGTTGCTGCACCTACCGCAGGGCTTCACTTTTCTAAGCACCTACTAAAGAGGTTGGAAATTAAAGGTGTAGACTTTGCAGAAATCACCCTGCACGTGGGCCTAGGTACTTTTAACCCGGTAGAGGTGGAAGACCTTAGCAAACACAAGATGGACTCTGAGGAAATGATTATTAGCCAGGAGGCGTGTGATGTGGTAAACAGGGCTAAAACAAACAAACACAAAGTGTGTGCCATAGGTACCACTACCATGCGTGCCATGGAAAGTTCGGTTTCATCGTCTAAAACCTTAAATCCGTACATAGGGTGGACTAATAAGTTTATTTTCCCTCCGTATGATTTCAGCGTGGCCGACTGTATGGTAACTAACTTCCACACACCTAAGAGTACACTTCTTATGATGATATCTGCTTTTATGGGGCATGACCTTATGAAGAAAGCATACGAAGAAGCCGTTAAGGAAGAATACCGTTTCTACACTTATGGAGATGCTATGCTAATCCTGTAGTTTAGGACTACAAAATAACTGTTAAAGAAATCCGCTTTAGTTGTAAAGCGGATTTTTTTATGCTAAAAATTTAAACGCGTATTGTTAAGCAATTGATATGTTTTACAGTGTCTAAGGGCTTAAAGCTATGACTGCATACAATTTGTGGTATTCATAAAATGAATTAATTCTTACAAAATAATAACCATTCGTCTACAGTAAATTAAGTTTCGTCGGCTTTTGTAGCCTGCTAACCGAAAATTTAATCAAAATTTTGTGTTGCAGAGGTATTTTTGAACTTGCTTACAGGTGTGTAATAACGCTTAGGTAAGCACCCCACCCCCCTTAAAAATACAAAAAATGATGAAATTTTTACTTGCTGTAAACAAAACACTACGCTATAGCCTGCTTGGGGCTATAATGCTGCTTACAGGGTTAAAAGTAAATGCCCAGTGTACCCCATCTGGTAACCAAACCAGTTCCGGACAAGGACAGTGGATAGGTTATGTGTATTCTAACAACACAGCCTTTACTACTACGCCACCGGCAAGCGTTTCGGCATTTACCTATCGTGGTTACACCACGCAAACCGAGAATTTTGACTTAAATCCCGGTACAGGAGCTATCAGCGGTACAAATATTTGCGGCTCTTACGCAGATTATTTTACCGTAAGGTTTAAAATGAACAAGAACTACGTTGCGGGTTACTACACCATTACTGTAGGTGCCGATGACGGTTACCGCTTGAGCCTTGATGGTGGGGCTACGTTTGTTAGCTCACTTTCAGACTGGGCACTGCACAGCTACGGCAGCAAAACAGCTACAATACTGCTAAGCGGAAATACAGACCTTTTACTGGAGTATTTTGAAAATGCAGGTTCGTCTCGTGTTTCGTTTAACATTACATCGCTTGCCTGTGAGTCTACCGCTCCAACAGCCGTTAGTGGAGTTACAGGGCTAGATTGTAACACAACAAGCACAACGCTTACCGCTACCGGTGGTACACATGGTTACAATGCCACGTATCAGTGGGGTACAGGTACCACGGCTGGGCAAAATGTTATTGCCGGTCAAACAGGTGCTTCTATAACAGTAACACCGCTTGCTAATACTACATACTGGGTAAGAAGGGCAAACGGTTCGCCTTGCAATGGCTTTTCTGACGCTGCTTTCCAAACGGTAACGCTTTCAGGACGCTCTGGCGATCCGTCTGTATTTGGTAACAATTCCTGGAATGTATACGCATATAACGGTGGTAATATAGATGTTTCTGGTCTTAATTATCTTGGTACTTATAACCAAACCGGTACAGGTCTTAATACGCCTAATTCATGGAGTTCATCTGGTTCTCCATCGGATGCGGTAGGCTACCAGGGTTGTACTGTGCCTGCTGATTATTTTACATTTATAGCGAAGCGAAAAGGCTTCCCTTGTGGTAACTATACACTTACCATGTCTCAGTGGGATGACGAGGCTGTTGTATACGTAAACGGTACACAAGTTTGGTACAGTGCTACATGGAGCGGTAGTGGTACTACAAGCTCATATGTAGGTACCTTTAGCCTGGATGCTAATTCTACAGTTGAAGTAAGAGTGAGGGAAATAGGGGGTGTCTCGAATGCGGTGCTTAATTTTGTTACTTCAGTTCCTCCTACAAGCATAACCGGTAACACTGCCCTTACGTGCGGAACTACCTCTACTACACTTACTGCTGCCGGTGGTACTACCGTGGGCAACACTGTGTACCAGTGGGGTACTGGTACCGTAGCAGGCCAAAATATCATTGCGGG
This sequence comes from Flavobacterium sp. RNTU_13, assembly GCF_046614455.1. Lineage (NCBI taxonomy): Bacteria > Pseudomonadati > Bacteroidota > Flavobacteriia > Flavobacteriales > Flavobacteriaceae > Flavobacterium > Flavobacterium sp. RNTU_13. The sequence continues at coordinate 216,535 of NZ_JBKJHB010000001.1, read as the reverse complement.
CGCTACAGGTGCTTCAATTACTGTTTCGCCTACAGCAAATACCACGTACTGGGTACGTTTGATAAACTACACCAGCTGTACTCCAGAGAGTGCTGCGATTTACACTACTGTTACTGTAATTCCGGTTCCTGGCGATCCGTCAGTTTTTGGAAACGGTGTTTGGAATGTATACGGTTATAACGGAGGAAATATCAATCTTACAGGTTTAACTTACCTGGGGTATTATACACAAAATACACTTGGATTAGATACTACTGCCTCTTGGGGTACAGCAGTATCGCCATCGGCTACGGTGGGTTGGCAGGGTTGTGCCGTTCCGGCAGATGTATTTACAGTGGTAGAAAAGCGTAAAGGTTTCCCTTGCGGCCGTTACACGCTTACCATGAGCTCATGGGATGATGAGGCAGCGGTTTACGTAAACGGAGCCTTAGTTTGGAACCGCACTTCATTAGGAATTAGTAGCGTAATAGGTACTTTTGACCTTGATGCTAACAGTACTGTTGAAGTAAGGTTACGCGAGGCCTACGGAGTAGCATATAACGTGCTAAATATAGCACCTTCATCTGTGCCACCTACAGCAATCAGCGGAATAACTGCACTGAGCTGTACTACTAACTCTAGCACACTAACCGCTACAGGCGGTAGTATAAGCGGTACCACTACGTACCAGTGGGGTACAGGCACTATAGGCCAAAATATAATTGCAGGTGCTACAAGCGCTTCCATTACGGTTTCTCCTACGGCTACAACAACCTATTGGGTACGTTTAGTAAATTATAATAACTGTACTCCTGAGAGTGCTGCGGTAAGTACTACCGTAACGGTTACAGCATCTCCGGGCAACCCTGCGGTATTTGGTAACAATACGTGGAACGTATATGCTTACAACGGCAGTAACGTAGCGCTTACAGGGCTTGCATACCTGGGCTACTACACGCAGAATACACTTGGATTAAACACTACATCATCTTGGGGTAGCTATTATGCGCCGTCAGACGCTGCGGGTTACCAAGGTTGTACTGTGCCGGTAGATAATTTTACTTACGTAGCAAAACGCCAGGGCTTTACCTGTGGTAAATATTTGCTTACCATGACGCAGTGGGATGATGAATCTGTGGTTTATATTAATGGAACACAGGTGTGGACACGTGCAACTAACGGAACGAACGTTGTTGTAGGCACTTACGATCTTGATGCTAACAGTACTATAGAAATCAGAACAAGGGAAATAACAGGTGCTTCAAGTGCTGTGCTTACTATAGTACTGGCTTCGGTTCCACCTACGAGCATTACAGGTAATACATCATTAACCTGCGGAACAACCACCACAACATTGACCGCAACTGGCGGAAGTGTAAGCGGTAATACCACATACCAATGGGGTACCGGTGCTGTAGGTCAAAACATAATTGCAGGTGCTACAACGGCTTCAATTACTGTTTCTCCTACGGCTACAACAACCTATTGGGTACGATTAGTAAATTATAATAACTGTACTCCTGAGAGTGCAGCAGTTACTACAACCGTTACGGTTACCCCGGTTCAGGGAGATCCTTCGGTATTTGGTAACAACACATGGAATGTATATGCCTACAACGGTAGCAGCGTGAGCTTAACTAACACTACTTACCTTGGTTATTATACTCAAAATACGGTTGGCTTTAACAGTACATCGTCTTGGGGTACCTCAGTTTCGCCTTCATCGGCTACAAACTACCAGGGTTGTACTGTGCCAAATGACAACTTTACTTACGTAGCAAAACGCCAGGGCTTTACATGTGGCAGGTATACCCTTACCATGACGCAGTGGGATGATGAATCTGTGGTATACATTAACGGTACACAGGTTTGGACACGTGCAACTAACGGAACGAACGTTGTTGTAGGTACGTACGACCTTGATGCAAACAGTACTATAGAAATCAGGACAAGGGAAGTTACCGGTCCTACCAGTGCAGTACTTGCTATAGTTCCGGCTTCGGTTCCTCCTACAAGTATAACAGGTAATAATGCTTTATTCGCTTGTGGTAGCACTTCTACAACGCTAACAGCAGCGGGCGGAAGCGTAAGCGGAAACACTACCTACCAGTGGGGTACAGGTACTGTTGCAGGTCAAAACATCATTGCGGGTGCCACAGGTGCTTCAATCACAGTATCTCCTACAGCTACAACCACATACTGGGTGCGCTTAGTAAATTATAACAACTGTACTCCTGAAAGTGCAGCCGTAACTACTACCGTAACAGTTGCCACTGTACCGGGTAACCCGGCCGTATTTGGTGATGGTGTATGGAATGCTTACGGATACTCGGGGACTACGCTTACACTTTCAGACGCTGTTTACAAAGGTTACTATACACAAAACACCCTTGGATTCGATACCACAACCGGCACTAACAGCTGGGCCGATACCGCGTCGCCTTCGGCAGCAACAGGCTGGCAGGGATGTACAGTGCCAAACGATAACTTCGTGTTGGTTTACAAACGTAAAGGATTTAGCTGTGGCACATACCAGATTTCGTTTACACGTTGGGATGACGATGCCGAGCTTTACATTAACGGTACACGTGTTTGGAACCGTACATCATGGAGTGGAGGTTTAGTAAATGTACTTGCAGGTACTTACACACTTAACGAAAATACTACTGTAGAATTCAGGGTGCATGAAAATGGAGGATCTTGTAACGCCACTATGATACTTACTCCAACATCAATCGTGTCAGTAGCTCCTACCGCTATTACAGGTCCGCTTTCGGTACTTTGCGGAGGCAGTACTACACTTACAGCTATAGGCGGTGTGCTGGGAACTAACTCAGTGTACGAGTGGGGTACAGGCTCAGAAGGTACTAATATCATTGCAGGCGCCACTACAGCTTCTATAAGCGTATCGCCACAGCAAAACACTACCTACTGGGTACGCATTAAAAACAATACCTGTAGTACTTACACCGCTGCCGCATACTATAACGTACAGGCTACGTCAACAGTTGCAGGCGTACTTTCGGCTGCGGTAACTACTATATGTAAAAACAGCATACTGTCTTCGGGTATTTCGCTTACAGGCAGCGTGGGTAACATAGTAAAATGGCAGTCAGCTAACGACGCAGCGTTTACAAACGGTGTTGTAGATATAGCTAATACAACCACTACATTAAGTGGTGCACAGATTGGCCCTATAACGGCTCCAAAATACTTCAGGGCCTTAGTACAAAACGGTAACTGTACTGCAATAGCTACCCCAGCATTGTACATAAACGTACCTGCGCCATTAGTATGGAACGGAAGCTGGAATGGTACACCTACTATAAACACTGCGGTAGAAATACAGTCTAACCTTAACCTGAGCACAGACCTTACGGTTTGTTCATGTGAAGTTAAAAACAACGCCCGCTTTAATGTGGCTTCGGGTGCAAGCCTTACCGTAAAAGGTAAACTTACCGTAGCACCTACAGCTACAATGGTGGTAAATAACAATGCATCATTAGTTCAGATAGACGAGATTGCTAACGAAGGTAAAATACAACTTTACCGAAACAGCTCGCTTGTAAAACGTTTTGACTATACGTTGTGGTCATCTCCGGTAGACAATCAACAGCTTCAGGCATTTTCGCCACAAACGCTTACAGATCGTTTCTACGAGTATAAAACGGCAACCGACTTATACGGAAGGGTATCATCCCAAATCAACTTTGAAACCGCTAAAAGTTACCTGATACGTACGCCAAATAACCATCCTACCGCTGTGCCAACAGTGTTTACAGGTATGTTTGAAGGTACACCGCACAACGGTACCATAAATAAGGCGGTAGCTGTAACAGGTAAAGGCTTTAACGCAGTGGGTAACCCTTATCCGTCTCCTATACGTGTTAACGACTTTATTAATGCTAACATTGATAATATGGAAGGTACACTGTGGTTCTGGAGGAAAACAAACGATAAAACACAGAGTAGCTATACTACAGTAACCAAGCTTGCTTATGTAGCAAACGCGGCTCCTGGTGGAGAAAACGGTTATGCAATAAACCCTGGTGGCGTACTTAATACAGGACAGGGCTTTATAGTAAAAGCAAAACCTACAGCAACAAACATAGTGTTTACTAATGCTATGAGGGTGGGTAACAGTACTAACCAGTTCTTCCGTAGTGCTGCACCTGATGCTTCTAAATATTGGTTAAACATTACAGACACAGCAGGAAGCTACAGCCAGGCAATGGTAGGTTATACAAGCGAAGCTACTACAGGTTACGACAATGGTATTGACGGTAGGATTTATGTAGACAACAACATTAACCTTTATACCATTCAGGATGAAAATATCCTTGCTATACAAGGCCGTCCTGAGTTTACAGATACAGACCAGGTAGCAATGGGCTTTAAAGCTACTCAGGCAGGTACTTTTACCATAAACGTATCTGATACCGAAGGAGTGTTTACAGCAGACCAGGCCATATATCTTGTAGACAACGTAGAAGGCTTAGTAGTAAATGTTAAGGCACATGCTTATACCTTTACTACCGATGCTGGTACATTTAACGACAGGTTCAGCATAATTTATAACACAACTACGCTGGGTACTAACCAGCCGGTTGCCGATGATAAGAGTACCGTGATTTTTGGTAAAAACGGTATACTTAAAGTAAATGCTGAAGAGAACATCAAGTCGGTAATGGTGTACGACATACTGGGCAGGCAACTGCTAAAAGCAGATAACGTTAACAACCTTACTTTTGAAGGAAACACAGGCTCTACAGAGCAGGTACTTATTGTAAAAGTGCAGTTGGCTTCTGGTAAAGTTGCAGAGCGTAAAGTACTGCTTCATTAATACAATTTTATATCTAACCTAAACTAAAAAGGGGCTGTCCGGTATCAGGACAGCCCCTTTGCTTTTTAAAACCATTATATTACTGTTGCACAGGCATCAGGATATAAGATGGCGTTTTGCTGTACGTATAAGTGTCGTTATTACCTGCGGGGCGTAGTACCGGGTATAGTGTAATAGCGCCATTGTTATAAACAAAATGATAGTTTACAGTATTCTCTGTTGTTTGGTCGGAGCCAAAATATACCTCGTCAAAATTGCGCTCTTCAAAAGCATACATAACCCCAAATAGGTTTAACTTACCCATGCCGCTTACCCTGCCGTTAGTAAACCTGATTTTTTTACCCGTAAGCTTATCTTTATAGGTGCCGTTAAAAATCATGCTGCTTATAGTATTGTTCAGTATGTTTTCGTCTACCTTATCAGATCCGCTTATTTTTCTGAAAACATCTTTCTTACCACTTTTGGTATACGTTATTTCGGCGTTGCCATCGGCCAGGGGGCGCACCTGCATATAATCGCTTTCGGGGTATTTTCCACGCCTTACTTTATCCAGTTCAAAGTAACCGGCATTGTTGTATAGCAGTGGGTATATGTATCCACCCTCAAACGTATTAAACCCCTCCATGTCGGGCTTGCCGGTAAGCATCTTGTCTTTGTACAGCATAAACCCGAAAAGCGTGGCCTTGTGGGCCGCATTGGCATAAATCTGTTTTGTTTTTTCTATAGTGGTAAGATAATCGTGGCTTATCCATATACCGTCGAGCGCGTTGGCTGTTTTTTCAAGGGGAATTGCAGCGTGTGCAGCTACAGGAGCAGCTGTGTTTTTAGAAGCCGGCATGGCATTTTCTTTTTTGGCACAGGCCGAAAAAACTAACAGGCTCGTAAAAACAGGAACATAAAAACGGTATTTCATTGCAGTTTATTTAATACAAAGATACCTAAAGTACCAAAACACTGCATGTGGTAGTAATATTTCTGTATTTTTGCGCATAAGACACAAACACAACATAATGAACTTTCAAAATACACGCGAATTCGCGAAACAACTCGACGCGCAGGATAAGCTGGCTAAATACAGGGGCGAATTTGTATTTCCGCACGTAAACGGAAAACAGGTTATTTACTTTACGGGGAACTCCCTTGGGCTACAGCCAAAACGTACTAAAGCCTATGTAGATGAGGTTATGGACGACTGGGCTAACCTTGCCGTAGAAGGCCATTTTTATGCCGATAAGCCCTGGTGGGATTACCATGAGCGTTTTTCTAAACCGCTAAGTAAACTGGTAGGCGCACTACCCAGCGAAGTTACGGTTATGAATACCCTTACCGTAAACCTGCACCTGCTTATGGTGTCATTTTACAGGCCTACGGCAAAACGTTACAAGATATTGTGCGAAGAAAAAGCCTTCCCCAGCGACCAGTACATGATACAAAGCCAGGTAAAGTTCCACGGTTATGATCCGGCCGATGCTATTGTAGAGATAAAGCGCAGGCCGGGTGAGCACAACATTCGCCTGGAAGATGTGCTGGCAAAAATAAAAGAAGTGGGCGATGAGCTTGCCCTGTTGCTTATAGGTGGCGTTAACTACTATACCGGGCAGGTTTTTGATATGGAAACCATTACAAGAGCCGGGCAGGAAGCCGGTGCCTACGTAGGCTGGGACCTGGCACACGCTGCCGGTAACATACACCTGGAACTGCACAACTGGAATGTAGACTTTGCGGCATGGTGCAGTTATAAATACATGAACTCAGGGCCGGGTAATGCATCGGGGGCTTTTGTACACGAAATGCACCATAACGATACCGACCTGCCGCGCTTTGCCGGATGGTGGGGGCACAACAAGGAGCGCCGTTTTCTTATGGAGCCTAATTTTGACCCTGTGCGCGGTGCCGATGGGTGGCAGGTAAGTAACCTGCCTGTAATATCGCTTGCTCCGTACCTTGCATCGGTAGAGATGTTTGATGAGGTAGGTATGCCCGCACTGATAGAAAAACGCGACCGCATTACGGCTTACCTGGAATATATACTGCATGAAATAGACCGTGAGGTTAACGGACATTTCGAAATTATAACGCCAGCTGAACCTAAAGAGCGTGCATGCCAGCTATCGGTATTTTTGCATGGCGAAGGCCGTCAGCTGTTTGATTACCTAATGAAAGAGGGTGTTATTGTAGACTGGCGCGAGCCAAACGTTATCCGCCTGGCGCCGGTGCCACTGTACTGCTCGTTTGAGGACATGTACGAGTTTGGGCAGATACTTAAGGCCGGTATTTTATCGCATAAGAAATAGTATATAAAGGGGGTGCTTTAGAGCCCCCCTTTATATCTAAATTAAATCCACTAAATCTTTCTCATTTGAATCATTTTTTTCGATGTATCTTTCACAAAAAATAATTTCTTTATCTAGGTGGGTAGTGATTTTTTTCGTTAATTTTGTTAGTTTATCTCCCTTAGCTATTTGATAAAATTTTTGTAGCTCATCGAATTCAAGATTTAATCCACGATTTTTAGCGTTCACTTTTTGTGAATTGAACATATCATTATAGTATTCAAGGCATGATGGCTGATTCAATTTTTCTTTTATAAAAGCATAGAGTTCTCTTGTAAAATTTAAATGAACATATATGGTTTTATAAATGCTAGAATTAATCAATGGTCGTAATATTGTGTGTCCAGTTTCATCTCTCATCTTTTCGAAACCTCTCATGAAAAAAAGAAGATAATTGTTCTCATAACTAAAGTCGGGATTAGTGATTGTCTGTTTTAAATCAGATAGTAATGGGAAGTAGAAGTTTTTAATGAAGTTGTATTCATCCATTTCTTTAAGCAGATATAATAAGTTTTCCATTTCTCTGCGAGAAGGATATGAGTTTTCGTACTTACTGATGATTTTTTCGTAAACACGTTTGTTCTCATCTGATTTGAGTTCAGAAATCAGTAATGCAGTAAAATATTCTTGTAATGAGCGATGGGCAAAAGAGTAAATACCTTCATCATCTATCCATAATGAGATAGCCGATTTTAAATCTGAAATGAATTTATTATTATCGAAGCTTAAGTCTTTTTTGTTCTTTATAAACTTAAGTTTTAAATTTATGTAATCTCGATCAAAAGTAAACTCATTTTCAAAATATGATAAAAAACTAAAAGATTTTAAAATTGTTTCAAACTGTTCTTGGTCTAATCCGCATAGTTTTTCCCTAACATAACCTAGTTTAGTTTTACTATCATGTTCGGAAAATAAAGCATTTATTACACGTCTGTAGAAGATGTATTTTTTATCAGGTATTGAGGCATAACTCTGAAATGTTAAAAGATATAACGAGAGTAATAATGGATTCTTTAAAAAGCTTCGTATATATGTACTATTGCCCTGCTCAATTGATTTTATAGCTTTTTCAGCGAGTTCAGTTTCATTACTTAACTGTTTGAAAACAAAACCTCTGATTTCACCATCTTTCAGTTCTAAATCCTTCATTTTTAAGTTTGTAAATCTAGGGAAGTTTTCTGCATGCGAGTAAGGACGAGATGTTAGTAAATAATTGTTCAAATTATATTTTTCTATAAATTCAATTATATGTTTTCCCAGCTTTTTTTTGGTCTTTTCATCTACTTCATCGTATCCATCAAAAAATAATGTAAACTTACCCTTCTCAAGTATTTTCTCAAGTATTTCATTATTAACGGCAAGTTTATTTTGTGTAATAATTTTTTTTATATAAATCTCTAACTCATCGGATGATTCATTCAAGTAGCGTAATTCTATTAAGATTGGAATTTTCTCTTTTTCGAGGATAGAATTTAGGAAAAGATGCTTCACTAATGTACTTTTACCACTACCTGCATCACCAATTATTGTGATACACCTAAACTTTTTAAATAATTCGGATGTAGAATCAGTATTTATTACTTGTGTTTTCTGATATATCAATTTCGAAGGAAAGTACACGTCATATAAAAAAACGGGTGTATTACCTTTTAGTAAAGTCTTTATGTACGAATAACGATCCTTTTGTTTGGTTAGATAAAGTTTAATATCTTTTCCTATAAATTGTTTGATTTGGTCATATGATTTATCGTAAATCTCATCGAATATATTTTTTCCCTCTTCGATAAATGCCTTTGTGAAGCCAGTGACGATAGACTCTAAAATCTTTTCTTCCATTTTAGTATAGTATTGACGATTATTTATTGTTGTTGGTTCCTTCAAAAATAACGAAAAAAAGCAAGTGTTAAAATTTTCTAAGTCTAATAGCGTTTTTTGTTTATATTGACCAACCAATAACAAACACTGCATGGAGAACTCCGTAGGGCTTATATTTCTTGTTGTAGTAACGCTAAGTGTTGTAGCGCTTACCATTTTTTTATTCGGTTACCTTTTTTTAGACTCGCTGGAGTACTTTTGGGTACGCCGTTTCGGCAGGCCGCCCTTTGTGCATTTTTACTTGTTTAAGAAAGACATCCCCGCGCCGTTAAAGCAGGTGCTGCACAATGATTTTTCGTTTTACCGCAACCTTTCAAAAAAACATAAAAGCTACTTTAGGCACCGGGTAAACGGTTTTATAAAAACCTACGAATTCCACTCGCGCGAAGGCATTACCATAACACCCGAAATGAAAGTAAAAGTAGCCGCCAGTTGGGTAATGCTTACCTTTGGTATGCGCTACTATCTACCCAGTATTTTTGAACATATAATCCTTTATCCTGATGTTTATGAAAGCACTGTTACAGGGCTATGGCACAAGGGCGAGTTTAACCACCCGGCAGGGGCGGTGGTGTTTAGCTGGAAACATTTTGAAGAAGGCATACGCCATGGCGTAGACAATGTAAACTTGGGCCTTCACGAGTTTTCGCACGCGCTGCACGTGTGTGCCACCGCGAGTGATGAGGGTGGTGCTTCGGGCGACCTCTATGCGGCTAAGTTTGATGAGGTGATTACTTACATAGGCGAACCCAATAACCTACAGCATCTTGCAGGGCTGGGCTACCTGCGCGAATACGGTTTTACAAACCAGCACGAGTTTATGGCGGTAACCCTGGAAAGTTTTTTTGAAACGCCTGCCGAGTTTAAACAAAAGCTGCCGGAGTTGTACACCATTATAACCCAAATGATAAATTATAAACCGGTGTAGCTGGGGGTGCTCTGTATTATAAGTAAGCTGCCATGTAAATATAAAAGCTGTGTAAATACTAATTTTAAGGAATTGAACGTTAGTTAATTGTATCGGGTATTCCGGTAAAATGATTATATTTAACAAAATTAATAGCGGTTTACCTGGCATGATTCCTACTTCGCAAATTATAGTTTTTGTTTTCCTGGGCCTTATGGTTACGGCGCTGGTGTTTTATTTGTCTGCTAAGTCAGCCGAATCAGCCTATTTGTTGGCATTCCGTAAACCTGCCGTGGTGCATTTTTACCCTGTAAAACGTACCCTGCCACCGTATGCCGGTATTTTGCTGGAAAACGAATTCAGGTTTTACCGTGATCTTTCTGATGAGCACAAGGCTTACTTTCAGCATCGGGTTTCCACATTCATGAAACGCTATAAGTTTATAGGGCGCGACGGGCTTGATGTTACCGACGAAATGAAACTGAAAATTTCGGCCACCTGGGTAATACTCACCTTTGGGTTGCGCCATTACCTTACTGATTTGTTTAACGTAGTGGTATTGTACCCGGATGTGTACCGCTCGGCAATGGCGGGCAGCTATAACTTTGCCGAGTTTAATGTTCCGGCGGGCGCAGTGGTTTTTAGCTGGAGGCATTTTGAGGCTGGGCTTGATTTTAGTGCCAATAGCGTAAACCTGGGCCTGCACGAGTTTGCCCACGTGGTACACACAGGCGCCATGAGTAAAAACTTTGGTGCTGCCGGAGATATGTATGCCGATATGTATGCCAAAATTATTGCCTACATACTGGTAGACGAAAACCTTATTGAAATTGTAAATGCCAACTACTTTAGGCATTATGCTTATAAAAACGAACGTGAGTTTGTGGCGGTGGCCTTAGAATACTTTTTTGAAACCCCCGAAGAATTTAGCCAAAAGCTACCCGTCTTATATGATATGGTGGCTACTATGGTAAACTACAAAAAGGCGGCATAACATAAAAAGCCGCACTTTCGTACGGCTTTTTCAACTCTTTGATTGATGATTGCGCTTTGCTGAAAATTATTGTTGCTGCATGGTGTTAAAACTTATCATCCAGTGGATGCCATATGCATCCTGTACCATGCCCCAGTAGTCGCCCCAAAACATATCTGCCATTGGCATAAGTGCAGCGCCCCCTTCGGCAAGCCCGGCAAAAATGCGGTCGGCATCTTCGCGGCTCTCAGCATGGAATGACAAAGAAATGTTAGTGCCTGTTTCGGCCTGAGGCATATTGCCCGGAACGTCGCTGCCCATAAGCATATTGGCTCCTATTGGCAGGGCCACGTGCATAATCAGGTTGCCATCTTCGCCGTTTGGTTCTGCGTCTTCACACCCTTCGTTACCCGATGGATGTTTGGGCATGTCTTTAAACCGCATAAAGGTGGCAAACGCTCCGCCAAAAACCTTTTTGTAGTGGTTAAAGGCCTCTTCGGTTTTACCGTTAAAATTAAGATACGGGTTTAGTGCTTTCATAAACTGTTGTTTGTTGTTTGATGATTATTAATGGTTTGCTTTATGTACTTAGTTAAGGGCTTCTATTTTAGCCTTCATGTTATCCAGGTTCTGCTGAATGTCTTTACCCAGCATACCGTCCATCATTACATTCATAAGGTTCATAGGGTAACTGCTTGTACCGCTGCATCCCCATACCACTTTAGTTTTCCCCGGTGCTATGCTGTCGGTTAGGGTGTAGCTTTGCATAACGCTTTCAAAAGGCTTTTTAAAGCGCACCTCTACATCCATACGCTTATTTGGTGTAATAGCTTTAATCTCCTGTTCGCCCACACCCACTTTGTCGTTGCCCGACCAGCTGTTCACAAAACCTACCTGTCCGTCTTCGCCTTTAAAAGTTTGTGTTTTATTCATGTCGGCCATGCTCCACACGCTGTACTCGTCTTCGTTTTTCAGGTGGCGCGCGTACTCAAATACTTCGCCTACAGGCTTGTTTATTACTACCTCGCGCTCTACTTTATAATCTTTAGGCATTATCAGAGCCAATACCAGTAGCAGTACAATGATTGCCAATAGGGCGATGCCAATTCTCTTAAGGATTTTCATAGTGTAAAGTGTTTATTTAATGATTCGGTTAAAGTGTGTAGCGCAGCACCGTGATACCGCAACCAAAGGGCACGGCCTCAACCAGGTTTAACGTGAGCGGATTTTGAAGCCCTGCAAAAATGGGCATACCGCTACCCAGTGCAGCAGGATTTACAAAAAGGAAAAATTCATCTACCAGTCCCTTTTCTATGAGGTGCGATACAAAGCTGGCACCACCGTAGGCTATAATGTCTCCGCCAGCGGTTTCTTTAAGAGCTGTGATTACCGCTTCCGGGTTGTGCGCCAAAGTAGTATTAGGCCAATCGTGCTTTTCTAAAGTATGGCTGAATACTATTTTAGGGGTGCTGCTCATTTTTTCTGCCCCGGGTACGTGCTCAGGGCTTTTTGCCGCAGCTTCCCAGTGGGGTACAAAGCCCTCAGCCAGTTTACGCCCCATTACTATGGTATCTACAGGTTCTGTAAGCGCGGTAACATAGTTGGCTATGTCTTCGCCCCAGTTCCATTCCAGCCAGTCCATTTCGGCAGCCGGACCTGCTATAAAGCCATCTATAGATATTTGTACCTGGAGTTTTAGTTTTCTCATAATAAAGTGTTGTCTTTCTTTTTAAACAATAAAGCATCTGCCGAGTACCTGCCGCTACCATTTATAAAAATGATTGCCGAAAGGATAAGGTATGTAAACGCCGGTATCTTATCGGCAAAGGCATCGTTTCCGTGTGCTATAAAGTAGGCTACAACCATGGTTATAAAGCTGGGTATTACTGCCAGGCGAGTAACAAGTCCCAGGGCTATGAGTATACCACATACAAACTCGCCAAATATTACAAGGTTAAACGATAGCTTAGGCCCTATGCCTATAATGTCGCCAAACTGGGGCAGTATTTCGTTATAGGCGGCTATTTTCCCCCAGCCGTAGTAGGTAAACATTCCCCCGAAAAACAGGCGTAGCAGCAGTACTCCCATATCTGTATTTAAAGGTGGTAATTGCAGTAATTTTTTCATAAGATGTAATTTTTTGTTTATTTGGTTATGAATGTACTAATTATAAGGCTGCTTTACAAAAGTATTTATAAACGATAAAATTCAGGTTGTGCTAAAAAGCCAAACGCAGGGGGGATTCAGGACAAAATAAAATGTACCTTTGGGTAACAACCAAATTTGTAGCGACTTATGAAAGTAGGTATCCTTTTGCAGAGAGATTACAGGCTGCTGAGTGTAGCAGCCATAGCCGACGTGCTGGACAGCGTAAACGGATTTTACGCAGAAAGTGGCAAACAGCCCATTTTTGATATTTGCCTGCTGCGCCTGCCTGAGCATACCGATGTAAAGTACGAAGGTTATACCGTACTGCCCGTAACAGATAACGATGCCTATGACCTGCTGATGATACCGGCCTTTAAAAACGATGCGCTGCCGGGTGCCATGCAGCTAAATATGGGGTGGTTCCACTGGCTGGCTGGGCAGTATGCTAAAGGCGGTGCGGTAGCAAGCTTTTGTACAGGTGCCTTTATACTGGCGGCAACCGGGCTTTTAAATGGCCGGCCGGCTACTACGCACGTAAACGCCGGAGGGCATTTTGCGCAGCTTTTTCCGGAAGTGGTGCTGCGTGCCGATGCGGTGGTTACCGGGCAAGACAGGGTGTACACCAGCGGTGGTGCCACAAATACGTTTCACCTGCTTATGCTGTTGCTGGAGGTATATTGTAGTAAGGAAATAGCTGTGCGTGCAGCAAAAATGTTTTCTATAGACATGGACCGTAACCGGCAAACGTACTTTGGCTCATTTTTACCGCATGAAAACCACACGGATGATTTGGTAAAAAAAGCACAGCAGGAAATACGCCGTAATTTTAATAAGGCCAATACCATAGAGGAAATAATAAGCAGCGTGCCCGCCAGCCGGCGTAACCTGGCAAGGCGTTTTAAACAGGTAACGGGCATTACACCAATAGAATACCTGCAAAAAACCCGTATTGAGGCTGCTAAACAACTGCTGGAACAGCAACGCCATACCATAACCGAAGTAATGCTCGAAAGCGGTTACAACGACCAAAAAACCTTCCGTACGCTGTTTAAGCGAAATGTGGGAATGACACCTAAAATGTACCGCGAAAAGTTTAGCGGGCAGGCGGTGTAAATCGTTATTTTTTTAAATACTCGGCGGCTTTTTTTACAAGATAGTCTGTTAGCTCAAATTCTTTCCGCGGATCAAGCAGGGGGGCGGTTTCTTTGCCTTTATCGCAAAAGGCTAAAAAACGGCCTATCTGGTCCTGTGGTATTTGTAATGACTCGGTAAAAAAGTAGTTGCTGAAACGCGTGGTAATAACCGATGTAAAGTTTTTTTTACTGTTGGCATCATATATTTCGCCACGGTCTTCCTTTTGTTTCTTTTTCTTTACAAACATGCGGAACACCTTCACAAAGTCTACACCCTGTAGCTGGCTTTCCATATTATAGTGTACAAGCGGGTTGTTGTGCGGTATGGGGTAGGGGTAGGTAAGTTCTTCCGGTTTTACCTTTGGGTTTAGCGCCCGTACTTTGGTGTGTGCGGCATCGTAGCCTAAGTCGCCCGTTAGGGGTGTTATAATTACTTCATCCAGTACCTTTACATTAATATCCATTTTCAGCGTAAGCGGATTTTCATGTAACAGCGCCTCGGTAAGTACCAGTTGCTGCGGCCGGTAGGTAATACTGTTAAACTGAATGGTATCGCCTTTTCGCGCCATGATTATAAAATAACCGTTATCATCAGAATTGGTTTGCCGCCCCGATGTAGCATTTTTTATAACAATGTCGCCCACTCTAAGCGAGTCGGCTATAATATGTCCGCGCAGTACTTCCCGCTCTTTATTTTGCGCCAGTACAGCCAGCGGAATCAGTAAAAACAGTATGTAGAAGATTCTAGTTTTCATGGTTTGGTGTGTCTGGTGTTTTTTGGTTCTGCAATGCCATATATTTTTCTGCAAGCACCATAAGCCGTAGCTTTATAAGGTCGTTGTTTTTTGTGCGTAACGCCTCGGCACAATCGGTATCTTCTATGGCGTAATATACAAAACCATTTACCAGCTGCGACGGTATACCAAAGGTACGGCTTATTTGCTCCTCCGTATACAGGTTGCCCAATTTACTTATTAAACCTTCCTTTTGTTCTACCACTACGTTTTTCTTCAGCATTTTAGTGCGGCCGCTTATGGCATTTATAATCGGGTCAAACGGCATGGAAATACCACCGCCCAGTATAAATAAAAAGTTCGGTTTAAACTCCCCTGCGGTTTTCAGCCGTCGTTCGGCGGGTGTATACTGTTTTTGCCCTTTCGGAACAAGGCCCAGTGTTTCGGGGTCAATGCGCGATAGTTTTACTTCTTCGAGCACCGTAGCCTTGAGCTCGGCTTCCAGCTCGTACGGATTCGCCTTTAAGGCGGCTTCGTTAATAGCAAATTCACGCACTTCTACACTTTTGCCATATAGGGCTATGCGGTCTCCCGGTTTTACACTAAGGGTAAAATAGCCGTTGTTGTCTGTTTTTACCTCAGCTCCCGTACGTTTGTTAATTACAAAAACACCGCTAACCGCCATATCGCCAGATATGATGCGCCCGCGCAAATCCTGCTGGCAAAATGCCGTTACCGTATACAGCAGCAATAATAGCGTTAACAATCGGTGCATGGTTCTTTTTGCAGTTTTAAGTATTCTTCGGCTATTTCTATAAGTAACAATTTTATTTCGCCACTACCCGAATCTATGGCAGCCTTTACCCTTTTGTCTTCTATGGCATAAAATATAAAGCCCTTAGCCATTTCTGCCGATACCCCGCATTGTTTTATATCGGCATCGGTAATTAAATTCCAAACCTGGTCTTTAAGTTCATATTTTTTTACCGTTTCCCTGGCACGTTTTAAAGGCTTTAGCTTTCCGGTAAGGGCGTATATAAGATAGGTGAGGCCGCTGCCGCTACTGTATTTCATAAGACGGCGTTGCGTTTCGGTTACTTTCTTTTGTCCTTTTGGTACTAATCCTAACGACTCTGACGTTACGGCGTTAATCACCACCTCTTTAAGCTCATCACCCTTCAGTTCCGTTTCCAGCACATAGGGGGTTGATTCAAATGCAATGCTGCTTACCACAAAATCCCTGCTTACAATGTTTTGATGAAAAACAGCCAGCTTATCTCCGGGTTTCGCTGCTATGGTAAAAAGGCCATCGGCAGCGCTTTTGGTCTCGGTTCCGCTATTTTTATTAATGATAAAAATTCCTGCAGTGCCTTCCCCAGAAACAACAACCCTACCGTAAAGCGGTTTGCGCACCTGTGCTACACAACTAAATATAAGTAGGAGAAAGGTAACAGCAAGGCTACTTTTCAGTTTCATTACGTTCCAAATATACTTTGGCAAGGCGCTGAAGGTTCGGTTTTGCCTTAGTACGGTTATTGGCGCGCAGTGCCTGCAGGCAATCAGGGTCTTCTACAATAAAGTAAGCAAACGCTTCGGCCTGGTCTGCCGGGATGCCAAATTCGGTTTCGGCTTCCTCAGGAGAATACATATTCTTAAAGTTATCTATGGCTATAACTTTGTCTTCTGTATTTACATTCTGGTTAATAATTTTTGTACGACCATTTACCTTGTTGGCCATAGCATCTACGCTAAGGCTAACGCCCTGGTTAGTAGTTACGGTGCGGTTTGCCCTTTTGCGGCGTTTTGCAGGAGTGTAGGCTTTTTCGTACCCAGTGGTTACGCCCAGCTTTTTAGAATTTATTTTATCGTCTACCACAACTTCGGCAAGTTCTGTGGTTTTTAGTTTTACTTCAAAAGTGTATGGCTGCTCGTTAAACCATTTTTTGCGTAGTTCAAACTGGCGTGTATCGGTACGGTCAGAGTATATGGCCAGGATATCGCCGCTACGTGCCTGTATGGTAAAAAGGCCGTTGTTGTCGGTTTTGGTTTCGGCTCCTGTGGCCTGGTTGATTACAAAAATATTAGGCAATGAAGCATCGCCTACAATTACTTTTCCCGAAAAACTTTGGCGTTGTGCCATTACGCTGCCTACGCATAAAAACAGCAGCAGAGAGAGTAGCTTATTCATGTTGGTTCTGTAGTTTGTTATATTTATCAGACAGGTCCATTAATGTAAGTTTCATTAACGACTCGTTTTTACTTCTAATAGCATCGGCCATGGTGGGATCTTCTATGGCGTAAAATAAAAAGCCACGGGCCAAATCACGCGGTACGCCCATGTTAGCCAACTCTTCGTCGGTAAAAATACCGTCTATTACCGCCATAAGCTGTTCTTTGCGTTCGGTTTCAAGCGCTTTTTTAAGCATCTTTAGCCTCCCGCTAAGCACATTTAGCAGTAAATCAAGCCCTATGCCGCTCTTTGCCGTATGCACCCTGCGTTCGGCTACGGTCATTCTTTTCTGATTTTTGGGTACGAGCCCCAGCTTTTCCTCGTTTACATCGTTTATTACCACCTCCTGCAGCTCAGTAGCTTTAGCGTTAACCTCCAGTACATAAGGTGTTTGTGTAAATGATCCTTTACTTACGGCAAACTGGCGGTCTTCAATGTTTTTGCCGTATACAGCCAGCTTATCTCCCGGTTTTGCAGGCAGGGTAAATTTGCCCTCTGTATCGGTACGCACCTCTGTTCCTGTAAGGGTATTGATTACAAATATGCCGGTAGCATTACCACCGTTTACCTGCACACGCCCGCTAAGAGGCTGGCGCTCCTGGGCGAAGGTAACAACCGGGCAAAGGCACAGTAGAAAAAGGATAAGGTTTTTAATGGTCATTGTTTAGTAAAGACAAATATTTGGTTGCAAGACCAGACATCATAAACCTTGCCATTTCGTGGTTTTTTTCGTCTATGGCTTTAGTGAGGTATTTGTTTTCTACAACGTAAAATAAAAATCCACGTACATACTCCACCGGAATTTTCAGTTTGGCTACTATGTCGTCTTCACTATAAAGGTAGTATATTTTATCTATAAGCGTTTCCTTTTTTTCGGTTTCCGCAGCTTTTCTAAGCATGGCAGTGCGGCCGCTAAAGGCGTTAAAAATAGGGTCGAGTCCTAACGGATTCATTTTAAACTGGCTCGCGGTAGCCAGGCGGCGCTCGGCTGGGGTATACTTTTTTTGGTTAGCCGGTACAAGGCCCAGCTTTACCGAATTTATATGGCTGTAATCGTTAATAATAACCTCTGTAAGCTGGCGGTGCATGGGTTCTATGGGTACTATGAGTAAATCGCTGCCAAAGTGTTCGGGTTTTACCACCACCTCTTTGGCCGTAAACTGTATGGATGAAAACAATAGCGTATCGTTTACGGCAGCGGGTATGCTAAAGTAGCCCCCGCGCTTTGTAAACACAGTAGCCTCAGTACTTCGGTTAATAACATAAATCCCTTCAAGATCATCAAAGTTGCTCGACACTTTTCCGTTTACGGGGCAGCGGTCTTGCGCCCGGCAAACCGGTGCTGTAAGTATAAAAAGGGCTAACAGGGCGTATGCAAATGGTTTCATAGTGTGTATTATGGTGGTTGTACGGCATGCAGGTATAAAAACTTTGTACCTTTGCAGCCACTACAACAGTATTAACGAATGAAAAAACTTATTATTGCGAGTACCTCTACCTTACACGGAGGCAGCTACCTGGAATATTTAGAACCGGTACTGCAACGCCATTTTGAAGGCTGTTCATCGCTTATATTTATACCGTATGCGCGCCCGGGCGGCATGAGCCACGATGATTACACAGCGCGTGCTGCGGCATACTTTGCAAAGTTAGGCATTGCCGTAAAAGGAATACATCAGTTTGAAGACCCGGCAGCGGCGTTAACCGACGCTGAAGCCGTGTTTACCGGAGGGGGTAATACGTTCCTGCTGGTTTCCCAGCTGTACAAGACCGGGGTTATTACGTCACTTTCAGAGGCTATAGACCGCGGCGTACCTTACCTGGGCAGCAGCGCCGGCAGTAACATTTGTGGCATAACCATGCAAACCACTAATGATATGCCTATAGTATATCCGCCGAGTTTTAAAACTTTGGGAGCCATATCCTTTAACCTGAATCCGCACTACCTGGATCCACAGCCGGGCAGTACCCACATGGGTGAAACCCGTGAAACCCGCATACGCGAATTCCACGAGTTTAATACCGTACCGGTGCTGGGCCTGCGTGAGGGCAGCTGGCTGGAGGTAAACGGTACATCGGTAGCGCTGCGGGGCGACCTGCAGGCAAGGCTTTTCCGCCACGGCATGGAGCCTGTAGAAGTAGAGCCGGGCACCGACCTGAGCGGACTAAAGTAATACTAAACCACGCACCGCGTGGTTTTTTTTATGCGCGCACTCAAATTTTTTTAGTTATTTTAATGCTGTTAATCAGTTTGTTATAAAATATTTTAAAAAAAATAATGTTTTCATGCAACCATTTTTCAGGTTGGTGCGTCTTACCTTATAGAAACCATTATTGAACCAATACGCATACATTTTGAAAGTAATATCCTTACATAGAGATGAAGCCGGGCTGATACGGCAGGCCGCCGAAAACAACCGGCACGCCCAGCAGCAAATCTACACGGCACACGCACCGAAAATGCTGGGGGTGTGCAGGCAGTACATAAAAGACCTGCACCTGGCAGAAGATGTAATGATAACCGCTTTTATGAAAGTGTTTACAGGCCTTAAGAACTTTGAGCACAAAGGCAGTTTTGAAGGATGGATAAGGCGTATAATGGTAAACGAATGTATAAGTTACCTGAGGGTGCAAAAGAAAGTGGGTTTTCTGGAAGATGAGTTTTATGTAGAAGACACCCATAATAATATAGAGAGCGGACTATCTGTAGATGATATTCAAACCCTTATAGATGCCCTGCCCGAAGGTTATAGAATGGTGTTTAACCTGTACTGCATAGAAGGCTACAAACACCAGGAAATTGCCACCATGTTAGGGATAAGCGAGGGCACCAGCAAAAGCCAGCTGAGCCACGCCAGGAAAATGCTGCAGGAGCAGGTAAACAAACTAAAGAATTACGAAAATGGAACCGAATAAACTGGAACAGGAAATACAACAAAAGCTACAGCAGCGCAGCATTCAGCCTTCGGCTAATGCGTGGGACAGGCTCGATGCCATGCTTACCGTAGCCGAACAGCAGGCTGCCTTGCAAGAGGTAAAAGTAGTGCCTGTTAAGAAAAACAACCGTAGCTGGTTGTATATGGCGGCGGCTTTTTTGCTGATGCTGGGCGGTGGGTTCTTCCTGATGAACCACGAAGCGGAACAAAACGTGATTGATACTAATGCTCCACAGGTGGTAACAAATAAAACGGAGCAGCCACAAACTACCGCTCCTGCTACTCAGCTAACACAAGATACCGCACCACAATACAGTGAGGTTGCCGATGCTGCCAGGCCGGTTGCTAAAAAGGCATTACAACCAAATGCAGAGAAATCATATAAGCCGGTACAAAACCTAATGCCGAAAAACCAGGAAATAGCCCAGCAAAATAACGTACAGGTTAATAACCAGGACGCTCAGGCACCGGATGCTAAAGTGGGTAAACTTAAGGTAGACCCGCAAGCGCTACTGGCAAGCGTGGAAGGAAAGGCTAACCCTGCTAACAGTGCTGTAGCAAACATAAACCAACCAAAAATTAAGGTAAACCCCAATACCTTACTGGATAATGTGGAAGGGGAACTAAACGAATCGTTCCGTGGTAAGGTAATTAATACACTGGAAAGAAAATATAAAGCCGTAAAAACTGCTGTGGCAACACGCAATCTGGAATAGTTCAATCATCATCAACATCAAAAAAATTAACAAACATGATTAAGGTAACTTTTTATGTAATGGCATTCTTATGCCTTGCTGTAAACAAAATGAGCGGTCAGACTTTTTCTCAAAAGGCTACCGAAATCTCAAACAACATTGAAACCATTACCAAGCAGGAAAAGGATTCGCTTAAAATAGAGGTAGACGCCGTAAACCTGCTGCTGGATAAAAACGAAATAACTGCTGCGGAAGCCGATAAACGTAAAAAAGAATATGCCGAAAAAAGGGCTAAAAACATTGAAACCCGCGTAGGTGTAGAAGAACAAAAACTGGCCGACCTGGTGCGCGACAAAGTAGACGGTAAAATACAGGCGGAAAGAAAGTTTCATAGGTTTGGCTTTTCGTATTCAGAAGGATACAGGAATGATACCATTAAAGCCAAAGCCAGGCAGGAAAGGCAAAGACGCACTACATCGCAATTTGTATATGCACTGGGTGTAAACAGGCTGGTTAAAGACGGGGCATCTGCCGATGGTTTTAAATGGAGGTCGGATTTTTATGAAGTGGGCCTTACCTGGAACACGCGCCTGGCTAAAAATAACAACCTGCTGCACGCTAAATACGGGCTATCGTTACAATACAACAACCTGCGCCCGGACAACAACCGCTATTTTGTAAAAGAGGGTAACCAAACGGTGTTGGCCGACTTTGGCAGGAACCTTGATGTAGCCCGCCTGCGTTATGTAAACCTTGTAGTGCCTGCGCACCTGGAGTTTGATTTCAGCAAAAAAAGAATGAACGGCGATAAAGTAGATTTCCGTACCCACGAAAGTTTCCGTTTAGGTTTAGGGGGTTATGCAGGGTTCAACGTTAAGGAGAAACAAATCCTTAAATATAAAAACGATGGAGGCAACAGCGTAAAGCAAAAAACAAAAGGCGATTATAACGTAAATGATTTTGTATACGGTGTTAGTGCTTATGTAAGCTACAGGGCTGTAGGGGTTTATGCGAAGTATGACCTTCAGGAAACCTTTACCCACAGTTTTTCAGGATATAATAATTTCAGCCTTGGCATGAGATTTGATATAAATTAGTTAGTTAAGGGTTAGTTTTTGTACTATTTTTTAAAAAAGGCGTTCCTATGTGAGAGGGGGCGCCTTTTTTGCGTTTTTAATCTTTTGCTAAACTTTAGGGGGCATGGAGATATTTCTGTAATTTTAAGCAAAATTAAATTTCCCCATGCCTCACAACCATGCACACCACGGGCACGACCACGCGCACCATACCTCCGCTAAAAATATAAAAGCAGCTTTTTTCCTTAACCTTGGTTTTACCATACTGGAAATCATAGGCGGGTTTTATGTAAACAGTGTCTCCATACTATCTGATGCCCTGCACGATATGGGCGATAGCCTTTCGCTGGGGCTTTCGTGGTACCTGCACAACAAATCCTCTCAAAAAGCCGATGCTAAGTTTTCCTTTGGCTACGGCAGGTTCAGTTTGCTGGGCGCGCTTATAAACAGTATTATACTTATTGTAGGTTCGGGCTTTGTGGTGTACGAGGCTGTAAACCGGCTGTTTCACCCGGAGCATGCTGATGCTAAGGGGATGCTGTATTTTTCGCTGCTGGGCATGGCGGTAAACGGTTATGCGGCTTATAAGCTTATGGGCGGAAAGTCTATGAACGAGCGTGTGGTGAGTTGGCACCTTATAGAAGACGTGCTTGGCTGGGTAGCGGTGTTTATAGTATCTGTAGTAATGCTGTTTGCCGATGTGCCGTGGCTCGATCCGGTACTGTCGCTGGGTATAACGCTGTTTATAGTGTACAATGTAGTCGGGCGGCTTAAAGAAACGCTGTTTATAATTCTTCAGGGTGTTCCGGCTGATGTAGATACCGAGGCAATTAAAGCCGAGATATTAAAGCTTCCAAATGTTACCGGTATGCACCATGTAAACGTATGGTCGTTAGAAGGGGAGCACCACGTATACACCGCCCATATACAAACCGAAGGGGTAGATACCTTTACCGAACTCCTGGAAATAAAACGTAGCGTACGGCAAATCCTGAAAAAATACCCGTTTACGTATTATACCATTGAGGTGGAGGTAGAAGGCGATGGGTGTGAGTTGGGGACGAATACTTAACAGAATTAACTGCTATCGGAATCGCCAATAAAATTTAATTTACAAATTATGAACTTTTGCAGAGTGTGTGGACTATTTATAGATAGTTTACCTTGGGGTAAAGATGGGAAATCGCCCACGTATGAAATATGTCAATGCTGTGGAGTAGAGTTTGGATATGAAGATTATACCGTAAAATCAGCTAAAGATTATAGAAGTTTATGGGCTCAACAAGGATATAAATGGTTTAATCCGAGAGAAAAACCCAGTAATTGGAACTTAGAAGAACAGATGAAAAATATACCAAACGAATTTAAGTAATAAGGGTAGCGGATTGTTTTAAAAAAAATCCCCATCTTTTCGGATGAGGATTTTTTCTATTGTTGAAATATCAGGATTTCGTTCAGTTTGTTTATAGATAGGTGTAACGATCTTTTAAAAGTCCATTTTAAATACCAACTTCCTCCAAAAAAGAACATGCATAAGGGGATTATAAGCCCCATATTTTTCCATCCTGGTTTGGTTATTAACTGCATTATTATGGTTGCAAACATCATTAATGTAATTATGCCTGCAAGAATTTTAAAAGGCTTGTTAACCTGCGCATTTACTTTACAGCTATCGGTATGAAATGTTCCGGTAAGCACGCAGAAAGCGCCTATTCCGGGAGTGGATGAAATTAGCCGGAAACCTTGGTTGTCTACTTTTCCGATAAAGCTCTTAGTCGTTATTCCAGAAACCAAACTACCCGAATGTTTGGTATTCACAGTCAGATATTCGACTGCTCCTTCACGTTTAAAGCGATATTGCAAATTGTACTCACGTTCCGGAAAAAATTTCATTTTCATAAGCTGATGGTAAACTAAATTACCCCTGAGCAGTCTCTACGTCTTTGTTTATCTTTTTTACAAGACCTTGCAGCACGTTACCAGGGCCTACTTCAGTGAACAGGGTAGCACCATCGGCAATCATGTTCTGTACGCTTTGCGTCCATTTTACTGGGGCTGTAAGCTGTATAATAAGGTTCTTTTTAATTTCGTCAGCATCTTTAACTGCGGTAGCCGGTACGTTTTGGTACACAGGGCACACAGGGTTGGCAAAGGTAGTAGCCTCTATGGCAGCAGCAAGCTCCTCGCGGGCAGGTTCCATCATCGGGCTGTGGAATGCACCACCCACAGGTAGTAACAGGGCACGCTTGGCACCCGCAGCTTTAAGCGCTTCGCAGGCAGCCTCTACTGCTTTGGTTTCGCCGCTTATTACCAGCTGACCCGGGCAGTTATAGTTGGCTGCAACCACCACACCGTCAATAGATGCACATACATCTTCTACAATTTTATCGTCAAGGCCCAGTACGGCAGCCATGGTGCTTGGGGTTATTTCGCATGCTTTTTGCATGGCAAGCGCACGCTGGCTTACCAGTTTCAGTCCGTCTTCAAAAGTAAGGGCACCGGCCGCTACAAGCGCGCTGAACTCGCCCAGTGAGTGACCCGCCACCATATCTGGAGTAAAGCTGTCGCCTAGGGTTTTTGCCTTAATAACCGAGTGTAAAAATACCGCAGGCTGGGTAACGCGGGTTTCTTTTAGCTGTTCGGCAGTACCTTCAAACATAATGTCGGTAATACGGAAACCAAGGATGTCATTTGCTTTTTCAAAAAGTTCTTTTGCTTCGGCATTACCTTCATACAGGTCTTTACCCATTCCGGTAAACTGGGCACCCTGGCCCGGAAATACGTATGCTTTCATTGTTCGTGTCTGTTTTTATCCGGCAAGCCGGTGGGCTTATCGGTTGTTTTTTGTCGGGGCAAAAATACGCTTTTTTCTGTATATGGCTGTGTAGCGCATATTTTGTATCTTCATAAGGCAAACAAAACAAGAAAAACCATTTATGAAAATAGCTACCTACAACGTTAACGGCATTAGCAGCCGCCTGCCTGTACTACTGCGCTGGCTTGCCGAAGAACAACCCGACGTGGCCTGCCTGCAGGAATTAAAAGCCCCCGACGAAAAGTTTCCGCTCATGGATATACAGCTTGCCGGGTATGACGCCGTTTGGATAGGGCAAAAAAGCTGGAACGGCGTAGCCCTGTTAGTAAAAGGGTACGAGGTAACCGATGTTGTAAAAGGCCTGCCGGGCGACCCTGCCGACGAGCAAAGCCGCTACCTGGAAGCTACGGTAAACGGTATACGCATTTGCTGCCTGTACCTGCCTAACGGCAACCCTGCGCCGGGGCCTAAGTTTGATTACAAACTGGCGTGGTTTAAGCGTTTCCACCATAGGGCAAAAGAGTTGCTGGAACTAAAACTACCTCTGGTATTGGCGGGGGATTTTAACGTAATTCCTGCTGAGGCAGATGCCTATAAACCGGAGCGGTGGGTAAACGATGCGCTGTTCAGGCCGGAAACGCGCGCTGCTTTTGAAGGGCTTAAAGCCTTGGGCTTTACCGATGCCCTGCGCCACCTGAATCCTGATGCTGTTATCTATACCTATTGGGATTATTTCAGGGATGCTTACAACCGTAATGCCGGCCTGCGCATAGACCATTTTTTACTAAACGATAGCGCATTGTCGCTTTTGCAAAGTGCTGGCGTACATACCCACGTGCGCGGTTGGGAAAAAACCAGCGACCATGCCCCGGTATGGATTACACTACAGCCGTAACATTTTACCCCGGGTAGCGACTTATATTGTAAAACACACCAAAACATGAAAAAGTCGGCTATTGTTATTGTAGTCATCCTGGCAGCGTTATTCCTTTATTTCGGCATGCCGGTATTTAATTTCCGTTTCCTTAAGCTCCCGCTTATGCTGGCGGCGTTGCTTTTGGCACTGCTGGTATTATCATCCCGGGCAGAGGGTACGGGTAAAAAGGCCACGCTTAAACCTGCAGCGGCAGCACGCCCGTTGCTAATAGCCATAGGCGCCATTGTGGCTTACATAGTGGTTATGAGCATATCCAGTGCACCTATGTTTCGCAGTGATGCGTATCGTGCGCTGATAGGCAACGTTAAAAACGGAACAGACATTCACCACCACATTACCCCGCTGGATATAGATAATGTGCGCGTGGTAGACCAGGATCTTGCCTATTTGCTGGGCGAAAAAATACTGGGTAGCGAGCCTGCACTGGGCAGCAAAACCACCCTGGGTGATTTTAATATACAAAAGGTAAACGGAAAGCTGTACTGGGTAGCACCATTATTGCATTCGGGATTTTTTAAATGGGTAAACAACCGCCAGGGTACCCCGGGCTACGTTATGGTTTCGGCGACTAACGAGCGCGATGTAAAACTGGTAGAGCAGGTGGGTGGCGCCAAGCTGGCTATTAAGTACCAACCGGGGGCGTTCTTTTTTCAGGATTTAAAGCGTTACCTGTATTTTAACGGCTACATGGCTACTGGCCTTACAGATTATACGTTTGAGATAGACGACCAAGGTAAACCATACTGGGTGGTTACCCGTTATAACAAACAGGTAGGCATTAGCGGTAACAACGCTACGGGTGTTGTTATTGTAGACGCACAAAGCGGACAAATAACCGACTACAACATGGCAGATACTCCTGCGTGGGTAGACCGCGTAGAGCCGCAGGAGTTTATAGAAGATCAGCTTAACGACTGGGGCGAATACGTACGCGGTTACTGGAACTTTAGCGGTGAAGGCAAATTGCAGATTACCGAGGAAATGACACTTGTGTATGGCGAAAATAATAAATCGTACTGGTATACCGGTTTAAGTTCTGTAGGTAAGGAGGAATCAGCTGTGGGGTTTGTACTGGTAGATACACGCACTAAAGAGGCTACGTACTATAACCAAAGCGGTGCTACCGAATACGCTGCACAGCAGTCTGCCGAGGGTAAGGTGCAGGAGAAGGGATACAGGGCATCGCTGCCGGTGCCGTACAATATTAACAACATCCCTACCTATGTAATGACGCTTAAAGATGATGGCGGGCTGGTAAAAATGTATGCCATGGTGTCACTTGCCGATTATACCATAGTGGGCGTGGGTAACACCATGCAGGAAACCCTTATGGCATTTAAAAACGTATACAACATGGCCGATAACCGCATAAGCCCGGATCAGCAAACAGCAAAGGTTCAACTTAATGCAGTAGTGGCACGTATACAAAGCGATATTAAAAACGGCAACAGTTTTTACTACTTTACCCTGCCGGGAGATAAGCGCATATTTATAGGTTCATCTCAGATAAGTAATGAACTGCCGGTAACCCAGGCGGGCGACAGTATCAGCGTTTCGTTTGATAATGACAGCGAAAAGGTAATAAACGTTTCGGCATTTAAAAACCTGACGCTTAACAAGGCGAAGTAATAATATTTACACCCTATAAAAAACGTCGTTGTAACGCTTAAACCGTTGCAGCGGCGTTTTTTATTTTTGATATTGGTCAATCACAATATCAAAATATTTTGTGCTGTACATGGGCTGCATAGAGTGGAAAAAGGCTTTGCGTTCGTATGCGGTATTGGGCAGCGTTACGCGATGCAGGTCTTTTTCAAGGATTTGCCAAATCAGCTCGGTACAGAATAAAGCGCTATCATTATCTATGGTGCCACTATGGTCAAAGGGGATGTGTTTGTTAAGGTACACCTGCGCCCGTATTGCAATGGCCTTCCCTACTGTTGCAGAAGCATGTTTGCTTCGGGTAACGATGATTTTTCCGGGAGCCGAGTAGTGCAGGAAGTCGTTTAAAGGCTGTAGCTGCATACCGTCTATTTCAGAAACATCTGATGAAAGGGCATGTATTACGCACCATTTTCCGTTTTGTTTTACCAGTATACCCGCATGGGTAACGTCTTTTTTTCCATCGTTGAGGTTGCCCGCTATAAAGTCGCTAAAATACCCGAAACCCCGGCGCAAAATAAAGTCGCCCTCATGCAGGAGCTCCCGCTCCGTGGCAGACAGGCGGGTAGTGGTTTTGTGGCGTTTTATTTCGCGGTTTTCGGCGTGGTGGTCGGCTAGTAAAAAAGCCTTATACATACCAAGGCACAAAAGAAAAACCGCCGTAATACCCACAGCAAATTTTGCTAGTATAACGGCGGTTTTTTTATTCATTGAAGTATTTTACTCTAAAGGCTAAGTCAGCAGGTTAAAAAGAGGGATTAGTTTTTACCTTCTTTTTTTATGGTAACTTTCCAGTCGCCTTTTACCTGTTTCATATCCAGTTGCTTTTCTACTGATTCTTTAGTTTTGGTATTGGTAATTTTATATTTTACCACAGCGGTAGAATCTTTTACTTCTGAAGAAAGGATTTCAATATCCGGTTTTTGCTTCGCCATTTCGGCTTTCTTCTCCGGGGTAATCATACTTTCTGTCATTCCCAGCATCATACCGGTTTGCTCATCAGTATATTTTTTTGCTTCGGCAATTTCGCCGCTCGTAGTAGCTTCAAGGAATTTTTTGGCTACAGACTCAGGCTCGTTGCCACCTCCACATGCTATCGCAAGTAAGCAAAGTGCAGAAAAAGCAATGTTTTTTACGTATCTTTTCATGAAATTTGGTTGTTAAATTTCGGTAAAGATACTCTTTTGAAGTTATAAAACAATAGTTGTTTAATTCGTTGGATTCAAGCCAACCCAGTTAAAAAGGGAAAATGTTATTCGGTGGCAGCCTGTGCCTCTTTTTCCTTAACCTTATTAAAACGTTCGCCCATAGCTACTTTCCAGTCACCATTTTCTTTCTTTAATACAAAATCTCCCTGTGATTTTTTCTTTTTATCCAGTACCAGGTCTACCTTTACATAGGCCACATCCGGCTTTGTATCTGCCGTTACCACGTTAATGTCTACCGTTTGCTGCATCATTTTCAGCTTGTCTGCCGCAGGGGTCATGCTTGCCATGAACATAAGCATGGATTGCGACTCTTTATCAGCATACTTTGCCGCTTCTTCAAACTCGCCGTGGTTCGCCTTTTCTAAATACGCCGTAAGTACTTCCTCAGGAGATGTAGGCTGGCATGAAATAAGGCTTAATGAGGTAAGGGCAAGTAAAAGGGCGGTACGTAATTTCATAAAGGGTAATGTAGGATTGTTTGGTACAAAAATAAGTTAAATTTTTTCGACTATTTAAAAGTTGATTTATTTTAACAAATTTAGGTTAAGAACCTATTTTGATCATGTAAGGGCTCTCTTACGCAATTAATATCACTACAATTATTTGGCCAAATAACTTTTCTTGCAAAAAAAAATAGCGGCTACCTGTACAGTAGCCGCTATATATGGGGATGTACATATTTATTGTTCAGACACCTTTACCAGCGCGGCTGCCGCTTTTGCCTTTTCTACAATCTGCTCTATGGGTGTACCCAAAGCATCTGTTACCAGCGCTACACCCATACGGCGGTAGGGGCGTGTAGTGGGTTTGCCAAACAATCGGAAGTCGGTTTTCGGCAGGGCGGCAATGGCTTCTACACCACTGTAAACCGGTGTACCCGTACCCGAGGCCAGTATAACGGCGCTTGCACCGGCTTTTTCAAGTGTAATTTCGGCTATCGGAAGGCTTAGTATGGCACGCAGGTGCAGTTCAAACTCGCTAAAGTTTTGGGTACCGGCAAGCGTTACCATACCGGTATCGTGCGGGCGTGGCGACAATTCGCTAAAGTATACACCTTCATCGGCAAGGAAAAACTCTACCCCAAAAATACCCGCGCCACCCAGTGCCTCGGTTACGTTGCGTGCCATATCCTGTGCTTCGGCTATGTCTTTATCGGTTACGTGTGCCGGTTGCCAACTCTCCTGATAGTCACCGCGTTCCTGCCTGTGGCCTATAGGGGCGCAAAACAGGGTAGGGCCGTTGTTTTGAGTTACGGTAAGCAGGGTAATCTCGCTGTTAAAGTTTACAAACGCCTCTACTATAACCTCTACCACATCGCCACGGCTGCCTTCTACGGCATAGTTCCATGCTTTTTCTATATCGGCTTCGGTTTTTATGGTGCTTTGCCCTTTACCCGAGCTGGACATAAGTGGCTTTACTACGCACGGCATACCTACTTCGGCTACCGCTTGTTGCAGTTCTTCGGCTGAGGTGGCATAGCGGTAGTTTGCCGTACGCAGGCCAAGGTCTTTTGCGGCAAGATCGCGTATGGCTTTACGGTTCATGGTAAAGTTAGCCGCCCTGGCACTGGGCACTACGGTAATGCCTTGTTTTTCATAATCGTAAAAACGTTCGGTGCGTATGGCTTCAATTTCGGGTACTATAAAGTCGGGCTGGTGCTTGGCTACTACTGCATCAAGTGCTACGCCATCGAGCATGTTGATTACTTCAAAACCGTGGGCTACCTGCATGGCAGGTGCGTTTTCGTAACTGTCTACCGCTATTACGGTTTGCCCAAGGCGCTGTGCGGCAATAACAAATTCCTTGCCCAGCTCACCAGATCCTAAAAGGAGAATTTTCTTTTGCATAATGTGTGCCCCTTATGCCCTGATGGGCATTGCTGCCGGGGTAGCAGTGTTATGTTGTTTGTACGCAAAAGTAACAAGATTTTTGGTTTTGGCTACGCCGCAGGCAGGTGTTGTTTTACGGGTGGTGCCTGTACATAGCCTGCTCGTCTAAAGATACTGTCGGCTCATCTAAAAACTGCCTTGCTGCCGCTTAATGTGCCGTACATTTGTATCAGAATCAGGGAGCAATCCTTGCATAAACAAGAAGTAAAGTTTTTTTTCACATATTGGTTTTGATTGGTTTTTAAAATGCCCTGCAACCTCAAACGCAGGGCATTTTTTTGTTTTTACGCCCAACAGTCCAGACACCTCTAGAAATGGCGTAAATGCTCACTCCGCTTTTTGTATTGCTACAATCCCACTCACAGTAATATTGACTGAAATTCAGTTTGATGTGCTAACCGAAATCACTTACAGTACTATACCTGCTGTTTGCCGAAAGCTATTGGTAACTCATCTAAAAACTACCTTGCTACCATTTAATGTGCCGTACATTTGTATCAGAATAAAGGAGCAATCCTTACATAAACAAGAAGTAAAGTTTTTTTTCATATATTGGTTTTGATTGGTTTTTAAAATGCCCTGTATACTCAAATACAGGGCATTTTTTTGTTGGCTTTACGGTACTATATAAACCAAAAAATCCCGCACGGGGCGGGATTCTATATCGTAGGTAAAAACAATTTACTCGGTTACGGCAGCTTTAATGCGGCGTAGCGCTTCGGCAAGCTGGTCGTCTGCGGCAGCGTAAGAGAAACGGATGCAGTTAGGGTTACCAAACGCGTCTCCGGTTACGGTAGCTACGTTAGCGTGCTCTAGCAGGAACATGCTAAAATCGTCGGCATTTTTAATTTCCATGCCTTTTAGTGTTTTGCCAAAATAGGAAGACACATCAGGGAACACATAAAACGCACCTTCAGGGACGTTGATTTTAAAGCCCGGGATTTCCTTAACAAGGCCTACCACAAGGTCGCGGCGGCGATGGAATGCGTCTACCATGTCTTTAAGCACACTTGGATCGGCCTGAAGCGCGGTAATCGTAGCACGCTGTGCAATACTGTTAGCACCGCTGGTTACCTGGCCCTGCATTTTAGTACACGCCTTAGCTATAAACTCAGGAGCACCTATGTAGCCTATCCTCCAGCCGGTCATGGCAAACGCCTTAGCCACACCGTTTACGGTAATGGTACGGTCAAACATGCCCGGGATGGTGCCTATGCTGCAAAAGTTGCCGCTAAAGTTAATGTGCTCGTATATTTCGTCGCTCACCACATAAATGTTAGGGTATTTCTCTAACACTTTGGCAATAGCTGTAAGCTCCTCGCGGTTGTATACGCTACCACTTGGGTTACATGGCGAACTGAACATGATTAGTTTGGTTTTTGGCGTAATGGCCGCTTCCAGTTGCTCCGGCGTAATTTTAAAATCACTCTCTACCGAAGTAGGCACTTCAACCGGAGTAGCATCAGCCATTTTTACCATCTCGGCATAGCTTACCCAGTACGGCGCGGGCAGTATGGCCTCATCACCCGGGTTAAGCATTACCTGGCATACGTTGTACAGCGACTGCTTGGCACCTGTAGAGACTACAATATTAGCCGGCTTGTATTCCAGGCCGTTGTCGCGTTTAAATTTAAGTACAATAGCGTCCTTTAGTTCGGCGTAACCGTCTACCGGAGGGTATGTGCTGTAGTTATCTTTAATGGCCTGTATGGCTGCCTCTTTAATAAATTCAGGAGTGTTAAAATCGGGTTCGCCAAGGCTAAGGCTTATAATGTCTATGCCCTGTGCTTTTAGTTCCCTTGCTTTTGCGGCCATGGCCAGCGTTTGCGATGTAGATAAGTTGTTAATCCTGTCTGAAAGAACGCTCATTTTATTTCTATTTGTGTGTTTATTTACTTGTTTGTCTTAGTCAGTTGTTTTTAAAACGTCTGTACAAAGATAACTGCTGAAACAATACCATTAACCATTACAGCGCGTTTCATTTGATATTGATGTTTTGAGGTGAATCTGCTTTTTTAAATTTCAATATTATTATACTGATTCCCGTAATTACTAAACCTGCTAGGATGCCACCCCCTAAAAATATCAGGAAAGGCGAAAATGAAAACCCTACCGACCAGCCACTTCCTGAACCCCCATTCGTAACAAGCCAATTCATTCCTATACCAAAATTCATCAGCAATAATATTGTAAATATGGCCCAAACTTTATGTTTAAGTCTCTTAAGGAGTAAAACGAAAGGAAGGATAGTTGAAAAAAACGACATTATCCAGAAAGCCCACCAATACGATCCCGTTGCGCGCTGTTGAAATGCCGGATTGTTTATAAGACAAACTATCAAATAAAGCAGACCCGTAGTAGCGTAACCAATAATCAGCCAACGAATGATTTCTTTAGCAATTGAGTACAGTTCTTTTTCATAAAAAAAGGAAACCAGTTTCACAAATAGTAAACCTATTAGCAAGTTGTTAAGAACAAATGTTTGGTAATTGCTCAATATTTCTGTTATTGTTTCCAAAGATTAATTTGCGTTCCTTTTTAATTAAATGTACTGGTTATCAGTCTTGCATCACGGGAGCCAAAGATAAATATTAAACCCGTATGTAAAGGCATTGTTAAGCGGTAATTTCATCACGGAAATGTGTACTTTTGTCAAAAATTTAAACCCATGGAGGAAATTTTACAGTATTTCCCTAACCTTACCGATACCCAAAAGGCGCAGTTTGCCGCACTGGAAGGGCTGTATAAGGACTGGAATGCCAAGATAAACGTAATTAGCCGTAAAGATATAGACGAACTCTACACCCGCCATGTGCTGCATTCGCTGGGTATAGCTAAGGTTATGGAGTTTGTGCCCGGCGCAAGCGTGCTCGATGTGGGTACAGGCGGAGGCTTTCCGGGTATTCCGCTGGCCATACTGTTTCCTGAAACCAACTTTTACCTGGTAGACGTTATTGCCAAAAAAATAAAGGTAGTGCAGGAAGTAGCCGCAGGGCTTGGCCTGAAAAACGTACGCGCCGAACAAAAACGTGCCGAAACCATTAACGAGGAATTCGATTTTATTGTAAGCCGTGCCGTAACTAATATGCCTGATTTTGTAAAATGGGTGCGTGGTAAAGTAAAGAAAGACCAGCAGCACGCCCTGCCAAACGGCATACTGTACCTTAAGGGCGGCGACCTTACCGAGGAGCTTGCCGTGTTCCAAAAGGTTACGATTTACAACCTGCCGGATTATTTTGCAGGCGAATTCTTTGAAACCAAAAAGGTGGTGCACCTTGCTATGAAGTATAAATAATTTAGGAATTTTTTAATGTAACAGTGTAATAATGTAACAATGTAACAATGTGGCAATGTAGCAATGTAGCAATGAATAAATGTACCAATGTAATGCTCCTAATTGCTACATTAAAAAAATGTTACATTAGCACATTATATACAGGCACCTGCCATACACCGAAACATAATTGCTACTCATCTAAAAACAACCTATCTGCCGGTTAATGTGCTGTACATTTGTATCAGAATCAGGGAACAAACCTGACACAGACACGAAGTAAAGTTTTTTTTCATAATTGGTTTTGATTGGTTTTTGAAAATGCCCTGTATACCCAAATACAGGGCATTTTTTTTGTTCATGATGTGATACGCTCCTCCTAAAGCAGCGTGTTATTAAAAACCGTAGCTTTGGAGGATGAATACCTTAACTGATACACAGATACCCGTATATTCGTTGCAAAGCTCAGGCATTAAGGGGAATATGCATTTTGAAATTGCAGAGTGCATAGCACTTACCAATTTTCAGAAAGAACTTTTTTTTGTACCCCATCGTAATGATTTTTATAAATTCATTTTTATGCGGCAGGGCAAAAGCCGTCATTGGGTAGACATGGTACAGTATGATGTGGCACCAAACCGCTTTTACTTTTCCTCTCCTCGCGAGGTTATGCTCAAAGAAAATGGCGGACAAAACGATGTTATAGCCATCTGTTTTACGCAGGAATTTCTGGAGCTTGAAGAAAACCGTGTGCTAAGGGAGCTGCCTATTATAAAAAATCCTTACAATGGGCATGAGCTGGTGTTGTCTGCTGAAGATGTTGCTTTTTTAAACGATATATCGTACAAAATACTCGATGAATTTAATGATGAAAATACATGGAAAAACAGTATGCTGCTGGCCTACTTACAAGTACTCCTAATCCATCTTAGTCGATTATATACAGAGCAGTTTGCAGACCGTGGGACTTCCCCGGAGCGCGAATTGCTTACCAGGTTCTATGAACTTATTACAGAGAACTTTGCTCACATGCATGATGTGGCAGGCTACGCAGCCAGGGTAAATCTTTCGCCGGGGCATTTTAGCGAAATAATAAAGGCGCAAAGTGGTAAAACTGCCATACAGCACATTCATGACCGCTTGCTGCTGGAAGCTAAGCGATTGTTGTTCCACTCAGATAGTTCTGTAAAAGAAATAGCCTTCGCGCTTGGTTTTGAAGACGCTTCTTATTTTAACCGTTTCTTTAAGAGGCTTACAACCCAAACACCGGCAGTCTACAGGGCGGACATCCGTAAAATGTACCATTAAAACCTATTTGTGTGCCACGACCGGGCATTACCTTACCGCTAATTTTGCCTCTGTAATAACCACAAAATAAATTTTGTATGAAAAAAGTTCTCATTACAGGGGCTAATAAGAGTATAGGTTTTGAAACGGCACGTATACTGCTGCAACAGGGATTTTATGTATACATAGGTAGCCGTAGCTTACAAAATGGCGAAGAAGCAGTAAACAAACTTAAAGCTCAGGGGTTGACTAATGCAGAGGCTGTACAGCTGGATGTTACTGATGATGCTTCGGTAAAGGCAGCACGCGAAACTATAGGCAGTAAAACCGATGTGCTCGATGTACTTATTAATAATGCCGGAATAAGCGGTGGAATGCCACAGGCACCTCTAACCGCGCCTATAGAGATGTTTAAATCCGTGTATGATACTAATGTGTTTGGTGTAGTACGGGTTACACAGGCGTTTGTAGACCTGCTTCAGAAATCTGATGCACCACGTATTGTAAATGTTAGTTCAAGCGTAGGCTCATTAACGCTAAACAGCGATCCTTCCTGGCCATATTACGGGCTAAATGCCGGTGTATACAACTCCTCTAAGGCAGCATTAAATATTTACACCGTAAAGCTTGCTTACGAACTTAAAGACACCGCGTTTAAGGTTAATGCTATAGACCCTGGGTATACTAAAACGGACTTTAATAACCATAGTGGCCCTGGATCTGTAGAAGTAGCAGCCGAACGCGTGGCCAAATATGCCATGATAGATAAGGATGGGCCGCATGGTAAGTATTTTAGCGAAGAATCAAACCCTGAAACGGGAGAAATTCCGTGGTAAAAATAACCGCATCAGGTTTTAGTGAAAAAAATAACAGATGAAATAAGAATAAAAACAATCAAGCCTGCCGAAATACATCGGCAGGCTTGATTGTTATGAGATTGTTTCGTTCCTCTCAATGATAAAGATTATCCCAGGAACGGATACCTGTAGTCTGTAGGTGGTACAAAGGTTTCTTTAATGGTGCGTGGCGATACCCAACGGTACAGGTTCAGTACAGAACCGGCCTTATCGTTAGTACCACTAGCGCGTGCACCGCCAAAAGGCTGCTGGCCTACAACGGCGCCCGTAGGCTTATCGTTTATGTAGAAGTTACCCGCAGCGTTTTCAAGCGCTTTTGTAGCTTCTTCGGCAGCATAGCGGTCCTGGCTGAAAATAGCTCCCGTAAGGGCATACGGACTGGTGCTGTCTACCAGTTTCAGGGTTTCTGCCCACTGTGCGTCTTCGTACACGTATATGGTTAGTACCGGGCCAAAAAGCTCTGTAGTAAGGGTTTCGTAATCAGGGTTTGTGGTAACAATTACGGTAGGTTCTATAAACCAGCCAACCGATTTATCATAACCGCCGCCCACTATTACTTCTGCCTCGGCAGATGCTTTTGCGGCATCTATGTATTTGGCAAGTTTGTCAAATGAATTTTCGTGGATTACCGCCGATACAAAGTTGCTCATGTCTTCTGGCGAACCCATTTTAAATGAGTTGATGTCTTTTATTAGAAGTTCTTTTACCTCAGGCCAAATTGATGCAGGGATGTACGCACGCGATGCCGCCGAACATTTTTGCCCCTGGTATTCAAAGGCGCCACGGCTTAGTGCGGTAGCTACTTCGGCAGGTATAGAAGACGGGTGTGCCAGTACAAAGTCTTTACCACCGGTTTCGCCTACTATACGCGGATAGGTTTTGTATTTGCCTATGTTTTGGCCTATCTGCATCCATATATCGTTAAACACACCGGTAGAGCCGGTAAAGTGTACCCCGGCAAAATCAGGGCTGCTTATAAGCGTTTCGCTAATCATAGAGGCGCTACCGTGTACCATGTTTATAACACCTGCCGGTAAGCCTGCCAGTTTAAACACTTCCATAATTACCTGAGCGCTGTATACCTGGCTGGCACTTGGTTTCCATACCACTACGTTACCCATTAGGGCAGGGGCAGCCGGAAGGTTACCCGATATGGCTGTAAAGTTAAACGGCGTTATGGCATACACAAACCCTTCAAGCGGGCGGTACTCCAGGCGGTTCCAAATCCCTTCAGACGATATAGGTTGTTCTGCATAAATCTGCTGCATAAACTGCACATTAAAACGCAGGAAATCAATAAGCTCACAAGCCGAATCAATTTCTGCCTGGTGCACGGTTTTAGCCTGGGCTATCATGGTAGCCGCGTTTATTTTGGCGCGGTACGGGCCTGCAAGCAGTTCGGCCGCTTTTAAGAATATCGATGCACGGTGCTCCCAGCTAAGGTTAGCCCATTTTTTGCGGGCCTCCATAGCGGCAGTAACCGCTTGTTCTATGTGTTGTTTTTCGCCCTCGTGGTAGGTACCTACCACTTTTTTATGGTCAAACGGTGGGCGGATGTCTTTGGTTTTTCCGGTTCTTACTTCCTGAGCACCTATGTACATAGGCACATCTACGGTAGTATTATATAGTGCTGTAAAGGCAGCCTGTACCTGTTCTCTTTCTTTAGAGCCCGGGGCATAACTTTTTACAGGTTCGTTCACGGCCTTCGGCACGTTATAAATTCCTTTTGGCATGTTGTTCCAGTTTTTCGTTTTTCGTTTTGTTTGTCGGCAAAAAAATATTTTGCCTCACAAAGTTACAAAGAACCATTGTAACGCCCAATAGGGTATTGGCTTGCCATGCATAAAACTTTTTAGCTGTGTACTGAAGTCGCTTCTTCAGTAAACAACTGTAAAGTAGCTATATACGTATTTTCGGCATGGAGTATGTTTTTTGGCAGAAAATGGCAGTAAAATATAATGCTATTGCGGAAGAATAATCGGCAGTTCCTGTAAAAACAGGTGTTTCGAAAAGTGTTAAAACACGAAAATTCATACCAAAAAGCGGAAGAATAAATGCTGCTAAAATGCTATAGTACCTGTTGAAAACTTTGTGGTATGTCTTTATTATGCAAATTTATTTCGCGACTAATTTAGCGCAAAAGGAGCACTAAGGCGAAATGCCGGAATGTACACTTTAAAGTTTCGGGTAGTGGTAAAATTGATCATGCTAAAGTAGCCCTTCATAGCACCGAATGGCGATGAAAGCAGGCAACCGCTGCTGTAGGTATGCTTTTCGCCGGGTTTTAGTACGGGCTTTTTACCTATAACCCCTTCGCCGTCTACCACTTCAAGGTCGTTTAGCGAGTCCAGGATTTCCCAGTGGCGGGTATTAAGCTGCACAGAGTCTTTGCTTTGGTTTTCTATGGTAACATGATAACTAAAGGCAAACTGAATCCTGTAGTTTTTAAAGTACGTGCCTTCAAAACTGGTTGATACAGAAATTTTTATGCCCTGGGTTATTTGAGATACCATACTGCGGCTGTTTGTTTAAGCAATTTTCATTACAAAGATATTAAATTTAGCTGAAGCCCGCCACCCCGAATTAGTTAAATTAAGGCGAACTTAATTTTAACTCTTTGGTTATTAGTTAATAATGTTTAGCGAGCTGGCAGTACCACGGCCTATAACACGGTCATAACGGTCGTTATTCATACGGTAGTACACCAGTATGTCGTACTGGTTTTCGGTTTGGTAATAATTGCCGTCAGGGGCGTTTTCACCGTCTACCGTACCGTTTTTATTGGTTAAAATATACATGAAATTGGTAAAGCCCTGCTTTATTAATATCGCCTTTTCGTAGGTGTTTTCCTTTTCGTTATAATCCAGCTTGTACTCGTCGGTTTTGGCATAGTTGTTAAACATACCGCCCACATACACCGCTTTTTTATTGAACAGCAATGGCGCGCTTAACTTAAAGAATACCCAACTGTAATCGCTCTCTATGCTGCTGTCTTCCACGCTTGGCGCGCTGTTTTTAATTACAAAGTTTCCGTTTACATCGGGCCAGTTTGTGTAGGGTTTGCTGCCCCGTGCTTCATTGGTATACAATACGGTATTGTACAGGTCACCTGCGGTAACACGAAGCACATTTGCCACTGCATTACGTATGTTTTTGTTTTCAAAGTACAGGTATTCGTTACCGCCCCAAAACTGCGTTTCCTTATTGTACTTGTAAATAAGGTCGTTAGCTATGGTGTACTGGGGTTTTACGTTGTAAATCGCATTATCAAACCTGCCGTTTTGAAACAGCCCTACTTTTACATTGGTAAGCGGACTCTGAAACAGTACGCTCTCACTTTTTATGGCAAAGTCCAGGTTTTGAGCCTGTTGTATGGTAGCCATATCGCGCGATCGTTTTACCTGTACCGGCACGCTTACACGGTCTTCATAAATAATCAGCTTTCGGCTAAATACCACATCCCGGTCCTCGTTTAAAATACTTATCATATAGTTGCCGCTCAGCTTAATAGAGGTAAACTTGTTTGGGAAGCTCAGCATGTAGTGGCTGTATATCTGCAGGGTGTTAAACGAGTTATTATAGGTTTGTATCCTTTGGCTGTCAAACCCCTGAAGGTAGTCATTTACGCTGAGTTGGGTACTGGGCGTCCAGTCGTAATTGCAGTGCTGTATGCTGTAATAATAGTTGGCCTCGTTACCAAAAAGGTCGTCAAATTGCAGTGTAAAGTTATCGCCAAGCTTTATAAACGGAAATACGTTTTCACCGTTTTGCACAAACGAAACGGTTTTTATATTGTAAGGAGGGGCTACTTCGGTTAGTACATCCTGCGCGTTAAGGCTTATGGAAAATAACAGAAAGGCTATAGCTGCAAGCCTGTAAAAGGGCTTTGTCATGTCTTTATTGTCTTGTAATTGTACATTATGTAACGTAAAGATAGCAATAATAGTTTTTGCGGCTTTGCCGAATGTGATTTAGGGCTAATTTTTAAGAAACAGCTTTTGTTTTATTTTGCCCTGAATTTGTTTATAATGTAAAAAAAGCCGTACAAAACTGCACGGCTTGGTATATGTTTATTTTAGTTATTTCAGTCTTTAAAACAAACCGGTATTATTTCACCTTTGGCAAGGCAGTAGCGCTCTACATCCTGCGGGTTAAGGGTAGTAGTGTAATCAGTTTCTACCACACGAAAACCTATGCTGCGCAGCTTGTTAAAGTAATCGCGGCCGTATACTCTTACGTGGTCGTACTGGCCAAAGATGCGTGCACGCTCCTTAGGGTCAGTAATGCTGTTGTCTTCAAAAGTGGTTGCACGGCTCAGATCCTGAGGGATTTGCAGTATTGCCATGCCTCCGGGTTTTAATACCCTGTAGAGTTCCTGCATGGCTTTTGTATCGTCTGGAATGTGCTCTAACACGTGGTTACACAATATTATATCGTACTCATTGTCCTTAAACGGCAGGTTACATATATCTGCCTTAACATCGGCCAGGGGCGAGTAAAGGTCGGTTGTGGTGTAATCAAGGTTTTTCATACCCCGAAACAACTTATAAAACGCCTGTTCAGGAGCAAAGTGCAGTACTTTGTGAGGCGCGGTAAAAAAGTTGGTTTCGTTTTTAAGGTACAGCCATAAAAGCCTGTGGCGCTCTAATGATAACGTGCTTGGCGACAATACGTTATTACGCTGATGCCCGTACCCATATGGTAAAAAGCTACGGAAGCTGCGTCCGTCTATAGGGTCTGTATACGTGCTGCCTTTAAGGCTTAGTGCCAGCAGTGGGCGTGCCACATAGCTTAAGCGTATAAGCAGTGGGCGCGGTATGGTATTTAGTATAAGTTTAAAAAGTTTTTTCATCTGTTATTACACAGAGATATACGGAGAAGTCACGGAGATGCACGGAGCTTCTTAGATGACAAAACGTTTAATCCCGTCTTTTAAAATTTTAGTATGAAAGTTTATTAATAACCCCACAGGATAACCTCCAAGTTTAAGATAAGTAAGTATTTGAGCGTAGTGTACTTCAGTAAAGCATTCTACTGTTTTAAGTTCTACGACCAAGGTCTTTTCCACTAATAAATCGATTCTATAACCATGCTCAAGTTTTACATTCTTATAAACAACAGGCATTGGCTTCTGTACTTCAACATGTAGACCGCTTTGCAGCAATTCATACAGGAGACATTCTGAATAAGCCGATTCAAGAAGCCCTGGTCCCAAATGTTTATGGACTTCCAGTGCATGACCAATTACAACACCTGTTAATTCGTTATAAATCATAGTTCCCTCCGTGAATCTCTGTGACTTCTCCGTGTACCTCTGTGAAATTTATGAAACAACTAACTACACCACTAACGGCATCTGCCTGAATTCATCTTCTTCGGTGCTGTTTATACCCAGGGCTTTATAAATATATTTAAACGTACTGAGTAGTTCAGGCTTACCGTCTACTAGGGCTACATCGTGCTCAAAGTGCGCACTTGGCTTGCCATCGCGGGTAGAAATCGTCCAGCCGTCTTTAAGGGTGCGTACGTTTTTAGTACCCATGTTAATCATAGGCTCTATGGCAACTACCATACCTTCTACAAACAGCTTACCACGACCGCGTTTACCGTAGTTAGGCATCTGCGGGTCTTCGTGCATTTTTCTGCCCAGGCCGTGGCCTACCAGCTCACGTACCACACCATAACCGTGTGCTTCGGTAAACTTTTGTATGGCACTGCCCACGTCTTCCACGCGGTTGCCTATCTTAAATTCGCGGATACCTACATACAGGCTTTCCTTTGTTATCTGAAGTAGTTTTTTAGTTTCAGGGTTTACATTACCTATCTCAAACGTATAGGCGTGGTCACCATAAAAGTCATTTTTAAGCGCGCCACAGTCTA
This sequence comes from Flavobacterium sp. RNTU_13, assembly GCF_046614455.1. Lineage (NCBI taxonomy): Bacteria > Pseudomonadati > Bacteroidota > Flavobacteriia > Flavobacteriales > Flavobacteriaceae > Flavobacterium > Flavobacterium sp. RNTU_13. Next base: position 174,864 of record NZ_JBKJHB010000001.1, on the reverse strand, counting down.
CAGATACTATATCTCCGTCTTCTATAGGGCGGTTTGTAGGCAATCCGTGTACCACCTGCTCGTTTACACTGGTAAGCAGCGTGCTTGGGCAACCATACAGCCCCTTAAAGCCGGGTACGGCACCGTGGTCGCGTATGTATTCTTCAGCCAGTTTATCCAGTTGCAGCGTGGTAACGCCCGGTTTTATTTCTGTGGCCAGCATACCCAGTGTTTTACTCACTATAAGGGCGCTTTCGCGCATCAGTTCTATTTCCTCGCGGGTTTTAGGTATAATCATTTTTCAAAACAAATAAGGCTGCAAAAGTAACTAATTTCTATCACTTTAATCAGGATTAGCCAGTAATTTAAACAAGTCGGCCTTGCTGAAAAAATAGCGGTTTTCCAGGCTTATCTGTTGCAGGCGCGCGCTAATCAGGTTGTTTTCGCGCGTGTTTATAAGAAAGAAAGAGCTTTCGCCAAACGAAAACAACCGTTCTTCTGATTTCAGCATAGTGCTGTAGTCATTCACCAAACCGCTTATAACCTCGCGTTGCTGGCCCACGGCGCTAATTTCTGCCTGCTGCGCATCTATTTTGTTTTTTAGTTGCAGGCGTTCCTGGGTAAGTTGCAGCGAAGCATCCTGTATTTTAATCTTTGCCAGCTTTAGTGCACCACGTTCTTTCCTCAGGAAAATAGGGAAGGAGAAGTTTACGGCAAACTTATAGTCTTCCATACGGAAACGGTCTACATACGAAGGCTCAGAAATGTAGTGGTACCCCACGTTGAGTTTGGGTAACAGCATATTGGCCTTTAGTTTCCGTTCTACATCCAGTATAGATATTTTAGTTTCAAGTGCCTGTAGCTTAGGGTGGTTGGCCAAAATACTATCGGTTTGCACAATGCCGCCGGAAATCAGCGACTCGTCTATAATAGCCGAGAGGTTTTCCTGAGGGGCCAGGGTTTCGCGCACCTCTACCGGCACATCTTCAATCCACAGGTAGTTAGACAGTTCCAGCCGGGCCTTGGTCAGTTTCAGTTTCGCGTCGAGCAGGCTCATTTTACGGCTCTTAATGGTAATGCCTGATTCTACGCTGTCTATAGCGGGCTTATCGCCGCGGTCTATAAGTGTGAGTATATTTTTGTAACGCTCCTCTGCATAGGTAAGGTAATCGGTATACATCCTTGCTTCCTGAAAAGCCTTGAGCCAGTTAAAGTACGCCGCAGAAGCATCATACAATACCGCTACTGCCTGTATCCTCCGTTCTGCTACGCTCAGCTGCTGCTGCAATTTTGCCGAACGCACATCGGCCATGCGCTGGTTAATAAACAGGCCCTGGCCTATGGGTACCGTTACACCCAGTGAGGTAAGCCCGGCGTTTGGCAGGGTATTTTGCGGGTTAAGGTATACACCCTCGCTGTTGTCAAACGCGGCCTTGATTTCTATACCGTACCAGGTAGGTATTTTAAAGCTGCTGCTTAGTAGCGAGTAATACTCTTTATCCTTAAACTGCTTGGTGTCATAATCTACCTCTATCTTTGGGTCGAAACCCCCGCGTGCCTGTAGCAGGGCAGCCTGGGCTTTACTAAGTTCCAGGTTAGCCCGCTTAAGCACCGGATGGTATTTTTTTACATACCCCAGGTACTCGTCAAAGCTCAGTACGTCTTTGTTAAGTTCCTGTGTATGTGCATTTGTGCTGAAGAGCAGCAAGGCACACAGGGCAATCAGTCGTTTTATATTTTTCATAAATATCGTTCCTTATTTTTTGTCTTTAGCCGCATCTTTGCCTCCGGCAGCATCTTTAGGCTGGTAATAGTTTGGCGGGAAGCCGTTTAGCGTACGCCATATTTCATACCACACCGGCACGTTATCCAACAGTGCTATGGTTTGAGATCCTGCGCCTATGCTCAGCTGTTTAGGCCATGGGTGCTCATCCTTATCGGGCGAAATAAGTATGCGGTACTTACCGTTAGGGCTTATAAAAGTTTCTATAGCTACCACACGCCCGCCAAAAGTACCATACGATATGCCGGGCCAACCCGAGAATACTATAGTAGGCCATCCGTCAAACCAAACTCGTACCTTAGCGCCTTTGTGTATAAGCGGCAGGTCTATAGGGTTTACGTAGGTTTCTACAGCAATATCATAGCCTGCCGGCATAATGCTTACTACCGCAGTGCCTTCCTTTATGGTTTCGCCAAGACCGCCCAGTATAGCCTTGTTTATATAGCCGCTTTGTGGCGCTTTTATGTAATACAGGCCGTTTCTTATACTGTAGTTAATGTACTGGTTTTGTAGTTTGTTTACCTGTGCTTTAGTTTCGTACTGGCTGCTTATGGCAGTGTATTTGTCGCTGTTTGCCTTAGATACCTTTTCAGAGTACTCTGCTATAATACGGTTGATTTCAACCTGCGCATTTATCAGGTCGTTTTTAGCCGCCAGGAATTTATTTTCCTGTGTAATAATCTTTGCCTCAGATTCCTGTAGCTTAAGGCGTTTTTCCTCCACGTCGGTAAGCGGTTTCAGGCCTTCGCGGTTAAGGCTTACGGCACGGTTAAACTGTGTTTCGGCTATCCTAAGCTGGGTGCGTGTAGCTTCCAGGTCTATACTGTCACTCTTTACTTTAAGGCGAGCCTGGCGTATTTTGTTCTGCGCCTGTTGCAGTTTAAGTTTCTGTTCGCTTTGCAGCGAGCCTATCTGGGTTTCAAGTGCTTTTACCTTACCACCGTACGATTCCAGCGACATTTTTTTGGCGTCAACCTGCTCGCCGGTATTGGCCACCAGGTTCGGGTCAAAGTAATCTTCCTTAATCTCTGAAAGGAACAAAATCGTATCGCCCTTTTTTACAAAATCGCCTTCCTTTACGTACCATTTTTCTATACGCCCGGCTATGGCACTGTGTATGGTTTGCGGCCTTTGGTCTGGCTTTAGCGTGGTTACGGCACCTGTGCCGCGGATGCTCTGTGTCCAGGGTAAAAACAGCACCAGTACCAGCACCGTGCAAATGCCCAGTATTATTTTTCGTAGTATCTTATAGTGCGGCCTGTTGCCCAGTTCCATTACGGTTCTATATCGGCTGCCGTCAAACTTTACGGGGTTTTTGTCAGATATGTTTAGCATGGCCTTAAATTTTTATGTCTGTAACAATAGTTCCTTTATCCATTTCTATGTGCCTGTTGCAGCGTTGCCTCCAATAACCGTTTACTGAAGATACTACCACTGTCCAGTTATGCTCAGGGGCAAATAAAAAGTCTACAATCTTCATTGCGCTTTCTTCGTCCATACTCTCTGTAGGGTCTTCCAGGAATAACACCTGTGGCTTTTTGGCTATGGCTCTTGCCAACATTATTTTGCGGTTTACCGATGCCGTAAGCTGTTTGCCAAACGGAATGATATTAGTATCTAACCCCAGCGGAAGCGACTTTACAAACCCACTAAGCCCTGTATTTTCTATGGCCCATTTTACACGCTCGTCTGTTATGGCAGGGTCATTAAGGGTAATGTTTTCCAGCAGGGTACCTTCAAACGGCGTTTCGCCTTGCAGCACTACACCGGTAAGGTTGCGGTACTGGTCGTTATCGCTTTTGTTCAGGTTGTTTTCATTTACATAAAATATACCCGATGTAGGCTGAAGGTAACCGCTAAGCAGGCGTACCAGGGTGGTTTTGCCAGAACCGTTGCGTCCGCTTATAAATACCTTTTCGCCCGGTTGTATTTTCAGGTTAATGTTACTCAGCGCGTTTTTATCGGCATCCGGAAAACGGAAACTAAGGTCTTCAGCTTCCAGCGCAATGCCGTTTTCGCACTGTAGTTGTTTAGCCGTGTGGTCTGGCTCCAACTCTAAATCGGTAACCTGACCTATTTTTTCAACCGATGTAAGCACGTCATACAAAGTTTCAAGCCCTATAATGGTTTTTTCAACCGAGTTTAGCACCAGCAGGATAATGATTTCGGCAGCTACAAACTGCCCTATGTTCATTTTCTGGCTCAGCACCAGGTAGCCACCTACCGATAGCAACCCCGCAGTAATCAGTACCTTAAATATTATAAGCTGTGTATACTGCCTTTTTATAATGCCAAAGTGTTTTTCGCGGCTGCCCACGTAGTCGCCCGCCAGTTTGTCGTTTCGCATAAGGGCGTAGTCTAAACCGGTTTTGCTTTTAAAGGTAAAGCGGTTACGTGCTATTTCCTGTAGCCAGTATACGCCTTTGTATTTGTACTTTGATTCTTTAAGGCTGGTTTCCACACCGTCGTTAAACGAAAACTTAAGTATGGCATACAGCAATAAAAACAACAATACCCCAAAGATGATAAATACCGGGTGGTATAAAGACAGTAGTATAATACCCAGTAGTATTTGCAGCAATGCCGTAGAAAAGTCTAACAACAGTTTAGAGGTACCCTTTTGTATGGTAAGGGTATCAAAAAAGCGGTTAGTAAGCTCCGGCGCGTACTGATTGTACAGTTCTTTATGGCGTATCTTCGGCATGCGGTAAGCAAACTCAAAGGTGGCGCGCACAAATATTTTCTGCTGAAGGTTTTCTGTAATGCGCAGCTGCATAAGTGATAGTACGCCTACCAGCGCTACACCCAGGGTAACCATAATAACCAGTACTATCCATGATACGCTTACCTGCCCGCCTTGTATAAAGTTTATAATGGCCTGTATGCCCAGCGGTAACGACAGGCTTATGAGCCCGGCAAAGGCAGCGTAAAATATAATCTGGTACACGTCTTTTTTGTCCAGCTTCAGTAAGTTGTAATATCTTTTTAACGGGGTCATAGTGAATTTTTTAGCGCGTTTTCGGTAAGGTTAATATAAAATTCGGTGGGGCTTATCATATCGTTACAATTGGTTAACGACTGAAAATGGGTCTTCAGGAAATGCTGGTGCAGCGCCCCCTGTATAATGGTACTTGCCAGGCTCTCGGCAAAGGCGTAGTGTGGAGCGTGTTCTTTAATTATGCCGGCCACACGCTGTATTACGCGTTGGTAAATTTCAAAAAAGCCCAGGCGGTTTTCCTCGTCTACTTCTTTGGTAAGCAGTGTCTTGGTAAAGTTATTTATAATTATCTTTTTAAGCACTGATTCGTCTATATGTTCTGTAGCCTCATCATCGGCGGTTTCTTCGGTAACAATGGTAATGGCGGTTTTTAGCCGGTCTGCCGCTACAGCCATATTTGCCACGCCAAATACCAGCCGGTACTCTATCCAGCTCCAGTACCATGACGATAAGTAAACCAGCAGCTTGTGCTTGTTTTCAAAATAGCGGTATATAGAGCTTTCGTTACTCTCTATGCGTTCGCCCAGTTTCTTAAATGTAAAAGCCTCAAATCCTATTTCGTGGATAAGCAGTATGCTTTCCTTCAATATCTTTTTGCCCAAGGCAGAGGTCTCCGGGTCTTTTATATATATGTTATCGTTTATCTGAAGTTTCAGATTTGACAGTACAAATCTCATCCTGAAATTATTTTACGCAAAGTTAATAGTATTACTATCATTTATGCAAGATGAACTATTGTTAAATAATGTTTAAAAAGATGAGTTTTATCATATTTTACCCTGTTAGAGCGTGCTAATTTTGCTGTATAAGTTTTAGGTTATGAGCAAATATGTTACCGCTGCCCAGGCTGTTATTGCAATTCAGCCGGGCGACAGGGTGTACGTGCAGGCGGCTGCCGCTACCCCTAATATCCTTACGGCTGCACTTGCCGAAAGGGCTGCCGAATTACGCAACGTGGAGGTATGCCACATGCACACCGAGGGTCCGGCACCGTATGCCGATCCTGCGCTGGCAGGCAGTTTTCATGTTAATTCGTTCTTTATAGGTAAAAATGTACGCCACACCCTTGCCGCCGGAAACGGTAGCTACACCCCGGTATTCCTTAGTGAATTGCCGCGTGTGTTCCGCAAAAAGGTATTGCAGGTAGATGTGGTTTTTATACAGGTTTCGCCACCCGATGCGCACGGATATGTGTCGCTTGGTGTATCGGTAGAGGCTACGCGGGCTGCCATAGAAATGGCGCAGCTGGTTATAGCGCAGGTAAACCCGCGTATGCCGCGCACCTTTGGCGATAGCGTGCTACATACATCTGCCATTGATTATATAGTAGAGGCAGATGTGCCGCTGTACTGCCAAAAACCGGTAGAAATAAATGATCAGGAAGCTAAGATAGGCGAGTACGTGGCATCATTAATAGAAGATGGCAGCACACTGCAAATGGGTATAGGCTCTATACCTAATGCCGCGCTTGCCAAACTTAAGAACCACAAAAACCTTGGGCTGCATACCGAGATGTTTTCAGATGGGGTTATAGATCTGATTGAAAGCGGGGTCATTAACTGCGAGCAGAAAGGTGTGCTTAAGGGTCGTGCCCTGGCTACGTTTCTTATAGGGTCGCAGCGGTTGTATGATTTTGTAGACAATAACCCTTTTGTAGAAATGCGCGAGTCGTCTTTTGTAAACGATACCGCAATAATAAGGCGTAACCCTAAAATGGTAGCCATTAACTCGGCCATAGAGGTAGACCTTACCGGTCAGGTGTGCGCCGATTCTATAGGGAGCCGTATGTACAGCGGTATAGGCGGGCAAATGGATTTTGTACGCGGCGCTGCACTAAGTGAAGGAGGTAAGGCCATTATAGCGCTGCCATCAGTCACTAAAAACGGGGAAAATAAAATAGTGCCGTTCCTTAAAGAGGGGGCGGGTATTGTTACCACCCGCGGGCACGTACAGTACGTGATTACTGAATATGGTATAGCCGACCTGTACGGTAAAACATTAAAACAGCGCGCTAAGGCCATGATAAACATAGCACACCCTGCGCACAGGGAAAGCATAGAAGAAATATACTTTAACGAGTTTAAAAGTTGTATTTAGTTTTATAGTTGTAGTTGTGATAACCTGCCGGTAATGGGTGAACCCGGCGGGTTTCCTTTTTTTATAGAAGTAACGTTTGTTTTTTATTACATTAGTAATGTATAGCAACATATTTTTACCATGAAATCAAACGACATTATTTTTATATTGGCACTGGTGGGTATCTGCCTGCTGGTTAGCTGGCTTATCAGTCTTATATTTCACCTTATATTTTATCTGCCGTTACTTGCCGGTGGACTAATAGGCTACTTTGTGGGTTACTACAGGGGCAAAAGCAGTTAACGTTTATCCTCACATAGGTGCTTTGCCTATATTTACCAAACCAAATTAAAACCGATTATACTACAATGAAAAAACTTGTTTTGCTGGTTGTAGCTGCTGCCGGTATCAGCGCGTGTTCGCTGGGTCCGCGCCTTATTTACGGCGCTAACCGTAACCTTACCTTTGATACACGCCAGGATGTTGCTGCTTTTTATCAGAAAAAGAATGACTTTGATACAAAAGAGCTGTATTTTTTTGAAAACAGCGCAGATTACTATGCCATAGTGGGCGATACTACTAAAACCAAGTCGTTACCGTACTACGGCATTGCACTGGGTGATGATAAAATGGTAGCCGACCCCCGCGAAAAAAACACCTGTGTAGGCGTTACAGCGCGCTATATGCAGGCGTATGACCCGGCTAGCCCTACCGAAGCAAATCCGTTTAAGGGCAGGGTACTGCGAAATGTAAACGGCGAACCGCTTACCTTTTCGGTCAGTGAGCCTACAGTGGTGTTGTTTGGTCATTCTAATCTTGGCCGTGCGTTTAAAAGCGACCTTAAATATTATAAAGAAACGGCCGCCGCTTCGGGTAAAAAATTCCGTTATGTAGTAGTATCATTGGATATTCCTAAGTCAGATAACCCAATGTGGAAAGCCGGTAAATAATTTTACTGCTTAAACTCGTCTTCTACGGTATCGCGCAGATCGTATAAAAGCCATTGGTTCGCCATGGCTTTTTCTTTTTCGGTTTGCAGTAGTTTTATAAAGTCTTTTACGCCCAGGGGTTCGTTACCGTTGCCATGTATAAGCACTATACTGCCGTTTGCTGCCTGCTGCCCTTTGGCAAGCCAGGCATCGCTGCCTATGGGTATAATGCCAAAATCAGTAACCGCGGTAACCGCCTTATTGTTTGATACCAAACCCGGGAAACGGAAAAAAACCGACGGCAACAGCCCGCGTTGCAGCAGGGCTATTTCGGTGCCCAGTATCTCAAAGTTTATGTCGGTACCCGGGCTTAGGATAAAGTTTTCGTTAAGCGGTGCCTTTGGGTCGTAATGGTGGTTGTAGGTGTGGTTAACCCAGGTAATTTTTATCTTGTTTTGTTTCTCCAGGCTTTTAAGCCAAAGAATGTCATCGGTATGGGTAAGCATAAACCGCCCTGTAATAGAAAGTGCTACGGGTACCGGCTGCAGGGTTTTGCCAAACTCGGTTATAAGCGAAGTAAAAATAACCCTGTCCAGCTTTTTGTGCGATGGGCACAGGTCTATTGTAAGCGTAATGCCGTGCTCTTTTGGGTAGCCGTGTATAAGCCCCGCATCCTGCAGCGCATACGACTGGTTTTCGGCGGCAGCCAGCGCTTTTATATAGGGCGTATTGGCAAACTGTGTTTTAAGTTGCGCCAGTGGGGCAGGGGTGGCTTTAAGGTCTTTTGCCGGTGCTATTGCTGTGGCCAGCGTTTGCGTATTGGTATACAGGTAGCTGGGTGTGTTGTTGTATACAAAACTGCGTGTGATTATTACCGGATTGCCTTTATAGGTACCACTGCCAAAAAACGGTTTATAACTGCTTACGGTGTTTTGGGCAAAAGCCAAAACAGAAAATAACAGCAATATTAATAATCGGGCTAATTTCATATCCTTAGTGTTTGTTGTACTAAAATAGCAAAAACAAACTTAGGGGTGGCTTAAATTAGTACTCCCGTGTTAGGGTTTTTATTTCGCAGAGCAAACCGCTGTAGTATCCCGGATGAGAGCCAATTTTAGTGTTGTCTTTTATAGTAATATTGTATATGTCTCCCTGATAAAGTAATTGTTTTTCTGTTTTGTAACCAATTGGAATATAGAAATTACAATCGGCACAGGGTAAATCAGAGGCGCGTTTTAGTACCAAAAAAAACTTATCAGTAGTTAAGTGTAATGCACTAAGATCTACTGTGGCTGATGGCTCTGATTTTCTGCCAGCGGGTAATTTTACAAGTAGGGGTGTGTTGTTTATAGCTTTTCCCATTTTGTTGTCTGTAACTTCATGTAGGGTAATTTCATAAGTAGTACTTTCTATTTTTGAGGTAGGTATACTACCTTCTTTGGTTACCATGCTCATCCACATAAAGTGCAACCTTATTTCCTGGATTGTACCATAAGGCAGGTTTTCAATAAAAAAAGTTTGTGTAGGGACTGTCTTAAAAAAACCGTTGCCGATTTCTTGCTTTCCCTTACCTTGCTTTACAGTAACAACTTTAAGCTTTTTCTTGTTGATTTTTACTTCCTGTAAGGTAATGGTGTCTTTGTAAGTTTCCTGGCTGTGCAGGTTTAGTGCAAATAAACTACAAAATAAGGATAAAAATAAGTAGCGCATTGGTAATATTGGTTTGTGTTGGTAGTAACGCCTGAGCAGGGCAGTTATTATATGGATATAAAAAAAGCGATAAGAATTTCCATCTTTTTAATGTAGCTATAAATTTTGTAAAAAAATAAACTAGCAAGAATAATGTCTGTTAAAATTAAGGGGTGTGTCAGATTTCGAAAAATTCTTAATTTAGGTCTCTGTAAGTTTTAGGAGACGGATGACTTCGATGGGCTTACAAATTTGTCTGACCAATAGGAATTATATATACGAGGCGGGTTATAATTTTAGTTAACAGCAGAAAGTGTAAGTGCTCGTTCAGTTGTTTTACAAAATTGTTGCCTTTTATGAAAATGTTGAGGGTAGTGAGTGTTCACGTAGAAGAAACTATCAATCATATGTAACCAAAAATAACTATGGCAAAAAGAATATTTAATACAGTGCTTACATCAGGTGTAATTTTGTTGTTTGTATTTATCATACATGGCATAACTGTAGATACGTTTAAATTTTACGTTTTGGGTATCATTATATCAACTCCGGTTTTATACCTTATGAATTATGTATTATTTCCTTTTTTAGCAAAAAAGTTAAACTGGAAAAAAGAAAATTAATTAATATTAAAAATACGTACTTACAATAATAATATCCGGTTTAATCTTATAAATTGTAAGAAAAGGCTGATTCAGTAATGAGTCGGCCTTTTTTGTGCAAGCGTATTCGGGTACGAGACATTGGAATATATAAAAAAAGCGATAAGAAATTCTTATCGCCTTTTTTATATAGGGGTTGCATTTAACCAATGCAACTACATGTAAGTCTTAAGCTTCAAATGGAACTACAGATACATAAGATTTGTTGTCTTTCTTCTTTTGGAATTTAACAACACCGTCCACTTTCGCGTGTAGCGTGTGGTCTTTGCCCATGTATACGTTTTCACCAGGGTTGTGCTTAGAACCTCTCTGCCTGATAATGATGTTACCGGCAATAGCAGCCTGGCCGCCGAAAATCTTAACGCCTAAACGTTTCGATTCTGATTCCCTACCGTTCTTAGAACTACCGACACCTTTCTTGTGAGCCATGATGTTTTGGGTTTAAAATTGTTAGTAATTAATCCTGCGCTTTCAGCAGTGTTTGTTTTTTAAAGTTCAGATTACTTAACGATAGCAGTGATTTCTATCTGAGTAAGAGACTGGCGGTGACCATTCTTTACCTTGTAACCTTTTCTTCTTTTCTTTTTGAAAACAATAACTTTGTCTCCTTTAACGTGCTGAAGCACTTTGGCTTCTACTGAAGCACCTTCTATAGCCGGGGCGCCGATGGTAACGTTAGAGCCGTCTGCAAGAAGAAGAACTTTCGCGAATTTAACCGCGTCGCCTTCGTTGCCTTCAAGACGGTGAACGAACACCTTCTGGTCTTTGCTAACTTTAAATTGCTGCCCTGCTATCTCTACGATTGCGTACATAACAATATGGTTTATTAATAAATTTCAAGGGTGCAAATATACAACTTATTATTTATCAGTCAACCGCGCACTAAAAAAATTGTGCCTTTTCCGCAATTTGTGCAAATGATAACCCCACTTTGCTAAAAAATTTAATTTTATTGTAACATTTTACCGAAATTGCACACCTATAAACCTGAATTATTAATCAACTGTTTTTTATGAAAAAATCCGTAATGGCTTTAGGTTCGCTTTTGTTGCTTGGTGCTTCGGCCTACGCACAAAAAGTGGAGTTTGAAGAGTATAACCTGGACAACGGCCTGCATGTAATTTTGCAGCAGGACAAAAGCGCACCGGTGGTAATTACATCTGTAATGTACCACGTAGGAGCTAAAGACGAGCAAGTAGACCGCACCGGTTTTGCACACTTTTTTGAGCACCTTCTGTTTGAAGGTACAGATAACATTAAAAGAGGGGAGTGGTTTAAAATTGTAACGGCTAACGGCGGTAACAATAATGCTAACACTACCGAAGACCGTACCTACTACTACGAAGTGTTTCCTAGCAACAACACAGAGCTGGGCTTATGGATGGAATCAGAGCGTATGTGGCACCCTGTAATTAACCAGGTAGGTGTAGATACGCAAAACGAAGTTGTTAAAGAAGAAAAACGCCTTCGTTATGATAACAGCCCTTACGGGCAGCTTATCCCGCAGGTAAAAAAGAACCTGTTTAAAGTACACCCGTACCGCTGGACAACCATCGGTTCTATGGAGCACCTTGATGCTGCTAAGCTGAGTGAGTTCCAGGCGTTCTTTAAAAAATTCTACATCCCTAACAATGCGGTTCTTGTAGTAGCCGGTGATTTTGATAAAGCACAGGTTAAAGAATGGGTAAACAAATACTTTGCACACATACCTAAAGGTACGCCTGTTACACGCACTAAAGCGCAGGAGGCACCTATTACCCAAACCATAAACGCTACGTTTGAGGACCCGAACATTCAGCTGCCTATGCTGGTTACGGCTTACCGCACACCGGATATGACAACACGTGAGGCGCGTGCGCTGGATATGCTTTCGTCTGTACTAAGCGGCGGTAAGAGTTCTCGTATGTACAAGAAAATTGTAGACGAAGACAAAAAAGCACTACAGGTAGCGGCATTTAACTACAGCCAGGAAGACTACGGTTCTTACATTATATACGGTATACCGCAGGCACCACACACCAGCGAAGAGGTACTTACTGATATTGATGCGGAAATAAAAAAGGTGCAAACCGACCTTATTTCTGAAAAGGAATTTGCCAAGCTGCAAAACGAGTTTGAAAATAACTACGTAAACAGCAACGCAAGCGTAGAGGGTATTGCAGATAACCTTGCTACTTACTACCTGCTGTATGGCGATACTAACCTTATTAATACAGAAATTGATATTTACCGTAAAATAACACGTGAGGAAATCAGGGAAGTGGCAAGGAAATTCCTTAACCCTAACCAGCGCCTGGTGTTAAACTACGTACCAGCTAAAGAAAAAGCTCAAAACTAAGCATACCTATATTATATATAAGACATCATGAAAAAAGTTATATATCTGTTAGCCGGATTATTTTTATCTGTTCCGGTGCTTCAGGCACAACAGGTTCCTATGCCTAAACCGGGCCCTTCGCCTGTGGTAAACGTAGGTAAACCGCAAACTTTCGAACTTAAAAACGGCCTTAAGGTGCTTGTGGTAGAAAACCACAAACTGCCAAGGGTTTCATACTCGCTTACTATAGACAATGCCCCATATGCAGAAGGTGCTAAAAAGGGTGTTAGCGATATGCTTAGTGCAGTAATAGGCGAGGGTACTAAAAACATTAGCAAAGACAAGTTTAATGAGGAGATAGACTACCTTGGTGCCAGCATTAACTTTGGTGCTAACGGTGCTTCGGCAAGCGGACTTTCTAAATATAACGACCGCCTGCTTGAGCTTCTTGCCGATGGTGCGCTAAACCCACTGTTTACACAGGAGGAGTTTGATAAGCAAAAAGCAAAAATGATTGAAGGCCTTAAAAGCCAGGAGAAAAACGTTAAGGCTGTTGCAGGCCGCGTTACAGATGCGCTTATCTATGGGCTTAAACACCCTAATGGTGAGTACGTTACTGAGCAAACGCTGAACAACGTAACCCTGGACGACGTTAAACAAAACTATGTTACTTACTTTGTGCCGGGCAATGCGTACCTGGTAGTGGTGGGCGATGTTAAGTTTAAAGACGTTAAAAAGAAAGTAACCAAGCTTTTTGGTTCATGGACTGGCGATAAGGCTCCGGCTGCATCATACAGCGATCCTAAAGACGTTCAGTACACTCAGGTAAACTTTGTAGATATGCCAAACGCAGTACAGAGTGAAATTACTATAGCTAACGTTACTAACCTTAAAATGACCGATAAGGAGTACTTTGCTACAATACTTGCTAACCAAATCCTTGGTGGCGGTGGCGAAGGCAGGCTGTTCCTTAACATTCGTGAAAAACACGGCTGGACTTACGGTGCTTACTCATCTGTAGGTGGTAACAAGTACGTAGGTAACTTTGATGCTTCTACATCAGTACGTAACGCTGTTACAGACAGTGCTGTGGTAGAAATGATGAACGAGGTTAAAAGGATAAGGACAGACCTTGTTTCAGACGAAGAGCTTAAAGTAGCTAAGGCTAAATACATAGGTAACTTTGTTATGCAGGTAGAAAAACCGGGTACTGTAGCCCGTTATGCACTACTTACAAAAACTCAGGGTCTTCCAGAAGATTTTTACCAAAATTACATCAAGAATATTAACGATGTAACAGCTGAAGACATCCGCAACGCGGCTAAGAAATTCTTCTCTGCAGATAACTCTCGTATAATAGTGATTGGTAAAGCTGCCGATGTACTTCCTGGTTTAGAGAAAACAGGTATTCCTATAAACTACTTCGATAAATTTGGTAACCCGTCAGAAAAACCGGTAGTTAGCAAGCCGATACCTGCTGGTGTTACTGCTAAAACTGTACTTGATGGTTACATTAAGGCTGTTGGTGGAGATAAGGCTGTAAAAGCGGTTAAAACCATTTACACTAAATCTACAGCTTCGGTTCAGGGTACTACACTGGAGTTAACTTCTAAAGTAAGTGCAGACCACAAGCAGTTTGTAGAAATGAAAGTTATGGGTATGAGCATGATGAAGCAGGTAGTTAATGACAAAGCTGCTTATGTATCTCAGCAAGGCCAAAAACAAGATATTACAGGCGATAAGCTAAAAGAAATGCAAGAGAGCGCTGTTCCGTTTGAAGAGCTTGCTATGCTTGCCAATAAAGACGTGAAGCTTACAGCTATTGAGTCTGTAAATGGAGCTGATGCGTATGTAATTAAAAACGGTACAGACAGCTACCTTTACGATGTTAAGACCGGTTTTAAAGTTGCTGAAATGCACAGTGACGAAAAAGGTGAACAAAAACAAACTACCTATTACAGCGATTATAAAGCAGTAAAAGGTGTAAAAATACCTTTTAAAGTATTAATGAATGTAGGTTTTGAACTAGATCTTACTGTGGTTGAGGCTAAAGTTAACGAAGGTGTAACTCCGGCTGATTTCCAGTAATTAATACTGCATTACAAAAATTAAGGCTGCCCAGGGGCAGCCTTTTTTTATGCTTTTACAACAGTCGTTGCAAAAATGCTATAGATGCTGTTGTAGTGGTTAAATTGCTTATTTATTTGGTTTTACAATTAGTGCAGTAGGGTATTTTTTTCGCATTGCAGCCAGGTTTTTTTCGGCCTCAATCCTTGATTTATAGCTACCTACCCACACTTTGTATGTAGGGCTTTCAAATATTATGGTGCCATCTGTAGTTTTAAAATCACGCTTAAAATCCTGTAGGGCTTTTCTTGCTTTATCGTTAGTGCCATAAAAAATCTGGATCTTATAGCGGTCATTTACTGTTATAGAAGCATTTATCTTCCTTTTTGCGTTAAGCAGCTCTTCAAAGCGCGGATCCTGCTGCACTGGCACATTGTTTTGCGCATAAATTTTTGCTGCCGGTAATAATGTTAACAATGCTAAAGCAAGGGTGTTTTTAAATGTTAAAAATCTCATAATGAACTATGTTTGATACAAATGTACGATAATTAGGAAAAACGCGGGGTTTTATACTTATTTAGAATAATTATAAATTGAAACGAATGGTTTAATTAAGGTTTGAGAATAGCACATAAGTCGTATTTTTGTGGGAGTTTTTTAAAAAAGTATAGTTTTTAACAATTATACGCTGTAAAAATCGTACCAAACTTGTCGATAATCATTATTAATATGAAAAAAGTGGGTAACCATTCTTCGTTTTCAAGAATTCTAATGTTCTTCCTGGCGCTCTCGCTAACTTTTTCTCTTTGTACGTATGCTCAACAGGCTGCTGCGCCTGCTGCTGCTCCGGCTCCGGCCGCTGATGCTGCTGCTCCTGCTGCCGGTGCGGGCGATGCTGCAAAAGGAAAGGAACTGTTTAACGCCAACTGTGCAGCTTGTCATAAGCTTGATGATAAATCTACAGGTCCGGCCCTTAGGGGTGTTGCTGATAAGCACGACAGGAAATGGATTTATGACTGGGTTCATAACAGTAGCGCCATGATTAAAGCTGGCGATGCTGCTGCTGTGAAACTATTTAACGATAACAACAAGGTTGTTATGACTGCGTTCCCTCAGTTGAGTACTGCAGACATAGACAACATTCTTGCGTATACTTCTCAGCCTAAAGAGCAGGCTGCTGCTCCTGCAGCTGCGGCTGCTGGTCAGCCTGGTGCTGCTGCCGAAGGTGGTGTGTCGCAGGTAATCATACTTGGTGCTCTAATAGTGGTGCTTGGTGTGCTTATTGTTATGCTTGTGCTTGTAAACAATACGCTTAAAAAGGTGGCTGCGGCTAACGGTATTTCAACCGAAAAAGCGCCGTCGATTTCTGTGTGGCAGGCTTACGTTAAAAACCAGTTCCTTGTGTTGGTAACGGTTATTTTGCTAATCCTTTCTTCGTCATATTTTCTATACGGATGGTTAATGCAGATAGGTGTAGATCAGGGGTACCAGCCGGTGCAGCCTATCCACTTCTCGCACAAAATCCACGCTGGTGATAACGGTATCGACTGTAAGTACTGTCACTCTTCTGCAAGGGTGAGCAAGCACTCGGGTATACCTTCTCTTAACGTGTGTATGAACTGTCATAAAAATATCAGTGCTTTTGAAGGTGATAAAGATTCTATCTATGACCGTTCAAAAGAATTCTATACTGCTGAGATTCAAAAAGTATATGATGCTGTAGGTTGGGATAAAACAGCCGGTAAGTATACAGGCAAAGAAAAGCCTGTGAAGTGGGTAAGGATCCATAATCTTCCGGACTTTGTTTACTTTAACCACTCTCAGCACGTTTCGGTTGCCGGAGTTGAGTGTCAGAAATGTCACGGACCGGTTGAAACTTTCGAGGTGATGAAACAACATGCGCCGCTTACAATGGGCTGGTGTATTAACTGTCACCGTGAAACCGAAGTTAAGGTTGAAGGTAATGACTACTACAAGAAAATCCACGACGAACTTGCCAAGAAGTACGGTGTTCAGAAACTTACTGCTGCCAATATGGGTGGTCTTGAGTGTGGAAAATGTCACTATTAATCAATTACTAAGAAGCTAATATCTATATACAACATGGCATCAAACAAAAAATACTGGCAAAGTGTTGAAGAGCTGAACAACAGCTCTATTGTTGAGACGCTGAGAAACAACGAGTTTGTTGAAGAAATTCCTACTGATGAGTTTCTTGGTGATAAGGAAACTTTGTCAAATTCGTCTACAAGCCGTCGTGACTTTTTAAAATATGTGGGCTTTACTACAGCAGCAGCTTCTCTTGCTGCGTGCGAAGGTCCGGTTGTTAAGTCTATACCTTACGTAGTGCAGCCAGAGGAAATTATTCCTGGTGTTGCTGATTACTACGCTACTACTATAGCAGATGGTTTTGATTTTGCTAACGTGCTTATCAAAACCCGTGAAGGCCGCCCTATTAAAGTTGAAAAGAACACTCTTGCAGGTTCTAAGTTAAATCCTAATGCAAGGGTTTATGCTTCGGTTCTTTCTCTTTATGACAGTCTTCGTTTAAAAGAGCCAAAAATTGCGGGCAAGCCTGCTACATGGGCAGAGGTAGATACTAAAGTTAAAGCTGCTCTTGAAGCTGCTGCTGCAAACGGTGGTAAAGTAGCGGTTGTAACAGGTACTACTGCAAGTCCTTCTACAGATAAACTTATTGCTGAATTCGGTGCTAAATATGCCGGTTTCAGGCACGTGGTATACGATGCAGTTTCTGCGTCTGAGGCGCTTGATGCGTTCCAGGCGGTATACGGCGAAAGGGCACTTGCTGATTACGATTTTGCTAAGGCAGACGTGATTGTTTCTGTAGGTGCTGATTTCCTTGGCGACTGGCAAGGAGGAGGATACGAGTCTGGTTATACTGCTAACCGTATCCCTAAAAATGGTAAAATGTCTAAGCACATCCAGTTTGAGTCTAACATGACACTTACAGGTGCTAACGCAGACAAGCGTGTTGCTATTACCGTTACACAACAAAAATATGCTCTTGTAGCACTTTATAATGCAATAGTAGGTGGTGGCGTTGCTACTGCCCTGGATAAAACTGCTGCTGCAGAAGTGGCTAAGGCTGCACAACAGCTTAAAGCTGCCGGCGCTAAAGGTGTGGTAGTTTCGGGTCTTGATGATGTTAATGCTCAGCTTCTTGTAATTGCCATCAACAACGCTCTTAAATCAGAAGCATTTAACCCTGCTGCTCCTCGTTATACACGTAAAGGCAACGCTAAAGCGGTTGCCCAGCTTGTAAACGATCTTAAGGCAGGCGCGGTAGATGTGGTTATTCTTAGTAATGTTAACCCGGTATACTCTCTGCCAAACGGTAATGAGTTTGCTGAAGCGCTTAAAAAAGCAAAACTTTCTGTAGCATTCGCTCTTAAAGAGGATGAAACTGCTGCTGTGGCTACTGTTGCTGCTGCTGCACCTCACTACCTTGAGTCTTGGGGAGATGTAAGCGTTGCAAAAGGTTATTATGCCATTACTCAGCCTACAATCCGTCCGCTGTTTAAAACAAAACAATTCCAGGATGCGCTTCTTTCATGGAGTGGTAACCCTGCGTCATATTATGATTATATTAAAGCGGCTGCCCCTGCTTATGCCGGTGGTAAAACGTGGAATCAATTAGTACACGATGGTGTGGCGTACACTGCTGTTGCAGGTGCTGCTGCCGCTGCGGGTGCTGATTTTTCCGGTGCTGCTAACACGCTTGCTGCTGCTAAACCTGCAGGTGACTTTGAACTGGTGCTGTACACTAAAGTAGGTATTGGAGACGGTCAGCAGGCTAACAACCCATGGCTACAGGAGTTCCCTGATCCTATCACAAGGACATCATGGGATAACTATGTAACCATTTCTAAAGCTGATGCTAAAAAGCTTGGCCTTGAAAACTGGAACGTGGCTAACGGTGGTCTTAACGGTAGTAAAGCTACACTTACTGTAAACGGTAAGAAACTTGAAGTTCCTGTGCTTATCCAGCCGGGTCAGGCAGTAGGTACTCTTGGTCTTGCGCTTGGTTACGGTCGTCAGGCTGCTATGAAGCAAGAAATGGTTGTGGGTGTTAATGCTTACACACTATATAATAACCTTAACGCGTTCCAAAACGCTACCCTGGCTAAGTCAGAAGGTGAGCACGAATTTGCCTGTGTACAGCTTCAGCGTACACTAATGGGTAGGGGAGATATCGTTAAGGAAACTACACTTGCAGATTTCAACTCGAAAGATGCATCAGAGTGGAATGAGATGCCTCAGGTATCTTACGACCACAAAGAGGTTCCTGCTGCTTCAATCGACCTTTGGGAGTCGTTTGACAGAACAACAGGCCACCACTTTAACCTTTCAATAGATCTTAATGCCTGTACAGGTTGTGGCGCTTGCGTTATTGCTTGTCATGCTGAAAATAACGTGCCTGTAGTAGGTAAGTCTGAGATTAGGAGAAGCCGTGATATGCACTGGTTGCGTATAGACAGGTACTATTCATCTGAGGCTACTTTTGCAGGTGATGTAGAGAAGAAAGAGGCCGCTCACGGTCTTATGGATTCTATCCACACATTTAACGCTATGGAAGATCCTGCAGAGAATCCTCAGGTAGTATTCCAGCCGGTAATGTGTCAGCACTGTAACCACGCTCCGTGTGAAACTGTATGTCCTGTGGCTGCAACATCTCACGGTCGTCAGGGTCAAAACCACATGGCGTACAACCGTTGTGTAGGTACCCGTTACTGTGCTAACAACTGTCCTTATAAAGTGCGTCGTTTCAACTGGTTCCTTTATAACAAAAACAGTGAGTTTGATTACCACATGAATGATGATCTTGGCCGTATGGTGCTTAACCCAGACGTAAACGTACGTTCACGCGGTGTTATGGAGAAATGTTCTATGTGTATTCAAATGACTCAGGCTACTATCCTTAAGGCTAAGCGCGAAGGCAGGCCGGTAAACACTAACGAGTTTGAAACAGCTTGTTCAGAGGCTTGTGGCAGTGGAGCTATGGTATTTGGTGACGTAAACAATGCTCAGGACGAGATTGTAAGGCTTAAGGAAAGCGATAGGGCTTACCACCTTCTTGGCCAGATTGGTACGCAGCCAAATGTATTCTACCACGTTAAAGTAAGGAATACTTAGTAGTTAAAAGTATATTAATAGAAACAAACATAAAAGGATTATGTCGTCTCATTACGAAGCACCCATCAGAAAACCTTTAATTATAGGTGACAAAAATTACCACGATGTAACGGTGGACGTAGCCAAGCCGGTTGAGGGAAGGGCTAACAAGCAGTGGTGGATCGTTTTCTCGATCGCTCTTGCTGCCTTCCTTTGGGGAGTTGCTTGTGTTGCGTACACAGTAGGTACAGGTATCGGTACATGGGGATCAAATAAAACAGTAGGCTGGGCATGGGATATTACCAACTTTGTATGGTGGGTAGGTATCGGTCACGCCGGAACACTAATTTCTGCGGTACTACTTTTATTCCGTCAGAAATGGAGAATGGCTATTAACAGGTCTGCAGAGGCAATGACCATCTTCTCGGTAGTACAGGCGGCTATGTTCCCTGTATTCCACATGGGTCGCCCTTGGTTAGCATACTTTGTAATGCCTATTCCTAACCAGTTCGGTTCACTTTGGGTAAACTTTAACTCGCCACTTCTTTGGGACGTGTTTGCGATTTCAACTTACCTTTCTGTATCACTTGTATTCTGGTGGACAGGTCTTTTGCCTGACTTTGCAATGCTTCGTGACAGGGCTGTAACGCCTTTCACTAAAAAAGTATACTCTATCCTTAGCTTCGGTTGGAGCGGACGTGCTAAAGACTGGCAGCGTTTTGAGGAAGTATCACTGGTACTTGCCGGTCTTGCTACACCTCTAGTACTTTCGGTACACACCATTGTATCGTTTGACTTTGCCACTTCAGTAATTCCTGGATGGCACACTACCATCCTTCCTCCATACTTCGTTGCGGGTGCTATCTTCTCAGGATTTGCAATGGTTAACACCCTGCTTATCATCATGAGGAAAGTAGTTAACCTGGAGTCTTATATTACTATACAGCACATAGAGCTTATGAACATCATTGTAATGATTACAGGGTCTATTGTAGGTTGTGCTTATATTACAGAGCTTTTCATCGCCTGGTATTCAGGAGTAGAATATGAGCAATATGCATTCCTTAACAGGGCTACAGGTCCTTACTGGTGGTCTTACTGGTTAATGATGACGTGTAACGTAATTTCTCCGCAGGTTATGTGGGTTAAGAAAATCCGTACCAGCATCTTTGCTTCGTTTGTAATTTCTATCGTGGTTAACATCGGTATGTGGTTTGAGCGTTTTGTAATCATCGTTACATCGCTTCACAGGGATTACCTTCCATCTTCATGGACTATGTTTCAGCCTACTTTTGTAGATGCTGGTTTCTATATCGGTACTATTGGCTTCTTCTTTGTATTGTTCCTGCTTTACGCAAGAAGCTTCCCTGTAATTGCTCAGGCAGAGGTTAAGTCTATCATGAAAACTTCAAGCGAAAAGTACAAGAAACTACACGCTGAGCACGATAACCATTCACATTCAGAACATAATCATCACTAAGAATCATGAGCAATAAAGTATTATACGTATTTTACAATGATGATGATATCCTTATGGATGCAGTAAAGAAAACCCGTGCTGCTCATCATCACATTGAAGAAGTTTACACGCCATTCCCGGTTCACGGCCTTGATAAAGCTCTTGGTCTTGCACCTACAAGGTTAGCTATATGTGCATTCTTATATGGTTTGGTTGGATTGTCTGTTGCCACGTCTATGATGTACTACATCATGATTGCCGACTGGCCTCAGGATATAGGTGGTAAGCCAAGCTTTTCTTACTACCAAAACATGCCGGCTTTTGTACCGGTTATGTTTGAGATGACCGTGTTTTTTGCGGCTCACTTAATGGTAATCACTTTTTACATGAGGAGTAAACTTTGGCCTTTTAAACAAGCTGAAAACCCTGATGTACGTACTACAGACGACCACTTCCTTATGGAGGTGCCTGTACACGGTGATGAAGCTTCGCTTGTTTCGTTCTTTGAAGGTACCGGGGCTGTTGAAGTTAAAGTAATAGAAAAGCACTAAGAAAAAGAAGTATGAAAGCATTATATAAAATAGCATTTGTGGTTTCTGCCTCTGCGGCGCTTACCTCGTGCTTCAACAAATCGGAGCCTAATTACCAGTACATGCCTAATATGTATGAGTCTGTGGGTTATGAAACCTATTCTGAATCTCATGCTTTTAACAACGGTAAGGAAGGTCAGCTTCCTGCCAAAGGTTCTATACCAAGAGGCTTCACTCCGTATGAATACCCTAATACAGAAGAAGGGTATGTAGCAGCCAAAGCTAATCTTGTATCTCCACTTGCCGCTGGCGAGTATGATGAAGAAAAAGCAAAAGGCTTGTTTAACGTTTACTGCGCAATATGCCACGGTGAAAAAGGTGATGGTAAAGGTAATCTTGCTAAGCGCGAGAAATTTGCCGGTGTACCTAACTATAAAGACCGTGAAATTACTGAGGGTAGTGTATACCACGTAGTAATGTACGGACGTAACATGATGGGTAGCCACGCTAATCAGATGAGTCAGAAAGAACGCTGGATGGTGTCTCGCTATGTTATGAAACTTAAGAGTGAATTGTAATTGTAGAACACTGAAAGCATAAAATATATGTATACATTTTCTAGTAAATTAAAAACTTTTGCCTTCGTACTGATGGTGTTAGGCGCCCTTGGTATCGGGTACAGTTTTTTTACTGCACCTAAAACAGTAGCTGATGCTGAAAAAATCATCGCTGCTCAGGATGCTCATGGTGGTCATGGTCACGCGGAGCACCACGCTGAAGGCGCACCTGCGCATCACGAAGCTCACGAAGCCCCTGCTGTTGCAGAGGTAGGTCATGATACTGCTGTTGCAGTGCATGATTCTGTACCAGGAGTAGCAGATACTGCTGCTGCCGTTACTGCTGAGGCTCCTGCTGCACCTGGCGACGCTCATGCTGCACCTGCTCATGAAGCTCACGCTGAAGCTGGTCACGAAGGTCATGATGCCCACGCAGAGGCTGCACATGAAGGCCATGATGCACACGCTGATCATAAAGAGCACGTGGAGCACGTATTTCATCAATTACAAAACAAGCCTTGGTCTGCGCTATATGTAGGTCTTTTATTCTTCCTTCTTATATCAGTTGGTGTACTTGCTTTTTATGCAATACAGAATGCTGCTCAGGCAGGTTGGTCTCCGGTATTGTTCAGGGTTATGGAAGGTATTACTGCTTACCTTATTCCTGGTGCGGTTATCCTACTTATTTTCCTTGCACTTGGTGTTGCGGGGTTCCACCACGTATTCATTTGGATGGATAAAAACGTAGTAGCCCACGATCACATTATGCAAGGTAAATCAGGGTACCTAAACGGGCCTTTCTTCCTTATCAGGGCTGCAATATTCCTTGGTGGTTGGATTCTTTACCGTCAGTACTCTCGTAAGCAGTCACTTGCTCAGGATGAGGCTACTGATAATATCTCTTACAAAAAATCATTTAAAGCAGCGGCAGGTTTCCTTGCGTTCTTTATAGTTACAGAGTCTATGTCTTCTTGGGACTGGATTATGTCTGTAGACCCTCACTGGTATAGTACACTATTTGGCTGGTATGTGTTTGCAAGTTTCTTTGTAAGCGGTATTACTACTATTGCCCTTATAACACTTTACCTTAAATCAAAAGGATATCTTGAGTATGTAAATACAAGTCACATTCATGACCTTGCTAAATTTATGTTCGGTATCAGCGTATTCTGGACGTACCTTTGGTTCTCTCAGTTCATGCTTATGTGGTATGCAGATATACCGGAAGAGGTTGTTTACTTTAAAATGAGGATAGATAACTATACACTGCCATTCTTTGGTATGGTAGCCATGAACTTTGTGTTCCCGGTTCTTATCCTTATTAATACCGACTTTAAGCGTCTGTCTTGGATCATAGTTATGGCTGGTATTGTAATCCTGCTGGGTCACTATATCGACTTCTTTAACATGATCATGCCTGCTACCGTTGGTGAGCAGTGGTTTATAGGTGCCGGTGAAATTGGTTCTGTGCTGTTCTTCCTTGGATTGTTTATCCTTGTAGTGTTTACCGCACTTACTAAATCGCCTCTATTGGCTAAACGTAACCCGCTTATTGAGGAGAGTAAGCATTTCCATTATTAATATTTAAAGAAATAAACAGATGACAAGTTTATTGATTCTAATTGTAGTAGTTTTATTAGGTGTTGCTATATGGCAACTTACTAAGATATTCCATCTTACTCAGGTGGGCACCGGCAGGGCTGGTGAGGATACAGGAGTTGCTACTGATGCCGATAACAAGGTTCAGGGTTATCTTATGTTTGCCTTTGTAGGATTTATATATCTGTTTACTATATATTCAATGTGGAAATGGGGCGGTGTTGTACTTGGTACACCTGCTTCGGTACACGGGCCTCAGTACGATAGCCTGATGAACGTCTCTATGGTGCTTATCTTTGTAGTACAGATTATTACACAATTCCTGCTTCACTACTTCTCGTTTAAGTACCGTGGTGAAAAAGGAAAAGTGGCACTATATTTTTCTGATAATAATAAACTTGAGTTCCTTTGGACAATTATCCCGGTAATTGTACTATTCGTTCTTATCCTTTACGGTTTGTTTGCCTGGGTAAACATTATGTTTATAGATGAGGAAGCGAAAGAGGATGCTATCTATGTAGAGGTATACGCTAAGCAGTTTAACTGGGAGGTACGTTATGCCGGTAAAGATGGTAAGCTTGGTAAAGCAAACGTACGTTACATTAAAGGTGTAAACAGTATGGGTGTAGATATGGCTGATCCGTTTTCTCAGGATGATGTAGCTGCAAGCGAACTTCACCTGCCAAAAGGTAAGCAAATCATATTTAAGTTCCGTTCTCAGGATGTACTTCACTCTGCTTATATGCCGCACTTCAGGGCGCAGATGAACGTGGTTCCTGGTATGGTAACCCAGTTTGGTTTTGTTCCTTCAATTACAACTGAAGAGATGCGTCAGGATCCTAAGATTATGGCGAAAGTAGACCATATCAACGAAATCCGTACTAAAAAGAGTCAGGAGCTTGTAGCACAAGGAAAAACTGCTCTTGAGCCGTACGCGTTTGATTACCTGCTTCTTTGTAATAAAATTTGTGGTGCTTCTCACTACAATATGCAAATGAAAATTGTTGTTGAAGATGAAGCTGATTTCAAAAAATGGCTATCTGAGAAAGAAACTCTTGGGCAGGCTGTGAAGAAAGAGGCAGAAGGAGAAGCCGCTCCTGCTGGTGCAGCTGCTCCTGCAAAAGCAGATTCTGCTGTTGTTGTTACAGACAGTGCTGCTCCTAAAGCAGATACTGTAAAAAAAGCAACAGGGAAATAATTTTAGTTTAAACATATCAAATTAAAGAAATATGTCAGCAGAAGGACACGAGATTCACGCTCACGATGATCACGGTCATCACCACAAGGAGACCTTCATTACGAAGTATATCTTCAGTCTCGATCACAAAATGATTGCCAAGCAGTACCTTATTACCGGTACGCTTATGGGTATCATTGGTATTATAATGTCGCTTTTATTCCGTATGCAAATCGCATGGCCGGAGGAGTCTTTTGGTATATTTAAAGTGCTTCTTGGCGATAAGTTTGCCCCTAACGGAGTAATGCGTAATGATATTTACCTTGCTCTTGTTACCATCCACGGTACAATCATGGTATTCTTTGTACTTACAGCCGGTTTAAGTGGTACGTTTAGTAACCTTCTTATTCCGTTGCAAATTGGTGCACGCGATATGGCATCAGGATTTATGAACATGGTTTCTTACTGGTTGTTCTTCATTTCTGCGGTTGTAATGGTTGCATCATTATTCCTTGAAGCTGGTCCTGCGTCTGCAGGTTGGACAATCTATCCGCCACTATCGGCACTTCCTCAGGCTATTCCTGGTTCTGGTGCAGGTATGACGCTTTGGTTGGTTTCAATGGCTATCTTCATTGCATCGTCTCTTATGGGGTCACTTAACTATATTGTTACAGTAATCAACCTAAGGACAAAAGGTATGTCTATGACAAGGCTGCCACTTACTGTTTGGGCGCTTTTCATCACTGCTGTTATTGGTGTGGTATCGTTCCCGGTACTATTATCTGCAGCACTACTACTTATATTTGACAGGAGCTTTGGTACTTCATTCTTCCTTTCGGACATTTACATTGCGGGTGATGTACTTCACTATCAGGGTGGATCTCCGGTACTGTATGAGCACCTTTTCTGGTTCCTTGGTCACCCGGAAGTTTACATTGTAATCCTTCCTGCAATGGGTCTTGTATCTGAAATTATGACGTCAAATGCACGTAAGCCTATCTTTGGTTACCGCGCCATGATTACTTCAATACTTGCAATTGCTTTCCTTTCAACAATCGTTTGGGGTCACCACATGTTCGTATCAGGTATGAACCCGTTCCTTGGATCGGTGTTTACCTTTACAACGCTACTTATTGCAATCCCATCGGCGGTTAAGGCATTTAACTGGATTACCACACTATGGAAAGGTAACCTTCAGCTAAACCCTGCAATGTTGTTCTCTATAGGTTTTGTATCTACATTCATTACAGGTGGTCTTACAGGTATTATACTTGGTGACAGTACACTGGATATTAACGTTCACGATACGTACTTTGTAGTTGCCCACTTCCACTTAGTAATGGGTATATCTGCACTTTACGGAATGTTTGCAGGTATTTACCACTGGTTCCCTAAATTGTTCGGTCGTATGATGAACAAGACTCTTGGTTACATCCACTTCTGGGTAACTGCGGTTTGTGCTTACGGAGTTTTCTTCCCAATGCACTTCCTTGGTATGGCAGGTCTTCCTCGTCGTTACTATACAAACTCTGCATTCCCATTATTTGATGACCTTGCCGATGCTAACGTGGTAATCACAATGTTTGCCCTTATAGGTGCTGCGTTCCAGTTGGTGTTCCTTTGGAACTTCTTCTACAGTATGTTTAAAGGTAAGCGTGCGCCGCAAAACCCATGGAGGGCTAATACCCTTGAGTGGACTACTCCTGTAGAGCACATCCACGGTAACTGGCCGGGCGAAATACCTGAGGTATACCGTTGGGCTTATGACTACAGCAAGCCAGGTCATGATGAAGACTTTGTTCCTCAGAACGTGCCTATGAAGCCGGGCGAAGAGCAGCTTCACCACTAAGATTATATTTCTTATATCGTTATACAATTACGGCTCCCTTTTTGGGAGCCGTACTTTTTTATTGTAATTCCGTTTAAAATTTTATCTTTAGCTCCTTAACCAAACATTCAATATGCAGGAAGATAAAAATATGAAGCGCGAGCTGGGCTTACTAGACGGCACCATGCTTGTTGTAGGGTCCATGATAGGCTCCGGTATCTTTATTGTTAGCGCCGGTATGGTGCAAAACATAGGCAGTGCCGGGTGGCTGATTCTTATATGGGTACTTTCGGGTCTTATGACAATGATTGCTGCAGTGAGCTACGGTGAGCTGAGTGCCATGTTCCCAAAGGCGGGTGGTCAGTATGTGTACTTAAAGGAAGCCTATAATAAGCTCATTGCCTTTTTATACGGCTGGAGTTTCTTTGCGGTTATACAAACCGGTACCATTGCAGCGGTAGGGGTAGCGTTTGGTAAATTTACAGCCTACCTCATTCCGCAATTGGGCGACCAGAATATTCTTTACGAAGTAGGCAGTTTTAAGCTTAATGCTGCCCAGTTGGTTTCTATTGTTACCATTATAATCCTTACCTATATAAACAGCCGTGGTGTAAAAAACGGTAAATACATACAAACAGTCTTTACCATTACTAAAATCGCTTCGCTGCTTGGTTTGGTGGTGTTCGGTTTTATCCTTGCAGCAAAAGCAGACATCTGGAATGCAAACTGGGCGGATGCCTGGACTGCCAAATCATTCAGTAAAGACTCAGGTCAATGGATAAATATTGGTGGTACGGTGCTTTTATCTGCCATTGCGGCGAGTATGGTGGGTTCACTGTTTAGTAGCGATGCCTGGAACGGTGTTACGTTTATCTCCGGCGAAATTAAAAACCCGCAGCGTAATGTGGGGCTGAGTTTATTCCTTGGAACGCTGATTGTAACCATTATTTATATTTTGGCCAACATTATGTACATTGCTGTAATGCCAATGCAAAACATTGCCTTCGCACCGTCTGAACGCGTAGCAGTAGAGGCGTCGCAGTTTATCTTTGGCACCAACGGGAGTTATATCATAGCCATTATGATTATGATTTCTACGTTTGGCTGTAACAACGGGCTTATATTGGCGGGCGCACGTGTATACTATACCATGGCGAACGATGGCTTGTTTTTTAAAAAAGCAGCCAGTCTTAACAAGGCAAGTGTACCCGGTTGGGGGCTATGGTTACAGTGCATTTGGGCATCAGTACTGTGTTTAACCGGTAAATATGGCGACTTGCTGGATTATGTAATGATCATTGTGGTGATTTTCTATATCCTTACTATTTATGGTATTTTTATCCTTCGTAAGAAAATGCCAAATACCGAAAGGCCCTACAAAGCCTTTGGATATCCGTTTTTGCCCATAGTCTATTTTGTACTTGCAGCGTTTTTCTGTATTGCATTGCTTATAGATAAGCCGGAAACATGTGGCTGGGGTGTGGCTATTATGCTTGCCGGGGTGCCGGTGTACTACCTTACGCAAAGGAAGAATGCTTAACGTTATGTTAGGTTTTTAATACGTTTATATTTCAGAACTTTATAAAAAGTACTACTACATGATATTATCTGATTTTAAAAAAAACGATGCGGAGTGCCAGTTTGAAATTAGTGCCGACGGCCAACTTGCGTTTTTAGAGTTTCACATAAAAGAAGATAAACTGTACCTTACCCATACGGAAGTGCCGACTGATTTGCGAGGTCAGGGTGTGGCTGCCGAACTTGTAAAACAGGTGTTAGGCTATGCACGCAGCAACGGACTTTTTGTGGTGCCACTTTGTGGGTATGTAGCCTACTATATAAATAATCATCCGGAATGGCATGATGTTCTTTCCGAGGGCTACCAAATGTAGCTAACGCTATTTGCGTTATATTTGCGCTATGAACGCGAATCTCGATCCTACCAATAAAAATTTTAATCCCGAGGAACTCGACCTTGAAAAGAAACTGCGCCCGTTATCGTTTGACGATTTTACAGGGCAGGAGCAGGTGCTTGAAAACCTGAAGGTGTTTGTAGAGGCGGCTAACCTGCGTAGTGAAGCGCTGGATCATACGCTTTTTCACGGGCCACCGGGGCTTGGTAAGACCACATTGGCAAATATCCTTGCGAGCGAGCTTGGTGTAGGCATTAAAATTACCTCCGGGCCGGTATTAGACAAACCGGGCGACCTTGCCGGATTGTTAACCAACCTTGAAGAGCGAGACATCCTTTTTATAGACGAAATCCACCGTCTTAGTCCTGTAGTGGAAGAATACCTGTATTCTGCCATGGAGGACTTTAAGATTGATATAATGATAGAGAGCGGCCCCAATGCCCGTTCGGTACAAATAGGGCTAAACCCGTTTACACTGGTAGGTGCTACCACGCGTTCGGGTTTGCTTACGGCGCCCATGCGCGCGCGTTTTGGTATACAAAGCCGCTTACAATACTACACTACCGAACTTCTTACCACTATTGTAGAGCGTAGTTCGGCGATCCTTAAAATGCCTATTACCATGGAGGCAGCCATTGAAATTGCCGGTCGAAGCCGTGGTACGCCGCGTATAGCCAATGCGTTGCTGCGCCGCGTGCGTGATTTTGCCCAGATTAAGGGTAACGGGCGCATAGATATAGAAATATCGCGGTATGCACTCCGCGCCCTTAATGTAGATGCGCATGGGCTTGACGAAATGGATAACAAAATCCTGACGACCATTATCGATAAATTTAAAGGCGGGCCGGTAGGGCTTTCTACCTTGGCTACCGCCGTATCTGAAAATGGCGAAACTATAGAGGA
This sequence comes from Flavobacterium sp. RNTU_13, assembly GCF_046614455.1. Classification (NCBI taxonomy): domain Bacteria; kingdom Pseudomonadati; phylum Bacteroidota; class Flavobacteriia; order Flavobacteriales; family Flavobacteriaceae; genus Flavobacterium; species Flavobacterium sp. RNTU_13. The sequence goes on along the minus strand of NZ_JBKJHB010000001.1, from coordinate 145,265 downwards.
AGTATACGAACCGTTCCTGATACAGGAAGGTTTTATCATCCGTACCCCACGCGGACGTGAAGTAACTGAGAAAGCGTATAAGCATCTTAACAGGGTAAAACCGGGAGTGCAAGGCGGGTTGTTTGATTAAGGATTTAAGATTTAAGATTTAAGATTGAACTTCGATTACGTTTATAGTTATGACTACAGATGAGCTTAAATTCCGTTCAAAACGCTTTTCTTTAATGATAATTGATTTGATAGAAAAGTTGCCAAATACAATTGCTTGTAGGGCCGTTGCAAATCAAATTGTACGAAGTGGTACATCAGTTGGAGCTAATTATCGGGCGGCCTGCAGAGCAAGAAGCGACCGGGAGTTTATTGCTAAACTTACCATAGTTGCGGAAGAAGCCGATGAAACGTTGTTTTGGCTTGAAATAGTCATGGATAAACAATGTCTAAATAAGGCTGAAGTGGAACCCATTTGGATTGAAGGCAATGAATTGACGGCAATATTTGTGAGTTCACTAAAAACTGTTAAAGCCAGAAATGGTTAGAAGGTGAGTGTAGTTCAATCTTAAATCTTAAATCATAAATCTTAAATCAAAACATACTGCCTTTATAAAATCCGAAGCTTTACGCATTGGCTTCATGTCGTGCGGTATTTCCAAAGCTGGGTTTTTGGAAGAAGAAGCCCCACGTCTGGAAAAATGGCTCAACGAAAACCGTCACGGCCAGATGCAGTATATGGAAAACCATTTTGATAAGCGGCTCGACCCAACGCTGCTTGTGGATGGTGCTAAAAGCGTGATTTCCCTGCTGCTGAACTACTATCCTGAAGAAAAGCAGATTTCCGAAACCTATAAGATTTCTAAATACGCTTACGGGCAGGATTACCATTCGGTTATAAAAGATAAACTGAAAGAACTGTTACAATCCATCAACGATAACATAGGCGAAGTAGGGGGTAGGGCGTTTGTAGACAGTGCCCCGGTGCTCGATAAGGCATGGGCTGCCAAAAGCGGCTTAGGCTGGATAGGCAAAAACAGCAACCTGCTGAGCAAAAAAACGGGTTCGTTTTTCTTTATTGCTGAACTGATTGTAGACATAGATTTGGAATACGACCACGCCACTACCGATCATTGTGGCTCTTGCACCGCCTGCCTGGATGCCTGCCCTACCCAGGCCATCATCGCGCCTTATGTAGTAGATGGCAGCAAGTGCATCAGCTATTTTACCATAGAGCTTAAGGAAAACATTCCGCATGAAATGAAGGGCAGCTTTGATGACTGGGCTTTTGGGTGCGATGTGTGCCAGGACGTATGCCCATGGAACCGTTTTAGTAAGCCGCACCGAGAGCCGCTATTTAGCCCACACCCGGATTTACTGACCCTCACTAAAAAAGACTGGGAAGAAATAACCGAAGATACCTTCCGTAAGGTATTTAAAAATTCAGCAGTAAAACGCACCAAGTATTCCGGGCTTATGCGGAATATCGAGTTTTTGAAGTAGGTTGTAGTTTTGTTTGGGATTAATAAGGAGTCTTCCAGCCTATTTTCTTTTTAATGGCTTCAAATGTAAAATCTCCAAGTTCTATTATTTCTCCCTTTGTATTAATATAACCATTTTGATTGCAGTTAATGCTATAGTGGTGGCAACCACCTTCCTCATTCTCATGATTGCCCCAGGGTATTTTTTTACATTCTTTACCAATCATGGCCTTTCCCTGGTAGAATGAACTCGCAATTTCAAACTGGGGACGGATGACAATATTACCTTTTTCATCTGCAAAACCAATTTTTGCATCTTTATCAATTATCCTGATTCTGTTCTCAATCAGTCCGTCAGGTGTTGGTTCTCCTGGACTCCAGTTGTATACCTCAAATAATATTTTCTCATTAAAGTCAATGGCTTGCCAACCTTTTTTATTTTTAAGAGCAAATACTGCAAAGTATACATATTGCTTAGGACTCATAAGCATAAGATATTTGGTTGTGTCCAGTTGTTTGGTTATTTTACCTTTTTCATTAACAATATAAAAGGTAGATTTCCAGTCCTTGCCTACCACTTCCTTGATTTTAAATTTTGTTTGGGCAGAAACCGATATGCAGACGATGATTAAAAGTGCTGAGAGTAAGTTTTTCATAGGTTGAAGGTTTGTTCAAAGTTATGTAAAACGGTCGGGTGTTTTTAATTATTATCAACGAAAAAAGATTTGTGCAATTAGTGGCAAAAAAAAGCCCCGCTTTTCAGCGAGGCTCCCTATTACTTTTTACTTGCAATCCATTTATTGATTTTATCTTCCAAAACTTTTAATGGTAGGCATCCTGCATCCAGTACCTGGTCATGGTATTCCTTAATGCTGAATTTGGTGCCAAGTTCCTTTTCTGCTTTTGTGCGCAGCTCACGTATTTTAAGTTGGCCTATTTTATACGACAGCGCCTGACCCGGTATGGCCATATAACGTTCCACTTCGGCTATGATGCTTTCCTGTGGTTCGGCTTCGTTATCCAGGGAGTATTGTATGGCTTGCTCGCGGGTCCAGCCTTTGGTGTGCATACCGGTATCTACCACCAGGCGTATAGCACGGTGCATTTCGGCACTTAGCATCCCGAAGTACTGGTAAGGGTCGGTATACAGGCCAAGCTCTTTACCTAGTGATTCTGTATATAGTGCCCAGCCTTCGCCATAGGCATTAAACCAAATTGTTTTTCTGAACTCAGGCAGGTCTTTGTTTTCCTGTTGTAGCGAAATCTGGTAATGGTGCCCCGGTATGGCCTCGTGCAGAAACAGGTCTTCATCGGCAAAAGTGTTGTATTTCTTTACATCCGGGATTGGTACATAAAAAATCCCCGGACGCGTACCGTCTACACTGCCCTGGTTGTACTCTGCACTGGCAGTCGCCTCACGAAACGCCTCGGTACGGCGCACCTCAAACGGCGTTTTTGGCTTTTTACCAAACAGCTTTTCCAGGTTCGGTTTCATGCGGTTGTGTATGGCGTTAAAGTTGTCTATAACCTGTTGCGGATTAGTAAACGGCATCAGTTCCTTTTTGTTTCGCACATAGTCAAAGAACGATTTCAGGTCGCCCGTATAACCCACCTGCTGTTTCACTTTTTCCATTTCCGCCTTAATGCGTGCCACTTCTTTAAGCCCAAGGTTGTGTATTTCATCGGCGCCCATTTCGGTAGTGGTGTAGTTCTTTATCAGGAAGTTGTAGTATTCCTTGCCTTGCGGAATGGCACTAATACCACTTTGCGGAAGGCTTGCTTTAAGGTAGTCGGTGCTTAAGTAGTTATAAATATTTTTAAATGCCGGAATAAGCTTATCTTTAAGTATAGTAGTGTACTTCGCGGCAAGTTCTTTTTTGTCGGCTTCGCTAAAGTCTTTCGGGAAATTTTTTATGGGCATATAAAACAAGTGCGAAGGCACATCTTCATTTGCCATTTCCTTAAACTGCGGAATCATTTTTTCGGTCAGTGTTTTTGGGAGCACATAGCCTTTAGCCACACCTTCCTTCATACGGGCAAGTGCCGTAACGAGATATTCGTTGTAGCCGTCAAGGCGTTTCAGCCAGTTGTTGTAATCGGCTACGGTTTTAAAAGGCTGCGCACCGCTACCCGATGCCAGCTGCCCCATGGCCAGGTGCGTACCACTAAACTGGTTAAAAGGCAGTAACTCCTCATGAAATTTAAGCCTGTCCAGTTCGTTGTTGCACGTCCACATCAGGATTTCTTTGCTCAGGCGGTCGTTTTCACTCAGCTCGTCGTCTTTAAATTTGGATAGTGCTTCTTTGTATTTGGTAAAAAAGTCTTTTACCTGATCATGAAAAGCATCGCTCAGCGTATTAGGAAACAGGTCGTTATAACGGGCATCGCCAGCCTGGGTAGCTTCCAGCGGATATAGCTTAAGGCGTTGCTGGTAGTAATCGTTTAGTACGGTGGCCAGTGCCTTGTTTGGCGTGGTTACAGCTTCTTTTTTTTGGCAAGACTGCATAATGCCGGCGGCAATAAGCAGTATAGCGGCTATTTTTTTCATAGTTGCGTAATATGATTTTGCAGGCTAAAGATACATTTTTTTAATTTCAGGTTCGGGCAAAAGAATATCGTTAAATATTTCGCAGTTTGCTGCATAGGTTTACCTTTGTAAATCCAAATTACGAAAACGAATGAATCAGTACAGTAAACGAAGGGAAGCGCTGCTTTACCACGCAAAACCCCAACCTGGTAAAATTCAGATTGTACCAACAAAACCGTATGCCACCCAGCGCGATCTTTCGCTCGCTTATTCTCCCGGCGTGGCAGAACCTTGTCTGGAAATTTCAAAGGATGTAAACAATGTGTATAAATACACCGCAAAAGGTAACCTTGTAGCGGTAATATCTAACGGTACTGCGGTACTTGGCCTGGGCGACATAGGCCCGGAAGCCAGTAAGCCGGTAATGGAAGGTAAAGGCCTTTTATTTAAAATTTTTGCCGATATAGATGTTTTTGATATTGAAGTAGACGCAAAAGATATAGACAGGTTTGTAGAAACCGTTAAAAACATAGCGCCAACCTTTGGCGGTATTAACCTTGAAGATATTAAGGCTCCGGAGTCGTTTGAAATAGAACGCCGCCTGGTAGAAGAACTTAATATCCCCGTAATGCACGACGACCAGCATGGTACAGCCATAATATCGTCGGCAGCGTTACTAAATGCTGCAGAGCTTGCCGGTAAAAATATATCTGAAATTAAAATTGTGGTTTCAGGTGCGGGTTCTGCCGCGCTGGCTTGTGCTAACCTGTACTTGTTACTGGGTGTAAAGGCTGAGAACATTACCATGTTTGATGTTAACGGTATGCTGGTACAAAGCCGTACCGACCTGCTGCCGATACAAATGAAGTATGCGCAGCCGGGTGAGCCTAAAACCCTTGCCGAAGCCATAGTAGGTGCAGATATGTTTCTGGGGCTTTCGGTAGGTAAACTGCTTACGCCCGAAATGCTGCTTACCATGGCTAAAGACCCTATTGTTTTTGCCATGGCAAACCCTACGCCCGAAATTGATTACGATACGGCAATAGCCACACGTTCAGACATTATTATGGCTACCGGCCGTAGCGATAATCCTAACCAGGTAAACAACGTGCTTGGTTTCCCGTACATTTTCCGCGGAGCGCTGGATGTAAGGGCTACTAAGATTAACGAGGAAATGAAAATGGCTGCGGTACACGCTTTGGCTCAGCTTGCTAAAGAGTCAGTGCCGGAGCAGGTAAATATAGCCTATGGCGAAACCAAACTGATTTTTGGCCGCGACTATATAATCCCTAAACCGTTTGACCCGAGGCTTATTGCTGTGGTACCGCCGGCTGTGGCTAAGGCAGCCATGGATAGTGGCGTGGCACAAAAGCCAATTGAAAACTGGGAGAAATACAAAGAAGAACTGCTGGACAGGCTGGGTAACGACAACAAAATGGCAAGGTTGCTTATTAACCGTGCCAAAAGTGCGCCTAAGCGCATAGTATTTGCCGAGGCAGACCAGCTGGATGTGCTTAAGGCAGCCCAGATTGTAAAGGAAGAGGGTATAGGCGAACCAATACTTTTAGGTAACCGCGAAACCATACAGGAGCTTAAGGAGGAAATCGGTTTTGATTTTGAGTGTAAAATTGTAGATCCGCGTGCGGAGTCTATGGCAGCTGAGGATGGTTTTAAAGCGTATGCCAAAGCCTTTTGGGAAGCCCGCAGGCGCAGGGGCGTAAGCGAGCTTGATGCCAGCAAAATGATGACCCAGCGTAACTACTATGCTGCCATGATGGTAAGCCAGGGCGATGCAGATGCCATGATTACTGGATACAGCCGCAACTATCCGGCATCGGTTAAGCCGGTGTTGCAGGTAATAGACAGGGCGCCGGGTATTAGCCGCATTGCTACTACTAACCTTATGCTTACCAAGCGCGGCCCTATATTTTTATCTGATACGGCAATAAACCCGGATCCTACTGCCGAAGACCTTGCTAAAATAGCACTGCTTACGGCAAGTACTGCCCGTTTGTTTGGTTTAGAGCCCGTAATAGCTATGGTGTCGTACTCTAACTTTGGTTCTTCTCAGGAAGCGGGTGCCGTAAAAGTACGTGAGGCGGTAAATTATTTGCATAAAAACTACCCGGATCTTATTGTAGACGGTGAGGTGCAGGCCGACTTTGCCCTAAACCAAGCCATGCATCAGGATAAATTCCCGTTCTCTAAACTGGCAGGTAAGAAAATCAATGTAATGATATTCCCTAACCTGGAATCGGCAAACATTACCTACAAGCTCTTAAAAGAACTGGATCAGGTAATATCTATAGGCCCTATAATGATGGGTATGGATAAGCCGGTGCACATAGTACAGTTTGGCGCCAGTGTAAACGAAATGGTAAACATGGCCGCTGTAGCTGTTGTAGATGCACAGGAAAAAGAAAAGCGAAGCAAAAACCCCAGGAAATAATCTTGGGGGTTTTATGTAAATAAATTTTTTATTTTTGGACATTCATAAGGCAATTAACAATTTATGATAGCACATCTTGAAGGAAGGCTGGTAGAAAAAACACCAACCGATGTAGTGATAGACTGCCATGGTGTAGGTTATCTTGTACATATATCACTGCATACATTTTCACTGCTTCCTGATTCAGAAAAAATAAAGCTGTATACGTATCTTCAGATTAAGGAAGATGCGCATACGCTTTTTGGTTTTGCCGAAAAGGCCGAGCGCGAGCTGTTTAAGTTGTTAATATCGGTTTCCGGTGTAGGTGCCGGTACGGCGCGTACCATGTTATCCTCTTTAGAGCCAAGGCAAATCATAGGCCACATAGGTACGGGTAATGTAGCCGCCATACAGTCTATAAAAGGGATAGGGGCAAAAACCGCGCAGCGCGTTATACTGGACCTGAAGGATAAAGTGTTAAAACTGTACGATTTGGAGGAAGTTTCGGCGCCGGGCTACAATACAAACCGAGATGAGGCGTTATCTGCCTTGGAAGTATTAGGCTTTAATAAAAAGCTGGCTGAAAAAGCGGTGGAGAAAATACTTACGCAAGATCCTTCCGCTACGGTTGAAGCAATAATAAAATTAGCATTAAAAAATTTATAGTCTTTGAAAACAGAGTACTCTAACCACTTTTATAAACATCTGAAGTATACCTTTTCATTACTGTTCCTGGTTATGGGCGTAATGGTACAGGCGCAGGTAACCGAAGAAGAAGAATCGGAAGCTTCACGCGATACCATAAAAGGTTATAATACAGGTAAGGTAGAGCTTAAAAACCCTACCAGTATTGTAGAGGCGTATGAGTACGACCCAAGGACCAATACGTATATTTATACCAATAAATTTGACGGGTTTAACATAAGTTACCCCGTTATGCTTACACCCGAGGAGTACGAGCAGCTGGTGCTGCGCGAGTCTATGCGCCAATATTACCAGGAAAAAAACAAATCCATAAGTGATAAGGCCACAGAGAAGCAGCAAAAAGATGCCCTGCCACGGTATTACGTAAAATCAGGTTTGTTTGAAAGTATTTTTGGCGGTAATACCATAGATGTAAAGCCACAGGGGTCTGTAGAGGTAGACCTTGGTATGCGTTACACCAGGCAGGATAACCCTGCCTTATCTCCGCGTAACCGAAAGAGCCTTACATTTGATTTTGACCAGCGTATAAGCATGAGCCTTCAGGGTAAAGTGGGTACAAGGCTAAACGTAATGGCCAACTATGATACCCAAAGTACATTCGCGTTCCAAAATATGATTAAGCTTGATTATACGCCTACCGAGGATGATATAATCAGGAAAATAGAAGTGGGTAACGTAAGCTTCCCATTGTCTAACTCCCTTATACGGGGAGCACAGAGCCTCTTTGGTGTAAAGGGGCAATTTCAGTTTGGTAAAACTACCTTTACGGGTATTTATTCTGAGCAAAAATCACAAAGCAAAACCGTTACTGCCCAGGGTGGCAGCGTAGTACAGGATTTCTCGCTGTACGCGCTTGAGTATGATGAAAACAGGCATTTCTTCCTGTCGCAGTTTTTCCGCGAGCGTTATGACCACTGGTTAAGAAGCTATCCGCTTATAGACAACCGCGTGCAGATAACACGTATTGAAGTGTGGGTTACAAACAAGCAAAACCGTATTAATACTACCGAGAATAACTCGCGTAATATTGTAGCGTTCCAGGATTTGGGTGAAGGCAGGTTACAGTCTAAGCCTCTTGTAAACACTGCCCCCGTTGAAGATATTACAAACCGTTCTGTAGGGTATATAGGAAAGGGTGTAGACCCTGCTGCGTTTTTTTATAACGTAACCAATAACGAAGCCGGCGATCCTGCATTTTACAACAATTATCCGGATAACGGAAACAACAGGCTAGATCCGTCCAATATAGGTAATACAAGCGTTGATAACCCGAGTTTACTGGCTTCAACGATAAGGCAGATAGTAAACACATCTAGCAGTAGCTTTGTGGGTGCCATTAACGGCAAAACTACAGAGGGGCTCGACTACGTAAAACTGGAAAATGCCCGTAAGCTAACCACATCTGAGTTTACGTATAATGCCAGGTTAGGTTACATTTCATTAAATACCAAGCTTAACAACGACGAGGTACTTGCAGTAGCGTACCAGTATACGGTAGGCGACAAGGTATTTCAGGTGGGTGAGTTTGGTACCGATGGTGTAGATGCTACAACACCTACTGTTACAGATAATAACGGTACATCGCAGGTAACTGCGGTTTCTACTAACAGCCTTGTTCTGAAGTTGCTTAAGAGCAGCCTTGTAAATGTGGGCCAGCCTACCTGGAACCTGATGATGAAAAACGTGTACCAGATTCCGAATGGGTACCAATTGAGCCAGGAAAACTTTACACTTAATATATTATATACAGACCCCTCTCCGCTTAACTATATCACGCCGGCTAACGTGGGTGGGCTTGATTTACCCGATGGCACAGGAACACAGGCCGATGTTAAAGAAACTCCGCTACTTAGGGTGTTTAACATGGACCGCCTTACCTACGCGGGCGACCCTCAGCCTAGTGGTGATGGTTTCTTCGACTTTTATCCAGGATTAACCATAGACCAGCAAAACGGCCGTGTTATTTTCTCTACCGTAGAGCCGTTTGGTAAATTGCTTTTTGATAAGCTTGGTACTAACACAGGTAACAGCGCCTTGTACTCAGATGAATCTTCGTATAACGAAAACCAGCGCAAATACGTTTACCGTAAACTATATGCTTCTACACAGGCAGAGGCCATGCAGCAAACCGGTAAAAATAAGTTCCAGCTAAAAGGTAGATTTAAAAGCTCTGGTGGCGGTGGTATATCTCTTGGTGCCTTTAATGTGCCACAGGGTTCTGTGGTAGTTACTGCCGGTGGGCGTACCCTTGTAGAGGGGGTAGATTATACCGTAAACTACCAGGCAGGTACGGTGGAAATACTAGATCCTTCATTGCTAAACTCAAGTACACCGGTACAGGTTTCGTTAGAAAATAATAACACATTTGGTCAGCAGACCAGGCGTTTCTTTGGTATTAACGTAGAACACAAGTTTAACGATAAGTTTCTTGTAGGGGCTACCATTTTGCGTATGTCTGAAAGGCCATTTACTAATAAAACAAACTACGGTCAGGAGTCGGTAAACAATACCATCTTTGGTATTAATACAAACTTTAGTACAGAGATGCCATTTTTTACCCGTATGGTAAATAAGCTGCCGTTTGTAGATACTGATGTGCCATCTAATCTTTCATTCCGTGGCGAGTTTGCGTACCTTAAACCGGGAGCGAGTAAAGCCGACCAGTTTAATGGCGAAGCCACCACGTATGTAGAAGACTTTGAGGGATCGCAGAGCAATATCGACCTTCGTGGTGCTTCCGGATGGTCGCTTGCCAGTGTGCCTGTAGGGTATGAGGGTACGGGTACCGATACCGATAAATTTGTATCTACCGGTTACAAGCGTGGTAAGCTGGCCTGGTATAGTATAGATCCTATTTTTTATGCGTCGGGCTCAAGGCCTGCGGGTATAAACGCAGGTTCTGTTTCTACTAACCTTACGCGTCGTATTTACTATTCAGAGCTTTATCCTAATACAGATGTTGCCCCGGGGCAAAGCCGGGTTGTAACAACTTTAGACCTTTCTTATTTTCCAAAGGAACGCGGCCCGTATAACTTTAGCCCGGATGCCGATGGGCAGGGTATGTTTAACGATGCCCGTGCTACGCAAAACTGGGGTGGTATTATGAGGTCGCTTACATCTACTAACTTTGAGCAGACTAACGTAGAGTATATTCAGTTCTGGATGCTGGATCCGTATTATGCTAATCCGTCTGATGAGGAAGATCCTAGCAATACCGGTAAGCTGATTCTGCATTTGGGTGAAATCTCGGAAGATATACTTCACGATAACCGTAAGCAATACGAAAATGGGTTGCCGGGCACCGATGGTGCAGCACTTGTGTATTCTTCAGACTGGGGCAAGGTACCTTCATCGCAGTCGCTTATCTATGCTTTTGATACTAATGCTGCCAACAGGGAACTTCAGGACGTAGGTTTTGATGGTCTTAACGATGCTGAAGAAGCGGCTAAGTTTCCTGCATTTGCCGGGTTTGAAGACCCTGCTGCAGATAACTACCGTTACTACCTTACCGTAGAAGGCGGTATTATAGACCGTTATAAAGATTACAACGGCGTTCAGGGTAACTCGCCTGTAGATGTGGGTAACACTAACAGGGGTAGCACTACATTACCTGATATTGAAGACATAAACAAGGATAATACCATGAATACCATAGATGCGTATTATACTTATGAAATACCAATAGGGCCAAATGCCATAGTGGGTACAAACTACCTTGTAGATGAGCGTAAGAGCGACTCTGAGCCGATGGAAGAAGGGACTACAAGGCGCAGGTGGTTACTGTACAAAATTCCGGTTAAGAGCATGACCGATAGCGTGGGGTCGCTTAGCAGCCTGCGTTCTATCCGTTTTATGCGTGTAATGCTTACCGGATTTAAGAGTGATGTTACGCTTCGTATGGGTGCTTTTGACCTGGTACGCAGCGAATGGAGGCAGTACGAAAATTCACTGGACAGCGACCTTACTAATGCTGACGATGCTGAAAGGTGGCACACCGGTTTTGATGTGGTATCGTTAAACGTACAGGAAAACACCCAGCGTTCGCCTATACCATATATGTCGCCTCCGGGTGTAATACGTGAGCAGCTGTACAGTAACAATGCGGTTATTAACCAGAACGAACAAGCTTTGTCACTTCGTGTATATGCTACTAATGGTAGTAATGATATTAACTCAGGGCTTGAACCCGGGGATACCCGTGCGGTGTTTAAGTATGTAAACGTAGACATGCGCCAGTATAAAAAAATAAGGATGTTCCTGCACGCCGAGGCGCTTCCTGATAATACGGGCAATGAAGAAAGCAATGCCCTTCAGGACGACCAGTTGGCGGCTGTAGTACGTTTCGGTACCGACGCCAGTGACAACTTCTACGAAATACGTAAACCGCTTAAGAAAACCGTTTTTGATGGACGCGCAGATCTTGCCTATAGGGCAGAAGATGTGTGGCCTGAGGACAACGAAGTAATGGTGAGTATTAGTGCCCTTACCAAACTAAAACTTCTTGCGTTGCAAAATGCCATTCCGTATGACCCCGTTGACCGTGTTTACAGGGTAGATGCCCGCGAGCTAGACCCTTCGCTGGCACCCGGTATGATGCTGGGAATAAAAGGTAACCCTAACTTTGGTAACGTACGCGTACTGATGCTGGGTGTACGAAACAACGTGCTTAGCCTTGCTACCGTTCCTTCGCCGGCACCTGCGGTTAGGGGAGAGGTTTGGTTTAACGAACTTCGCCTTAGCGACATGGATAACAAGGGCGGATATGCCGCTACAGCAGCGTTAGATACTAACTTTGCCGACCTTGCCACGCTTTCGGCTACGGGTAACCTTAGCACTATTGGTTTTGGTACGGTAGAGCAGGGGCCTACCGAAAGAAGCCTTAAAGATACCAAGCAGTATAGTCTGGTAACAAATCTTAATATAGGGAAGCTATTGCCTAAAAAGGCACACCTTAATATTCCGTTTAACTATGCTGTAGGCGAAACTTCAGTTACGCCTAAGTATGATCAATATTATCAAGACATTACCATAGACCAGGCACTTGATGTAGCTACTTCCGATGCCGAACGCGAGTCGATATTAAACCGTAATGTAGACTATACCAAAACAAAGAGCATTAACTTTATTGGGGTTAAAAAAGAACGTGCACCAGAACAGAAAGCACATATTTACAGCCCGGAAAACGTTACGCTGTCGTATTCGTATAACCAAACAAACCACAGCGATTACCAGATAGAACAACAGCTGGATCAGCAGGTAAGGGCTACGGCAGATTATAACTACACCTTCCAGGGCAAGCCGGTAGAACCGCTTAAAAATGTTGGCTTTATGAAAAAGAGCCAGTACTGGAAAATGCTGAGCGATTTCAACTTTAACTACCTGCCGTCTAACCTTTCGTTTAGTACAAACATCCTGAGGCAGTACAACAGGATGCAGTACCGTAACATAGATGTAGAAGGTATAGCCATAAGCCCGCTGTACAGGAGAAACTATTTCTTTAATTACCAGTATGGCTTTAACTATAATATTACCAAGTCACTTAAGTTTAACTACGCGGTGGCTACCAGCAATATTGTAAGGAACTATATTGATGAGGAGGGTAACCCAATAGAAAGCTACACGGTATTTACAGATTTCTGGAACATTGGTACACCAAACACCCATACGCAAAATTTTGTGGTGAACTATGATTTGCCGCTCAGCAAGCTGCCGTTCCTTAGTTTTGTAAAAGCAACGTACAGCTATAACGCTACCTACAACTGGACCCGTAGTACCGATGCGCTTGCGTTTTCGGCAGACGGTACAGCATTAGGTAACACGATACAGAACAATAATTCGCACAAAATCAATGCTACACTTAGCATGGATATGTTTTATAAATACCTGGGGCTTGGGCCTAAGAAAAAGACTCCGGCTAAAGGAGCCGCGCCAAAAGCACCGCCGAAACCGGGCGAGAAAATAGCCGCAGACCCGAAGGTGTCTCAGGATGGTAACCCTTTTGTAAACGGATTATTGGGTGTACTTACAAGTGTAAAAAACATACAGGTTAACTACAGCGAAACTAATGGTACGGTGCTTCCGGGTTACCTGCCATCTATAGGTTTCTTTGGTACTACAAGACCTACTTTAGGATTTATCCTTGGTAGCCAGGATGCCGATGTGCGTTATGAGGCGGCCAAGATGGGGTACCTTACCACCTATAATGCGTTTAACCAAAGTTTCACGCAGGTAGATACCAAGCAGCTTAACCTCACGGCATCAGTAGATTTATTCCCTGATTTTAAAATAGACCTTACTGCAGACCGTACGTCATCGCTTAACCATAGCGAGCAGTACGACGCTTATGATGAGGTAAATAATAGGTACGATTATCAGGCACTTTCGCCGTACAGTTACGGTAACTTCCAGATTTCTACGGTGCTTATAAAGACAGCATTCAGCCGATCTGACGAAAACGGCAGTGCTGCCTTTGATAAATTCAGGGAAAACAGGCTTATTATTGCTAACAAGCTGGCTGCAGAACATTATGGAGGTAATATACCACGCTACGGAGATGCGGGTATTCCTGAGAGTGATTTTGCTACAGCTAATAACGGTTACCCGGTAGGTTTCGGTAAAAATAACCAGGCTGTACTGCTTCCGGCATTCCTTGCTGCCTATCAGGGTAAAAATGCTGCGAGTGCAAATACGGGTATGTTCCGCGATGTGCCATTGCCAAACTGGGTTGTAAAGTACACTGGGCTTATGCGTTATAAGTATTTTAAAGACAGGTTTAAGCGTTTTTCTATACAGCATGGTTACAGGGCTTCGTATAACATTAACTCATACCGTTCTAATTACGATTATGATCCCTCACTAGCCGAGCAGAACAGAGACAATAACAACGCAGGTAACTTCTTTAACAAGTATGTTATCAGCAACATTAACCTTTCAGAACAGTTTAACCCGCTTATCCGTTTTGATGTGGAAATGAAAAACTCGTTTAAGTTTGTAGCCGAGGTTAAAAAAGACCGTACACTTAACATGAGTTTTGATAACAACCTGCTTACTGAGGTTAAAGGTAATGACTATACCCTGGGGCTGGGCTATCGTATTAAAGACGTAGTTATAAACTCTAGGTTAGCTAACAACCCTACTAATACCATTAAGAGCGATATTAACCTTAAGATGGACCTTACACTGCGCAGGAGCCTTACTATTGTGCGTTACCTTGATTATGATAACAACCAGCTGGGTGGCGGACAAAACATCTGGACGCTAAAACTTACGGGTGACTACGCTTTCAGTAAGGCATTAACAGCCATTTTCTACTACGATCATTCGTTTAGTAAGGCGGTTATTTCTACGTCGTATCCTGTAACTACCATACGTACAGGCTTTACGCTCAGGTATACATTTGGTAATTAATTTGGGAAAAACATTTTTAATGTTGCCCTATAAAACATACATTTGCTAAAAAAACAACAAACAACATGAATATTCCTTCTGAACTAAAGTATACCAAAGACCACGAGTGGGTAAAAGTAGATGGAGACATTGCTACTGTAGGTATTACTGACTTTGCCCAGAAAGAGCTGGGAGATATTGTTTATGTAGAGGTAGACAGCCTGGACCAAACCCTGGACAAAGATGAGGTGTTTGGTACGGTAGAAGCTGTTAAAACAGTATCAGATCTTTTCCTTCCGTTGTCTGGCGAAATCGTAGAATTTAACGAAGAGTTGGAGGCTAACCCTGAACTTGTAAACTCAGATCCTTACGGTGCAGGATGGATGGTAAAGGTGAAAATTGCCAACCCGTCTGAAATAGAAACTTTATTTGATAGCGAACAATACAAAAACGAAATAGGTGCGTAAATTTTACTTTTGGGCCGCTGTGATATGGACAACTTTTATTACCGTGCTGTGCCTTATAAGTATGAAAAATTTTCAGGGCATTAACACACAGGAAAATGCCGATAAATACGTACACGCTTCTTTTTACATTGCGCTTACTGCATTATGGACATTGTATGGCTATCGCGCTTTTAGCAATAGGGGTAAAGTGAGGTTGGCGGTTTTTATAGCTACCGTTTTATTCGGTGTGCTTATAGAAGTTTGTCAGGGATTATTTACCCAGGACCGCAGCCCGGATATGACAGATGTTTTTGCAAATTCATCAGGCAGTCTTGTTGCAACATTGTTATTTTGGATTGCAGATAAAGTAAAAAAGCATTAAATTTAAATCCCGGATATCCTCCGGGATTTTGTTTTTTATACCATTCAATAAAAATAGTTATGGAAAATATACGTCAGTACCTTGATTCTACTTATTTAAAACTGCCGGAGCAGGCGGGGCTTACACCCGATGAAAATCGTGAGGTTGTAAAACAATTGGTAAACGAAGCGATTGAAGAAAATTTTAAACTGGTAATGGTACGCCCGGATATGGTTAACATGGCGTGCCAAATGATTACCGCGGCAGATTCTAATGTAGATGTAGGTACGGTTATAGATTTTCCGCTAGGCCAAGGTGGGGTAGAGGCGAAGCTTGAAGAAGCCAGGCAGGCCATACAAGACGGGGCTGATGACCTTGATTTTGTGGCTAACTATTCAGCTTACATAAATGGAGAGGTTGCGCTTGTGGAGGAAGAAGTGGTAAAATGTACTGCGTTAGGTCTTGCTCACGGCAGGGTGGTAAAATGGATAATAGAAATCGCGGCCCTTACCGATGAGCAAGTTGCAGGTATATGTCAGCTTATAAAAGGTGCTGTGTCTGCCACTGCTGACCTTGAAGATTACAACAACATTTTTGTAAAATCATCTACAGGTTTTTATAAAACAGAGGATGGTAAGCCTAACGGTGCCACTATAGAAGGTGTTAAAATAATGCTGCAAAACGCAGCGCCGCTTCCGGTAAAAGCCGCCGGCGGGGTAAGGAATTATGAAGAAGCAATGGCTATGATAAAGCTGGGCGTAAAGCGTATAGGGACGTCGTCAGCCAAGGCCATTGTTTCGGGCGCCTCGGCAGAGGGTGGCTATTAACGAAAAAACCTTCTCCTTTTAAAGGGAGAAGGCTTTCTCTTTCATAGCATTTTTGCAAAACTTTTCTTTTTCATAGCAACAGAGCAGGCCGGTTTCCCGGTCTTTTCTGTTAGTAAGATGCAGCGGTTTTAAAAAGGTTGCGTTGTAAATTAAAAAAAATATCAAATTTTTTTACGTGGCATTTTAGCAGTATTTGTTTTTTAAAACAAACATTTCAAACTATCTTTGCATGAGTTTTTAAAAACCCATGAAAGCTACTTTGAACGCGTCTGATACTACATTTTCCGTGCAATCCGTTTTTGCAGATTTTAAAGCACTTACAAAAACAGGTTTGGCACTAAGCGTTGTCTTTTCTTCCCTTGCCGGTTACCTGCTTGGCGTTTCAGATGAGCATCCTTTCAGTTGGATTACTCTAATGCTTTTAGCTATTGGTGGTTACTGCATGGTGGGTGCTTCTAATGTATATAACCAAATTATTGAGCGCGACCTTGATGCGCTTATGGACAGAACAAAAAACAGGCCTTTACCGGCCGGTAGGGTTTCGGTTCGCGGGGCATTTATTTTCGGTTGTATATTAACAATCATTGGGGTAGGCATACTGTATAGTATCAATCCTAAATCTGCCATGTTTGGCGCGGTGAGCATATTTTTATACACCAGTATTTATACGCCGCTAAAAACGGTAACGCCGTTATCGGTTTTTGCGGGGGCGTTTCCGGGTGCTATTCCGTTTATGTTGGGTTGGGTAGCTTGTACTAACGATTTTGATATAGAGGCGGGTACGCTTTTCCTTATACAATTCTTTTGGCAGTTTCCTCATTTTTGGTCTATCGGGTGGTTTCTTTATGAAGACTATAAAAAAGGAGGCTTCTTTATGCTGCCTACCGGCGAAAAAGATAAGAAAACGGCTTTGCAGATTATACTATATACCATTTGGCTTATTATTGTTTCTGTGTTTCCGGTTACAGGGATTACAGGTTCGTTAAGGCTTAGTATTGTTGCTGCTGCATTAGTGCTTTTGCTAGGGGTTTGGATGCTGGTATATGCTGTAAAACTATACAATAAAATGGACGCCCAGTCGGCTAAAAAGCTTATGCTGGTTAGTGTTTCTTATATATCACTGTTACAGGTGATATATATTGCCGATAAATTTTTAAGATAAAATAGTTAACTCATCCGTTATGGAAAAGGTTCTTATGAGCGTGCAGGAGCACAACGACAGGAATGCAAGGAGTAAAAAAATGCTTTTATGGTTTGCCATGATAAGCATGTTTATGATGTTTGCCGGTTTAACCAGCGCTTACGTAGTAAGTTCTTCAAGGCCGGACTGGCTAAAAAACCTGGAAATGCCTCAGGCATTTTTAGTGAGTACGGTAGCTATATTTATAAGCAGTTTTACGTTTCATTTTGCCAAAACGGCAGTAAAAAAAGGTAACCACTCTGGTGCTACAGCCATGCTTTTGGCTACGCTTGCGCTGGGTGTATTATTTGTGGTTTCCCAGTTTTACGGGTTTTCTGAGTTTGTGGCAAACGGCCTTTATTTAACCGGGCCGGCCAGTAATATAACCACCCAGTTTTTATACGTAATCATAGTGTTGCACCTGGTGCACTTGTTTGCGGGGCTTCTGGTTCTTTTAGTTGTAATTTATAATCATTTTAAACATAAATATAACCCTTCCCAAACCCTTGGAATAGAGTTAGGTGCGCTTTTTTGGCATTTTCTCGACTTTTTGTGGGTTTATTTGTTTTTATTTTTCTATTTCTATTAAAATAAAAAAATGTAAATTTGGGAACTTTTTAACCTAATAACGTTTTATGGCAGCGACAGTTACTTCAACAGCCACTACAGGCAAAACTTGGGACGGCGGAAACGAGCCTCTTGGAGCAAGCTATGGTAAGATGATGATGTGGTTTTTCATCATGTCTGATGCGCTTACTTTTTCCGGATTCCTTGCCGCTTATGGTTTCTCAAGGTTTAAATTTATCGGTACATGGCCTATAGCCGACGAGGTGTTTACACACTTTCCGTTTATGCACGGCGTAGATGCCCCTATGTACTATGTAGCGTTAATGACTTTTATCCTTATTTTCTCTTCTGTAACTATGGTACTTGCTGTAGATGCAGGGCACCACATGAAGAAAACCAAAGTGGCAATTTATATGCTTCTTACCATTGTGGGTGGTTTTATCTTCCTTGGTTCTCAGGCTTGGGAATGGAAAAATTTTATTAGCGGTGAATTTGGCGCTGTTGAAACTAAAGGTGGTGCTGTACTACAGTTTGTAGATGCTACTACAAACAAAAGGGTAGCACTTAAAGATTTTGCTGTTGAAATACCTTCTGAAAGGGTTGAGAAAACCAAGAGCAAAGGTATTTGGTTTGAAAGTGGGGCATCTCTTCCATCTTATTCTGTTGAGGAAGTAGCTGCCGGTCTTAAGGCTAATCCTAATATTGTTATAAGGACAGAATATATTGACGCTAAGTCTAAGAAGAAAGAAGTGCTTTCTCATGAAGCGTCTGTTGCTAAAATTGAGGATTTTGCAATGGTTGTAGAAGGCGCTAACCTTCAGCATAACGAATACGGCCACAAGCTGTTTGCTGATTTCTTCTTCTTTATTACAGGTTTCCACGGTTTCCACGTGTTCTCTGGTGTAATAATCAACATCCTTATTTTCTTTAACGTACTACTGGGTACTTATGAAAAAAGAAAGAGCTACGAAATGGTTGAAAAAGTGGGTCTTTACTGGCACTTTGTAGACCTTGTGTGGGTATTTGTATTTACATTCTTCTACCTTGTTTAATAACATTAAAAAATAAACAGAATCATGGCTCACGCTCACGAATCGAACACAAAAAGAATCTGGACTGTTTTCGGAATTCTTTCTATCATAACAATCGTTGAAGTTGCTTTTGGTATTGTTAAGCCAGCTGCGCTGCACCACAATGAGTTGTTTCATCTTAACCTGTTAAACTGGTTATTTATTATCCTTACTATAGTAAAAGCATACTATATTATGTGGGCGTTTATGCACCTTGAAGGCGAAAAAGCCGGTTTCAGGTGGTCTATTGTTGCCCCACTAATATTTCTTATAATTTATTTAGTGTTCATCTTACTTGTTGAAGGTAATTACGTATATGAAGTATTCCACAACAGTCAATACAAGTGGATATTCTAATACACATTAATTCATAAAAAAGGCGGTTATATCAACCGCCTTTTTTAATTTTGTATACTCTTATGTGTGCCTTATTATGAAAAAAATAATACTTTTTGTACTGCTTGTGGCGCCGCTTATCCTATATGTATATTTTTCAATGGTTAAGCATAATTCGCTCTTTCTTCCTAAGATTACCAAAAATGTAAATGAGCTGCCTGTAGGTTCTACTTTAGATAAGCAGCCCGTTCATCTTACGGGGAAAATTTCCATTATAGGATTTCCGGGAGATGATATAACACCCCGTAAGGAAGCCATATTTAACCTTAACCAGAAAATCAATGCCAAGTACAGGGGGTTCACTGATTTTCAGATGGTAATGCTGCTACCTACAGGCGACGAGCAGAAGGTAACTGCTCTACAGGAAAGTCTTAAGCGTATGGGGGATATTAGCGACTGGAAGTTTGTGTTTGCTAATCCTGCCGATATACGTGCTTTTCATGCCTCACTAAAGGTTAAAGAACCTTTGGATGCACATTGCGGAAGCCCATACGTGTATATAATAGATAAAGAACGCGCGCTTAGAGGCCGTAAAGGCAGTGATAGCAAGGGTGCTGTAGGTTTTAAAGACGGTTACAATATGTTTATTGTAAGTGAGCTTCATAACGACATGACCGACGATGTAAAAATAATGCTGAGGGAATACAGGCTTGCGCTTAAGCAGAATAATGTATACCAGCAGGCAGCAAAAAGAAAAATTTAATTTATGAAGAATAAATCATACATAGGTATCTCGTTCATTGTGCTGATTTTCGGTATATGGGCGGTGCCAAAAATAGTAGACCGTTTTAAGAAGTCAGATCTGGTTGATATTGGTAAGGTGCCTGCTTTTGAGCTTACAGATCAGGATAATAAAAAAATATCTGACGATGATTATAAAGGCAAGGTGTATGTGGTAGAGTTCTTTTTTAGCACGTGCCCTACCATTTGTCCTAAAATGAACCAAAATATGCTCCAGCTTCAGGAGGCGTTTTATGGTCGCCCTGATTTTGGTATTGCATCTATAACCATAGATCCAGCGCACGATACTCCGGCTGTTCTAAAAGCACATGGCAAACTGCTGGGGGCTAAGCATTATAACTGGCATTTTTTAACCGGCGATCGCGATTATATTTACAATCTGGCCAAGCAGTTTAAATTGTATGCCGGCACTAACCCTAATGTACCGGGAGGGTTTGAACATTCAGGCTTATTTGCGCTGGTAGACCAGGATGGTAACATCCGCTGCAGGAAAGACCAGTTTGGCAATCCGATTATGTATTACGATGGTTTAGAGCAAAGCGGTATAGACGCGCTTAAAGAGGATATTAAAAAGCTTTTAGAATAATAATTATAGTAACCAATGGAACAATATTTAGAATCTGAAAAGAAATATAGTAAGTGGATTATAGCCGTTTCTGTTATTATCCCTATTGCGGTTGCAGCACTATTTGGTATTAACCTGCCGAAAATGGGTTATAATGTTCAGCCGTTATCATTCTTACCACCCATATATGCCGGCATTAACGGCCTTACGGCTGTGGTGTTGTTTATTGCGGTGGCCGCTGTAAAGCGCGGAAACAGGTCGCTTCACGAAAGGCTTGTTAAGGTGGCAATAGCACTGTCACTAAGTTTTTTGGTAATGTATGTTGCGTATCACATGACCAGTATTACTACCGTTTTTGGAGATACTGACCATAATGGCAATTTAGAAGATGCCGAAAAGCTTGCGCTGGGTAGTATACGCTATGTGTATTACTTTATTCTGTTCACTCATATAACACTTTCGGTGGTTATTATACCTTTTGTACTCTTTACATTTGTAAGGGGTATTTCAGGAAGCTATGAGCGCCACAAGAAGCTGGCACGCGTTACTTACCCTATGTGGATGTACGTGGCCATAACCGGCGTAATTGTTTACTTTATGATATCTCCTTATTACCATAACTAATGTTTAAACATACTATACGTACGTATTTTTATACGCTACTTTTAATACTTACCGGTTCGTTAGCACATGCGCAGTGTGCCATGTGCCGTGCAGCACTTGAAAACAACGAACAGGGCGTACAACCCGAAGCTGTTAACGATGGTATTGTGTACCTTATGGTGTTTCCGTACCTGTTAGTAGGGCTGGTTGGTTTTATTGTTTACCGTATGCGTACCAAAGCAAAAAAAGAAGCGCAGTTATAAACTGCGCTTCTTTTTTATAGCTGTTTTTACAGGCTGTTATTTTAACCCGTCTACTTTTAGGTTTACTTTTCCGGTACCTTTTATAAAGGCAACCATGCCGCTGTTAGTGATTTCTATTTTGTCGAAATCGAAGTTCTCTATGTTTCCGTTTACAAAAACCCCCGCCACAGGCGAATAGTTGTTTAAGTATGGCGCAATAGCTTTTTTGCCTTGCTCCAGGTTTTCTTTTATAGAATAGCGACAGTTTTCTTCAATTTTTTTCAGGATTATACCACTTGCAAGCCAGTTAGCGGTTTTCATAAGCGCGCTCTTGGTATCCAGGATGTAGTCCATTTTATCGAAGTAAATTTCTTTTGTAACCGCGTTATAATTTGGAATACCACTCAGGTAAATCGTGCCGTCTATGCTGCCGGTAAGGTTTAGTGCTACAATAAGTTTGTTGTCTTTACTCCACAGGTCTACCTTTTGCACTGTTACTTTTCGCTTACCATCGCCAAACTCCTGCCCCTGGAAGTTTTTGCTTATCATTTGGCTTGCTGTTTGAAATGTAGATATAGCAGCTACAGATATAGAAACCTTATCCGGTATATTCTGGTCATTTTTAAGTACCACTTTGTTTTTGTCAAAGCTTTGTTTTGGTTGCTGGCCCACGGTAGTTTCCATGCTGCACTTTAGCCCCATGTTCATTACAATCTGCTTGTTTTTTATACGGGCATCGCTGGCGTACAATTCTTCCGGGGTTAATTTAAACCATGTGTTGTAATCCTTGTTTGTAAGCATGGGTTTAGAAACGCTTTCAAGGGCGCTCAATACTTGCGGCTTAAAGTTTACAGCGTCGCTAATTGCTTTATCAAGCTCATTTTCTATACGGCTTTTAAACAGCTTAAGCGCAGGGTTAACCAGGTAGGTTACCGGTACTTTTTTTCCGGCAATGGTAACAGATGGGCTTTCAACCCAGTCTATAGAAGCTATCTTGGTTTCGGTTTTCAGTTTCCAGTTGCTCATGGCAACATCGCTGTCAAAAGTAATGTTGGCATTAATGTCAAAGTCGCGGGTATCGTACATGTCTATACCCATTGCCGTGGTTCCGTAGCGCACCTTACCGCTTATTTTTAGGGGTACCACACTTACAAGGTGCCCATTTTTGTCGGTAAATTTAATTGGGGCGGTTTTCCAAACTTTTAGAGCTACGTTGTCTGCGGTAATGTCGTTATCTTCGTATACAAGGCCGTTAAATAATTTATTGGTCTGGCCTTCAATATCGGCAAGTGTAACACTTACCGGCAGGCTTATAAACGACGATGTTTTGTTATAAACAACTTCGGTAGAATTGCCCGGTTCGGGTTTCAGGGCCTCAATACGTTTTGCAGTACCGCAACCCGTTAATAAAAGGCTGGTGCCTAAAAGGCTAATTAATAAGGTTTTCATAGATGTGATAGTACAAATTTGCGGCAAATTTATAATTTAATTTGTAACAAAATACCCATAGTTAAGTCTAATTGCTAAGCAGGGTATACCCGGGTGTACACTGCCTACTAACACTGACATTGCAGGGGTTACCAATTATGAAAAACACAAAAAGAATTATCTTAAGCGTAGGGCTTGCTTTTTGCATGCTGCCCGCCTTGGCGCAGCAAAAAAAATGGAGCCTTAAGGAGTGCGTGGATTATGCACTTAAAAATAACATTTCCATAAAGCTCTCCGGTCTCGATGTGGCTACGGCAGAGGTGGCTAAGAGCGATGCATTTGGAGGCTTCCTGCCTACTATAAACGCGCAGGGGTCGCACTCATGGAATATTGGTCTTAACCAAAATATAACCACCGGTTTACTTGAAAACCAAACCGTGCAGTTTACCTCACTTGGGGGTAATGTGGGTATAGATATTTACAGTGGACTGCAACGCCAGCATCGTTTTAGCCGCGCAAGGCTTGCTGCTGTAGCCGCACAGTATCAGCTTACAAAAATGCAGGAGGATATAGCGCTTAACGTGGCGAATTCTTATCTGCAGATTTTATTTAATAAAGAAAACCTGAAAGTACAGGAGCAACAACTGGCGTATGACAACCAGCGGATGGATCGTATTTCGCAATTGGTAGAGGCGGGTTCAGTTCCTAAAGGCGACCTGCTGGATATTAAGGCTACTGTAGCCACTGATACGCAAAATAAAATTGCCGCCGAAAACACCTTGCTTATTTCTAAACTTACCCTGGCGCAGTTAATGCAGCTGGAAAATTTCCAGGATTTTGATACAGAAGATCGTGATTATCCTACAGATAATACCGGCGTACTATTTAAAACTGCTTTAGAGATTTACAGCAAAGCGCGCGAGCAGCGTACCGAGATAAAAATTGCAAAGCAAAATGTATCTGTAGCCGAAAAAGACGTGAAGATAGCCAAGGGAGCTTATCAGCCTACCTTGCAGGGTTTCTACAGTTTCAATACCCGTGCCGCTTATTCAGACAGGGTGGTGGGGTATCAGCAGAGTACCGTAGTGCCAAATACCACAGTAGGTTTTGTAGAGGGTACTAACCAGCTGGTGCTGGCGCCAAACTACGTGCCTTTGCTGAGTAAGCATGCACCTATATGGGATCAGTTTGATGCTAATAAAGGTCATTCATTCGGGGTGTCGTTAAGCGTGCCCATACTTAATGGTTTTTCTACGCGCAACAGCGTAGAGCGCGCAAAAATTGCACTGGAGCGTAGCCGTATTACGTTGCAGCAGCAAGAGCTTACACTAGAGCAAAACGTTTACAAAGCCTATACTGATGCTCAGGGCGCTTTAAATACGTACGAAGCAGCAAAAGCTACCGTTACTGCGCGCGAACAGGCCAAAGAATACGCCCGCGAGCGTTATGAAGTGGGTTTAATCAACGTATTTGATTATAACCAGGCTCAAACCCAGTTTGTAAACGCACAAAGCGAACTACTACGTACCAAGTACGATTTCATATTTAAAGTAAAAATCCTAGAATTTTATTTCGGAGTACCGATTAGCCAAATTTCAGATAAATAAACAGAACTCATGTCAAAAAAGTCTATTTACATAATTGTAATTGTGGTTGTTGTAGCCATAGTAGCGGTTTTAGCATTAAAGAAAACAGGTAAAATAGGGAATAAGGAAGAGGGTAAAGAAGTTACCTTTACTACTGTAAAGCCTACTACCATTACCGAAACCGTATCGGCTACCGGTAAAATACAACCCGAAGTAGAGGTTAAAATATCGTCTGAGGTATCGGGCGAAATCATAGAGCTTCCTATAAAGGAAGGCCAGGCCATTAAAAAAGGCCAGTTGCTGGTGCGTATAAACCCAGACTTATACGAGTCAGGAGTAAGCCGTACCTCGGCATCTATGGCTACTGCAAAGGCGGGTCTTAACCAGGCCGAAGCACAGCTTAAGGAGGCTAAGGCAAACTACAATAGAAACAAAACATTATTTGATAAAGGAGTAATTTCTAAATCAGAATGGGATAAAATTGTTTCGGCTTACGAAGTAGCTCAGGCGGCTAAACAATCGTCTTACTACCAGGTTCAGAGTGCCGGTGCCAGCGTTACCGAGGCTAAGGACAACCTTAACCGTACCACCATTTACTCTCCGGTAGACGGAACAATTTCTAAACTTGATACCGAGCTTGGCGAAAGGGTAGTAGGTACACAGCAAATGACGGGTACCGAAATTCTTCGTGTGGCTAACCTTAACAACATGGAGGTAGAGGTAGATGTTAATGAAAACGACATTGTAAAGGTGCAGATAGGTAACGAGGCAGAAATAGAGGTAGATGCCTACCAAAAGCGTAAATTTAAAGGTACGGTAACCAGTATATCTAACTCAGCCGCTGCAACAACGGCAGACCAGGTTACTAACTTTAAGGTAAAGGTGCGTATTCTTAAAGAATCGTATGAAGATATGCTACAGGGTAAGCCGGCTAATTTTTCGCCCTTCCGCCCGGGTATGACGGCTACGGTTGATATTATCACAACAAGGAAAAATGATATCATAGCTGTACCTATTAGTGCTGTAGTGGTAAAAACAGATACTACAGCTACCAAAAAAGATGTGGTAAAAGAGCTGGAGGATAAAGAGAAAGAAAAAGAAGGCGGTAAAAAGAAAGAAAGATTTGAGTGTGTATTTGTAAAGAACGGCGATAAAGCCGAACTTCGCGTAATAAAAACGGGCATACAAGACGATACTAATATAGAGGTGTTGTCTGGTCTTAAATCCGGCGATGTAGTAATTACAGGGCCTTATAATACCGTTACAAACGATCTTACCAGCGGCGATAAAGTCAAAAAGGCGACAGCACCCGCAGATAAGCCGAAAGATAAATAACTAATACCAAGTATGGTTGCCATTTTAAACATAGAAACCGCCACCAAAAACTGTTCCGTATCGGTAGCGATAAACGGAGAAACAAAAGCGCTTAAAGAATATGCGGGCGAAGGGTATGCCCACGCAGAAAAGTTGCACGTTTTTATACAGGAAGCTGTAAGGGAGGCGGGTCTTGCTTTGTCTGACCTTTCTGCGGTGGCAGTAAGTATGGGGCCAGGATCATACACAGGGTTGCGTATTGGGGTTTCGGCAGCTAAAGGGCTTTGCTATGCGCTGGGTATTCCGCTTATAGCCATAGATACGCTGGAGCTTATAGCGCGGTCTGTAACCGTGGATAGCGGTGTAATAATACCCTTGATAGATGCCCGCAGAATGGAAGCCTATACTGCTGTTTTTGATAACCAATACAACCGTTTACGCATTACAAAGGCAGAGGTAATAACAGAAGATTCATTTAGTGACATAGACGGTACTATTCATATCGCGGGAGACGGTGCGGCCAAATGTGTAGGTGTTTTGCCTGAAGGTAAAATAGTACACCACAGTGAGGTGCTGTATCCATCGGCGGCTTATATGAGTGCTTTGTCTTATGATAAATACAAAATAAGCGACACCGTAGATGTCGCTTATTTTGAACCTTTTTACCTAAAGGATTTTATAGCCGGTAAGCCTACAGCTGGGTAGATAAAAATGTACCCAGTTTTTTAAGGTCTTCCGGTTTTTCCAGGTCAATATCGTTCTTGCTGATGAATTCTTTTACCTCTTTGCTTTTTTGAGGTACAAGTTTGGCCAGGGCGCTTTTACTTGAAAAATAAACAATGTCTCCGCCGTTTATTTGTATGTAAAACTCATCTGAAGCCCTTTTGTATTCCGAAGGCTTGTTAAGCGAATACCCGTTTTCTGATTTACTGCCTTCCTGCAGATAAACCCTTTCACGTTTAAATATTTTTACTTTTGGCTCAGCACTTATTACGTTTAAATACCCTGTAATCTCATCGCGGTTTTTGTGGTAAGTTACATACTGGTACTCTTCGCCCGTAGAAACAAACGTTACACTAACCCCTTCTTTTTTTGGTAATGACCTTGTAGTGCCTTCCTGTGGGTAGTCGATTTCAAAATAATCTGAATACGCGTTATAACGCAGTAGCAGCGTACTCGGATCTGTACTTATTTTACCCGGCAAAAAGCTCTCGCTGGTATACATGCTACCGGCTACTGATGCCGGTTTGCTGTTAATGTTTAGCACCTGCCTGCCACCTGCGGTAAACGGTGATGTATTTACAGACTGGGCAAATGCTGCTGCAGAAGCGCAAAGCACTGCGGCGGTAAAAGTTAGTTTTAAATTTTTCATTATTTGTGGTAAACTGATGTGATAGTTAATAGTTTATTGGCAAAAGTATTCTAATTATAGTGCGATAAGAAAAAATTAACACAATAATTGCCTCTAAAACGTTTTTTTATAAAATTTATTTTGTCTCAGGATTTTTATTAGTATAAGTAATGCTCACATCCTGATGGCTTGTAGGTAATTCTACACCGTTTTGCTCAAAGGCATCTTTTATGTTCTCATGAAAGTCAGATACCATAGCGCCGTATTTTGCACGTTCGGCCCATATATATATCCCTACCTGGATGGCACTATCGGTAAGCGCTTTTATCTCTACCGCGGGCTTGGGCTGCTGTAATACCTTCTCATCTGCCTTGATAGCTTTAAAGATTACATTTTTTACATGCGAAAGGTCGTTACTGTAAGCTATGTTCAGCAATATTTCGGCACGGCGTAGCGGCTCCTGCGAAAAGTTCTTAATAGTATTGTTGCTCAGTGTGCCGTTTGGCAGGTATACCACCTGGTTGTTTGATGTTATAAGCCTGGTACTAAAAATTTGTATGCTGCTTACAGTGCCACCCTGTCCTTGTGCCTCTATGTAGTCGCCTACCCTAAACGGTTTAAATAATATTATAAGCAACCCACCCGCAAAGTTAGAAAGTGAGCCTTGTAAAGACAAACCTATAGCTACCGCACCGGCTCCTATAATGGCTGCAAACGAAGTGGTGCCTACACCCAGCTTATCTATTATGGTTACAAAAAGGAGTATCCGTAACGCCCATGTGCTTACATCCAGTATAAATTTCAGCAGGGTAGGGTCGTGGTCTGGCCTTGCGGTAATAATACGGGTTATAAATTTCCTGATAAACTTTATGGCTATAAGCCCGGCTATTAGAATACCTATGGCCAGTAATATGCTGGGTATAAACCCCACAATTTTATCGCCAAGGATTTCTACATAGTGGTCTATCTTTTCCTTGCTAAATACCGATGTAGGATTAGTAGTTACGGTTTGCGGCATAATTATTTTATTGTAATGGCATTAATAGTTTCATCTGCTTTTGTAAACGGCAGTCCGCAGGTTTTGTTTTGGCAAACATAAAATAGATTCTGCGTATTATCAAAACGATTTTTTAGTAAAGGCAGTCCCGACGGTTTCTCTGTTGCGGCAATCAAAACATGTGGTGCATACAGCCGGTTTATTTCTTGCACGTTTTCATGGGCGTCTGGGCCGCAAATGGCAAGTTCTTTGTTATCTGCCGAAAGGCTTAGCCACAGGTTCAGCCAGTTGCTAAACGCAGACGGATAATCTATGCCGGGAAGTACGTTATAAAGCATTTGCAATGCTACTTTCTCGTAATAGGCATTATCATAATACAAACTCAGGGTGTATAGTACATTTGCCATAACCGAGTTTGCTGCAGGTATTACATTATCCTCCGTTTCGTAGTGTGCAGCGATCAGCGTCTCCTGTCCACGAGGATTAAACAGGAACAGCTGCCTGTTTTCGTCAAAGAAATGTTCTAAGGCATAGTTTACCAGTTGGCATGCCTGGTTAAGCCATTGCTCATCAAACGTACATTGGTATAGACTTATAAGCGAATTTGCCGTATGGGCGTAGTCTTCCAGGAAGGCATGTATGCGGGCTTCACCATTTTTATAGGTGCGCCAAAGATGCCCGTTTTCATGCCAAAGCCTGCTGGTTATAAACGATGCATTTTTTATGGCTGCGTCTACATACACTTTTTCACCTGTGGCTTTATACGCATCTGCATAGCCTTTCAGCATCAATGCGTTCCAGGATGTAAGCACCTTGTCGTCAAGCCCGGGTTTGTGGCGCTTTTCGCGCTCCTTGTATAAAAGCTGTTCCCATTGTTCTTTCTTTCGGCGTAATACGTCTTCGGTTATATCTAAAGTAACGGAAAGTGCTTCTAACGGTTCGGTTTGTATTAATACATATTGGTTCTTCTCCCAAAAGCCAAACTCATTAATATTAAATACCTTTTCAAACAACGGGAAATCATCCCCCAATATGGATTTTAACTCCTCTTTTTCCCAGGTATAAAACGCACCTTCCTCTTTGTGCCCGATACTGTTAAGGCTATCGGCGTCCCAGGCGCTATAAAAAGCGCCCTCGGGGGTAGTAAGTTCTGTTTTTATAAAGAAATGTGTTTTATCAATCACTTCCTTGTATAGCGGATTTTTGGTGCGTTTATAGGCTTCGGCATATAAGCTCATCAGCTGGCCGTTATCGTACAGCATTTTTTCAAAATGCGGCACGTGCCAGTGCATGTCTACAGAGTAGCGCGAAAAGCCTCCGCCTAAAGTATCAAACAAACCTCCCCAAGCCATGCGGGTAAGGGTAAGGTCTACAAAATCTAACAAGTCTTTGCTTTGGGTTTGATATCCGTAGCGTTGCAGGAACAGGTAGTTGTTTGGCATCATAAACTTGGGAGCACGGGCGTAGCCACCATAATCCCAGTCAAAACTCCGCGACCATTTTTCTACCAACGGTTTTATGTGCAACGGATCTTTTATCCCCTCCTCTTCATTAGGCGGAAGCAGCGATAACTGTTTTATGCCTTCTAGAAGCCGTGTGGCATAATCTTCCATTTTTTCGGGTTCATCACGGTACATTTGCTGGAGTTGGTCCAGTGTTTCCATCCACTGCTGTTTCCTAAAATAAGTACCGCCCCATACCGGCCTGCCATCGGGCAGCAATACTACGTTCATGGGCCAGCCGCCCTGCCCCGTCATAATCTGTACAGCCTTCATATAGGTAGCATCTACATCGGGGCGTTCCTCGCGGTCTACCTTAACAGAAACGTAATGCGCGTTCATTAGTGCCGCTACCTCATGGTCTTCAAAACTTTCATGCTCCATAACGTGGCACCAGTGGCATGCCGAGTATCCTACACTCAGTACTATGAGTTTGTTTTCTGTAACAGCCTGTTGCAGCGTTTCGGGCTTCCATGCCTTCCAGTATATGGGGTTTTCTGCGTGCTGTAGCAGGTAGGGGCTGGTTTCATATTTTAGTTCGTTCATGGCAAAATATGTTTATCGGTTGGTTTGCTTAATACGTTTTATAATATGTGCATAGCGTTTCCGTGCCGCAGCAGAAGGGTATTTTCTCATTGGTGTAAGGTTGTTAAATATCAATGCTACCACAAGCAGGATAAGGCAGCCCGAAAGCACCGGTGAAAGTACATACATGTACCCAAGGCTACGTATTTGGGGCGAGGCCGTAGCGGCAATTAACGCCGTGGCACCACCCGGCGGATGCAGGGTTTTAGTTATTTGCATGGCTATAATGGAAAGTGAAACGGCTAATGGTGCAGCAACCCATAGTAGGTCGGGCAGTAGTTTTTGGACAGAAACACCTATTACGGCAGAAACCAGGTGCCCGCCAATAAGGTTGCGAGGTTGTGCCAGCGGGCTTTCTATAACGCCATACACCAGTACACAGGAAGCCCCAAAGGAACCGATTAAAAATACGAGATCGTTTTGGTTAAGGTTACTACCGTATTGCAGGTAGGCTATGATGCCAAGCCCTACGAAGGAGCCAACAAATGCCCAGAAATGTTCGCGGGCATCTACAAGGGTTTCCCGGTATAGGATATAGCGTGTAGTGCGGTACGTTCGTTTTATGAGTTTACGAGGCATGGTGTATGCTTATGTTACTTAACATGGTACGAAATTTCATTCCCGCAAAGGTAACATACAAAATAACCTTACCCTATTAATGGTCGTGTAAAACCAATTTCTAAGACCAACAATTAACATCTTATTAATAAATATAAAAGTTTAGGGTATTTCGTGTTAAAACAAACCTAAACTGATATTTGTACACTGCAATTTTGGTTAATTTTGTAGTGCATCAATCACATTATCACCACATGGAAAAACGTAAACGACCCACTTTTCAAAGGCCGGGTGCAGATGATTTTTTCAAAAGACTGCATCGCGAGGTTGAAGAAACTGTTCTAAAAAACGAAAGCCTGTATCGTAAAAATGTTGCCAAATCTTTAGGGCTTCTCGTGGCTTATTTTACTTTTTATTTTTGCATCCTGCTTTTTGGTAACAACACACCGCTGCTATTCCTGTTTTATATTTTGTGTGGTTTTACCATGATAGTACTTTTTATAAATGCATTTCATGATGCCGCGCACGGAGCACTTTTTAAATCGCCAAAAAACAACGACCGTTTTACATGGGTGCTCGAAGTTTTTGGTAGTAACCGCTGGCTTTGGATTACCCGCCATATACGCCTGCACCATCCATACAGTAATATACCGGACTGGGATATAGACATTAAGCAAAGCGACCTGGTGCGGATATTCCCTACGAGCCCATTGCTGAATTTTCATAAGTATCAGCACATATATATGTGGTTCCTGTATCCGTTGTATAGCTTAAACTGGTTGTTTGTAAGAGATTTTAAAGATTTCTTTGGCACCAGGGATAATTATGTAAAACGTATTGCTGATATACCGCGAGTGGAATATTATCGCTTATTTATCACTAAGGTGGTTAATATATTGTATATGGTGGTTTTACCCGCCCAGGTACTGCATCAGCCGTGGTACATGATATTTTTTGCATGGATTGCCATGCACCTTTGCGGTAGTATGCTGGGAGTAGTAGCTTTAGTTAGCACACATGTAGATGAGGAAGCGGTATTTCCTGAAGCACCGCAAGACGGTAAAATGCCTACCACTTGGGCGGTACATCAGCTTACGGTAACAAAAGACTTTAGTACGGATAGCGTTGTTGCTAATTTTTTATACGGAGGGTTTACCCATCATGTAGCGCACCATTTATTTCCTGGGGTGGGGCACACATACTATCCATACATTACACCGATTATAAAACGATATGCCCGTGAAAATGGACTTCCTTACACGTCTTACCCGTTTTATGCTGCTATACGTTCGCATTTTGTGCTGTTAAAAAACAGCGGTGCACGGGAGAGTATTTTCCTGTCCGGTGAAATATAATTCTATTGTTTTTCGGAAAATTACAGAATCAAAAATCCTCCGGGGCCTGGGCTTGTCGGAGGATTTTTTCTGGTTGAATAAATAGTGCGTATTAATTTGGGTTAATATTCTAATAGAATTGCAGTAACAGGTAGTTAATAAGGTCTGTGGTGGTAACAATGCCTACCAGTTCATCATTTTCCGTTACCGGCAGTGCGTGGAAGTTCTCCCTCGCCAATATCTCAGCTACTTCCCTTATAGTTGTTTTTACATCCACCGTCATAGGTGTGCGGGTCATTACCTGCGGAATGGTAAACATATTGTATACCACCGCTTCCACGCCGCTTTCGTCGTTGTCTTCCATGGCTACATCGGCGTAGCTTATGCGGAGCAGGTCGGTAAGGCTAAGCATGCCGATTATTTTTTTGCCGTCTACTACTGGAATGTGGCGTATGTTGTGCTTTTTAAACAGTTTCTCTGCTTCTTCAAGTGAATCTTTCTTATTTAGTACTACAGGTTTTGGAGTCATTATCTGCATTACCGATACTCTGTGTTTCATAATGTTTGTTTTAATTTCTATAGTAAAGTTCTGCAGAAATCACAGTAAAAAACATGACCGAAAACATAGATTGAACTGTTTTTTATTTGTATATTATAGTTGGCGTTTAGGAGTTTAGTGTAAAAAACAAAGAGCCCGCTGTATGGCGGGCTCTTTGTTTATAGAGGCTAAGTTTTAGCTTTCAGATACAATTTTGCTGGCACTGCGGTACAGAAACGCACCGTGTATATTACGTCGTGCAAAACGCGCCGGAGAATCCGCATTAATCATTTTTATAAAAGTAGCCTTAGGTACCCCAAAGTATTCGTAGTTAGTGCCATCGGCAAAGTTAATGTATAGCACACTGTTGTCGTAGTAAAATTCCTGTATGGCCTGCGTGGTTGTAGTGGCTATGTATTCGGCTTTTGTTTTTTCAAGTGTTTCAGGGGCTATACTTACTAAAAAGTGGTATGCTTCTATAATAGCGGTACTCCTTTCTTCGGCAGCCTGCCTTTCCGCATCGTCAGTAATGGTATCCGGGTGATGGTCCTTCATGCTGTTGCGGTATATGGTTTTCAGCTCTTTAAGGGTAGCTGTTTTAGTAACGTTAAGCAGCTTGCGGTACTCAACAATCTTTTTCATGTTCATAGTGCGTGTATTTTATTCGGGATACTTTAAAACGGCTGCAAAGGTAGTGGTAATTGTTTAAAAATAAAGCAGTTTTGTATAAACTTAAATTTAAGTATGCTTTACTGTTTAAATGCCTGCCGTTGTGGTTGCGTAATGCATGAATTAATTCACAGCCATATCTATCGCCTTTATGGCAATAAAAAAAAGCCTTTTACATTTTGTAAAAGGCTTTTTTGTGGTACCTCCAGGAATCGAACCAGGGACACATGGATTTTCAGTCCATTGCTCTACCAACTGAGCTAAGGTACCAGTATGTAATTTTGCAATTCGGGTATTTTTAAAATAAAACCCCTGAATGTGGCATCAGGGGTTTATTTTGTGGTACCTCCAGGAATCGAACCAGGGACACATGGATTTTCAGTCCATTGCTCTACCAACTGAGCTAAGGTACCGTCCTTATTGCGGCTGCAAATATAGAATGATTTTTAAATTATGCAAAGCAAAAAATAAAAAAAATCAATTGCTATCTTTGCGGTTACAAAAAACACAAAATGCTTTTAGCCGTAGATATTGGCAATACAAAAATTAAACTCGCTGTATTTGAGAACGATGTAAAAATCTTTTCGGCTTCGGTAGAGAAAGAAACCGCGCTTACACAGGTAGCGGAAATTTTTTCTGAGTACCCGAAAATTTCTAAAAGTATACTGTCTGTAGTAGGGAAAGAGGAAGAACAGTTGTTTTTATGGCTAAAAGAGCACACCGTTGTAACGCATATAAACAGGGAAACTCCCATGCCGTTTACTAATAACTATGCCACGCCGCACACACTTGGTGTAGACAGAATGGTGCTGGCGGCAGGAGCGGTGCTGCAGTTTCCCCGCCAAAACAGGCTTGTTATAGATGCCGGAACCTGTGTAACGTATGATTTTATTTCGGCAGATAATGTATACCATGGTGGCGCCATATCGCCGGGTTTGCAGCTAAGATATAATGCCATGCACACTTTTACGGCAAAACTTCCGTTGTTATATCCGGAAATGCCCCAAAGTTTTATCGGTAACAGTACTAACGCCAGCTTACATGTGGGCGCAGTTTGCGGTCTTTTGTTTGAAATAGAGGGATTTATATCGGTTTATGAAGCACGTTATGGGGCGTTAACAGTAATATTAACGGGAGGTGATGCCGAATTTTTGGCTAAAAGTTTAAAAAACACCATATTTGCCAATTCAAATTTCCTCCTGGAAAGCCTGAACAATTTATACAAATATACAAACCAAAAATGATAAAGAAATTATTAGCTGTACTATGCTTTGTGGGTGCCTCATCTGCGTTTGCCCAGCAAAATAACTCTTCGCCTTATTCTTTTTACGGATTAGGCGATACTAAGTTTAAAGGTACAGCCGAAAACAGAAGTATGGGTAGCATAGGTGTGCTTACAGATAGTATTCACCTTAACCTGCAAAATCCTGCTACCTACGGAAGGCTTAAATTTGCCAACCTGGCTGTGGGGGCTACTTCTACAAAAACAAAGCTTCAAACAGAAACAGAAAATTCTACAGCAGGCCGTACCTCTGTAGATTACATAGCACTTGCGCTGCCTTTTAAAAAATTTGGTCTGGCGTTTGGGTTAATGCCTTACACCAGTGTGGGGTACAGGATTCAAAACACTACAGAGCCTTATGCCGATAATTACAGGCGTAATCGCTATTTTGAAGGTACAGGAGGTCTTAACAAAGTGTTTGGTGGGTTTTCGTATAATTTATCCAGCAGTTTTTCACTTGGTGCTGAGTTTAATTATTACTTTGGTAAAATTACAACAAAGTCCAAAGTAAGTATTAACATGGCTGAATATGCCCTGCAATACGATACGCGTGAAACTAACCTGAGTGATTATAACGGGGTTACGTTTAACTTTGGTGCTTATTACCAAAAGCTTGTAAATAAAAAGTATACATGGACTGCAAGCGCAGTGTTTTCGCCTGAAACAAGCTTAAATAGCGTTACAAACCGCGAAATTTCTACTGTTATATTGACTTCTTCGGGTGTAGAGCAGGCGGCTGATACTTACAGTAAGCGTTTAGACGCAGTAAATGTAAAAATGCCGTCTAAAATGTCTGCCGGTGCAGGTTTTGGGGAAATGCGTAAGTGGTTTGCAGGTTTAGAATATACCTACACAGGCAGTAGTGTGCTTCAAAACAGGTTTGACGGCGTTACCGATGTAAAGTTTGAAAACAGTTATCGCATAGCATTAGGTGGTTACTATATACCTAAATTCTATTCTTTTACAAGCTACCTTAGCCGTGTTACCTATAGGGGTGGTTTACGATACGAAACTACCGGTATGGTTATAAATAACCAGTCTATTAAAGATATGGGTGTAAGCCTTGGTGTAGGTCTTCCGCTTGCGGGTATTGGCGGAACCAGTCTTAACTTAGGGCTAGAGTACGGTAAGCGCGGTACTAAAAACGCAGGGCTTATCCAGGAGAATTACTTTAACCTGTTTGTAGGTTTTTCTCTTAATGATAGGTGGTTTGTTAAGAGGAAGTTTGAATAATAAACACAATAAAGAATATGAAATTACATAGGGTAGTTTTCTTTGTTACGTTTCTGGCATTTATGCACACGGCTTCGGCTCAGGTGTCTAAGTGTGCAGACAACATTAGTGCATTTAAGAGCGCTGTACTTGCCGGTAAATATGAGGAAGCGGCCGGGCAAATTGCTGCACTGAAAAAAGACTGTCCTCGTGTAAACGAAGATTTATATACCTACGGTAACCGTGTGTATCTGTATAATGTTGAGGCCGCCCGAACTGATGCGGATAAAAAGAAAGCAGTAGAAGAGGCCTTGGCGTTTACAGATTTGTATGTAAAAAACTATCCTTCCGGTAGTGGTGAAATAGCCAAGGCCATGTTGTTAAGCTCACAAGGTGCGGCAGATAAGGATATTTTTCCGTTGCTGGATCATGCCTACAGTGTTAGCAAGGCCAATTTTAAGGAATATCGTGCAATTGAGTTGTATTTCAGGTTGTATTACGCAAAATTTTCAGCTAAAGAAAAAGGTTTTACAACGGAGGCTCTACTTCAAAAATACACGGATTTACTGGGGCATATTGCCGAAGTAAGGAATAACGTGGCAGATAAGCGTGCAAAACTACTATCGAAACAAAAAGAACAGGAAATAGAACAGGAAGAAAGTATGTTTCTTGCTGATACAAAGTACGACGAGTCAAGCCTTGATGCCGTTGCAGATAACATGGCAAAACAGGTTTCTCCGTCTGTAGACTGTAAATCCCTTGAAGCTTTTTATGGCAGCGAGTACGAGAAAAACTCTAAGTCGGCAGCGTGGATAAACGGTATGGTAATAGCGTTAAAAAATGCTCGTTGCACCAAAACTGATTTGTATTTTAATGCCGTAAGCAGTTTGTATGGCTTAAGGCCTACGTACGATGTTGCGTATGAAATGGCACAGTTGTATCAAAAGAAAAACAACATAGCTAAAACAGTTGAGTGCTACGAAGCCGCGGCAAAAATGAGTGCTAATGTAGTGCGCAAAGCTGATGTTTTTATGGCTATTGCCGAATTATACAGAAACTCTGATAAGGCTAAAGCTAAACAATATGCGCTTAAAGCCGCTGAAGCGAATACAAAATCAGGTATGCCGTATCTGTTTATTGCAGAGCAATATATGTCTTTAACGGCTAAAGATTGTGATTTGTCTGAATTTGACCGAAAAGCATTGGTGTTTGCTGCTATTGCTACACTCAAAAAAGCTGAGATAGCAGAGCCGCGCTTTAAAAATACCGTTGCCTCTATGGAGCAGGGCTACCTAAAAAGGATTCCGACAAAGAAAGAGGCTAAGGCGGCCAGGAAAGGAAAGGGAGATGTAATTACTTATGGCTGCTGGATTAACGAAACCGTAACGCTACCTAAATTAAAATAATGCTTAAAGGTACTTTTTATATTGCATCAATACTGGTGTTGTTTGTTGTGCTTACTTCGTGCGAAAGTAATTTCAGGGAGGTGCAGCGCATAAACAGTATCGGTTTTAATCCGGTAGGTGAAACTGAAGACATTAACCTGGTATACACCGATTCGGGCAAGGTGGCCTCTACGCTGGTAAGCCCGCTAATGAAAGACTACACACAGCTGCAATATGGTTTTAATGAATTTCCGAAAGGGGTTCATTTAACGCTGTATGATAAAAATGGGGCTAAAACCCACATTACCGGTAAGTATGCTATAGTGTATGAGGAAACCGATGTAATAGATCTTAGTGGTAATGTACGTATTTATACTGAAGATGGTAAGGAACTTACCACAGAACAGTTATACTACGACCAAAAGAATGAGTGGTTTTATACCGAGAATTATTTTAAATTTACAGACAACAAAGGTAGCTTCCTTGAAGGGCCTGGGGTAGACTTTAGTAAAGACTTTAAAATAATGAACACACAGCGCAGCCGTGGCGCCATAAGCAACTTTAAACCCTAAACTATGTACTTTAAATATATACCTTATATCTTTTTAATAATGTCTGCGGCGTTTTTATTCGATGCTGTGTCAAAATACAATGAAGGCAGGGATCCTTTTCCAAGTATTTTGTTTGTGTTAGCAGGCATTATTATGTTTTTTGTGCGCAGGCGTTCGTACAGCAGGTTTAACGAGCCTAAAAAATAGTGCTTATGGAGGCTGTAGTTATTATAGTTTGCCTCCTGTTCTCGGCGTTGTTTTCCGGTATGGAAACCGCTTATATTTCTGCAAATAAAGTATACCTTGAGGTAGAAAGCCGTCAACAGTCTTTTTCCTCAAAAATCCTAACCCGGTTAACGGGAAATCCTTCTCATTTTATTGCGGCAATGCTTTTAGGTAATGCGCTGGCGCAGGTATTGTATTGTTATACCATGCTATTGGTGTTGCAGCAGTTGTGGCCTTTGCAAAATATCATTGTGCGCATATTTGTATATGCGGCCGTAAGCGGATTGTTGCTTTTTGCCTTTGCAGATTTTCTTCCCAAAGTGTTTTTTCAGGTGTACGCTAACAGGCTCATTAAAATATTTGCCCTGCCGGCGTATGTTTTTGTGGTGCTGTTTGGCAGTGTTAGCCGCCTTATGGTTTGGTTTACCGATTTTATGCTGGTAAACGTTTTTAACCTTCGGCAAAAGGACCGTAAAGATCAGTTTACAAAAGGCGAATTTGGTGCTTACATAAAAGAGCAGCTTACTTCCGTAGGTCAGGAAGACGAAGTAGAGGCAGAGGTAGCGTTGTTTAAAAATGCCATGGTGTTTGGTACCCGTACCGCCGCCGATGTAATGACGCCCCTGGAAAGGGTTTCGGGTGTTGCTATTGGCAGCCCGGTTCATGAGCTTCGGGCATTGTTTGTAAAAACGGGATACAGCAAAATTATGGTTTACAATGGCGCTCCAGAAAATATAATAGGGTATGTGCATGCGTTTTCCTTATTTAAAAACCCGGAAACGGTGGGGGAGGCCATGGTGTTTCCTATTCGGGTTACGCACATTATGTATATAAAAGATGTTCTTAGAATACTTACCCGTAACCGTCGTAGTGTTGCGGTTATACAAAATGATGCGGGGCAAACACTGGGTATTGTAACGGTAGAGGATATTGTAGAGGAGCTCTTTGGCGATATAGAAGATGAGCACGATGTTTAGCTTATGGTTAGTACGGCGTTTTTTAGCCCTATAAGCTGTGTAAATCACAATGCATGTGTAATTTTAAGAAATCCCCTTAAAAAAAGTTTCCACTATTTTTATTATTAAGCAGATAATTGTATTTTCGCCCACTGAATTAAAAAATAACAGATTTACAAATGGCAGTTTTATCAAAAATCAGAGAACGTTCGATACTGCTTATCGGTATCATAGGTTTCTGTCTTCTTGCATTCATCATTGGCGACGTGGTTAAAAGCGGCGGTTTCGGTGTAGATAAATATGTAGGTAGCGTTAACGGGACCGATATTGCGTACCTGGAGTTCAACAAAAAGGTTGCAAATATGCAACAGCGTCAGCAGGGTGCTACCGCAGGTCAGGCAGCTGGCTATGTTTGGAACATGGAAGTTGACAAAATACTTTTTGAAGAGCTGTGTGAAAAAGCAGGTATACGTGTAGGTAAAGACCACGTACTTGATATTTACGGGCAAATGCTGGGCAATAACCCTCAGTTTGTAAACGCTGCCGGTAAATTTGACAAAGCTAAATTTAATGAGTTCCTTGTTAATCTTAAAAAGAACAACCCGGAGCAATGGCAGGCTATTGAAAATGAAAGGCCTGATATTGAGGCTTCGGCAAGGAAACAGCTGTATGCTACTGCACTAAAGGCGGCATTCTTTACAACTGACTTTGAAGCAAAACAAAGGTATGCGGCTGAGTCTGATAAAGTAAACTTTGACTACGTTAGCGTTTCTTACAGCACTATAAACGATGAAGATCCTAAGGTAAAAGTTACTGATCAGGAACTTATCGATTACATGAAAAAGAATCCTAAGAAATATAAGGCTGAAGCATCTCGTGATCTTGAGGTTGTTTTTGTAGAAAACAAACCTTCTGCTCAGGATGAGGCTGAAGTGAAAAAGTCTATCGAGGCGCTACTTGTACCGTCTGTAAAACTTGTAGAAGGTAAAACTGATACTATACCTGGTTTTGCAAATGTACCTGTAGCTGAGGTGCCTTCATTTATCGCGGAAAATTCTGAAGTGCCTTACGATAGTACTTTCGTTACTAAAGGTCAGCTTCCTGTAGAGTTTGCCCAGCAGATCTCTGCTCTTGCTCCGGGTCAGGTTTTTGGTCCTTACAACAACAACGGTTACTACACTGTTACAAGGATGATTGCCAAAAAACCGGGTGCAAGCGTTAAAGCAAGCCACATACTTATTGGTTACAAAGGCGCACAAATGGCTGATGGTAAAATTACACTTACTAAAGAGCAGGCTAAAGCCAAGGCTGAAGAACTACTTGCTAAAGTAAATGCTAATCCTGCTTCATTTGGCCAGCTTGTTATGGAGAACTCTAACGATCCGGGTTCTATGAACAACCAGGGTGTTTATGATAATATTGCACCAAACCAAATGGTGAAGCCGTTTAACGACTTTATCTTTAACAATCCGATAGGTAAAACGGGTGTTGTAGAAACAGACTTTGGTTTCCACGTGATTAAAGTACTAGACAAGTACGATGGTGTACGTGTGGCTAACCTTGCTAAGAAAATACAGCCAAGTGAAACTACTATAGACGCTAACTTCCAAAAAGCTACTAAGCTGGAAATGGATGCGCGCGATACTAAAAAACCACTTGCCGACCTTGCTAAAGCGGCAGGTCTTACAGTTACTCCTGCTAACAAAATTGGCGAGAATGACGACAACATACCTGGTGTAGGTGCAGAGCGCGAAATCGTTCGTTGGGCTTATAACGATGATACTAAAGTAGGCGATGTTAAGAAGTTTGATCTTTCTTCTGCTAAAGGTAGTGTAGTAGTAGCACTTAAAACTATTAATGCAAAAGGTGTACTTCCTCTTGAAGAAGCTAAGCTAAGCGTACTTCCTATCATCCGTAATGAAAAGAAAGCTAAAATAATCAGGGAAAAAATGCAGGGTGCTACTCTTGAGGCTGTTGCTCAAAAGGCAGGTGCTACTGTAGCAAATGCTACCGGTGTCACTCTTGCTAACCCTATGATTATGGGTGTTGGCCCTGAAATGAAAGTTGTAGGTAAAGCCTTTGGCCTTGGAGCAGGTAAAACCTCTAAACTTATTGATGGACAGTCGGGTGTGTTTATGGTAAGAACTAAGAACGTTGAAGTTGCGCCTGCACAGCCATCTCAGGCTGCTATGGTAGCAAGGTTAAACGGTCAGGGTCGTTCAGGTATTGAAAACCGCCTTTCTATAGCGCTTAAAGACAAAGCAGATATCGAAGATAACAGAAGCAAGTTCTACTAAGAATTAGCTTAAGATAATAAAAAAGTCCTGCCGTTTGGCAGGACTTTTTTTATGCGCTTTTTTATCTCTGTATTTTGCTCTTATTCTTGTGTTGGCAGCTCTGTTTTGTGCGGTGTTTGTTGTGTATTTAAGTTGCTGGCTTTTTCGGTTAAAACTGTATTATTTATACGCGGCTGGTTGATCTGGGCTCTTTATTGGCCTAAGATATAGTAAGAATAGTCTGGGAGTAAAAAAGCCTTCGTTGGTTACGAAGGCTTTCGGTGTGTTTAATATGTATAGCTTAGCTTACTTAATTAGCGTTTTAAGGAAAGGGGCCAATTGAGCAGCCATAGCTTTGTCATCTTCAATCTCCGGGTGATAGCCGCATCCGTGTGGGGTAACATCATTAAAGGTAAAAACTTCTATGGGGCTATGTCCGGGCTGTTTGTTTACCTCGTCTTTTATGCGGTTTAGGCATTTTACAAAAAGTTCTCCTTTCGTGCCATTTACCATAGGGCTGTTCAGTAACACAATTTTGGTTTTAGGTGCATACTTGTAAACCGTTTTTATAAAATCTACATAATTTGCTACATATTTTTCTTCACTAAAAGGTGTGCGCGGTTTTTTGCCATCTCCGTCGCTAAAATCGTTTGTGCCCAGTGCTATGCAGGTAATATCAGGTACAAAGGCAAAATCATACTTTTTAGACGCATCTTTGTTCAGGTAAAGATTTT
The DNA here is from genome assembly GCF_046614455.1 of Flavobacterium sp. RNTU_13. NCBI lineage: Bacteria > Pseudomonadati > Bacteroidota > Flavobacteriia > Flavobacteriales > Flavobacteriaceae > Flavobacterium > Flavobacterium sp. RNTU_13. Next base: position 103,272 of record NZ_JBKJHB010000001.1, on the reverse strand, counting down.
CGTATACTTCAGGCATTATGGCTTCGTCTTTATGGTCGTCGTTCCAGTTGCGGTACATCCCCATGCCAGAAACTGAACTTAGCACAAAATCCGCTCCTAAAGTGCGTGCGGTTATGGGCGCATAAGAGTAGTATGCATTATGCTGGTCATACCATTCTCCGCTACCGCATGGTATTTCGCTCAAATCATTCCCCATGCCACATGTTATGGAATCGCCTATAAATGCTATTTTCTTTTTGGGCTTTGCCACTACAGGTGCTGTTTTACCGGTTACTCCCATAAACACTACGGTGCCTACGCTTGCCTCAGTAGCCTTATAAACAGATATTGTGTGGTTTTTCCCCGGTTCCAGCATTACAAGAATGTCAGTGCCTGCGGCAGATACCTTATTTCTGCTGTAGTATTGCCCATCTACCTCTATCACCACATAGTTGTGGTGTGTATACGTGTCTACGGATTTCGCTTTAACGGTGCACTGGTCACCCCGTACCCCAAAGCTTACCGAAGACGCGGCGCCAATGAGGGCAATAGTATTGTCTGACAGGGTTTCGGTGCGTCCCAAGGTAACATATTTTACGGGTGGGTTAATTGCTGAAACGTTTGCCGAAAGCATAAGAGCTGCGGCAAAAACATATAGGCGTTTTGTTTTATTCATATAAGGTGTGTTTATAGTTTGCTTGCAAATTATATAAAAATATCAATCACCTACTAGTAATATTGCGTCAATTCGTTATAGAATTATAAAATCGTTATTTTTCGGATTGCATTTTATGAAAGGGTAGGGTGGTGCGAAATCTCTTTGATAAAATTAAGAAGACGTTGTTATTTTGTTGGGTATGCAAAATAATTTTAGTTTATTTTATAGTTATTACCGCTGTTTTTTTGGGGGTGGTTCAGTGTGTATTTTTTTTGAAATATATATACTTATTTAGCGATTATAATAATATTTTTTCTTTATAAATCAATAGTTATTTCCTAAATTCGCAGGGATAATATTTTTTAAACCACATACAAACTAAATACTGTCATGTCAAATACTGCTATATTGGAGATTGATGGCAAAAAGTATGAGTTTCCTGTAATCATAGGAACTGAAAACGAAGTAGCTATTGATATTGATAAACTGCGCGGCACCACCGGAGCTATTACCCTTGACCCTGGGTTTAAAAATTCCGGATCATGTAAAAGTGATATCACTTTTCTTGATGGAGAAAAAGGTATCCTGCGCTACAGGGGCTACGCTATAGAGGAGCTTGCTGAACAATCTAATTTCCTTGAAGTTTCTTACCTTCTTATTTTTGGTGAGCTGCCTACGCAGGCGCAGCTTGAAAAATTTGAAAATGACATTCGTAAATATACGCTGGTAAACGAAGAGATGAAGAACATCATCGATGGTTTTCCTAAGAATGCACACCCTATGGGCATATTGGCGTCTCTTACCAGTGCGCTTACTGCTTTTAACCCGCAACAGGTTAATGTAGGTGATGATAAGCAACTGTATGATGCAGTATGTAAAGCAATGGGTAAATTCCTTGTTATTGCTACGTGGACATTCAGGAAAAACATGGGGTACCCGTTAAACTACTACGATAACACTAAAGGTTATGTAGAGAACTTTATGAGGCTTATGTTTGAACTTCCTACAGGGCCTTACAAACCAAACCCTACCGTGGTAGAAGCGCTTGATAAGCTGTTTATCCTTCACGCAGACCATGAGCAAAACTGTTCTACTTCTACAGTGCGTATCGTAGGTTCTTCTCATGCTGGTTTGTTTGCTTCTATCTCAGCAGGTGTATCTGCACTTTGGGGGCCGCTTCACGGTGGTGCTAACCAGGCGGTGCTTGAAATGCTTGAGGAAATCCAGGCAAATGGAGGTGATGCAGAAAAATACATTGCTAAGGCAAAAGATAAAGATGATCCGTTCCGCCTTATGGGCTTTGGCCACAGGGTATATAAAAACTTTGACCCTAGGGCTAAAATCATTAAAAAAGCAGCAGACGATGTACTTGCTGAGCTTGGTGTAGACGATCCGGTGCTTTCTATTGCTAAAAAGCTTGAGGAGGCTGCCCTGCAAGATGACTACTTTAAAGCGCGTAACCTATACCCTAACGTAGATTTCTACTCGGGTATCATATACAGGGCTATGGGTATACCTACAGAAATGTTTACCGTTCTGTTTGCCATAGGTCGCCTTCCGGGCTGGATTGCCCAGTGGAAAGAAATGCGCCTTAACAAGGAGCCAATAGGCCGTCCGCGCCAGGTATATACCGGCAGTCCGCTAAGGCCTTTTGTAAAGCAAGACCAACGTTAGTTTTGATAATAGTTAAGTTATAGCACGCCATTGCACATGCAATGGCGTGTTTTTTTATTTTATGTGTGTAATTTTTAAATTATCATCATTTTTTAAAGAAAAATGTAATATTAAGTGGCTTTTTTTATATTTGCGTAAAAATATGGAGCAATGATGCACCTTAATGTAACCAATGAAACTTCTCGCCTAAGGGCTTTGGTAGTAGGTACCGCCGTAAGTAACGGTCCTACGCCTACAATACAAGAAGCATACGACCCAAAATCATTAGAACATATAAAAGCCGGGACCTATCCGCTGGAGAAAAATATGGTACCTGAAATGGAAGCCCTGTGTGCCATTTTTGAAAAGTACGGGGTAACGGTTTACCGCCCTGAACTGATAGAAGACTATAACCAGATTTTCAGCCGCGATATTGGCTTTGTTATAGGCGACACGTTTATATGGGCTAATATACTTCCGGACCGCGAACGCGAGCAGGCCGCTATTCAGTACATAGTGAATAACGTGGATCCTAATAAAGTGGTTAAAGCACCTGAGGAAGTACATATAGAGGGTGGCGACGTTATTTTGTGGGATGATTATATTTTTATAGGGACCTATAAAGGCGATGACTATAAGGACTATATTACAGCCCGTACTAATATGCAGGGTGTAAATTTTATAAAAGAGCTTTTTCCGGATAAAATCGTAAAAGAGTTTGATCTTGTAAAATCACGTACTGAGGCACGCGACAACGCACTGCACCTGGATTGTTGTTTTCAGCCTGTAGGTAAAGACAAGGCTGTCATTTATAAAGACGGTTTTAGGGACGAAGCCGATTATAACTACCTGGTAAATCTTTTCGGTAACGAAAACCTGTTTCATATAACCCGCGATGAAATGTATGATATGACCTCTAATTTCTTTTCTATAGATACTGATGTGGTGGTTATAGAAAAAGGGTTTATCCGACTTAAAAGTTGGCTTTTAGAAAAAGGCTTTACAGTAGAGGAGGTGCCCTATGCCGAAATTGCAAAACAGGAAGGTTTACTTCGCTGCAGCACTTTGCCATTGATACGCGATTAATTATCTTTGACACATGAAACAAATTACAGACAGCATACTTATGATACGCCCGGTGGCGTTCAGGATGAATGAGCAAACGGCAGTTAACAATTATTACCAAAAGGTAATGGACGGGCTGCTGCCTTCAACTGTAAATGCCAACGCACAGCAGGAGTTTGATGCTTTTGTGGAAAAACTGCGTGCCGTAGGGGTAAATGTAGTGGTTGTAGATGATACGGTAGATCCTGATACGCCTGATTCTATTTTCCCGAATAACTGGGTGTCGTTTCATGAAACGGGCGATGTAGTGCTGTATCCTATGTTTGCCGAAAACCGCCGTGCCGAACGCCGCGAAGATATATTTGACGTGCTGGAGGAAAAAGGTTTTGATTTTGAAGAAATCATGGACTATACCAGTGCCGAAGAAGATAATATTTTCCTGGAAGGTACCGGTAGCCTGGTACTTGATCGTGAAAACCAAAAAGCCTATTGTGCACTTTCACCACGTGCCGATGAGGAATTAATGATTGAGTTTTGCGAAGACTTTGAATTTAGCCCTGTTATATTTGAAGCGTTTCAAACCGTAAACGGCGAGCGTAAGCACATTTACCATACTAATGTAATGATGTGTGTGGGCACTACATTTGCTGTGATTTGCGCTGATTGTATAGATGATAAAAAAGAACGTAAGGCAGTACTGGCGAGCCTTCGTCAGGATGGTAAAGAACTCATACTGCTTACCGAGGCCCAGCTTAACCATTTTGCCGGTAACATGCTACAGGTGCAGGGTAAAGACAAAAGCTACCTTGTAATGAGTCAGGCAGCGAAAAGCGTACTCACGGCCGAACAGGTAAAAATGATAGAAAAACACGTTGAAATTCTTTCTGTAAACCTTGACACTATTGAGGCTTGTGGCGGAGGAAGCGCTCGCTGCATGATGGCGGAGGTGTTTTTGCCAAAGAAAGACGAATAAAAATAATACGGCAGTATGCTGAGTAAAAAAACGAAATACGGACTAAAAGCACTGATTTACATTGCAAAGCAGGAAGCGGCAATGCCGGTGCTTATATCTGATATTTCGGAGAAAGAACAAATACCCAAGAAGTTTTTAGAGGCCATTTTACTTGATTTAAAAAAGTTTGGTATACTGGGCTCTAAAAAGGGTAAGGGTGGAGGATATTACCTTATGAAGGACCCTAAAACGGTTACTGCGGCTACTATTATCCGCGTGCTTGACGGGCCAATAGCCTTGCTGCCCTGTGTAAGCCTTAATTTTTATGAAAAGTGCGACGACTGCCCGGATGAACATGCCTGCGCTCTAAATCACTTTTTAGCCCAGGTGCGTGACAGTACGCTGGAAATGCTGCAAAATAAAACCTTATACGACCTTTCGGTAATGTAATTTACATACTTGTCAAAATATAAAATCCACCCAGATTTACCTGCGTGGATTTTATATTTTTAATGCTATATGGTTTTTTGTTAGTGCGGAAACTTAAGCCCTTCTATAATATTTGAAATAGAGCTAATAATGTATTGTACCCCTATGGCTATGGTTATAAAGCCCATAATGCGCGATATGGCCACAATACCCGATGCTCCCAGTGCCTGAGATACCTTGTGAGCGCCCCGCATAAGTAAAAATATTACCAGAGCTATGCATGCCATTGCCGCTACAGCTATTATTTGCTGTTCCATTTCTTTATAGTCCTGGTGCATGGCTATAAGCAGCGATATACTGCCCGGGCCTGCAAGCATGGGTATAGCCAGTGGGGTAAGGGCTATGTCGTTACGTTTTTGGGCATCGGCTTCAACTTCTTTATGTACACCGCGGCCTTTGCTAAAACGGCGGTTTAGTAGTGAGAAGCCCGAGTTTACAATAATAAAACCTCCGGCTATACGAAGTGCATCTATACTTATGCCAAAAAAGCTAAGTACATACTGACCTGCAAAAAATGAAACTAAAAGTATGATAAAAACATTTATGGCGGTCCAGATAGAAATGCGCTGGCGTTCTTTTAAAGTATCATCCTGGGTTAAGCCTACAAAAATTGGCACCGCCCCCAGTGGGTTAAGTACTGAAAAAAGTGCCGCAAAAATGAATACAAATAATTCCATACCGTGTTGTTTGTTTAGTAAAGGTACAGTTTTTACTACAAATCAAAAATCCTTTAGCTGCTTATTATAGCATCCTGGTAATAGCAAATAGCGAGCTGTGGCTGTACAGGAAACATAAGCGTATCATAGCCTTCGGTTGCAGCAGTATTTGCAGATACAAGATAACAGTTGTTTACCGTACCCAGGTAGATAAGTAAAGGGGAGAAAAATGTAATGCCTATCTTGTGTTTTGTTATGTCTGTAATATCTGTATTTACTACATCGAGCCTGTAGCCTTCAAACGGAAAGAAATTGTTTCCCAGCACATCGGGCACTTTGTAAAAGTGTCCTTTAAGTTGCTGTATGTAGCTGTTTGCCGCAAGCCCGGTTAAGTAATGCAGTTTTTCGGCATTAGGGTTTTCTGCCAGCAGTTCCCTAAAGGTGGCAGCGGGATTTTCTTTACGGTTATACAGTTGTTGCTGCATAAGGTATTCTTTGTAGGTATCTTCAAAAACATAGCGTTCCCACGCGCCGGTAGCAGTGCTGTCTATTACCATTCTGTATGCGAGTCTTATCTTAGGATATTCCATAGTCTATCTATTATTTAGAAATAAAAAGGAGGGTCTGCACTCCCTCCTTTTTCAAATATATAAATAACCAACAATAAAAAACACTGATTGCTTAGCGCACAATCATCTGTTTGCTTTCTTCAAATTTTCCATTGGCATTAACTACAGATACCCTGTAAATGTACGATCCACTGCTTAAACCGCCCCTGTTAAGGCTTATGGCGTTTTCTCCGGCATTAAGTGCACCGTTAAACGCCGTTAATACTTTACGTCCGGTAAAATCGTATACTGCTATGGTTACCTCGCTATCCATTTGCAGGTTTAGCGGTATGGTGGTAGCATCTGTAAATGGATTAGGGTAGTTTTGTTTTATACTGTAAATGTTTTTGTTATAGTCGTCAATGCCTGCTGTAGGTCCGTTTACATAAATGGTATGTTGTAGTGTATAGCCTTCGGTCAGGCTGCCGCTTACGCTACTCAGTTCCAGGCCTGCTGAATCATCGCTAAACACGTTGTCATTAGCATTATACGTGTATCCGGTCATTCCCTTTGTATACCCGTATGCTGTAGCAGCGTTAACGGTTGCTACTGCGCTATTTGTTCCCTCAGGGAAAGCGATTTGTGTGATGAGTAATGATGTACCTGCCGAATTATAAATGTGTACGTGTATATGTGTGGCGCGGCTGGTGTACCAACCCGGGAATATAGAGGTAAAAGATACCAGCCCGTTTGCATCAGTAACCTGCCTGCCCCTTAAGAAACTTACCGTAGTGTAATTGGCACTTTGCATTTGGGTACCTCCGTACTCGCTGTAATTACCATCTTTATCACAGTGCCATATGTCTACCATAGCACCCTGTAACGCGTCGCAGTTAGCATTTTTGTTCTTAATAGTAATGTTTATTGTAAAAGGAACGCCGGTTCTTCCTTCCGTAATGTCAGTGCGCACAAGGCCGGTAGGTGTATGGGTGGGGAAAGGCCCCTCCGTTTCGGTAGGCGCTACCGTACAGGTAGCCAGGGTTTCGGTTTCTTCTGTGCTGCCGGCAGCCCTGAGTATGGCCGGTGCCGCCACAGCCATGCCCAGAAAGCCGAGGCTGTTTTTTAAAAAATCTTTTCTTTTCATATTGCCTAAAGTATAAATTGCTGTAGGCAAAGATATTAATCGCTATTTCCCTGCATTTTTTTTGAGGTAAACAGATGACAGGTAGCGGTAAACGAAAGATTTTTGTTGTGGTTGCGTATTTAAAATAAAAACTGTACTTTATTGTTATATGTTAGTATGTTTTTGTTAAAATAAATACGTCGGTTTAATATTATTACCACTTACTTATGAAAAAATCAATACTATTGCTTTTCTCCATTTTGATGTTATCTTCTTGTAATAAGTTTCAGGAACACGTAACTACTGATTTTCAGGATAACCGATGGATTAGCGACAAGTGGCAGGACTATACGGTTGTTATACCTGCCGATCAAAAAGCCGCTACTGTAAACGTATTTTTTTCCCATATTTATGAGCCGGGTTATGATGAAATACCTGTAAGTGTAAAAATAAAGTCTCCTGACGGAAAAGATGAAACTATAAATACTAAAATCCTTCTTAAGGATAAAAACGGAAAAAACCTTTCCGACTGCGCCGGTGATGTTTGCGATTGTATTACAACCATTAAAACGGATTTCCCTTTAAAAAAAGGCACTTACATTTTTAGCCTGAAAAATAACGTAAAGCAACCGTTTTTGCCTAACGCATTGGTTGCCGGAATAAAAATAAATGCATGACGTTAATGTTACAGGCGTATAACCATAGCTGCGCCCAGCTGATCTCCGTTGTAAAAAGGCATAATCATTCCGGTAAGCTTGCCGGTATCGCCCCCAAAAATATGTTTTTTTATAACCGGGAATAACCAGTAAGCTGCCTTGGTACTCAGTATGCCTATACCTGCACCGGTAGTAACATCGGTTAGCCAATGCCTGTTGTTGTACATACGGAAGAAACCGGTGCCCGCAGCTACTGTATACCCGGCAACACCATACCAAATGCTTTTGTCTTTGTATTCCTGAAAAAGGAATTCGGCTCCGGCAAATGATGTGGCAGTATGCCCCGAAGGGAATGAGTTATCAGAGGTTCCATCCGGGCGGTTAACGTGTATACTATGCTTTAATGTGGTAACTGTTGTAGCCATTATAAGATAAGAGGTAGCCATGATTATGGTGCGGTCGCCCAGGTTGTGCTTACCGTCCACACCTGCAAAATTAAGCGCATATACTGACAGCATAGGGGTATACTGAGAAAAGTCGTCTATCGTCAGCTTTTCGTCTATATGTTCTTTAACCTCTGCACGTATGCCTTTGTTGAAATCAATCAACTGGTCAGATCCTATTCCTATAACTCCATATCCTATAAGCACCCCAGGTATAATAAGCTGCTTATAGCTAAACTGATATTTAGACGTATCGGGTTGCAGGGTGTCTTTTGCGGTAAGGCTGTTCTGCGCCTGTAATGAACAAGAAAGTGTCAGTAGAATAAACAGCAGATTTTTCATAAGATTATTGGTTTTGTTGTAATTACCCTGTAAAGGTAAGTAAGCCACTACTATAGCTATGTTAAAATAGTTGAACTCCCTGCCAATACGGTTAAACAGCCCATGAAAGACGTTAAATAGAAAGCCTGCTCAGGTTATGAACCAGGGCAGGCTTTCGAAAGTGACTAAAAAACTAACTCAAACTAATTTATATGAAAAACTATGCTGAAACATATATGGTATGCTCAAGGCTAAAACCGTCTGCTACGCTCCCTGATAAGGTGGCAATTTCGCTCCCTGTGGTATCATCACTAAAAATGTTATCTGAAGCGTTATAAGTATATCCGGTCATTCCTTTTGTATATCCGTATTCACTTGCGGCATTAACCTGTACTACAGCACTGTTGTCGCCTTCGGGAAAACCTATCTGGGTTATTAGTAACGATGTTCCGCTGCTGTTGTAGATATGAACGTGTATATGGGTAGCCCGCCCGGAATACCAACCCGGAAATATTGATGTAAATTGTACTTTACCATTAGCATTAGTGGTTTGCCTGCCGCGCAAAAAGTGAACCGTGGTGTAGTTTACGCTCTGCATTTGTGTGCCGCCATATTCGCTATAGTAACCGTCTTTGTCGCAGTGCCAAATGTCTACTATGGCGTCGGTAAGTACTGCGCAGCTATTGTTTACATTTTTAACCGTTATTGTAATGGTTAGGGGCACTCCTGTACGGTCTGAAACAATATTTGTTGCAACCAGTGAGGATGGGTTCTTGGTAGGGAAGGGGCCTGCCGTTTCTGAGGGAGATACGGTGCAGCTATCGGTTGTGGTACTGCTATTGCCGCCAGAGCTAATGCTGCCACTACCTGCATTAGAACCAGACGAAACACTGTCATCTTCTGTGCTGCATGCCTGTAAAATCTTTACACTTGTAAGGGCCAGGCCGGCTAGCCCCATTGTCCTGAAAAATTGCTTACGTTCCATAGTACCGATGTTTTATATGTAGTAAACGGCCCGTTTAAAGGTAATATTTGTAAACTGAGGTTAACAGCAGGCTTGTGTAGGTTAACTCCCCATCGGAACCTCCAGTAGCAGTACAAGGGCATTTTCAGAGAGCGCTTCCATATCTGCTTCTTTCAGCTGCCACAGTGCCAGGCCATCCCTGGCTTCCAGTAGCCTTCCCTGCACTTCAAACGCCCCGCTTATAATAAATATAAACACCCCGTTGTTTGTAGCACTCAGCTTATAAATGGCCTCGGCACGCCCGTTGAATAGTCCCATTTTTGCTTTTACAACTCCCGGTAACGAAAAAGGGGTGAGTTTGCTACGCTCTTTCAGGTTTATGCTTATTGTAGTAGGTTCGTTTACTATCTTGTCATCAAATAGTATATAAAGGAAATTTATGAGCTCATTTTCATACGGATTTCTCAGCGTTATTTCGCCCTGCGCAGGTAGCCATGTAGCTTCATTAGTTTCCGTATAATCTATTTTGCCGTTAAGTGTATATTCTAAAGTCCCTACCAAGGGTATTAGCAATACGGTTCCGGGATTATTTTGGCGCGTTATGCTTTTGCCGGAAGCCAGCGTTTCATCGTTTACCACTTTAAGGGTGCCAAAGGCTAGGCGATTGGTGTCCTGGTATTGCTCGAAGCTAAATGTTGCTTCCCAACGCTGATTGTTGTTTTCAAATAAGCCGCGTTGTGCTGCTTTGTATATGCGGGCAGGTGTGTTGTTAATCATGCTTGTAACTTTAAAAGGTAAAAGTAAGCAGATTGCTGCTGGTGCGGTTAAATTATAGGTTAACGCCACACTATTGTAGCTTAAGCACGTTAATGCTGCCAATTTAAAATTACCTTTACAAAAAAGAATTCAGATGTATAAATTATTATTGCTGTTATTGCTTTGGGGTATGCCTGCTACTGCTCAGGAAGTTATTTCGGGTTATGTATATGATGAAGAGCAGAAGCCTCTTGAAGCGGCTTACGTATATTTGGATGGTACTACGGTTTCGGCAACCACTAACGAAAAGGGGTTTTTCCGTATACAATCCGCCACAAAATACAATGCGCCGTTAATGGTTAGCTTTGTGGGATTTGAAACGTTGCGGGTAGACGACCCTTTTCAGTATAAAGGCAAAAACCTTAAACTTTACCTGCGTACCGCTGTAACAGAGCTGGATGAACTGGTGATTTCTAACAAGCCATTTTTTACGCGTAAACAAATGCTAAAGGTGTTCAGGGAGCAGTTTCTTGGTAGGTCTAAAGGGGGGAGAAACAGCCGTATAGAAAATGAAGACGATATTTACCTTACATACGATGAACAAAACCATGTTTTAAAAGCTAAATGCCGTACTCCTATACGTGTAATTAACCGCCATTTAGAATACAGATTATTGTATAATCTGGTTTCTTTTGAAGTGAAATACAATACTAACACCCTTGATGAGGCCTACCTTTACCAGTCTTTTTATGCGGGCACATCTTCTTTTACAGACGTCTCTGTGCGCAATGGTGCAGATAAAAAACGTAAGCAGGCGTATTTAGGTTCGGTTACCCACTTAATGCATACGATTAAGGATAACGACTGGGAGCGTCAAAAGTTTACCCTGTACGCCGGTAGTACTCCTGTACAGCCGGGCGATTATCTTAAGGTCTCTGATACGCTTGGCATAAAAAAGGTAACTGTAAATACTGTTGCGGTTGAAGAAATGTTGCCTAAGGCGGGTACGCTGGTGTTAAGTAAAGGCCCGGTGAAGCCACGGTACACAACGGTTACTTTTAATCTCCTCAGGCAAATGGATACCCGCACGCAATCAGGTATTAACTTTCAGGCTGATGTGTTTTATATAGATAATAACGGATTGTTTTTTCCGATAGATGCGCTACTTTTCAGGGGTTATATGGGTAGCCTAAAGGTGGGTGATTTACTGCCTGTAGATTATGTGTATGTGCCTTAGCTAAACTTCAGGTAGCTGAAACTATATCTGTTTTTTGTGTTATAGTAACCCTAAAACCTTCTTTTTTCAACTTGTCTTTTCGTAATTTTATATCAAATTACTATAAAATGGAAACGAAGAAAACACTGGTTATGGGTGCCAGTACTGAACCTACCCGATACGCCTATAAAGCGGTTAAAATGCTCCAGCGTTATGGCCATCCGGTAGTGGCTATGGGTAAAAAAGAAGACGACCTTGATGGTATCAAGATAGAAAAAGGAGCTGCCCCGTTTGAAGGCGTAGATACCGTAACCCTCTACCTGAACCCTATGAACCAAAAACCGTATTATGATTACATTATTGGCTTAAAGCCTAAGCGTGTTATTTTTAATCCCGGTACAGAGAATATGGAACTTATACAGTTACTTAAAAACAACCAAATTGAGCCCGAAATAGCCTGTACGCTGGTGTTGCTTAGTACGAACCAGTTTTAATGGTTTGTGCTTTTTTTTTGCTGATGCATAGCAGCAAGATAAACGTTATTGCAGCGTTTACTACTATAAGTTCGTTATCAAAAACATAACTCCCAAAAAACGTAGCCGAGTTAAGACTTAGGTATAGCGTTATAAGTGGTGCAGCTACGCACACCACAGGTACAAGTTTGTCTTTTACCGTAAGGTTTTTCATAAATAGCCCGTAGCTGTATAGCCCAAGAAGTGGCCCGTATGTAAACGATGCTATTTTAAAAATCATACTTACTACAGAGGCATCATTAATAGCATTAAATACCACAATCACTAAAAACATAAGCAGTGAAAACGAAATGTGTACAAAGTGCCTTGTGCGCTCGTTACCCTGTTGTTTCGCATTTTCGGGTTTGTCCATATTAAGGAAGTCTACGCAAAACGATGTGGTAAGTGCTGTTAGTGCCGAGTCTGTTGTGGCAAAAGTAGCGGCTGTTAGACCCAATAAAAATACCACTCCCGGAATCAGCGAAAGATGATGAAATGCTATTTCGGGGAAAAGCAGGTCGGTACGCGATTTACCATCTACCATAGGTACTTCTATGCCATTTTGGTTGGCATAAATGTAGAGTAGTGCGCCTACGCCTAAAAAGAACAGGTTGATAATTACAAACGTACCCGTAAAGGTAAACATATTCTTTTGGGCTTCGCCTATGTTTTTACAGCTCAGGTTTTTTTGCATAAGATCCTGATCCAGGCCTACCATGGCTATGGTTACAAACATTCCGCCTATTACCTGTTTTATAAAATGGAAACGGCTGCCTATAAAGTCTTCAAAGAAAAATATTTTGGAGTAGTTGCTGTGTTTTACGGTTTCAAAGGCCTGTGGCAGGCTTAGGTTAAGGCTGTCGCAAATAAAGTATATGGTAAAGAATACCGATGATACCAGAAAAAATGTTTGCAGCGAGTCGGTTATAATGATTGTTTTTAATCCGCCCTTATAGGTATAGGCAAAGATGAGCAGCAGCGATATAAGCACTGTAACCCAAAACGGTACTCCAAAAGCATCAAAAACATAGCGTTGCAGTACAATAACCACCAAATATAATCTGAATGCCGAACCTATGGTGCGGCTTATAAGGAAAATCATGGACGAGGTTTTGTAGCTGTAATATCCCAGCCTGCCTTCTATATAACCGTATATTGATGTTAAATTCAGCCTGTAATATAATGGCAGCAGCACTTTGGCTATAATGATAAAGCCCAAAGCATTGCCCAGTATAAACTGGAAGTATTTAAACTGCTCGCCACTCGGAGCGCCTACTTCCCCGGGGACAGATATAAACGTTACCCCAGATAGTGCTGTACCTATCATCCCGAAAGCAACCAGGTACCACTTGCTGTTTTTATTGGCTTTAAAAAAAGTGTCGTTGCTACTGTCGTTGCGGCTTACTAAACGGGATATAAGTATTAGTACACCAAAGTAGATAACGATTATGGTAAGTATGGTTACTGGGCTCATTTTTTCATGTTTGTTTCGCAAAGCAAATAAAAATTTTTGAAAACTGCTTAGCCTTTGCCGTAAATAGCACGTGCGGTTTTAATTTTATATATTTGCGGGGTTATGGAAATGTCGTCTAAATTACTTGAAAATGCCGTGGCAGAAATCTCCCAGTTGCCCGGTATAGGAAAGCGTACCGCATTAAGGCTGGTACTGCATTTGCTACGCCAGCCCGAAATTCAAACCCAGCTGCTTAGCGATGCCCTGCTTAAAATGAGGAACGACATTCAGTACTGCAAAAGCTGCCATAACATAAGCGATACCGAGATTTGTACTATTTGCGCCAATCCCATGCGCGATACTTCGCTAATATGTGTAGTAGAGGATATACGCGATGTTATGGCTATAGAAAATACAGGTTTGTTTAAAGGGATTTACCACGTTTTAGGTGGAAAAATTTCTCCGATAGATGGTGTTGGCCCCAGCCAGTTAAACATTGGTAGCCTGGTAGAAAAGGTAAAGGCAGGCGGTGTTAAAGAGTTGATTTTTGCCCTTAGCAGTACCATGGAGGGCGATACTACTAACTTCTACATTTATCGTCAGGTTAAAGACTCAGGCGTGGCTACATCGGCTATTGCCAGGGGTATAGCCGTGGGCGATGAGCTAGAGTTTGCCGATGAGGTAACACTGGGACGAAGTATAATACACCGAGTACCGTTTGAGAATGCGATTAAAAATATGTAACGTTAGCATAAACAGGTAATTTGCATATTTTGCAATATAATATGTGGTTTACTATGTATTTGGAAAAAAGTTAAACTAAACATATAAATAACACTTTGTTAAAATTTTAGTATTTATATTTGCAACCGAAGGGGGAGGCCGGTTTTTGAATAAGGATTTTTATGGAAAACGCTGAAATAAAGATTTTAATAACCGGCGGCGCAGGATTTATAGGTTCTGCATTGTGCGATAATTTCATTGGTAAAAATTTTCAGGTGGTTTGTTTTGATAATCTGGCTACAGGTCACAAAAAAAACATCGAACATTTATTATCTCATCCGTTATTTACATTTATTGAAGGCGATATACGCAACATAAACGACTGCGAAAAAGCAGTTGCAGGTGTACACTATGTGTTGCACCAGGCTGCTTTAGGTTCTGTTCCCAGATCTGTTGCAGACCCGGTAACCACAAATGATGTTAATGTAAGTGGTTTTCTTAATATGCTTGTAGCCAGCAGAAATGCTAATGTTAAGCGCTTTGTGTATGCTGCAAGTTCATCTACCTACGGCGATAGCCAGGGACTACCTAAAGTAGAAGAGGTTATAGGCAGGCCGCTTTCGCCTTACGCGGTTACCAAGTATGTTAATGAGTTGTATGCCGATGTTTTTGGCAGAGTATACGGAATGGAAACCATAGGGCTGAGGTATTTTAATGTCTTTGGTCGCAGGCAGGATCCTAACGGTGCTTACGCAGCGGTAATACCAAAGTTTGTAGCGTTATTTATGCAGCACGAGAGCCCTGTAATTAACGGAGACGGAAATTATTCCAGGGATTTTACGTACATAGACAATGTAGTGCAGGCAAATGAACGTGCGTTATTTACCATGAACCCTTTAGCTGTTAATACAGTGTATAATGTGGCTTATGGTGAGCGTACTACGCTTAACAACCTTATTGATGGTTTAAAAAAATACCTTTCTGAGTTTGATGCCGAAATAGCCAATGTAGATGTTGTTTACGGTCCGGAGCGCGCAGGCGACATACCACATTCTTTAGCCAGTATAGATAAAGCGAAAGATTTGCTGGGGTACAAACCGGAGTTTAGTATGGATGAGGGGCTTCGGGAGGCAGTGAAATGGTATTGGGAAAATTTAAAACCGGTTTCTGAGTAATGAAGATAGCAGTAATAGGACTGGGATATGTGGGGCTGCCACTGGCAGTTTTAATGGCAAAGAAATATCCCGTTGTGGGATTTGATATAAAACAAGATAGAGTTGCCCAGTTAAAAGAAGGTAATGATGTAACCCTAGAGGTAAGCTCCGGTCAATTACACGACGTGTTGTGTACTACTGTGCCAAAGGAAAGTGGTTTGTACATTACCTCTGAGCTTAATGGTATAGAAGATTGTAATTTTTACATTGTTACTGTACCTACACCTGTAGATAAAAATAACAGGCCAGACCTTACCGCACTTTATAAAGCCAGTGAAACTGTAGGCAAAGTGCTTAAAAAGGGAGATGTGGTGGTGTATGAGTCTACCGTGTATCCGGGTGTTACAGAGGAAGAATGTGTGCCGGTGCTGGAAAAAATTAGTGGTTTGAAGTTTAATGAGGATTTTTTTGCAGGTTATTCGCCAGAGCGTATAAATCCAGGCGATAAAAACCATACTGTAGAAAAAATTGTAAAAATAACATCAGGATCTACAGCACATGCGGCAGATGTAATTGATGAGGTGTACAGGTCTGTAATTGTTGCCGGTACACACAAAGCATCGAGTATAAAAGTGGCTGAGGCAGCCAAGGTAATAGAGAATTCTCAGCGCGATATAAACATAGCTTTTGTAAATGAGCTGTCTAAAATATTTTCGCTTTTAGATATAGATACCCACGCGGTACTGGAAGCGGCCGGTACAAAATGGAATTTTCTTCCGTTTAGGCCCGGTCTGGTAGGTGGGCATTGTATAGGGGTAGATCCTTACTACCTTGCGCAGAAAGCACAGGAGGCAGGATATCATCCTGAAATTATCCTTGCGGGCAGGCGTCTTAACGACAGTATGGGGGAGTATGTGGCTTCGCAATTGGTTAAAAAAATGATTAAGGCGGGTATTGCTGTAAACGGCTCTAAAGTGCTTATGCTTGGTATTACCTTTAAGGAAAATTGCCCGGATGTGCGTAATACTAAAATTGTAGACGTGGTAAAAGCCCTTCAGGAGTATGACATTGATATAACGTTATATGATCCGTGGGCAGATCCGGCAGAAGTGTTTCATGAGTATGGGCTTACAAGTTATAAAGAATTGCCGTTGGGTACGTACGACGCAGTATTTGCCGGTGTGGGACACAGTGAATTCAAAGCAATACATTTAGAAGATATATGCAAGCCGGTTAGTGTTGTATATGATTTTAAAAAAATTTTCTAAATCAGTTATTGTAATTTTTTAAATAATGTTAATTTCGTAACGATAGTTTAAAATAAATAAGGTTTTTTGTAATGAGTAGAGTAAAAAACATTTGCTGTATTGGAGCAGGATATGTAGGTGGTCCTACAATGGCGGTAATTGCCGCTAAATGTCCTCATATCAAAGTTACTATTGTAGATTTAAATGAGGCAAGGATTGCTGCATGGAACAACGAAAACCTGGATAACCTTCCGGTGTACGAGCCTGGTCTGGCTGATGTTGTAGCACAGGCAAGGGGCAGAAACCTGTTCTTTAGTACAGAAGTTGATAAGGCAATAGACGAGGCAGAAATGATATTTATCTCTGTAAACACCCCTACAAAAACCTATGGATTAGGTAAAGGTAAGGCTGCAGATCTTAAATATATAGAGCTTTGTGCCAGGCAGATAGCCGCCGTTGCAAAAACAGATAAAATTGTTGTTGAAAAATCTACACTTCCTGTACGTACTGCAGAGGCTGTACGTAGCATTCTTGACAATACAGGAAATGGAGTTAAATTCCAAATACTTTCTAACCCTGAATTCCTTGCAGAAGGTACGGCAGTAGAAGACCTGCTTAGCCCCGACAGGGTTCTTATCGGTGGTGAAACTACCGAAGGCGGAAAAGAAGCTATGGAAGCACTTGCAGAAGTATATGCTAACTGGATTCCTAAAGAGCGTATCCTTACTACAAACGTTTGGTCTTCTGAGCTTTCTAAGCTTACGGCCAATGCTTTCCTCGCGCAAAGAGTATCTTCTATAAACGCGATTTCTGAACTTTGTGAAAGAACAGAAGCCGATGTAAATGAAGTAGCGCGGGCAATAGGAATGGATAGCCGAATAGGCCCTAAATTCCTTAAGGCATCTGTAGGTTTTGGTGGTTCTTGTTTCCAAAAAGATATCCTTAACCTTGTATACATAGCAAAATCATACGGACTTGACGAAGTGGCTGACTACTGGGAGCAGGTTTGCATAATGAACGACCACCAAAAAAGGCGTTTTGCAGCAAACATTGTAAAAACACTTTACAATACTGTATCGGGTAAAAAGATTGCTTTCCTTGGTTGGGCATTTAAAAAAGATACAAACGACACCCGTGAGTCTGCAGCTATTTACGTTGCCGATGACCTGTTGTTTGAGCAGGCAAATATTGCCGTGTTTGACCCTAAAGTAGAGGAGCCACAGGTTTATTCAGACCTTAATTACCTTAACACAAGGTCTAAAGAAGAAAATGCTAAAGGTGTATCTGTTTACAATGATCCTTATGCGGCTCTTGAAGGTGCTCACGCCATTGCTGTGCTTACAGAGTGGGATGAGTTTAAAGAATATGACTGGCAGCGTATTTATGATAATATGAAAAAGCCTGCGTTTGTGTTTGATGGAAGGAACCTGCTTGACGGAGACAAACTTAAAGAAATAGGATTTGTTTTCCAGGCTATAGGAAAATAGTACCTTTGCCCGTTATCAAACAGTGCGTAAATGAAAAAAATACTTATAACCGGAGGAGCCGGCTTCATAGGGTCTCACGTGGTGCGTAGATTTGTAAACCACTATCCTGATTATGAAATTTATAATCTGGATGCTTTAACCTATGCCGGTAACCTGGAAAACGTAAGTGATATAGAAAATAAACCAAATTATACGTTTATTAAGGCTGATATTACAGATGCATCTGTAATATCAGCACTTTTTAAACAGCATTCTTTTGAGGCGGTTATACATCTTGCAGCAGAATCGCATGTAGATCGTTCTATTACTAATCCACTTGCCTTTGTGCAAACTAACGTAACCGGAACCCTAAATTTACTTAACGCTTTTAAAGAGCGCTGGGCAAATGATTTTGAAGGGAAACGATTTTACCATGTAAGTACAGATGAGGTTTATGGTACATTGGGTGCCACCGGGCTTTTTACAGAGCAGACTGCTTATGCGCCAAATTCTCCGTATTCTGCGAGTAAGGCGGCTTCAGATCATTTTGTAAGGGCTTACGGCGAAACCTATAAGTTGCCCTATGTTATAACAAATTGCAGTAATAATTACGGGCCTAATCATTTTCCTGAAAAGCTTATACCGTTGTTTATAAATAATATTATAAACAACAAGCCACTGCCGGTTTATGGAGACGGTAATTACACCCGCGACTGGTTATTTGTAGTAGACCACGCAGCGGCAATAGACCTGGTGTTTCATGAAGGTAAAAACCACGAAACATACAATGTAGGTGGTTTTAATGAGTGGAAAAATATAGACTTAGTTAAGCTTCTGTGTAAAATTATGGATGCTAAGCTGGGCAGGCCGGCTGGCGAAAGCGAAAAACTGATAACGTATGTTAAAGACAGGCCAGGGCATGACTTAAGATACGCTATAGACGCTTCTAAAATTAACAAGGAATTAGGCTGGAAACCTTCGGTAACATTTGAGGAAGGTCTTAACTTTACCGTTGATTGGTTTCTAAACAACCAGCAATGGTTAAAAAATGTAACTTCCGGCGACTACATGAATTACTATACGGATCAATATATAAACAGGGTATAACCCAGCCATGCAAAATATATGAAAGGAATAATATTAGCAGGCGGCTCGGGTACACGTTTACATCCGCTTACACTGGCAGTTAGTAAACAGCTTATGCCTGTGTACGATAAGCCTATGATTTACTACCCGCTATCTACATTAATGATGGCTGGTGTAAGAGAAATACTTATTATTTCTACCCCAAAAGATTTGCCACTTTTTAAAGAGCTTTTGGGTGATGGAAAAAAATACGGCTGTGCATTTTATTATGAAGTTCAGGAACATCCGAATGGCCTTGCCGAAGCATTTCTTATAGGTGAAGCATTTATAGGGAATGATAAAGTAGCCCTTATTTTGGGGGATAATATATTTTATGGAGCAGGTTTGGGTAAGTTGTTACAAAGTAACACAGACCCCGATGGTGGTATTATATATGCTTACCACGTTCATGACCCTGAGCGTTATGGTGTTGTAGAGTTTGATGAAAATGGTAAAGCACTTTCTATAGAAGAAAAACCTTTAACGCCAAAATCTAACTACGCTGTACCGGGAATTTATTTTTACGACAATAATGTGGTTAACATAGCTAAGAGTATTAGCCCAAGTGCGCGCGGCGAACTTGAAATAACCGACGTAAATAAATATTATCTGGCAGATAATAAGTTAAAAGTTAGTATTTTAGACAGGGGCACCGCCTGGTTAGATACCGGTACGTTTCAGTCGCTTATGCAGGCCTCGCAGTTTGTAGAGGTTATAGAGGAACGTCAGGGATTAAAAATAGGTGCAGTGGAAGGAGTTGCCTACGAAATGGGATATATTTCTGAAGCAGAGTTTAGGAGCTTGTGCGAACCGCTTTTAAAGAGCGGTTACGGAAAAAAACTCCTGTCATTGATTGAAACAAAATAATGAATATAGTTCATACAAGTATTGAGGGCTGCTTTATATTAGAGCCAAAAATTATTAACGACGGCAGAGGTTACTTTTACGAGAGTTATAATAAACAAACGTTTAAGCAGGTTACCGGTCTTGATGTAGATTTTGTTCAGGACAACCAGTCGTTTTCTTCAAAAGGGGTGCTTAGGGGCCTCCATTACCAGATAGGCGATGCGGCGCAGGCTAAGCTAGTCAGGGTCATACATGGCGAAGTTTTAGACGTTGCTGTAGATCTGCGTGCTGATTCTGCCACATTTGGTAAGTATGTAAGCGCAATATTAAGTGCAGATAATAAAAGGCAGATGTTTGTGCCTAAAGGTTTTGCCCATGGTTTTTTAGTATTGTCTGATGTGGCAGAGTTTGCTTACAAGTGCGACAATTATTATAACAGGGAGCAGGAACGGGGTATCAGGTACAACGATCCGGCCCTAAGTATAGACTGGGGATTTGCAGCAGAAGCGGTTATAGTTTCTGAAAAAGACCAATTGCTGCCATTTTTTTCTGAAGCGGAATATTAAAAAGCTATCTGTAGATAGTAAATTGCATATAATAGTGCCGTATAACCCGGCGGTGCTATAGAAACAATAAATGGTTTAAGTCTTACTATTAAAAAAAAAACGAATGAGCAAAGTTACACATGTGATACTCACCGGAGGGGTGGGAAGCCGTCTGTGGCCACTTTCAAGGAAAAGCAGGCCAAAGCAATATCTTGCAATTTTTGGCGGTAAATCATTATTTGAAATGACAGCAGAACGCAATAATGCTTTTGCAAGTAATGTAATTGTAGTGGGCAGCAGGGATAACTGTCATCTATCTAAAGAGATACTAAATGCCTGTAACGTTAACTACCTGGACATAGTAGAGGCGGTTCCAAGAAATACTGCCGCGGCAATAGCTTTCGCTGCATTTGCTTCGCAACCAGACGATGTTTTAATAGTAACTCCTTCAGATCATATTATAGAAGGAGATGCAGAATATAAAAAGGCCATAGATGAAGCTGTAGAAAAGGCGTCTAACGGGTTTATAGTTACCTTTGGTGTACAGCCTACAAAGCCGGAAACCGGTTATGGTTACATAGAGCACAAAGGAGACGAGGTAGTTTCCTTCCGTGAAAAACCAAATCAGGTTACTGCTCAGGAGTTTATAGACCGCGGTAACTTTTTGTGGAACAGTGGAATGTTTTGTTTTAAAGCCAGTGTACTGCTGGATGAGCTAAAGGCGTTTCAGCCCGATGTATACGCTGCGGCGCTTACTGCATGGGAACAAAGTGACAACGGAAGGCTTGATGAAGAACTTTCGTTAAAAATACCTTCAATCAGTATTGACTACGCAGTAATGGAGCGTAGCAAAAAAATTAAGGTAGTACCTGCTACATTTAAATGGTCAGACCTTGGCTCTTTTGATTCTGTTTACGAGTACCTTCATAAAATGGGGCACAAGGTAGACGAGTTTGGTAATATGGTTATAGGAACAGATAACTACACGGCATTCCTTGGTTTAGAAAACACTATTTTTGTGCATACGGCTACGGCTAACCTTATACTGCATAAAGACCATTCTCAAGAGGTTAAAAATGTATATAGCCAGTTAGAAAAAGCTAACTCTACGTTGCTGGATTAATCAAGCAAATTTATTGCGCGTTTTTTACGCATAATAGTAAAATAACAATGTGTTGTAGTGTTTAAAGAGTATCTGCGTTACTTTGGTGCTGTTAAATGGGGCGGGGCGTCTATAGGCGTTAGCTTTATGCGCCAGTTGTTGTTAGCTACTTTGTTTCTCACCGCTGTAGGTAAAGATAAATACTCTTTATGGTTATTGCTTTTTAATGCGGCGTCATTAATAACCGCTTTTGGTAATGGCTTTTTGCACTACAGTATTAACTACATAAATATTTCTTACCATTCGGGGCTTCGTGTTCCGCCTTTAGTAAAAAGTATAATAAAGGCAGCAATATGGGTTATACTATTACAGCTCGTTATAGGGTATGTAATGTGTAATCCCGTATTGCTTTCTTCATTTTTAAAGGTTAATTATAGTTATCTCACAGTTAACCAGGGTGGGTTGGTGTGTCTGTTTTTAGTACTGTCCAGGTTGTTGCATCAATATTCCGGTTCATTTATAGTGCGCTTGTTTGAGCCATTTGGTAAAATACGTAAAACCATGCAGCTACAGTTTATGCTTGATTTTTTTGAAGTTATAGCTATAGCGGTTTTTATTTTTTTTACCAAGAGCTTGCTGTTAACCAGTATTGCTGTATTAGCGGTTAACGCAGTTTTTTTCACTGTTGTATATTTTTATGTAGCAAAAAATACCGGGCTCATAGCCTTTCGTGTCCACCACGCCGGACCCTCAACTGCGGTTATACTAAAAAAGTCTATGGGTTTAAATGCCGGTTTCTTAATTGAGAAAACGTATGAAAACGGACTTACAATCCTGGTATCTAATTTTTTTGGCCCGGCAGTAGTACCCGCTTTTAATATTACCCAAAAAATGGTTAACTTCTTTTTCAGGATAGCCTCTGTACTAATGCAACCCCTGTTTCCGGAAATTCAAAAGAATTTTGCCACAAATAATTTTGCCTTTATAAATTCGATTATTAAAAAATATTGGAACTTCTCGCTCTTGCCATTAATGCTTGGCATTATAGTGGGCATACCGCTTATAAGATTTTTTTATCCGTATTTTACAGCAAATATCTTACATTTTGATCTCCCTTTGCTGGTGTATTTGTTTGCTACCGTTTTCTTGCAAAACTTTACTTTTGTAATGGTGGAGTTTATAAAGAAGAATAACTTTTCATCTCAGTTTGTGCTATATAGTTTAATTAAGCTGTTAGGAACTATTGTGTTTATGGCTATAGCCTCTGGTTTAAGGTTAAATGGAGGGGCGGGGCTGGGCATTTTTGCGGCTGAAATATTTTGCTCGGCATTTGCTTTATACGTTTACGTAAAGCAGGTGCGTATAAGTAAACTTTTATTTTATCTTTTACCTACAATTTTATTCACAGTATTTTTAGCCATATACGGATTTACAGGTAACTATTTACTTTTTTTAATGCCCGGTGTGGCGCAGTTGGCAATATTAACGTACCTTATGATCAGGAAAAATAATACACCATGATTTGGCTCTGTTTTTTTTGGTTTAGTCTTTTATATAGCTGCACTTTTTTTGCCTCGCCCAGTAAAGACGTCTTCAGTCCGCTGCGCTTTATTTCTATTAAGTTTGCAGTGTTTAACCTGCCTTTTATCTTTTTCACGGCCTTATATCCTGATAGTTTTCTTAAAGGAATACTTACCATTTGCCATACCGATGTTTATTCCGCATTTTACAATTATACACTGCTACAAACGCTGGCTTACGTAAGCCTTGTTTGTGGTATATTGGTTTTTAAACCTAAGACAGGTATTGCAGAGCATTACTCCTTTTCTTTTAACCCACGCCGTGTATTGTGGATCACTGCTTGCCTTTTTGCATTAGCTATGTCAGGGTATGCCTATTTCCTTTTCAGGATAGATGGGTTGGGTTATTTGCTAACCCATTTAAAAGATCGCGTAGGTTTACAGGGCGGACAATATTCGTTGATTCTTTTAGAATTGTTTCCGCTTGTATTGTTGATTATATTGTTGCTGAGTAGATACTACGGCAAGGTTGCAAAAAAATATTTCTTTCTGTTGTTATGTCTTTTCTTTTTGGTGTATACCTCTTTTGGTGGTAGAAAACCGGCTATGATAGTAGCTTTCGCGGGTTTGGGCGGTTGGCATTATTATGTAGAAAAAATCCGCGTTAACAAGAATACAGTTCTTGCAGGCATAATAGCCTGTGTGTTACTTGTAAGTTATATTATAGCCATACCCATTTTGCGAGGGGGTAATCAAAAGCTAATAGCTACAGATAAAAACCCCGGTTACACCGTGTCAAAAAATTTCCTTTACAATTTTTCGTATGTTTTTATAGATGTTTTTGCGGCTAATTATTTTAACAATTCTAATGCCTGGCATATGGAGGGGTATTTTGCTCCCGCGGGTGCCTTTATGCACAAGGGCGATAAAGGGGGTATACCACAGGTAGATCAGGGTGTTTATTTTAAGAGTATTTATTTACAGCAAAAAGATTTTCGTCCTCCTATGCCACGGAGCAGCGTTAGTAAAACATCATGGCCTACCGAGAACTTTGGGTTTGCCTATGCAAATTTCCTTTGGATAGGGATTGTAGTTTTCTTTTTCTTGCAGGGGCTCGTTTTTTCCGGAGTGTATAAGTTATTTCAAAAACAGTATTTTAATCCTGTAACGTTGCTTTTTTATCTTCAGGTTTTGGTGCAGTTTAACTTTAGCAGCCTCCGGATTGCGTTTTTTTTAAAAACCTTACCATTATACTGTTTATGTTGGTTTGTTTTTAATAAATTTGCACTTCATAAAAATCAAAAGTAAATGTAATCTTTTGATTTTTTAGAAAAGGGGAAAGTTAACGCACAGTAGTACTACGATATTTTTTTCAAATCAATAATAAAGAGCTGTAGAAGTTACAGTTTGTTATTATTAGTTATAAAATCAATCGTTTTATTTTACTAAATTGTGAAAAAATATAACTGTTTACGTTAAAAAACTTTGTAGTATTTAAAATTTTATAAAAAAGAATTACTTTTGTTTTTTAACATTTTGTAGTAATTTGCACGTTCCATATTATACCGAATTATATAAAAACCAATGCAGAAAGATAAGAAAATATATATAGCCGGACACCGCGGAATGGTGGGAGGAGCAATTTGGAGAATACTGGAATCCAGAGGATATACAAATCTTATAGGGGCTACCAGCAGCGAACTTGATTTGCGCGAGCAAGAGGCTGTAAGGAATTTTATATCGTTGCACAAGCCAGACGTTATAATAGACGCAGCAGCCCGTGTAGGTGGTATTTTGGCTAATAATAATTTTCCGTATCAGTTTATTATGGAGAATATGCTTATCCAGAACAATCTTATTGATGCTGCCTTGAAAAATGACACAGAGAAATTTATCTTTTTAGGTAGTTCATGTATATATCCTAAGTTTGCGCCTCAGCCACTTAAAGAAGATTATTTACTTACAGATTCTCTTGAGCCTACTAATGAGTGGTATGCGATTGCTAAAATTACAGGAGTAAAGGCTTGTGAGGCTATTCGTAAACAATTTGGTAAGGACTATGTAAGCCTTATGCCTACAAACCTGTACGGTACCCACGATAATTTCGATTTAAATACATCGCACGTTTTACCTGCCATGATGCGTAAGTTTCATGAGGCTAAATTAAATGGCAATACTCCGGTAACCCTTTGGGGCAGTGGTACGCCTATGCGTGAGTTTCTGTTTGTAGACGACATGGCAGAAGGTGTGATTTTTGCCCTGGAAAATACGCTTCCGGATTATTTATATAACGTAGGTACAGGTGTAGATCTTACAATAAAAGAGCTTGCTGAAACCATACAAAAAATTGTGGGTCACACCGGTGAAATCGTTTGGGACAGTTCTAAGCCAGACGGTACGCCACGTAAGCTTATGGATGTGTCTAAAATGCATGACCTGGGCTGGAAACACAAAATTGACCTTGAAGAAGGTATTAAGAAAACCTATGAGTGGTTTTTACAAAATATAGACAGCGTTAAAAAAGTAACCATTTAAAAAATACCAAAGCGAAATATATGAAAACAGCTCTTATTACCGGAATTACCGGGCAAGATGGGTCGTACCTGGCAGAACTTTTATTGGAAAAGGGCTATATGGTTCATGGCATTAAAAGAAGATCATCATCATTTAACACGCAAAGGATAGATCACCTGTATGTAGATCAGCACGAAAATAATGTAAACTTTAAACTGCATTATGGTGATCTTACAGATTCTACAAACCTTATCAGAATTATACAAGAGGTAAAGCCAGACGAGATTTATAACCTTGGTGCTATGTCTCACGTTAAGGTTTCTTTTGATTCTCCTGAGTATGTGGCAAATGTAGACGGTATAGGTACGCTTAGGATTCTTGAGGCTGTTCGTATATTAGGATTGGAGAAAAAGACAAGAATTTATCAGGCATCTACTTCTGAGCTATACGGAGGTTTACCTGAAAACAAAAATGAGCGTGGTTTTTATGACGAAAACTCGCCATTTTACCCAAGGTCTCCTTACGGTGTGGCAAAAATTTATGGTTTTTGGATTACTAAAAACTACAGGGAAGCTTACGATATGTTTGCTTGTAACGGAGTTCTTTTTAACCATGAGTCGCCTCGCAGGGGAGAAACGTTTGTTACCAGGAAAATAACAATGGCTACGGCCGCTATAGCTCTGGGTAAACAGGATTGTTTATACCTTGGTAACCTAAACGCCCTTAGAGACTGGGGTCATGCTAAAGACTACGTAGAGGCTATGTGGCGCATACTTCAGCAAGATGTTGCTGAAGATTATGTAATTGCTACCGGAGTTACAACATCTGTGCGTGATTTTGTTCGCCTGTCATTTGCTGAAGTGGGTGTAGAGCTTGAATTTGAAGGTGAAAACGAAAGCGAAACAGCAAAAGTAAAATCATGTAGCAACCCGGCTTACCAGCTTGAAGTGGGTAAGGTTGTGGTAAAAGTAGACCCTACATATTACCGTCCTACAGAAGTAGATCTTCTTATAGGCGATCCTACAAAATCTAAAACTAAACTTGGCTGGGAGCCACAGTACGATCTTGCAGGGCTTGTTAAAGAAATGGTAGCCTCAGATGTTGAATGGGCTAAAAGGAACTTTAACGCTCAGTGGGATCACGTTGCAGGATAAAATAGTTACTGGTAGAATATATACTCAGTGAAGATTGAGATTAATTCTTTATCCTCACTGAGTTTCTTACAGACGTAATAATTAAGCATATTGCATTTTGAAAAACAAGTTAGACTCTCTAAAAGATAGTAAGCGATACGCTACGTTTTTGCGTTGGGGCAAAATGCTGAGTGTTACCGGTTTTGCGCAAGTACTGGTTCAATTGGCTGGTGTTGCCACAGGTTTAATTGTTACAAACCTTCTGCCGAAGCAGGAATACGCTTATTACACAATAGCCATTACTATGCTTGGTACCATGACGGTTTTAGCAGATAGTGGCATTGGTGTTGGTGTTATGTCTAGTGGGGGTAAAGTTTGGGATGACAAGTTTAAATTGGGAGAAGTACTTAAAACCGGTGTAGTACTCCGAAGGAAGTTTGCTATATTTAGTTTAGTAGTTTCTTTACCCATTTTAGTGTTTTTACTCCATAAGCAGGGAGCTGAAACATTAACCATATTTTTAATCTGTGCCTCGTTGTTACCAGCTTTTTGGGCGGCCTTATCAGACTCGTTATTAGAAACGATCCCTAAATTGCATCACGCTGTATTGCCTTTGCAAAAAAATCAAGGGTTTGTAGGTTTTGGACGTTTAGCCCTCACTTCATTAAGTGTGTTTTTATTTCCATTTACTTTTGTTACGCTTCTTGCAAACGGAGTTCCCAGGATTTGGGGTAACGCTCAGCTTAAGAAGATTTCTGCAAGTTATGTAGATGAAACTGCTGGGGTTAATGAAAACGTTAAAAGGGATATTTTAAATATTGTAAAGAGAAGTCTTCCGGGTAATATTTATTATTGTATTTCAGGACAACTTACCTTGTGGTTATTATCCTTTTTTGGCACTTCTTCAGATATTGCGGGTATAGGGGCTATGACACGTATAACAATGCTTACCTCTATAGTGTCAATGATGTTTAATACGTTATTCATCCCTCAGTTTTCTAAACTCACGGATAAAAGTAAAATGATAAAGCACCTTGGTCTCTACTTTTCGTTTCTTATAGCAATTTGTTTAGTCATTATTTTTTTTACATGGCTATTAGACGATTTTATTTTGTCCTTGCTTGGTAAAAGTTATCTTGGACTAAATTTTGAGCTTTTACTAACAATGACACTTAGTTGTCTTACTTTAATAGGTGGAGCTTGTTATGGTTTGTCATCGTCTCAGGGGTGGATTATTAATCCGGTTTTACTAATAACAACGAATATCTTTTCAGTTGTAGTTGGTTTATATTTTTTTAAGGTAGACAATATAACTGATGCATTATATTTCCAGTTAACCACAGCGCTGATACCGTTAGTCATAACAATATCTTTTTTGTTAATAAAGGTAGCGAGGTACAGGCAGGTTGCTGCGGTATAATTTTGTGTATACAATTTTGTTCTTAATTCGAATTAAAAAATAGATTATGGATTCAGCTATTTGTACTCTTTTTGAAGGTAGCTATCATTATGGCGTAGCTGTTTTAATTAACTCTTCGTATAATAATGGGTTTAGAGGTAATTTTTTTGTTGGCTATAAAGGTGCTTTACCATCTTGGGCAAACCAAGGTACATTAGTTGATCTCGGCAATTGGAACGGAGCCACGGTGCTAAAGGTAAGAGAAGGGCTTAGCGTATATTTTCTTCCGCTAAATACAAAGAAGCATCTTACAAATTATAAGCCGGATTTTATGCTTGATTTGTTTATGAATGCATCAACTAAATCGGATATATTATTTTACCTAGATCCCGACATAGTTGTAAATGCGCCGTTTGGATACTTAGAAAATTGGACAACTTGCGGCGTTGCGGTTGCTGAAGACTTAAATTCACCACTACAGGAACTACATCCAAGAAGGGTAAGCTGGAGGAAGTATTTTAAAGATTATAATATTGATTTAAGCTTTAAAAATCCCATTTATGTAAACGGTGGTTTTATAGGTATTACGCGCCATCAAATAGAGTATTTGCAAATTTGGAAAGATATTCAGGAAAAAATGTCAGCTGCTATTGGTGGATTAGACAAATCTATTTTTAGTGAAAAACCAAAGGCTCAGTTTTATGGTGACTTTGATCCTTTTAGTAAGACCGACCAAGATGCTATGAATGCGGCTGTAGAGGTATATAACGGAAATATCAGTTTTGCAGGTAAGGAAGCAATGGGGTTTGAAAATGGTTTAATAACTATTCCTCATGCCCTTGGTGCAGCGAAACCGTGGTCAATAAGCCCATTTCGACTATTCTTTAAGGGAATCAAGCCAAGAATGGTTGATAAGCTTTTTTGGAATCAAGCCAGTGGTCCTTTACAACCGTTTACAGGTAAGAAAATTAAGATTATGAAGTTTCAGTTGTTAATTTGGAGCTTTTTGGTAAGATTTTATAGTAAGTAAATTTACACTGCATGAAAATTGTATTTATATGCGGCTCTGCACAACCAGGTAAAGACGGCGTAGGAGACTATGTGCGTCTGTTGGCTTCAGAGTTAATCTTACAAGGCAATGATGTAGTGCTTTTAGCTCTTAATGATGCTTTTGTAAGCGAAGAAAGCAAAAGTACTCAGTATGAGGAAGATGTTCATATATCGGTTATACGACTGCCAAGGTCTTTGGACTGGAAAACGAAAGGGGTTAAAGTTAATGCTTTTATAAAAAGTTTTAATCCTGACTGGGTAAGCCTGCAGTATGTGCCCTACTCATTTCATAAAAAAGGGATTCCAACAGGCTTCGCTTCAATGTTGCATGAAATTAAGGCTGATGTAAGATGGCATATCATGTTCCATGAAATATGGATAGGAATATCGACGGTATCGCCCTTTAAGCACAAGATTATAGGCTTTTTTCAAAGGCAGGTGGCTAAAAGGATTGTAAAAACATTGCAACCACGGCTTATTACGGTTTCAAATGTGCTGTATCAGTTAGTAGCGGAATCAGCAGGTATAAAGGCAAAGATACTTCCTTTGTTCAGTAATATAAGAAAGAGTCCGCCGAACCTGGAATATGTAAAAACAGTATACCAAAAGCTGGGTGTGCCCGAAGGGCAAGAAGATAAATGGATGCTTTTAGGTATCTTTGGTACGTTGTACCCGCAGGCAAGATTAGAGGATTTGCTGGTCGACCTTGTTAAGAATAATCCCAATAAGGAAATCGGTTTTATAAGTTTTGGTCGTATAGGAGATTACGGAATTAATGAAATTAAGCGCTTAGAAGAGCTTTTTAAAGGTAAAATTAATTTTGTCGTACTCGGATTATTAAGTCCTGCCGAAGTTTCAACAGTAATGCAGTTGCTAAGCGTAGCCATATCTTGTACACCACAGCAACACATAGGCAAAAGCGGTGTATACTCAGCCTTAAAATATCATAATGTTAAGGTGGAAGTACCTGTAAACGAATACCTGCCGGATTACTCTGACCGCATTATGCCTTATTATAAGGAATATGTTAATAAACCTGCCGAAGAATTTGGCGTTAAATATATTGCAAATAAGTATATAGAATTATTAAAAACATTATAGTTATGATATCTGTTGACCAAATATTAAAATTACACAAAGATAAAGTAGAAGCCTGGCATACAGAAGTGGTTCTTACAGAGGAATTACTTCCGTTTAAATTTATTGAGGAAAACCATCACTTTAACTTTTCGTTGTGGCACGAGGAAGATATTGCCCGTGTAAAAGATATAGATCCGCTTCGTATAGTAGAAGCTAAAAGGAATATAGACAAATATAATCAGGCGCGTAACAACGCTATGGAAAAGATAGATGAGTGGATACTACTATACTTACAGGAACACAATATACCTGTAGCATCTAAGCAACACTCTGAAACACCGGGTATGATGATAGACAGGCTTTCTATTATGTCGCTTAAGCATTACCACATGTATGAGGAAACAATAAGACCTGATGCAAATGAACAGCATAAGGCTAACTGTGCCGCTAAGGTAGCCATACTTGACGAGCAGATTGCGGATCTTGCCAAGTGTCTTGAAGATATTTTTGCAGCCCTTGAAGGTGGCGTGCTTAAATTTAAGGTGTACAGGCAGCTGAAAATGTATAACGACCCTACACTGAATCCTCAGCTGTACAAGAACAAACAAGCATAAAAAATAATGGCGGAGCAATTAAACATAGACATATCTTCGGGCGGAAATGGCGACATCTGGATGAGGCTGGTAAGTTTTTATGCAGTAGCAAAGATTTTACCCCAGTTTACTTATAATATTTACGTACCGCCATTTATGCAAAACCTTGCCCAGTACACCTTTGGCGACAGGCTTCAGTTTACTTCAGATAAAACCGAGTGTAAATACTTATATACAAGTCTGGGTTTACGCAGCATGTTAGGCGGCATAACGCAGGGAAAAAAATATGTTGTACCCTACCATAGGGCAGTAATATTTGATAAAGGCAACCGCAAGCTTAAAGACAGTATAAATATTTTTATGTTTAATATCGCATCGGTATTAAACGTTGTTCAGCTTCCCGGTTGGGAATGGATAGAAAAATACCAGGGTTACCTGGATATAATAGGTATAAAGAAAATCAGGTCAGCAACATACCAGCAATACATTATGCAGCTGGAAGCTGATTCTGATATAATATACCAAAAGCTTAACAGTGCGGAGATGCCTACATCGCCAGAACTAGAGTTTCCTGAAGATTTAGGAGAAAAGGTAGTGGTGTTCCCTACGGGTACAAGCAGGCAGTTTGTACCGGTATGGTGGGCTAAGCAAAATTTGCCTGATGCCTATTATGCCTTTTTTGTAAAAGATAAAGATGCAAACGCATTTTTAGAGGCAGGGCTTAAAGTGGTGTTCTTTTACAAAGAACCCGGCGATATTATAGCCTTGTCGCACAAGGCGGCATGGACGGTAACTACAGACAGTTTTCCGTCGCACCTGTTGCAGTTTGCTACAACTAATACCACCGTAACCATAACCGAGGTGCGAAAATCACGTATTATAGCGCCAGTTTTTAGAGGTAAGGTTATAGATGCGGTGGCTCCGTGCCACCCATGCTTACACTTGGAGCGGAATCATTTCCCTACGTGTATGGCAGGCCATAAAGAATGTATTAACTGGAAAAGCAGTGTTTATACGCAGGGTGTTTTATCATCAATAAGCTAAAGAGATCATGAATAAATTAAAGTCGTTTTATCTTGAGGTGTTGCGTATCATAGCTTCGTTCTATGTGTTTATATACCATGTAAGTTCTGAAGATATAGCAGGGAAACAATATATTTCAAGCCCCCAGTTTACAGAAAAATTTGGGCTTTTGTATGCTAAATCACATTGCTATGTTATGGTGTTTTTTGTGCTTTCCGGTTATTTAATAACTATGTCAGGAACCCGGCCTAATGTAACGTTTAAAAAATTTATGGTAGCCAGGTTAGGTAGAATTTATTCTGTAATGCTGCCTGCCATTATTTTTTCAATTATCGTATCTATTTTGCTCGTAAACCTGTATCCGCAGTTATTTGCAGATATTGAAAACTATAATTTTTTAGTTCCCCGATTTTTCTTAAATCTTTCTTTCTTGTCCCAGGCGTACACTTTATGTGCTACTCCTCCATTAGAAACGGCTTTATGGTCAGTACAGTATGAGGTAATGTATTATGTGCTCTTTGCTGTTTTTGTGCTTTATAAAGGCAAATGGAAGTGGCCGTTATTTGGGGCCATTATATGCCTTACTTTCCCTAAAGTATTACTGCTGTTCCCTGTTTGGTTACTGGGCAGTGTACTTTATATAAAAGAAAAAAAAATAAAAATGAATTTTATAGTATCGTTAGTGCTTAGCTCTGTCTCTACCGTACTTTTGATTTATTATATACATAATGTAGAACAAATGCCACTTCAGAAAAGTACTGCAGACAATACTCTCTTTGGCTATAAACTGTTCTTTTCATGGAATTATCTTGCTGATTATTTGTTCGGGCTTATTGTAGTTCTAAACATGCTGTCTGTATTTAAATTATCTGAATACATCAGCAAATATTTTGAAAATAATAAGATATTTGATTGGCTATACGATAAGTCAAGGATAGTAGGTAATTGTACTTTTACATTATACCTTTTCCATACACCATTACTGTTTTTATTTACTTCGGTATTACCTTATGATCGCTTTAATCTTATGCATGTATACTCGCTAATTGTTTTAGTTTGTGTTGTTGTTTACTTTATAGCCAGGGTTACTGAATGGAAAGTAGATTTTTGGCGTAATTCTTTTGAGAGAGTAGTATTGTTGTTTGAAAATGGATTGGGTAAAATAATTAATATTCAAAACAAATAGTGATGAAAAAGATTTCGGTTTGTATACCTACATATAATCAGGAGGCTTATGTTGAGGCGTGTATAAGAAGCGTAATGGCTCAAACAGTACTTCCTGAGGAAATAATAGTTTCTAATGATTGCAGTACAGACAATACTAAAGAAATTTTAGATAGGCTGGCTGCCGAAATTTCTATACTTAAGGTATTACACCAACCGGTAAACCTTGGTATGAAAGAAAATACAAACCAGTGCCTTAGACATGGTAAAGAAGAGTTTATCCTTAAACTGGATTCTGATGATTTGCTACTGCCGGAGTATATAGAAAAAATAGGAGGCCTTCTTTCTAAATATAAAGATGCCGGCTATGGGCATGGAAATGTTATAGAAATCGATGATGATGGTAATGAAAACCGCCATAGAAAGATTTCAAGGAAACAAGAATACATTGATGCCGATACGAGCTTAAAAGAAACAGTTAAGGGCTATAAAGTTGCTGCAAACATAATTATGTTTCGCAGGGAAGCTTTAGAAAAGGTAAATTACATAACGGCACCTACGAATTTTGCCGAAGATTTCTTTCTTTCAGTGAACATTGCAGATGCTGGATATGGTAATGTATTTGTACCGCTTACACTTTCTAAATACAGGGTGTGGAATGACTCTAAGAACCTTAGGGTAAAAAGAAAAATTACAGAACTCCAGGGTTTGTATGCTGTTTTTACACTGGCTTTTTTACCTGCATTTCAAAAAAGAAATTGGGATCTTGGTGTATTAAGTAAGGCAAGGGAAAATTTTGCATTAAGGCATGCCTCAAGCCTGCAGTCTAAAGTTTTTACCGAAGCTGAAAAGAATGAACTGGAAACGGCGTTGTTAAACCTGTCGGATAGTGGTAAGGTGAAAAGGCAAATAGCTATGTACAAAAATGGATTCGGGTTTATACCCGACACTATTTCCGGCATAAAAAGATTTGTTATAGCAACAGCAAAAAAGATACTATCCTAAACACATAAAAAAGTATGTTTGTTGTAAGCCATCCTACTGGAAATCAAAACGTAAGGGCTATAATTAATGAGCTTGAGCACCAAAACAGGCTGCTTAAGTTTTATACAACCATAGCCCGTTTTGATAATAACCTTACCGGAATGTTTAGTAAGCTTCCCGGGCTAAAAGATTTAGAAAAGCGCACATACAGCGAAGCTGTAAAACCGTATACCGTACAATATCCTTATTACGAAGTAGGCAGGATGTTATATAAGAAATTTAATAAAACAAGTCCGTTGCCGCAAAAGTACAGCGTAGATAATATTTATCATACGCTGGACATGCAGGTTGCTGAATATATCAAAAATAATCCAAAAGGACTTGAAGGTGTATACGCATATGAAGATGGTGCAGCTTTTCAGTTTGAAGAAGCAACACGCTTAGGTATAAAAAAAGTTTATGATCTGCCCATAGCCTATTGGGCTACCGGACGTGCACTAATGATGCGACAGAGTGAAATATACCCTCAATGGGCAAAAACTCTTGGAGGCGGTATAAAAGATTCGCAGGAAAAACTCGACAGAAAAGTGCGCGAAATGGAGTTGGCCGACGTAGTTGCCACACCAAGCAGATTTGTAGCCGATTCGATTCCGGCTGAGATGAATAAAAAAGTGATTATTTCACCGTTTGGTTCTCCGGCGCCACGCACGGATATTGAGCAACCTACTTGGGAAATCGTAAAAAACAGGCCGTTAAAAATTCTTTTTGCGGGCAGCATGGGACAACGAAAAGGGCTTGCGGATTTGTTTAATGCTGTAAAGTTATTATCTTCCAAAGAAATAGAGCTGGTTGTTGTAGGTAGCCTGCAGGATGATTTTCAATTTTATAAAAACCAAATGCCTAATTTTACATATTTAGGTACTATGCCGCACAAAGAAGTGCTTAAAACTATGGCCTCGTGCGATGTGTTTTGCCTGCCATCTATTGTAGAGGGCAGAGCACTAGTTGTACAGGAGGCTATGAGCCAGGGATTACCTATAATAATTACTCCGAACACTGGCTGTGATGATTTGGTAACCGAAGGTGAAACAGGTTTTTGCGTGCCGATAAACAATAGCGATGCCATAGCATCGCATATAGACTGGTTTGCTTCGGATAGGGAAAGAACGTTTCAAATGAAGGCTGCTGCCCGTAGCAAGGCCTTAGGATACTCGTGGCAGGGTTATGCCCGTGGGGTTATTAATAATTTATAATGAGCGTACAGGCAAAGAAAATAGTATTTAATGATATTCAGGGCAAAATAAACCTGCGTAGAATTTTGTATATCAAAAAGGCAATTTGGTTATATTTTTTATTGCTTATTTTTGAGGGTGCGCTACGTAAATGGGTTGTTCCGGGATTAGCAGGACCTTTACTTATTGTAAGGGATCCGGTGGCTATATACATGATTTTTTTAGCCATAAGGGCAGGAGTTTTTCCTAAAAACCTTTTTAACGGGGCTCTTACAATGCTTACCATATTAACGTTTATATTTACTTTTTTGGCGGGTCATGGTAACGTTTTTGTGGCAATATACGGGCTGCGTATTTTCGTGTTACACTTTCCACTAATATTTATCATAGGCCGTGTCTTTGATTATGATGATATGGTAAAAATAGGTAGAGCCATCTTGATAATTAATATTTTGATGACTTTACTGGTAGCGGTACAATTTTACAGCCCGCAGAGTGCATGGGTAAACAGAGGTGTAGGTGGAGAAGGTGACGGATCTGGCTTTTCCGGAGGAGGTGGTTTTTACCGTGTTCCCGGAACATTTTCGTTTACTAGCGGGCTTTCAGCTTTTTACTCATTTACGGCACCCTTTATATTTTACTTTTGGTTTAATGGAAAAAATCAGGTACCCAAGTATTTATTATGGGCAAGCACCTTCGCGCTGATTGCGGCAGTACCATTAAGTATAAGTCGTACGGTACTGTTTTCTATAGGCATTACCTTTATTTTCAGTCTTTTTTTGGTGTCCCAAAATAAAAGAACTTTCAGTAGAATGCTTGGGGCGGCAATTGCAATTGTTATGCTTTTTGGTGTACTACAACAGTTTGCCTTCTTCCAAACGGCTTCAGGTGCCTTTACAGACAGATTTACTTCAGCCAATAAGAGTGAAGGTGGTGCAGAGGGTATAATCAGTAACCGTATTATAGGATACAGCCTCTTAAGTGCCTTCGACGGGGATATACCACCTTTAGGCTATGGTTTGGGAGCAGGTTCTAACGTTGGCGCGCAGCTTTTAACAGGAGGTACTATGGTAGAGTTTTCAGAGGGTGAATGGGGTAGGCTTACCCGTGAATCTGGAATGATTCTAGGTGTACTATTCATATTAACCCGAGTGTTTTTTACACTAAGACTTGCATCTGTAGCATACAAGAATTTGAGACAGGGTAATATTATGCCTTGGCTTATTTTAAGTTATGCATTTGTAAACATTATTCAGGGAACATTATCCCAACCTAATGCTTTAGGCTTTGTTGTACTGGCGGGAGGCTTTCTTATTGCTGGTATGGATAGTAACACTAAAAAAGTATTTGCCTGATGGAGCTAAAGAAAATAGTATTCATAACACATCCACTGTTTTTAGGCTCTAACAGTATGCCGCGCTATGCCTCATGGCTTGCCGAAGGTATGGAAATAAAGGGGTATGAAGTACAAATTGTTCGCCCCGAAGCTAAGTTTTACAAATTGCCTGCGCCTGCATCTTTAAAGAAGTGGTTGGGCTATATAGACCAATACCTGATATTCCCTATACGGTTAAAGAAACTTGTGAACGCATTACCGGGTAACACACTGTATGTGCTTACTGACCATGCGTTAGGGCCGTATGCTCCTGTTATAAAAGACAGAAAGCACATAGTGCATTGCCATGACTTTTTAGCACAACGCTCTGCATTAAACGAAATACCCGAAAACCCTACGTCGCTTAGCGGTAAACTATACCAGCATTTTATAAAACGCGGCTATTTACAGGCGAAGAATTTTATATGTATCTCTAAAAAGACTCAAGAAGATTTATTGCGTTTTATGCGTCCAAGCATCCCTGGGTATACTACTGTTGTTTATAATGCTTTAAACCAGCCTTTCTATTTGCTGGATAAAGCAGCATGCCGTAAGGTAATAGGAAATTATATAAATACTGACGTACCTAACGGCTATGTGTTGCATGTAGGCGGGAACCAATGGTATAAAAATAGGGTGGGAGTTATAAAAATTTATAATAGCCTCAGGGATCAGGGCTATGTTTTGCCCTTGGTGCTTTTAGGTACTCCCCCATCAGCTAAGCTTACCGAAGAATTTAATAAATCAAAATATAAGGGAGATATTCATTTTATTATCAATGCACCAAATCACCTGCTTAATGAGGCGTATTCTGGTGCCGATGTATTTGTGTTCCCCTCATTGGCTGAAGGATTCGGTTGGCCTATTATAGAGGCTATGGCTAGTGGTACGGTAGTGGCTACGACCGATGAAGCTCCAATGAATGAAGTGGCTGGAAATGCGTCTTGCCTACTGGAACGTTGCCCAGAAAATAACGAAGTTACCCTGTGCTGGGCTGCAAAGTCAGCTGAAAAAATATTAGCCCTGCTCGCATCTGAAGCTAAGAGGGAGGAATATGTAGCATTGGGGCTGCAGAATGTTATTCGGTTTGACAGTTCTGCTACATTAGACAAAATAGAAGAAATATATAAGTACATAGTTGCCTCATAACATGAAGATAATACGCGTAATAACAACTATGAATCCCGAGCATGGCGGTCCATCTCAGGGTATTCGTAATATGGTTCCGGCACTTCAGGAAATAGGGGTATACAATGAGGTGGTTTGTTTTGATGATCCTGATTCATCTTATTTGTCATCGTCTGCATTTACCATCCATCCACTTGGTAATGGTAAGGGGCCTTACTCGTACAACGAAAAACTAAGCACTTGGCTAAAAGATAACTTTCACAGGTTTGATGTGGTTGTAATTCATGGTTTGTGGCAGTATAACAGTTACGGTACTTACAAGGCATGGAAGAAGTATAAAAAAACAAACAGCAGTTATCCTAAACTGTATGTTATGCCTCACGGTATGCTGGATCCATACTTTCAGAAGGCACCTGAGCGACGTATAAAAGCGCTACGGAACACTATTTTTTATGCGCTTTTTGAAGGAAAAGTTGTTAATGGGTGTAATGGTGTATTGTTTACCTGCCAGCAGGAGCTGGAATTGGCAAGGGAACCTTTTTCGCCCTATAAGCCGCAGAGTGAATTAAATATCGGTTACGGTATTCAGCCGCCACCACCGTACAATAGTCAGGTAATGAATGAAGCCTTTTATAAAACATGTCCTGATTTAAAGCAAGGGGCTCCATATATTGTCTTTATGAGCAGAATCCATCAAAAGAAGGGAGTAGATTTGCTTATAAAAGCCTATTTAGATTTAAAAGAGAACAACAATATACCAGATCTTGTAATAGCAGGTCCAGGTTTAGATACAGAATATGGCAAACAGCTACAGGATTTAGCTTCCAGGAGTAAGAAAATTCACTTTCCGGGTATGCTGAAGAATGAGGCGAAATGGGGGGCATTTTACAACAGCGAAGCATTTGTACTGCCCAGTCATCAGGAAAATTTTGGCATTGCCATAGTTGAAGCCATGGCGTGTAGCAAAGCCGTTTTAATAACTGATAAAGTTAACATTTGGCAGGAAATTAAGAATGGAGATGGAGGCGTTGTAGTAAATGACGATTTTGATGGAGTAAAGAGTGCGCTGGTAAAGTGGCTGTCTCTTACAAATGAAGAAAAGCACCAAAAAGGAGAAAAGGCTTATGAAGTTTATACATCTTTTTTTTCGGTTAAAAACGCGGCACTTAGATTTAAAACAATTTTTGAAAACAATATAAATGGCTAAAGTAAACGAAGATACTTTTAAAGGCGCATCATTCTCTTTTTCTAACAGAATTATGAGGGTAGTTTGGTCAGTGGTATATTTGGTGTTTTTTAAATACTCGCCGAAGCCATTACATGCTTGGCGCGCTTTAGTTTTACGATGTTTTGGGGCTAAGGTAGGTAAGGGTGTACACGTATATCCACGTGTAACAATATGGGCTCCCTGGAACCTTGAATTGCATGATGAATGCGGAATTGCTAATGGAGTTGAATTATATTCGCAGGGAAGAATAACTGTAGGTAAAAGGGCCGTAATATCTCAGGGCAGTTATATATGTACCGGTACACATGATTATACATTAAAAGGATTTCCTCTTTATACTAAGCCTATTGTTATTAAAGAAAATGCCTGGGTGGCAGCACAGGTATTTATACATCCCGGTGTAATTATAGGAGAAGGAACCGTTATAGGTGCGCGGTCTGTGGTTACTAAAGACATGCCTGACTGGATGGTTTGTGCAGGCTTTCCCTGTAAACCGCTTACATCCAGGGAGCTAAAGGATTGTTAGTTTCTGATTAGAAACCTTACCAGGTAAATACACTTGCTTTAGTAGGTTTGTGTTCAAGAGTATGGTGTACCGCAAGTAGATAAATATTTTGTATAACACAGTATTTAATATAATATGTCAAAAATACCTGTTACGGTTGTAGTGCCGGTTAAAAATGAAGAGCCTAATATGGTTCGTTGCCTTGATCGCCTTACAGGCTTTGATCAGGTTATGGTTATCGACTCTAAGAGTACAGATAAAACGGCACAGATAGCGCTAGAATATGGGGCTGAAGTGCACCAGTTTGACTGGAACGGACAATTTCCAAAGAAAAGGAATTGGGTGCTTAGAAACCTTAATATAAAGAACGAATGGGTGTTGTTTCTGGATGCCGATGAGTATATGACTGATGAGTTTATTGAGGAGCTTAAGGTGGCAATAAACAGGCCGGAATACAATGGCTACTGGATAGTTTTTGTAAATTATTTTATGGGAAAGCAGCTTAAGCATGGAGACCCATTTAAGAAACTTCCTTTATTTAGAGTAGGTAAAGGAGAGTATGAAAGAATCAATGAGGATTCATGGAGCCATCTTGATATGGAAGTTCATGAACATCCAATAGTTGAGGGTAAAGTAGGAGAGTTTAAGTCGCACATAATACATAATGATTTTAAGGGGCTTGAGCATTACATTGGCAAACATAATGCTTATTCTACTTGGGAGGCGCGCCGTTACATGACACTGCTTCAAACAGGATTTGAAGGTTTAAATAAAAGGCAAAAGTTTAAATACAGACTTCTGGAAACAGGTTGGTTGCCCTTCGTCTATTTTGTAGGGTCTTATCTCCTTAAGATGGGATTTTTGGATGGAAAAGAGGGCTACTATTTTGCGCGATTTAAGTCTAATTATTTTTTACAGATTCAAACAAAGATCAAAGAATTCAGAAAGATATGAAAAAAAGGATACTTATAACCGGAGGTGCCGGTTTCATTGGTTCGCACCTAAGCGAAAGACTTCTAAATGAAGGTAATGAAGTAATATGTCTTGATAATTACTTTACAGGCAGTAAGTCAAACATTGTTCACCTTATGGATAATCCTTATTTTGAGGTAGTTCGCCATGATGTTACAGAACCATACTTTGCCGAAGTAGACGAAATATATAATCTTGCCTGTCCGGCAAGCCCTGTTCACTACCAGTATAATCCTATAAAAACGATAAAAACTTCTGTAATGGGGGCTATTAACGTTTTAGGACTTGCAAAAAGGGTTAATGCAAAAGTATTTCAGGCAAGTACCAGCGAAGTTTACGGTGATCCGCACGTGCACCCGCAACCGGAAAGTTACTGGGGTAACGTAAACCCTATAGGTATACGCTCTTGTTATGACGAAGGTAAGCGTTGTGCAGAAACCTTATTTATGGACTATCATAACCAAAACCAGGTAGATATAAAAATTGTAAGGATATTTAATACCTACGGGCCAAAAATGAACCCTGAAGACGGGCGCGTAGTGTCTAACTTTATTGTTCAGGCATTAAAAGGTGAAGACATCACTATTTTTGGCGACGGTAATCAAACCCGTTCTTTCCAGTATGTAGATGATCTTGTAGAAGGTTTTATCAGGTTAATGAATACCCCTAAAGGTTTCACCGGACCTGTAAACATAGGTAACCCTAATGAGTTTACTATGCTCGAACTTGCCGAGAATGTTTTAGATCTTGTAGGTTCTAAATCAAAACTTACATTTATGCCACTTCCTCAGGACGATCCTAAACAAAGGCAGCCGGATATTTCTCTTGCTAAGAAAGAGTTGGATTGGGAACCAAAGGTACAGCTTAGGGAAGGGCTTACAAAAACCATTGAATATTTTGATAAAGTACTTAGTAAATAATAGTTAGTAGCATGGCAAAGATTTTAGTAACAGGTGGCACAGGCTACATCGGTTCTCATACTGTTGTAGAGTTATTTAATGCAGGGTACGAAGTTGTAATTGTAGATAATTTATCTAATTCTGAAGCTGCAATACTAAACCAGATTGAAAAAATAACCGGTAAAAAGCCTGAGCACGAATTTTTTGACCTTTGCGATGAAGCTAAGGTTCAGGATTTTCTTAGCAGGCATACAGATATTACCGGGATAATTCACTTCGCGGCATACAAAGCTGTAGGTGAGTCAGTTCAATTGCCGCTTAAATATTATAAAAACAATTTGTACTCCCTAATTAATATACTGGAGAGTTTAGACAGGAAAATGAACTTTGTGTTTTCATCGTCTTGCACCGTATATGGTCAGCCTGAAGTACTTCCTGTTACTGAAGATGCACCTGTACAAAAAGCAGAGTCGCCGTACGGAAATACAAAGCAGATATGCGAAGAGATTTTAACCGACTACTGTAATATAAATAAAGATCTTAGCGTAATTTCATTAAGATACTTTAATCCGGTAGGAGCGCATGAAACAGGCCTTATAGGGGAGCTACCTATAGGTGTGCCTAACTGCCTTGTGCCTTTTATAACGCAGTCTGCAATTGGTAAACGTGGCCCTATAACTGTGTACGGTAACGACTATAATACCCCTGATGGTAGCGCGGTTCGCGACTACATTCATGTGGTAGATTTAGCCAAGGCACACGTAAGTGCTATAAAAAGGCTTGAAAGTGCTGCTGCCGAAGATAACTATGAGGTATTTAATCTTGGTACAGGTAAAGGTACTTCGGTACTGGAAGTTATTAATGCCTTTGAATCATCTACCGGCGAAACACTTAACTATACCATTGGTGCCCGTAGGCCTGGAGATGTAGAGCAGGTTTGGGGAGATGTTACTAAATCCTCTAATCTGCTGGGCTGGTCTGCAGCATTAGGAATAGAGGAAATGATGAAATCTGCCTGGAAGTGGGAAAAATATATAGCTGCTAATCCATTTAATTAGTTTGGTGGATAGCAGATTAATAAAGTACACGGGTAAAGTAGTGGCTGTTTGTTACTACTTTACAGTGTTTTTTTTAACATTGTTTACCACAGAGCGATATGGAAAGCTTTTTTTAACAGGTAACATAAACTTTGTTCCTTTTGAGGAAAAGATTAATTACATAAAAAATTTTTCGTTGCTGTATAACAACGAAAAGTGGTTTATTATAAAAGAGATCACCGGGAATTTACTACTGTTTTTCCCATTTAGCTTTTTTGCTTCGGTGCTTTCCGGAAAAAAAAACAATAAATTACTTATTGGTGTAAGCATAGTATTAGTGGTACTAATGATAGAGTTTACACAATATTTTTTACATATCGGGAAATTTGATATAGACGACATTGTTTTAAATATTTCCGGAGGATTTATAGGGATTTTTGCTTTAGATAAGCTTAGTAATAAATGGATTTGTAAATGAGGATACTTATTTTTGGAATTAACTATAGCCCGGAACTTACCGGAATAGGCAAGTATACAGGAGAAATGGGGAGCTGGTTTGCTCAGCAGGGGCATGATGTACATGTGGTAACTGCGCTACCATATTATCCTGAATGGGAAGTACATGATGCTTATAAAGGCAAAAAGTGGTTTACAGAAATCATAGATGGTGCTAAGGTTCACCGCGTACCGCTGTATGTTCCTAAAGAGGTTAATTCTAAAAAGAGGATTATTCATGAGTTTTCATTTATACTCGGTGTATTGCCATACTGGTTTAAGTTTCTTTTTTCAAAGAAATTTGACGCAGTTTTTTGTGCTGCACCACCCTTCCATTTAGGACTGCTTCCGCTTATTTATGCTAAATTTAGGGGAGTTCCTATGGTTAGCCACATACAGGATCTTCAGGTAGATGCAGCCAAAGAGCTTGGAATGATTCAAAATCAGACATTTTTAAACATTATGTTTGGCCTTGAACGCTTTATACTTAGAAAAAGTACAAAGGTATCTACCATAAGCCAGGGTATGGCCGATAAAATTGCAGCAAAAGGCATTCCTTTCTCACAACAAATTATGTTTCCTAACTGGGTAGACGAAAGTGCTATACGTCCGTTGCCGAAAGAGCAGTCATTACGTACAGAATTCGGTATAGGTATGGATGATAAAGTAATTCTTTACAGTGGTAATCTGGGAGAAAAGCAAGGGCTTGAAAGTATTATAGATGCCGCCGATATTTACAGGGATCGCAAAGATGTTTATTTTATTATTGTTGGTTCTGGCGGAGGTAAAGAGAAGCTTCAGCAAATGGCAGCAGCCAAAAATCTGGACAGGGTATCTTTTTATCCTTTACAGCCGTATGAAAAGCTTTCGGCATTGCTGGCAACTGCCGATGTACATTTGGTATTGCAGAAAAAGTCTGCTGCAGACCTTGTTATGCCAAGCAAGCTTACGGGGATTTTAGCTGCGGGGGGCTGTGCAATTGTTACTGCAGAACCTGGCACGTCTCTTTTTAACGTGATGAGCGAGCATGATATGGGCATAATATGCGAACCGGAAAATCCGCAGGCACTGGCACAAAGTATAGGAAAAGCAATTGCACCAGAGACTGATTTGTCTGTGTATCGTAACAATGCACGTAAATATGCTGAAAGATTCTTAAGTAAAACCAATATTCTTAAAGATTTTGAGGCAAAACTGCGCGCATTAAAAGAAAAATAAATTTTTACCATTCCGTAACACTATATCTGTTTTTTTTAACAGAAAATTCCAAACTTTGCAAAACCAATCCGGGGTCGTTAACCGGGGTTTTAAATGCGCTTAAACTATAATGTGATTTGGTAGTGCTGACGCAGTGGCAGCACAAATTAGAAAGTTAACCGCCGTATCTTTAAAATGAAACAGTATTTAAATAAAATATCGCTGGTTAGGCTAATAGCAGACCTCTCTGTGGTGGCGTTAACCTATGTACTATGTGTATACATTGTTCAACCGGATACGTTTGCATTGCATTTTAAATCAAAATTTTTCCTGCTGATTATATTGCTGTGCGTATGGTTTTATAGCGGTACATCTAGTAATCTTTATAACGACCATCGTTTACGGCCGGGATTTTCACTGGAAATATACAAAACGTTTAAGGGGGTAGTAATATTGGCACTAAGCATAGTTATAGTGTCTTATTTTTCACAACCGTTTTTACCTACAAACTTTGTTTTTATATACCCTGCGTTGCTTATGCTTTGCTTCGGTACCGAAAAATATATAATAAACCGGTTTGTAATGTTCCTTAGGGGGCAGGGATATAACTTAAGGCATGTAATTATTTTAGGGCATGGTAACAGTGCCAGGCAGTTTAAAGATCTG
Source organism: Flavobacterium sp. RNTU_13 (assembly GCF_046614455.1). Lineage (NCBI taxonomy): Bacteria > Pseudomonadati > Bacteroidota > Flavobacteriia > Flavobacteriales > Flavobacteriaceae > Flavobacterium > Flavobacterium sp. RNTU_13. Next base: position 58,426 of record NZ_JBKJHB010000001.1, on the reverse strand, counting down.
GTATCAAACAATCCACACTTAGGGTACGACATACTAGGATATTTTGATGATACCACTCAAGACGAGTATCTGGGTAAATACCTTGGTAATTTCTCTCGTATGGAAGAATACCTTGTAAACCATCAGGTAAATGAAGTTATAGTGGCCACGCCAGGGATTACTATAGAAGAAATAGAAGAAATAACAAAAGTGGTAGACAAGGCGGGTATCCGTGTAAGGATAATTCCTGATTTCCATTTTCAATTTTATAACCGTTACGAGTTTAAGCAATTTGGTAACATACCGACAGTTTCGTTAAGAAAAGAACCGCTGGAAGAAACATATAATAAAGTTATTAAACGCACTTTTGATATTGTTTTTAGCCTTGGTGTACTTGTATTTATCTGCAGCTGGCTGTTTATAATTATAGCTTTACTTATAAAAATTAACTCTAAAGGTCCGGTTTTATTCAGGCAGAAAAGGCTGGGTAGGGACAGAAAAGAGTTTTGGTGCCTTAAGTTCAGGAGTATGTATGTAAACAAAGAGTCTGATAAAAAAATGGCTACCAAAGGAGATTCGCGCATTACGCCAATAGGCGCCTTTTTAAGGAAGACCAGCCTTGATGAGTTTCCACAGTTTTGGAACGTACTTATGGGGCACATGTCTATAGTAGGGCCGAGGCCACACATGACAGTGCAGAATGCCCAATATCAGGAAATTATTAATAACTACCTGGTAAGGCAGCTTATAAAACCGGGTATTACAGGCTGGGCACAGGTTAACGGATACCGCGGTGAGATAGAATCAGACCTTGATATAAAAAACAGGGTATCTTACGATATATTTTATCTGGAAAACTGGAGTTTTTTCCTGGATATAAAAATTATTTATTTAACGGTATGGAACATATTTAAAGGAGAAGAAAAAGCATACTAATACATTAAAAATCATCCTTTATTGGGAAAACGAATTTTTGATATTGTTTTATCTCTTATTGCACTTATACCGTTAAGTGCTGTAATATTCCTTTTTTGGTTCATAGTGCGTTTTACTTCTTCAGGAGGTGGGTTTTACAAACAGGTTAGAGTAGGGCGTTTTGGTAGTAATTTCATAATATATAAAATCCGTTCTATGGATGCCGCCGGAAAGGTTACCCATATTGGAGCCTTTATTAGGAAGTATAAAATAGACGAGCTGCCACAACTCTACAATATTTTAAAGGGTGAAATGAGTTTTGTGGGACCGCGCCCCGATATTCCCGGATATTATGACCGGCTTACAGGGAATAATCGGTGCCTGCTTAATCTTCGTCCGGGGCTTACAGGGCCAGCAAGTATTAAATATGCCGCAGAAGAATACCTGCTGCAAAATGTTGAAAACCCGCAGCAATATAACGACGAAGTTATTTTCCCGGATAAGGTAAGATTAAACCTTATCTATTACAATAATCAAAGCCTTTTAATGGATATTAAGCTTATTATTTGTACATTAACAGGTAAACTACCCAAGTTGTATTTTTAAAAACCAATTTATATGCATGATTCAGGTTCAAGAATATGGTTGTCGCCACCGCATATGGGAGGCACAGAACTTGATTATATTAATGATGCATTTAAAAAAAACTGGATAGCCCCACTAGGAGATAACGTTTTGGGGCTGGAAGAAAAGCTTGAACATTATTTAGAATCAAACAGCCATGTGGCCGCTCTTAATTCAGGTACTTCAGCCCTCCATTTAGCATTACTGCTGCTGGGAATAAAAGAAGGCGATGAAGTGCTTTGCCAAAGTTTTACATTTGCAGCTTCTGTAAATCCCGTGCGCTATGTAGGTGCAACACCGGTTTTTATAGATAGCGAACCCGAAAGCTGGAATATATGTCCGGTTCAGCTTGAAACTGCCATCAAAGCTCGTATATCGGTCGGGAAAAAGCCCGCAGCAATAATAGCCGTACATTTATATGGTATGCCCTACAAGGTAAATGATGTAAATGCTGTTGCCGAACGCTATAATATACCCATCATCGAGGATGCGGCAGAGGCCTTGGGCAGTACCATAGACGGCAAAAAGTGCGGTACGCTAGGCACATTTGGGGTGCTTTCGTTTAACGGAAATAAAATAATAACCACTTCGGGCGGTGGAGCCATTGTTTGCAAGGCGCCCGAGCTAAAAGAAAAAGCTGTTTTTTTGGCCACACAAGCGCGTGACGCGGCAAGTCATTATCAACATAGTGTTCTGGGGTATAACTATAGGATGAGTAATATTTCGGCAGGAATTGGTTGCGGGCAAATGGAGGTACTGCCTCTTAGGCTACAGCAAAAAAACGAGCTTCATCAAAAGTATATCTCATTTTTTAAAAGTATCCCGGGGGTTAAGGTTTTTACAAATTATAATAGTAATGTTAGTTCTAATCATTGGCTTACCTGCATTACTATAAGCGATACACAAAGTACCGGTAAATCTACAGAGGAACTAAGGCAGGTTTTAGATGCGCATAACATAGAGTCGAGGCCGCTTTGGAAACCTATGCACTTGCAGCCTCTATATAAAGGATATTTGTACTTTGGGAGTAAAGTGTGCCAGCGTCTTTTTGAAACGGGATTGTGCCTGCCTTCGGGCACAGGTATGGATGAAGAACAGATTTTGCGTATTTTTACGTGTCTTAAAGGATATTTCGGAGATATTAACTAGTTTTGCTGTCACACAATAAATAGAAATTTTTAGTTTGGATAAAAAGATCATCATAGCTGTAGACGGGTTTTCATCAACCGGTAAGAGTACGCTTGCAAAGGAAATAGCAAAGGCGCTTAACTACATATATGTAGATACCGGAGCCATGTACAGGGCTGTTACATTATACGCTATTAATAATGGCTTTGTGCTAAACGGCGTGTTAAACGAAGATGATTTTTTAAAGAAACTGCCAAGCATTAATCTGAAGTTTCAATACAACACTAACCTCTTCCGTAGCGAAATTTATCTTAACGACGTAAATGTAGATGAAGATATTCGTTCTATGGAGGTTTCGGGGGCTGTGAGTAAAGTAGCAGCCTTGCCTCCTGTACGTGAAAAACTGGTAGAACAACAGCGTAGTATGGGTCTTGATAAGGGTATTGTTATGGATGGCCGGGATATAGGCACCGTGGTTTTTCCGGATGCCGAATTAAAACTATTTATGACTGCTGCCCCGTCTGAGCGCGCTACCCGAAGGTACAACGAACTTAAAGCGTCCGGTAAAGCAGTGCAGTACGAAGAGGTGCTTAAAAATATTGAGGAAAGGGATTATATAGACAGTAACAGGCAGGATTCACCCCTTCGGAAAGCAGAAGATGCTATAGAAATTGATAATACCAACCTTACCAGAGAGCAACAATTTAATAAAGTAATGGATATTGTAGCCGGGGTTTTAAAGTCTGAGAAGGTATAAAGAACCATTTAAAGATGAAAGGAATCAACTACCAACTGGAAGATTTGCTGGAGCGCAAGCCTATTGTGCTCGATAAAACCTCTATTTTTTCGCAAGTAAGCAAAAAAACAGTTCTTATAACGGGTGCTGCAGGATCTATAGGTAGTGAAATTGCCAGGCAACTTTTTAATTTTGTACCGTCTTTAATTATACTGGCAGACCAGGCAGAAACGCCCTTGTATTTGCTGAGTTTAGAAATGGCGGCACTTTCATCTGGAGCTAAGTTTTGTATTGCCTTGTCAGACATTACAGACGAGGCGGCTGTAGAGCATTTATTTGCCACTTATAAGCCAGATGTGGTATATCATGCGGCAGCATACAAGCATGTGCAAATGATGGAAGACAACCCCACGCAGGCTGTTCTTACAAATATTGAAGGTACACGTATAGTTGCCACCGCAGCGGCCAGGCATAATGTGGGTACTTTTGTTATGATCTCTACTGATAAGGCAGTTAATCCTGCAAATGTTATGGGGGCTACAAAGTTAATCGCTGAGCGTTTTATAACATCTTTGCAACATAACCAGGGTAACAATGGTGAAACCGATACAAGGTTTATTATAACCCGTTTTGGCAACGTGCTGGGGTCTAATGGGTCTGTGGTTCCTGTTTTTGAACGCCAAATTGCTGAAGGAGGCCCTGTTACAGTAACCCACCCAGATATTACGCGTTTTTTTATGACCATTAAAGAAGCATGTTTGTTGGTTTTAGAAGCGGGTGCTATGGGCAAGGGCGGAGAAATTTTTGTTTTTGATATGGGTAAACAGGTTAAGATTACAGATCTTGTTTACAAAATGATTAAAATGGCGGGTATGGAGCCCGAAGAAGATATACAAATACGCTATACCGGTTTAAGGGCGGGGGAGAAGTTGTTTGAAGAACTAATATCACAGTCGTCTCGTACTTTACCTACTCATAATGAGAATATTGTTATAGGTGTAGAAGATACAGTAGGATTTATACCTTACACACGACAGCTTGATGAATTGAAGCAGATTGCTTTGCTGTACAACAATATGCTTACGGTAACAAAGATAAAAGCTATTGTGCCTGAGTTTGTAAGTGCAAATTCTATTTACGAGGCTCTGGACATGAGATAACTTATAAGATACGTTATTTTTAGGTTACCTCCTTTTTATCTGCGTCAAAAAAATTATATTTGCGCTTGGGCTGGTTTGCGAAAAACCATTCATAAAGCTTAATTTTATAAATTAATTGATAATAAATTAACAAATGGTAAAAAAAATCTGCCTGTTATTTTTTCTAGCTTTTGCTCTTTTTTCTTGCAATACAAGTAAAAAGATTATCTATTTTCAGGGGCTAAATCCTAATGATACCATTGTTGGTAAATCCAAGCGTGGTTATGAAATTAAAATTAAGGCAGATGATGTGCTTGCCATTACTGTTTCTTCAGCTGACTATCTCGCTCAGGAAGCAGCAAGGCCATTCAACAGGTCTTATTCTGCTGTTACCGCGGCAGACGCAGGAGGTGCCAAGAGTTTAAACGGAAGTAATGCGCAGAGTTCTGATTCGGCCGTTTCTCCAACATATCAGGTGAGCGAAGATGGTAAAATAATATTTCCTGTTTTGGGCGAACTTTCTGTCGTAGGTATGTCTAAGGTCGAATTGATTAAAATGTTGTCAGATAAAATTAAGGTTTATATAAATAACCCGGTTATTTCTGTTCGTTTAGTAAACTTTAAAGTAACGGTTTTAGGAGAAGTACTTACACCTGGAGAATTTGAGGTAGCATCTGAAAGATTTACTTTACCTCAGGCTATTGCAAAAGCGGGTGATTTAACTATTTATGGGGTTAGAGAAGAAATTCTGTTAGTTAGGGAAGACAATGGTGTAAAGTCATATCACTATTTAGATATAACAAAGGCAGACTTCATAAATTCACCGTATTATTACCTGCAGCAAAATGATCTAATTTACATAAAGCCGAACAAGTCTAAGGCTGCTACGTCGCTTACAGGGAGCAATTTTGGTTTAATAGTGTCGAGTTTGTCGGTGCTGTTAGCTATTACTACTTTACTAATAAAAAACTAAACAATGAGCATAGAAAACAAATCGGTGTCTGAAGAAGCGTCAACCCTCAATATCGGTGAAATCTTAGCCCCTTATCTTTACCATTGGAAATGGTTTGTTCTGTTCGTTTTACTATCGGTTACAGGTGCCTTTCTTTATTTACGATATAGCACTCCTTTATACAGTGCGTCAGCAACAATTATGATAAAGGATGACAAAAAAGGAGATATTGGCTCAGAGTTGTCTGCTTTTAACGATTTGGGTGCTATTGCGAAAGTGAAAAGTAATCTTGATAATGAAATAGAAGTTCTTAAAGCGCGTACACTTGCCAGAAAAACTGTTCAGAAACTTGGTTATAATATATCTTATTATTCTGAAGGCCAAGTGCGTACCGTTGAGCTTTATAAAAGCGCACCATTCGTGGTTGATTATATTGTAAAGAACAAAGATTTTTATGAACGTGATACCTTATTTTATGTAAAGATTTTGTCTAAGAGCACTTTTGAACTTTATGATAGTAGTAAAAAACCGACTGGTAAGTACAGGTTTGGTTCAACTTTTAAAAATGGTTTTGGTACTATGGTAATCAGGGATACGCTGCTGGGTAATAAACCTGGTGGTGAGATTTTAATGGTAAAGCAGTCTAATATTGCTGCTGTAACCGGCGCTTTTCGCTCCAACTTTAAAGTTGCTCCTGTTGATCAAAATTCCAGCAGTGTTCTAATTCTTTCAGTTATTAATCCAGTAAAAGAAAAAGGCGTTGACTATATAAATGCGCTCATTGCAACCTATAATCAGGATGCTAAGAATGATAAGAATCAGGTTGCAAAAAATACGGATGTATTTATTCGTAAGAGACTTGATTCTATAAGAAAGGAATTAGTAGATGTTGAGGATATGGTTGAACGCTACAAACGAAATAACAGAGTAACAGATTTGCCTTTTGATACTGAGTCTTTGTTGAGTGCTTCAGGTTCTAATGATCAGAACGTTTTTTCTGCCGGGGTAGAAATGAGCATTATTAAAGCTATGAAGAACCATCTCAAAAAATCCTCCGTTAATGATTTAATTCCCTCTAATATAATTCCTGAAAACGCATCTCCTGAATTGATTGATAGTTACAATAATCTTGTACTTTTAAGGCAAAAACTCTTAGCCTATACATCGCCAGAGAATCCAGAGATTAAACGTTTAGAGCAGCAGATAAGACAAGCGGGTCTATCAATTCAAACGAATCTTAATAATTTGTACGAAACAGCTAGGATCAAGCAGCGCGATTTGTTAAGCATAAAAGGAGATTTTAATGGACAGATTCTTGATGTGTCTCGCAAAGAAAGAGGTTTTCGAGAAGTTGATAGGCAACAAAAAGTAAAAGAGCAACTTTTTTTATATCTGTTACAGAAAAAAGAGGAGAATGCAATTACAATGGCTGTTACTGCAGATAATGCAAAAGTGATAGATCAGGCAGTTGCTAATTCAGGTCCTGTATATCCAAACAGAAGTGCAGTATATTTCGGTTCATTACTTTTAGGTTTGTTTCTTCCTGCCGGTGTTATCTTTGTTAGGATAATGCTGGATAGTAAAGTAAGAGGTCGTCAACAGATTACTAAGTTAGGTATGCCGTTCCTTGGTGATGTACCGCGTTCTGAGTTTAACAAAGAGCTTATGAGTCAGCACAGCCGTTCAAGTACAGCAGAGTCGCTAAGGATAATAAGAACAAATCTTGAATTTATCCTTAGTAATAAGGATAAAGAAGATGAGGCTAAGCTTATTTTTGTAACTTCTACAGTGCCGAAAGAAGGTAAAACGTTTATATCGGTTAACTTAGCAGCAACACTAGCACTTACAAGTAAAAGGGTGTTGTTGGTAGCTATGGATATACGTAATCCTAAGCTTGATGAGTATATAAATGTGCCAAGTAAAGGTCTTACCAATTATCTGTCTTCTAAGGATAATAATGTTAATGACTTTATAATTAAGCAGGAAGGGTTTGATAACTTCTATGTTTTACCTCCCGGGATAATACCGCCAAACCCTGCAGAGCTTTTAATGGGTAAAAAAGTAGAAGAAATGTTTGAAAATCTTAAGCGTGATTATGACTATATTATAGTAGATACTGCTCCTGTAAGTTTAGTGTCTGATACCCAAATTATATCTAAATACGCGGATTGTTTTGTTTACGTGGTAAGGGCTAATTATTTAGATAAACGTATGCTTAGTGTTCCAAGTGCCTTGTACGCAGAGCGTAAATTGCCTAATATGGCTATTTTGCTTAACGATACTGGTGGTACGGAAGGATACGGTTATGGCTATGGCTACGGTTATGGCTATGGCTATGGTTATGGCTATGGTTACGGTTATGGTCCTGAAGTTAAAAAACCAAAGACCTGGAAAGATAAATTGTTAGGTAGGTAATGATTTATTTATTACAGCGATTATATGAAATTATAGTCGTTTGTTCGAAATGTAAAACCTGTTCATAGTTATTGGACAGGTTTTTTTGTTTCAATATTGCTAATGGCTGAGGGGAGATATAGATGCTTAAATGAAAAAATCATTAGTATTGTTGATGGCGCTGTTTTAGTAATAGTAAAGATGGAAAAGTTTAATCAAATAATCCATTTTTATTTCAAAATAGTGAAGTTTTACAATGCTGCTATAAAGGTAATAGTGACTGTTGAAGCAGAAGATCTATCAGCAAATATTTATAATACCTAGTCAAAGCCTTCGCGAAGCTTTATAACCGGAAAAATGCACTGGTGTCAGCTGACACCTTAAATGACCTTGTTTTACCCTTCTTTGAGCAGCACGAACTGCGTCTGCAACGGGGGCTTACGCACGGAGGTGCTGAATACTGATGGTAGATATAAGATGATGAATATCGGATTTATATAACTATTGAAGATAGGCCACTCTAAAACCAACGCAAAAACCCAAATTCAAAGTATAAAGTAAAATCGTAGTTATTACAAATAAATCTATTTCAGGAGTTTACTTTCTTTAACTATTTTTCTAATTTCCTGCTCGAAATAATAAGCAATATCAAAGTTTTCATTACCTGTATTTTCCATAACCACAACACTTGTTTTAGTTTTTGGATAATATAAATTTACTGTAGTAAAACCTTCGCCTGGATGAAACCCGGTATGTCCAACTTCAAAAATATCTGCTTTGTCATTTATTCGTAAACCATAGCCGTAGCCAATAGGGTTTTCACTAAAAACCTGATGTTGGTCTGTTATTACATAATTGGTCATCAATTTATATGTTGCCGGTTTTAGAACTTTTCCGTTATGTAAACATTCGTTCCATTTTGCCAAATCGGGCGCAGTAACAATGAGATGGCTTCCGAAATAATTATCGGTCTCAAAATCTAATTTTTCGTTAAGTTTAAAAGTTCCGTCCTTTTTTATGGTGTGACCTTTTACCAAAAGCTGACTATTTTTTTTATTAGGATAATAGCTGTTATTCATTGTACATTTTTTGAATAATTCAGTTACCAAAGTTTCGAAATTTTTACCGCTTTGTTTTTCCAAAACCAATCCAGCTACATAATACCCGGCATTTGAATAACTAAATGCTGTCCCAGGCTTAAATTTCAACTGCTTACTTATGTTTTCGCTATCCAAACCCGAAGTATTATTTAGCAACTGATGAACTGTTACGGTGTCTGCCCAAGAGTATTTAAAATCGGGTAAATATTTTCGGATTGGTGTTCGCAAATCAATTGTTCCTTTTTCAACTTCTTGCAAAATTAGTGCTGCGGTAAACTGCTTAGCTATAGACATTGTAGAAAACTTGTCGCCAACTTTAAGTTGTGTGTTTATATCGAAATCTGCTAAACCGTATGCTTTTGCATATTTAGTTTTTCCATTTTGTTGGATGTAAACCACTCCATTAAACTCTCTCGGATGTTTAATTTTTAATAAACTGTCAATTTTTTCGGAATAATTGTCTTTTTGTTGTGCAGATGAATTACAACTTGAAAATAGAATTGTTGTTGTGATAAATATCAGTTTAATAATTTGTGCCATTTGTAACCTAAATTTTATTTAGTATCATATCTGTTGTTCGCAGTCGGTTTTGTAAATTAAAGTCGGCTAACGATAAGTAATATCGTATGATTAGTATTGGTTTGTATTACCTTTTTTCTTCTTTAAGTTTAGTTTTCTACGTCTAGTTTCATTCATTTTTCAGAATGCTTAAAATGATTATATCAGTTCTGTTACTGTTTTGGTTAAAACTTCTGGTTCTTAAAATTCCTTCTACCGAACATCCCCACTCCTTTCATTGCATTTATACTTCATTAAAAAGTTAATCCAATTTTCTCGTTAGTTCCCACGTTTACAAGGGTTAACAAAGTAACAGCAAACAAAAAACCCACCAGTTTTACTGATGGGTTTGTGTTAGTAGCGGGAACAGGACTCGAACCTGTGACCTTCGGGTTATGAGCCCGACGAGCTGCCTACTGCTCTATCCCGCGATGTTTCGAGTGCAAATATACAACGGATATTTAATTAAACAAGCATAATATGGAATAAATTTTATGTTTTTTTGAAGAAAAGTCCTAGGGTGTTGTTTTTTAGATGTTTGCGTCTTTGTTTTTTTTATAATATAATTGTTAGTTTTTGTTTTATGTAAAATACTTATATTTATCCGAATATTTTTACTTGTTAAAATTCTTAAAACTTATCAAAATGACAAATCCCGAAATCATATCCAGTATCAATAAGTGGAATTCCCTTGTTTTATCTAAAGACCCTAAAGCGGCTGACGCCATGGTTTCTGCATTTCAGCAGGGAGGTAATTGTTTTTCGTATACACTTGATGAGTATTCTCAGAAATGCGAACTTTTACATTTATATCCGGGTATTTATAAAAATGAGTTATATTTTTTTGTAATACCTGCAGATTACGATAAGGAAGAATATAAAGATGTTTTGTATAAGTATACTACACCATGTAAAGTATACTTTAACCTTGGCTCAAATCAAATACCTGATACAGTGGCTAAGGCTCGAATTGATAGATGGAAAGAAAACTACAAAAGCTGGATTCCTACGCAGGCTAAGTCTCCTGTAGGTATGTTTCAGGCATTTATTTTAGAGGTAGGTGATTTTGAATTGAAAGAAACGTTAGTAACCATGGGGCTGCTTTCTGATAAAACGTACAATTTAGACAGAGCCGATCTTATTGTAACAAATCAGGATGATGATTTGGTGCTGTATGATGATGCTGCCAGTGTAGTGCCTCCCTATGGCCCCTCTGCTTTAACAACTGATTTCTATTTGCTTTCGCTTTAATTTTTTAAATGGATAATATTAAGGAAGTAGCTCAGGTAATTGTAGAGGCATATAGGTATTCTCTTTTAGGTATTGCATTATTAGGTTTGGTTGCGTGGAAGAAGCCTGTACCTTTCTATAGAATGCTATCGGTTTATCTGATTCTCATGGCAGGGATGGAATTCTTTGGCGTTTATCTTGCTAAGGTCTTAAATGGAAGGAATCATATATTTGTTTTACTGGATGCTTTAACAGATGTTGTTTTCTTTTCTGTTTTATATGCTAGATGTTTACTAGAGAAAAAGACCAAATTATTTTTACTGCTCTCTATATTAAGCGCGGCTTATATCTGTTTTGAGTTATTCTACAATTTTATCTACAAGCAGGTTTCTGTTAAAGAGTTTCAGCCTTATTCAAAAATAGTAAGTGATGCCTTTATAATTATACTGGCATTACATTTCCTGTACGAAAAAATGAATGCATTTACCGCTACAAAAGTAAAGCACTTTTGGTTTAACAATGTCGTGATGTTATACTTTACCATAAACTTATTGGTTTACCTGCCGTTTAATTTCCTTGTAAATGAAAGTACTGGGGTGAAGTTTGTATTCTGGACACTGAATGTTTTTTGTATTGAAGCTTTTTACCTGTTTCTTTTAAGTGTAATATTAAAGGAAGCACTTAGGAAAAAAGCTGTCACGTCTTAGCTTGGCTTAGCTATTGCAGGTTTTTGGTGGTAAAGCAAGTGTATTTTTATACATTTGCTCAGGCGAAATCAACAAATGTAATGGAGAAGTGGCAAGACCCTAATGTTGTGGCACTATGGATAGCAATTGTAATACTGGTAGTATTTACTATAGTGCTGGTTGTTATCAAAATAATGCATACGGGTTATAAACGAATGACAGAAGCGAATTTAAGGCAAGCCAGGCTGGAAGTAGAACATCAAAAGAAACTACTTGAAGCAGGCTTGCTGGCACAGGAAAAAGAGCGTAACCGTATAGCATCTGATCTCCATGATGGCCTTATAGGTAAGCTGTCGGTTATACGCATGAAGGCGCAGTTAGCTAAAACCCCTCAGGACATAGAAGTAATGCTTGGTGAAAGTATTGCAGAAGCCCGCCGCATATCTCACGATCTTATGCCGCCAATGTTAGAGTTTTCGGCTGTTTCTGATTTAATAGACGGAGTACTTGAGCCATGGAAAAATAAATTCAACATACAATTTGTATCCGATGTGCGTTCGTTTGAGGATTTGAATTCACAGGCAAAATTACAATTGGTGCGTATGCTCCAGGAAGTAGTTACTAATGCCATTAAACACGCAAAAGCAGACAAGATTGAAGTTACCTGGAGGCATACGCCTAATTTTTATGCTTTGTCTGTTAAAGACACAGGTGTAGGTTTTGACAGTGCGGGGCTTAAACAAGGTGTGGGTTTAAGCAGCTTAGAAATGCGCGCTCAATATTTGGGTGGCAGGTGCCGTGTAGCCTCAAAGCCGGGTAAAGGCACGCGCTTTATTCTTGCTGCGAAAGCTGTGTAGGGTAAATTGTGTGGAAATATCATAAAATTCCGATTTTAAAATTGTTAATTTTGTGCTTTACCAATCTATCCCTTTTATGGAAAAAATTTCTGTTGTAATTACCGATGACGATGCACTTATAGTAAGCCTTCTGGAAAACTATTTGCAAACCTGCCCAGATATAGAGGTAAACTTTACAGCCACAAGTGGTGAGGAGTTATTTCAGAAGTTAGCAGATACCGGAACCGTTCCCAATATCATTTTGCTGGACCTTCGCATGAACGGTATGGATGGCATAGCCGTAGCAGAGCGCCTTAAGTCAGACTTTCCTACGGTGCGTACTATCGTTATATCATCGCACTATCAACGCGCATTTACGGGTTTTATGCTTAAAACAGGTGTAGCTGCTTTTTTGCCTAAAGGTGTTTCGCCTATAGAACTTACCGATATTATACGCACTGTACAACGCCAGGGCTACTACTTTAAAGACGAGCAACTTGATGCGTTGCGTGAGCAGATTTCGGGCAAAGCGCCGCGCCCTGTATGTCAGCAGGAGGATTTGCTTTCCGATAGGGAAATAGAGGTGCTAAGGCTTATATGCCTGCAAAAAACGGCAAAAGAAATAGGAGATGAGCTATATATAACCCAGCGTACCGCCGAAGGCCATAAAAACAATCTTTTTGCAAAAACAGGTGCAAAAAACATTGCCGGGCTTGTTATATATGCCATACAGAACAATGTTATAAAAATAGAAGATTTACCCCTGATTCAGTAGTATTTTAAATATATTGTAATTTTACTTTAAAGGTAAAAACAGGTATTTTCTACCGTTGACAGTTTATGTATTATTATCACATTTGTACCGGATATAACGGGAAATGCACAGAATTTTTACAGCACAAAAATTCGTTTAAACCAAGGATCTTATTTTTTTAAGTGGAGTTAAAAAAAGCAGTGACGGTTTAGCATATTATATCCTCAAAGCCGGTATGGATGTAGGTGTGGCGTTTTCCGCCCAATAAAAATTTCGCTAATTTTTAGCCGCACGTACACAGGTCGAATCCTGCCGGCTTTTAGTTTTTAATATCATTGCTTTATCGCATCCATATTTATATAAAAAGAAAACCCCAGCATACATTTATGCAGGGGTAAAATCTTTTCAAATCCATTTTGGCCGGAGCCATTTCTCTTCTTTTTTTGATTTTGATGACTGAACTCGTATTAATAGACGTTTTTTAAAAGCATTTGTTACAGTTGTACCATACATTTTTTCGTAATTAATTTCTGAATATTACTTTTGCTTAAAACTGAATGTGTTATGGAGAAGAAATGTGTATGCGGGTCGGGTATGGATTTGGAAAAGTGCTGCCAGCCTTTTATAAGTCGCACTTTATTGCCTAAAACCCCTGAGGAATTAATGAGGTCCCGTTATACGGCGTATGTGCTTAAAAACATAGATTATATTTATAATACAACTGCACCGCAAGAACGAAAGTATACCTCTAAAAAACATATACAAGAATGGGCAAACGCCTGTACCTGGGTAAAGCTTGAGGTGCTTTATGCCAAAGACGATAAAGTAGCATTTAAAGCCTACTATATGGATGACAGGCTAACGGCACACGTGCATAATGAGCTGTCTACATTTGTAGCGATACAAGGAATGTGGTACTATTTGTCCGGTGAGTAATTTTAATGTTCGTTGTTGGGTTACTAAAGTTTAACAAAATAAAACATCGTACAACGTGTAACATTTTTTTTACTTGTTGTCTAATGTGTAATCAACATCAAAAAACGAAAACACAAAATGACAGCACACGAAATAGATTATCATATCTACGGTGAAGAAATGCAATATGTAGAAATAGAGCTGGATCCGCAGGAAGCCGTGGTAGCAGAGGCAGGCAGCTTTATGATGATGGATAGCGGTATACAAATGCAAACCATTTTTGGCGACGGCTCTAACCAGAACGAAGGTTTTATGGGTAAGTTGTTTAGCGCAGGGAAGCGTTTGCTTACCGGGGAAAGCTTATTTATGACCGTGTTTTTAAATCAATGGCACGGTAAAAGAAAGGTAAGTTTTGCATCTCCTTATCCCGGTAAAATTGTGCCTATAGACTTAAGGCAATATGGAGGCAAGTTTATTTGCCAGAAAGATGCCTTTTTATGCGCTGCAAAAGGTGTATCTGTAGGGATAGAATTTTCGCGTAAACTGGGCCGTGGCCTTTTTGGCGGCGAAGGTTTTATCATGGAAAAACTTGAGGGAGATGGGCTGGCATTTGTACACGCCGGTGGTACACTGGCACGTAAAGAACTTGCCGCCGGAGAGGTGCTTAAGGTAGATACCGGTTGTATAGTAGGGTTTTCTCCCAGTGTTAATTATGACATAGAATTTATAGGGGGAATAAAAAACACTATATTTGGGGGCGAAGGCCTGTTTTACGCTACCCTGCAAGGGCCTGGAGTAGTGTACATACAGTCGCTTCCGTTTAGCAGGCTTGCCGGTCGTATTTATGCCTCGGCTCCTCAAGGGGGCGGCAGCCAGCGCGATGAAGGCAGTATTCTGGGAGGTTTAGGTAACCTGCTGGATGGTGATAACCGATTTTAAGATTTTTTATATATTTTAGTTTCCTGATTTTTTTTAGTAAAGGGCTTCGGCCCTTTTTTTTATTTTGTAAAAAAAATGTGGCTGCTTTTGTACCTTTGGGCAAACCAAAGGACATTTTCTACACATCATGAAAAAACTTGTTGCTTTTATCCTGCTTTTGCTTCCTGTGTTGTTGCAGGCACAGCAGCCCGCTATACAAACGGAAGACCCGGCTGCAAAGACCGTGAGGAATTTACAGTATGTTTTTGACGTCCCTGTTTGCGGAAAAGACAGTATAACGCCAGATCCTACTGGCAAATTTAAATACAACTCAGGTTGTGGCGACCATTTGTTTTGGCAGGTAGTAGAGTTAAGGCAAAAAGGGGTGCCATATCTTATAGCGCTAATAGAAAGCCAGGAACCCACTCAGGCTAAACTTCCTTCCGGGAAAGGGTACTATCGTTTAGGCGATGTAGCCCTAATGGCACTTGTAGAAATTATACACGAGCTTCCGGTTGAGGGACTGGCAGGCGTAAAATACGAATCGTACAGTGACCGATGGAAGTTTTACCACAAGGGTTTAAAGGATAAAAAGAAACGCTCTGCATTAAAAGAAGCCATAGACAAATGGTATAAAGACAATAGGGGTAAGCTTGTATTTGAAAAATCAGACACCTATGGTAATTGTAACTGCGTAGGTAAGCACCCAGTAGGCGGGTATTTTATGCTTCGTAAAACAGACGTAAATAAGGAGGCACCGAGAAAGAACGAATAGTAATATCTCTCAACATTAACACAAAAGCTCCCATAACGGGAGCTTTTGTGTTAATATACCATTTCGGTATACGGTATTATGGTGTTGTAACCTTTCTCTTTAAAATAAGCCACAGGGTTGTCCTCAGACACGGCTAAAACAAAGTCGCCGCCCCAAGCGCCCAGGCTTTTAATTACTCCCTTAAAGTCCGGGAACATTCGTTCCTGCACAGGGGCTATGCCTAATATACCACTGAGCAGGGCTTCGTGTTTCTCCAAAGCAGATGAAAAAGCGCCTAAATCCTGCGCATGGTATGTTTCTGCTACCAACTTATCTACTTGCTGTATCAGCGTTTCTTTGTCAAACACCTTTTCCCTGTAGGCAGCTATGGCTTCGCGGCTGTTTTGTTTTTGGTTAAGGTATACAAAATACAACTTCTCCTTAAAAACAGGATTAAAAGCTACAGTATCTACATCTGGTATTCCTTGTTTCAGGTTAAAGAGCAGGGGTGCTGTTTGTTGCGCACAGGCTATGTCGTAGCCACTGCCACCAAAGGTTTTTGCAAGTAAGAGGTATGGGTCAATGCTAAACCAGTCGGCCACCAGGCTAATAAGGGTAGAGGAGGTTCCCAGTCCCCAAAGCCTTGGGAAGGTAAGCTTTGTAATTACATCAAATCCTGAAGTTAATACCTCAGGATTGGCGGTATGCGCCTGGTGCAGTACCTTTACCAGCATTGCTGTTTCGGTTGTAGCAGCAGCATGTCGGTCGGAATAAATATCTGCAAGCGGAATAGATGCGGTTAACCATTCTGATCCGTCGGCATCCAGGCTTTTCCAGTTCACTGTAGCAGATTCATTAGGGCACACTTCCATAGACTGCCCAAACCTGCTGGGCAGGGCAAACGCGTCAGAACCGTCAAGAACGGTATACTCACCTATAATGAGCAGTTTTCCGTTGGCATGTAAAGTCTTATTCAATGGTGGTAGGGTCAGTTTTACGTAGTTCTTCAAGAAGTTCAGCAACCGCAGCGTGAGATACCGTATGTTTTTCGAAGTGTTTTATCGTTGCTTTCTTTTCGTTATCGTTAGCGCCCAGTTGGTTAAGTATGTTCATAAGGTGCATTTTCATGTGCCCCTGCTGAATCCCTGTTGTGGTAAGCGAACGTACCGCACCAAAGTTTTGTGCCAGGCCGGCTACTGCTACAATTTGCATTAACTCCTTAGCAGACGGGTTACCCAGCATTTCCAGGCAGAATTTAACCAGCGGATGCAGGGTAGTAAGTCCGCCCACGGTACCAAGCGCTAAAGGAACATCCAGCCAAAACGTAAAAATGCCATTCTCTATTTTGGCATGGCTCAGGCTGGTATACTGGCCGTCTTTAGCTGCATACGCATGCACACCAGCTTCTACTGCCCTAAAATCGTTTCCTGTGGCTACAACCACAGCGTCAATGCCGTTCATTATACCTTTGTTGTGCGTTACCGCCCTAAAAGGCTCTACTTCGGCTATATTAATTGCGGTAACAAATTTTTGTGCAAATTCCTCCGGCTTAATGTTTTTATCTTCGTTAAGGTCTTCCACAGGGCAGCTTACCTCGGCACGTACTACGCAGTTAGGTACGTAGTTGCTCAGTATGCTCATTATAACCTGTATGTGCTTTTCTTCTTCGGTAAACGGGGCGTAGGTTAGCGCCTCCTGTCTTAGTGTTTTACTAAATTGTTCCAGGCACGAGTTAATAAAATTAGCGCCCATGCTGTCTACGGTTTCAAAGGTAGCGTGCAGCTGGTAGTAGCCGTCAATCAGAGCTGTTTTATCGCGCAGGATTATATCCAGTATACCGCCGCCACGCTTTTGCATGTTTTTAGTTATGTCTTCGGTGTCGCTAAACAATTTTGGTTTTACGGTTTCAAAAAACGCAGTAAGTTTTTGCGCATCGCCTTCATATTTAAAGTGTACCTGGCCTATTTTTTCGGTGTTTAGTATAGTTGCTTTAAAACCGCCGCGTGTAGACCAGAATTTTGCTGCCTTGCTGGCTGCCGCAATTACAGAGCTTTCTTCAATGGCCATGGGTATGGTGTAGTCTTTACCGTTTATGGTAAAGCTTGGCGCTATGCCCAGCGGCAGATAAAAGTTGGTTATAGTATTTTCTATAAACTCATCGTGCAGTTTTTGCAGTGGGGCATCATCATTCCAATACTGCTTAAGCAGGGAAGTTGCTTCGTCAGGGTTTTGAAAATAATTATCTGCCAGCCATGCTATCTTTTGCTCTTTGGTTAGTTTACTAAAACCGCTAATCGCCTTGCTCATCTTTAGTTATGCGTGTTAAAATTCGGTGCAAAGATAGGGGTTTGCCAAGCCATTTTAAACAAAAATGCAATCAATACACGCTTCAATTTTAGTTTAACAAAAAAAAGGAGGTGTAAGTCATAAAAAATTACTAAAATTGGAAGTTTTTTATCATACCGAAAATGAAACACGCTAAAAAGTCAATTTTATTCTTTTTACTGGCCACAGTGCCACTTTTTGCACAGCAAAAAATAACGCTTGAAGAAATATGGGGAGGGGCTTTCCGTACTAAAGGTATGGACGAGCTAAAGGCTATGGAAAATACCAACCAGTATACCGTGCTAAACATAAACTGGAATGCAGGTACTGCCACAGTAGACCTCTATGATTTTGTCACGCTTAACAAAGTAGGCACCCTGATTGATACAAGGGGTATGAGCGAGTTTCCGCAGGGTATAGACAGTTATAGCTTTAGCAAAGATGAGAAGAAGATGCTTTTGGCTGCTAACAGCGACCAGATTTACAGGCATTCGTTTGTAGCAGATTACTACAGCTACGATATTTCTTCTAAAAAACTAACCCGCATTGCCGAAAACAAGGTACAGGAACCTTCATTTTCGCCTGATGGTAAAAAAGTAGCGTACGTTTATAATAACAATATTTATATTAGTGATTTGGCCAACGGAATAGTGCGCCCGGTAACTAAAGATGGTAAAAAGAATGCTATAATTAATGGTGTTTGCGACTGGGTGTACGAGGAAGAATTTTCGTTTGTAAAAGCCTACGAGTGGAATGCTACGGGGGATAAAATAGCCTACATTCGCTTTGATGAGACAGAGGTGCCTGAGTTTTCTATGGATATTTATGGCAAAAGCCTTTACCCGACACGCGATGTGTTTAAATATCCAAAAGCAGGTGAAAAAAACAGTGTAGTGTCACTTCATATTTATGATGTAAACACAAATACAGATAAAGAAATTAAACTGGGTAACTATGCGGACTTTTACATCCCGCGAATAAAGTGGACTAACGAGGCGCAAACCCTGAGTGTACAGGTGCTTAACCGCCACCAGAATAATCTTGACCTGATTTTTGTAGACGCTAACAGCGGTAGCGCAAAAGTGGTGCTAAATGAAACCGATAAGGCGTATGTAGATGTTACAGATAATCTTACCTTCCTGGACGATAACAGCTTTATATGGACCAGCGAAAAAGACGGCTACAATCATATTTATGTGTATTCTAAAGCCGGTAAGCTGGTAAACCAGGTTACCAAAGGTAAGTGGGAGGTGACTGCCTATTATGGGTACGACAAAAAAACAAAGACTATTTTTTATCAATCTACTGAAAACGGAAGCATAAACCGTGATGTGTACCGCGTAGGGGTAAACGGTAAAAATAAAATGAGGCTTACCACACAAACCGGTACCAGCGACGCTAAATTTAGTACGGATTATAACTACTTTCTTAACTTCTTTTCGAGTGCTACACAGCCGGAAACCTTTACACTTAACAGCAGTAAAGATGGTAAGCTGGTAAAAGAGGTGCTTAATAACAATGCCCTTAAAGATAAGCTGGGTAAATACAGCCTTAAAGATAAAGAGTTTACAACCATTACTACTGAAAAAGGGAATGTGCTAAACGCCTGGTTTATAAAGCCATCTGATTTTGACCCGAATAAGAAGTATCCTGTTTTAATGTATCAGTACAGTGGGCCGGGCAGCCAGCAGGTAGCTAACAAGTGGCACAGTACTAACGATTACTGGTATTATATGCTTGCGCAGCAAGGCTACATAATAGCGTGCGTAGATGGCCGTGGTACAGGTTTTAAAGGTGCAGAATTTAAAAAAGTTACCTATAAGGAACTGGGTAAATACGAAGTAGAGGATCAAATAGATGCCGCTAAAGTTATTGCTAAATACAGCTATGTAGATGCTTCCCGCATAGGGATATGGGGCTGGAGCTACGGTGGCTTTATGAGCAGTAACTGCCTGTTTAAAGGTGCCGACGTGTTTAAAATGGCAATTGCCGTGGCACCGGTTACAAACTGGCGTTTTTACGACAGTGTATACACAGAACGTTATATGCAAACCCCGCAGGAAAATGCAGCAGGGTATGACACCAATTCGCCTATAAATTTTGTAAAGAATTTAAAAGGGAAATTCCTGTTAGTGCATGGTACTGCCGATGACAACGTACACGTACAAAACAGCATGCAGATGATAGAAGCCCTTATACAGGCCAATAAACAGTTTGACTGGGCTATTTACCCGGATAAAAACCACGGTATTTACGGTGGCAAAACCAGGCTGCAGCTGTACACTAAAATGACCAATTTTATTAAAGAAAACCTATAAATGAGCGAGAATTTAACTTTAGAACAAATTCAGGACTTTAAGGGGAAATACCCTAAACAGTTGTGGGGACTTTTCTTCTCTGAAATGTGGGAGCGTTTTTGTTTTTATGGCATGCGCGGCGTACTTACCTACTTTATGATAACCCACCTTATCCTGGAAAATGGCGGGCACATGAGTGAAACCAAGGCTAATTTGCAGTATGGGGCTACGCAGGCTTTTGTGTATGCATTTACGTTTATCGGAGGATTGTTTGCCGATAAAATCCTGGGTTTCCGCAAGTCTCTTTTTTGGGGTGGATTCCTTATGATAATCGGTAGTGCTATCCTGGCTTTTAACCCTTTTCCGGAGAGCAACTTTTTCTTAGGAATTAGCTTTACCGTAATAGGTACCGGTTTCTTTAAGCCAAATATTTCTACCATGGTAGGGTCGCTTTATAAGCAGGGCGATAACAGGCGCGATGCCGGTTTTTCTTTGTTTTATTCGGGTATCAATATAGGTGCGCTGCTTGGGGGTTACGCTTGTATCGCTATAGGTAAAGGCCAACTTTTTAGCGGTTTTATCCCTGTAGATAAAACCTGGAATGTAGCGTTTGGGCTTGCAGGCATTGTAATGACTATAAGTTTGGTTACGTTTATCTTTACAAAAAGAACGCTTGGCCCTATTGGCCTTCCACCTGTTAGTGGAATAGAAAAAGTAACAGATACCGCTGTAGTAGAGGTTTCGGGTACGCCTAAATGGAAAGAGTATGGCGTGTATCTCCTTACACTTGCCTTAATACCGGTAATCATGGTAATGGTGGCTAAAACCGAGTACACCGATTATTTTATGTATACCATAGGGCCACTTACCCTGATTTACCTGATATATGAAATGACGCAGCATAGTATGGCGGAAGCCAAGAAGCTAATCGCTGCGCTGGTATTTATAGTATTTTCTATTATTTTCTGGGCATTTTTTGAGCAGAGCGGAGGTTCACTGAGTATTTTCGCTGCTAAAAACCTAAATAATGTTGTTGCCGGTACTTTAACTCTCGATCCAAACGGGGTAAACAATGCTGCTAACTCGGTATTTGTAATCATATTTGCACCTATAGTGGGGCTAATATGGCTGGCGCTTAAAAAATTTGAACCTAATACGGTTATAAAGTTTGGATTAGGCTTTTTATTCCTTGCAGGAGGTTTCTATACTTTTTATACCACGCGCTTTTTTGAAGTGGCTCCGGGCATTGCCAGCCTTGATGTTTTTGTGGTTGCCTATTTTATAATTACTTTTGGCGAGCTTTGCCTTTCGCCAATAGGTTTATCTATCATGACCAAGCTGTCTCCGCAAAAGTTACAGGGGGTAATGATGGGGATGTGGTTCCTTGCCAGTGCATACGGTCAGTATGTTGCGGGTATTCTTGGAGCAGGCTTATCTGAAGGAGGCGAAAATGACACGCTTCAGCAAAAGCTGATTACGTATACCGATGGTTACTACCAGCTTGCCATATATGCGGTGATTGCCGGGCTGGTGCTTATAGTAATATCTCCACTGGTGCGTAAACTAATGCAGGAAGTAAAATAATTTTGTAAATACACTTAACAACTATATATGTCATCAACTGCGACAACAAACGATTTTTTTAAATCAAACGTGCTGGGGCATCCGGCCGGCCTTTTTGTGCTGTTTTTTACCGAAATGTGGGAACGTTTTTCATATTACGGTATGCGTGCTCTTCTGGTACTTTTTTTAACATCATCTATTTTAGGAGATAACCCAGGTTGGGGATGGCCCAGAGAACATGCTATGTCTATTTATGGTTCTTATACTGCACTGGCTTACCTTACACCTATTCTGGGAGGATACATTGCAGACAGAATAATAGGCTATCGCTGGGCGGTAGTTTTAGGCGCGTTACTAATGACCTTGGGGCATTTAAGTATGGCTATAGAGGTAGATCATTTCTTTATGTATTTGGGCCTTGTGCTTCTTGTTATAGGTAATGGTTTCTTTAAGCCGAATATGACTTCTATAGTAGCCCACATGTATAAGAACCATCCTGAAAAAAAAGATGGTGCTTACACCATATTTTACATGGGTGTAAATGCAGGCGCATTTCTTGGAATGCTTTTGTGCGGTTACATAGGTGAAAGCCCTGAGTGGGGATGGAGTTATGGTTTTGGCCTTGCAGGGATTTTTATGTTCTTTGGTATGCTTCAGTTTTACTTTACCCAAAATATTTTTGGCGAAATTGGCTTAAAGCCAGTTGAAGATAAAGTGGATACAGAAGAAGACCCTGCTGTTGCAAAAAGAAATCCTTTTTCAAAATTTGATCTTGTAATTATAGCAATAACTTCTATACTTGGTCTTACCTGGATTGTAAATGATCCAATATCTGTTATCTCTAACGGAAAACTTAATGCGTTTCCTTTTACTGTAGGGACCTTAAGTGGGCCTAATTTTGTTATCATTGTAGCACTTGGATTATTTTTATTTGTAACTATAAAGAGGATATCTCAGTATACAGCGGTTCTTAGGGACAGAATGATTGCTATAATTATACTAGCGGTTATTACAATGTTCTTCTGGGCGTCGTTTGAACAGGCTGGCGGGTCTATGACTATATTTGCGAGTGATTATACAGCCAGGGTTTTGGAAGGTAATTCCAAGTTGATATTTAATATAGTTAATACCCTTATAACAATTATTCCGCTTGCCCTTATTACGTACGTATTAGCAAAGCTATTCCTGCAAACGTTTAAAAGATTTGCGTTAGGTAACATAATACTATCTTTTAGTTTCTTAATAATTTGGTGTATAGTGATTTATATGCTTAAAGAGCAGTACTCTCAGGAAAAGTCAGAAGTCCCTGCTACGTGGTTTGGTGTGCTAAACTCATTGTTCATCATTACTTTTGCGCCAGTGGTTTCTAAGGTTTGGGAAAGTAAATATAATCCATTTGCTACTTTTAAAAATGGTTTTGGTATGATTCTTTTAGGTATCGGATTTGCGGTACTTGCTTACGGATCAAGCGACATTGAGCCAGGCGCTAAAACTGCGGCAGTTAGCATGGTTTGGCTTGTATTGGCTTATTTCTTCCATACTATAGGAGAACTTTGTATTTCGCCGGTGGGTCTTTCTTACGTTAGTAAGTTAGTTCCTGGTAGGATGATTGCGATTATGTTTGGCATATGGTATCTTGCCATAGCAATAGGTAATAAAATTGCCGGTAAAATGGGAGGTATGATTGATGAAATCACCGCACAGTATTCTATGACAACGTTCTTCCTTATATTCACTATTATTCCGGTTGTATTAGGGCTTATAATTATGGCTCTTACACCTTTGTTGAAAAGGTTAATGCATGGCGTGCATTAAAATAATTCGGCATTGTTTTTGGTTTATCCATTTCAAAATATTTAATATGAAAAAAGCATTATTAATACTGTTTGTAACCCTGGCTTCTTTTGCAGCGCAGGCGCAGGAGCTAGAATGGCATACCGATGTGGCTAAGGCTACAGCGTTGTCTCAAAAAACTAAAAAGCCGCTACTTTTATTTTTTACCGGTAGCGATTGGTGTGGCTGGTGTATGAAGTTGCAAAAAGAGGTGCTTAAAACACCTGAATTTGCTAAATGGGCTAAGGATAATGTGGTTCTTGTAGAGCTTGATTTTCCGAGGCGTGCACCGCAAAGCGACGAATTAAAGGCGCAGAATGCAAACCTTCAGCAGTTTTTCCAGGTTAGGGGATACCCTACGGTATGGTTTGCTAAAGGTGTAAAAACAGCCGAAGGCAAAATCAGCTTTGAAGCTCTTGGGAGTACCGGTTATGTAGCCGGTGGCCCTGCTACCTGGCTCGATGGTGCTAATAAGATTATTAAAAAGAGCTAATACGTTAATTTGTGGAATTTATTTATTTGGCAGTTTCGCTTTCTAAATAAACAAATCCACTATTCCAATACAAAACTTCCCTTTTCTGCTGTGGCATGGAAAGGGATTTTTTGTTTGGAGCAACTTTTACTCCATCGCGTTACAAAGTTTTTATAATTTGTGGCATCGGCTACCACGCGTTTTGGGTGGAGTGTGCTTAAAACCCGCTCGAAATTTACTTTAGGCGATCCGGTTATTATCAGTACGTCGGGCGTTACTTTTGGTGGATATACTCCGGTGCTGTCCATTATAAAAATCCGTTGTTTGTTGCTGTATAAAAAGTTTTGCAGTGGTTTTACAACCGTCTTGGGGTTAAAGTTGTCCCGTATGTAGTTTGTTACATTAAGGTTGGTAAGTGCAAGGCTGTCTGAAGTGTTTATAATGATCTTGTCCTGCTGTTTCTGTGCTATAATGCTGTGGTTGAAGTTTTGGAAAACAATCAACTCACTTTTGTTATCTATGCTATATTTGATGGCAATAAGACTACATTGGCATATAAGCACTAATACCACCGCTGTAAGGGCATTTTTAAAAGATTTTTTGTATAGATATATCAACGTTGCAATTAGCGCGCTATAGAGTAGTAAAAGCATAATCGGCGTAAACGGGATGTTTTTAATCAACAGGTTTTCAAACGAGGCGATCCAGTGTGTAAAACTGTTCATGATGTTGATGCACCACAGTAATAATTTACCGGTGAAAGCCGCTGCCCAGGCCCAGCAAAAGTTTAGCACTAGTGTTACTAGAGCCAGTATGAGCACCACGTTTGATAACGGAATTACTACAATGTTTGCTACTAAAAACAGTAACGGGAACTGATGAAAGTAATAAAGGGTTAACGGTAATACTGCAATTTGTGCAGTTAGCGAAACCATTACCAAATCGCGGAGGTTGTTTATAATGAGGTGCTTGCTTTGCAACTTCCGTTTATATAGCGGCTGCATTATCACGATGCCCAAAACGGCCGTATAGCTGAGTTGGAACCCAGCATCGAATAAAAAAGCGGGTTTTACCAACAACAATACCATAGCAGAAACGGCGAGCGAATTATAGATGCTTACCCGTCGGTTCAGGGCCTGTCCTACAAGCAAAAAGCTAAACATAACTACAGAACGTACTACAGAAGCAGATAATCCTGTTATAAGTGCAAAGAGCCACATTAACGCCAGTATTCCGGTTATATGTAACGCTACGCCCCAATGTTTAATGCGCTTTAGCGGGCTAAGCAGCCAATTGAAAATAACAAAAAGTAACGCAAAGTGTAAGCCTGATATAGCAAGTATGTGTACTACCCCTGCGTTAGTGTATTCGCTGTTGAGGTTAGGGTCTAAATCTTGCCGCTGGCCAAACACCAGCGCGTTTATGAGCTGCTGTATTTTTACGGGATAATGATGCTGTGCATAGCTATTTATAAGTGTGTCGCGCAGTTTATAGATATGCATAAGAAATCTGCTGTCTGTTCCCGTAGTAACATAGTTGTTCTTTAAACGGACTTTGTGAAAGACATTTTGCAGTGCCATGTATCTGCTATAATCAAACTGATAATACGTGGCCGGTGGCGCAATTTCTTCGGGTTTTGCCTGCAAAAAAAGCATTTGCCCTGTATGTAATTTTGTTTTCAGGCTATCTTTTGCCAGTGTTAAAAGCAATGTGCCCGATGCAGCACGCTTGTTTACACCTTTTACTTCAAATAGGTATTTCTCGTAAAATTCATTTGGTTTTAGCCTTTCGGTTATTGTTCCATAAAATACCGGAATGCTGTCATTTTTTATCCAATGGCTGTAATGTGATTTTGCATTTGGTGCGTAGTAAATCCATTGTGATAAAAGCCCAAGGCTAAACCCAAGTAGCAAAATGCCTATTTCAAAGTAGGGTTTTGGTTGCAGGGCGTTTTTAGTGATTTTGTAAGCAATGAATGTACCGGTAAGTGTGATGAGTAAAATGCCCAACACAAAATAAAGTGGTATTAAATAAGTACAGCCGGTAATAACTCCGGCTGCTATAAATAGTGTAAATGGTATTAAAGGGTATTTCAATACCTTCATAAGATATTGAACAGGTTTTTAGGTTGGTTGATTGGGTTTGGTAACTGCAGGATTAATCTTCTATAACCCTGTTAGCCTGTACAAATGTACGTATGTAATAGTTGTCGTTCATAGACGATATAGCAACACCGTGGCTAAGGGTGGCATGTATAAACTTAACTTCGCCGGTTTCAGTCACTTCGGTAACTATACCTACGTGGTTAATCCTTTTTTTGTAAGGGCTATTGTCAAAAAACAATAAATCACCTATGCGTACTTCCTTTAGGTCTACCTCACGACCTGCGCCATCTGCCATAGAAGCCGAGCTGCGTGGTAGTGTCCAGTCAAACATTTTAAAGGTAGCGTACACCATGCCCGAACAATCCATACCTGCAGTGGTAGTGCCTCCGCCACGGTAACGTACACCTTCAAACTGAAGCGCATTGTTTACAATTTGGCGTGCAAAGTAGTTTTCGTTAGGAGCTGGAGAAAAATCCTCTTCCGGCTGTTCTACAACTTCTACCGGTTTTTTCTTTTTCTTCTTAGGCCCGTCTGATTTGTTTGGTCCGCCTTTGCTTTTCTCACGCGAAGTATCGTTGTAAGCAAGGTCGTTTGCAGGAGTTGCAGTTTCGGCTTCTGCCGCACCTTCAATACTTGTAAGTGCGGTTTCTGCTACAATTGCTGTTTGCATAGCGCTTACCTGGCTGCCGGAACCCCGCTCTTTGCCGCTTTGGGCATTAGCGTTAATGGTAGTTAATGATAGTAGTAAGGTAAGTGATGTAAACTGTAGTAACTTCAAAACTTTTATTTTTTCAAATTCAACTCGTGTTTTTGCAAATATAACGGTTAAGGTTAAAATTTATTTAATTTGCTGTGTTAAAGTTTTTAACAATAAGTTTTGCGGTTTTTTCGCTGGCTCCGTCGCCACCCAGTTTTTCTTCCAGTATATGGTAGTTTTCAAGCACTTTCGCTCTGTACTCCGGTGTTAATAACTTTGTTAATTCAGTTTTTAAATTAACAGAATTAAAGTCATCCTGAATCAGCTCTTTAACAACCTCCTTGTCCATTATAAGATTTACAAGGGAGATATATTTTAGGGTAATTATGCGTTTTGCGATCTGGTAGCTTATCCATCCTCCCTTGTAGCAAACTACTTCAGGGACTTTAAAAAGGGCAGTTTCCAGCGTAGCTGTGCCCGATGTTACAAGAGCCGCATGCGCTATGCCCAAAAGGTCGTATGTACGGTTGCTTATAAAATGAACGCTGTCGTTTGTAAGGAACTGTTGGTAGAAGCTGTATTCCTGAGACGGCGCACCGGCAATTACAAACTGATAACCGGGAAAATCGTTAACTACAGACAGCATGCCGCTTAGCATTTTAGAAATTTCCTGCTTACGGCTTCCGGGTAGCAGGGCTATAACGGGGCGATTGTCCAGGTTAAATTCTTTTCGGAATGCTTCTTCATTAACAGGGGTACGGCTGTGTATGGCATCAATAAGTGGGTGGCCCACAAAGTGTACCTTAAAGTTGTGTTTCTTTTCGTAAAAGTCCTTTTCAAACGGAAGGATAATGTACATGTGGTCTACATCGCGCTTTATGGCCTTAATGCGGTTTTCTTTCCACGCCCATATTTGCGGTGAAATATAATAGTGCGTAGGTATGCCGTGTTCTTTGGCCCATTTGGCTATACGCATATTAAAGCCCGGGTAGTCAATAAAAATTATGGCATCGGGGTTAAAGGCCATTATATCTGCCTTGCAGAATTTAATGTTGTTTAAAATGGTTTTAAGGTTGGCTACTACTTCGGCAAAGCCCATAAACGCCAGGTCTCGGTAGTGCTTAACCAGCGTGCCGCCTGCTGCCTGCATGAGGTCGCCGCCCCAAAAACGTATTTCCGCCTGCGGATCGGCCTTAAAAAGTTGTTTCATCAGGTTGCTGCCGTGCAGGTCGCCACTGGCTTCACCGGCTATAATGTAGTATTTCATTACGAAGTAGCTTTAGCCACAAAGGTAATGTTTTTTGATAAAGCAATAAAAAACCCGCCGGGTTAGGGCGGGCTTATCATTACATTACACTTAAAACGGATAATACGCTAAACAGTTATTATTGTCTAAGCATACAAGTGTTTTGTTATCTTTAATTTTAAAACCCGGGGAGTTTTTTATGGCGGTTAGCTTTTCTTTTTCTAACACTAAGGTCTTCTTTTTGGGTGTTTTTGTCTTTTTGTCGACCAGTGCTACCCATAAGTTATTGTCTTTGTCGTTGTATAGTATGTAAACGGTGTCTGCATCTTCGTAAATATCGTTAATGTAATAGCTTAATGGTTTTCCTCCGTTCATAACCCCGTCGTAAAGATTTGCCAACGTATCAAAATCTTCTTTGGGAAATGGTATGGGATATTTAATCTTATTCTTCCAGTCGTAAATGTATTCGCCAAATTTTAAAAGAGCCAGATTTCCTTTCATAATGTAGTTGTGGAAATTGTTGTTAAGCCCATATTTTATATAATTCTCCGGAATGGTAGCGGGTAAAATCTCCTTAAGTTCAAGAACGCCTGTTTTACTGTTTTCTGTAAAAGTTGCCAGGAATTTAGTGTCCTTTACCGGGTCATTGTTTGAATTTATAGGGAAAAGATAAACGTTGCCTTGTTTTGTAAAATCAGCTGTGTTAATGTAGTAGTTTTTGTTGCTAAGTGCGACTGTATCTATGCGTTTAAATGCCTTAAGGCCCCCTGTTGCAGCATCTATTATTGCTATAAAAGGCTTTTTAACAATGTTTATATTGTTGTCTTTTCCAGGCTCCATAAAACTGATTTCGGTAAGCATAGTGAGTTCGCTGTTGTCTATAACGGCAGCGTTTATAACTGGCAGTACATTTGGGTACTCTTTTAATAAATCGGTTATTTCGTTATATCTTTTATGCCATTCTTGTGGCTTGTAGTAGGTTTGATAGGCTTTTTTTATCCAAAGGCTATCTGCTATAATATCTTTATAATTGCCCTTGTTATTGTAATACGTCCATCTTCCCAGTTGGTAGTCGTTTATCAGTAGTGTTTGGTCGGGCTGAATAAGCTGTATGCCGCTCCGTAAAGGGGAGTAGCAGGCTTGTGGGGTGGTAGAGCGTTTGTTATATTCTGAAACAAAAGTGTCGATGTTTAGCTTGTATAAAAAGTCGCTGTAAATAACCTTGTCGTTTTTTGATATGTTTACAGTGCTTCTTAAACCACTAGTGAGTTTGTTGTATATTGAATCGGAATATATAACTACACGGGGATTAAAATTGTTTATTCCTGTTTTTCTGTTTACCAATATGGAGTCGTTTTTAAGATGTTCCGCTAGAACGAAATTTATTTTCGGATTATTTAGTTTTTGTCTAATTTCATGTAGAGAAATGTTACAGTTTATACAGTCATTAAGGCTTAACGCAACAATTATTTTTTTAGAGTTTTCCGAATTTAAATTTTGTGTAAATCCATTATTATGAATTAGAAACGATACAAAAGTGATAAATAATATATTTTTCATGATTAAAAAAAAGTGGTGACTGAATTAAAAATACAATCACCACCACTTTAATTATTATTTTATTACTCTGTAGGATTTTTTACAAGAAAATCATACTCACCATTTGGGTTCACATCGGGAATCTCTTCAATTGGGCGTGAACTCACAGTGTTTGATGTGAGTATAAAATCCTTTTTGATGGCGGGTATAGACAAATGCCAATGACCATCCATTCCTGGGTATACAGTTGCGCATGTGCCCTGACCTGTGCAGGTTACCACAATTGTATTTTGCGATGGATAAGAAACTCTCGCTGATCCAACAAATACTTTAGTTTTCTGTGCTGCACACGTCACAGTCGCGCCTACTACAATGGAGCATGTCAGAAATAAATTTTTCATGTTAAAATTGGTTGAAATATTAAACAATTAATATACTTGGTTTGTTAATGCAATATAAACATGAAAACTTATTTAATTGTTAATTATGTGTTAAAGAAATTATCCGTTCAGTCCCCAGCTGTTCAGGGTTTGTATGGCGTGGTGCGCCGTAAGGTCAAACTGTACCGGCACTACCGATACGTAACCCTGTGCCAGTGCCCATTCATCGGTATCTTCGCCGTTGTCCTGATTAACAAATTTTCCGGTAAGCCAGTAGTAATCTTTACCCATTGGGTTAGTGCGTTTGTCAAACTTCTCCTCCCAATAGGCTTTTGCCTGGCGGCAAATTTTAATACCCTTAATTTCGTTTTCAGGTAGTTTTGGCAGGTTTACGTTTAAGATAACTCCCTCAGGCAGGCCTTTTTGCAATACCTCCGCGGCAATTTTCTTTACAAATTTCCGGCACGGTTCAAAATCAGCGTTCCAGTTGTAATCCAGTAGCGAAAAGCCTATGGCAGGTATTCCTTCTATGCCGGCCTCTACGGCGGCGCTCATGGTGCCACTGTAAATCACATTAATAGATGAGTTAGAGCCATGGTTAATGCCGCTTACGCACAAATCGGGCTTGCGGTGCAGTATTTCGTTTACGGCAAATTTTACACAGTCTACCGGGGTGCCGCTACAGCTGTATTCAGCATACAGCTCCGGGTCGTTATTAAGTTTGTTAATGTGCAGGGTGCTGTTTATGGTTATGGCGTGGCCCATAGCACTTTGCGGGCTGTCTGGTGCTACAACCACTACGTCGCCCAGCTCTTTCATAACCGAAATCAGGGTGCGTATTCCGGGTGCGTTTATGCTGTCGTCGTTTGTAACCAGTATTAAAGGTTTTTGTGTAGTCATGCTGATTTTAAAAATAAGAGTTGTATTTTTACGTTTGCTAAAGTACGCAATTTTTGCCGCAGTAGTGGGAAAGAACGACGGTTACGGATTTTGGCACAATTTTTACTGTGTTAATAATTACGAAGAAAAGAATGTAATGAATGCCTTTATTCAATTTATGAAGAGAAACTATAAAATAGTAGCGGTAGTTGTGCTGTTAGCCGGCGCGCTGTTTGGGTTCAGTATGATCCCGGGGAAAAACGGAGATCCTGATAAGGATCGGATGTTGATAGAATTGTTGACGTATGTTATAGACAAGGCGCATTACAACCCTGTGCCGGTAGACGACAATTTTAGTAAAGGCGTTTATAAAGATTACCTGGAAAACCTGGATCCTTCAAAGAGGTTTTTTACCCAGGCCGACATTAATGAATTTGCCAAATATGAAACTCAGCTCGACGAGCAGATAAATGATCGTAAGCTTGATTTCTTTAACCTTACGTACACCCGTTTTCAACAACGTGTAAAAGAGGCGGAAGGGTTTTATAAAGACATACTTTCTCAGCCGTTTGATTTTAAAACGCAGGAAGAATTTAATACGGACTACGAGAAAATGCCGTACCCTAAAAACGATGCAGAACTGCGCGAGCGCTGGAGGAAACAGTTAAAGCTTTCAGTTCTATCATCGGTTACCGATAAGGAAAAGATACAAAATGCGCCTGCTGACGATAAAACCAAATCAGAGGGCGCCAAAAAATCATTTGCAGAGCTTGAAAAAGAAGCGCGTGAAACTACTAAAAAGTCGCTTGACGATTACTTTGAGTTTGTAAGCGAACTAAAACGTGAGGAGTGGTTTAGCGTATACCTTAATGCCATTGCAGAGCGTTTTGACCCGCATACGTACTACTTTGCTCCTGATGATAAAGAGAAATTTGATACCAGCATGAGGGGTTCTCTTGAGGGTATAGGGGCGCGTCTTCAGAAAAAAGGCGACTATGTTGAAATTTCTGAACTTATTCCCGGTGGTCCTGCCTGGAGGGGCAAAGAGCTTGAGCAGGGTGACATCATTATTAAAGTAGCCCAAAACAAGGAGGAGCCTGTAGAAATAGGCGGTATGAGGCTTGATGATGTGGTTAAAAAAATCAAAGGGCCAAAAGGTACCGTAGTACGCCTTACGGTTAAAAAGGTAGATGGTACGGTTAAGGTTATAGCCATAACCCGCGAGGTGGTGGAAATTGAAGAAACGTACGCCAAATCAAGCATTGTAAATAAGAACGGTAAAACATACGGCGTTATTTACCTGCCTAAGTTTTATATCGACTTTGAAAACAAGGACAACCGCGATGCGGCTAAAGACGTTGCTGCCGAGGTAGATAAACTAAAAGCCCAGGGTGTAGACGGTATTGTAATGGACCTGCGCGATAATGGTGGAGGCTCGTTAAAAACTGTTGTTGATATTGCAGGACTGTTTATAGAAAAAGGCCCTGTAGTACAGGTGCGCAGCCGTGGCGAAGGTTCGGATAGCGGAAATACTGAAGTGCTTAACGATAACGACTCTAAAGTGCATTATGACGGCCCGCTTGTGGTGCTGATAAATAATTTCTCTGCTTCTGCATCTGAAATTTTTGCAGCAGCCATACAAGATTATAAACGCGGTATTATTATGGGTAGCAAGCAAAGCTACGGTAAGGGTACGGTTCAAAATATTTATGACCTGAACCGATTTGTACGTGGTAACAGCTTTGGCGACCTTGGTGCGCTTAAAACTACTACGCAGAAGTTTTACCGTATTAATGGTGGCTCTACACAGCGCGAAGGTGTTAAGAGCGATATTGTAATGCCGGATAAATATAGCTACATAGAAATAGGCGAGCGCGACAGCGACAACGCCCTGCCTTGGGATAAAATTGCCCCTGCACCATACAAGCCGTTTAAAAATGACTTTAGTAAAGTTATTGCAGCGAGCAGGAAACGTATTGCCGAAAATCCGGAGTTTACGCTTATGGATGAAAATGCAAAGTTCCTGAGCGCACGTAAGGATGATAATAACTACAGCCTTAATGCAGATAAATTTAAAGCGGATGCCGAAAGGATAGAAGCTGCAGCCAAGAAATTTAAAGCGCTTAATACATACAGTAACGAGTTGGCTTTTGATGGCCTTCCTGCCGAGAAAGAACAGTTTAAAAAAGATCCTGCACTTGCTGAGAAGAAAAAAGACTGGTACAAAAGCCTTAGTAAAGATGCGTATGTAAATGAGGCACTTAACGTGCTTAGCGATATGCAGAACAAAAGCGGCAAGGCGGCAGCATCAGTAGAAAAAAAAGAAAGTAAAATAAAAACACGATAAGCGCGTACATGGATAAATCCGGAAAATCGCTTACGGGCTTGGCGCTCCAAAGGTTCAGGAAGAATCTTTGGGGCGTTTTAAGTTTTGTATTCATAACCATACTGGTGCTTGTGGCAGTATTTGCCTATGTGTTAGCTCCGGAAAAATCAGAAAATGCTAACTGGGGAGATCTTGCCATACACAGCAAACCTCCGGGATTTGAAGTAACGATGCTGAAATTTCCTGCCAAGGAAAGCAGTCAGGGCGCATTCTCCAAATTATTTTTTGGCGAAAAAGACCCTCAACCGAAGGTGCCTATACTTGATTATAAAATAAAAGCAGATAGCCTTAGCTATGCGGAGTACAACTCAGATGCTTCGCTGGCGCTCTACAAGTCAGTTCCATTATCTGATTTTGGCAACAACATTAGTGCACAGGATTTTGAAAGGCA
Organism: Flavobacterium sp. RNTU_13; assembly: GCF_046614455.1. Lineage (NCBI taxonomy): Bacteria > Pseudomonadati > Bacteroidota > Flavobacteriia > Flavobacteriales > Flavobacteriaceae > Flavobacterium > Flavobacterium sp. RNTU_13. Next base: position 24,695 of record NZ_JBKJHB010000001.1, on the reverse strand, counting down.
GTACATATCTGAACAAAAGTTTTTGTTAGGTACAGACAGCCAGGGCAGAGATCTTTTAAGCAGGCTCATTATAGGCAGCCGCGTATCTATAGCCATAGGTTTTGTAGCTGTCTTTATATCGCTTATCGTGGGTATATTTTTTGGCGCTGTTGCCGGTTATTATGGAGGCAAGGTAGATGCATTTGTAATGTGGCTGGTTAATATTATATGGAGTATTCCTACGCTGCTTTTGGTTATAGCCATAACCCTTGCCTTAGGTAAAGGATTTTGGCAGGTGTTTGTAGCGGTAGGACTTACCATGTGGGTAGAGGTGGCGCGTGTGGTGCGAGGCCAGGTAATGAGCATTAAGCAAATGCAGTACGTTACCGCTGCGCGTGCTTTAGGTTATGGTAACGCCCGTATCATATTCCATCATATATTGCCAAATAGTATGGCTCCGGTTATTGTAATTTCGGCTGCCAACTTTGCTTCCGCCATATTAGTAGAAAGCGGGCTTAGCTTTTTAGGCTTGGGGGCACAGCCGCCTGTACCAAGCTGGGGAGGCATGATAAAAGATCATTATAATTACATAATATTGGGTAAACCATGGCTTGCTATGGCTCCGGGTATTGCCATGTTGTTATTGGTGCTTGCTTTTATGATGGCGGGTAACGCCTTACGCGATGCGCTTGACGTAAAAGCAGAGTAAAGGTTTTGAAAGTATAAAAAAGTCCGCATTTTTAAAAATGCGGACTTTTTTGTGTTTTATTTTGATACGAAAGTTATCAGGTCAATCAGGCGTGACGAGTAGCCAATCTCGTTATCATACCAGCCTACCACCTTTACCATTTTGTCTATTACAGAGGTTAGCTGGGCATCAAACAAGCAGGAATTTCGTACGCCTATGACGTCAACCGAAACTATGGGGTCTTCGGTATAAGCTAGTATACCTTTTAGTTCGCCCTCAGCAGCAGTTTTAAACGCGTCATTTATTTGCGCTATGCTTACTTCTTTACGTACGTAGCAGGTAATGTCTGTAAGCGAGCCGTCTGGTACCGGTACTCGTATGCCTCCGCCACCTATTTTACCTACAAACTCAGGGAATATCTTTGTTAGTGCCTTTGCGGCACCCGTTGTAGTGGGCACTATGCTCTGCGATGCACCCCGTGCGCGACGCAAATCTTTATGGGGCTGGTCGTGCAGGCTTTGATCTGTAGTGTATGAGTGTACTGTAGTTATGTACGCCTGTTCTATACCGCACAGTTCGTTAATGATTTTCATCATGGGAGCGGCGTTGTTCGTTGTACAGCTGGCATTAGAAATGACGGTTTCTGCACCATCTAAAATCCCTTCATTTACCCCGAGAACTACGGTTTTAATACGGTCATCTTCGGGTGGGGCAGAAAGGATGACTTTCTTAGCACCAGAGCTAAGATGTTTCTGTGCATTCTCCAGCGTTTTAAATTTCCCTGTAGATTCTACCACAATGTCTACATCGTACGCAGCCCAGTTGATATCCGAAACATCCTTTTGCCTGACAAAAGGGTAGGAGTGCCCGTCTATAATAATGCTGTCTTCGGTATGCGAAACAGTGTAGGGCAATGTACCGTGTATACTGTCGTATTTGGTAAGATGCGCCATGGTGTGAGCATCGGCAATGTCGTTTATGGCAACCACCTCTATGGTAGGGTGGCTTATCAGCAGCCTGAAAAGATTGCGGCCTATACGCCCGTAACCGTTAATGGCTATTTTTGTTTTTTTTTTCACGAATGTTAATTATTCAAATCATCAATTATATCGCAAAAGTCAAATTCGTGAATCAAGGTAATCACGTGTCCTTGTTTTCGTAAATTAATCGCTTGCTCAATTTTTCTTCCATAACACGAGAATGCCCATGCAGGATTACCATTATCTGCCACAATAAGATAGTCTGTTTTTTTTGAAATATTGTTTACAGGAATACCTCCAAGTTTACTTATGTCAGATTGAAGTTCTTCTCGTTTTCCTCTTTTTAAAGCGCCAGTTATGCAGAATGTTTTTCCTTCAAAAACCACCTCAGGATCACTCGTGCAATATTCCATTATAGTTAGCCCTTTAGTTTCATCTTCGACTTTTTGCTTAATTGAAGGGTCAACTATATTAACAAATTGTTTAAAGTAAGCTTTTAAAACTAATTTTTCCTCCTCGGTTATAATTTTGTCTCTTACAATTGAACTTACTAAACTTCTAATCTCATCATAAGGATAATATGTGTTTAGGTGTTGGTTTTTGTTAAGCCAATCGTAGAGATTGAAAACTTCGTCGTCGGTAATAACGCCATCAGATAAAATTCCATGACACAAACCATGAAGAGTCTGTAAATCTGCTGTAACGGCCTTGTAATAATAGCTATCACCTTCATATTTTTGACATAAATAGAACAGATCTTCAATTGCTTCAACAGTCGGGATATTTTCTATAATCGCCTGTCTGATAACGTACATTAATTCATTAAAAGGATTTCGGTCAATTAATTCTCTATGTTTGTCACACCAAAGTATTAACTCATTGACTTCAGAATCGTTTACTACATTATCTAAATTTATTCCTTCTAATAAACCTTTTAATTCATTTATAGCCTTATCTGACCGTGCTTTTGAAGTTACTATTAATAACTGATGATCTGTTTGATTCATAATTGTCGGTTGTTATGTTTTATATTTGGAATAGAAATCGATTTACTTCAAATATAAAAAATAGAGCGTTATAATTTTAAATTAATATTAACTCTAAATATTTTACGACTATGTCTCGATTGTATTTAACTTAATGCTTCAAAAAAACTTCTAACTAAACAGCCTAAAGAATATGTTTCTGTGCCTTATAAGACGAACGTACCAGTGCACCACTTTCTACGTGACGGAAGCCCATTTCAAGGCCTATTTCCTCGTATTTTTTAAACTGATCCGGGGTAATGAATTCTTTAACCGGAAGGTGTTTTTTGCTCGGCTGCAGGTACTGGCCTATGGTAAGCACGTCAAGGTTTACACCGCGCAAGTCTTCCATAGTTTGCAGCACTTCGGCTTCGGTTTCGCCAAGCCCCAGCATAATACCTGATTTTGTACGGTTAATACCGCTTGCTTTAAGGTAACGTAGTACCTCTAGGCTACGCTCGTATTTTGCCTGTATGCGCACTTCACGGGTAAGACGTTTTACAGTTTCCATATTGTGGGAAACAACCTCTGGGGCTACTTCTACAATACGGTCTATGTTACGGGTTATTCCCTGAAAGTCGGGTATAAGGGTTTCCATAGTGGTGCCGGGACTCATACGGCGTACTGCCTTTACAGTTTCGGCCCAAATGATAGAACCACCATCTTTGAGGTCATCTCTGTCTACGCTGGTTATTACCGCGTGTTTTATGTTCATTAGTTTAATAGAACGCGCTACTTTTTCCGGTTCATCCCACTCTACGGTTTCAGGCCTTCCGGTTTTTACGCCACAAAAGCCGCACGAACGTGTACAGATGTTACCAAGAATCATAAACGTAGCAGTACCTTCGCCCCAGCATTCGCCCATATTAGGGCAGCTTCCCGAAGTACATATAGTGTGCAGCTTGTACTTATCTACAAGGCCACGAAGTTCTGTATATTTTTGGCCCGTTGGGAGTTTTACCCTAAGCCATTTTGGTTTTTGTGTAAGCAGGCCGTTTTGGGCAACAGGCCTGGAAGTATCTAAAACAGTTTCCATACTTTCAAAATCAGAGTACAAAGATACGTTAATTTTACATACACAATACGCCGCTTGCGGTCTACAAAAGTTAATTCGCGTTTGCGGTTAGCCATAAAAAAAGCCCCTTTCGGAGCTCTTTATTTAGTGAATATTTACCATAATGGGCAGGTTGTACGCCGTCCTCACATATTGTCCGTTCTTTTTACCGGGAGTCCATTTGGTTTTAATGCGTTTTAATGCTTTTATGGCTTCTTTGCCAAGGCCTAGTTCGGGCTTAGGGTCGCGGGTAACCGAAATATCACTGATAGAGCCATCTTTTTCTACAATAAAGCGCACAAGGATTTTAGCTGTTTGTGGCTCATCGCTTTCCGGTACTTCGTAGTTACGCCCCACCGCGGTTAAAAAATCTTTTATACCTCCGGGGAATTCCGGCATTTCGTCTACCGTTACGGTGGTTTCTACGGTGTTGCCAGTAATTAGACCCTCCGGGTTTTCTCCCGTGCCGTCGGGCACGCCAGGGCCCGTGGTATTTAGAGGGTTGCCATTTTCTCCTGCACCCTTAATGTTTTCCTGCCCTGTGTTAGCATTTAAAAGTTGCTGCTGAGTAGGCGGGTTTTCTACAGGATCTGATGTAGCTACAAGCTTATCTGTAAATTTAACTACGTCGTTTACCGGTGGTGCCGCAGCCGCAGTTTGGGGTTCAGGTTTTGCAGGTTTAGGAAGTTCAGGCTCATCAAGTGTGATGTCAGTGTCAATCTCAACTACTCCCATAAGATGTGGCGCTGCGGGATGCAATGCCGCAGTTTCACTTCCTGAAAAATGGTTTATTGTAACCGGTATGGCTACTGCAAGCCCAAGAAATGAAATGCCTGAGAAAAGGGCAATGGCAGTAGTTTTTGGGCTTTGCTTGCGGAGCTGGTAAGCACCGTACTGCTGGTTGCGTCCTTCAAATACGAGGTCAATCCAACCGTTGTGGAATACATCTACTTTTGACATAAATAAGTGGTGATTTTAGGTTTGAAAATTATCTATATCACTATAACGATGTAGTACTTGCGTGTATTGTGTAAAGTGTTTACTGTGAGTAGTCTGTAAAGTAAGGCTTTAATCATTTTGTTAGAAAAATCTCCCTAAAATCACATTTATTACGCAGATTGTTTAATAATGCTTTTTACCGGAGGGTGATTTTTACGCAATTGTCACTTTATTTTTTTGTGATGATTTCCAGTAAAAGTTTTTTAGCGCGCAGTATTTTTACCTTTACATTGTTTAAAGGTTCATGCAACTGATCGGCTATTTCCTGGTAAGACAGTTCCTGGAAATACCGTAACTGTATTATTTCCTGATATTGTGGCTTAAGTTGCTTAATGCATTGCAACAGGCTGGAAAGGTTTTGTTCGCGTATAAGCTGGTCTTCTGCAGTAGGAGAGCTGTCGGCTATGTTTTGGGCGCGGCTGTCTTCATCATCGGTAATTTCCTCGAATAATACCGACTTTTTTTTGCGTAGTATGTCAATATGCACATTTTTAGCAATGCTTATCAGCCAGGTATTAAACGCATACTCCGGATTGTAGGTGCTTATGCGGTCAAAAGCCTTAGCGAAGGTTTCTATGGCTATGTCTTCGGTGTCGGTTTCGTTTTGGGTGCGCTTCAGCATAAAGTTATACACCTCGCTCCAATAAAAGTCGAGCAAAAAAGTAAACGCCACCTGGTCGCCTTTTTTTGCTTTTGCTATGTTATCTTGTATACGTTGGGAGTTTATTGCCAATGTGCTTTTCGTGAAAGAAGATTAACTGCGAATACATACAGTTGTGTGAAGATAAGCATTATTTCTATAAAAGGGAACCAGTATACGGTATCTTTTTCATTTAGCTTGGCTGCGCTTTGCGCCATAATAATCCAGCATAGCAGGTAGCGGAAAGCAATTACCGGAACCAGCACCATCCAGTTAAACTGAAAGGCAATAAGCAGGGTCATAAATAAAAAGAATAACCCTTGTAGCCAAGTAAATACCTTTAGCTTAACCTGGTCTGATGTTTTAAAGAATGTGGTGGTGTAGGCAGCTTTACGTTTATCAAGTATCCAGCTTTTAAAGCTCAGCGGAGCATCGCTGTAGGTAAAACTTTCGGGGGTGTAGCACACTGCCGTGTTTTTACTGTTTGCAGCTTCGTTTATAAAAAGAGCATCTTCGCCGGTGCGGATGTTCATGTGGTTAATAAAACCATTGCGTTTAAAAAATTCTTCTTTTTTGTACGCAAGGTTGCGGCCGTCTCCACTAAACGGCGACCCAAGCTTGGCCCAGGCAAAACGTTGCGTAGCATTTACCAGGGCATCAAAACGGATGAGTTTGTTTAATAGCGAATTTTTTACCAGCCTGTAAGCGCTAAAACCAAGAACAATGGTTTTACTCATGGTAAACTGAGAGGCCATGTGCATAAGCCAGTCGTTTGAAGCCGGTTCGCAGTCGGCGTCTATAAACAGCAGGTATTCTTTTCGGGCGGCTTTAATGCCTAAGGTAAGTGCATATTTTTTACTGCCCCAGAAAGCTTCGTTGTTTTCTACTTTTACCAGGCGTACGTTATTATGGGCAAGCTCCAGCTCCTCCATAATATCTATGCTTTCATCGCTGGATGCATTGTCTATAAGAACAATTTCAAAGTCAGGGTAATTTTGGTTTACCAGTTTTGGCACCAGGTCTTTTACCTTATCAGCATTATTTTTTGCCAACACCAGTACAGAAACCGGAAGTTTTTTTTGCGTAACCTGTGGGGGTGCTGCAAATATAAACTTACCGAAAATACCAAGATAGTATGCCAGTTGCAGTACAATTATTCCGATAAATACGTAAAAAGTAATTTCGAGCATCAGCCTTTAAAATTTGGTGGCAAAATTAGTGCTTTTACATCACTTTTAATAATAAACATTTTCAGAATTTAAAATTGCGTGATACCGGTATCTTTTCCCTGTTTTTTAAGATCACTGCGCCTTTTCCATACGTGTTTATATAGTTAGTGTTAACAATATACGACCTGTGACATTTTAAAAAATTAGGAGGTAACTCGTTTAATATGTCAGATATTTTGCCGCGTACAAAATGTTTCTTTCCGTCTTTACTGTACAGGTTAAGGTAGTGGTCTTCCGCTTTTACATACATAAGATCTGCCATGTATACTTTGGTGTTGTCTTTTAAAATAATGTGCCCTTCGGTAACTATTTTTTTTACCTTTTCCAGCTCCTCTACTGTTTTTAAATGTACTTCCTCAATTACCTGTTTTTCTTCCTGAACTTGTAGTTTCTCGGTTTGCAGTTTCTTTTTGTAATAGTCTACTTTTTTCCACCGCACAAACGAATACAGCGCCATTAAAAAAACAAGGAAAAGCAGTACTGCATATACTAACCTATTTTTGTTAAACTTCTCTCTGAAATTTTGTAACGTCGAGATTTCCTTATTTTTTTCTTCAAGGTGGTATTTCTGTTCTGTCTCGTGGATGGCTATGTTTTGTTGTTCATCATTTATTTTAGCTTCAAGGTCCAGATAAAGCTTTTGGTACTTACGACGGTTAGGTTGATCGTTTAGCGCATCGTAGCTCTCCATCATTTTTTTGTAAAGTAGCCGTTGGTATTTTTGCCCATAGTAAGCTAGTTTTATTGGTTCAGCTTGTTTAAACCAACTTATAGCGGCAACATAGTTTTCTTCGTAAAAGTAGGTGAGTCCTACGCTGTAGTTGCCGGTAAATATTTCTTCGGCATTATTCTCCTTTTTTGCGAATACAAAAGCAGTATCCTGATATTTTCTTGCTTTTTCCATCTTTCCTCTAAATAGATAAACGGCAAAAAGGTTATGGTAAATTTTAGCAGCGGTTCCCGGTTTACTGTCCTTCTTATTGAACTGTAATGCGGTTTTAAACATTTTCTCAGAATGATTAAGCTTTACGGGATTACTTATGCTGTCTTTTTGCCACTCATCTAAATCCATTTTTCCAAACTCATTGTAGGCTAATGCAAGTCTGTGAGCAGACTCGTTTTGTTTTGCGTAGTTGTAAAACTCGCTTAAAAAGTTGTCGCTATACTTGTTATAGTGCTCCTGGGAAGCAATAACACAATGTATTTCTAAAGAAACATCTTTAGCAACGGACGTCATTCCCTTTTTTTCAAAAAGCTTTTTTGATTTTATAAGGTACTCTACAGCTTTTTCTTCCTGGTTAAGATAGGAGTAAGAAAGCCCCAAATTATAAAATAATCCAGCAGCCTCTATTGTGGTTGCCGGATTTTTTTGCAGTGCTTCATTGATATATTTTTTGGGGCTTTGTGAAGCCAACGGTTCTGCATACTTTTTTAGCTCTTGTGCAGTTAGTGAAGTGGTAAGTAAACAGCAGACCGCTACTAATAAAAGTAATTTTTGCATAGGTTGGTTTCAGTTTAAATACATTATTTTAAGCTTAAAATAATATCGCCTTTTATAACTTTTGGTTTAAAATCTTTCGCCTTCGTGTGTTTTGGTTCAGCCGATGGGATGATAATGTTCTTTTGTTCTTCCCACTGTTTTGTAAACTTCTCAATTTCACTATGAGCTATCCCTTCTTTATCTTTGTAATAAGCCAGGCGCTCACGAAAATAAGGAATTAAGTCTTGTGTTTCAGTTCCATCGTCGTTAATAGGCATTACTCTCACTTTTAGGTCACTAATACTATCCCATTCACTATTTTGCAAAGTAAAACTGAGGTCTGAAGAAATATTCGGGTCAGTGGAATAATCGTCGGCAACATCATCAGGATGTTCGTATCGTACTATAATACCATAATAGTCCATTACTTTAATGATTGTTTTTTCAATTGTTTTATAACCAGCTTTGCCCGTCAATTGTTTTAACGTGAATACGAAATCTGGTCCGTTTTTTTTTAGATCGCCGTTAAGATGCTCATTCATAATTGTAAAGTTTTAAAGGTTTATATTAATTTACTTTAGTATATCGGCAAGTGCATTAACATCTATGTTTATGCCCGCATAAACAGAATAATAGGGTTCGTACCGGGGGAGGAGGCCGCGTATATCTGTTCCTATAATTATTTCTGATTTTTCCAGTTTGTTGCGGTAGTACGAACGTATAAGGTAAAATCCATTCCAGTTTCTACTGGTGTCAATATAAGAAATATTTCCAGAATTTACGGATGATACCTGAGGGTAATTTGTTGTCCATCCAATAGTTGGCTGAAAAAATAAGGAAGATCTTTCTGTAATACTTAGATCAAAAGTTACACCGGCTCCAAAGTACCCGTTAAGCAGCTGCTGTGTGGTAACCGATTTAGATGTACTTCCTAAAGAGAGTACTGCCGGGATGTTGTCTTTAGTTACCGTTATAGTATCTTGCGCTATGTTTTTCATTGTTGTGGTAATGGTAAAGCGCGAGATGAGGAGTTCGAAATGTCCGTGGGCGTAAATATAATATTGTTTATCCCACGAATTAATTTTTACAAGCGGCTGAAAATAGATGCTAAATGCAGTAGATTTTACTTTTCGTGTATACTGATTAAATTGGCGTATGTAGGTAGTGTCTGATTCCGCGTTGTTTAGCGGATTCATTTTTACATTGTTAAATGCATTTGCTACAATGCTGTCGTTGTTGTTGTAATTTATCTTCATTAACCCGGCATTAAAGCCAAATCTTTTGTAAGGTTTTCTATACATATTTAAATGACCTACGTAACCAGATTTATTGTCGTCAAAATTGAAGTCTGCAGCGGTTAGGTACATAAATTTAGACACCTCGTTGCTGTCATTTTTTAATTTAGAAGGTGTTTGTGTAACATTTTTTAGCTTAGGCAGCGGATTTCGTAAGGAGGTTTCTTTTTTTACGAAATCAAGTTTTCCATCGTGTTCGCCCAGGTAGGTTTTTCCCCCGCGGGTAACTATTGTCACGGTGTACGTAAATGTCCAGCCTGGGTAGGGCTTATCAATACTAAACGACAAATACGGAGCGCTGTCAGTAAAATTTTCAAAGCAGATGTTTTTTTCAAGGAGTTTTACTTCGGCGTTTTCGATATTAACTACCTCATAAGTTTTATTTTTCCCTATGCCTTCGGTAGCTGCTATTTCCTTTCGCCCCATATTTTGTTTCCTGTCTATTGATGCTGTTACGTTAATGTCTTTATCCTTTTTTGTGTAGCTGATTATTGTTAAACGTATTTCTTTTATGGTGTCGCATTGGCTATATGCTACAGGTACCATAAGTAAGAAGAAAATCAATGAGAATATTATTTTTTTCATGGCTTCATTGGCTACTTTTTACGCCTACTCTATACTACGTTTTCGGCTTCCCGGTAATCGCGATTTGTTAGGTCAAAGCAACAATAAATCAGTGGTTTGTAAAAAATAATGTCGTGAAATGCACGAAATGTAGCGTCAGCAGTATGGTTTGTTATGGTAGGAATAATCTTTAGTTACAGAATGGTTGTAAGAGGTGCAGGCGCCAACAAAAAAAGCCACCGTTTAAGGTGGCTTTTGTCTATAAAATCGAGTATTGTTTATACAATATTAACTTCCGCTTCTATGGCTATTCCGTAGTTTTCAAAAACCGTTTGCTGAATTTTTTTAGACAGGTTTACAAGTTCCTGACCGGTAGCGTTACCGTAGTTTACAATAACAAGTGCCTGGCGCGCGTGTACACCGGCATTGCCAAAACGGCTTCCTTTAAAACCACTTTGTTCTATAAGCCAGCCGGCAGGTACTTTTACCTGGGTTTCGCTTACTACATAGTGCGGCATATCAGGAAATTTTTCGTGTAGCGCTTCGTATTGTGCTTTAGGAATAATTGGGTTCTTAAAAAAGCTGCCGCTGTTGCCCAGTTCTTTCGGGTCGGGTAGTTTGCTTTGGCGAATTGCCGTTACCGCCTCGCTTACATCTTTAATAGTAGGGGAGGTAATGCCTTTTGCGGCTAGCTGGGCTGTAATATCTCCGTAAGCAGTGTTTATTTTGTGGTTTGCTATAGTAAGGTCAAAGGTTACCGATACTATAATGTACTGACCTTTCAATTCAGATTTAAAAATACTTTCGCGATACGCAAACTCACATTCGGCATTTGTAAAGGTTCGGAGCTCCTGCGTGGCTATGTGCAGGGCTTCGCATTGTATCATAGTATCTTTTATCTCGGTGCCGTATGCACCTATATTTTGTATGGGCGTAGTACCCACATTTCCGGGGATGAGCGAAAGGTTTTCTACACCGCCGTAGTTGTGGTTTATACAGTATTGTACAAAGCCATGCCAGTTCTCGCCGGCCATTGCCTTTACTTGTGCGGTGCCGTTATTTTCGGCAACTACTTCAATACCTTTTAAGTTTATATGTATAACAAGAGCGTCTATGTCCTGGGTAAGCAACATATTGCTGCCGCCGCCCAAAATAAACAGTTTCTTGCCTTGGTTTTCCTTAAGTACCAACTTAAGTTCTTCTACAGAGGTTACCGAAACATATTCTTTTGCGCACGCTGCAATGCCAAAAGTGTTGAGGTTTTTTAGCGGATAGTTGCTTAAGATTTCCATTGTAAATATAAAAGTTTAATACGGCTGCAAAAGTACGGTTTTACTCTTCAGTGGTAAGTCCGCGGTTTAAAAAATCTACAAGAGGGGTTAATACCGAAAGTTTTTTTGCGGTAGCCTCTACAAAGTTTTTAGAAAGCAGCTCCTTATCTGTTACGGGTGCCTGTGCTATAAAACTTTTTAGTTTAAGGAATTCTGCAGCCGGATGCTCTTTTTCATATCCTTTCGGTATGTTTTTAAGGGCGTCTTCGTTACTCAGGGCTTTAAAGTTTTGCTGAAAATCTTTGTTTTGAACAATTTCATCAAGGTCTTCATAAAATCCGCCGATTTCTCGCCTTACTTTTTTAAGCGCATCAGGTTGTGGGCAGTAAAGGCCACCGGCTATAAATGATTTTCCTTTTTCTATATGTATGTAGTAGCCTGCAAGATTATCGTGCTTGGCTCCGGGGTACATCCATATACCCATATTGGTTTTGTAGGGTGCTTTGTCTTTGCTAAAACGGATGTCACGGTTTATACGGAAAGAGCAGTCTTTAAATTCCAGGTGCGACACGCTTTCGTCGTATTTACCCATTGCTGCAATAAACGCTTCGGTAGTGGCTTTGTAGTCTTTTTTATAATCGGCATAGCGATCCTGGTTTGCCTGAAACCAGTCGCGGTAGTTGTTTTCTCTTAAGTCTTCCAGAAACTGAAGGGTTTTTTCTGATATCATAACTAAAGTGTATTTTCTGAATTTAAAGGTACGAATAACCAAATCGCCGAATAACTTACAGCGTGAAAATCTTATAACTCTGGTGGGTTTCTTTTACTATAGCCTCAGTACGTTCGCTATGGGTGTCGCTTATAAAAATCTGGCCAAACACCTTATCGTCTATCATCTGTACAATGCGCGCCACGCGACTTTCGTCAAGTTTATCAAAAATATCGTCAAATAAAAGTATGGGCAGTACGCCGCTTTGTTTTTTCATAAACTCAAACTGCGCCAGCTTTAGCGCAATCAGGAAGCTTTTTTGTTGTCCCTGCGATCCAAATTTTTTAATAGGATGGCCCGCGATTTCAAACAACAGCTCGTCTTTATGTATACCCACGCTGGTATATTGCAGTACACGGTCGCGCTGCAGGTTTTCGTCCAGCAGGTTTATCAGGTTGTTTTGGTGGAGGTGGCTCTCATATACGAGGTTTACTTCCTCTGCCGAATCGGTTATTGCCTGGTGGTGTTTAATCAGTATGGGTGTAAACTCGTTTATAAAAGCACGGCGTTTCTCATAAATGTGCTGTGCCATGCCACTAAGCTGTTCATTGTATATATATAAGGTTTCGCGGTCAAACGTATGGTTTAGCGCAAAGTACTTTAGTAAAGCATTACGCTGAGATAACACCTTTTGGTAATTTATAAGTTCCTGCAGGTAAGGGGCGTCCATTTGAGATATTACACTGTCTAGGAACTTACGGCGGGTTTCACTGCCTTCTATAATAAGGTCGCTGTCGTAAGGCGATATAATTACCAGCGGGATAAAGCCTATGTGCTCGCTAAAACGGTCGTATACCTTGCCGTTTCGCTTCAGTGCTTTTTTTGCTCCTTTTTTAAGGCTGCATACAATTTGCTCTGTACGTTCATCTTTTATAAAGGTGCCGTCAATCACAAAAAAGTCTTCGCCATGGCGTATGTTTTGCACTGCCAGTGGGTTAAAGTAGCTTTTTCCGTAGGCAAGGTGGTATATGGCATCAAGCACGTTTGTTTTTCCTACGCCGTTTTTTCCGGTAAAACAATTTATTTTCGAATCGAATTCGTAGGTGGCTTCGGCGATGTTTTTATAATTGAGTAGCGATAAACTTTGCAGGTGCATGGCGTAAACGGGTCTGAATATGAAAACCTTCCGTAAAAGAGGCAGGTTTTTTTTACACGCTGCAAATTATCGAAAAATATCGACAAAAGGTGTTTTAGTTTTCAATAAAAATTTTATTTTTGCGCTCACTAAAATAAAATAAATGGCTACATACAATAAAAGAGGTTATAAGGCCCCGAAACCTGAAGTAGAAAAAGAGGAAGTAGAAATAGACCAGCAAGTAGAAGAAACTACATTTGAAGGCCATAGTACTACTGCCGATGTATTCAACTCGTTAGACGAAGGTGCTTCTAAAACAGAAGAGTGGGTGCAGAAGAACCAAAAGTTCATTTATATAGTACTTGGTGCTGTAGCTCTTGTAACCATAGGTTACCTACTGGTAGATAAGTTTGTAGTAACCCCTAAAGAGGAAGAGGCTGCTAACGAAATGTTCCAGGCAGAACAGTACCTTACACAGGCTCTAAATGCTCAAAAATCTCAGGACTCATTATTTAACCTTGCCCTTAACGGTGGTGAAGGTAAATATGGTTTCCTTAAAATAATAGACGAGTACTCTGGTACAGATGCTGCTAACCTTGCAGAGTATTTTGCAGGTACAGCTTACCTTAACACCGGTAAGTATAAAGAGGCTGTAGCGCATCTTGATACATTTAAAACTGAAGATCCTGCACTTAAGGCTTCGGCTATAGGTGCTATGGGCGATGCTTTTGTACAGCTTGGTGGTAATGACAACCTTGCCAAAGGTTTACAGTATTACCTTGATGCAGCTAAAGTAAGCGACAACGAAGTGTTTACTCCTCGTTTCCTGTTTAAAGCAGGACAGCTTGCCGAAAGCCTAAACAAAAAAGAAGATGCCCTTAAGTACTACACAGAAATAAAAGATAAATACAGTACTTCTGCCGAAGGTATGCTGATTGATGCATACATTGCTAAAGTAGACTAAATTTTATATGGCAACAGAAAATAAAAACTTATCTCAGTACGATAAGAACACAATCCCAAACACGAAGGGTCTTCGGTTTGGGATTGTTGTTTCAGAATGGAATGATAATATAACTTCAGGTTTGTATAACGGTGCACTGCAGGCGCTTTTAGAGAACAATGTTCCTCAGGAAGATATAGTAACCTGGTATGTGCCGGGTAGCTTTGAACTGGTGTACGGCAGTAAAAAAATGATACAAACCCAAAACGTAGACGCTGTTATAGCTATAGGCAGTGTTATACAGGGGGAAACGAAGCATTTTGACTTTGTTTGTGAAGCTGTATCGCAGGGTATAAAAGACCTCAATGTTCAAACAGATGTTCCGGTAGTGTTTTGTGTGCTTACCGATAATACCATGCAACAGGCTATAGACCGCAGTGGTGGCAAGCATGGAAACAAGGGTACAGAGGCGGCTATTGTGGCCATACGTATGGCATACTTAAAAACATCGGTATAAACTAGGGGAAACCCTAATCTGACGTTTTTCACGAGTTTAATTCTGTTAAAACACCGTTGATAAATTGTTAATTATTTGAATTATTTCTTGTTATTTACTTTTTAAATATTGATAAATCAGTATTTTATTCAAAAATATTTAAATTTTGTTGCATATTGTTGATAAGACACCTGTTGGTGAATATTATTTTTAAGGATGACGTAAAAATATAGGGGAAACCCTAATAAATTAAAAATACCTAACATTAGGTATTTTTTTTTGTACCTCATTTTAATAAGTTTACCCTGTATAAAATACTGATGGATTCCTATTCAAAATTAATGGGCGGAAAATATCTTCACATGGGGGTGTGAACTTTTATACTTAAAGACCTAATCTTATGAAAACAGTTTTTAAGCGTCTGAAAGGGCTACGTGCTCTTTATGGACAGTATGTCCTTGTGCTTTTGCTTGGCGTAACTTTTAGTGCCAATGCGCAGAGCGTAATAGACCAGCAATCTTTTGCGGGTAGTTTCCTTCCGGTGGGATGGACAGGAAACGATGTTGTTGTAGGGGGTGGCTATGCAAAATTTGCGGCTGTAAATGCTTCTCTTACAACACCATCTTATAACTTATCTTCCTACAATAGCGTGAATCTTAGTTTTGAGCTGGCTAACGAAACCGCCGCAGATGGTGGTCCTATAACCGTTAGTGTTTCTGCCGATGGCGGAAATACGTATACAGCCCAGACTATTACTACGCCGTCTCCTACCGGGGTTTTCTTTGTTACGGTATCTAACGCATTAACTGTATTTGCGTCGGATGTAAAAATCAATTTCAGTAAAAGGGGAGGTGCAGGTGCGTTGAAGTTTAAAGATTTTAATCTTCAGGGGGTATTGCAGCCAAAGCTTATGCTTAACGGCTCTTTACAGGAAGATCAGTTAAACACCAGCACTTTTGTGGCCGAACTTACTGTAGGTACTTTTGTGCCTACGCTAAACCGAAACGGATTTACACTGGTTAACGTTCCTGGTGGAATATCTATTGCAAGTGTTGTAAGAACGTCTGATACTCAGGCTCGGATTACAATTGCTCATAATGGTGCCGACTTTGATTCTAACATTTCAATGGGGCTTAATATAGCGGCGAGCCAAATTACACAGAACTTAGCGGTTTCTTCTTACAATACTGTCCCTGTTGTGGCACACGTTGAGGAGATTAATATTATAAATCCGGTACGCTATAACCTAAACTATTTTGTGGGTAATGGCCCATCTATAGCTAAAAGCTTCCGCATAAATTCGGTTAACCTTGCTCCGGGTGCAGGAAATCTCTCTGTTTTCGGTAACAGTAACTATGAGGTTTCGCTTTCTCCAAACTCTAATTTCGGTCCAAGCGTTACCATTGCTTACGATGCAGAAGGTGTGCTGGCTTACAATACGTTTTATGTTCGCCTTAAATTTGGTTTAAGTGTAGGTACTTACAACACCAATGTAATCACGCTTACCGGAGGGAAAGCTGCTACCCAGGTAGTGGTTAACGGAAAAGTTATTGGCACTGCTATTACAAACGATCTTTGTGCCAATGCCGAAACAATAGACTCTTTTATGGGAGATATTACGGGTACCTTAGCATCATCTACTTATACTGCCCTTACGCAGGGCGATAACGCTAAAGATGTATGGTATAAGTTTGTGGCAAACTGCCCTGGTAACTATACCATTTCACTATCTGATTTTTCAGGAAACGCTGATTTGTTCCTGTTTCAGGGTTCATGCCCTTCAGCGTTAACGCAGGCAGTTGCATCATCTCAAACCAGCGCTTCGCAAGAGGTAATAGAGTACTACATTAGCCAGGCAGGAACCTACTACATTAGGGTAGCTGCTGTTAACGCTGCTGCCGAAGCTCCTTTCCACCTTAACTTCCATAAAAATGCTGAAGCCCCTGTAATACTTTATAGTGGTACGGTTTCTAATATTAGTGCTTCTGGTGCTACCATACAGGCGGCTCCGCAAATTTTGTGCGATGCTCTTTTCTATGGTGTAGAGTACAGTACTACCCAAGGCTTTACTCCGGGTACGGGTAGCCAGGTTATGGGGGGCGCTCTTACAGATGGTGCTTACACCGTATCGCTTGCGGGCCTTACTGATGGAACACAGTATTACTTTAGGGTGTGGGAATACAATACAACAATTATAGGATATGGTAGCGAGCAAACGTTTACCACTACTCAAAATATCATAGGAACAGAGTCGGTTATTGTGCCTGTGGTACAACAGCCTTCTAATGTTACTATGTCTGGCCTTAGGGCAAAATGGTTTATGCCGGGCCAATATAACTTTAAATTGAATGTAAGCACATCGCCAGTGTTTGATACGTATGTGCTAAACGAAGATTTTTCAGGTTTTGCTGCAGATGGCGCTGTTCCTGTTATAAATGCAGATACGCGCTTCCAGTTAGCCGGCTGGGCGGTGAGCAATGTATTCGAAGGCTCAGGTGTTGCGGTTATAGGTGCTGCCGGGCAGGTGGGTGCTGTAACTTCTCCGGCAATTGATCTTTCGGGTTTAACAGGCGAAACGTATCTTTCGGTAGACCTGGCAAAATATCAGTTAGATAACACTACCGTAAAAGTGCTATATGCCGCAGACGGTACTAACTTTACCCAACTGGGTACAAATCTGGCGGCACTTAACACACCACGCAGTTATGTATTTGCTTTAACCGGTGGTACTGCAAATTCAAGAATTAAAATACAGTCGTCTGGAGATTCTCCCGCAACACGCTTCATTCTGGATAATGTTGCTATTACAAATTACACAGGTACTACACAATCGTTATCTTATACCACTGTAGCACCTACAGCTGTAGCGGGTACGGTGAACGGTGTAAGCGGAAATACGTTTTACAGGGCACTTTCGGGATTAACAGGCAGTACTACATATTACTACAGGGTGAGGGCAGAAAGCAACGGAATGTTCTCTGCACCATCTGAGGTTAAACAAATAAGTACACTGGGCATGAACATACAAAATGGTGTGCTTTATGTACGTAAAGACCAGGGTGGTACAGGCGAAAGCTGGGCGAGCCCAATGAGCGAGCTGGCCGATGCGCTTTATCTTGCTAAACAACTTAATGATGCCGCACCGGCAACGATAAGGCAAATATGGGTAGCAAGCGGTAAGTACAGGCCTTTTTACAGGGCAGATAATTATAGCAATGCCGATGCTAACGATAGGGATAACGCCTTTGTTCTTTTAAATGGGGTGTCTTTATACGGTGGATTTGCCGGGTTTGAATCTTCTGTAAACAACAGGCAATACCTGCCTTTAGCTACAGGAGTATCTGGCGGTGAAACGCTGCTTACCGGTAAAGTAGGCTTAGAGGAAATAGAAACAGATAACCTTTACCACATTATTGTAGGTTCCGGTATTACTGCTGCGTCTGGTGTAGTGGTAGACGGATTTATTATTAGGGATGCCTATGCAGATGGTACCGGAGATATTACGGTAAACGGAAATGCTATAGCCCGTAATAATGGTGGTGGTGTTTATAACAAAAACAGCGAGTACGAACTGCGAAATGTTTTAATTCAGGAAAACTTCATTACCGGAAAAGGTGGAGGGGTTTATAATGAAAACTGTCTGTCGGGCATGATTATAAACAATGCGCAGATTAATAATAACCACGCTAATTCAGGTGCGGGTGTTGCTAATATTTCGGGTATGCCGGTTATAAAGGGCAGTACGCTGAAAAACAACTTTGCATCGGCCCACGGGGGCGGAGTCTATAACGATGGTTCTGGTACGGTAATTAAAGATTTGTCTGTAGTTATAGGTAACGATGCACTTTCGGGTGGAGGGATTTATAACGTTCATAGTACTACGTATGTATATAACAGTACCATTACAGCAAACGAGTCTGACTACGGTGCAGGGGTATTTAATGCAGTTTCTAATGCTACTGTTTTTGACAGGGTGAAGATAAAAGATAATCTTGCAGCGCGTTTAGGTGGAGCATTTTATATAGAAGGTGATAGCGATACCGTTGTAAGCGGTGCCGATTCATTTACTAACTGTATTGTAACAGGAAATAATGCACAGGAAAAAGGTGGTGCGTTATATTACGTAAGCGGTAGCAACGCCCTGTTTTCAGGAATAAATGCGGGACCTATCTTTACAAACTGTACTTTTGACCAAAATATAGCTTCAGGCGAGGGGCGTTTTATGTACTATGGCAACGCAGGTGCCGCACAGGCTCCGGCAGTGTTTAGAAACAGTATTGTAATGAATAACAACGGCGCTACCTTTGTAGATACAAGCGGTGCCGGAGGTCTTGATGCTGTTATCTTTAAAAATGTACTTACAGATGCCACTTATCTTGGGGCAAACAATAATACGGGTAATAATATTTTAGCTTCAGATCCGCTATTTTCAAATGCTTCAGTAGGAGATTATACACTAGATACTAACAGCCCTGCCGTAAACTCAGGCCTTGCAGATTATTACAGCGCAGGTCTTGTTCCTGATCTGTTTGCTGTTACAAAAGATTTTGCAGGGAATGACCGTGTATATGATGGTTTTGTAGATCTTGGAGCCTATGAGTGGCAGGAGGCAGCGCCTTGCGCCATTACCACCGTTTGGGATGGAACATCATGGAGTAACGGGGAGCCGGAGTCTATAGAGTATGCTGCTGTTTTTGATGGTGATTACACTTCTTCGGGTAGTCTTACGGCATGTAGTATTGCGGTAAACAGTGGTGTTATTACCATAGCCTCAGGGCACACGTTAAGAGTAAAAGGTGCCGTTTTTGTAGACGATGCAGCTCAGCTTATTATTGAAGATAACGCGGCACTGCTACAGGTAAACAATGTAGTTAACACCGGTAATATTACCTTTAACAAAAAGAGTAACCAGCTTTACAGGTACGACTATACGTTATGGTCATCTCCTGTGGCAAATCAAAGGCTACTCGATTTTTCACCTTCTACCACATCTAACCGTTATTACGAGTACAAGTACGGGTTCAACGGAACAGATTGGCTGGAAGCCTACTGGCACGTAGATCCGCTTAGCACATCGTTCGCTCCGGCAAAAGGATACCTTATAAGGATGCCAAACCTTATACCTTCGCTACCTGGTTATGGCGATGGAGATACCGCTACAGAGTTTAACGGTGTGTTTAAAGGTGTTCCAAATAACGGTAATATTAACATTAATCTTTCTGCAGAAGGAGATCGTTATACAGCGGTGGGTAATCCTTACCCTTCTCCTATAAATGTATATGATTTCTTTGCTACCAATGCTAATGTTATAGATGTTACTTCTGGTGTTTATTTTTGGAGGAAGAGGAATAACAGCGCTGCTACCTCTTACGCTACTTTAACTATGGCAGCTTTTGTTGCTAATCCGGCATTAGGCGGCGGAGCGGGACAGGCACAGTATTATAACGGTCCGGCGAGTACATGGTTGCTTGCTCCCGGTCAGGGCTTTATAGTAAGGACTACAACAGGTGTAACTACACCGGTACTTAAGTTTACCAATAAAATGAGAAGGGGTACCCCGGGTGCATCGCAGGCATTTTTAAGAAATGCAGCAACTCCGGCAGCGATATCGCGTTACTGGATAAACATGTTGGCGGCAGATGGTAGCTTTGCTTCTCAATTTGCCGTAGCTTACATGGACGAAACTACTAATCAGTTTGATTACGGCTACGATGCTAAAGTGCTGCAATCAGAAGGTAATGCAATAGCTTATACTATGCAAAACGAAACGCCGTTAGCTATACAGGCACGTGCAGTGTTTGCAAATACAGACAGGGTAGCCATGGGGTATACATCGGCTGTAGCGGGTAGCTACACCATAAACCTGCAAAACGCTCAGGGTATTTTTGGCCAGGGGCAAACAGTTTATCTTAAAGACAACGTAACCGGAATAGTTACTAACCTAACTGCCGGAGACTATATATTTAATACCGGGCAAGGTACGTTTAACAACCGTTTTGAGTTGTTCTACACTACCGAAACGCTTGGTACAACGAACCCTGAAATGGGTACAAATGCAGGTGTGGTTGTATACAAAAAAGGTAACAGCCTTGTAATAAATGCAGAAAACAGCACTATAAAGGCGGTTGATGTTTATGACATTACAGGAAGACTGGTATACAGCCACAGTGCAGTTAATGCTCCGTCTGTAACGGTAGACAGGATTAGCGCTGAGCAACAAATGCTTATAGTTAATACCACTACCGATGCAGGTAAATCAACTAAGAAAATAGTTTTCTGATTAGGTTTAGTTAGTAAGCAATCCCCTTTTGCTTGCACCCCGCCTGAGTTCCCGCTCAGGCGGTTTTTTTTTGTTTCAAATATATCAACAGATAACAATTATGTGATATTTACTTAAAATGGAATTTTTTGGGTAGGATAATTGTATTTTTCCCTGTTATTAGAGCGTTAATGGTTTGTGAAACCATCGGTTTAACATAATTTTATTGCCAAATTATAAGTTGATGAAGAAAAATACCCTGCTACTCGTATTGTTTTTTTCAATACAGTATTTGTTTGCTTTACCCTTGAGTAATCCTGTAAAAAAAATATTTGCTCCCGCTAATGATAACTGTAGCGGTGCTATTACCTTAAACGTTAACAGTGCTGCCAGCTGTACTACCAGCTCTACTTTTGTTACGGCTTCGTTTACGGGGGCTACCGCTTCGGGTGTTCCTTCCTCATCTTGCGGTACAGTTACTACGGCACCTCTGGATGTATGGTACCAGTTTACGGCAACAGCATCCAGCCATCAAATATCTATCTGGAATGTTACACCTTTTGCGCCGGGAGCGTACTCTCAGCCAATAATTGTTGCAGCGTATTCCGGTAACTGCGGGCAGCTTACTGAGATAGGATGTTCAAATGCTAATTCGCTTCGGCTTTACAATCTGGTTGCGGGGCAGTCGTATAAACTGCGTTTTTATTTTAATATGATTTCGCCATCGTTATCACCTACATTTGGCATTTGCGTATCTACCCCGCCTATACCCGCGGGATGCGAAAACGTATGTGTAAATGGCAGTTTTGAAGACCATGCTTTTACATCAACATCAAATTCTGATTACAATCACTTTGCAGTTCAGGGCTGGCGTACGCTTGCCGGTAGTGGTGATATAGAGTACTGGCCCAGTAATACCACCGCTATTACACCTACAGCCGCAGCAGTAGACGGGAGTTATATTTGCGAACTTTGCTCTAATGGTATAGACGAGCAAGCGATTTACCAGGAATTCAACACGCCATATCCTACTACATTTAATATAGATTTTTATCACAGGGCACGCCAGGCATTTGGTAGCTTTAATACAGATCAAATGGAACTGGTAACAGGCCCGCCAGACGGCCCGTACACGCGTATTGGGCTATATACTACCGGTACGGGATGGGTACATTACGGAGACGGTACCACAAATCCGGTCATCTCTTTTACGTCGCCAGCCGGACAGCCTGTAACACGTATTATGTTCCGTTCTGTACTTACAGCCGGTCAGCAGTCTGGATTTCAGTTTGGTAGCAGTACGGGTAACCTGCTGGATAATATTAGTATATACGTGCAAAATAGCATTGTTACACCCACAACCACATTAGACTGTAACAATAACAGTATTACCACACGTGCTGTAGGCTTTGGCACATGGACGCCACATGCCGATAATCCGGCAAGTGTAAATATTGCTAACCCCGGTGTTCCGGTTACTAATATCTCCGGGTTTACCACTGCCGGTACCTATAGATTTGACTGGGGAAGGGCAAACTGTAAACAAACTCTGGAGATTATTTTTCAGAATCCGGAGCCACAAACGCCTTCTATAACTGATTTTACGTATTGCCAGGGAGAAGTTGCCCCGGGTTTATCAGGAACTGCAGATCCCGGTACTACACTGGTGTGGTTTGACTCAAATGGTACAGAATATATTACAACAGGCCCTGTGCCAAATACATCGGTTGTAGGTACTACACAATATTATGTTGTTCAGAGAAATGCCTTGGGTTGCGAAAGTATACCCTTAGCCGTAAATGTAATTGTTACTCCGGGTGGTGCTTCGGTAACAGGATTTACTATTCCTTCGGTTGCGTGCCAGTCAGATCCTTTAATAACACCTGCTAAGGATACTAACTTTGCTAATGGCGGCACCTTCAGTGCAACGCCAACAGGCCTCGACATTAATTCTGTTAGTGGAGAAATTAATCCGGCTACATCAGCGCCAGGTGCCTATGAGGTAAAGTATACCTACGCAGGTAGCGCGGGAGGATGCCGTTTACCGGGATCATCCACGCAGAATATTACTATAGATGAACTTCCTGTATTAGTTAACGCTACTAATTTAGAGCTTTGTGATAACGATTATGATGGTCTTGCCGTATTTAACCTTACAACCGCAGGTAATCAGGTTATAAACGGTCAAACAGATGTTACGGTCACCTACCATACGTCGCTATCCGATGCGCAGGCGGGTACGGGGCAAATTGGCACACCGTCATCATATCAAAATACGGTTCCAAATCTTCAAACCATTTACATAAGGGTTGTAAAAACAGCGTCTGTTACTAATTGCTATGCAGTTAAAACAGTAGACTTAGTGGTACATCCTAAGCCTGCAGTACCAGTTGTAACGCCATACGTTTTGTGTGATGACCCTGCTACTACAGGAAATGTAGCAACATTTAATCTTACAACAAAAGATGCAGAAGCTACTGCAGGTGTAGCCGGGCTTACAGTAACCTATTTTGATTCTTTAACTGCGGCTCAGGCAGGTACATCCTCTATTGTAAATGCATCGTCATATAATAATACCGCTACACCTCAAACCATTTGGGTAAGGGTGCAAAATACTTTTGGCTGTTATAGTATAGGTTCGTTTACACTAACGGTTAATCCGCTGCCTGTTATTAATACAGCCGTAAGTGACTATGTGCTTTGCGATGACGGTACCGGTAGTGCTACATTTACCCTGTCTACAAAAAACAGCGATGTTACAAACGGTAATACCACATACACGGTTTCTTATTATACAACGCAGGCACTTGCCGAAGCCGGAGGTACTCCGCTGCCTAATAGCTACTATACAGCTACTACAACAGTATACGCACGCGTACAAACATCGGCAGGTTGTTACAGCATAACTTCAGTGGCATTAAGAGCGCTTTCAAGTCCTGCATTGTCGCCGGTAACACCACTAGAGCTTTGCGAAACCGACGATACGGGAACAGCGGTGTTTAATCTTGTTCCGGCTGCACAGCAAGCTGTTGCAGGTGCTTCAGGATACCAATATAGTTATTACACTTCGTTAAATGATGCTAATAACGGCGGTACAGCAGGTCAGATTTCAGCCCCTGCAACATATACCTCGTCTACAGGCTCTGTGTTTATTCGTATTGCACCAAATGCTGCTGGTACCAGTTGCTACTCTGTAGCAACCGTAAGCCTGGTGGTGCATCAAAGGCCAAACATTGTACCGGTAAGTGACTATATATTATGTGATAATACGGCACCTTCAAACGACGGTACTGAGACGTTTAACCTAACTTCTAAGGCAACGGAGATAACATCAGACCCTGCTAATACCATTACCTATTATACTTCTAATACCGATGCCCAACTTAATATCAATACAATAGGTTCACCTGCTGCATTCCGTAATACAATACCTGATATGCAACCTATATATTACCGGGTACAAACGCCTTTCGGTTGCTGGAATACGGGTTCGTTCAGGTTGGTGGTAAACCCATTACCTGACGCTAACCTTACGGTTCCGGTATTTACTTCATGCGAAGAAGTTCCGGGCCAGGGATATTTCAATTTAAACACCATTACCCCGGTTATTACCAATGGCCAGGCGGGATATACAGTTGCCTATTACGTTAACCAAAGCGATGCCTTGGCGGGCAATGCCAACTTTTTAGACGTTAGCGTTCCGTACCTTTCATCAGACGCCACGTTATATGTTTTGGTAAAAGATGCCGTTACCGGATGTAGCATCGTTGTAAGCACGCTACTTGATGTCCAGTCAGCCCCTATCATCCCGGCATTCCCGGCGTTAGAAGAGTGTGATTTTAACAACGACAACGTAGCGAGTTTTAACCTGCAGGCGCTAATAGACCAGGTTGTAGCCTACTTTGGTACAGGAGTAACCATCTCGCTTCACGAGACCAGCGAGGATGCT